>CAVYUY010000018.1:0-187555 GCA_963771765.1 uncultured Acidobacteriota bacterium
ACTCTGTATGCCGTGCCTACGGCGTCCAGCGTCTGCAATTTGGACGCGAGTATCTCATTCCAAAACCGTTCGATCCGCGCGTTTTGATGTGGGAAGCGTCCGCGGTTGCTGAAGCCGCAATGCGCTCAGGAGTTGCCCAGGTCCCCGTCGATCTCGATGTTTACCGGGCTCAACTGGAGCGCAGGCTTGGGAAGGCTTACGAGGTATCGCGCACGATGATTCACAAAGCGCAAGCAAATCCCAAGCATGTCGTGTTTCCTGAGGGCGAGAACGAAAAGATCTTGCGTGCATGTCACGCACTGGTGGAAGAGAAGATCGGGCACCCGATCCTGCTCGGCGATGCGGCCAAAATTGAGGTCAAGGCGCGCGAACTCGGGGTGAATCTTCAGGGCATGAGGATCGTCGATCCGCTGACCTCCGAACATCACGAACAATATGCGCAAGAGTTATTCCACCTTCGGCAGCGCCGCGGTGTCACCTTGCGAGAGGCGGAGACGCTGGTCGGGGACCGAAATGTCTTCGGATCAATGATGGTGCATATGGGAGATGCTGACGCCCTCGTCTCGGGGGTCACGCAGCATTATCCCGACACAATACGGCCCGCCTTGCAGATCCTGCGAACTCGCGAAGGACTCCACCGCGTTTCCGGATGCTATGCGGTCATCACTCGCAAAGGGGAAGTGTTCTTTCTGGCTGACACAAGCGTCAATATCGAGCCAAGCGCTGAAGATCTGGTTGAGATCGCCCTCTGTACGGCCCACATGGCGCGACGATTCGACCTGATACCTCGCGTCGCGCTCCTGTCGTTTTCCAGCTTCGGCGGCGTTGACCATCCGATCTGTACGAAGGTTCGCAGGGCAGTGGAACTGATTAAGTATGCCGATCCTACTTTAATTGTCGACGGCGAGATCATGGCTGATGAGGCCTTGTCTCCGGAGATCATTGAAGAACTCTATCCGTTCAGTTCACTGAAGGGGGGCGCGAACGTCCTGATCTTCCCGGATCTGGCGTCGGCCAATATCGCTTGCAAATTCGCCGCGAAAGTCGGCGGCGGAGAACTGATTGGCCCGATTCTGATGGGCATGAGCCGTCCCGTGCATGTCTTGCAGCGTACTGCGACCGTAGAAGAAGTGGTCAACGTGGCGGCAATCGCCGTGGTTGACGCGCAAGAGAACGATACATACGCGCATCGGCACGTGCACGCGTCCGTCGAGCCGGAACTGATCGGAGAAGACTAACGGAGAAAAGAAAAGCTTCAAAGCGACAATGAGAATCCAGTCGAACCTTGAAACTTTGCGAACTATTTCGCTAAACCTTCTTAACGTACCGAGGAATTAAGGATGTCCACCCTCTGGAATTCGCGATACGCGCAACGAACACTGGGAGTCAAAAGCTCCGCCATCCGCGAACTCCTCAAAGTCACCCAGAAGCCGGAAATCATCTCGTTCGGCGGGGGACTGCCGGCTCCTGACGTGTTTCCTGTGCAGCGCTTCAAAGAAGCGTGCCATAAGGTTCTCTCGGAGCATGGTTCCGAAGCACTCCAATACGGCACCACCGAAGGCTTTCAACCGCTTCGCGAAATGATCGCGCAGAATATTTCACGATACGGCATCGTTGCCAGCGCCGAAAACGTTCTGATCACTTCCGGCTCGCAGCAAGCGCTCGACCTGATCGGCAAGATGCTGATCAACCGCGGAGACCGTATTCTCGTCGAAGCACCCACCTACCTCGGTGCGCTGCAAGCCTTCAACGTATATGGCGCGCAATACGTTTCGGTCCCGGTGGACGATGATGGGTTATTGACGGAACGGCTGGACGCCAGCCTGCGCGCTGGTCCGAAATTCATGTACGTACTCCCCAACTTTCAGAATCCGGCGGGGGTGACGTTGTCCGAGGGGCGCCGGCATCAACTTATATTCCTGGCCGACAAATACGGCATCCCGATTGTTGAAGATGATCCTTACGGAAAACTCCGCTACGAAGGCGAGCATATCGCGCCACTCGTCGTACTCGATCGTGAAAATCTGCGCCGCGACAACGGGTTCACTCTTGGCAACGTCATTTACCTGAGCACATTCTCGAAGACGCTGGCTCCGGGCATCCGGCTGGCGTGGATCGTGGCTCCGGAAGATGTCATCAGCAAGCTTGTGCAGTTGAAACAGGCTGCGGATCTGCACACTTCCACATTCAACCAGTATGTCGCGTACGAGGTGGCGCGCGACGGATTCCTCGACCAGCACGTCAAGCTGATCCGGCAGGTTTACCGGGAGCGCCGCGATGCCATGTTGCACGCCCTGCAGGAATATTTTCCCCCGGAGGTTTCGTGGACCCATCCGCAGGGAGGGCTGTTTCTTTGGGTGACGATGCCGGAAGGTACCGACTCGCAAGCGCTGTTTCGAGCGGCTCTTGCCGAAGAAGTAGCGTTCGTGCCCGGAGATTGCTTCTATGCCGGCGGTGGCCATGACGGCGGACGCCACATGCGCCTGAATTTCTCACATTCACAGCCCGAACAGATACACGAAGGGATTCGGCGGCTCTCGGTAGCCGTCAAAATGCAGTTGCGGCCGAATCACGCGATCCGGTAAAAGACGGCCTAGTTGAACCGTTTTCGCGCACAATGCGGCGGATGTGAGCAAGATCACACCCGCTCGTGACTCCCAGCATCGCCCTTTTGTCCGCTTTTTCCCAAACTGAATCAGCAGCGTTTCCGGGTGGACCCGTCCACAGGAGTGCCTTATGACAGTCTCAGTCTTCACGATCATTGTCGGAGTGTTGGTGATGGCGACGGGGCTTTTTGTGTTCCGCGCCGTCCCGAGTGTGCGTGCATATTTCACGTTCCGGGGAAAGCGTTTGATTACCTGCCCGGAAACGCAACTCCCGGAAGCGGTCGACGTTGATGCGAAGGACGCCGCTCTCGGTGTATTCCTGAATGAACCCACCGTTCGTCTGCGTCAGTGTTCGCGCTGGCCCGAGCGCCAGGGATGCGATCAGGATTGCCTGCAGCAGATTGAGGCAGATTCAGAGGAATGCCGGGTCTGGACAATCGTGTCGAAGTGGTATGAGGGGAAGCCGTGTGCTTACTGCGGAAAGATTTTCGGCTCCCTTCATCACATCGACCACGTTCCGGCATTGATTGGACCTGATCTGCGGACAGCAGAGTGGAAGACCTTCCGGCCCGAACAACTTCCCGCAGTTTTTGCCTCGCACAAGCCTGTGTGCTGGAACTGCCACGTAGCCGAGAGCTTCCGCCGCCTGCACCCGGAACTGGTCACTGATCGTGCGCGCGAACCCCGGCGGACAATGTAAAGATTTTTACTCGTCACAACCATCAAGCCGAATCGGAGTGACTTCCCGCCTCAATCCCGCATCCAAGTCTAAAGCCCGTTTTTCCGTAACCAAAACCGTCTAGCGTCATCCTGTTAGGGTTGACTTTACCCGGTCTCTTCGTAGGAAGTTCATCCTCGAACCATCTTTGGTCATTTTGATCATGGCTGGGGAAACGTTAAGTTAACTTATTCATGCTCATCCGCTTCAGGTCTCGTCTGGCCCTCTGCGCCGTCGTTACGGTGAGTTGGAGTCTGTGCGTTGTCGGACAGGTTCCCCAGGGTGCAGGCGCCGAACAGCCTGACACGCCAGCGAACAGCAGCCAACCGTCATCTGGGAGCCTCATTCCCGGCGTTATCAGCGGCACGGTAGTCGATCAGAGCGGCGCGGTAATCGGAGGGGCTCGAGTTACCCTGTCGCGGGAGGGCGGAGTTCCAACGCAAGAGGCTTTATCAGGGCCTGACGGCCAATTTACCTTTGCCAACGTTGCTCCCGGTCCATTTCGTCTCATTGTGAATCAATCCGGATTCTCCGCGCAGATCTCTTCCGGCATCCTTCATTCCGGCGAAGCCGACACGATCCCGCAAGTCGTTTTGGATGTCGCGACCAACGTGACGGAGATACAGGTTGGCGTTCCGCAAGTCGAAGTTGCAGAAGAGCAGATGAAAGTCGAGGAAACCCAGAGGGTATTCAAAGCGATTCCGAACTTCTACGTCAGCTACGTTCCGAACGCCGCGCCGCTGGATGTAAAGCAGAAATTCAATCTCGCATGGAAAACCCTCATTGACCCTTTCACCTTTGCAGTCGTTGCGGGCGCATCCGGTGTACAGCAAGCGCAAAATCATTTTCGCGACTATGGGCAAGGGGCGCAGGGCTACGGCAAGCGTTTCGGGGCCAGTTACGCCGACACTGTAACGGGAACATTGATCGGAAGCGCCATTCTGCCATCGCTGCTGAAGCAAGATCCCCGGTATTTTTACAAAGGCACTGGCAGCAAGCCTTCGCGATTTCTGTACGCGGTTGCGAACGCGTTCATTTGCAAGGGCGACAACCGGCGCTGGCAGCCAAATTATTCGAATATTCTTGGCAACATCGCTGCCGGGGGAATTTCGAACCTCTACTACCCATCGAGCGACAGGGAAGGCCTCGCAATTGACGTTTGAAAACGCCGGCATCGGAATCGGCGCTACCGCCGGCGCCAATCTGCTCCAGGAATTCCTGATCCGGAAATTGACGCTGAAGAACCGCGAACACGATCCTTCCAAACCCTGACTTACTGCGAGGCGCTTTGTTTTGGCTTATGCGCCATCTTCCGATGAATATCCGGCCAAAATTCCTTAATGCCGATGGTGATGGTGTCGAGAGCGAGTTGTGTTCCCCAAACGCTCGCGGCGTCGCCAAGTGTGCGGTCGGACGCGACGAAAAGATGCGGGTTGGTGGGCGTGCTGAGATAAGTGCTGTGCGGGTGATACGTGAATGTCGCAATCGCCGCCGCGGTCGCGCTTCCGAAAATTTCGGACGCGTTGAACTGCGAATGTCCGGAATCGCCGCGGGTGACAACGATCCGGCTGACTGCGTACCCGGCACGGTGCATAAACCCGCCAGAGCTGGACTGGAAAAATCGCGGATCCTGATGGAGCGCCGACGCGAAAACGGCTCCGACCATGAAGTTTTCGATCGTGCTGTCCGCGGCAGTGGCACCGTAGCGCTTTCCGTACGCGGCCCATCCCTGTCCGTAGCCCGGTTCGCTGTTCTCGCCCTGCGCGATGGCGGCAAGCAATCCCCACCACGGAAACTGCACCGGATCGAAGGTGCCCCGGGCCACTACCGAGAATTTCTGTTTCGCAGTGAGAGGAAGGACATTAGCGCCATTTTCGAGTGTCAAAAAGTTGGGCAAGGCATAAAAGAGACGGTCTTTGGATGTGCCGGCTTGCGCACCGGCTTTGTCTTTGGCATCTTGGCCGGCTTTAGATTTGTCAGTTTGCGGACCAGCATTCGAGGGAGCAGGCGAATTCTGCGTCGCGGAAGGCTCGCTGGATGAAGGCTTTTCTGGCTGCGCTGCGGTCATGGGCTGATCCGACGAAGGCGTCGTCTGGGCAAAGCTTGTGATCGATATAACGACCGCGAAGACGCAACTTTTCATCAGCCTGCTGGCGAACTGAATAGACAAATGATTCCCCCACGCTAGACACGGTTAGATGCAGCCCACAAGACTTTGTCCTCAATTCTATCAACTTGGCTCGGGAACGCTGAGGCCTTAGGCACACCCTTTACATTCGTTTACACAAGAAGTGGAGCGCCGGGTGTCTCGGCCCAGGGTGTCGCGAAGGACACACGCAATCGGGCCCTCGTCACGCTACAGCGAGTGGCAGCTCACACGTTGCTTTGGTGTGCTGGGCGGGCGAGGTGCCCGCCCCTCAGTCAGAAGTGGAAGCCGATTTGGGCTGTCAACGCACGCGGCGTTACGTAGTGCGTTCCGCTGAACGTCGATAGGAAGTTGTAGAGAGCCTCTTTGTTTGTGATATTGATCGCCGTCAATTGCAGGCTGACTTTGTATTTGTCTCCGTGGAAGATGTTGTCGTGTCCCACCGCCAGATCGAAGAGGCTGCGCGGCGCGATACGCGGAGGATTCTTGTCATCATTCTCGGCTCCCGGTGCCGGGACCTGCGTCAGCGTAGATCCATAGAGTCCTGCCGGACAGAGGTTCGGTCCAAGGCTCGATCCAACGGGGCTGGTTGGAGTGGCGCGCACCGTCCCACAATAGAGGCCGGCCTCGAACTGTTGATCGGGGCTGATGATCGACGTGTCAACCACAGAGGCGCTGCCCAACGGACCGTTGGCGCAATCGCCTCCGGCGCAGGGGAGGCTTCCGGCTACCAAGCCGCTGTCGTAGCGCCAGTTGAAGCCGAGCCACGGGCCTCGCTTCCCGAACTCATACTGAACGTGGGCCGTTAGGTTGAATTTCTCGTCATGATCGATGCGGAAGGGAACTGACCCCGACGCAGAGTACGGCGGACGGCACCGCACCGGCTCCGCCGAGTTGAGGGGTAAAAAATCGCGCTGCGACGCTGGAAAATACTGCTAACGCGGAAAACCCGTGAAAGTTGGGAACACTGACGCGACCGGCGATTCCGGGAATCTTCGATCGATCCCATTCCACCGGGAACGTGATCGGAGTATTCCCTAGAACGCTGAAATCGTATCCGTTGTGCGTGTACTTCCAGATGTACTCGCCCGAGAACACCAGATACTTTCCGAACGCCTGCTCTAGACCGGCATGGAATTCGTTGCGCCAGCCCGGAGCGAGTGGAGTTGCCCCGGCTGCTTCAAAGCATCCCAGTAACGGATTTAGTACTGCACTGTTACAGCCTTCGCTCGACAAGATCAAGTTTTCGTTGAAGGGTGTTTCGAGCACGCGAGCGTAGGAGGCCCGCAGCACTGTGCTCGTCTTCTTGATGTGGTAAGCGACACCGAGACGGGGCTCCGCTTCTTTGTGAGCGGTCAGGCCGTTATAGAAGTCGCCGCGCACGCCGAGATTGAAAACCCAATTCCCCTTGGTGATGTTGTCCTGAAGGTAGAGCGCTAGTTCCTTAACGTCGGTGTGGCCGTTAAAGGAATAGAGACTTCCGCCACCGGGCTGCGTGAGGTCATACGGGATGAGGGTGGTACAGGGAGCCGATAAAGCCTGGTGCGTGATTGAGTCGTAGCAGGGAAGTCCGTTGACATCGACGAGCGATGGCAGGAATGTTGGATCCACAATGCCGAGTTGATCGTGCTCGTCCAGGAAGGTTTGCTGATAGACGGCCCCGGCTTTCAGGTTGTGAATGCCCTTCACGTACGAGAACTCCGAACGAAGTCCGGCGTTGGTCAAAGTGCGATCCTGTCCAACGCTCTCTCTTTGCAAATCGGACGGGCCCAAGGTCTGCGAATGGATTGCTGCTTGGGTAATAGTCGGAGCGATCTCGGCGAACGAACGCTCCCAGCGTGAAGACGGAACTGGCACTGATCAACCGAGTCCACGAGGGCGCGATATTGAAGGTTTGAATTTGCGATCGTTGATCGGAGGCCCCAACGATGTTTCCCAAAGGGTCAAGGCCACCGTTGTTGACGACCACGCCATTCCATGGAGTCGCATTCTCGGAGTCGTAGGAGTTCGGCGTCTGGAACCAGGAACGCGTGTATCCGAGATTCAGGTGAACCGAATCCACCGTCGAAATCTGATAATCCACGCGGTCGAACAAGTTTTCCTGATTGCCCTTATCGTGCATGACGGTGAATTCCGGCGGATCCAGAAATCTTCCGGTGTTCAGCCCGCTCGCTGAAATAAAGTTGCCCCAGTTTTTGCCGCCGTACGCCAGATTGAGGCCGAGGTTCGACGTGCCGAACGAGCCGTAGGAGGCAGTCACCGCTCCGTGTGGCGTGGTCGCGCCGAGGCCCGACTGCGTGGTCACATTGATCACGACGCTGGTCTTGTCGCCATATTCGGCCGGTGGAGCTCCCGAAATGACTTCCATCGATTGAATGGCGTCGAGAGGGATCTGGTTGGAAAACACTTTGCTTTGCTGATCTGTGATCGGCTGCCCGTCGACCGAGAAGGAATTTTCGGCATGATCACCCAAGTCCGTGAAAGAGACCATTCGAGTCGGCCGCGATCCCCGGCGTCGACAGTGTGACCAGAGAACTCACTGACGACGACTGGCTCTCGAGAGGCAACTTGTCGAACAGGTTCTTGTCGACGTCGGTGTGAAACGTCGAATCGTTCTCGATGAGGTCTCCGCCTTCCGCTTCGACGGTGACTGAGGTTGTCGATCCTGCCACCTGCAACTTCACGGACACCGTGACAGGAACGGCAGAGCGCGGCTCGACATCTTGTGAATATGCGCCGAATCCCTCGGCCGTCACAACAAAGTGGTACGGGTTGAAAGGGATATTGGTGAACTCGAAGTGGCCGGAACTGTCGCTAACGGCGCTGCGATCGAAGCCGCTGACGGGATTGCGAATTTCGACTTTGGCGTTCGGTACCACGGCGCCAGAGACGTCCTGTACCGTTCCGCTAACGGAGCCAGAATTACCACCAGATTGGGCATTTGCGGTTACTGCGAGTGCCAACGCGGCGAGGAACATCCAGACAGTGAGGCGATAGGTGAAGCAATAGAAAAAGTGAGGCATAAGGCTCTCCTGAGACCACGGCAGAGTTGATAGGGAATAAACGGTTCGCGCGCCGAGAGAAGAAACCTCGACATCGGACCGGACTTAGAAATGATTTGAAAATTCCCTACAGGACAGGAGGACCACGAATGCCAGCATCAGAAAAATCGAGGCGTGCGACTGTCGCAACGTCTTCCAGGCGGAGCAGGCCCACCTCGGCAAATACGGGCGGCGCGTGGTGGGCGCTGACTGTCGGACTGGCGCTGTGCGCTACGACGCAGAGCGAACAGGCTGCCGCTTCGGTTCGATTGGGGTGGATGTGCGCAGGCTCGGCTGCCGCTGTCCACAACATCAGGGACAGGCAAAACCAAGTCGACCATCTCATCCACAAGCGCATTTGTTTAAGTTGAATCGAGAATCATCCCGTACGAGAGTTGCCAGAGAAACCAAGCCAGGCATTCCTGCTTCGGGATTGGATTCCTTCGAGCGTACAACGGTTATCCAGCACAAATCAACGTCCGGCAAGTTACTATAGAAATCGTGTCAGACCCGCACTCATAACTCAAAATGTGAGGATTTCATGACAGAACCGAGCTACGAAGAACTCAAAGCGAAACTAGCCCAACTCGAAAAAGAGGTCGAAACTAAGAAACGCAGCGGCGACCTGATCTTCAAAGTCGGCGAAAAAAGGCGGCGTTAGCGTCTACGGTTTGGGCCGTTTTCCCGTCACTCTCTACTACGAACAGTGGAATCGCCTGCTCGGAGCCGCCGCGGACATCAAGCAGTTCATGGAAGACAACAAAGGAAAACTGAAGCTGAAAGAGTAGGTTCCATTCTGGATCCATAGGTGGATAGCTTTGGTCTGAGAAACAAGGAATGAGTCTCCGCGCTGCTTTTGCGACGCTCCTTGAAAGCTGTCCATGTCAAATTCACAGAAATCGATGATGATTTTGATTGCCGGGCCGTACCGCTCTGGTACTAACGATAACTTGGCTCTGATCGACCAGAATGTTCACACGATGGAGTCGTTCGCACTCCCGATTTTTCGCGCGGGCCACATTCCGATCCTCGGGGAGTGGCTCGCGCTTCCGCTCGTCAAGCTTGGCGGGTCGAAGAAGTTGGGAGACGACGTCTTCAATGAAGTCTTTCATCCGATCGCAGTCCGCTTACTGGGAAAGTGCGACGCGGTCTTGCGTGTAGGGGGACCTTCGGCAGGCGCCGACGAAATGGTTCGTGTCGGACGAAGTCTCGGCCTTTCCATCTACACGGATCCCGCCGACATCCCGATGGCCGGGTGATCGCGAATGCCGCAATCGCCGCCGATGATTTAGCATCCCCTGCATGCTTGTTCCGGAAATTAGCGCCGCTCAGGTTTTGAGCGCATTTCTTCGCGATGCCCCGTATTTGTTTCTCGGCTCGGCGTTCGTTGCGCTTGGAATAATTTCTGCCGCTTTTTCAGGGTTGCGCCGCAAGCGCGATCCGCTCCTGCTTTATCTGGCCGTTTACGCCGTTCTTTACGGCCTGCGGATGTGGATCCGAAGTGACATGCTTGCCATGTCAATTCACCGATCGTGGTTCTATGTTCGCCTGCGATTCGCAACAAACTACATCGTCCCGATCCCAGCGATCCTGTTCTTCAATGCTGCGGGATTCTTTGGCCGCGATTGGGAAAATCGCCGGAAACATCCTCATCGTGCTGAGCTGCGTTTTTTCTGCGGTCTCGGTCATTTGGGGACCCTCCGACGGCGATGGACCGGGTCAACAGCATCGTGGTCATTGTCGCGATCATCGCGCTGATGCTGCAGACCAAGCCCAGCACAGCGTCGGAAGACTTTGCCATCGTTCGCGGTGGACTAATGGTCCTCGCTGCATTTGTGATCTGGGACAACCTCAGGGGCGTCTTTCAATATTCATTTCCAGATATTGAGCCTTTCGGATTCGCGGTATTTCTCGGCAGCATGGGTTACGTGGCAGCCCGGCGCTCTTTGCAGCGCGAACAGGATCTGAGCAAGATCAATGAAGAACTCGATGTCGCCCGGCGCATCCAGACTTCGATTTTGCCCGCGGAGTTTCCGGCTTCGCCACACTTCCGCGTGTGTGCGCGCTATCTGCCCATGACGTCGGTCGCCGGAGACTTCTATGACTACGTTCTCGCAGGTCCTGAACAAGCCGGACTTCTGATCGCCGACGTCTCCGGCCATGGCGTTCCCGCTGCGCTGATTGCATCCATGGTGAAGCTTGCGGCTGCTTCCCAGCGTACCCACGTGTCAGATCCCGCAGCGTTTTTGTCACAAATGAACTCGACTCTTTTCGGCAACACTCAAAACCAGTTTGTGACTGCGGCTTACGTCCATCTCGACTCTGAGGCGAAAGAGTTCCGGTATTCCGCAGCGGGCCATCCGCCGATGCTGCTGCTTCGCAAAGGCGAGATTACGCAGGTGGAGGAGAACGGGCTGATCCTGGCGGCGTTTGACTTCGCACAGTATTCGACAGCGATCAGCCGGCTCGAGACTGGCGACCGCCTGTTGCTCTACACCGATGGGTTGATTGAGTCCGCGAATGCTGCCGGAGATGCCTTCGGAATCGAAGGCTTGAGTGAGGTTTTCAAAACGACGGCCCGCAATAGCGCCTCAGAAGCCGCGGACCACATCGTCGCGAAGGTGCAATCGTGGTCGAAGACCCAGGAAGACGATCTAACCGTGCTGGTCTGTGACTATATCGGCTGAGGTGGGCGCCTTCACGGTTCTGCACAACAGGGAAGACTTTCGGCGACCCTTAGTTCCGCGTCAGTTCGCTCTCCATCACGCCCGTGACAGTTACAAACCGGATCACACCCTGGGCATCTTCAAAGACCAGGCCCGTAGACCCGTTACGAGCCACTGCCGAGACAAGGTGTCCGTAGGATCTCGGGATGCCGCCGTGCGTCGGCGTCTGGTCGTAGCGGGCTAGCTCGCCTTCTTTCATCCCCGTGACGCTGACGAAACGGATCACACCCTGCTCATCTTCGAACACGAGCCCGGTGCCGATTGAATCAGCGATTGCGGTCACCATGCGCCCGTAAGACTTCGGCACGCTTCCGTGCGTCATCGTTTGCGCGTAGACGACGTTGTTGCGATGCGCTCCCGCAAAATAAGAGGCCAGCGCAAGCAAAGTACATCCCACAACCGTTAAGAGTCCGGTTCCGCATAATCGCCTCACTTAAGAATGTTTTTCGTGCCTATGGTTCCACCAGAATCTTGTGCATCATGCCGAGATCCTCGTGCAGCAGGATGTGGCAGTGAAACACAAATGTTCCGGCAGTGGTCGGGATCGCGGAAGTCCATGCGCACTTTCACGCTGTGGTACGGATGTCCGTGACCCTCCCAGTAAGGGATTTCGATGGTATCGAGCATGTCCTGATTGGGAGCGGGTTTTCCATCGATCTCCAGCACCTTGAAATGAATCTGGTGGATGTGAAACGCATGAGTTTCAAGCGCGCGGTTCTCGATCGTCCAATCTTCGACCGCGCCGACTTTCGTCGTGATCGCCGGCTTTTCGTTCGCATCAAAGACTTTCTGCTTCTGTCCGTCGACGGTGATGTAGAACTGGATCGGCCCGTTGGTGCCGCCGAATTCCTCGGAGAAATAGAGCTTTGCGCTGAGCGGTAACCGGCTGTTCTGCAAGGTTCGCGAACTTCAGATCGGCCGGATTGCCCGGGGTCGAAGCGGCCGGACATGTGCGCGGCACTGGCGCTATTCGATGAGTTCGATATTGGCGAGAGTCTGTCCGTGAGTCGGGGTTGCCGGTCGGCCCGGTGGAGTAGGTATTGGTGATAAGCGAAGCGCTGGCTCCCGCAGGCGGAGCGGCACGATAAACTCCGCGCGTCCTGCGGGCGGAATCAGAATCTGATTCTGCTTCCGCGTCTGCGGCAGCGGATAACCATCCAGCGCGATCATCTCCAACTGTTGCGGCTGGCCATTCACCACCACCTGCAGCGGCAGAAAATTCTGCAGCGTGGCGTTCGCCACCCGCCAGAACTGCTTCTCCCCGGGCTTCATCTGGATGAGCGGCTCAAATCCGAGGAGGGGAGCGACCTGGTAGTTGATCGACAACTGGTACGGCCCGGGAACCCATGGAACCAGGAACTGCTGGCGAATCACAAAGACTCTCTCGGCCAGCCCGGCAACTTCAGGACGGAACTTTTCCATTCCCTCGACAACCAGCGCTCCGGCTGCGCCGCCATTTACTTGAAACTCGGTGAAGCCGTGCACGTGCGGGTGGTACCAATACAAGCCCGGGCGGCTCGGTCGCTGGAATCTGAATGCTGTACTTGAAGCCCGGCGAACCCGGCTGAATCAAGGTGTTGATGACGTCATCCTGATGGCACTTGGGCGGAACGTTCATGCCGTGGAAATGAACGTTGGTCGAGCTGACGGTCGCCGCGCCAGTGTCGCCGCAAACCGGGCTCCCGGCGGGCGACATATCCATCTTCATCGTGCTGGCTTCAGGGTTTTGAATCCGATCGGTGACGTCGAGGTTGAGTTGGTCTCCGGGATTAACGCGAAGTGTGGGCGCTTCGACGATCTGATTGCCGGCAGCGTACTTGTAGCAATAATGCGTGTATCCCGAGGTGTCGACAGATTCCGCCATCGTAAAATTCGCGGATAGAACGCCATTTTGTGACGAGATGCTATAGGCATCGTTCACCACGGTCCCGGAGGCCGGACGGTCGGGACATTGCCCGTAAACGTGCGCCGAAAACAATGCGCACACTGCAATCGCGAAACAATTTCTGAACGGAGAGCCCATTTTCACTCCTGCGTTGAAGGTTCTATGAATTGCTGTCTTCGGCGAGGCCGCCCATAACACTGCGATCCTCGACAACTTGCAGCCACAACGGCCGCCTAAAATGATGGTGGAGGAAACGTGCTGATCGACAGCAATCCCATGCTGTTCGCATCGGAGAAGGGCGAGTCGAGAGCTTCCTTCATGATGCACGTTCCGCCGGTGCGCATGAATCGAACCATCGCGATGGTGGAGGCGCCGCTGAATTCGGCGACGTATACGCCACCCCCGCTCCCGGTCTGATCGATCAAGGCCACACCGGCCAGGTAGGACCATGCAGATGACTGGCCGCGAATCGGATCGGACTTGCATCCGCGCTTCAGGAATCCGGTCTTCCTGTCGAAGTTATAGGCGGTTACGGAATCGCCCTGCGTGTTGACCACGTATAGGACGCTTTCGTCCGGGCTCAACTTGATCGTGCTCGAACTGATGCTGTCGGTCGACTTGTACATGACGGTCTTGTTCAGCACGCCAGAAGATATGTCAGAAACTTCCAGCACGACGGCCGTTGATGTGTCGCCGAATATCGCGAAGTGCCCATCGCGAGTGATTTCAATCTGGTTGGGGTACGTTGCATCCCCCGACTTCACGGTGGCGGTCGAGATCTGCTCGTCGCCGTTCGAGATGGGAGTTCCGTTCGAAATGTCAAAAGACTGAATGGAACCGTCCGTATAGCTGGCGACCAGCATGTGGCCGTGGCTCGCCATAGCGTTGATGCCGCCGCCTTTCAAGCCAAGAACCGCTGT
This sequence comes from uncultured Acidobacteriota bacterium, assembly GCA_963771765.1. Taxonomy (GTDB): domain Bacteria; phylum Acidobacteriota; class Terriglobia; order Terriglobales; family Acidobacteriaceae; genus Sulfotelmatobacter. The sequence goes on from CAVYUY010000018.1 coordinate 14,043, forward strand.
GTCGTTGATGAACATCAGCGTGCAGCCCGATTCAATCTTGAACGTACCGATCGTGTTCGAATCGGTGAAGCTGGCATAAAGGTAGCCGCTCTGGATGTTCAAGCCGATGCCATTGCTCGTACCGGCGTCCGTTGACGATCCGGTCGCGCTCCCGCCGACGGTCAGGGTGTCGACCGAGATACCCACGATATCGCCGTCATTTGCTTCGGAGGCGTAAACACATTTTTGCGAGTTGTCTTGGTAGGAGACGACTCGGTTCGCACCAAAGTATCCGCCCCCAATGCCGTGGCCGCCCGTAAGAACCTCTTGCTGGAGCGTCAACGCACCCGAATTCGCAATACTGAAAAATGAAACTCCGGTACTGAACGGGAAGACTACGTCGTCGTTGGTTACCAGGTATCGGGTTTGAGCGTGCGCCATCGAATTGCTCGCCAGGCACATTGCGACCGCAATCAGACTACGAAACAGCCAGGGGTCTAAGTTTTCGCATACCCTCAATTCCCAATACTGACGCGCTGTTTGAGCTCGCTCATTCTCCAGCTTTCGGCTAGATCAGGCAAGCGGATTCCCGCGCTGCGCACCGATCTTCAACGACTATCGCAATTAACTACCAGTAATAGGAGTTGAATAAAAGCGGTAGCGGAATCGGCCGAGTCAAAAATGTGCAGGAAGCTGCACGGTTCATGCGCTCGTTGAAATCTGAAGAGTAACTTCAAATCTGTTGCACAAACAGTTAATCCGGGTGCACGTTTCGAATTTGATAGGAATTGTTTCTCTGCTATCAACCCGTTGCGTCGCCGGAGACGCTATGTTTTTCGGTGTACCAGCGTTTCGAAAATATGCCGGCATGCACCGACGGCCATCAGATCCCCGACTTGGGCGGTACCTTCCTTCCAAATGAGGACCAACAGTTTGGAGGGCTCATTGGGTCTATAATAGTAAGACTGTGCCCAAGTACTCCATAGTGGTGCCCCTGCATAACGAGCAGGAGAATGTCACCGATCTCTATGACCGCCTCAAGGTGGTCATGGAAGCTCATGGCGAAACCTTCGAAATCGTTTTAGTGGACGACGGTTCGAGCGACCACACCTTCGCCATGCTACGCGAGATCGCCGCTGTGGATAGCCGCGTAACCGTCGTCAAACTGCGTCGCAATTTTGGGCAAACTGCGGGACTGGCCGCCGGGTTCGATCATGCTCGCGGTGAATACATCATCGCCATGGATGGCGATCTGCAGCACGATCCCAACGACATCCCGATGTTCCTGGAGAAGATCGCTGCGGGTTACGACATCGTCAGCGGGTGGCGCAAGAATCGTGTGGACAATTTCTGGATGCGCCGCATTCCCTCGCGAATTGCGAACTGGATGATGGCAAAGATCAGCGGCGTGGACATCCACGACTTTGGAACGACCTTCAAGGCTTATCGTCGCGACATTCTGGAGCAGGTTCCGCTTTACGGCGAGCTGCACCGCTTCATTCCGGCTCTGGCTTCCTGGCACGGCGCAACGATCTGCGAGGTTGCGATCCGCAACGTGAATCGCGAACGCGGCGTTTCGCACTACGGTATTACACGGACTTTCCGCGTTTTCTTTGATCTGCTGACGATTCGGTTTCTGCTCCGCTATTTGTCGCGCCCGCTGCACTTCTTCGGCAGCATCGGCATGCTTAGCATCTTTGGTGGATCGGCGATCGTCGCCTGGCTCGGAGTAGAAAAGTTCCTGCGCCACGTCCATATCATGGCTTCTCACGGCCCGCTCATGATGGCGGCAATGGGATTTCTGCTGGGTGGACTGAATCTTTTAGCAATTGGGCTGCTTGGAGAGATGCAGGTGCGTCACTACCACGAGCCTAGCCGGCGCGCGCCCTACTCCGTCGACCGAGTACTTCGCTCCCAAAACGAAGAGCACAGCGTCTCCGACTAACTTTGCTTCGCTGAAACGCTGAAAGTTCCTACGATTCCGATGAAGTCGCCGGCAGCGTTCTTCATCGGCGTTCCTTGTACATCGACCCAAATTTCGGACCCATCCTGACGCCTCAGTCGAAAATGAAAGGGCGCAGCCTCGCCCTCTTGCTTCTTTTCGAATAGCCTCTGTGCCGCCGGAGCGTCTTCGGGAAACACATATTGAAACGACGGCTGCCCCAACATTTTGGTCGCGTCCGTACCTAATATCTTTGCCATCGCCGCATTCGCGTACAAGGTCTTTGCATCCGAGTCGATGATCCAAATTCCGTCTACTGACTTCGCCATAATTATTGACGAAATCATAGCAAGGCGGCCGGGAGCGGGTCATTCGGTTGTGTGCTGAGATTGGTTCCGGAGGGGCAGGGCAGTGCGTTCGCTCCATTTATCGCGGGCGTATAATGAGCCGTTTGTCCTTCGGAGAGTTTTCCTTCCATGGAGAGATCCAGCCAGACTCAGTACGAATTGCAGCTCGCCCGCCGCATGTCGCGGCTGGGCACAGAAACCGCCTTTGAGGTTCTGAACAAGGCGCGCGCTCTCGAGAAGCAGGGCAAGAGCATCATTCATCTTGAAATCGGCGAGCCCGATTTCGATACGCCCGCCAACGTGATTGACGCCGGCGTCAACGCCCTTCGCAAGGGATGGACCCACTACGGGCCCTCCGCCGGACTTCCCGACCTGCGCCAGGCCTTGGCGGAATACGTGTCGCCGCACCCGCGGCGTGAAGGTCGCGCAGCGATGAAGTCGTCGTCGTTCCCGGCGGGAAGCCGATTATCTTCTTCACGATCCTGGCGCTCATTGATGAAGGGGACGAGGTCATCTATCCCAACCCCGGATTTCCGATCTACGAGTCGATGATCCACTACGTTGGCGGACGGGCCGTTCCCATCCAACTTGCGCGAGGAGCGCGACTTCTCGCTCGATGTGGACGGAACTGCGCTCGCTTGATCAACGACCGCACCAGGCTGATCATTCTCAATTCACCGCAGAACCCTACAGGCGGAGTTCTCGAACGCCGCGACATCGAACAGATCGCACAGGTCGATCGGCGACCGCAACATCATGGTCCTGTCGGACGAAATCTACAGCCGCCTGCTCTTCGACGGCGGCCAGCATTTTTCGATCATGTCGGTGCCGGGAATGCAGGAGCGAACCATCCTGCTGGATGGCTTCTCGAAAACCTACGCGATGACCGGATGGCGCATGGGATACGGCGTGATGCGTCCGGATCTCGCTGCTCACATGACTCGCCTGATGACGAATTCGAACTCCTGCACGGCAAGCTTCACGCAGGTGGCCGGAATCGAAGCAATCCGCGGCGACCAGAGTTCCGTGGATCACATGCGCGACGAGTTTCAGCGGCGCCGGGATATGTTCGTTGCGGGGCTGAACAAGATCAAGGGATTCTCCTGCCGCATGCCGAAGGGCGCATTCTACGTATTCCCCAATATTACTCAGACTGGATGGAAGTCGAAGCCCTTGGCCGATGCGCTGCTTGAGCAAGCAGGAGTTGCGGCGCTCTCCGGTACCGCGTTCGGCGAGTTCGGTGAAGGCTACTTGCGTTTCAGCGTAGCCAACTCGCTCGAGAACCTGCAGAAGGCGCTCGACCGCCTCGACGAATGGACGAAAAAGAATTTGTAGCTGATCTCAAAATCACAACACAGAGGACGCAGGGGTCCACAGAGAGTTTCTCTGTGCGATTCTGTGCCCTCGTGTTCGAGGTCTTTGATCTATGCCCAGAAAAACGACGAACCGCGCCGCAAAGCCTAAGGCGAGCCGCCCGCAGGCGCCGGGCTACGGATTTCCGACAAGCAGCAAAGGCCTCCTGCCGTGGTCTTGGGCTGAGCAACGCCTGAAGAAATCCCACAACTACTGGATCACGACCGTAAAGACGGATCACTCTCCGCACACGATGGTCGTCTGGGGGTTGTGGCAGGACGGCCGATTCGCTCTTCAGCACGGGCAGCCAAGTCGCAAAAAGCGCGAAATCTGGAAAAGAATCCGAACTGCATCGTGTGCACCGAACATGCGCACGAGGCGATCATCGTCGAAGGCACTCGCCGAGATTGCCGACGTCGCCGTCCGCAAAAAATTCTACCCCTCTACGAGAAGAAATATAAGTTCGACATGTCGAAGATGAAAGATGACATCCTGTCGATGAAGGAGCCCGTATTCGCCGTTCGTCCGCGCGTGGTCTTTGCGCTGTGGGAAAAACATTTCCAGAGCAAGTCGACGCGCTGGAAATTCGAATAGATCGATTTCGAAATCCCTTACCGTAAACGACTAACTTCCTTGCACAATTTCTGCAGGCGCTCCGCCCATCACGTCGGCCCGATTGAAAACAACGTTGGCTCCCATGTGGGCCGGCCGGGCGGCTAGCATTTGTTCTTTGCGATAGACCAGATTGGAAGCGTTGAACGTCGCCAGTTCGAAACCGTGACCGTGCGTGATCGCGTCCGTCGGGCAGGCCTCAACGCAATATCCGCAAAAAATACAGCGGTTGTAGTCGATGTTGTAGACCTTGGCGTAACGCTCGGCTCCACTCACGCGTTTCTCTTCGGTATTTTCGGCGGCTTCGATATAAATGCAGTTCGAGGGACACGCGGCGGCGCACAGAAAACAGGCGACACATTTTTCCAGGCCATTTTCATCGCGCTGCAGGACGTGCGCTCCTCGGAAACGTGCCTCGATGCGGGCTCCCCGCAAGGGACCTTTGCCGTCCGGATAGTTTTCAACGGTGGTTGGCTGGAACATCTCCATAAAGGTGATGCTCATGCCTTTGGCGATGGCGGCGATGTTTTTCAGGACCGGCATGCATGTTCAGTATACCGAAAGAATTGCGGATCGTCGGCTCGTGGCTCGTCGAAAAAGGGACAGTCGAGCGATGCTCGACGGACAACGAGTGGCGGCTTTCTCCCTGATGATCACTTCCTGAACAGCGCTACTTTGTGGTCGGAGTGGCGATGCGCGATCCGGAACTGGAACGCCGCTCTCCAGCCAGGCTGAGTTCCACAGATTTAGAAGCATTTGCGATCCCGCGGCGAGACGCCGAGTGGTGAAGTCAAAGGCGGCTGCGGACCCTTTTCCGGTGAATCCGCCGGATTTGTCGATCGCGTAAACATCCTGCACGAGTGTGTTCGAGTTGCGAAGATAAGCGAGGTAGGCCGCGAAGGGATCGTCAATCGGCTTCGGGAGCTTTTACGAGCGCAGAGAAATCCTTCAGGTGGATATTCGCCGCCACATAGGTGCTCTCAAACTCCGCGTGGATGTGGTGTTCGGTCGTATATCCATTGGGATTCGGTCCGGTCCACCCGTTGTACTGAATGGTTGTGTGCAACGGTTGAGCACCATCGGCAACGTAATGGCCAAGCCATCCGGCATAAAAGATAATCGCCTGTTGCACCGAATCGGTTGGTTTGTGCTGTGCACGTAACTGACGGTACTCCCGGAACGCAGCCTTCAGGCGCCCATACACTTCCATCGTGATATACGGTTGCAACCCGACATGCTCCGGAAGATAGTCATCCGGACGATCGGTAGTTGACGCACGCTTCTCATAAAGCTTCCGATAAAACTCGTACCGGCCGGGCGGGAGGGGATCAAGCCACGACACGCGCTCCAGATCAATGAAATGGTCCGCCTCCTGCGCATTCTTAAGAGCGAACTCAGTGGAGCTTCGCCATCGGTCAGGCTCGGGTCCAAGATATGCAATCTCTTCCACCGCCCGCCGAAAGAACAAAGGCAGGCTGACAGGGATTTTCTGAGCAGCAGCGCGGTTGACGTAAGTGTGGCCTTCGTTGCCCCACGCCGCTGCCGGCGTAGTTTGTGCAACGAGGCAGGCGATGAGCGCAAAACTGGCGCCGCTCCGAGTCAGGCTGAGCCGCAACTTTCTTGTCAACGAAATGTGATTCTCCGCAAGCAAACTAAAAAGTCAGGTGCGCCGACAGCTGCAGGAAGCGATTGCTTCCGACCGTTTGTCCGATCACACCAAAGTTATCAGGATTGCCGGAGGTCGCCAGCGGCGTCGTGCCGAAGCAGGGTTGCGGATTGAAGCAGGGATCAAGCTCGAAGTTGCTGTTCGGCGTATCGAAGCTGGGGTGGTTGAAAATATTGAATGCGTCAGCCTGGAACTTGAGAGCCACTCGCTCGGTGATTTTAAAGTTCTTGAACACGGAAATATCGAACCGCGTCTGGAACGGAGCTCGAAAAATGTTACGCCCATTGTTTCCGTATCCCGTTTCCACCGTGTCGCAGAAATTGGAACTCGTCCCGCCAACCGTTGCTCCACAAGGTGGAACTCCGCTCTGTCCCGGACTCAACAGCGGAACTCCGAAGTCGTCGGGATTTACATACGGAACTCGAACGCCCGCATTTGGGCCGCTGGTAAAGGATTGCACGGTCCCACCTTCCGTCGCCTGTTTTGGCGTAATGCCGGGGAGTAGGGGCAGGATCGGATTGGTAATGAAGTCGTCCGAACTGAAATACACGCTGCCAGCGGTCCCAGAGAAGTCGATGATGCTGAACGGTTCGCCGCTCTGTGCGACTGTTACACCTTGAATGCCCCAACCGTTGATGGCCGCGTCCACCAGCCGATTCGCGTGTTCGAGTTTCGGAAACATGTACGCATAACTAATCGTCAGCACATGGGTACGGTCGAAGTCCGACGGCGCGTAGGCAGTGCTCGGTTCGAGAGGATTGTTCCCGTTGTAGAAGAGCCCGGATCCGAGACCGCTGCCTTCGTCGATCGAACGCGAGTAAGTATAAGAAGCGTTGATCATCAGCCCGTGTGAGATCCGCTTCGTTGCCTGCAGCTGCAGTGCGTTGTAATTGGAGACGCCTTCCGCCTTCCAGAAGTCGGCGTTCGGGTTAAATCCGATATAGGGCGTACGCAACGCCGTATTACCGTCAGAGAAGGAAAATTCCCCGATCGTGGTTTGCACCTGTTCAGTCAGAAGAGGGTTGAAAGAGCCATCCAGCGGCTGGAAACCGTAGGTGTAGATCTGCCCGTTGATGGGATGAGTGGGCGTTGCGATTCCGGGCTGGTTGAAGGGAATTGGAATCGGCTGATGCACGCCGTGATTCCCGATGTATGCCATCGTCAGAACCCAGTTATTTTTCGGCTGCCATTGCAGGTCGAGGCTCCAATTCTCAGAGTAGGGAAGCTTGTTCGTCGGATCGTAACCACCGAACAGGAAATCGAAATCTGCGTTGCCGGTCGGAGTACATGTTGGGGTCACCACAGCGCAGCCGCTGAGAGCGGCCTGGTTGTGTACGAGTTGCGCAACTCCTGTCAGGCTGCTCGGCGGCGGGGCGAGCGGAGTGGTTCCGAATGGCGCAGCGGCGAGGCAGCCCGTACCCACGCAAGACGCATTCACTGGAACAGTAAACGGTTCTTGCGTCGTCACGCTGAACGGACCGCTGATTCCCAATCCAGCGCTTGCGGAAAGTTCGGTGAAGTATTCACCCCGGTCAGCATAGAGTCCGAAGCCTCCGCGGACCACCAGGTTTTTTACCCGGGACGGGCTCCAAGCGAACCCAAAACGAGGCGCAAACATCCATTGGCGCGCTGTCATCGTCGAGTCGCTGACCCCTTTGAATCCGAACGCTTTATTGTTTCCCGCCACCACGAGCCCAATGCCCGGTTCGCCGTTGGCCAGCGTTCCGAATGTATCCGTCGCGAGATCGTACTTGTAGTCCGATGGATAGAAGTTGGTGAGCAGGCCGTTTGTTTCATTCAGAGGTCCGTTCCAATCCCAGCGCAGGCCAAAGTTCATCGTCAGGTTCGACGCGAGCTTCACGTCGTCCTGCACGAAGGCTCCCGCTGAATGCGAGCGGAAATGCCGGTTCGTTTCACCGTTCAGGAATTGTCCACTGCTGCGGTCTGATCCCAGAGTTCCCGTGAGAAAGTCACCGAAGTTGCGGAAAGTGAGCGATGCCACCTGGTTCTCGCGGTTGGCGACGTTCAATTGCATGTAATCGTAAGTGAGGCCAAGGGCAATCGACTGCTTGCCGTGAACCCAGTGATAAACGGACGATCCTTCGTACTCGTTCTGAAAAATTCCGGCGTTCGCAAAGTTGGTCGCCGGACCAATCGTCATCTTGTGCCCTCGATTGTGCGGGACGGAACCGGTAGAAGTTAGCGCTCCATCGTCGGCGCTCGTGATCGTGATACCAGGGAAGAACGTGCTCCCCAACAGGTTCAATCCCACATCCGAAGGCGTCAAGGATTGCGCGGTCGTTGCATTCGCGACCTCGCGAATGTAGCCGAGGCGGTTCTCCCACGTCGTATTCGGATTCAAGACTGTCGTGTTATCGATCGAAACCAGCTGGCTCCCTGCGTGCATGGTTTGTGGGAATCCAAGAACGCCGCTCACGGCGAATGGGATCACCGTCGGGTCGCTCTGGTAGTAATACTTGCCGGCGAGTCGGTCTTTTGCTCCGAACAGGTAGTCGACGTTCCCGTTCGCCTGCGTCGCGTTGAATTGGCTTGATGGGCCTTTCACGAAAGCGTTGAACGGTTGAATTGAATTTTCGGTCGGAGCATTTTCCGAAGGAATAATGAACTGTCCGCCCGGCGCCTTGGCCTGCAAAATCGACAGCGCGACGGGATCGATATCCCCGCCGCGTAATGCATCCCGGACATCCATCCGCGGCATTTACGAGGTTGGCCAGTGCGTTGGTGTCAGTGCGGTTGGAATCCGTCAGGCCCGGCAGCGTGGGAACGCCGTTGAACGCGCCGCTCAGCGCATCACTGATCCGTTGTCCCTGATAAGAGCCGAAGAAGAACAATTTGTTTTTCTTGATGGGGCCGCCCAAGGTCGCGCCAAAGACGTTGCGATGCAGCGGCGGAGCACCACTAAAGAAAGGATTGGGCGCAAGAAACGTAGGTGCCGCATCGAAAGCGTTGCTCTGGTAGTACTCATATAACTGGCCATGCAAGTCGTTCGTTCCAGACTTCGTGGTCGTCTCGACGTGCGCTCCGCTGGCGGAACCCATCGTCGCGTCGTACATCGATGTCGCGACGTGTACCTCTTGAATGGTTTCGACTGGGGGCGTCGGCAAGGCCTGACCGATGGCGTCAAAAACGCTGCTGTTGGTTTGAACCTGTCCACCCACTCCAAAGATTTCACCGGTATTCAGGGTGAACCGGCTGTCGGAGATGTTGCTCGTGGAGTTTCCGTTGAAGAGGTTATTGGCGTTGACGCCGTTAAACGTAAATAAATTGCTCGTGTCCCGCTGCCCGTTGGCGACGATACCCTGATTGCCCAGGCCTTCGTTCGAGCCCGATCCAGAAAGAAAGTCCGCATTCACGCCGGGTGCCAGAATCGCCAGCTGCGTGAAGCTGCCGGTGCCCAGCGGCACTGCCTCGATTTGTTGCGCGCCCATCGTGTAGCCATTCGTCGTATCGGTCTCGTTCAACAACGGCGTTGCATCCACCGTGACCGAGGCGGATACCGATCCGGGCTGTAGCTTGGAATTTACCGTGGTCGTGCGGCTGCCCTGCACGATGATCTGCGGATAAACCGCAGTCTGGAACCCTTCCTTCGTGAACGTCACCTCATAGTTCCCAATCGGCAGGTCGGCGACGGCAAACGAGCCGTCGTTCTTCGTCTGCGCTGCGACCTCGAGGTTCGTCGCCGGTGAACGGACCTTCACCTTGGCGGACTGCACGACCGCGCCGCTGCTATCAACCACGGTGCCGTTGATTGAGCCAAGGGTTTGCTGGGCGAAGGCGATCGCGTTGAAAGCGAGGGCGGAAACGAGAAACATGCAGAAGGAGCGCAGAGGAGACACGTAGGCGTTGAGGCGAAGAATTTGCAAGGAACACTCTCCTTGTGGGATGGAAGGGCTTATAGCAAAGTGACTTCGGGACATTCAAGGCGGGCATTGTAAAACTACGTAAAGATTGCCGGCATTTTTCCTAAGGGTCGCAGAAGAATTCCCGATAGCTGCTGTGGCAGAAAATGTGCTGCAATTCAGCGGTGCCGAATGAGTGATTTTCCACTGCGATAGGTCAGGATAATCTCTAAGTGTGAAGGGACTGGATAGGGAGCTATCGGCGCGCCTCGGACTGTGTGCCGATTGCCGATATATGCGGCTAATTACTTCCGACCGCGGCTCAACCTTCTTTCAGTGTCAGCTCTCCGCAGTCGATGCGACCTATCCGAAATATCCTAGGCTTCCGGTGTGGCATTGCGCCGGGTACGAGAAGATGAATGCGGAAAAAAAGGAATAGGAAGAAGGGGCGAACTGTCGGTCGGCTCGATCACTCCAAGCCGAGTTCTCTGGCCAACGCTTTCCATTTTCCGTCGACAAGGGACTTGGTTTTCGAATCCATCACGATCTCGTCTGGCCAGGGTCGAGTGAATCCTTCAGCGGACCATTTCCGAGTGGCATCGATCCCCATCTTCGAGCCGAAATTTGGCAGCCTGCTGGCATGATCGAGCGAATCCACCGGGCCTAGCGTGAATTGAATGTCGCGCTCGGGATCGATGTGGTTCAAAACCTTCAGCGTCACATCGGCCAAATCCTGCACATTCACGTCCTCATCCACGACTACGACGCACTTTGTGAACATCGCTTGCCCGAGCGACCAGATGGCATTCATCACCTTGCGCGCCTGGCCAGGATACGATTTCTTGATCGAAACAATCATCAGGTTGTGAAACACACCTTCAACCGGCATGTTGATGTCGACGAGTTCCGGGATGGTGAGCTTCATCAACGGGAAGAAAATCCGTTCAACGGCCTTGCCCATGTAAGCGTCTTCCTGTGGCGGCTTGCCGACGATCGTCGCGGCGTAGATCGGATCTTTTCGATGCGTGATGCAGGTGAGATGCAGCACCGGATATAGGTCTTCCAGTGAATAAAATCCGGTGTGATCACCGAATGGGCCCTCAGTGCGAAGTTCGTCGAGGTTGACGTAGCCCTCGAGCACGATCTCGCTGGTCGCGGGTACTTCCAAATCCACCGTTTCGCATTTGACCAGATCGACCGGTGCGCCCCGGAGAAATCCCGCGATCATGTATTCCTCGATTTCGGGTGGGGCTGGGACGATCGAAGCAAACGTCACTACGGGATCGGTCCCAATCGCCACAGCAACCTCCATCCGGCCCGAAGGACGATCGCCTTCCGCAAGAATACTTCCGCCGGAGGTCCTCGCCATGATGTCGACCGCCGCGGTTTTTCCTTCGACCGCATCGCGCATGCGTTGACGCGCATGCTCTGCGGCGACTTTCTGACGCTGCCAATGCATTCCGGTCGTGCGTTCGTCATACACCTGCATGCGGTACATGCCGAGATTTCGCTTCCCCGACTTTGGATCGCGGGTTGTGACGCAGGGAAGTGTGATGAAGCGCCCTGCATCCTTCGGCCAGCATTGCAGGATCGGAAAATCGAGCAGCGAGAAGTTGTCGCGCTGGATGACCTCTTTGCAGGGGCCCGTCGGAACCGTGCGCGGAAAGAACTTGCCCGCTTCGGTGAGGAGCGGCAGCATCTTCAGTTTGTCTAGAAATCCCTGGGGCGACTTCAAGTCCATGAACATTCGCATGCGCGCCCCGATCTCGTCGTAGGAATTGACGCCTACCGCGAGCTTCATCCGAGCTTCCGATCCGAACTGGTTGATCAGAAGTTGCTGTCCGGGATGCCCCTTCAAGTTCTGAAAAAGAAGGGCTGGACCGCCCGGAACTCCTTGAGCGTTACGGCTCCTCGAAACGCGGTCGGTGATTTCGGCGATTTCGAGAATTGGATCGGCTTCGGTCTGAACGCGCTTTAGTTGGCCCGCGCGGTCGAGCGCGGCAATCCATTGACGGAGATCATCAAAAGGCAAAGGTTTCCTCGCTGTGACCGACGATTATAAGGGATGGCGGGGCGAGGCATTGTTCGACTCGCGCCATGGAGGCCGACGTGAATGCCGGCGGTAGTCTTTCTATTGTGATCGAATGACCTTAGTCCAGCCGGCGACGACAAACTACTTCCTCTGCTCAAGTTTCACATTTGCCGTGACTGGTTGACCGTCGCGCAGCACTTTTACTTCGACGACGTCTCCGACCTTGCTACGCCGCAGCGCGTCCGTAAAGTCATACAGATTCTTGATCGGCTTGTCGCCGAATTGGATCATGACATCTCCAGCTTTCAATCCCGCTTTCGCGGCGGGGGAGTTCGGCTTTACATCTGAGAACTTGACGCCGTTCTCAGTCTGTCCAAAATCCGGAATCGATCCGAAGTAAGGTCCGTACCCTCCGCCACCTCCGCCTCCGGCCGGCTCTTCTTCCGCGACAACTTGAAACGCAGGCGCCTCGGGAGCGCTGGCGAGTTGCAGGGCGACATTCCCGACCAGATCAAGCAAGCGGGCCGCCGATGTTGAATTGATTTTGTCGGCAGTGTCCGATGGCTTGTGATAATCCGAGTGCAGACCTGAGAAGAAGAAAAGTACCGGAATCTTTTTCGTCACAAACGATGTGTGATCGCTCGAGGCGTACCCTCCCGCGGAGTACTCGATCTTGAACGGAGAATCCTTCTGCGCCTGTTCGAGCACGGTCTTGAATGAGGAACCTGTGCCGACGCCTCCGATGTAAACCTTGTCGTCTTTGATGCGGCCGATCATGTCCATATTGAGCATGGCCACAGCCTTGGCCAACGGACGTGTAGGCGATCTTGACCCAGGCCGCAGAACCGAGAAGGCCAAGTTCTTCGCCGGCGAAATGCATGAACAGGATGCTCCGCTTCAGTTGGCCGCGTTGTGGCGCCAGAAGTCGTGCCAATTCCAGAACACCGGCGGTGCCACTCGCGTTGTCGTCAGCGCCGGGATGAATCTGGCCGATCTGGGATGGAGCCAGTGAGTCGAAGTTGCCGCGGCCGAGATGGTCGTAATGTGCGCCGATGATTACGTATTCGTCAGTCTGTCCCGGAAGCCAGGCGAGAACATTGTTGATCGTTGCGCGGGTTGTCTCGATATCGACGTTGAGGGAGAGATGCAAAGCATCGCCGAGCGAAAACGAATTCGGCTTCGACGTGGAATTGATCTGTTCCTGTGCTGCTTGCAATGGTCTTCCCGCCGACTCGAACCATGTGGCCGCGGTAGCGTTTTTGACCTGGACCATCGTGATTCCGACGTTCTCCGGGCCGCTGACGCTGCCGAAACGCGTTAGGAGATCTTCCTCTCCATCGCCAAGTTTTCCATTAAGAACGATTACCGCCTTCGCACCGTGATTTCGTGCGTTGATCGCCTTCGTGATCAGTTGCGAATGCTGCGTCAGGCCGTGGTTCCCGCTCTTGTCCGCAAATCCTGAAGGTTCGTAGCGAAGTACGACGACAATCTTGTCTTTTACGTCGATCCCGGCGTAGTCGTCGTAGTGAAATTCCTCTGCCGTGGCGCCATATCCCGCAAAAACTACGCGGCGATTCGACTGAACCGGACGACGAAAAGCTGAACGGTACGAAGTCGCGTTCGATCTTTAAATCAGTTTTCGCGCCACCGAGCATCACGACGCAGCGGTTATCAGACTTCAGCTTCGCTCCCGTGATGACCGAGAACGGCTGGGCGTACCCATTGACTCCCGCTGGCTCGAGATGCAGTTCCTTGTACCGCTTTTCAATCAAGTGCTCAGCGCGCGTGAGTCCTTTCGTCCCTGCACCGCGTCCTTCCATATCGGGTGCGGCCAGCTTTTGCACATCATTGATGTAGCGAGTCGAATCGGCGGGAGGGACAGAGAGTCGATGCCGCCGAAAAAATGGCCGCGGTTGTGGCGAGCAGGACAAGACGATACGAGCGGGCACGCTTCAACATTGGGTTGCTCTTTCTGCGAACGGGAAATCCTATGAGGCCGGACCGTGGGTGTCAATCACGGAACATTATCGGGGAGGGTTTCCGGATAGAGCTCACGGCGGCAGTCGGGACAGATGCCGTGAGTGAAGTCGGCTTCTGTGTTCTTTCGAATATAGATTTCCAGGTTGTGCCAGTTGCCCTGAGAGTCTCGAATCTTCTTGCACGAAGCGCAAATCGGTAACAGTCCGCTCAGTGTCTTTACATGCTTTAACGCATCCTGAAGTTGCGGAATCAAGCGTTCACGTTCGGCTTCGGCAACTTTCCGCTGGCTGATGTCTCGAACGATGATGCAGGTTCTCGGATCCGCCTTCGCGATTTTCGAAAACCACCGAAGATATTTCTACCGGAAACAGCTCGCCATCTTTGCGCCGCGCCGTAAGTTCTCCGTGGGCCTTGCCGGTTCGTTCGCGTTCAGCAACCAACGTTGCCAGGCGTGGATCGGAAGGGTCCATCAATCCTTGGCGGCCTTCCTGAAGAATTTCTTCGCGCGTGCGTCCGAACATCTGGCAGGCTGAAGGATTCGCGTCGAAGATACTCCCGTCAGGCGCCGTAAGCATCAAGCCGTCTAAACTATTGTCAAACAACAATCTGTACACAAGTCACCGTTCCCAAATGAACATGAAGGTTTTAGGGGTTTGCGTCGAAGCCATGAGTGGAATGGTGGTCGGCGAATCCCAAGTTATCACCAACCATTTTGGTTGCGGGAATTGTACGCAACATAGTCCGTTTGGATCAACTTTTCTAACTAGTGGGTGAGCCAATGGTTAACTCTGCATGATTAACTCTGTCCGACGGACTCAAGAATGGCATTCTCGACCTGAGTCCAGGCCAACGAGCGCGGATCGATCAGATCAAAGTGGTCAGCCTTTGCAATTTCCAGAAGGCGCACATCTTCTTTTTCGTTCCCCGTACGCTTCTGTTTGGCCGCAACGTACTCTCGAGCAAAGATGGGTGGAACGACGTCGTCGTCCAAGCCGTGAATCAACCACTGACGCGCGTGGTGAATAGAAAGCCTCGCTGGATCCGCTTCGCGATAATGATCGGGCACTTCCGTCGGAGTGCCTCGCAGAAACTCAACCACCGCGTCGTTGCTCAAATGAAGCTCGAAAGCCCGCTGGAGGTCGACGACTCCAGCCAGCGACACCACCCGGGTCAGCTTCGGCTCGTGCGCGGCGAGGCACAAAGCAAGCTGAGCTCCGGCCGAATGACCCATGACAACAATTCTCTGAGGATCGAAATTATGGATGGCAGCCCGCTGAACGAGAAGTTGGTAAGCAGAACGCACATCCTCGAAACTGCCCGGCCATCCGCCTCCGGCGTTTCCAACCCGCCGGTATTCTAGGTTGGCGGTCGCAAGCCCTCGATCCGTCAATGCCGCACACAGATGGCCGGTGTGGACGAGGTCGTAACGTGCTCGCCAGTACCCACCATGGATCATGATCACCAGCGGAAATGGTTTCCTGAGTTTCGATTCAGGCAGGCGGAGATCGATGAACTGGTTTGGATCCGAACCGTAGCTCAATCGGGTGTCGGCTGCGGGCGGTTTCCGCGAAAGAATGTCCTCTGACATGCGGAACTCATTCTATCTCCTGTGAGTGCGTTGACTCACTCTCATCTGTGGCGGGCGTCACTGCGGCATGACTACTCGTGGAGTAGCTTGGCCCCAGTTTTGCTACTTAAAACCAAAATAACTTAACCTTGCTTCGGGATTTGGCTCGAGATCGGCCAACTCGAACGTAACTTTCCCGGGCACCAACCCCTAAAGGAAGGAGCGTTTCCCATGTTCGCCCGCATCCTCGAAATTACTCCCAAGGTTGAAAATAAAGATGAACTGATCAAGACCGTTCGTCAGGAAATCCTTCCCATTCTGAAGAAGGAGCCGGGATTCCTTGAACTGCTACCCTTTGTGCCGGAAATGTCCAAGGAGAATCTCGTCGCCATTTCGCTGTGGACGGAAAAGCGAAGTGTGGAAAGGTATGTTGACGAAGTGTTTCCAAAGGTGGAACAAATTCTGAAGCCATTTGTGGCCGCGCCCGTGAAGGTCCGGACTTACACGGTCGAGACCAGTGTTTGCAAGCATCTGGTCGAAGCTCTGATGGCTGCCTGATCCGAAGTCGCGGCTTTTGAGCCGGAGCCACAAAGGCTCCGGCTTTTCGGTTCCAAGCCGCAAGGAAAAAGGGAAAGCAGCTACTCGTAGCGAAGCGCTTCAATCGGGTCGAGATTCGCCGCGCGCAGCGCAGGCACCATCCCGCTTACGACTCCTACGACCACGAGAATGCCCGTCGCCACAACCAAAATCATCGGCGAGACGATCAGCCGAATGTCCGCCGCCTCGGCGTGTTTGGCTAAAGCGCTGTAGAAAGTGATTCTGCCGGCAAAGATTGAAACGGCATAGGACAGCAGAATTCCCAGCACCCCACCGGCGGCCGTAATCACCATTGCCTCGGCCAGGAATTGAAACAGGATGTCGTGTCGTCGCGCTCCCAGAGCCTTCTCCACGCCGATTTCACGGGTTCGCTGTGTTACCGACACAAGCATAATGTTCATCAGTCCAACCCCACCGATGCCTAGCGTCACAGTCCCGATGAATGCCAGCAGAACCTTGAGCGCCAGACTGATGATGCCGAATTGCGAGAGTTGCTTCTGAGCGTCGAAGACGAACACCGCTCGCTGATCGTCGGGCTTGAACCCATGAGCGGTTCCGAGAGTTTCCCGCACGACTTTGTCCATCTTCTCGTGATCAAGGCCAGCGGAATCGAGCCATATGCCGTCGAGATAGTGGTTGTCTTTCAAAACGTCCATCGAGTTATAAGGAACATAGACGACTCGATTATTGTCGTTGTCGCCCTCTTGCATGCGGGGGGCACCGACTCCGATCACTTCAAACGTTACCCCATCGATGCGGATACTCTCGCCGATCGCCGGCATTCCCGAGAAAAGTTTGTCGCGGGCCTCCGACGCGATCACCGCATAGAGACCGTGCTGCATGTTGTCGGCGTCATTGAGGAAGCGTCCTTCTGAAATGTCAAGATTCCAAATCTCCTGGATCGATGGATCCAAACCCATCACCGGGAAGGTAAATGATCGGTTGTTGTTCTGGACGGTCGAGTCCTTCTGCGCCATGCGAACCACGTGTTTGCAAAGAGGCAGGTTATTGCGCAACAGTTCGATGTCGTCGTTCGTAAACCGAACTTGCACACCAGCCTTGTTTCCCCCGGCCTGTTGCGAAGTGCGTCCTGGGAAAACGCCGACTGCGGTTGCCCCAAAGCTTTCGAAGATGGCCTCGATGGCGTGGCCGAATCCGTTGCCGTAGGAGAGCAGCAGGACAACTGTAGCAATGCCCCACGCCATCCCCGCCATCGTGAGCAAGGTCCGGCGAAGGTCGTGCCGCATGGCGGCGTAAGCTTGTTTCAGCAGGTCGCTATGCATATCTATTCCTTGCGGAGCGCCTCCACGGGTTCGAGCAATGCTGCGCGCCGGGCAGGATAAAGTCCCGCGGCGACTCCGGCAATTCCCAGCGAGATCACCGCCAAGGCGGCTGTCGACGCCACCAGCTTCGGGGGATCAAATCCTTGCCCAAGATTTACTCCCGAGAGCGCCGCCATGAGGGCAGCCGCTCCAGCGATTCCGATGCCGCCGCTCAAGAGTGTCAGGAATGCTCCTTCCACAAAAAACTGGAACATGATGCTGCTATTCGTCGCGCCAATCGCCTTACGCAGGCCGATTTCCCGCGTTCGGTCGGCAACCGCTACCAGCATGATGTTGATGATTCCGATCGCGCCGAGCGCTAGCGTCACCAACCCTACACTGCCCAGGAACATATTCATCGCGTCGAAGATCTTGCCGATCTGGTCGATGGTTTTGATGGTGTCCCATTCATCAAACGAATCCGGGTTACTGGGGTCGAAACCGTGGTTGCGAGCAATGATCTTATGAACTTCCAACCGCGCCTGTTCGTGCAGCGCTCTCGATCGAGGCTGATAGTTGATCAACGAGATGACATCCGTTCCGATACCGGCATTCAGGGGCCGGAAATAGTCCTGCATCGCGTGGAAGGGAACAAAGCTGCGCAGGTTGATGTTCATGTTGTCGCCGTGACCAATTTTCTGCAGCGTGCCGATCACGGTAAAGCGCACGCCGTTAAGCAGAATTGTCGAGCCCACGGCTGGCCGGCCAGGGAACAAGGTGCGCCTCACCTCGTCTCCGATCACGATGACCGTACGCTTTTGCGAATCGTCCAATTCGTTAATCCAGCGCCCTTCATTGATCGGGAGGTAACGGATCTGGTTGATATTCGCCGGAACGCCAAGGATCTGGCCGCTGGCTTGAAAGAAATCGCTGACCGCCCGGATATCATTCCGGCTGATGAGTGGGGCCGCGGCGGCTACGCTCGGGCACTGCGTCGAAATGTCCTCAAAGTCGCGTAGCGTCAGATAGTACTGGCGCAGGGCAGTGAAGCTGCCCTGCATGACCGGGGCTCGGCCGGACCAGATGAACATCACGTTCTCGCCAAGGGAGTCAAATTGCTTCCGGTTTCCGGCCCGAAATCCTTCACCCAGGCCAACTAACAGGAGAAGGGAACCGACGCCCCACGCGATCCCGAACATGGTCAGAAACGAGCGCAATTTATGAGCCCACAGGGTACGCAGTGTCTGGCCGAAGATGTCTAAGATTGCTAGCACGCTATGGTTTGATTATACGGGCTGAGACCCGCAGCTCTTGCGACGCCGGTCGCGGTATTTTGGGATTCACCCGTTAGACGCTCCAGCGTACGGATTGCGGCAATTTTGTTGTTAATTTTTTCTCGCGACGGAATCAGGTACGCCATCCTGCAGAGCTACCAGTCGAATTCTGACCAACATTCAACATCTTCGCGCGTTTTCAGAAATACGTACCGAATCTTGTTGGAGTTGGTTATTCTCTAGTCGAATGAACACGCTTGCCCTCACCGAACTGTTGGGCGCCACCGTGTATGACCCCTCTGGCGCGGCGGGACGCGTGCGGGAAGTGACGCTGGCCCCTCAGGAAGACCGGACGAGGATTGCATCCTTCATCGTCAAAACCAAGAGAGGCAACCGGGTGTTGCCGCTTTCCTCGGTGTCCAGGATCGAAGGTGGTGTTCGGTCCAGTACTGCCGCCGCAGAATGGGCTGCGGCCAACGGCACCGAGGGATTATTCCTGCTGGAGCGCGACCTTCTCGATCAACAGGTCATCGATGTCAACGGGCGCAAGGTCGTCCGCGTTAACGACGTGGATCTTGAATTTGAGACACAGAAGGATGTCTCGGCCCGTCCAATCCTTCGAGTGCTTTCCGTTGACGTAGGCGCTCGCGGTGCAGTTCGCCGTCTGCTCCGAGGCGTTGCTCCGCGCGTAGCCTTGCAGGCGTTATTGGGGAGAATTCCCCCCAGAAACATCCCGTGGAAGTTCGTTGACGTCATCGAAACCGATCCGGCCCGGCGCGTGAAGCTAAAGATTTCGCACGACGGGTTGGCCAAGCTGCATCCAGCTGACATTGCTGACATCGTTGAAGATCTGGCTCCTGACGAGCGACAGGCGGTCTTTCAGACCCTGGATCAGGAAACCGCCGCCGAGGCGCTCGAAGAGGTTGAACCCAGGGTCCAGAAGGCTATCGTGGAATCGCTCGATTCCGAGAGGGCCGCCGAAATCGTCGAAGAGATGGACCCCGGTGCCGCTGCGGATTTACTTGGAGACCTTTCCGAGGATCGCACCGAACAGATCCTGGTGCAGATGGAACCGGAGGCTCAGCAGGAAGTCGTCGAACTGCTGGAACACAAGGAGGAGACTGCGGCCGGGCGCATGACGACAGACTTCCTCGCGCTTCCAGTCAATGCCACCGTTCAGAACGCGATCGACACGCTGCGGGAATTTGAAGGCGGCGTGGAAGTCGTCAGCACCATCTATCTGGTCGACTCTCAGGGCACTCTGGTTGGGGCCGTCCCCTTGGCCAAGATCGTCCTCGCGCCACTTACTGCGCCCATGCTTTCTCTGCACCATGAGCCCCTGATCTTGGCTCACCAGGGAGTGGAAGAAAATGAAGTCGCGGAACTCTTTGACAAGTACAACCTGCAAACCTTACCCGTCGTTGATGCACACAATAAACTGACTGGCGTAATCACCTCCGACAACGTCATCAGCATGCTCCGCTCAAAACTCTAGATCGAGTCACGAAGCCGACGCGATTGAGTTGGCGCGACAACTCAAAAGGCCCATCCGAAGCCAGTTTCGCTGATACCGCCCGCACCCACCTCGACATCGCAGAATTTCTCTGAACGCCACTTTTCATTTGGCCAGATCGCCACATGCATTTATCCTGTTGCGTCGTTTATCGCCAATCGCTCCAAATATATGTCTGCGATAGCTGCCCATCATGAAGTTCCTGAGAAGCTGGAAAACCCGGATCCTGCTGTTCTTTGCCGTCGTTGGGCCGGGCTTTATCACCGCGAATGTCGACAATGATGCCGGTGGCATCCTGGTCTACTCTCAGACTGGCGCCCAGTTCGGACACCTGCTTCTTTGGACCCTAATTCCGATCACCCTCTCTCTGATCGTGGTGCAGGAAATGTGTGCGCGCATGGGTGCCGTCACTGGCAAAGGGCCTGAGCGATCTCATCCGCGAGGAGTTCGGCCTCCGCATCACGTTCCTCATGATGCTCGGAATCCTGATCACCAACTTCGGCAACGTCGTGACGGAATTCATCGGCATCGCAACCAGCCTCGAACTCTTTGGTTTGTCCCGCGTGTACACCGTGCCCGTCTGCGGTGTAATCGTCTGGTTGATCGTCGTCAAAGGTCAATACAAGACGGTAGAAAAAGTCTTCCTGGCCGCGTCATTCTTCTATGTCACATATATCTTCGCCGGCGTGCTGGCTCACCCGCTTTGGAAAGACGCGACTATCGCCACATTTAAGCCGCCGCGGCTGGTGGAGTTTCGGGACCAGGCTTATCTCTTCATGGTGATCGGCGTCGTCGGAACCACCATCGCGCCGTGGATGCAGTTCTACTTGCAGTCCTCGATCGTGGAAAAGGGCGTCACCCGGCGGGGGTTCAAGGCCTCGCGTCTCGACGTGATTACAGGTTGTATCTTCACTGACATTGTTGCGTGGTTCATCATCGTCGCCTGTGCTGCCACGCTCTATATTCATGGCTTTCGCGACATTAAATACGCGGCCGATGCTGCGCAGGCTCTCAAGCCCCTGGCTGGAGACTATGCCTACATTCTCTTTGCCGTGGGATTGTTTAACGCCTCGTTATTCGCTGCGTCGATTCTGCCGCTATCGACCGCCTACACCGTCTGCGAGGGTCTGGGATTCGAGTCTGGCGTCGGAATGAAATTCAACGAAGCGCCATTCTTCTACTGGCTCTACACTCTTGCTGATCGTGGCCGGAGGCGCGTTGGTGCTGGTGATTCCCGCGCAGAGATTGATCGAGATTGTTCTCTGGTCGCAGGTGCTGAACGGCATCGTCCTGCCCTTCGTACTCGTCTTCATGTTGATCTTGATTAACAAAAAAGAGCTGATGGGCGAATACACGAACTCCCGCCTGTTCAATGTAGTCGCATGGTCTACCACCGTAATCGTGGTTGCGTTATCGCTGGCGTTGATGGTGGCATCGATAAGTGGCAAGACTGGTTGATGGAAGCGCTAGAGCAGTTTTCCAGCCGCAAGGTCGTTGACGAGGGTTAGATCCGCTTCCAGGAAGTCGAACTTCGGTAGTTCTTTC
The DNA here is from genome assembly GCA_963771765.1 of uncultured Acidobacteriota bacterium. Taxonomy (GTDB): domain Bacteria; phylum Acidobacteriota; class Terriglobia; order Terriglobales; family Acidobacteriaceae; genus Sulfotelmatobacter. The sequence continues at coordinate 35,572 of CAVYUY010000018.1, forward strand.
GGTTCGGCCCATTGAATATCTTTGAATATCCTGTTCTCGATTTCCTTTCTGGAATTCGCGTACCTCGAAGAAGCGCAACTCCACCATGCCGCCGTTGGGATACTCGTGGCGAATGCGGGCGATCTCATTTCCGATCTTAGCCGTGATCCCGAGTTCTTCTTCCAATTCTCGGCGCAGCGCGTCGCGGGGCTGCTCTCCCTCCTCAATTTTTCCGCCGGGAAATTCCCATTTGAGTGGCATGGTCTGATGACGAGTGCGCTGGCAAACCAAAAGTTTGCCTTCTTGCACGATGATGCCCGCCACGACCCGCTTCATGGCTGCGCCGTCGCTTGCAGGGCGCTAGCCACGGGATCGACACAACTGGTGAAGGTGAAGGCAAAGGCTGCGACACCCTGGGCGCACCGCAGTTCCAGTTCGTGCTCACCGAATTCGTGGTCGTCGACCAGATAATACATTCGAGCCGAATCCACGACGAGGTAGCTTTCTTCGTCCGGGCCTGCAGCCGCACGAAAGCGCGTGTCTCGAGTTGCTTGATCGCGACGCAGCACTTTCCCATCCTGCAGAATCGAAACTTCCGCGGATGGCATATGCGGGGAAGCCATGACCAAGTTTACGGCGGAGGCCTCGTATTTCAATCGCAAAGTGTGCGGGCCAGATTCTACGGCCTCGAAGTACTCCGCGGTCGATGCCCATCTTCCATCAGCGTAGAAGAAATTCTCTTCGGGCTGGCCAGCGAAACTGTAGTCGGCGATCTGATCTTCCTTGAAGCCGCCCTCGTTGCCGATCCGACCACGACGATTCCCGAGATAGAGCTCTCCGGTGGCGCGGTAACAGACGGCGCCAATGTGGTCTTCCTCGCGGATCACTTCCGTTGGCTTAGGAAGTTCGATCGCCGGATCGATTTCCCGCAGCAACTCCTGTATGACCTGCTCGCATTCGGCGTATCCGCCTTCTCCAAAGTGGCCGTACCGCAAATATCCATCTTTATCGAGCAGATATTTCGTCGGCCAGTAACGGTTGGCGAACGCCTTCCATAGCTCGCGGTTGCTGTCGATCACGATCGGGTATGTCAGCCCGAATTCACGAATGCCGCGCTCTACATTCGACTCATACTGAGCGAACGTAAATTCTGGTGTGTGTACGCCGATGACAGTGAGTCCTTTCTCGCGGTACCGTTCGTGCCAGGCTTGGACGTAGGGCAACGTGCGAATGCAATTGACGCAAGTGTAGTCCCAGAAGTCTACGAGGACGACTCGGCCGCGCAGTTGCCGGAAGCTGAGAGGATTGGAATTGAGCCACACCCGGCCGATCTCTGGAGCGCGGACCTTGCCTTTCTCCACTCTCATGAGGAGAAGGATTCCAGCTTCTTCCCGACCACCGCGGCGCAGTGCTGGACGAGGGCCTGGTGTTCGGATGTAAACGCGGCAGGGAAGTGACTGTCGATGTCGAGTTCCCCGACTACCTTGCCGCGAGCAAAAACAGGCACCACGATTTCAGACTTGGTTTCAAGGGAACAGGCAAGATAACGAGGATCTTTGCTGACGTCATCGACGACAACGGTCTGGCCGCTGGATGCCGCGGCGCCACAGATTCCCTGATGTAGAGGGATGCGCGTGTGCGGTGTCATCGCTCCCTCGAACGCGCCCAGCACCAGCACAGGCGGTTCCGCTCCTGGTTCGAGCATGTAGAAGCCCACCCAGTTGTACTTGAGCATGCGGTCATGCAGAAGCTTCACCATCGCCCGCATCAAATCCTGAGCGGACGAAGATGACGCGGCGAGGGCGCTGATTTCGTTGCGGACTTCTTCAATTCGGGTAGCCACGGCCATGTCTGAAATCTTAACTCACCCCTTGAAATTCACATCTGCAGAAGCGGGAATCGCAGTAATTTGCCGGATTCCTTGCGCCCGCGGGAAGAGTTCCGGATGGATTGCCCATGCGAGGCAATCAAGGCCTCTGAGCAGTGTGGGCGCCGGAGTATTCAGGAATTCGTCAGGAATGCAAAAGACTCGCCTGGATCTTGCGGCCGCAGTGGCCTGCCAGTCGCGACCTGTAATGATCTTTTCGAGTGGGACGCGGTCTCCCGCGCCGCACCATGCGGCAACAATCACGTCCGGATCGAGGCTCGCGATCTCGTTCGCCGGTAGAGTGCAGCCCGGTTCACTCATAAAGGTGCCGCCCGCGGCCTCGACCAACTCGGCGACCCAGGGCTGCGAAGCGATCACAGGCTTACCCCACTCCTCGCAGAAAACTTTCGGCCGGGGACGGCCTTTCACGCGATTGCGCGCTTCCTCGATCCGTCGCTGCATTTCTGCGATGACTTGTTCCCCGCGTTCGCTTGCTCCAACCGCACCGGCGATCGTGGCAATGTCGGTGTATATGTCGGCCAAAGTTCTAGGAGCCAATCCCAGGAACCGCGCTCCAGCTTTGAGAATTTCCGAAACTGCTTTTTCCTGGTAAGGAACCGCAGCGATCACAAGCTCTGGCTGGGAGGCGATGATTTGGCTCGCGTCAGCCGTCCATGAGTCGGCCAGGATGGCACGAGATCCAGACGCGGCCGCCGGCACCACCTCTGCGCAATACTTTGTACAGGCGACCACGCGCTCGAGTTCTCCGATTGCGTCGAGAGTGACCGTGGCACTTGGCTGTAGGCAGGCGATGCGCCGAACGCTGTGGTCTAAAGGCATGGATCAGCCTCTGATCGGCTTTGAAGAACTGGGCCTGATTCGGTTCAAGGTCGCCGATAGTACATCCAGCGCGAGTTGAGCGGCGTGTGCTGAAGCTTGCGGCAATCCTCCGACAGCCTTCGTGAGATCCTCGCGACTCAGCTTCTGCGCGTTCGACACTTGTGCTCCCGCAATCAGTTCCGTCAGCGCGGAAGCACACGCCATCGCCGGAACACATCCTCGAGCCTTGAAACGGACTTCCACGATTTGTCCTTCATCCACCTTCAGGCTCAATCGAATGACATCTCCGCAAACCGGGTTCTCCACTTCGGCCAGGGCGTCAGGTGCGGAAAGCTCGCCCGGATTGCGCGGGTTTTGAAAATGGTCGAGCACTTCTCGGAATACATGAGGACGTTTCCCAACTTCGCTTTTGTCAGCGACGCGCGGTTCCATCCGGGAAGTAAACAGTCCAGCCACGTTCGGCTGCGGTGGCTTCGAGATCGTGATTCGGATTGATGGCAAATCCATGCTTCGCCATCGCCAGCATGTCTGCATCCCAACGCGAATTGCCAAACGCTGCGTCGATATCCTTCTGAGCCACTTCGCGAAGCGCCACCGGCTTTCCCGGACCCGAAGGAACCCGCACCATACGATCGGTCACGATGCCATTTTCGAGCGCTGCTTTCGCGGCCAGGATTCGGTCATCCGCGATTCCGAACTGCCTCATCCCCGCGCGGATAATCCATTCGTTCGAGGAAGAGACCGCCCAGATGTCGCAGCCCGTCTCGTGCAGCCGGCGAACCAACTCTTGCATTTCTGGAAAGATTCTTCCCGGAAATGCCGACCGCATAAACTCCGTCGCCGCCTCCATCATGGCGGCTTCTGAAAGTCCTTGGTGCATGCTTACCATCTCTCCGCACATGGCTTCTTCGCTCACTTTGCCAGCTTTGTATTCGACGTAACGGGCACGCATCCTCTCGGCCACGTCGTCGGAAACAAGCCTATTTTTCATCTCCCAACTGAAAAACGTTTCACCGGCATCGCCGGACCATAAGGTTCCGTCGCAATCGAAAGCAGCGACACGTGGCTCCAGGCGGACAACCGATTCAACAAAAGAGTTCATGGAGGAATTCGATGAAGGACTTGGCTCGGAATCAATCTTATCGCAGATTACAAACCAGGCCGGCCTCAGCAGAACGCTTACGTAGCGGTCCACACGTCGTCCGCCCAGCGAGAGACACGGTATTAGAGAGTCAAGTTGTAGGGAAGCAGAGCCTGGCGTAGTCGTCGGGCGTGTTGACGTTTAACGCCACAAACGCGTCGTTCACCGGCAGATACTGAATGTGATCGATGTGCGCGTGTTCCACCACGCGCGCATTTCCGGTCGGCGGTTCGCGCAAGAAAAGTTCTATCATTTCTCGACCGACAGCATACGGATGGCCGTGCTTTCCTTCAAACTCCGGAATTACGGCCCATATGTTCGAAGCGGCCTATTCAAATGCTTCGCGCAGTTGACGTACGGTCTCGACTTTCACCGGCGGCCGATCGATCAGAGTGACGATGGCCGCGTCTCGTCCACGGTTCAGCACCTCGCGCAAGCCAACCTGAAGGGAGCTGAACTGTCCGCGGTCCGGATACGGATTGACCACGACCGAAGCTGCATTCGAATAGGCAATCGGAGTGATCGTCTCCTCATTCTTACCCACGACTACGATGACGAAATCGGTTGAAGGCTCCAGGGACCGAATCGCCGCCGACAAGAAGGTCTCTGAGAAGGCTGCTTGCCCGGGAGGCCATGGAAGTAATGCCTTGTCGCGGCCCATCCGTGCAGATTCGCCGGCAGCAAGAATCACTCCGCCGAAGCTGCGGGATGCGCGACATGCTGCGGAATGTAGCAGAAAGGGAGGAGAAAGTCAGTGGCGTTGCTACAAGCGCCGGGGATCGTCGTGATCGACGAGTTCTTCGGCAGCGCTCTCCACGGACTCGACCTCGCCGACTTCGTTCGAACCCTTGAGCCAGCTCAAATGTGGCAGGGCAGCCGTCGCATGGCGGCGTATGGCAATCAGCTCAGCCGTGATGGCCACTGCAATTTCTTCCGGAGTTACCGCGCCGATATCGATCCCTATCGGAGCATGCACACGTTCGAACAGATCCGCGGAAAGGCCCTCTGCCCGCAGTGCATTAAAAATTCCGATCACCTTTCTCTTCGATCCAATCATCCCGATGTAGCGGGCGCGAGTTTGAACCGCCCAGCGGAGCAACCGCATGTCGTCCCGATGGCCGCGAGTCACGATGACGATATACGAGGCTTCCGTCGGATCGTGCCGCCGCATCGCCTCGTCGAATTCCATTGCATGCACCTCGCGGGCGGACGGAAAACGCTCCTTGGTCGCGTACGATGATCGATCGTCGGTCACAACAACGTCGAAGCCGACTCTAGCGGCCGCATTGCAAACATTGAAAGCAACGTGGCCTGCACCGAAAAGATAAATTAACGCTGGAGGCAAGATCGGCTCGACAAAAACTTCCAGCGTCCCTCCGCATACGAGCCCAGTGTCGTACTTCGGATCCTGGTTCAAGTCGAACTTGAGGGTTCGAGGGCGCTCGGATTCCATCACCTCGCGCGCGGCTTGCCAAACATCCGCCTCGACGCAGCCGCCCCCAATCGTTCCAACGATCGATCCGTCATCGCGGACCAGCATTTTGGCCGTCTGAAATGAAGGAATCGATCCGCGCACGGTCGTGATTGTGGCGACGGCGCCCCGTCGGCCTTCCCGTCGAAGCTGAACGATTTGCTCGTAAATATCCATGGGGATGAAACGGTGACTTGGTGATTATCAGTCGGTAAACGGGCGGAGTCAAACCGCAGGCGCCGCGACTTCCCTTGGCAGCCTGCACCGTCCGGCAAAGCCGATGTTGCCTTATATTAGTTTTGCAAATCCAGAGGGCAAGTGTCCATGAAAGCCGTTCGCATTCACCAGTTTGGCGGTCCAGAAGTTCTGACCTACGAAGACGTTCCGGCGCCGCAACTTCGCAAGGATCAGGTACTCGTTCGCGTGAAGGCTTGCTCGCTCAACCACCTCGATATATGGGTCCGCAAGGGGCTGCCCGGCGTAAAGCTGCCACATATTCTCGGCAGCGACATCGCCGGAGAAATCGCCGAAATCGGCGAATACGTGACCGGTCTCCAGCCCGGCCAGCGGGTTGTGGTTGCCCCCATGCACTACTGCGGCCACTGCGTAAAATGTGTTGCCGGATTACAAAACCAATGCCGGGAATTCACCGTGCTCGGCAACGCGGTCGACGGTGGCAATTGCGAACTGGTGGCTGTGCCCGCGGCGAACGTGATCCCGATTCCCGATTCTCTGGATTTCATACAGGCAGCCAGCGTTCCGCTTGTTTTTGTCACCGCCTGGCACATGCTGGTCGGGTTGGCGGGAATTCGTCCCGGTCAGACGGTGCTGGTGCTCGGAGCGAGTTCAGGCGTCGGGATTGCGGCGATCCAGATAGCAAAGATGTTTCACTGCCGGGTGATCACGACCGCAGGGGACGAGGCCAAACTCGAAAAGGCGAAGACGCTCGGTGCCGATTTCGGTATCGATCACTATAAGCAGAAAATTTCCGACGAAGTCCGCAAGATCACGAACAAGGAAGGCGTGGACGTCGTGGTTGAGCACGTGGGAGTCGCGACCTGGGAGGAAAGCTTGAGGTCGCTAAAAACGGCTGGAACCCTTGTCACCTGCGGCGCGACGACGGGCGCGGCCGCCGGCATTGACCTGCGCCATCTATTCGCCCGCCAGTTGCGCCTTCTGGGCTCATACATGGGCACGATGGGTGAACTCAACGAGGTCCTGCGCCATGTTTTTTCAGGACGGCTGAAACCCGTCGTGGACCGGACCTTTGCGCTGAGCGAAGCTCGTGCCGCACACGAATATCTCGAAAAGAGCAGGATGTTCGGGAAGGTCATCCTGACACTGGACGCCAAACCCTAAGCGACCATCGCGACTCCCGTGCTCTCACTATGATCTGTGGTTTAGAATATTTCTATATGTCTCGCGAATTGAATTTCGGTCCCTACGTTGATGTCGAAAACGGCAAGAAAGTGGTTAAGGATCTGACCTTCGGCAATCCCACCCCCGAAGGCGTCGTCCTCACAACCCTCGATTCCGCGGTGAACTGGATGCGCAAGAGTTCGATCTGGCCCATGACGTTTGGCCTTGCCTGCTGCGCAATCGAGATGATGTCCATGGGCGCATCGCGCTTTGATATCGCGCGCTTCGGAGCCGAAGTGTTTCGCCCGTCTCCACGCCAGAGTGACCTCATGATCATCGCCGGACGGGTTTCGAACAAAATGGCCCCCGTGATCCGCCAGTTGTGGGAGCAGATGCCCGAACCGAAGTGGGTGATGTCGATGGGAGCCTGCGCAACGTCGGGTGGAGTGTTCCAGAACTACGCGCTCGTGCAGAGCGTAAATCAGGTCATTCCGGTTGATGTCTATGTCCCCGGATGTCCGCCGCGTCCGGAACAATTGATCTACGCGATCACGCTATTGCAGGAAAAAATCCAGAAGGAACGCGGTACGATCCGCAAGGCGCTTAACATCTCTTAGCTGAGCGGCAAGCGATCGCACTCCAGCCGCCAGCTTCGCCGCACCCAGTCACGCTCGCCCTTCTCTACGGAAGCTTGAACACGAAAGTGATTCGCTTCTCAGCTTGAACTGGCTTTCCATTCAACAAGGTTGGGCTGTATTTCCATTCGTGCAGCGCATTGATCGCAGCGTCCGCGAGAATAGCGGGACCACTGACGATCTTGACCTTGCCCACGCTGCCGTTTTCTTTAATCGCTGCATCCAGAACAACCGATCCCGTCACTCCGCGGCTTCGCGCCGCCGCCGGATAAACCGGATCTACCTTGTGCAGCAGATTCGCTTCGACGACGCCCTGCGAAACCGTCACGCCAAGTTCGGGCATCTTTGCCGAGGCGGATGTCAACCGGGCCACTTCTTCCGGCGTACTTGATGACGCGATCTCGATTTTCGGAGGCGCATCACTGTCGGCTACTGGGGCCGCGGGAGCGGGAGTCGCATTGCCGACGGCATCTTTCGTCGGTGCGCTCTTGGTGGGTGACGTCGGCTTAAAACTGTCTGCGGGCTCAATTTGGGCCGCGTTCTTCACCACATCTTTCGCGGGAGCGCGGTCCGACGCCTGTGGATGATCGACGACCGGAGCACGATCCGCTTTTCGCGATGTGAAGGCTGCATCGGGCTTGCTGGACTGTTTTACAGCGGTATCGGGTGAACTGGCCTGCACGGTGCTGACAGTCTGCGGATGAGGCTCGCTGGCCGCAATCTCTTCTCCCGTATGCCTCCAACTTAACCGAACGATAATCGTTGCCAGCAACAGAACGACGCAGGCAGCGCCTACGATCCAGTAGTACTTCGTGGCAAACCGTAAATTACCGATGCCTTCAACCGCCGGACCGGCGACGATGGGAGCCGCGAAAAGTGCTGGACGGATTCTTGACGAAGTTACCGCCGCCGGGGCGACCGGTGGACCTGCCCGTTCGCGCTCATAGGCTGCTTCCGCAATTTCCGCTAGCGCCCGCAGGGAATTGATCTGGTCTTCCTGGAACGCATCGGCGCGCTCTGAAAACGCCTCGAGAATGCCAAGCATGCCCGTTCGGCCGCGGAGTGGCACCACAGCGACGGAACGGATACCCAGACTATTGCAGACTTCCGGATCTACGCGCTCATCGGTCGACGTATCTCCGCATACAAGTATTGCGGCGGTACGAAGGCATTCTCCGGAGATTCCAGAATCTGTGTTCAATGGCGCGCCGAGAGGAGGCGCCATGTCGCCACTCCGAGCCCGGCATACTACCAGTCCGTTCACCCGCGAGGCGATCGCGGTACCGTGCGCACCGCTCAGAACGCGGGCAGCGTCGGCGATTGCATTCAGAAGCGAATCGGTGGAAAGGCTTCCCGCGCTTACAGCCTGACGCAACACTCCTAGCAGCGCCGTATTGTCGGGGGCCGGGGGCGCGACAGCTCGCGCAGGGGTTAAGGGATCAGGATTCGGGTCACGGCTGAGTACACCGGGGGCTGACGACGGGGGAAGCGGCAGATCACCCATGGTACGGCTCGCATTAGTTAAGATTTGGCCAGAAAAAAGCTACCTGCAAATGTTGACGTGTGACGCAGATTTTGAACAAGTTTGTCGCAAAAAAACGTCACTGTCAATGTTATAGGAGGTCACAAAGCGCATCAGACAGCCTATTCGCCAAGATATTCATCTGACATATAAATTGCGCGTTGGGTCTCGAGTTTTGTGCACCGCGTTATAATGTCCTGAGTTGGCCTGGGGTTTTTTTATGCAACCTGTTCCCGTAGCCTCCCTCCTGTTGCTTTCTTCGTTCTTCTTCGTCGTCCCGGTTCATGGACAAAGTGCCAGTCCGGATCCAAGCCAGAACGCCGCGACCAAGCCGGCAGTCACCGAGATAGCTCCAGATGCTCCAAAGATGACGCGGCAAACGCGCCTCGAAATCATTCGGGACTTCGAAACCCAGCTCGTGTACGCGCGAACCGCGTTTCCAATGGGGGCCAAGGGACTAAATCTGCGGAACGGCGTCATCACTCCGAACGGGCAGGATCTACAACAAATTCTGGCGATCAACGGACCTTCCATACGGCCCGGCGATCCTGCGCACATCTCGTTTATTCGGATCAAAGAGGATCACATTCATTTCGACCTCAACGGCGGGCCCGTCCATCGCCGCAAGTGGTACCAGCACATCCAGGTTTCGGGAGCGAACGGGACGCCGGTAGCCGCGGCGCCCGATCAGCCGATTGAAAACCCGCACGGAAGCTATCTCGACATTTACTTCGACAAGTACGTTCCCGAGATGAACGCTGCACAGTTACGAAATATCCTGCTTCCGGCCCTCGACTTCAACGCTCGCAACAAAGAAGAAGCCTATCTGGATACGGTACCTCCGAAGGCAAAAGAGGCGATTAAAGAGCATCACGTGCTGGTTGGGATGAACACCGAGATGGTGATTCACGCTGTCGGTAAGCCGCCTCGAAAGGTCCGAGAGAAAGACGGCGACACAGAATACGAAGAGTGGATCTATGGCCAATCGCCGCAGGACGTGGACTTCGTGCGGATCGTGGGCGATGAGGTTGTCCGCATCGAAACCATGAAGGTTGGCGGTCAGAAAGTTATACGCGCAGAGCGGGAAGTTATCCTCGACAAAGGCGACAAAGATACCGAGGCGAAAAAGGAACAGGAAGATCGTCCGGCGAATGCGCCCAGCCTGCGTCGCCCCGGAGAAGACTCTGACGACGTTCCCAAGCCCGCCGACGGAATGGCCCCGCTGCCTCGGCCAGACCCTCCGGTCTCCCCGCAACCGCGAGGAGAACCCGGTGGTCCAGGATCGATTACTGAGATCGGAAGCTAAGTTCGTTCCAGTTATGTAGTGGCGGCCGCCCCGGCCGTCCGTCGGGCGAAGCCGATTATTTGACCTGCAAGAACCGCGCCTCGAACTCTCATCCGGTAAAATCACTCGATGCCCGCCGCCATACAGTGCCGTGACCTGCGCAAGACCTACGACGGCAAGGTCGAAGCCGTGTGCGGTCTGAATCTCGAGATACAATCTGGCGAATGCTTCGGCCTGCTGGGTCCCAATGGCGCAGGGAAAACCACGACGATTGAAATCCTCGAGGGCCTTCTAGCTCCCACGTCGGGTGAAGTTTTCATTCGTGGCTATTCCTGGAAAGACAACGAGCGCGAAATGCGGGAATGGCTCGGTATCTCGCTGCAAGAGACGCGTCTGTCAGAGAAGCTCTCCGTGCGTGAGACGGTCGAACTATTCGCCAGTTTCTATCGCGAGCCGCGCCCGACCGATGAGGTTCTCGAACAACTGCAACTCACCGAAAAGGCCGACGCTTGGGTTGGCAAATTATCGGGCGGCCAGCGCCAACGCCTCGCCGTGGCCACCGCATTGGTGTGCAATCCGAAGATTTTGTTTCTGGACGAGCCAACGACGGGTCTCGATCCCCAAAGCCGTCGCCAGTTGTGGGACATCATCCGCACATTCCAGCGAAAGGGGGGTACTGTGCTGCTGACAACTCACTACATGGATGAAGCCGAACGCCTCTGCGACCGCCTTGCGATCGTCGATCACGGCCAAGTCATCGCAGAGGGCTCGCCCACCGATCTGATCAACCGGCTGGGAGGAAATCACGTGGTTGAATTTTCTGTCGGCGGCACCGACGGCGCCGCCTTGTCTGCATGGAACGCTCTGCCCAGCGTCGAATCCGTGCGCGACGACGAAGGCCTGATCGCGCTCAACGTGAAGCAGCCTCACCTCACCATCCCGGCTCTTCTGGAAGTGATCGACAAGCAGGGTGGCCAGCTGCAACATCTCACAACCCGCCAGGCGAGTCTCGAGGATGTGTTCGTTCGGCTCACCGGGCGCCATTTACGGGAGGAATAGCGACGCTATGAAACGACTCCGAAAACTATTCGTGGCGTCTGTGTTGGCAATGGCCACCGTTCCGTTCGTTTCGGCGCAAACCGCGTCCTCTGCGACGGACGCCGCCAGTTTCCCTCCGCTCCAGCAGTGGACTGCCGCGGTCCTGACCGCCGATGCCGAGACATTGAAGGGTCTCTACAGCACTGATCCGCCGGCACAGATCAGCATCAAAACCGTGAACCAGCCTGCTGACGCCGACACAGGATTCTGGCTTGGTCTCAAAGTTCGCAGCATGCAGATCGAGATGGTTCGCCTTGTCACCCATCCGGATCGCGCGAGTGTGATCTTTCGAGCGGACGTGGTCGCCGCAGATGGCCGCAAGGTGAACGTCACCGACGCGCAGGGATGGAAAAAGCAAGGCGACACATGGCGAATCGTCGGCGTCGAGCGCACAGACGATCCTCATCTGAAACAGCCTTCGGACATGAAGAAGAATATCTATCCGGATGATGCCGATGCGCACGCCGAGATTCGTCAAGCCGGAGAGAGGGCTGGGAAAGGACACAAACGCATCCTTCTAGTGTTCGGCGCGAACTGGTGTTTTGACTGTCACGTGCTCGACATTGCTTTCCACGGGCCCGAATTGTCGCCTATCGTCGACACAAACTACGAGGTCGTCCATGTCGATCTTGGGCCCGACGAAAAGAAAAATGCCGACCTGGTGCGCCAGTATGAAATCCCGCTGGACAAGGGCATCCCCGCATTTGCCGTCGCGGAAGCCGATGGGAGGCTGGTCGTGAGCCAGAAGAATGGCGAGTTCGAGGATGCGCGTGGAATGACGGCGGACGCCCTGGGTGAGTTCCTGAATAAATGGAAGCCGCCAGTCCGATAGCTAGAAATGTTCCACAGGCCGCGAACCAACAAGCAGGAAGGCTTATGAGCGTCGCACAGGAAACACCGGTACAAGACAAGCCGCGGCAGACCGCTTCGCCTATCCGCAACGGGCGCTGGGCAGGATATTCGCACTTGCTCATGGCGCGGATGCTCGAACTGAAACGCGAGCCTGAAGTCGTGTTCTGGGTATTCGTGTTTCCATTGCTGCTTGCCCTCGGACTTGGGATTGCCTTCCGCAACAAGCCCGGCGAAGCAGTAGCAGTTGCGATTGTGAGTGGGCCATCTTCACAAGACGCGCAAGGCCTGCTCGCGCATTCACCTCAACATGATCTGTTCAAGGTTCAAGTGCTTGACGCTGAAACGGCACATAAGGAATTCCGGCTGGGAAAGTTCGATCTGGTCATCGAACCCGACGGACGGGGAGGAGTGGCTTATCGCTATGATCCGGCGCGTCCTGAAAGTGTTCTCGCCAAGGCGGAAACCAACGAGGCCCTGCAAGCCGCTGCGGGACGCAAAGACGTAGTGACGACAACCACGGTCACTTCGTCCGAACCCGGCTCTCGCTATATCGACTTCCTGATTCCCGGATTGCTGGGCATGAACCTGATGAACTCGGGCATGTGGGGCATCGGATTCGCTCTCGTTGACATGCGCCAGCGGAAGCTCCTTAAACGATTCGTGGGTACGCCAATGCGCCGCGGAGATTTTCTGATGGCGTTGGCCTCGAGCCGTCTGATCCTGATGATCGTCGAGGTTGGACTTCTTCTGGTCTTTGGAGTTCTGTTTTTTCACATGCGCGTTCTCGGGTCGATCGCCTCCATCGCCCTGATCGCTGCGATTGGGTCTCTGACTTTCGGCGGAGTGGGCCTGTTGACAGCGAGCCGCGCCCAAAAGATCGAAAGCGTCAGCGGACTCATCAACCTCGTGATGATGCCCATGTGGATCTTTTCCGGCGTCTTCTTCTCCTATGAACGGTTTCCCGCAGTGATCCATCCGCTGATCAAGCTTCTGCCACTCACCGCGCTCAACGATGCGCTGCGCGCCAGTATTCTCGAAGGGACACCGATTCTTCATCAATGGCCGCGCTTATTGGTGATGGTGGTGTGGGGCGGTGTTTCGTTCGTTCTGGCGTTGAAATGGTTCCGTTGGACTTAGATGGGCGGCTCTTACAAATGAGTCGTGAGTCGTGTGGATGATCTTAACGAGAAGTTACTTAGGCTCCGCTTAGGCCTCGGACGCTTATCTTTTGAGAAAAATTCACGAACGAGGCCATCTGCGGTGCTTGCAAAACAAACGGCAACTACTTGACTAGCTTGGCTGCTTGCTTCCGCACTTTAGCCCAGCGTAGTCGTTGCGCATCGGCAATCCGTTTGCGAGCTTCTTTACTCAGTACGCGTTTCGTCGTCTTGAGCTTCGCTCCGCCCGCACTGCCGAGAGCGCTTAGTGCCTTCCCCACGCGATCCATCTCATCTTCGAGACGGGAGTACTCTTGCCGCAGGGAAGTGACTACCTTATGCAGGTTGATCATTCAGTACCCCCCTCGTAGCCAAAGGCTAACATGGAGACGAGCGGAACGATACAAAGTGGTAGCGTGTTGTGCTTCTATGGCCGTGCAACGGAAAAAGACAACACGCCCTGTACACTTGTCCCAAGTCGTCAGCATCCCGGTTGAAGACGACTTCGCGACGGGAATCGGAAAATCGTGTATCCAGCAGCAATAACTTGTGGATCGAGACTTGCCGGCTATCGGTCGAAATTGCTTCATCATAGATCGCGCCGTAGAGCACATAGAGGTGCGAATTCCAGACCATCAGCATGGCGTGCTGCCCTAACAGGGAATTCACGATTCGAAGGGCCGAGTTGATCTCGGTGGAGGGCGTCAACTCCGCGCTAATTTCGATCGGACGCCCATCGCTCAGCAAGTGCCGTCCCTGCACGGCGGCGGCAATCTCTGTGAGCGAGAGAGCGTGAGCAGAATCGGCGCGGTCCTCGAGCGCAGATTCCTGTCCACAGCAAATTGTCCGATCGTTCAACACTGTGTCGAGGGATGTGAGCAGAACATCGACTGAATCATGGGAGCGCGCCGTTAAGGAACGCAACGATTTGACCGTCGACTCCTGATTCGCGTGGAAAACAGTGAAGGAATGAGGGACATCCTGCCCATGAGATAGGCCGGAAACGAAGGCAAGGAGCACAATGCCAAAAGCATGGAGCTGTTTCAGAAGCGACCTCCCGCCCCGGTTTTGTCCATCTTAGCCCGAATTGCTTACTTTACACTTGCCAGGAATTTCGGAGTTTGTCTCGCCTTCGTCGCTTGTTCAAATGCATAAGCAATCTTGATCAGCGTCGGTTCGCTCCAGGCACGGCCGAAGAACGAGATGCCAACCGGCAATCCAAAGATTGAGCCCGCGGTGACGTTGATATTCGGGTAGCCTGCGACGGCTGCGGCATTGGAGCTTCCGCCCGAAAAGTGATCTCCCGTTATCAAATCTGTAACCCAGGCCGGGCCTCCGGTCGGAGCGACGATCGCGTCGAGGCGATTCTTATCCATCACGGCGTCGATCCCATCAACGCGGGCGAGTTGGTGGTTCTTCGCAACCGCGTCCAGATATTCTTTCTCCGTGAGAGGCCCCTTTGCTTGTGATTTAAGGAACATATCCTGCCCGAAGTAGGGCATCTCTCTGTCCCGGTTGCGATCGTTGAATTCAATGATGTCCTTCAGCGACTTGACCGGTGCGTCGGGACCAAGACGCGCTAGGTAAGCGTTGAGGTCTGCCTTGAGTTCGTACATGAACCCAGTCGATTCACTGTCATCGAACTTACCCAATGTTTCTATATCGGCCGGGTCGACCAGGACCGCGCCCTGCTTCTTCATGACATCAAGGGATTCCGCCATTAGGGCATCGACTGCGTCGCTGAATCCGAAATACTTTCGCGCCACGCCGATCCGAACGCCTTTCAGGCCGTTGGGATCGCAGAATTGTTCGTAGTTGGTTTGGGATTTGCCTCGGCTGGCTCCCGTCGCCGAATCCTCAGGATCCATCCCCGTTAAAGCTCCGAGCAGAATCGCGGCGTCGCGCAGAGTTCGAGCCATCGGCCCCGCAGTGTCCTGACTGTGCGAAATCGGAATGATTCCGGTGCGGCTAACGAGCCCGACTGTCGGCTTGATTCCCGCAAGGCCATTCGCGGAAGAAGGACACACGATAGAACCGTCGGTTTCGGTGCCAATTCCAACGACAGCCAGGTTCGCGGAAATACCCGCGCCCGTGCCCGAACTCGATCCGCAGGGATTGCGGTCGAGCGCATACGGATTTTTTGTCAGTCCGCCTCGTCCGCTCCATCCGCTGGTCGAATGGCTCGAACGGATGTTCGCCCACTCGCTCAGATTCGTCTTGCCGAGAATGACCGCTCCCGCTGCGCGCAGTCGCTGCGCGACAAACGAATCCTTCGGAGGCTTTGAGCCCACCAGCGCGAGCGATCCGGCAGTGGTCATCATGCCGTCCGCAGTGTCGATGTTGTCTTTGATGAGCACGGGAATGCCGTGCAGCGGCCCGCGCGGCCCTTTCGCCTTGCGCTCCTGATCGAGCGCTTCGGCAATTCCGAGCGCGTCTGGATTCATCTGGATCACGGCATTGATCGCGGGCCCGGACTTGTCGACGTCGCTGATGCGCTCAGAATATTTCTCGGCCAACGACCGGGCCGTGAATTTGCCGCTCTTCATGCCGTCCTGCAACTCGGCAATCGTCGCTTCTTCGAGTTCGAAGGGGGGTAATGGGGAAGGGGCGTGCTCCCAGGCCGAGCTGGAAACTCGGGCCGCGCTGAGCGCTGGAGCGAGCATGGCTGCGGCAGTCGTCGTTAAACCTTGCCGCACAAATTTGCGTCGCGATGAACCTATTTTCGATAAACGCATGCATTCCCAAAGCGAACAGGATGGAACAGCAGGGCGACCATTTAAGCACGAATCACCGCTGGAGTTCACGAGCCGTGCGGTTGTGACTGCGAATCCGGAGTGTTAATCTAGTCGCGAGTCGCTGAGCGGGAGTAGTTCAGCGGTAGAACGCCAGCTTCCCAAGCTGGATGTCGCCGGTTCGATCCCGGTCTCCCGCTCCATTTCCTTTCGATCCCACCGACCAATTCAAGACCCGGAGAGGAACGCGAATCGTGTTTGTGTCTGATCCCGCTTGCCGGCAGGGCAATATCGGCAGCATGCTACTCTTGAAACCGTTCGCTCACCCTTGAGCCAGGAGTATTCGCGTGAAGCTTTGGAAGCATCGATATGCCTTCAGCCTGTGTATCGCCGCAACATTCACGGCCATGCCTTCCGCTCTTATGGCGCAACTTGCCGACATCCCGATCAAGCCCGGACTCTGGCAGGCGCACGTAAACACGAAAGCAGGATCGAACGATATCAGCGCCGATGACAAGTATTGTTTTTCCGCCGGGACAACGTTATCTGACTATTTGACCGCGACCAACAAGGGCGCCCCAGGGACGACGTGCAAAATCAGCAACAAGAAACAGACCGCCCACGGTATCTCGTATGACACCGCTTGCAGCGGTGGCAGCATGGGATCCTCCGGACGCATCGATTTCCAATTGTCCGACGAGGAGCACATCAGTGGGACCAGCCAAACAAAGGTGGCAGGTACCTCCGGAGGCCGCGCGGTGAACATGGAGATTGACAAAACCTTCACGGCGAAGTTTCTGGCGTCGGCTTGCGGAGACGTCAAGCCGCTGATCGTGCCGGCCAACAAAAAGTAGTTACGGATTGCTTCAGGCCGGAGGATCGACAGGAGGGAGGAAAAATGCGCACCAGCAGGAACGTCTACATCGGCGCATTCGGTGTTCTGGTTTTATCTCTCTCCGCTTTCGCGCAAGAGCGAAACGGAAATGCCGCCGGGCAGCCGCCTCCTGGCATTTCGATTCACGTGACGCTCAAGTCAGATATCTCCACGAAGTATTCGAAGGTGGGAGATCCTGTCGAACTAGAAGTTGGGCGGGCGGCGACTGAGTTTAACGGGCACGGCATGCAAACAGTTTTGGGTGAACATTCCTTGTTAAAGGGAACTGTGACCATGGTGCGGAAAGCGGGCAAAGGGCAAACGGCTGCGGTTGCAATTCGCCTTGCTGAAACGCACTCACAGGATGGAACTACGTCCTTGAACGTCACTCTGGTCAACCCCGTTCGCATCATGCACGATTCGGCCGTGATCGAGGGCAACGGGATGTCGCGCGAAGTATCTCAAGGGAACGTGTCAACGGGTACGATGTTATCGCCTCTCGACGAGGTTATTGTCAGCCAGGATTCCACGCTTGGCGACGTGCTTTCCTCCAAGCATGACTTCTTCTTAGTCAAGAAGCAGACGGAGCTGGCGGTCGTTATTCGCTGAGGTCCGCAACCGCTCCTTATCAGTGCTCATTCACTCTCCCTTGCGAAGGTCATCGGCGCTGAAGTGCGTAGAGCACACTCCGTCCATTCCCCATAGCGAATCAGCGCAACGCCACAGAAGATGGTTGAAAAACGGGCCGGAAGCGGAGGCGGTCTCCGCACCAGGCCCGTTCGGGGCTGCTACTTCGTTACGGCAAGCTCTGAATCGCCTGCCCAGATGAGGCTTCTGACAGATCTTTGCCCGGGAGGGTCAGACGGTACACCGAGCCAAAATCGGTGCTGCCATCGCCGCCCGTGACGCCGTACAGATTGCCATCTGCCGCCTGATAGAGCGGACCGTTTGGGTTGTTTTCGAAAGTGTGCACGGTTGAGAAGGTTCCCTGCGGAGTGACCTTGAAGATCGTTCCGAAACCCGCGGTGGAGGCGAAATCGTCGTCGTTTACGCCTACACCGTAGAAATTGCCGTCCGCGGCGAGGGTCAGTCCTTTCGTGGGAGCTTGCCCGCCGTTGTAGTTGAATGTGTGCAGAACCTTGAATTTATTCGCGGATGTGATCTCGAATACCGTCCCGGAATTGTAGCTGCCATTATTCGAAGCAGTGCCGAAAAGATTCCGATTGGCATCCTGCACTACCGTGGTCGGGTAGAAACCGGTGTTGCAGGTGGCTGAGGGCTCACAGAAATTCTTGAGTACGGTGAAGGTTCCAGACAGAGTAAGTTTGTACACGACACCGACCCCGCCAGTTCCACCAGAGTTCGTTCCCCCATAGAAGTTTCCATCGGTGCCTTGGTGGGGCGGGAAGATCGGGATTCCACCGTCTGTGCAGTTCGGGCTCGAACAGAACGAGTGCAGCAACGTGAATTTGCCGGCAGGAGTGATCTTGTACAAAACGCCGTAAATGTACGCTCCGCCCCACGTCGTGGTGCCGTAAAAGTTCCCATCACTTCCCAGGCTGATGCCGGTCGGAGTATTACCGTTGGCGCATGTGGAACCGCAATTGAATGTGTAGAGTGTCGTCAACTTTCCGTTCAGCGTCACCTTGTAAATGGTACCCGAGTTCGTGATCCCGCCTGAGTATGTAACGCCGTAAAGGTTCCCGTCCTTTCCGAGTACAGGCCCTGCCGTTGGAGATTGCCCGTCGGCACAGTTCGCCTTCGAGCAAAAGCTGTAAATCGATGTGATCTTTCCGCTGGGTGTCATTCGAAACACATTTCCTTGGGCGTTCACGCCGCCGTAGACCGTCGTGCCATAAAAGTTCCCGTCGCTCGCCTGGATCACCGGCCCGGACGGACTTTTCCCGTTGACGCCATCGAAGTGACCCAGGTAGGTCACGGTTTGGGCCTGGGCGCGCACCGCCGGGCTGAGGGTGAAAGTTACGCAGGCGAATGCGAGAAAAAGCGTACCGAACGTCTTTGAACTTTTCATCGAAATATCCTCGTCAGAAAATTCCTCAGTGAGACAGCGCAGAAATTGTTGTAGCAGAAATTGTTGTAAAAGACGGGCCTGAAGCCGAGGGGGTCTCCGCCTCAGGCCCGTTCGCGACTGTAAGACTACTTCGTCACGACAAACTGTGGACTGCTGTTCAGCGTTCCTGCAGGTGTTACGACAGAAACAGTGCCGGTCGTGGCACCATCCGGAACCCAAGCGGTCAGGAAGGTGTCCTTCTGGACCTTGAAATTCGCGGGAACGCCGTTGAAAGTCACGCTGGTTGTACCGGTCAGGTTGTTGCCAAGGATGAGCACGCGTTTCCCGACTCGCCCTGCGGTCGGCGCGGTTCTCACTAGAGGACCGAGGTGGTTATCCAAAGCGAAAACCGTACCGCCTGGTCCGCATCCAGCACTGCCGCCATAGATGGTGGCTCCGTAAACTAAGCCATTGGTACCTTGAAAGAGCGGTCCCCACCAGGGACCGGAGCCAGTAAGACAATCGGCGCTGAAGGTATAGTCCTGCTTGAAACTGCCCGCCGATGTGACCTCGAAAAGGGTCCCGCCATTCAGGCCGAAAGGACTGCCACTCGTCTTCCCGTATATGCCACCATCGCTGCCCACAGTCAGGCCCGGAAGTGGATAGCCCGAAACGTCGTCGAAGCTGTGCAGCGCCTTGAAATGACCCGCAGACGTGATCTCGAAGACAGCGCCGTAGTTTCCGAAGGCACCGCCAAAATTCGTGATGCCAAAGAAATTCCCGCGGGCATCCTGAACGAGTGACATCGGTTGTGCCGCGGCGCAGAACCCGCTGCCGTAGCCGCAGAAATTACGCACTACGGAATACGTTCCGGACGGAGTGAGTTTATACATGACGCCGCCCTGCATGCTTCCCCCGCCGTCTGCGGTCCCATAAAGATTCCCGTCGATTCCCTGGATCGGTGGGGAGAACGGCAGCCATCCATCTGCGCAATTCGCCAGGGAGCAGAAGTTATAGAGCACCTTGAACTCACCACTTGGGCTAATTCGGAAAATCGTGCCGCTGTTGTTAATGCCGCCTTGAAAAGTAGTGCCATAAAAATTCCCGTCGCCCGCCTGCGTGAGCCCGTAGGACTCGGTGCCGTCCGAGCAGGAAATGGGCGGGCAAAAGTTGTAAAGCACGGTGAGTTTGCCACCGAGGGTCAGCCTGTAAATGGTTCCAGACCCATTGCTTCCGCCGTAACTGGTAACTCCGTAAAGATTCCCGTCATTTCCTAGAATCGGGCTCGAGGTGACGTCTTCTCCATCGGAGCAATTGGGTTCAGCGCAGAAATTGTAAAGAGGGCTCAGCTCCCCCTTCGGTGTCATTCGATAGATCGCACCCTGTCCATGACCACCGCCCGACACGGCCCCATAAAAGTTTCCGTCGGTCGCCTGGATCGGCGCCGCCGGAGCGCTGGCAATCTGACCGTTGAAGTTGGCGAGGTCCGTCACTGTTTGCGCTTGAGCGCACAACGCCGCTGTGATGAGAGTTGCGCTGGCGAGAGCGAGCCGGAAGATACGAGCCATCTTTGAATGTTTCATCGATTTCTCCTCGCTAACTTGTTTAAGTAAGCGACTCCGAAAATTGGTCAAAAGACGGGCTGGAAGCCAAGGGGTTACGCAAAGGACCCGTTGGCGACCGCTACTTTGTCACTACAAACTGTGGATTGCTGTTGAGCGTCCCTTTCGGAGTCACAACAGACACCGCCCCTGTCTTGGCCCCTGCGGGAACGGTCGCTCGAATATAGGTGTCGGACTCCACCGTAAACGACGCTTTCACGCCATCGAACTTGACACTGCTCGATCCCGTCAGGCCGTTGCCGAGGATGAGCACGGACTGCCCGACTTTGCCCGCGACCGGCACGGTTTCCACCAGAGACTTCATGCCGTTCGCAAGCGTGAAGAGCGTCCCGTAGCAGCAAGGAGGAGCTCCATAAAGCGTCGCACCGTAAAGCAGGCCGTTCGTCCCTTGGAAGAGGGGTCCGGGAGAAGGATCGTAGCCTTGGTTGCAACATCCGAAGACAAAGAGATTCGTGAACTTGCCTGCAGGAGTGATCTTGAAAATCGTCCCTTCCTGGCGGCCGCCACCACTCTGGGTCATTCCGTAGAAATTCCCGTCGCTGGCCAGCGTCAATCCGGTAAACGGACCACCGCCCGAAACGAACGTGTACAGAACGCGGTATTGATGGGTCGACGTGATCTCAAACGCAACCTGATCCCCGTAGACGCTGGTGCCGAAAATATTTCCTTTGTTATCGGCTATGACTGTGCTTGGATTTCCGCCGGTCTTGCAATTCATTCCGCTCTGACCACAGAAATTGTGAAGGACCGTGTAGGTTCCGGCGGGAGTCAGTTCATACACCACGCCGCCTCCTGCGACTCCTCCTCCGTAGGTCGTACCGTAAAAGTTCCCGTCGCTGCTCTGGACTGGCGGGAAGTAAGGAGTCGAGCCGTCTGCGCATTTTGCAAGTGAACAGAATGTGTAGAGCAGCTTGAACTGCCCGGTTGGGCTGATCCGAAAGATCGTGCCGCCGTTGCCATTTCCGCTGACTGCGGTCGTGCCGTAGAAATTGCCATCTCTGCCCTGGACGATGCCGTTCGCAAACACTCCATCGGGGCACGAAGTAGCGCAGAAACGTGTAGAGCGTCGTCAGCTGGCCGTCCAGCGTCACTTTGTAAAACGTGGACGATGGGTTACCACCGCCGCCATCCGTGACTCCGTATAAATTTCCGTCCATCCCCAGAATGGGAGCCGGGCCCGGATACGCCCCGTCTGCGCAGCCTGACAGGGAACAAAAACTGTAAATCGTGGTTATTTTTCCTTCGGGAGTCATTCGGAAGATCTGGCCGAGCCCGTTAGCGCCACCACCGGCGCCGCCGTAAAAGTTACCGTCAGTAGCTTGCACTACGCCGCTCGCGGATCCCTGACCGCCGCTAAACTGAGTGATGAAGTCCACGGTTTGGGCCCGGGCACATACCGCCAGGCTGAAGGAGAAGACTGCGCATGCGAACGCGAGACAAAGCGTACCGAACGTCTTTGAACTTTTCATCGAAATATCCTCGTAAGAAAATGCCTCAGTGAGACAGCACAAAAAATGTTTTAAAAGACGGGCCCGAAGCCGAGGGGGTCTCCGCCCGGGCCCGTTCGCGACTGCTACTTCGTCACGACAAACTGTGGATTGCTGTTCAGCGTCCCCGATGGAGTCACAACGGAAACCGTGCCCGTCGTTGCGCCCGCCGGAACCGTCGCTCGGATGAATGAATCCTTTTCAACCGTAAATTCCGCCGGCACGCCGTTGAACGTGACGCTGGTCGTTCCGGTCAGAGCGTTTCCGAGGATGAGGACACGTTTCCCTACACGTCCGGCTCCCGGCACGGCCTCTACCAGCGGGCTGAGACTATCCGACAATTTGAAGACCGCACCTGTAGCGTTGCCCGGGCCGTACGTTGAGGTTCCGTAGAGACTGCCGTCGGTGCCTTGAAAGAGCGGACCGACCGTCCCGCTGCCAGCGCTAATTGGTACAGTCAAAACGTTCGAGTACACCCCCTCCGGGGTGACCTTGAAAATCAAATTGTCGCCGCTCACTCCGTAGAGATTGCCATCATTGGCCAGCGTCAAACCAATAAACGGCCAGACGGGTTCAGTGCTGGAATCGAAATTGTGCAGGACGATGAAGCGATTGGTAGACGTGAGCTCGAATACAGTTCCGGATACACTGCCGGAGGTGGTCATTCCAAAGAAATTGCCCTTGGAGTCGCGAACCACTATGAATGGACCTTGGTTTTTGCACTCCCCAGACGAGGGACAAAAGTTATAGAGCACTCGATAGATCCCGGAAGGCGTCAGTTCCCACAAGAGGCCACCTCCCTGATTTCCGCCGGTGTAAGTTACGCCGTATAAGTTCCCGTCACTCCCCAGGATTGGCGGGTAGTAGGAAAAGTCGCCATCCATGCAACTCACGCGCGAGCAAAAGGTGTACAGCGTCTTCAGATCACCCTTAGGGCTCATGGAGAAAATAGTGCCGCCGAAGCCTCCGTTAGAATTTGCGGCAACCGAGGTGGTGCCGTAGAAATTACCGTTGCCACCCTGGACAAGTCCGGTCGGCGCCGCCCCGTCGGTGCATGGAAGCACAGGGCAGAACGCATACAGAGTCGTGAGCTTGCCCCCGAGCGTCATCCTGTAAACGGTTCCTCCGTGATTACTGCTGCCGCCGTCGCCCGTAACTCCATAAAGATTTCCATCGCTACCGGCAATGGGTACCGAAGACAGAAAGCTCCCGTCGGCGCAATTCGGTTCGGAGCAAAAATTATGGAGATCGGTGAGCTTGCCCGCGGGTGTCACTCGAAACAAAGTACCGGCCCGGAAACTGTTACCGCCGGAATTCGTCGTGCCGTAAAAATTGCCGTCGGTCGCCTGAACCACCGACGCGAACGGCCCATAGCCGTTAACTTCATCGAAGGTGGCGAGGGTGGTGACTGTTTGTGCCTGGGTGCGCACCGCCAGGCTGAAAGTCATGGCCATGGCCACCAAAGCAAGGGTGCACGGGAAGCTCTGTCTCTTGCACTGCATATAACCTCCTGAAGCGTCGCGGAACTGCTCTCGCAGAAATTTCACTTGAGTTCGTACCAGGGTGAGCTTTAGACAGGGCCCGGAGCAGACTCTCACTTGGGGATCATCAATCTACTTCAAGCAAATCCGGCTGTCAATATCAAACGATAAGTTACTTATCTATTTAAGTGCGCTAAATGTTGCACACTATCGCCATAGCAAACGATGCGTAGCTGCGCACGAGGCGAACCGATTTGCGGAAAGATCCCCGGACCCGAAGACCTGAGGGAAAAAGGATGAGCGTTGACGAAGGGGCATGCCCCTTCATGGGAACGTTCTACCGGGTGTGGCTGACGGCTGTCCCGTTGCGGTTGAGCGTACGCTGCGGATCGCCACGAGTGGCATTGATGAGCGCGAGAGCGCGTTGGCCGTTGCCCACCAGTTTTTCCAGAGTCTTGCAAAGACGTTCAAACTCCGTGCGTGAGCCCAGCTCGAAAAACACGTCGTTGATTTGCTGCAATTCCGGAAAAAGAGCCTGAAGCGCTTTTTGCCCCTTGGGCGCAACGGAAAGAAGAGTAACCCGTCGATCCGAGAGGTCTGAGCGTCTTTTCAGAAAGCCTTTTTTAATCAGTTTTCCCGACTCCATCGTTACGAACGGACCCGTCACGTGCAGGTATTCGCCCACCCGGCCAACGCTCACCCCGGTCTCTCCCTGGAGTTCGGCGATGCCCATGATGATGGTGTACTGGGGCGCCGTGATCCCCAGCCTTTCTCCCAGATAGCGTTTCACCGCATCCATGCGGGCGGAAACGGTGAAAAAGTCATACAAAAGTCTTCGTAAAGAATGGTCCGACTTTCCTGCTACGAGAACCGGACTGGTCGCGGTGAGAGGGAACGTGAAATCCGTTTTTTTAGGGGCCATGGATCGAAAACGCTTGGGAATTCTGCTACATACAATATCCGAGTATAGGCCACGGGACCGCAAGGTGGCGCGCCGCAGGCTGATTATGCTGTTGTTGTTCTCGATAACAACTCAGGTCGCTTCCCCGAAACCCAAACTTGGAACCGGCGATCCCAAAACTGGGACACCGTGCAGGTTTCTGCATCTTGACAACTGACTAAGTTAGTTACATATTGCGACCGCTCGTTAAAAGTCTGCCGAAAGGGCGCAAACGTCCACTCTTTCAAGGAGATCCGAATGTCCGTTCAGCCCGTCAACCCCGCCAAGAAGGCGACACGGAAACAAGTAAATCGCCAAATCGGCGCATATTCGCTAGCGGCTGCCGCTGCCGGGGTGAGCGTTCTCGCACTGGCTGCACCCGCAACGGGCGAGGTCATCGTGACGAAGAAGACCATTCCAATTCCAGTAGCGTTCTTTGGCGATGGCGTGGAAATCTCCCTCACAAACAATGGTGTCAACAATTTCAGATTGTCCCTGCTCTACGATTTTTCCAGTATCTCGACCA
Source organism: uncultured Acidobacteriota bacterium (assembly GCA_963771765.1). Taxonomy (GTDB): domain Bacteria; phylum Acidobacteriota; class Terriglobia; order Terriglobales; family Acidobacteriaceae; genus Sulfotelmatobacter. Next base: position 60,451 of record CAVYUY010000018.1, read on the forward strand.
ACATTGACGGAAGAATTCTGATCCTAAACAACCTGACCGGCCATGAGGCAGCAGTTGGATCCAATCAAAATATTCACCCGTATGCATCAGCCCTGACGCGCGGGGCGAAGATCGGCCCCCCGGCTAACTTCGTTTCTTCCAGAGTAGGAGATCCGTATGGCGTAAACCTCGAGGAAAGCGCCACTGTTACTTATCTTCATCGCGGATCGAAGCACCTAAACGGCAAATGGGGCGGCAATGCCAACGATCGCTATCTCGGCGTCCGTTTCTTGATCAACGGCAAGACGCATTACGGCTGGATACGCCTAACGGTGAAAATCCCTTCGCAGCCGCAACAATTCATGACAGCTTCGATCACTGGCTACGCCTACGAAACCGTGCCCAACAAGCCGATCTTGGCGGGAACCGCGTCGGCGCCGACAGCCGAGGTCCACATTCCGGATACGATTCAAAATCAAGCTGGGCCATCGCTCGGGATGCTTGCCCGGGGCGCAGATGCCTTGTCCATTTGGCGGCCCGTGGCCCGTCCGACTGCGCAGGAGAGCACAGCCCCACAGAACAAATTGGCTTTACGTGGAATTTAACTCGATCGGCTCTCGGAATCGCCGACCATGATCGTCGAATTGGTGGTTGGCCGGGATCACGCACGTTCTGATCGGCCGAAACGCCTGAGTTAGGACATTCTGCAGATCGAGTTTGGTGTAGGTTCTGCCACTCGTGCGCTGCACATCTTCTCTGAAAATGCCCGAGGCTGGGCACGCTTACGCCGTGCTGTGCCGGTGCGGGGCGATCGTGGTCCAGTTCTGAACCGCGATTCCGCGGTTCATCCTACCTGTGTTACCTCGGTTTCGATTAAAAACTCCTTTCGTGATTCCGATCACAATCAGCCGTGATGCTTGCCATTTGCTGGAGTTAGCCCTTCGACGAAGATGAACCTGGAGATGGGGAGTGCTCCCTTAGCGGAGCACGGCCACACTCTCCTTCGAGAAGCGGGTGAACGGAGGGTCCGATGGGCACAATCGAAATCCACGAACCAGAGGTAAAGGAAGTCAAACCAGCAGGTCGTCCGGGCGCGGCCGTCCTGCCACGCAAGGACGTGGAGCAGGCGTTCACTCCGAGGGTAATGTTTTCAGACAGCTTGTTGGACTTCGGGCAGGCTCGCAAGCGGAAGGCGTTTGCGACAACCACATCCTTCATTTTCAATTGCGTGGCAATTGGACTCATGCTGGTGATTCCGCTGATGTTCACCGATGAGTTGCCGAAAGCCCAACTGCTGACATTTCTTGTGGCGCCTCCCCCACCTCCCCCACCGCCTCCTCCGGCGGCGGCGCAGGTGCAAAAGGTCGTCCATCAGATTCAGACCGACATGCTCTCAACTGGCGCCTTGCGTACGCCGACCAAGATTCCACGCAAGGTTGAGATGATCAAAGAAGACGAAGCGCCGCCACCGATGGCTGCGACAGGTGGGGTGGTCGGTGGAGTGCCGGGAGGCATTCCGGGCGGGCAGATGGGCGGAGTGATTGGCAGCGTGATCAGTGCCACGAATTCCATGGCGTCGGTTCCAAAATTTGTGCCGGTAACACCGCAGCGAGTTCGAATCTCGCAAGGGGTGACCAAGGGACTACTCATTCACAGGGAAGAGCCCCCGTATCCGACGTTGGCGAGAGCGGCTCGCGTGCAAGGCGATGTCGTTCTCAGCGCCGTAATCGATGTGAATGGGCAGATTCAAAATCTGACACTGGTCAGCGGCCATCCGATGCTGGTCCCGGCAGCGATCGCCGCTGTAAGACAGTGGCGTTACAAACCGTATCTCCTAAACGGGTCACCCGTGGAAGTGGAGACCACCATCACGGTGATCTTCTCGCTTCAGAGTTGATTGGGTTCAGGCGCCTTCTGGGAGCGCCAGGAGTCTAAAACATGGCTGCAGAGTATACCTATCGCGTTTCGGCCTGGTGGACTTCAGGCCGCACTGGGCTGGCGAAGTGCGAATCGTCCCCGAATACGATCCATTTCTCCGAGGCGGCCGAATTGGGAGGTCTGGAGGGCCGATGGACTCCGGAGCAGCTCCTGCTCTGTGCGCTCGCGGGCAGCTTTACCACCACTTTCCACGATGTGGCCCGAACGGCAAAGTTTGAATACACCGATCTCGAAGTCGAGATCGAAGGTAGCGTACGACGCAGCCGGTCGGCAGGATCGTGCTTCAACGAGATTTTGATTCGTCCCCGGCTGACGGTGCATTCCGAGGAGCAGCATGAGTCCGGGCTGACTTTACTGAGGCGCGCAAAGTCCGTGTGCCTGATCTCTCGCGCCATCACCATTCCGCAGACTCTCGAGCCGACAGTTGAAACTGTGAAGATGCCGGTCGAGGGCTGGAGCAACCAGGATGCGGAAATGAAGCTGGGTGTATAAACGGGGTTCTTTCGGCGGCAAGGCACAGGTACGATGTTCTTCTCAGGGGAGCCGATAGCGATGTCATGGGAAACGGAATACAACAAACGGCGCAAGACTGCCGACGAAGCGCTGGCTTGCGTGAAGTCAGGCATGCGTGTTTACATCCAGCCCGGCTGCGCCGAGCCTGAAACGCTGGTCGAGGCGCTGATGCGCCGCGGCCCAGAACTTTCCAACGTTGAAATCGTTCACATGATGACCATGGGGTGCGCGCCCTATGTCGCGCCCGAAATGGCAGGACACTTTCGCCACAACGCTATGTTCATTGGCGGCAATGTGCGCGAGGCGATCAACGACGGCCGCGCCGATTACACCCCCATCTATCTGAGCGAAATTGAAGGGCTGTTCGAGAGTGGCGAAATGCCGATCGACGTCGCTCTGATCGAAGTCTCTCCGCCCGATTCGCACGGATTTTGCAGCTTCGGCGTGGGTGTCGACACAACCCTGACGGCCGCGAGGGTTGCGGACGTAGTGGTCGCACAAGTCAACGAATTTATGCCACGCACGTACGGCGACAGCTTCATTCACGTCAACGACATCGACATGCTCGTCGAATCGGCGCGTCCGTTGTGCGCATTGAAGCGTGTTCCCGTGACCGAACTACAGACTGCGATTGCCCGCAATGTCGCTCGTTTGATCGACGATGGCGCGGTACTGCAGACTGGGATCGGCGGAATCCCAGATGCCATTCTTCCCATGCTGATGGATCGTAAAGATCTCGGCGTACATAGCGAGATGGTGTCGGACGGTGTGATCCCGCTGATCGAAGCTGGAGTAATTACAGGGGCTCGAAAGAATTTCAAGCCGCGAAAAATCATTCTCGGCTTTGCCCTGGGCACGAAAGAACTCTTCGACTTCGTCCACAACAATCCCATTTTCGAGTTTCATCCCACGGCATACTCAAACGATCCCGGGCTGATCGCGCGAAATGACAACATGGTCGCGATCAACTCGGCGCTGCAGGTTGATCTGACCGGGCAGGTCTGTTCCGATTCGATCGGTAACCAGTTCTACAGCGGGATTGGTGGGCAGGTCGACTTTCTGCGTGGCGCGTCGCGCTCGAAAGGTGGCAAGCCGATCATCGCGATTTCATCTACCGCGAAAAACGGAGCCATCTCGCGGATCGTACCCATGCTGGCTCCTGGGGCGGGGGTTGTGACTTCTCGCGGACTGGTGCGCTATGTGGTGACTGAATACGGCGTGGCGTATCTGCACGGAAAAACGATACGCGATCGGGCCAAATCGTTGATCGAGATTGCGCATCCGAAATTCCGCGAAGAACTGTACGCCTATTGCGAGAAGACAAAGTGGTGGCAGGCAGTCGAGACAGCAGTTCCGAGGTGAAGCATGCCGGCAGCGCGAGGCAATATCGCAATTGACGTCGAAGAGTGTAAAGGGTGTGGCCTCTGCGTGGAATCCTGCCCGCCCAAGTGTCTCGAACTTGCACCCGAACTGAGCCAATACGGCGTTCATTCCGCGCGTTATACAGGCCACGATTGCACTGGGTGCGGTATCTGCTTTTACTGCTGCCCGGAGCCGGGAGCGATCACCGTCTTCCGACTGAAGGCGCCTTCGAAAACTCCCATTCAAACGCAACTGGGAGGCGAACATGCGGCAACTCTGTAAAGGTAATGTTGCGGTGGTCAAGGGCGCTCTGCTCGCCGGTTGCCGGGCTTACTACGGATATCCGATCACGCCCGCCAGTGAAGTCGCCGAAGCTGCGGCACTTTATCTGCCGGAGGTTGGCGGCACGTTTGTCCAGGCTGAGAGCGAGACGGCCTCGATCAACATGGTATATGGCGCCGCCTCCGCCGGACAGCGCGTCATGACCGCTTCGTCAGGACCCGGCCTGAGCCTAATGCAGGAAGGCATTTCTTACCTCGCCGGAGCCGAACTTCCGTGTGTGATTGTCGATGTGATGCGCGGTGGACCGGGGCTCGGGAACATCGCGCCCGAGCAGAGCGACTACTTTGCAATGGTGAAGGGCGGAGGCCATGGTAACTATCGCAATCTCGTCCTGGCTCCGGCGTCCGTGCAGGAGATGGCAGACCTGACCGTTCTTGCCTTCGAACTCGCGGACAAATATCGAAACCCGGCGATCGTACTCACGGACGGATTTGTCGGCCAGATGATGGAGCCGCTTGACCTCGAATATCGCGAAATCATTGCCCCGCCTAAGCCTTGGGCCGTGAAGGGAACTGCCGGCACGCGACAGAACATGGTGAGCTCGATCTATCTCGAGTCCGACGATCTGGAAGAACATCAGCGGCGCATGGAAGCGAAATATATTCGCGCTCAAAAAGCCGAGACGCGATGCGAGCAATACCGCACCGAGGACGCCGAACTGATCGTGACCGGCTACGGAATCGTGTCGCGGCTGCTGCGTTCGGCCGTCGACGAAGCGCGCAAGCAGGGAATCAAGGTTGGATTGTTCCGGCCGATTACGCTGTGGCCATTCCCGACGCATGAACTTGCAGCCGTTGCAATGCGTGCGGAAAAAGTTCTTACCGTCGAACTGAGCAATGGGCAGATGGTCGAAGACGTTCGCCTTGCGCTCGAAGGCAAGCGTCCGGTCGAGTTTTACGGTCGCGGTGGTGGCAACGTGCCGGGTGTCGAAGAACTTTTGGCAAAGATCGAAGAGTACGCAGGGACAACCGTGTAACGGGTTCGACGCTTCGCTTGCGGCCTGGAAGCGGGAGCCGGTGGCGGGGAGGAACTTATGGCGGATGACAGCGCGATTCTAGGGCAGCCGAAGACGAGTACTGGAACCTACGAAGTCGTGCATCAGAAGTCGGAGGTGTTTTATCCGCAGTATGAGCGCAAGACGGACCTCAAGCATCAGACCCATTACTGTCCCGGGTGCGGCCACGGCGTCGCACACAAACTGATTGCCGAAACGCTCGAAGACCTCGGCCTTCAGGATCAGACAATCCTCGTCAGCCCCGTCGGATGTTCAGTATTCGCTTACTACTATTTTGATGTGGGCAACGTGCAGGTCGCGCACGGGCGTGCTCCTGCCGCGGCTACGGCCCTCAAACGTGCCTGTCCGGACAAGATGGTCATCGCCTACCAGGGAGACGGAGATCTTGCGGCCATCGGCACCGCAGAAATTGTGCATGCCGCCAATCGCGGCGAGAAGATCAGCGTCTTCTTCGTCAACAACGCAATCTACGGAATGACGGGCGGGCAGATGGCGCCCGACAACCCTCGTCGGTCAGCGCAGCACCACGTCTCCATGGGGACGCCGGCCCGTGAATGAAGGGTTCCCGCTGCATATGGCGGAGATGTTGTCGTCGCTCGAAGCTCCCGTCTACATCGAGCGCGTCGCACTGTCCGACAACAAGAACATCATGAAGGCCCGCCGCGCGGTGCGCAAAGCACTTGAACTTCAACGCGATGGCGCTGGGTTTACGTTCGTTGAAATTCTCTCGCCCTGTCCTACGATCTGGGCAAAAGATCCTGTCGAGGCGCGGAAGTGGATCACGGAAAAAATGATTCCTAAGTTTCCTCTCGAAGTCTTCCGTGACCGGAAGGTGGAGATTCCGAATAACAACGTCCCACCTCATAAGACCGTGCAAGAGATCGTCGAAGGCGAGCGGCAGAAGGCTCGCGAAGGAATGATTCCGGGACGGCATCACCACATTCCAGCACCTCGGCGTCAAAATCGCTGGATTCGGGGGACAAGGTGTTCTGCTGCTTGGGCAATTGTTAGCGGAGATGGGGATGCGCGAAGGCCTCGAAGTCAGCTGGCTTCCGTCGTACGGACCGGAGATGCGATCAGGCAGTGCGCACTGTCACGTGTGCCTGTCGAAAGAGCGGATTGGCTCGCCCGTGCTTACTCGCCCCGATGTCCTCGTCGCCATGAACGAGGTGTCGCTGCGCAAGTTCGCACCGCAGGTTGCCTCGGGTGGCACGATCTTATATGCGGGCGAGCGCCTTCCGGAGGATATTTCCATCGCGCAAGCGCAGGTTCTCTGCATTCCCGCGGCGGCGATCGCCGACCGTCTCGGATCGGCCAAGGTCGCCAATGTCGTCATGATGGGTGCGCTTCTCGAAGAGACGGACTGTCTCTCTTCCGATACTGCGATGAGAGTGCTGGAGACGAAGGTGAAAAACGCGGCACTCCTCGAGATCGATCGCAAAGCCCTCGACGCCGGACGAAACTTCGTCGATCACACAGCGTTGATCGGAGCCATAACGCAAGCCGACGGGTTCGCGCAGTAAACATCGAGGCAAGTCGATGCCCCATTCCTCCGTTCCCGCGGCGATCGGCGACCTCTTGCGGCGCGGCGCCCAAGGGCGACTTCCGGTCGCCAAACCCCCATCCAGCCTTTGACAGCGATGTGTGTGACTCGACTACCTCACGACCGTGACCAGTGCCTGCTGACCGATCGCTGGAACTAAGAGTAGTGCCGCAGGTGCGCAAGTAGCCGAGCGAAAACCATGCGAAGTGTGCTCACTACCCGCGGGGAGCATCGAGTGGTCCCGGGCGCGATCATAGGCTCTCATGTCATTGAAAGGAATGTGATCTCCAGCCCTGCTGTGATTTCAATCACAGAAACCGGTGACATGGGGCATATGAAGCCACTGCGTCCGGGGCTGATCCTAGATCAGCTGTGGGAGGTGTCACATGGCACCAGTCGAAGCGAAATCTGAAAAAACAATCGGCAAAGTCACCGAGATATCTCAGCCAGCGCCTCTGGCTGAGACCCGCGTAAAAAATGTTCTTTTCGCCACCGATTTCTCACCGACATCGGAGACGGCGTTACCTTACGCGACCGCGATCTGCCGCCGTTATGGCAGCACTCTGCACTCTGCACATGTCGTTTCCGAGGCTGGGATGCTCCTGATGACGGGCGGCGTCGACTACGTCAGCATGGGCACTCTGTATGAAGATGCTCACACAGAAGCTCGGGAAAAACTGGAACAGCTTTCCGAGCATTGTGAAGGCATTCCGCACCGGAGCTACGTCCGGCACGGAAGAGTTTGGAAAAATCTGGCCGGCCTTATCGAAGAAAACAATATCGATCTTATTGTGGTCGGCACGCACGGCCGCACTGGTTTCGGACGGCTCCTGCTTGGTTCTGTAGCCGAAGATATTCTGCGGCACGCTCCATGCCCCGTGCTGACGGTGGGACCGCGGGTTTCTGGTCGCGCGAAGCTTCCAACATTCCGGAATCATCGGCGGGATTTGGCACCACCGGAGTTGGAACTGCGCCACATCCTGTTCGCCACTAATTTTGGTCCAAATGCGTTACGACTGGCGCGGCAAGCAGTGACGCTCGCGGAACAATTCCGATCTCGTCTCACCTTGATGCATGTGATCGATGATTACACCGATCTCGGACGCCGTCCGGGGCCGATCGACGACGGAATTCAGCGACTACGCGACCTTATTCCGGACGATGTTGCTTTGCCGTACGCACCTGAACACGTGATCGAATTCGGTGCGCCGACGGAATGTATTCTGCGTATCGCCGCCGAGCGCGAGACAGACATGATAATCCTGGGGGCACGGCGATCCGCCGAGGTGGGCTCGACGCACTTGCCGTTTTCGTCGGCACACCACGTGATCGCGCACGCGCATTGTCCCGTATTAACAATTCGTGAATAAGACACGCGTGACCGCCGCCGGCCATCAAAGTTGGCACGCTTACCGAATTGAAACCAGAGCACGAGAATTATTGTTCGTGTTCATTGTGGTGGCTGAGGGCGGGGGCTACAATCATCCGTTCGAAGCCCCTCTTACCGCAGCACACGAACCGCAAGTCTGCTTTTCAGTGAGCTAAAGATATGTCTTCCTATCTCGCAAAACCAACTCCTCCCAATCAGGACAAGCGCTGGAAGTTGGTGGACGCCACCATACGGCGGCAAGGCCAGCACGCACGCGGCCTGATTGAGACCCTGCACACCGTACAGGAGGCGTTCGGATATCTCGATGAGCAAGCGCTGCGCTATGTGGCAATGTCGCTGCGCGTGCCGCTCAGCCGGGCCTATGGCGTGGCGACTTTCTATCACTTTTTCACGCTGAAGCCTGCGGGCGAGCACACCTGCGTGATTTGCATGGGCACGGCTTGTTACATCAAAGGCGCGCCGCAGTTGCTCGAAACTGTACGGCGGGACCTCGGCATCGCTCCGGGTGAAACCACTGCCGACAAGAAAGTCTCGCTGCTCACGGCACGTTGCCTGGGATCGTGCGGCCTTGCTCCAGCGGTTGTCTACGATCAAGAAGTTGCCGGGAAGGTCGGGACTGCTGCCATCCGCGAACACTTGAAGAAATGGACGCATGCATGACGCCTGAGGAACTCGATCAGATTGCCGAAACCGAACGCGAGGCGCAGAGCCAATTCACCCAACGCGTGAATGTCTGCGTGGCTGCGGGATGCCTTTCCTGCCAGAGCCAGGCGGTCAAAGACGGACTCGATCAGGAAGTCGCCCGCCGCGGCACCAAAGATCGATGCCAGGTCAAAGGTGTTGGCTGCATGGGATTGTGCTCGGAAGGTCCCGCTGGTTTCGACCGGTGCGGGCGTGATGTACAAGAAGGTGGGGCCGGCGGACAGCGCGGAAATCCTTGACAGTCTCGAAGGAGATCCTGTTTCGCGGCTGGTTTGCCCGACCGACGTTCCGTTCTTCGCGCGCCAGAAAAAAATTGTGCTGGAAAATTCCGGTGTCATCGATCCCGATCGCATCGAGGACTACATTGCGGCGAACGGCTACACCGCGCTGGTCAAGGCTCTGACCGAAATGACTCCGCGAGAGGTGATCGACCAGATCACAAAGAGCGGGTTGCGCGGCCGCGGCGGCGCCGGATACCCGACAGGGCTGAAGTGGAGCACGGTATCGAAGTCCGTCGGAACTCAAAAGTATGTCATCTGCAACGCCGACGAGGGCGATCCCGGCGCGTTCATGGATCGCAGCGTCCTCGAAAGTGACCCCCACCGCGTCCTTGAGGGCATGCTGATCGCCGGATACGCCGTCGGCGCATCCGAAGCCTACATCTACGTGCGCGCGGAGTATCCGCTGGCCATCAAGCGCCTGCGGAATGCGATTCGGCAGGCGGAGCGCATCGGCCTTGTTGGGATCGAACATCTGCGGCACGCGTTTCAGCTTCCGCGATTGATTTGCGGCTGGGCGCCGGAGCTTTTGTTTGCGGAGAAGAGACGGCGCTGATCGCTTCGGTGGAGGGAAAGCGCGGCACGCCGCGTCCGCGTCCGCCTTATCCGGCGATGGAAGGCCTGTTCGGCCAGCCTACGCTAATCAACAACGTCGAGACGTTTGCCAATATCGCGCCCATCATCCGCAATGGCGGCGATTGGTATGCGCAGATCGGCACGGAAAAGAGCAAGGGCACAAAGGTGTTCGCGCTCGCCGGCCGCGTCGAGAACACAGGGCTCGTCGAAGTCCCGATGGGAATTTCCTTGCGCGAAATGGTGTTCGAAATCGGCGGCGGCGTTCCGGAAGGACGCAAATTCAAAGCCGTGCAGACAGGCGGCCCTTCCGGTGGCTGTCTGCCCACGGAATGCCTCGACATGCCGGTCGATTACGAGTCGCTGGCCAAAGCCGGGTCGATCATGGGCTCCGGCGGCATGATTGTCATGGACGAAAGCTCGTGCATGGTCGACGTGGCGAAATATTTCATGGACTTCTGCATGACCGAGTCGTGCGGCAAGTGCATTCCGTGCCGTGTCGGCACCTACCAGATGCACCGCATCCTTACCGCAATCGGCAACATGACCGCGACGCCAGCAGGATATGAAAATGCTGGAAGAACTCTGCGATCTGCTCAAGCACACCAGCCTCTGCGGGCTGGGCCAATCGGCGCCGAACCCGGTGGTCAGCACACTGCGTGCGTTCGCCGAGGAATATCGCGCGCATATTGAGGATCATAAATGTCCGGCCGGAGTCTGCGGCCAGCAGCCCGTTGGAGAGACGGCATGAGCCCGGCACCGGTGGTCAAGACGCTGAAGATTGACGGCCGCGATCTGAGCGGGCGCCAGGAAGAAACGATCCTCGATGTGGCGCGGCAGAACGGCATCTTCATCCCGCGCCTGTGCGAAATGGACGGCCTCTCCGACGTCGGCGCCTGCCGCATGTGCCTGGTCGAAATCAAGGGACAGAACAAGCTGCTTCCGGCTTGTGTCACGGCGGTCGAAGAAGGTATGGAGGTCACGACCGACTCCGAACGACTGCAGAACTATCGCCGGATGATCCTCGAGTTGCTCTTCACCGAGCGCAACCACGTCTGCTCGGTCTGCGTCTCGAACGGCCACTGCGAAATGCAGATGCTCGGGCAACGCCTGGGCATCACCCACGTCAGTTTCCCGTATCGCTATCCCAAGGAAGAAGTCGACGCGTCGCACGACCGCTTCGTGATCGACCACAACCGCTGCATCCTGTGTACGCGCTGCGTGCGCGTCTGCGACGAAATCGAAGGCGCGCATACCTGGGACATCATGGGTCGCGGCATCGATGCCAAGGTCATCACCGATCTGAACGAACCCTGGGGATCGTCCGAAACCTGCACCAGTTGCGGCAAGTGCGTGCACGTGTGCCCGACCGGCGCGCTGTTTGAAAAAGGACGCTCGGTGGCGGAGATGCTGAAGCGCCGGCAGTTCCTGCCCTACCTGACCATGATGCGAGAAGAAAACGAATGATGATGGAGGCGCAAATCACTTCAACGCATCGGGGAAGAGGACAGTTTTAAGGACCACGAAGATCGCTGGCAAGAGCGGGCGCTTCAGGACGCGATGAGCGATGCCGGAAACTGTCGCGGCTTCGAATGACACAGGATCGGGACCGGAAGCGGAGAACGGATGAGTAAGAAGAAAATTGCAACGGTCTGGCTGGACGGCTGCTCCGGATGCCACATGTCGTTTCTCGATATGGACGAGCGCCTGTTGGCAATTGCCGGCGCGGCAGACCTGGTTTACAGCCCGCTGGTGGACGCCAAGGAATTTCCCGAAGACGTCGACGTGACGCTGGTCGAGGGAGCGGTCAGCAGCGAAGAGGATCTGCACAAAATCAAGCTGGTGCGAGGGCGCACGAAGATTCTGGTATCGCTCGGGGACTGCGCGATCACGGCGAATGTGCCAGGCATGCGCAATCCTTTCGGTACAAAGGCGGTTTAGACCGGGCTTATCGCGAGAATGTCACGTTCGATCCCGGCATTCCGGATCAGGTCGTGCCCGCATTGTTGCCGAACTCGCGGCCGGTCCACGAATTTGTGAAGGTGGATGTGTTTGTTCCGGGTTGTCCGCCCTCGGCCGACACGATTTACTACGTCAGTGAAACGAGATTACTCGAGGGCCGCGACGACCTCGACGTGACTACTGAAAGACGCGCTTTCGGAGCGTAGCTCAAGAGATGAAATCAAGGAGACGTTGTGAATCAGGGCAGCACTATCCTCATCGATCCGGTTACCCGCATCGAAGGACATTCCAAGATCACGCTGCACCTGGACGCCGACGGACGCGTCGAGGACGCGCGCTTTCACGTCACGCAATTTCGCGGCTTCGAGAAATTGTGCGATGGGCGCCCGTTCTACGAGATGCCATCGCTCATGGCGCGGATCTGCGGCATCTGCCCCGTCAGCCATCTCATCGCGTCGGCCAAAGCCTGCGACTCGCTGCTCGCGGTGAAGATTCCGCCAACAGCCGACAAGCTGCGCCGCATCTTCGGGCTTGCGCAGGTGACGCAGTCCCACGCCTTGAGTCTCTTCCATCTATCGTCCCCCGATCTGCTGATCGGCATGGATGCCGATCCCGCGCAAGAGCAATATTTTCGGCGTCGCCGAGAAGAACCCTGCACTCGCTCTCGACGGAATTCGCCTGCGCCAGTTCGGCCAAAAAATCATCGAGCGTCTGGGAGGGAAGCGCATCCATCCGGCCTGGATCGTTCCCGGGAGGCGTCAGCGAGCCTCTGACCGAAGCTAATCGCGACGCCATTCTGTGGACGATCCCTGACGCTCTGGCCATCGCCGAGCGCACCTTGGAATGGTTTAAGCACACCATGGAGGGGTTTCGCGAAGAGATTTCGACGTTCGGCAACTTTCCCACGATGTTCATGGGCATCGTGAAGAAAGACAACGGCCTTACTTTTTATGACGGGAAACTGCGAATCGTCGATGCTTCCGGCCATGTAGTCGCCGAAAATCTCGATCCCGCGGACTACTCTGAATACATCGGAGAAAAAGTCGAGCCGTGGAGCTACCTCAAGTCTTCTTATTACAAGCCGAAAGGTTTTCCCGATGGCATTTATCGCGTCGGACCGCTGGCGCGCCTGAACGTTGCCGACCGCTGCGGTACACCGCGAGCGGATCAGGAACTGGCGGAATTCCACGAACTGCAGCGCACCGCCGTCCTCAGTTCGTTTCACTATCACCATGCGAGGCTCGTCGAGATCCTCTATTGCATCGAGCGCCTGGAGCAGTTGCTCAACGATCCTGAAATCCTGTCGAAACATGTGCGAGCCGTGGCTCGGCCGAATGCTCTCGAGGGCGTTGGAGCGGCCGAAGCTCCGCGGGGCACGCTTTTCCATCACTACAAGATTGACGATCAGGGCCTGATCCGCTGGGTGAATCTGATCATCGCGACGGGACAGAACAATCTGGCAATGAATCGCAGCGTGCTCCAGGTGGCGAAACATTTCGTGCAGGGCAAGCGTCTGACGCCGGGTATGCTCAATCGCGTTGAAGCCGTGATCCGTTGCTACGATCCGTGTCTGAGTTGCTCTACGCACGCGCTGGGCCAGATGAATCTGCAGATCCAGCTAGTCAGCGCAGAAGGTGAAGTGCTGGACCAACTGGCACGCTCATAACGCTCCGCTACGAGCATCGTCATTCCGGCTGAAGGGAGGCCACTGATTCTCGGCGGCTTCCCAATCGCAATGGCAAACGCATTTTAGAAGGCAGTCACGCGTAATGGCCGATGGATCGATCAAGACTGATCACTCATGCCCTCCGTCCTCATAGTTGCCTACGGGAATCCACTGCGCTCGGACGATGGCTTGGCATGGCACGCTGCGAAGGCGTTGGAAGGAAAATTTGCGGACTCGGAAGTCGAGATTCTATGCCTGCACCAACTCGCTCCAGAACTCGCGCACACCGCGAGCCTGTTCGAATGTGTGATCTTCGTCGACGCCACCCTGCCCGGCGACGGCAGCCCCGGTGAATCCGGGGAGATTCGGGTCTCCGATCTTCACGAGCGTTCGGATCACTCCGGCAAACCCATCTATTCCTTCCACGCGCTCTCCCCACGGACCGTGGTTGACATGGCAGCGCAGTTCTATGGCGCTCGGCTGAAGGCGTTCACCGTCACGATGACTGGCGAGAACTTCACTCACGGAGAATTTCTGTCGTCCACGATTGCCACCGCACTTCCTGACCTGGTCTTGAAAATCGAAGCGATGGCTCGCGCCGCTCTTGGCAGGGAGTAACGCGATCCACCCGTATAAGCCTAGAATGGGGACTTTGACGTCATGACGACTGCGTCCAAGTCCGTGTCACAACGCTTGCGCATCAATTTGCGCGGAGCGGTGCAGGGAGTGGGCTTCCGCCCGTTCGTTTACCGTCTTGCCACCGAGCTTTCGCTAACTGGCTGGGTTCTGAATTCTTCTGCGGGGTTGATCGTCGAAGTCGAGGGACCGGCCGAACTGCTTCGCGCTTTCGAACAGCGCCTCGAACTCGAACGTCCCAAAGCTTCGGTTGTGACCATGCGCGAGTCGGCATGGATCGCCGTTGAGGGATCGACCGATTTTCAAATCCACGCCAGCCACGCGGACACCGGAAAATCTGTCAACGTTTTGCCCGACCTTGCCACTTGTACGGACTGCCTGAAGGAATTGTTCGATCCCGCGAACCGCCGCTTTCACTATCCATTCACAAACTGTACGAATTGCGGACCGCGTTACACCATCGTTGTGGACATTCCGTATGACCGGCCCAACACCACCATGCGCGACTTCGCGCTTTGTTCCGGTTGCCGCGAGGAATACGAGAATCCGTCAAACCGCCGCTTTCACGCACAGCCGAACGCCTGTCCGGCGTGCGGGCCAAAGCTTGAGGGAACTTTCGAGGCTGTTGCTGCCGCTTTGCGGCGAGGCGAGATCGTTGCGCTCAAGGGTATCGGCGGATTTCAGCTTCTGGTCGACGCAAGAAATCCGGCGGCCGTGGCGCGACTGCGCCAGCGCAAGCATCGCGAAGAAAAACCCTTCGCACTGATGATGCCGTCTCTTGCAGCGGTTCGCGAGTATTGCTCGATCGCTCCAGCGGAAATCGAAGTGCTCGAATCGCAAGCCTCGCCGATCGTTTTGCTTCAGCCGAGGCCCGGTACCGATATCGCGTGGAACGTCGCGCATTGCTCGCCCTACATCGGCGTGATGCTGCCATATTCGCCGCTGCATCATCTGCTGATGCAGCAATGTCCGTTTCCTCTGATCGCGACCAGCGGCAACCGCAGTGACGAACCGATTGCGATCGCGAACGACGAAGCAACTGTCCGTCTTGAGGGGATCGCGGATCACTTTCTCATGCACGATCGTCCGATCGTCCGGGCCTGCGACGATTCGGTGGTGCGCATGACCCGGGGACGTGCGGGCATCCTGCGTCGCGCTCGCGGATACGCTCCCTTGGGCATTCGCGTAACGAGGGAGTTGCCACCAGTGCTTGCCGTTGGTGGACATCTCAAGAACACTGTTGCCATCGCTGTCGGGCAAGACGTTTTTCTCAGCCAGCATATCGGCGATCTAGAAACGCTTGAAGCGCGGCACGCATTCGAACGCGCCATCGATGATCTCTGCCGCCTCTATAGTTTCAAGCCCGAAGTTGTCGTGTGCGACATGCATCCGGATTATGCGTCTTCACATTGGGCTGAGAAGTCCGGACTGCCAATAATCCGGGCGCAACATCATCAGGCGCATATCGCTTCCTGCGCCGCAGAAAACAACGTCGAAGGAGCTTATCTGGGCATCTCATGGGACGGCACCGGATATGGACTTGATGGGGCTATCTGGGGTGGCGAGTTCTTCCGCGGGGAAGCCAACCGGTTCGAGCGAGTGGCACACTTGCGCCCGTTCGGCCTGCCTGGCGGCGATGCAGCGGTTCGGGAAGGCTGGCGTTCGGCTGCGAGCCTCATGTTCGAGAACTTCGGTTCCCATCCCCCGGGCCCTGACGCAGAGGCGCCTTCGACAGGGAAACCCCGATTGGACTTGCCCAAAGTGCGCTATATGCTCCAGCACGGAATCAACGTCGTGCCTACAACGAGTGTGGGACGATTGTTCGACGCCGTAGCATCGATCGTCGGAATCGCCGAGGAAAGTCGTTTCGAAGGTCAGGCGGCGATGTTGCTTGAAAATGAAATCGGAGCGTTGAGGATGCAAGAGGCGTATCCTTTACCCGATGGCGACTGGTCGGAGCTGGTTTCCGCCATCGTTGCCGACAAGCAATCCGGCATGCTGATCCCGAAGATATCGGCGAAGTTTCACAACGCGCTGGTCAACTGGATTCTTGAGGTTGCAACGCGCGAGGGATTGAAGCAGGTTGTGATGAGCGGCGGAGTCTTTCAAAACCGATACTTGACCGAACGAGCCGCTGAACTCCTGGAGTCGCGAGGATTCACGGTGCATACGCATCGTCAGGTTCCGCCAAACGACGGCGGCCTCGCATTGGGCCAGGCACTGAGTAGCATCGCCGACGAGGGCACGATGCTCGCGACAGCGGGCGAGACGCCGGCCGCCTGAAGTTGACTTGGAAACTTTGAAACTTGAAACTGATTTCCGCGAGGTTTTCTCATGTGTCTCGCAGTTCCGGGCCGGGTGGTTGAGATCTTCGACGCGGGCGACATCGCATTTCGCCACGCCAAAGGTCGACTTCGGCGGCATTCGCAAGGACATCAACCTCGCCTATACTCCCGAAGCCGAAGTAGGGAAATATGTCCTCGTCCACGTCGGATTCGCGATCAGCGTGATCGACGAAGAAGAGGCCAGACGCGTCTTCCAATATCTGGAAGAAATGGGCGGATTGAAAGAGGAACTCGGTGAAATTCCTCAGTGAATATCGCGATCAGAAAGCCGCTGAACAGCTAGCGGGAGCGATCCGGCAAAAGGTTACGCGCCCGTGGACGATCATGGAGATCTGCGGCGGGCAGACCCACACCATCGTAAAGAGCGGTCTCGAAGATTTATTGCCGCATGAAATTACTCTGGTGCACGGTCCCGGATGCCCCGTCTGCGTCACGCCGATTGAACTCATCGACAAGGCCGTCGCCATCGCGGCGCGTCCCGACGCGATCTTCTGTTCCTTCGGAGACATGCTGCGCGTGCCCGGGTCGACGAAAAGTTTATTCGACGTGAAGGCCGAAGGCGGCGACGTGCGCATCGTTTATTCGCCGCTCGATGCCCTGAAACTGGCCAAGGCGAATCCGCAAAAGCAGGTCGTATTCTTCGCGGTTGGTTTTGAGACCACCGCTCCCGCCAACGCGATGGCCGCGTGGCAAGCAGATCACGAGGGAATTGAAAACTTCTCGCTCCTGGTTTCGCACGTGCTCGTGCCTCCGGCAATGGAAGCCTTGCTTTCTTCCGACAACTGCGTGGTGCAGGGATTTCTTGCCGCCGGCCACGTGTGCACCATCATGGGGTTCGAGGAATATTTTCCGATCGCTTCGAAGTACGAAGTGCCCATCGTCGTTACCGGATTTGAGCCACTCGACATTCTGGAAGGCATTCACATGACGGTGGGCCAACTGGAAGAAGGCCGTCACGAAGTCGAGAATCAATACAGCCGCGCGGTGAAGCGGGAAGGGAACAGCCCTGCGCAGAAGACGATCGCGGAAGTGTTCGAAGTGACGCCGCGCGAGTGGCGCGGGCTGGGCGAAATCCCGGCCAGCGGCTTCCAGCTACGAGGGCGCTTTCAGAAATACGATGCCAACCGTCGCTTTCCTTTCTCCGGCGTACCGGCGCACGAATCGCCCGAGTGCATCAGCGGACTGATTCTGCAAGGCATCAAGAAACCTCACGATTGCCCGGCGTTCGCCGTGAAATGCACGCCGGAGAATCCGCTCGGCGCTCCCATGGTATCGTCCGAAGGCGCGTGCGCAGCCTACTATCACTATGGCAGACGCCAAAATCAGCTCGTTCAACCTGAGTTGTCCGGTCCCGCGAGTCGCTGACGATCGCATCGTGCTGGCGCACGGTGGCGGCGGACGGTTGACGCATCAACTCATCGAAAAGATCTTCATGCCCGCTTTCTCGCAACGCCATGCTCGAACAGCGGCATGACGGCGCCGTCCTTCCGGTGAATGGATCTCGCGCTCGCTTTTACCACTGATTCGTTCGTCGTGCGCCCGCTGATTTTTCCCGGCGGGACGATCGGCGACCTCGCCGTCTACGGAACGGTCAACGATCTCGCCATGTGCGGCGCGCGCCCGCTCTACCTGAGCGCGGGATTCATTCTCGAAGAAGGTCTTGAGATGGACACACTGCGCACCGTCGTCACGTCGATGCAGAATTGCCGCGGCGAAGGCCAGCGTGCAAGTTGGTCACTGGTGACACCAAAGTTGTCGACAAGGGCAAGGGCGACGGGGTCTTCGTCAACACCTCGGGCATCGGATTGATCGAGTCGAACGTGAAGGGAACGATCGGCCCTGCATCGGTCCAGCCCGGAGATGCCGTGATCGTGAGCGGAGATCTCGGCCGTCACGGCATCGCGATTCTTTCCGTCCGCGAAGGTCTCGAATTCGAATCGCCGATTCTCAGCGACACCGACTTGCGTCTGGCCCTCCGTCGAAGCTCTGCTCGAATGCCGGAATCGAAATTCATTGCCTGCGCGATCTGACGCGCGGAGGCTTGGCGACGACGTTGAACGAGATCGCGGCCGACGCAAATATCTGCATCAAGCTGGAAGAAGCGTCCATCCCCGTGGACGAAACCGTGCAGAGCGCTTGCGAAATTCTCGGACTCGATCCCCTATACGTCGCGAACGAAGGACGCTTCGCCGTTTTCGTCTCCGCCGAGCAGGCGGATGCGGCACTCGAAATCATGAAGAGCGTTCGCGGTATCCCAAGGTTCCGTCCGAGTTGGAATCGTTGAAGCCACTCCCGGACGCCTCGTCGTCCTGCAAAGCCGTATCGGTGGCAACCGCGTCGTCGACATGCTGAGCGGCGAGCAACTGCCCAGAATCTGCTAACCAGGGTTACCCGGTCAGGATGCGGACCGGAGAAATAATTCAAAGACGGGACCACATCAAGTTGCCCCGCGGCCCGAACGCACTGCCAAGATGTGAAAGGGCACGATGCGCGGTCAGGCCATTAGAAACTGATTTCAATGAAGGCGTCGGCGCGTGAAAACGGAGCCGTCAGTTTGCCATCCAGTATTTTCGCGTCAGCGTCTTCCGCGCACTGGGGAACTGTTCAGGCGGCAGCAATCGCGCCGTCGCAGGAAATTCCGGGCCAGTCACCTTGCCCCGAATGCTGCACGGTGCAACCCGTACTTGTTGATTGTTGCGGATGCGCTTAGTCTTGCCCATATCGCTGCGCGTCATCACGTAGAGTTTGCCGTTTTCTTCGCCGAACCATACCGGTGTGGGTACTGCGACTCCGTTCTTGCGGAATGTTGTCAGGGAGATGTATTTCTGACCCGTGATCACGGGGGGAACTGGAATTGGCATAGATTTATTTTAGGTGCGCCGCGACCGCGAACCGAGCATTCTCGCATCCTGTCGCTGTCATTGCTGGTTCGTTCGTACCGCGGCGCATTGCTCCGCTCCTGTCATCTGTGTTACAAGCCTGAACATGCGTAAATGGATGCGCGAGCGCTTACAGCGCCGCAAAAAGAAATCTCCGGAGCAGGAGTCTCAGCCGGCGCCACCCCCCTTGCAGCCGGCTTATTTTGAGGCTGGCGAAGCTCCAGAATTAGCCCACGACGAAGCGGAAGCACCCGAGGTCCCCTGGCTGAGGCAGAAGTTCAAGGCGAAGAACCGACGCCTGCTTCCGAATCATCAGAACCCGCCGCCAAGGCTGCTAATGGCACAAGCGCGCGCCCAGCACGCGGCCGGCGACGCCGGGGGGGACGAGGTCGAGGCGGACGAGGGCGCGAGCAGGCTGTGGCGCAGTCGTTTGCGCCAGCCGCTGCAAAAGGTGCATTGCCCGAGGGATCTGAGGAAGCGGCACCGGAGCAACCGAGGCCGAGGGACAAGCCCCGGAACCGAAAGAGCCCGCAGTTCCGGCCACAATTCCCGCCGCGACACCGCGCCCTCCCAAGGGCATCGTGGTGCTGGCGATCGGACTGCCCGGATCGGGTAAAAGTTCGTGGTTCAAGCGTCACAACGTAGTGCCCCTTTCGAGCGACATGGTGCGGTCGTTGTTGTTCGACGACGTCCGGGAGCAACGATTTCAGGATCTCGTGTTTTCAAATTTGCGGTCGATGCTCAAGGCGCGTCTGATCGCGAAAAGGCCGATGAATTATGTGGATGCCACCAACCTTACGCCGCAGGAACGCCAGCACTGGATCAAGCTCGCCAAGGACTACAACTACGAAGTCCATGCCGTGTTTTTCAATGTGCCGCTCGAGGTTTGCATCGAGCGCCATCAGCGCAGAGATCGGGTCGTGCCGGAAGATATCATGCGGCGCATGGCCGCAAAGCTGAAGCCTCCGTCGTTCGACGAGGGCTTTGCGAAAATCACGGTCGTAAAGGTGAAAAAGAAGGAACCGGAAGCCGCCGAGGCGTAATCCGCGCAGCATTATCCTTTCAGGTAAGGCAGCAGTTCTTTGAACGCGGCGGATGAAGATGCGCGCATCAGTTCGTAGATCATCATCTCCGTTGAAGAAATAATGGCGCCCGCGGCGCGCATTCGATCCAATCCAATTTTCCAGTTCCACTCTGTGCGAGAGCTGACGGCATCGCTCGCAATGTGAACCAGATATCCTTCGCGAAGAGCAGCCAGGGCGGTTTGCGCGACGCAGATGTGGCTTTCCATCCCACACAACAGCAAAGTCGTCCGCTGTCCGGGCAGACGTTTGAGCTGGCTGCAGAAGGCCTCGCTTCCAAAGCAGGAGAATAACGTCTTATCGATCGACTCGATGCCTGGGAGCAGGGAAGCGACGTCGGGCACGGTTCCTCCGAGCCCTTTCGCGTATTGCGTACTGACCAGGGCAGGAATTTTCAGAATGCCGGCAGCGCGTATAAGAAGTTGGGCGTTACGAACGAGTTGCTCTTTCTGAAAGATCGGCGGAAGCAGTTTTTCCTGAATGTCGATAACAACGAGGGCGCACTGATCCGCTTCGAGCGGGCGGCGGGCCATCTCGGCGTATTGTGACGTCGTCACACCGTTTTCGAAGACGGTTTCCATGGAATCTCCCTGCGCGGTTAGAGGGCGCTCAGGCATTCTAACGCCGTTCTGATCTTTGTTACGGCGGAGTTGGGCAGTGGTTGACCTTGCTCGACTCCGGACCATAAAATCAGAGTGAGTCGCAAAACTTCGCCTCGTTTTCTAAAGATTGCCCCCTCGTTCAACGGCTAGGACACCTGCCTCTGGAGCAGGCTATCGGGGTTCGAATCCCTGGGGGGCAGCCAAAATCCTCAAGTCTCCCTTCGCATTTTTCTCCTCATTCCGGAGTCCTCAAGAGCGAACTCCTCACTCAAAACAATTTCATTTTCCGTGGCCGTGACGCTTTCTTATCCGATACCATCTCGAACAAGGAATGGCAACCGCACTCGTGTTTGTTGCAACCACCTAGAATGCGAATGATCCGACCGAAGTTCTTTCTCTCCGCTCTGCTCTTGTCTCTGCTATCGACGGCCTTTGCGGCCATGAACAAGGAGGTCGTGGTGGTTCCCGTCGCGAACATGTACGCCGGGCCGAGCGACAAGACTGCCGTGGTGTCGCAGGCCATCTACGGAAGCAATGTGACCCTGCTGGTCGCACACGGCGAATGGTCGAGAATCCAGACGGCGGACCAGTACAAGGGATGGGTTCCGAGCCGGCACATTCGCATTGTCCTCAATGGTGACGGATATGGAACATCGGGGCCGACTGTTCAGGTCGAGAGCCTGTTCGCGAATATATACAGTGAACCTGACGTAACCAAACACAAACCGATCTTGACGATTCCGTTCGAGACGCGCCTTGAGGTTCTGCAGGAAGATGGCTCAGCCGTTGACGCCAAGAAGCCCCAGACGAAGAACGTCGAAGGATGGCTCCAGATTCGCCTCCCGGGCAAAACCAACGCGTGGATTCAGTCGAGCGATGTGGTATCGGATCCGAAGCCGCTGACGGTTTCTGAATCGATCGAACTTGCGAAAAGGTTTCTGGGCCTCCCGTACTTGTGGGGTGGATCGTCCAGCTTTGGCTTTCGATTGTTCGGGATTTACGCAGATGCTGTTTCGTTCCCGCGGGTCTCAATATGCCGCGAGACGCCGACCAGCAGGCTGCATGGTCCGGCGTAACGTCAGTGGAGCGCAAGAACCTTCAGGCCGGCGACCTGGTATTTTTCGGCGCGTCCGCTCGCAAGATCACGCACACCGGCATGTACATTGGCGATGGACAGTTCATCCACGACAGCACAAACGGGCATCCGGTGGTACAGATCAGCCGGTTGGATGACGAGCCCTGGACGCATTTGCTGGTGGCATGCAGGAGACCGAAGTAGGGCTGTTGTCACTCGGAGAGGCTTCCGAGCTCGCGATGCCCTGGGGCGGACTGCAGATTCCTCTTCTTTGCTCCGCGATGGTTCGGGAACACAAACGATTTGCAGCACACGCTCGTCGTGCTACCCACCGGCTAACGTCCCGCCGAAGCTGTGAGTGGCTGCTCTGGCGGTTTCCCTGATGGCTTTTCGCCCGGTTGCTTCACCAGCGGACTTCAATGCATTCAAGGGTGCGGTTTTCTTGTTGCTGCACAATTCGATGACGTCTGAGATTCGCCGGCTTTCGCTCTGCATCCCCATTTGCCAATTGCGGAGCGCCTCTTTTTCGCGGTCGACTTGATCCCGATTCTTCTGAATCCTTTCTCCGTAATGAACGCGCAAGCGCTCCAGTTCCGATTCAATTTGCGTAATCTCCTGAGCCTTCTTTGCTTCGAACGCGTCGAGTTGCTTGCGCTGGCCTTGTTCGTAGGAATCGAGGGCACTCCGCTTTCGAGTAGCGTCGTTCATCAAATCGTCGACGGAAGCGCCCGCTGCATCGAGCGCCATCAACACGGAGGCGCGTTTGACGTCCTCGGGCAACTCGCGAATCCGCTCGCTCTCAAGCATCTCGACCACTTTGCGAATTCCGTATCCTGAAGCGGGAGTTGCGATTCCAGCCGCGTTGTAAATATCTTCGTAGCAAAGCAGTTCGCTTCGCGGAGTGGTCGCGGATTCCGCAGTACGCGGGTTCGAGCTATTCATAGGGGCCTCCGTAGGCGCTAGCGTGTTCGTTCGAATCTTGGGTGGCTTGGCTTCGCCAGAATTTTGGAAAGAAGTTTTTGGACGACATAACTCTCCTTTCTTGAGAGGGGAGCGGACTTTCCGCCTTGGGCTGATCTGGCCGGATGCGCGATTTCATCGGTGCAGGGGGCGCGCCTCCAACTGGGGCGGATTGGCGAGATTCGGTCGTGGCTTCGACAGTCGCCCGGACGGAATTGGTCTTTGTCGCGAACGATGCGGGGACCTTTGCCGTTGGCAGAACGGGCGCCAGTTCTTCCTTTTGTGCTGCGCGGACGCGAGCCCCGACTATCTCAGGCTCCCGCATAACGCCCAGTAGGAACTCTCTTCCATCGCGGCGGCAATTTTTGGCCACTGCGGGAAATTGCTCCCGATGCCACTTGATCACGACTCGCGACCCGATGTGAATGAACCTGCCCACGCGGACGCAGGCCCCGGAGTTGGACGTGTCTTCAAGGGTTCCGGAGACCCGGCAAGACTTGCCGCCCTCGTCTTCCCACGAGATCTCTGCAACCGCCCATATCGGCTTTCTCGCTTCGATACTGCGCCCGATCATGCCATGGTTATCGGCGAGACCGAGTGAGAGTTTAGTTACTTGGGAGCAACGACGATTCGAAGATTTATGGCTATGCGAATAGCCGCATGAAGCCGGTGGGGGGCAGGTCCGGAGAGATAAAGCGGGCGCCTTTGACCCCTGCGGTCGCCGCCAAGGCCTCGGCCGCAAGATATCCGCTGCGCACTGCGCCCTCCATGGTGGCGGGCCATCCCGTGGCGGTCCAGTCACCGGCAAGAAAGACGCGGGGCCATCCGGTGACGGCGCCGGGGCGATAAGCGTCGATGCCAGGCCGGGGAGAGTAAGTCGCGTTCACTTCCTTGATCACGGTGGATTTCACAAGATTGGCGGAACGCGCTTCGGGAAAGAACTCCCGGACTTCGCCAAGAGCGAGATCGACGATTTCGCTGCGAGACTTGTCGATCAAGGATTTCGAGGAGCTGACAACGAGTTCAATATAGCTGCCGGGGGAAGTCCCGTCGCGGCCCTGAGAGCGAAGCGGCTGCAACCGAGACTTATGAAACATCCACTGAATCGTGCGATCGAGCAATACGGCGTGGTCGAGTTCAGAAATTTGACGGTCGAACCAGATATGGATGCCAGTGATGGGGGAGTTCTCAAAATGTGCGGTCTTCTCGCGCAGGGGCGCGCTCTGGGCAGTGTTGGGAAGCACGCGATCGAGGGCGTCGAACGGGAGAGCCACAATCAGATAGTCGAACGGCATTTCCGAGATGTCGTCGCGGCCTTCTTCGCGGTTTCGAACGGAAAGTTTCACCTGCCCGGAGTCGACCGAAAAAGTTTCGAGAGGCGCGCGAAAAACAAGTTGGCCTCCCCGCTTGCGAACATAATCTCCTGCGGCATTGTAGAGAGTGGTCAGCGGGACCATGGGAACGCCCATCTCCCGCGCCGCCGGAGACTTCATGGATTCGCGAACCACTTGTGCAGCGGCCGAGACCGAGATGCGGTCCATTTCCTCGCTGAGGGCGCTGACAAGAATCGGCCGCCAGAAACGTGCGACGGCCCCGGAGGATTGATGGTGCTCGTCGAGCCACTGCTGAAATGATTTGCCGCGGTCGCGCTGTTCGACCAGCGTAAGGGGCGCAAGGGCGCGCGAGATAGAAAGCTTCTCGCCGTAACTGAGGAAAGAAAAATTCCAAAACGATGGCGCGGTGTGCAACGGCGCGGGAAGGAAGGACGATTTCATGACTGAAATGCGCCCGCCCGGTTCGATGAAATTCATGCGGTCGAACCAGCCAATGTCGTTGGCGACGCCAATGCGTTCGTAAAACTCAATCAAATTCGTACAGAGGCGAAAGAGTACGTGCTGGCAGTTGTCGACGACCTCTCCAGTCCCGGGATGTTCATACGAAGAAGCTCGACCGCCGAGGAATGGACGCTTCTCAAACAGCGTGATGCGAAAGCCCGCTTCGGACAAGGCACAAGCGGCGGCAAGTCCGGCGAGTCCGCCTCCGGCGATGGCGACTGTAGGTTGGGCTGTAGTTTGAGTCATTGAGCCGTGGCGTTACGAGGCGGGTTGAGATCCCGTATTCAGGTCAGGCGCCTGAGAAAACCCTTCCCCAGGATCAGAAGCTTCTCCGACGTGCTGAGAGCAACCCGTGTGCTGAAAACGTCGTACTGGTTCTCGGTGATTCGTTCTAGCAGACGGCGATAGATCGTGACCAGCACCCAGAGAGCCGGTTGGCTGTCTTCTGAGATGTATGCGAGCAATTCGTCTCCCGCGGTGTAGAACTCGCGGGCACGGTCGGCTTCGAGGGCGAGTAGAGGCCGCATGCGTGTGGGGTCGGGGGTGCCGAGAAACTCTTGCACCGACAACCCGAATTTCACCAAGTCTTCAGCCGGAAAATACACGCGCCCCATCAATGCATCTTCTTTGACGTCGCGAATAATATTGGTGAGCTGAAACGCCAATCCGCAATTTTCAGCCAACGCTTCAGCGGCCGGATCGCGATATCCAAAGACGTGAATACAAACAAGACCAACTACAGAGGCGACCCGGTAGCAGTACAGGCGGAGATCCTCAAATGTCTGATAGTGGACATTGAGACCGGGCACTGTCGAATTCTGCGAGAACGAATCCGACTCTTCGATATCCATCGCGGTGCCATGAGCCAGTTCGTCGAGAAGCCCGGCTGGGATGGAGTAACGGCGTTGCGCATCGGTAAGCGCAAGCAGAATTGCGTCATCGGTCGGCTGGCCCTGCTGCGCAGAGTGGAGAGAGTCGAGCCACCCTTCCAGTTTCTGCCGGCGTTCCGCAAAGCTGAGCGTCGTGTCGTCCGTAATATCGTCACAGCGCCGCATGAACGCGTAGACCGCGCACAGCGCTTCGCGTTTGCGGCGGGGAAGTACAAGGAAAGCGTAATAAAAATTCTTAGCCGCGGTCCGCGTGATGCCCTTACAGACGGAGTATGCCATCACCAGCTGCGGCGCGGCTGGTGTCCACGGCATAGGGACTTGATGCGTGCCGGCGCTCACTTCGTACCGCCTGCAAGTTTGGCGAATACCGCGCGTGCCACCAGAGCAAGCTTGCGCGGCTTCGAAATTGACGGGCGATTTCCCAGGACCGCATAGTCTTGCTTCGCGATCGCGCGCAGAATTTCCTGGCCCCCGCGACTGAAAAGATCCAGATCGATCGCAAGTTCGCGATCCACTCTCGAAATTAACGGCAGCCCCTGGCGAAACCAGTCGTGAGCCCGTTCGACCTCGAACTTCATCATCTCGCGGAATGCGGGTGTGTTCTGATTGCGGGCAATGTCATCTTCGGTGACGGCAAAGCGGCGAAGATCTTCGAGCGGAAGATAGATGCGGCCCTTCGCGTAGTCGACAGTCACATCCTGCCAGAAGTTTGCAAGCTGCAGAGCCGTGCAGGTGTAGTCGGAAAGCTGCTGGCGCTCCGCATCACGGTAGCCGCAGAGATAGAGAACGAGGTGCCCCACAGGATTTGCCGAATAATGGCAATATGCGAGGACGTCGTTGAAAGTCTCGAAGCGAGTAATTGTTTGATCCTGGCGGAATGCGATCAACAGGTCCGAGAATTCGTGCTCTGGAATGGCACACTCGCGGACGGTTTCAGCGAGAGCTACAAAAACTGGATGCTTCGGCGATCCGGCATAACAAGCCTCGAGCTCCCGCTGCCATTGATCGAGAAGTTCGATGGAGGCTGCCGTGTCGCCGACCTCGTCCCCGAGGTCGTCCGAGATTCGGCAATATGCATAGACGTTAAAAAAATGTTGTCGCAGGCGGCGCGGAAGAAACCAACTCGCTACCGAAAAATTTTCGTAATGTGAGCGCGCGAGGCGGGTGCAGTATTCGCGTGCTTCGGCTAGCGCCGGAGCCTTCTCGGGAATCGCATAGGCGGCGGGGAGACGGCTCCATCCTAATGTCGAGGACGCCGAGTTTTGGGTGGCGGTGGCGTTCATTCTGTTTAGCAACAATCCTAACGTATGAGCCCGGTGCCTAGAGTTTTTGAGAATACGACTTCACTCTCTGCCGGCAGAAGTAATGCAGGGACTTGAGACCGAGCGATCGGCTTGCTCGCCAATCCGACTCTGAAGCTCAGGATGACAGTGATCTTCCGAGGCCGCTAGTGGCCCGGAATGATCGCCGTCTTGATGTCGCCGCCGCGGTTCAGCATGTGACGCAAAACCTGCTGCAGACGCGACAGTGGCGCCTCGCCCGTGATGTAGTCTGTCGGGCGGATTTTCTTCGCGGCGATCAGGCCAAACGCCCGGCGCACCGTTTCCGGCGTGTGATGGAATGTCGCCTTCAGCGTGATCTCCGAATAATGCAGGCGATTGGTTTCAAGTTGAACCTTGGTGCCGCTGGCGCATCCGCCAAAGAAGTTCACAGTACCGCCTTTGCGCACCATGTCGACCGCCCACTCCCAGGCTTCCGTCTTTCCGACGGCTTCGATCACGACATCGCATCCGCGTTTCTGAGGAGAGAGGGCGCGAACCGCATCGACCACATTCCCTACCTTCGTAGTTTGAATAATTTCATGCGCGCCCATTTGCTTGGCGGCTTCGACCTGTCCATCACGCTTCACGACTGAAATCACGTTGCAACCGATCGCGCGGGCAACCTGCACAAACATGAGACCGATCGGTCCACCACCCAAAATCGTGACCGTATCACCGATCTCAACCCCGGTTTCGTGCAGTCCACGAAGAACACAGGCCAGCGGCTCTGTCATCGCAGCGTCTTCAAACGACACATTCGGAGGGATTACCAGCATGTTGGCTTCGACAATGCGGCGCGGGACGCGAATGTATTCCGCGTACGCACCGTTGTTGAAGAGCAGATCTTCGCAGAGATTTTCCTGATGCTTCGAGCAGTAGAAGCACATCTGGCAGGGCGCCGAGTTCAGCGCGACCACGCGCATGCCCTTCTTGAAACCGTTAACGCCGGCGCCAACCTCCTCGATGACTCCGGCCAATTCATGGCCAAAGAGCGCGGGAGGAACGATCATCCGCGCGTGATAACCGCGCTGGTACACCTTCAGATCGGTGCCGCAGGTGAGCGCAACCTGGACTTTAACGAGAACTTCACCATCCCCGACTCGAGGAATGGGTACTTTTTCAATCTTCAGATCTTCTTTGCCGTAGAGAACGGCAGCGGTCATTTTTCCATTCACTGCTTGTTTCCTTCCCAACTACTGCCGGGCTGAATCATGATCTTCATCGACGAGGGTTGCGGATGTGCTGCCAATTCCAGGGCCTGAGGACTTTCCGTGAGCGGGAAGCGGTGACTGATCAGGCGTTCGAGATCCATTTCGCGATTCATGACGAACCGGACGGATTCTTCCTGAAGGTCCACCGATGCGCTGTACGACCCAACCAGGGTCTTCTCATCGACACAGATCGCTGCGGGATCAACCACGGCCTCTCCGTGCTGCGTTTGCGCGAACAACAATATTCGCCCGCCGGGACGGGCCGCATCCATAGCTGTGCGAATGAGCGAGTTTCCACCGACAGCAAGAATGACTGCGTCGGCTCCACGTCCTTCGGTCAATTCGCGGACACGCTCAATTACCTTTGCCTGGGATGCGTCTATTGTAAAGTCTAGTCCGAACCTTGTTCCTATTTTAAGCCTCTCAGGATACAAATCGGAAGTAATTACAGTGGCCCCGGCGCGACGAGCCAACACGCTCAGTATGATGCCGATTGGTCCCTGGCCGATGGCCAGTACGGATTCGCCACGGCGCAGGCGCAAAGCTTCGATACCCTTCATGCAGGTATTGACCGGCTCGACGAAACAGGCTTGATCGAACGACACTCCGTCGGGGATCCGTACGGTACCATGCTCAACAATCCAGTCCATGACGCGTACGTATTCTGCGAAACCGCCACCGGATGGTTCGAATCCTGCTGTGCAACCGACTTTCTTGTAGGTCGCGCACTGGGCAAAGGTTTTATTTTCGCAGTAAAAGCATTGCCGGCATGGAATGTGATGGAACACCATCACGCGGTCCCCGGGCCGATATTGACGAACCGATTCGCCAACGGCAGCAACGGTTCCGGACGTCTCATGCCCGAAAATCCTTGGTGCGGAATGCGATCCGGTGGAGATCTTCTTGAGGTCAGTGCCGCAAACGCCGCAGGAGTGGACGCGAACCAGCATCTCACCGGCGCCGATAGTGGGTACTGACACAGTTTCGAGACGGACGTCATTCACCCCTCGATAGACCGCGGCCAGCATGGTGGCAGGAATCGACGCCACGCGGTTCTCGACCGCCAATTGTCCAGCGATAGCCATGAACCAATTTTAGATGATGGACGCGCGAAATTTGCTTCAAATAGGGGTATCGTTCCAGACTCGGATGGAACCACGTTTTGCAGTCCCGGATCGGATCGGAATTCGTGGTTTCGTGCTATGCTTCGCTAAACTTTCGCTTTTTAAGGTGCCTCATGCTGATTGAACTGCGCCTCGAGAATTACGCAGTCATCGACAATCTGGTCGTAGAGTTTGGCCAAGGATTAAATCTGCTAACGGGCGAAACCGGCGCCGGAAAATCCATTCTGATCGATGCGCTGGCCCTGCTGCTCGGAGAAAAGGCGTCGAGCGAAATCATCCGAACAGGGGCAAATCGAGCGGTTGTGTCAGCGGTTTTCGAAAGCGAAGGCTCTGCAGAGAAAAATCTGTTAGAGATCCTTGAGGGCAATGGCCTCGACGAATCGGACGACGGGTCACTGATTCTGCGACGTGAGATCGCCTCCGGCGGCAAGGGAAGAGTTTTCATCAACAATCAACCGGCCACGGTTGCGGTCCTCCGGCTTCTGGCGCCGCATCTGGCGATCATTCACGCGCAGAACGAATCCATCATCTCGTTCGACGGGCCAGCCAGGCTGGAACTGCTCGACACCTTTGCCGGGACGCAGGCAGAGACCGCCGCGACCGCGTTCGCCGCCTGGAAGCAGATTCGCTCGCGCATGGACGAACTTGAACATGGGGAGCAAGACAGGCTGCGGCTAGTAGATCTGTGGATTTTCCAGCACAAGGAGATCGAACAGGCTAACCCTCAGAGTGGCGAAGACGAGCAATTGGAATCCGAAAGACGGGTTCTGGCGAATGCCGAGAAGATCTATAACGCTGCAATGAACGCATTCGATCTTTTGTACGAGGGCAATGGATCGACGGCGTCTTCATTGCGCGCGGCGCAAAAGCAAGTCGAAGAGTTGGGGCGCTTTGAACCGAAATTCCAGGACGCGCTGCTTGCCCTGGAGAGCGCGCGGATCAGCATCGAAGATGTGGGTGCGACATTGCGTGACTACGCGGGCGGCATTCATGCCTCCCCAGAGCATCTGGCAGAAGTCGAAGATCGCCTCGCACTGCTGGATCGGTTGAAGCGGAAGTACGGGCCTACCCTCGAAGAGGTGATCCGCTTCGAGGCGGACGTAGCGAGAAAACTGTCTGAAATCGAGAATAAAGACGAGATCCTCGCTCAGTTGCGGGAGGAATTGGCAAAGGCCGGTGATGAATACCTACGCGCTGCGCGGAACCTGTCCAGAAAGCGGTCTGAAGCGGCCCGCCAGCTCGAAAAGCTGGTTGAAGGCGAAATTAACGACTTGGCAATGAAGTCTGCATTCCGCATCGAGATTACGCATTCCGAGCAGCAGAGTTCATGGACACCTTCAGGGTTTGATCAGGTTGTGTATATGATCTCGACGAATCCAGGGGAGCCGATGCGTCAACTGGAGCATATTGCGTCGGGCGGAGAGCTTTCTCGCGTGATGCTGGCTTTAAAAGCAAGCGTGGACGCGGGCATCCCACGAAAAGCCGAGAAGGCACCATCCCATGGCAAGGGGAAAGAGAAATCGAGCCACCACAAGACCTTGGTATTCGATGAAATCGATACCGGCATTGGAGGCCGAGCTGCCGAAGCCGTAGGTAAGAAATTGAAAGCGCTGGCGAGATCGCACCAGGTTCTGTGCGTGACGCACCTGCCCCAAATCGCCACTTTCGGCGATCATCATTACGTGATCGAGAAGAAAGAATCCGGTGGCCGCACACGAACTGGGATTCGGCCGGTTACTGGGGAAGAGCGCACCGAGGAAGTGGCGAGAATGTTAAGCGGGGCCAAGCTGACGGAAACTTCGAGGAAGCACGCCGAGCAGATGATTAAGGCTAACGGCTGATCACGAGAACGTCGGAGGCCCGGCTCTCGGCGATGGTGGTGCTGGCAGAGTTGTCAGCAACTTTGATCGAGAAGTTCACGGTAATCTTTGCTTTGGTCTCAACTGCCTGACCATTCTGCATCACCGGCTTGAAGCGCCATTCGCGAACTGCTTGCTGGGCTGCTGAGCTCAGAATTGCCGGACCACTCAAAACCCGGATGTCCTGCACAACGCCTTCGGCGCTGATGACTGCCTGCAGGATCACCGATCCCTGAACATTCATGTGCTGGGCCAGCATCGGATAAGGAGCGTTGACCGAAGCTTGAGCTTGCGGAGCAGCGGCCTGCGGCAGAGGCTCGCGCTCGGAGGCGTTGATCGCCGGCTCGATGCTGCTGGATTCGGCGGTCGCCGGATTCGGAATCTCCACGTGGGTCAGGATCGTTCCTGGATGCAGCTTTCTTGTGCTTGTCACCGGCAACGACTTCAACATCCAGCGGAGGCAGGACCGTTCGTGTCACTGCTACGCCTGAATCTTGATCGGAAGCGGGCTGGACGGAAGTGGCGACGACGGGATGCGTCTGTTTCTTGGCGGCTGCGGTCGTCCGGTGCTTCGCCGTGGCGGCAGTCGGAGTCGCCGAAGCTTCCGGCATATCGGACTCGATGGTCGCCTGCTCGTTTCCAAACCAGAACTGACGATCTTTCACCAGGAGCGCAACCAGGGCAACAAGAAGCAGGGCAAGAGCCATCAGCAGCCTGCGGGGTTGTTGGATCGGAGCGCCGTTTCTTAGTTGCGTCCGGCCCGTCGTTCTTGGGTTGAGCTCTAACATTTCTTTTGTGGGATGACGCGATCAGATTGCTCCTGTTACCTCCGTAACACAATGGCACGGGGTGGGGAGAGGGGGGCACGACCGGGCCATGCAGGGTTATCACATAGGTTCCCGGCTCATTTGGCGATAAAAACCGACGTTTTGTGATCCGTGTCACAGCCATCGATTCTCGGCCTCATTACATTGCGTGTATGGCTCCCTCCGACAGTCCCAACCGAATCGCATGGCTACAGGGCCCATCAGCGAAATGCGACGCCGTGCCCCAGTGTTATTCGCGCCCATGGAGGCTGGTGCTCCTTGGCGCTCCGGGTGTAGGGAAAGGAACGCAGGCTGACCTGCTGAACCGGAGGCTTCACGCCTGCCATTTATCCACGGGCGACGTTTTCCGATCGGCCGAAAGCCGACCCGATCCCAGTCCCGCCATGGCGGAGGCGCTCACCCACATGCGCCGGGGCGAACTCGTGCCGGACGAAACCGTATGGAAGATCGTGTCGGAACGGACAGGTTGTCTCAAATGTGCCGGGGGGTTCATTTTGGACGGGTTCCCGCGAACCCTAGCGCAGGCTGTTTCGCTGCAATCGATGCTCGCGAATCACGAAGTCCCGTTGCACGCGGTACTGAACTACAGCCTTCCGACCGATCGAGATCGTCAAACGCCTGGCCGGGCGGCGAACCTGTCAGAAATGTAAAGCCGTCTATAACGTAAACAACCGCCCGCCGAGACTCGAAAATCACTGCGATCGATGCGATGGCAGTCTCTTTCAAAGGGACGACGACCAGCCTGAATCCATTCAAGTGCGCCTTGAGGCCTACCACGCCAGCACTGAGCCCCTCATTGAGTACTACAAGAAGCTGGATTTGCTGGTTCAGGTCGACGGCACCGGTTCTGCCGAGGACATTTTTGCGAGAACCATCCTCAACCTCGGCTCCGTTCGCCATGTCGAGTTTTCCCGGGAGCTTTGGGTCTACGGACAGGAGTGATTGCCGTTCGCTGTCCGGATCGAACACTTCGCTGCTAATCCCCGCCATTTCTTTGGCTTACGTTGACCATCCCGGTACTTTTCGATAGTTTATTACTATCGCCTGATGACGATCGTGTAACTTTAAAGCACGGATTTGTGGGCGTTTTGCATCCAAACGCGAGAGAAGCGAACTTCCCCTTCGGTCGAAATGACAAAGTGAGTGGTCGGAATGACAACGACTGGGGTCGAAGGAGTCGCTGGGGATTGGACTTATCAAAGTGACTGGCACTTTAGCTAAGACTGAAGCCAAGACTTTACTTCTATTGAAGCCCAGGGGATTTTGCGCCGGGGTGGTGCGGGCGATTGACGTGGTCCGCATTGCTCTTGAGGCGTTTGGGCCTCCTATCTACGTCCGCAAAGAGATTGTCCACAACAGCTTTGTGGTCGAGGAACTGCGAGGCAAGGGCGCGATTTTTGTCGACAGCGAAGACGAAGTTCCCAACGGCGAGCGCATCATTTACAGCGCGCATGGCGTTTCTCCGGAGGTTCGCGAGCATAGCGAACGCCGCCGGTTGCGCGTGATCGATGCCACCTGTCCTCTGGTCACCAAAGTCCACGTGGAAGCCGTCAAGTTCGCGAAGGAAGGTTATTCGCTGATCCTGATTGGCCATAAGGATCACGACGAAGTGATCGGAACCTTGGGAGAAGCGCCCCTGGTGACGCAAGTTGTTGGATCGCCCGAGCAGGTCGCATCCCTTCATGTACCCGATCCCAACCGAGTGGCGTATCTGACGCAGACGACGCTCAGCCTGGACGAGACCAAGGACATCATCGCCGCCCTGAAGCAGAAGTTCCCAAATATCAAAGGACCCGCAGCCCAGGACATCTGCTACGCGACCGAGAACCGGCAGGTTGCGGTGAAGCAAGTTGCATCCGAAGCAGACTTGCTGTTAGTTGTGGGCTCGGAGAACAGTTCCAATTCCAACCGGTTGGTGGAAGTCGCTCGGAATCTCGGTACAAACGCACATCTGATCGATAGCTGTAATGACATCGAACCAGATTGGCTGAAGGGCGTGAAGACGATTGCTCTCACGGCTGGTGCGTCGGCGCCCGAACATCTTGTCGAGGAAACGGTAACGTTCCTGAGAGGCAAAGGATTCGACAATCTTCAGGAACTGGAAGTGATGCCCGAGAACGTTCGGTTCGGTTTGCCGCCGGAGATTGTAGAAGCAATCGCGGCCGCGCCGGCCAACGCCAATTGAAGGCGCAGTGGATTGCAATGTGGTACGCCTAGCTTTGCTGCAAATCGGCCCAGATGACGATCGACAGGAGCAAATGAATTGATGGACAACAACTCCCCCGATTCCAATCTCGCTGCTGCTACGACAGGCTCGAATCCGCTGTTTCGTTTTGGAAAGATTGAAGATCTCGGCACTCGCGTAAGCGCTGCAATCTCAGCCGCCAGGGAATATCTCTTTTCGGAGCAGCACGAAGACGGTTACTGGTGCGGGGAACTCGAAGCCGATACCACTCTCGAGTCGGACTACATCCTGCTGCACACCTTGCTCGGCACCGGAAATCAGGAGCGCTTTCAGAAAGCAGCAAACTGGATTCTGCGCCATCAGAACGAAGATGGTGGGTGGGGTATCTACGCAGCTGGACCTTCGAACATCAGTGCGTCGGTGAAAGCCTACTTTGGCCTGAAGCTCGCGGGATATACGGCCGATCATCCGGCACTAGCGCGCGCCCGGAAAAAGATCCTGGAGATGGGCGGCGTCACCGAGGTGAACACGTTCACCAAGATCTATCTCTGTTTCTTTGGACAGTATGACTACGACGCAGTTCCGGCGATTCCGCCGGAGATAGTGCTCTTTCCCAAGTGGTTCTGGTTCAACATTTACGAAATTTCTTCCTGGTCGCGCGCGATTCTGGTCCCGCTGTCGATTTGTTACGCGAAAAAGCCCTTCAAGAAAATTGACCGGGAGATGGGCGTCGAAGAACTTTTCGTAGGCGGCATGCAGAAGTCGCGCATGCACCTTCATTGGGCGAAGAAATTGGTGTCGTGGCGGAACTTCTTTCTCGTGCTCGACCGCATGACGCATTGGCTGGAACGCGTGCATGTGCGGCCGTTGAGATCGGTTGCGTTGAAGAGCGCCGAGAAGTGGATGCTCGAGCGCTTTGAGATGAGCGATGGGTTGGGCGCGATTTATCCATCGATGATGAATGCCATCATCGCCCTGCGGTGCCTGGGATATTCGCTCGACGATCCGCAGGTGATTCGCGCGATGGATGAGTTTGAGAAGTTAGGAATCGAAGAGGAAGACACCTTCCGCATGCAGCCCTGCATGTCCCCGGTCTGGGACACTGCTTATGCGTTGTTTGCGCTGGGCGAAGCCGGCGTTCCTGCGAACGATCCGCGCATCGTGAAGTGCGCCGACTGGATCCTGCAAAAGCAAGTTCGAAACGTTGGCGACTGGAAGGTCAAGAACAAAGAAGGCAAGCCGGGTGGCTGGTACTTCGAGTTTAACAACGAGTTTTATCCGGATGTCGATGACAGCGCGATGGTTTGCCTGGGCTTAAGTCGCGTGGAACATCCCAACGGCCGTTACCAGCGCGAGTCGGTGCAGCGCGCAATTGACTGGATCCTCTCGATGCAGTGCAAGAACGGCGGGTTCGCGTCATTCGACAAAGACAATGACAAGATGGTGTTCGAGCACATCCCGTTCGCCGACCACAACGCTATGCTCGATCCCGCGACGGTCGACATTACTGGGCGCATCCTCGAGATGCTGGCCACTTACGGCTACACCATGGATCATCCGGCGGTGAAGAAAGCGATCCAGTTCATTCGCGACGAGCAGGAACCGGACGGAAGCTGGTTTGGTCGCTGGGGCGTCAATTACATCTACGGCACGGCGCTCGTGCTGCGCGGTCTTGAATCGATCGGGTTCGACCTGCACGAGCCTTGCGTTCAGCAGGGAGCCGAATGGCTGCGCATGGTACAGAACGCCGACGGCGGATGGGGCGAAACCGTCGGGTCCTACGATGATCCGAATTTGCGGGGACAGGGCGAGAGCACTCCTTCGCAAACAGCGTGGGCCATCCTTGGAATCTTGGCAGCAGGCGACACGCGCAGCGAGTCGGTGGCGCGCGGCATTGCCTACCTGATGCGCACGCAGAAAAAAGACGGTTCGTGGGACGAGGCGCTTTTCACCGGCACTGGCTTCCCGCGCGTGTTTTACCTGAAGTATCACCTGTACCGTCAGTACTTCCCGTTGCTCGCGCTGACGACCTACGCCAAGGTGATGGAAAAGAACGGCGACTAAGCTTGTGTGGCGGCGGACGCCCTTCATCCGCCTCGAGCGCAGTGAACGTGCTCGTTTCGGTGAATCGGGCCAGTTCTATTTTCACAGCGCCTGTCGTGCAACCTTGGACGGCGCGTCGCGTACACCTTCCGGACTGCATCCATTGACAACTTCTGCTGACTCCGGAATGCTGGGTCCTTAATGAAAGCTTTCGTCACCGGCGCAACCGGATTTCTGGGTTCCCACGTGGCCCGGCTTCTTTCCGATCAAGGCGCCGAGCTGCGACTCCTCGTGCGCCCCACCAGTAATATGAAAAATCTGGAAGGTCTCAAGGCTGAGACCGCCACGGGAGATCTCCGCGACGCCGCGTCTCTCGAACGGGCGATCTCGGGCTGCGATGCTGTGTTTCATGTTGCCGCCGACTATCGGTTGTGGGTCCGCGATCCGAACGAGATGTACCGATCCAATGTAGAGGGCACGCGCGCCATTCTGGAGGCTGCGCGCAAGAACGGTGTGCGTCGTGTTGTATATACGTCGAGCGTGGCGACGATGGGGTTCAACGGTGACGGTACGCCTGCAGATGAGGATTCTCCGGTATCGCTCGCCGACATGATCGGCCACTACAAGCGGTCGAAGTTCATGGGCGAACAGGTTGCTCTGGCAGCCGGGCGTAGCGGGCAGTACGTGGTGGTCGTGAATCCCACCACGCCGGTCGGCGAGGGGGATGTGAAGCCGACGCCGACAGGTCGCATCGTCCTCGATTTTCTGAAGCGCAAATTTCCGGCGTACGTTGATACGGGATTGAACCTCGTTGATGCCACCGAATGCGCCAGGGGACACGTTTCTGCACTGCAGCGAGGGACATCCGGGGAACGCTACATCCTGGGCGGCGAGAACATGACTCTGAAACAAATACTCGACGCTCTCGCTAAGATCACCGGGTTGTCGTCCCCGAAGGTGAAGCTGCCATATTTCTTCGCGTTGGCGGCTGGCGTGGTGGACGAAACGATTACCGGGCGACTGCTGAAACGCGAGCCTCGGGCCACGATTGACGCGGTTCGCATGGGGAAGAAGAAGATGTTCGCCAGTTCGAGCAAAGCGCAACGAGAACTCGAGTGGAGAATCATTCCGGTAGAGGGCGCGCTTCGACGTGCGGTCGATTGGTTTCGGGCGAACCACTATGTCTAAGGTCGCCATCGTGGCCGCACTA
This sequence comes from uncultured Acidobacteriota bacterium, assembly GCA_963771765.1. Taxonomy (GTDB): domain Bacteria; phylum Acidobacteriota; class Terriglobia; order Terriglobales; family Acidobacteriaceae; genus Sulfotelmatobacter. The sequence continues at coordinate 97,799 of CAVYUY010000018.1, forward strand.
GAACGCGAGGTCGGTCCTTTGGTGAAGAACTGGCGTGCCAGCGAGAAGGCACACGGCGGACGAACCTTCAGATTTTTCGAAAAGGGAAACCTCGTGATGATCTGCGGCGGAATCGGCTCGGAAGCGGCGCGCCGTGCCGCCGAAGCCGTCATCTCAATTTACGATCCCGAGATCGTCTACTCCGTCGGATTTGCTGGAGCGCTGGATCCGGCACTGAAGGTTGGCGACGTAGTGAATCCGGAGCGTGTTGTGAACTCGAGCGATGGCAGCAGCGTGAAATTAGACGGCAGAGACGGTGTACTGGTAACGTTCCCGACGGTGGCGAGCCCGGAGCAGAAAGCAAAGTTGCGCAACTCCTTCGGAGCGCAGGCAGTCGACATGGAGGCGGCGGCTGTCGCACGCGCGGCGGATGTGCACGGAGTCAGCTTTCGCGTCGTGAAGGCTATTTCCGATGAGGCTGGCTTCAATTTGACGGCGACAGAAAACTTCGTCGACTCCGACGGAACTTTTGCAGAGGGACGATTCGCTCTCTTCGTGGCTATGCGTCCGTGGCTCTGGCCCAGCGTTTTTGCGCTCGCGAAAAACAGCAAACGCGCTTCGCGGAGTTTGTGTGCTCTACTTGAAAAATATTGAAGAGGCGCACAACTCCGGCGGGGCTGCAGTTCGTTCCACGGCATCAATCTAATAAATCCGCATGTACCAACGATTTTTTCGTTACCACATCGGGTACATGTGGGAAATTGCAGCACTTGATTCATCTATAATCTTCACAGGTATTCTCCAAAAAAACCGATGCAATTTTTCCCCTTGCTGGCAGTGTTCATCGGCGGCGAAGTCGTCGACATGCTTTCCAACTCTGGCGCGGTGGCCAAGCTGGTCTTGCTTGTGTTGCTGGCGTTCAGTCTGATCTCGTGGGCAATCATCCTGACAAAATGGAAATTGCTGCGGCGGGCGCGAGCGCAAAGCGGGCGGTTCGTACGCGCATTCCGCAAGGCGCAGCGCCTGCAGGACATCGCCGCCGTCGCGGACCAGTTCAAGCCGAGCCCGCTCGTGGGCGTATTTGAAGGCGGCTACGAAGAATACCGGCGCCAGACCGCGACGTCAGGAGTGCTCAAGAATTTGGTGCCCATCCAACGCGGCATGCAGATCGGCGCTTCGGAAGAAATCTCTCGCCTTGAACGTAACGTGCCATGGTTGGCGATCACTGCCGCGGTGACTCCGTTTGTTGGATTGTTCGGCACGGTGTGGGGCATCATTGACGCGTTTCACGGACTAGGAACGGCTGGAGCCGCCACATTGCGAGCGGTGGCTCCTGGCATTTCCGAAGCTCTGATCACCACTGCCGCCGGCTTGGCGGCTGCGATTCCAGCAGTCATTGCATACAACTTGATTGGCGCTTCCGTTCGCGAGTTCGCTGCGCGCAGTGATGACTTCGCTCTCGAAATTCTCAATGCGGTCGAGCACAGCCAGACTCAAGTGCCCGCCGACGTGAGGCGCTGATGGCATTCACGGCATCGAACGGCCGCACCCAGACAGCTCTCGCCGACATCAACATCACGCCGCTCGTAGACGTTGTGCTGGTTCTTCTCATCATCTTCATGGTCACGGCTCCAGTGTTGCAATCGGGAATCGATGTCAGTGTGCCCAAGACCAAAACGGTGAAACAGATCACCGAAGAACGCCTGGTGATCACAATTAATAAAGACCAGCGGGTGTTTCTGGGCAACGATGCCATCAACATCAACGAAATCGGGGTCAAGTTGCGGCAGAAGATTCGCGATCCGCGCAACCAGTTCATCTTTGTCCGCGCCGATGAGAACGTCCCATTCGGCGCCTTCGCTACGGTGATGGATTCCGTGAAACAGGCGGGATTTACGAACGTGAGCATCGTGACGCAACCTCTCGAGCAAAATGGCAGCAAGCGCTGAGATATATTTCGAGCATGACGGTTGGGGACGCGCGCTGGCGTGGTCCCTGGTGCTGCATGTCGGTATTAGCGGATTCCTTCTCGGTTATGCCGCGGTTTTCAATCACGCGAGCGGCGACGAATGGGGTGCCGGCGGGGGCGGGGAAGCCATCGGCGCAACTTTGGTGAGCAATGTTCCGCTGCCTGCCAATCCTTCTCAGACTCAAAATGTTCTCGCGAACGAGTCGAAGGGCATCACGCAATCCCAGCCTAAGATCGTAGAAGAGAAAGAACCGGACGCGATCGAGATTCAAGGCAAGAACGCGAAGATCAAGCCCAAGAAAAAAGAAGAAACGATTTCGAAGGAAAAACCGCGCGCCGAGCCTGAGCCGGAGTCGAATCAGGTTGCATTCGGTGAGGGCGGCCCGGTCAGTGGCCCCTATGGAAGTTTCAGCGCGGGCGGAGCCAAGGGCGGTTTCGGCATCACGGGCGGCGGCGGTGATTTTGGGACGAAGTACGCCTGGTATGTTCACGTCATCCAGCAAAAGGTCGCGGAAAACTGGCTGAAATACGAGGTCGATCCCAAAATTTCAACCGCGCAACGCGTATACATCACGTTCGACATTGCGCGCGATGGGCATCCATCGAATGTGCAGGTGGAGCAATCCAGCGGAGTGCCGTCGCTCGATATTTCCGCCGTGCGCGCGTTGCAGAGGATCGACACTTTTGGGGCCTTGCCGCCGGATTATTCGGGAGGAAAGATTTCCGTCGAGTACTGGTTCGACTACAAACGATGAGCCGCGATGTACTTGCGGCGCGTAATCAACTAGGTACGCGAAAGATTCGCGGGCTTCAGAAGAGTGCAGAATAGGGAAACGAGTCGATGAAAAGCTTTGAAAACGCGGGCAGCTTGTTGCAATGCCACACCTATCGGAATACGATATTCATGCACAAAAATTCCTTATCTTTCAGACGGATGGACGAATCGGCTAGATCAGGCTTTCGGCAATGGACAAGCAGGATTTTCGGTCCAGCGCTGGCGTTCGTTTGTATCTGCATTTTCCTGTCTTCCTCGCTGTTGGCTCAGGACTGGGTTAAGACTGGAACCAGTTTGGGAGTCGAGAAAATCCGGCTTGCAGTTCCGGATTTCAAACCGTCGAACGCCGATCCGCAGAACACCGCGCTCCTCAAGACATTTAACGACACCCTGTGGAATGACCTCGATGTATCGGGCGTTGTGGAATTGGTTTCGAAGAGCTTTTATCCGCTGCAAGCGCCGGGTCAGCCCCCTGAGGTCAATTTTTTGGCGTGGAACGCACCTCCTCCGAACGCCGCCATGCTGGCCTTCGGAAACTTAGGAGTTACCAGCGGCAAGCTGACCGTACAAGGTTGGCTTTACGACGTAAAAAATATTCAAACGCCGCAGATTTTGGGCAAGCAGTATTCGGACAATGCAAGTGACGCGGCCGCGCGAGTCATGGCCCACAAGTTCGCAGATGAAATTATCGTGCGCCTGGGCGGTGGGGTGCAGGGAATCGCCGAAACGCAGATTTACTTCGTCAGCGACCGCAGCGGACACAAAGAGATTTGGGCCATGGACTACGACGGATCGAATCAGCACCAGATCACGCGGCTGGGATCGATCGCTTTATCTCCGCGCGTTTCGCCGGATGGTTCGCGACTCGCCTTCAGCGCGCTGACCAAGAGTGGCTGGGACATCATGATGTACTCGCTCGACATCAATCGACCGGTGAATTTTCCGCACTTCGGCGGCACGAATTTGTCTCCCGCATGGTCGAGCGATGGCACCAAGCTGTCGTTCTCGTCATCGCGAGGCGGACAGCCTGAAATCTATGTGTCGGATTCTTCGGGTGGCAATCTCCAGCGCATGACGACCGGAAAAGGGCCGGATGTTTCGCCGGTCTGGAACCGAAAGACCAACGCGCAAATCGCATTTGTCAGCGGACGCACTGGGCTTCCCCAGATTTATACGATGGGATCCGATGGTACCAATCAACAGAGAATGACCGATCAGGGATACGCCGTTTCGCCGAACTGGTCGCCAAACGGGCAGTTTCTGCTGTTTGCATGGATCCGCAAATATGGACCCGGTGAACCTGGTTCTTCGGATCTTTACCTGATGGATGTTGCCAGCAAGCAGTGGGTGCAGTTGACTCACGATGGAGGTCGCAACGATTTTCCGGCGTGGTCTCCGGATAACCGGCATATTGTGTTCCAATCGAACCGCTCCGGCAGTTTGCAGATCTGGACGATGCTGGCCGACGGCACAAAAGTTCAGCAATTGACTTTTACAGGGCGTAATTCGCAACCGAATTGGAGTTGGAAATAGTAAATACACTTCGTCGGGCCCCGGGTCGAGCCCAGGGTCGTTAGGGAGGAATAAAACGTGAAGCATTTGAATGTGAAATGGTTCTTCTTGGTTCTGGCACTCGGGGCTTTTCTGACGCTAGGTGCTTGCGGCGGCAAAAAGGCAACCCCGCCTCCGCCACCACCGCCGCCCGCACCGCCGTCTCCGACCGCATCCATTGCCGTAAGCCCGAACACGATTCAGGCTGGGCAATCTGCCTCGCTTACATGGCAGACGAGCAACGCGACCGACGTTTCGATCGATGGGATCGGCGCCGTCCAAGGCAACGGTTCTCAGAGCGTATCGCCGACGGACTCCATTACGTACCACCTTGTCGCGAAGGGTGCCGGTGGAACGCAAGAAGCGACGGCACGGCTGACGGTGACGCAAGCTCCGCCTCCGCCAACGACTGCGAACGTGACGGACGAAGACTTGTTCAGCCAGAACGTGAAGGATGTGTACTTCGACTACGACAAGGCTGACATCCGAGGCGACCAGCAGACCTCAATCCAGGCGGATGCCCAGTTCTTTGCCCAGCACCAGAACATGAACTTCACGGTCGAAGGGCACTGCGACGAGCGAGGATCCACCGAGTACAACCTGGCTCTTGGCGATCAGCGCGCCAGCGCTGTGAAGAGCGCCTTGACAGCCGCGGGCGTCAGCGCCAGCCGCATCAAGACGATCAGCTACGGCAAAGAGAAACCGTTCTGCACAGAGAGCAACGAAGCTTGCTGGCAGCAGAATCGCCGTGGCCACCTGCTTTATCAGAAGTAACATCTACTGGTGGGGGACGCATGGCGCGTCCCCCATAACTCTTGTGAATGCGCAGAGGTATGCTCGGGCGTCAGACCAAAATGACTCCCAGTTTCCATTGAACCTTCCGGTTCCCCGCAGCCCCTTTGTGTTTGGAATCCCGCCAGCCTGTGGGACAATCAAAGCATCTAATTTCGCGAGTTCAGGGAATTCTCTATGAGACCAAATCGTGTTTCGGCGATCGTTGGGCTGGCCTTGGTTCTTTGGCTACAGGTAGCTCCCGCTTGGGGCGTCAGCAAAGAGATGGTGCAACTGCAGACCCAGGTGCAGCAACTCCAGGAGCAAATGACCGCCATGCAACGGAGTTTCGACGAGCGCATGGGCGTCATGAAGAACCTGGTCGAACAAGACACCGACGCCATCAACAAAGTCGCCGGCGCGTTGAATGGTCTGCAGACGACGTTGCAGAAACAACAGGCGGAGGGTGGATCGAAGAGCGACCAGCTTTCCGGCCAGATTCAGGCGCTCAATGACACCATGGACGAGTTGAAAGCCCGCCTCGCAAAAGTCAGCAAGCAACTGGAAGACATGCAGGCGGGGCAGCAGAGTCTGGCAGCGCAGCAGGCCACGCAGCAAGCGAATCAACAGGCCATGGCGTCCGCGCCTCCGCCGGATGTTCTCTATAACAATGCTTTGCGCGACTACAACGGCGGCAAAAACGATCTGGCGCTCCAGGAGTTTTCAGATTACGTGAAGTTTTATCCAAACACCGATTTGGCTGGCAACTGCTATTTCTACCTGGGGGAAATTCAATTTCGGCAGCAGAACTATCAGCAGGCTGCGCAAAGCTATGACCAGGTCGTACAAAACTTTCCCAGCGGGAACAAGGCAGCCTCGGCGCAGTTAAAAAAGGGATTCGCCTTGGTCGAACTCGGCAAACAGGATGACGGCGTCAACGAACTCAAGCACGTCATCCAACGATACCCGCGTTCTCCGGAAGCCTTGCAGGCGCGCGAACGGCTGCGAAAGCTGGGAGTCGCGAGCAGTTCGCGCTAGTGCGTAAAAACTAGACCGAGTTGTGGTGCCGCTTGGGAGTGTGGTGCCGTGTAGCTTTGTGCGCGTGGTGACGCTGGCCGTGATGATGGGCTTTAACGGCGGTCAGGTGAGCATGAGAGTGGTCCGCGAGGGCTGCCACGCAGAACATCAAACACATCGTCACTACATAAAATACCCTTCTCATATACTCCCCCTTCCCGCTGGTTCTTACTGGGTAGCCTATTCTATTCTGCTTTCGCTCAGAATAGACTGAGGATGCTGTGGACGTCCATCAAAAGTAACGGTGCGATCCAGCAAATCTCTTATCACGAGGCAATTCATGGCACAGGGCAAGCCTGATCAGGATGCAGCGAAGGGCGCACAGAGAGACTGAAGATCATTCGGGCGATGGAAACATCGGGTTGCAGGATCAACTCGGGCACCGGGATCAGGATCCTTTGCTCAAGGACGCTGACTCAGACTTTCCCGAGCCGGGGGTAAGTCCCGAGCACACTGGGGAAAAGCAGCGAAAAAGCGCCTAGCCCACGTTTGCTTCTGGCGGGAAACATTAGATTCCTCACCGGGCTTTCGCACGGTGAGGAACGACAAAGAGTTTGGATGCTGCCGTAGTTTCTGGCTGACGCTTTCCGCAGTTACTTCAATTCTTCCATGCAGGCGTCCAGCACTTCTTTTCCAGGGCGCGTCACAGAATCCGGAAGTGTAGCCAGTGGTTGATCGACCACGTTCAGCATGTCGATGAAGTTCGGTGCTTCAGGATTGACGTAGAAGACGCCCGTCAACACCTCGCCATTGGCGTGGGCTTCGCCCAATCGGGTGATGGCCTGGATCTTGTCCGTTGGATTGTAATCCTCTTCGAGCTTCCTCAGGTGCAGACGAGACCCATCGTGCATGGTCACGGCCACCGTTGACCCAGCGTCGTATTCCACACTGATGTCTTCAAAGTGCGGGACGAAGCTGACATCTTGCAACATCTCTTCATGCTCCTTCACGTATTTGTACGACTTCGTCGATCCTTCGTGATCGTTGAAGGTCACGCAAGGCGACACCACATCGAGCATCACGGTGCCCTTGTGCGCGATCGCAGCCTTCAGCATGGCGCTCAGCTGTTTCTTGTCGCCGGAGAACGAACGTCCCACCAGCGTCGCACCCAACTGAATCGCCAAAGCGCAGGTATCGATCGGGGGAAGGTCGTTGAGCACGCCGCTTTTCAGTTTTGACCCGAGATCGGCAGTCGCAGAGAACTGTCCTTTTGTCAGCCCGTACACGCCGTTGTCTTCGATGATGTAGATGATCGGAAGATTGCGCCGCATCAAGTGCATGAATTGACCGATGCCGATCGATGCGGTGTCGCCGTCGCCGCTGACTCCGATGCAAACCAGTTTGCGGTTCGCGAGAAGCGCCCCGGTCGCGACGGACGGCATGCGTCCGTGGACAGCATTGAAGCTGTGCGAACGGCTGAGAAAATAAGCCGGCGTCTTCGACGAACATCCGATGCCGCTCGGCTTGATGACGAATTCAGGCTCAACCCCCATCTCGAACATCGCCTCGATGATGCGCTCGGAGATCGCGTTGTGCCCGCATCCGGCGCACAGGGTAGTCTTGCCCCCCTTGTACTCGATGACGGTGAGACCGATACGATTTGTCTTTGGCCCGGCTGCTCCGGGCTGAACTGTGGTCGACGACATTTACTTGCCCTCCATGCTGGTCAGTTCGTCGGTGATGGACCTCGCGTCCAGAGGCAATCCGGTGATGTGAGCCAGGCTGCGTAGGTGTCCGATGAGTTCGGGCTTGAGATCGAGTTTCAGAAGGCTGAGCATCTGCGCGTCGCGATTCTGTTCGACAACGTAAACGTGCTCGTGCTGCTCGATGAACTCGTGCACCTCGCGCGTGAACGGGTAGGCGCGGAGTCGTAAATAATCGGTCTCGATACCGTATTCTTCGCGAAGCTGGTCGCGGCTCTCGGTGATGCCCCAGTGCGAAGTCCCATAGCCGATGATGCCGATCTTCGCATCCTTGCCCTTGGTGATTTCCGGACGGGGAACGAAGGAGCGGGCGGTTTCGAACTTTCGATTCAGACGCTCCATGTTGTTTTCGAAGTCATCGGCGCGTTCACTGTACTGAGCCTTTTCGTTGTGTCCGCTGCCGCGGGCAAAATACGCCGCCGCCGGATGGGAGGTTCCCGGCAGAGTGCGATAACCGATGCCGTCTCCATCTACGTCCTTGTAGCGCGCAAACCCTCCGAGCTTGTCGAGATCTTCTTTGCTGAGCACCTTGCCGCGCTTGATGGGTGCGGTTGGATATTGGAACGGATCAGACATCCAGTTGTTCATGCCCAAATCGAGATCGGACATCACAAATATTAGCGTCTGAAATTGTTCCGCCAGGTTGAAGGCGTCGGTCGCCATGGTGAAGCACTCTTCCACGGAGCAGGGAAGCAACATAATATTCTTCGTGTCGCCGTGCGACAGCACCGCGGTCGAAAGAATATCTCCCTGTGAAGTGCGCGTGGGTAAGCCGGTCGAAGGACCGACCCGTTGAATGTCCCAAATCACGCCAGGGACTTCGACGTAGTAGGCAAGACCCGCGAACTCGGCCATCAGCGAGATTCCCGGACCAGCCGTAGCGGTCATGCTGCGAGCGCCCGCCCATCCAGCGCCAATCACCATGCCAATCGCGGCTAGTTCATCCTCAGCCTGAACGATCGCGAATGTCGCCTTGCCGTCGGGACCGATGCGATATTCCTTCATGTACTCGATCATCGTCTCGACCAGCGAGGAGGACGGCGTGATCGGATACCAGGTCACCACCGTACATCCGGCAAACATGCAACCCAGGGCCGCGGCCGAGTTGCCATCGATGATGATCTTGTTGGCCGTTTTGTTCATGCGCTCGATGTAAAACACACCGCGCTTTTCCAGATTGGCCTTCGCATAGTCGAAGCCGGCCTGGGCGGCCGCGAGATTGAGGTTCGCCGCCTTCACCTTCTTGGCGAACTGCTTGCGGATGGCCTTCTCCACTTCGGCCATGTCGATGGTCAAGCAGACTGGCCACGACGCCAACGTACACCATGTTCTTCACAAGCTTGCGAAGCTTGGCTTCGGGGCAAACCTGGGCCACGATCTTGTCGTAAGGAACGGAATAGAAAATCAAATCATTGCGAAGTTTGTGCAGAGCCAGCGGTTCGTCATACAGAACGGAAGCGCCCGCAGCCAGCGACATCGTGTCTTCCGTGGCCGTTTCGGGATTCATGGCTACAAGAAAGTCGATTTCCTTCTTGCGCCCGATGTATCCATTCTTGTTGGCGCGGATTGTGTACCAGGTCGGAAGCCCGGCGATGTTCGAAGGGAACATGTTCTTGCCGGAAACTGGTACGCCCATCTGAAAAATGCTGCGCAGCAATACTGTGTTTGAACTTTGTGAGCCCGACCCATTGACCGTCGCGACCTGAATGCTCATGTCGTTGACGATTCGCTGCTTGCCCGCGCCGCCGGCAGATCCCCGTGGCACGACATCCGTTGTTGCCATCCCAGTACCTTCCTTCAGTGAGCGCGCGGAACCCAGCCGCCCGCATTTTTAAATCGCAGAGGTTGAAACATTTCATTATACGGCGAGTTGAAGAATCGGGTCGCGTCGAATCGCCCGTCTGTAGCCGGAGGAACCTGCTTGAGAAACGCTGAGAGAGAGTCTAAGTCTCGGATTTGTAGAACTGGGCCATGGTGCGGAACTTGTTATATCGTGATGCGACCAATTCCTCGGCCGGCATTTTCTTCAGGTCGGCATAGTGGCGCTGCAGGCTGACATCCAAGAGGTTAGCCGCCGCTTCGTGATCACGGTGCGCCCCGCCTTCCGGCTCGGGAACAATGTCGTCAATGCACCCCAGTTCGCTCAGGTCTGAGGCGGTGATGCGCATCGCTTCTGCGGCCAGCTCTTTTTTACTGGCATCGCGCCACATGATGGCGGCACATCCTTCAGGAGAAATCACCGAATAGATGGAGTTTTCCATCATCAAAACACGGTCTGCGACGGCAATCGCCAGTGCGCCGCCGCTGCCACCTACTCCAATCACGGTAGCGATGATGGGGACTTCGAGCCGCGCCATTTCGCGGAGATTGTAGGCGATCGCTTCGGCCTGTCCGCGCTCCTCGGCGTGAATGCCGGGATACGCCCCGTCGGTATCGACCAGGGTAAAAATGGGCCGGCGAAACTTTTCGGCAACCTGCATCACGCGGATCGCTTTGCGGTAACCCTCGGGATGTGGGGTGCCGAAATTCCGGTACACACGCTGCTTCATGTCACGGCCTTTTTGCGTGGCGATAATCACGACTTCGTCGCCGTGAAATCGAGCCATCCCGCAAACAATGGCCGGGTCGTCGCCAAAGCCGCGGTCTCCATGAATTTCGCTAAAGTCGGTAAAGACGCGCTCGATGTAGTCGAGGGATTGCGGGCGCTGAGGGTGCCTTGCCAATTCCGTTTTGTGCCAGGCAGTGGGAGGAGCGTTCATTTCTTCGCGAAGGGTCTCGATGCGCTCACGAAGGGTGGCGATCTGCCGTTGCGTGGCATCATCGGGGCCCGAGGATTCCATCTCGGCCACCTGACGCTCGATCTGTTCCATTTCCTGCTGTACTTTTTCGGAGGCTGCCATGCTTGATCAGCTGATAACGCGGACACTGCCGCGGCCACACAACTGTTCGACGCGCGCGATGAAGTTCCTGTCCGGCACCACATTATAGCCTTCCGCTTCCATTACCACCATGAAATCACCCTGGCGCTCCACGTCGAATAACACCCGGGCCTCACCTTTACGCTCGACAAACAAACTGTGCAGGTTGTCGATGGTGGTTTCGGCGGAAGATTCGAGCGGGATGCGAACACGAATCGCGCGGGGAAGAGGAATCTTCGCGTCTTCAAGCGGCATGATTTCCGCGGCAGTGATTTTTGGGTTTGTCCCTTCTTCGATGCGGACCCCAGCTTTCACCAACACCGGCACCTCGAGCTTCACCTTCTCGCCGATTCGCTTATACGCCTCCGGGAAAACGATCATATCGATCGAACCCGACATGTCTTCGAGTGTGGCCTGAGCGTAGAAGTCTCCGCGCTTCGACTTGAGTACGCGCACGTTGCTGATGATGCCTGCCGTTGCGATCGTTTCTTCCTTACCCGTGGACTTCGTCATGCCGGCAATTTCTTCAATCGTCAGGGCCTGCAGGTCTTGCAGCTTGTCTTTGTATTTTTCCAGCGGATGTCCAGTGATGAAAAAGCCGAGAATTTCTTTTTCGGCGGACAGGCGGGTGTGCTCGTCCCAGTCGGGAACGTTGGGCAGCTTATCGTTGTGCGATTCCTCGTTTTCCTGCTGAAAGACGCCGAACAGGCCGTGCTGCCCGGATTCCGCGTCACGCTGCGCTTTCTGGGCCTGTTCCATGGCCTTGTCGAGCACAGCCATAAGCTGAGCCCGGCGGCCGAAGGCATCCATGGCACCGCTCTTCACCAGAGATTCGATGACTCGCTTGTTGAGCAAGCGGAGATCAACGTTCTCGCAGAACTCAAAAATAGACTTCAGTCGGCCAAGTTTCTTGCGGGCTGCTGCCACCGATTCGATCGCGTTGCCGCCAACATTTTTCACGGCCGCCAAACCAAAGCGAATCGACTCCCCTTGCGGGGTGAAGTTCGCCTGCGAAATGTTGATGTCGGGCGCCTCAACAGAGATGCCCATTTCGCGACACTCGTTGATGTACTTGACTACATCGTCGGTCGAACCCGTAACCGATGTAAGCAGTGCAGCCATGAATTCCACAGGGTAGTGCGTTTTGAGATACGCCGTGTGATATGCGAGCAGTGCATAGGCGGCGGAGTGCGACTTGTTGAAGCCGTATCCGGCAAACTGCGCCATAAGGTCGAAAATCTTCTCGATCTTCTTCGGCGGAAACTTCCTCTGGGCAGCGCCTTCGACGAAACGCTCGCGCTGCTGGGCCATTTCTTCGGCCTTCTTCTTCCCCATGGCGCGACGCAGCAGATCGGCTTCACCGAGGGAGTATCCGGCAAGACGGTTCGCGATTTGCATCACTTGTTCCTGATACACGATCACGCCCAGCGTTTCCTGCAGAATTTCTTTCAGCTCGGGGAGTTCGTACTCGACCTTCTTCCGGCCATGCTTTCGGTCGACGAAATCATCGATCATGCCGCCCTGAATCGGCCCCGGCCGATACAGGGCGTTGAGTGCGGTCAGGTCTTCGATTGAATTCGGCTGGTATTTCCGCAACACGTCGCGCATCCCGTGCGATTCAAACTGGAACACGCCCGACGTCAGTCCTTTGTGGAAGACCTTCTGATAGGTCTCTTCGTCCTGCAGCGGAATTTCTTCGAGCGTCAACGGAGCGCCACGCTTCTGCTCGATCAACTTGAGAGCGTCCGTGAGAATCGTGAGGGTGGTGAGGCCAAGGAAGTCCATTTTCAACAGGCCCATCTTTTCGATGGCGACCATGTCGAAGGCGGTCACGATTTCATCGTTCTTGGTGCGGTGCAGCGGGACGAGTTCGGTGAGAGGCCGCGGCGAGATCACGACGCCGGCTGCGTGCACCCCGGAATTTCTGACGAGACCCTCAAGTTTCAGGGCAGTGTCGAGCAATTCGCGGATCTGCGCGTCTTTTTCATAGGCTTCGTGCAGTTGGGGAGAATCCGCGATTGCCTGGTCCAGTGTGATATTGAGCTGCGTCGGGACCATCTTCGCGATTCGGTCCACATCAGCGTATGGAATGTCCATCGCGCGACCCACGTCTTTGATGGCCGCTTTGGCAGCCATCGTGCCGAATGTGATGATCTGCGCGACGTTGTCCCGGCCATATTTCTGGGTGACGTATTGGATTACCTCGCCCCGGCGGTTCATGCAGAAGTCGATGTCGATATCAGGCATGGACACGCGTTCGGGGTTGAGAAATCGCTCGAACAGAAGCTCATGCTGCAGAGGGTCGATGTCGGTGATGCCGAGCGCGTAGGAAACCAGCGATCCGGCGGCTGACCCACGACCCGGCCCTACAGGAATTCCGTGCTCCTTCGCGTAGCGAATAAAGTCCCAGACAATAAGGAAATAGCCGGGAAACTTCATCTGCTGGATGATGCCAAGCTCGCGCTCAAGCCGCTGCTCGTAGTCAGCGAATCGAGTGCTTCAACTTGCCTTGCTCAGAGAGCGGCCTGAGCGTTTCCAGCCGCCGAGCAAAGCCTTCGCGAGAAACGTGAACGAAGTAGCTGTCGATGGTGTATCCGGGGGGAACCGCGAATTCGGGAAACGGGTTCGACGACTTTTTCAAGGCGCAGACTGCATCGCTCGGCAATATCGAGCGTCCGCGTAAGGACTTCGGGCGAATCTTTGAATACGCGGTACATTTCGTCGTGGTTCTTGACGAAAAACTGCGTGCCCTCGAACTTCATCCGCGCCGTGTCGTGAATCGATTTCCCCATCTGGATGCATAACATCACGTCCTGCGCGTGAGAGTCGTCCTCGCAAAGGTAGTGGCTGTCGTTGGTCGCCACCATCTTCATGCCGAGATCTTTCTCGAGCTTGAAAAGGCCGGGATGGATACGGTGTTCGAGCTCCAACCCTTGATCCTGAATTTCCAGAAAGAAATTATCCTTGCCGAAAATCTCGGAGTAGGTGCCCGCAGCTTTTACGGCCGCGTCATAGTTTCCTTCAACGAGACGCTCTGCAACTTCTCCTTTGAGGCAGCCCGAAAGTCCGATCAGCCCGCGGGAATGCTCCGCGAGAAACCTCTTGCTCACGCGAGGCTTGTAATAAAACCCATGTAAGGAAGCTTCCGAAGTGATTTTGACAAGATTGCGGTAGCCCTCTTCGTTCTCCGCCAAGACCAAAAGATGGTTGTAGGTGTCACCCTCGGGAGCGGCGCGGTGATCGTCCTTCTTGCATACGTACAGCTCACAGCCGACGATCGGCTTGACGCCGTGTTTATGCGCGGCATTGACGAAATGAACTGCGCCAAAAATGTTGCCGTGATCGGTCATCGCTACCGCGGGCATGCCGAGTTGCTGTACACGCTCGCAGAGCTTTTCGACGTCACAGGCGCCGTCCAGCATGGAATAGTCGGTATGCAGATGCAGGTGGACGAATTGGGACATGGCTCTAAAGCTAGTCTAACGCAACGGCAGGAGAGGAAAGGTGTGGACGGCTGTGCGTTTCGCGGGCAATACCAGCCGAAACGTCATTAATCAGAATTAGATTTGGGGTTCTGGGGGAATCGCAACCAAATTTCGAATTTTTCGATGCGCCCCGGGGAGATATCAGTCCGTGCCAGCGCTGGCTGCTTGCGCCTTCTGCAATAGCTTGCGCGCCTGGCTGATCAATTCCGCGACTTCAAAAGGCTTGACGAGGTACGGAACGTCATTGTCTTGCAGGAACGATCGGCCATCGCCCGGCTCTACGCTGTTCGAGAACGTATAGAGAATATGCCTCTCCATGCTTTCGCAATTTTCCTTCAGCCATGGATACGATTCCTTTGCGTTCCACTGTCCCGGCATTTTGCCGCTCATGATAATCGCGTCGAACGCTTCGGAGAGCAGGCGAGTCTTGACGTCTTGACTTGTCTTGGCCGTCACAACCGTAGCTCCGGCGCCCATCAGGACATCGCGCTCGAATTCGAGAACGGCGTCCTCCTCTTCCACCAGCAGAACGCGGCCGTGAATCGCCCCTTCGTGCAGACGGAACGCGGGCTTCGCTTCTTCTTTTTCGGGCTGGACTGTAGCAACGGCCGGCAGCCTCACCTCAATCGTTGCCCCGCCGTCCGCCGCGTTGTTCGCCGTGATATCTCCGCCATGCTCCTTCACAATGCCATAGCAAATGCTGAGACCCAGGCCGGTACCTTTGCCGACGCTCTTGGTGGTGTAGAACGGATCAAATATGCGCTTCGGGTCTTTGATGCCCGCGCCATCGTCGGTGAATTGCGTACAAACGTGCCCGCCAACGTTCTGGATTCGGATCTTCAGCTTTCCATGGCGGCCAGTTTCAAGAATCGCATCGACCGCGTTGTTGATGATGTTCAGGAATACTTGCTCGATCTGATGTGGGTCGGCAATGACCAGCGCAGATTCTGACGGAATGTCGCGATCGACTTTGATGTTGTTGATCTTGAGATCGTAGTCACGAAGCGCCAGAGTCTCGTCGAGCACTTTGCGAACGTCCACTTCGTCGCGCTGCGGCTTCCGTTGCCGCGCGAACGACAAGAGATTTTGTACGACTCGGTGGGTGCGTTGCGCCTGCTTGAAGAGCTTGCTGACAAAATCCTGCGCACGCGCGTTCAAGCCTTCGGTTTCTAGAAGCTGCGCGTAGCCGAGAATCGCGGTCAGAGGATTGTTTAGTTCGTGGGCAACGCCCGCGATCAACTGCCCCACGGCCGACATCTTTTCACTCTGCAGCAATTGTTCCTGCGTTTTTCGCAGGTCTTCGTATGCGCGGCAAGTTTCTTCGTAGAGTCGGACTTTTTCGATGGTGGTGGCCAGTTGCCGGCTGATCGCGACGAGCAGATTTTCGTCGTTGCTCGAATATTCGTATCCGCTGTGGTTGCACAGACCCATGATGCCGACGGGACTGTCCTTGCCCCAGAAGAGCACCCAGATCCAGGAACGGTCCGCATCAGATTTCAGGAACTCCGCGATGTTCGGAGGCAGGTGAGGCATGTAGTCCGCGGTCAAAACTTCAGCGCGCGAACGCACGACCAGATCGCCGAAGCCTTCCGCGAACGAAACTTCCGCCGAACGAACCTTATCGCGGCTGCGCGGGCCCCAGGCCGCCCGACGCCGGAATGTTGGTGCGTCAGTGTCGGAGAGATACACGGTGCCGCTTTCGGCGCCAAACAATGTGACGACCTGCCGCAATGTCAAATTCAGGATTTCATCGAGATCGAACGATTGAGCCGCCACGACGGCCATGGCGTTGAGCGCATTGAGTTCACGATTGCGCCGGCGCATCTCGTCTTCTGCTCGGCGCTTTCTCAGTGGTGTCGAGAACAAATCCCTGGTAGCGCTCGATGTTGCCGCTGGCATCGCGCGTGGCAAAGCTGCTTTCCACCGCCAACAGGATCGTGCCGTCTTTGCGGCGAAGAGTTACCTCAAAGTTTCGGACGTAGTTGTGAGCTTCGATCTCGCGGCGGAAAGCGTCTCTCTGCTTGGCATCGACGCATATTTCCGAGTCGAGGTTCAGGACCAGCAGTTCTTCCGGCTTACTGTACCCGAGCATGCGCACAAACGCGTCGTTGCAGTCGAGAAGCTTGCCCGATGGATCAGAAACGTATACGCCTTCCTGCACTTGCTCAAAGAGAAGCCGGTACTTTTCTTCGGCCGATCGCCGGTCGGTAATGTCGCGAACGACGTGAATCGTTCCTTTTTGCGGGCTTCCTTGCTCGGTATATGAAGAGGTCGATACCACCGAGAAACCGCCGAAGCACGGGTCCGCGCCCTCGGTGAACTCCTCATCCGCACCCATGGCGCAGTAGGGACAGCCTTTCCATTCTCCGAATGTGTGGGGAAGGGAAGATTCACAAGAGCTGCCAATCACGTCTGCCGCCGCCTTGCCGAGTTGCTCGAGCAGGAACTGGTTGGCCTTGATGACTTTGTAATCCGCGTCGTGAGCCAGGATGATGTCATGGACCGAGTCGAAGGTGTTGATCCACTGACGCTGCGAGCGTAGCACCTGCTCGAGAAGCCGGAAGTTCTCCACCGCAACGGCTAACTGTTTGGCGCAGGCCTGCAGGAAATCCAATTCTTCCGCAGTCCATTGGCGGTTGCGGGAATTGCCGAGCATCAGGAGACCCACGGGCGCCTTGTTGCCGATGACAGGAACAATGACCAGTTGGCGGACTTTTTCACCGGCAAGGGATTCCTTCGTTTCTTGTCCGGCAGAATTTCGTTTGCTGACCTGGGGTCCGGGATGTTCAAAAAGTTTCGCCGTATCTTCGGTGACAGGCCCAAATCCGCAGTCGCGTAAGAAAGTCGGACGAGAGGCCAGCCGCGTGGGTGGCCACGAGGTTGCCGCCCTCGATCAGGCGAAACCAGGCCGACCGCGTGTTGGTGAGATCTCGCAGCTCTTCGACGGCACATTGGACTACATTGCCGTATTGCTGCGCGCTCGCGATGCTTGCGGTGATTGTTTGCATTGCACGAAGCCGGCGGGTTCGCGCTCTGGCCTCATCAAACACAACCAGCAACATGCTCAAGCCGAGAGCAATTTCCGAACCGACGTAGACCCGGCTTGGCAGGCGATCGCTAAAAGACGGCCACGAAAGATGGAGCAAAGGCAGGGATAGGGCCAGCAACCACGCAGAGAGATCCCAACGTCCCCGGCGTGCGCGGATCAGGGCGACAGCGGCGGCGAGGAGAAGGATGCGGTAGCCGAGTTCCAGCGCCATCCGTAAGGGCAGGGCATCGGGCCACAACAGGGCGCGGGCCCCGGCAAAACCCACCAGAACCGGAGTGATCACCAGCAACGGCATGATCAGGTCACGGGTTCGCGAGTACAGAAAGACGCTAAAGTGAGCAGGCCAACGGCAAGCACAAACGTCGCCTGAACGGCTACCAGATCGAATGGCGCCGGAATTCTGCCCGCAAAAGTATGTTCGGCCATGCGGGACGCGACCAGGCCGATCCAACCCAATACCCATATTTTGAAATAGTTTTCGCGGAAGGAGCGCAGAACGACCAGGCCGGCACCGAGCAAGATCAAAAGGGAAAGCTCGGCCGCGGATGGGCGTGCAATTCCAAGCCTTGCTGCCGAGTTCCAAAGCGACCAGAGGGCTGCGTTCATCGGGTGGCGGACGTACGTCTTCCTGCTTTTGAATATCATGTCGCGGACGAATCTCGATGGGGTTTCCGGACCTCAATGATTACTTTCGGAATCTCGTCGAACGATTACAATCGCCGATAGACTTCCGTGTGACCCACCATGCCAGATCGAATTCTTGTAGTTGACGACGAAGAGCCGATTCGGGAAATTGTCGCGTCGATGCTCGGTACCGCCGGATATATCTGCAAACAGGCAGGTTCCGGCATGGAGGCGCTGGCCGTCCTGACCTCCGGAGAAGAGTTTGAGTTGATGCTCTCCGACCTGATGATGGCGGACCTGGACGGCATCGGTCTGCTGGAAAGAACCAAGGAAAAGTATCCGGATATGCCGGTCGTGATGGTTACGGCTGTGCACGATATTTCAGTCGCGCTGGCAGCGATCCGTAATGGGGCTTACGACTATCTTCTGAAGCCATTCGAGCGCGAGCAATTGCTCAACACAGTCAGCCGCGCACTCGAAAATCGGCGGCTGAAAGTGGAGAATCGGACTTACCAGACGAATCTTGAATCTCTGGTCAAAGCGCGCACCGATCAATTGCAGGCGGCGATGGTCAATCTCGAGCGTTCCTATGACATCACACTGGAAGCCCTTGGCGACGCGCTGGACTTGAAAGATGCCGAGACTGCCGGCCATACCAAGCGGGTCACGGCCTTCACCATCGCCATTGCACGCGCCATGGGATTACCCCGCGAGCAGATCGCGGTCATCGCCCGCGGTGCGTTCCTGCATGACATTGGCAAGATGGCGATTCCAGACAAGATTCTGAACAAGCCCGCTAAGCTGACTCCTGAAGAAACCGTGATCATGCAGGAGCACGCCTATCACGGCTACCAGATGCTCAAGAAGATTCCATTCCTCGTTGAGGCCTCGGAGATCGTGTATTCCCACCAGGAGCGTTTTGATGGGACCGGCTATCCCCGGCGCCTGAAGGGCGAAGAGATTCCTCTGGGGTCGAGAATCTTTTCGATCGCCGATACGCTCGATGCGATCACTTCAGACCGCGTCTACCGGCCGAAGCAGTCGCTGAGTGCGGCTCGAGCCGAGATTGAAAAATGGTCGGGACGGCAGTTCGATCCGGATATCGTGAAAATCTTTCTCGAAATTCCGGACAATATCTGGGAAGACCTGCGGCGCGACATCGCGGCGCAGAGTTACCGTGTCGCATATTCCGCCAAGGGCTAAATCGGCACGCGAAGGTGGGGACCGTTGCAGGGCCGTAATTCTTCCAAAGTTCAAATGACGGTTGCTGTCGCGGCGACGGCAATACTGACACTTGTTTGCTTGATGTTGCCGCGTGGTTTTACCCTCACCGCTGCCAGCGACTCGGCGTGCGCCTTACTGATGTTGTGCGCGCTCGTCGCCTTCGCGCGAAATGGTTTGCGGTCCTCCGGGCGGATGCGTTGGTTCTGGTTGCTCCAGGCAGCCGGGTGGACGCTTTGGCTGGGCAATCAGTCCAGTTGGATTGTCTTTGATTTATTCCTGAAAAGAAAAGTTCCTGCCATGTACCCCGCCGACGCTTTGCTGTTTCTGGCCGGGCGCTCCCATGATTGCCGGCCTGCTCCTGCGGCCGCATCGGCACGCTTCGGAACCAGGCACGCGCTTTGGTCTCCTGGATTTTTTCCTTCTGGTGATGTGGTGGTTGTACGTGTACGTTTCCTTCGTGGTTTGTTGGCAATATCTCTCGCCAAATGAGCCAATGTACAACCGCAACTTTGATGTGCTCTCGGGCGCCGAAACATTGATCCTTGCCGGAATTCTGCTGCTCTTCGCACGCGAAACCACAGGGCCCTGGAAGAAGTTCTACATGGGCTTCTTCGGCGCAGTGGTTTTCAACGGCATTGCGTTCTACGCGCTGAATCGTGCCATCGAAAAAGACGTCTACTTTACCGGGAGCTGGTACGACATCCCGTATTCCGCGTCGTTTGCAGTATTCACCGCTGTTGCTTTCTTAGGACGGGAGTTAACGCCCTCGTCCTCCGGCAAAGGCAACGATACCTACGGCGTCGTGATGGCGAACCTCGCCATGCTCGCCGTCCTCTCGTTGCCTATGATTGCGCTCTATGCAATGTTCGATCCAGCAATTCCGCCAGCGGCATCGAGCTTTCGGGTGACTGTAACTCTCGCCACCGTCTTCCTCATGGCGTTTGTCTTGTTCATCCAGCACAGGCGCTTGAACCGGGAACTATGGCGAACAAACGAAGTGCTGGAGGAGGCGTCGCTCACCGATCCGCTGACCGGATTGCGGAATCGCAGGTATTTTTCGGCAACGATCGAAGGCGACGTGGGACAGGCATTGCGCTCACACACCGACGCGCACGACCCACATACCCGAGATCTCGTCTTCTACCTGATCGATGCGGATAACTTCAAAGAAGTGAATGACGCCTACGGACACGACATCGGAGATAAGGTGCTGATCGAAATGGCGCGCAGGCTTAGTTCGTCGCATCCGGCACTCCGATGTTCTGGTGCGTTGGGGTGGAGAAGAATTTCTGATCGTCTCCCGATATACCGACCGCGCGGAGGCCGAGTTGCTGGCGCAGCGGGTTTTATCCGCCATTGCGGACACGCCGTTCAATATTGGCGGTGCCACCAAGCCGATGTTCCGTACGTGCTCGCTGGGTTGGGCTGCATTTCCGTGGTTTCCACAAAACCCGCGAGCGCTGAGCTACGAAGAGGTCCTCGCGCTGGCCGACCGGGCTTTGAATCGCGCCAAGCAGTCGGGCAAGAATCGCGCCGTCGGAATGCTCGCCGCGAGCGGAAAACTTCCGGCGACCACAGTCGCTGGTCTCCACTCGACGAGCTTGCAGGTTGATCTGCTCGCTCTTGCAGGACCTTCCCAGAGCTCATAGATTCTGTATCCACCCGATCCACCCAGAATGGACGACTCTTCTGCGTGGGATAATCCTCACGGAGGTGGATCATGAAATCGGCACTCTTCTTCCTCGCTGCAATCTTGCTGACGGGAACGCTATCCGGGCAGGAGCATCCGAGCGTCAATGCACAGCCCAACACCGTATTCGTTTCCGCGGACGGTAAGTTCGAATCTGTTCCAGACACAGCGCAGTTGCAGTTCAGTGTCTCGGTGCAGGAAACCACCTCGTCAGCCGCTTACCAGGGCGCATCGAAAGACGTCGAGCAGGTTCGGCAGGTTTTGCACGCGAACGGTCTCGATCCAAAAGCGGCGACCGTAGGATTTTTCTCCGTACAACCAGTCTACGAATGGAAGCCGAAGCAGCACGTTGTCGGTTACCGCGTCACCACCGACATCACGCTCAAGCTCAAGGACTTTTCGAAAGTAGGCCCAATCACCCAGCAACTTGCCGATGCGAACGTCAGCGAGACGCAGACACTGAACTACACCCTGGAAAATATGGATGAAGCTAAGAACCGTGCGGTGGAAGACGCCTATCGACGCGCTAAGAATTCCGCCGACACCCTCGCTCGTGCAAGCGGGCGGGCAATCGGAGAATTGTCATACGCTTCCGTGGATACTTTTGAAAATGTTCGGCCAATGATGTCGCGAATGGCCCGGCCGATGGCGGCCATGGCGAGTTCCGCTCCTGCCCCAACGGAAGACTTTACTCCGCAGAATGTCACGGTCACCGCGCATGTAAATGCCCTGTTCAATCTGAAGTAGCTGGGCAGGGATACTGTGACAAACAAAGATTCCAAGTATTGGATCGATCGGCTAGAGCTTGAGCCGCATCCGGAAGGTGGGTACTTCCGGCAAACCTACCGTTCTGGCGCGATCATCGCTCGCGACGCGCTGCCCGAGGGATTCTCAGGAGAGCGACCGGTCGCCACTGCAATTTACTTTTTGCTTGAGGGCGAAAACTTTTCAGCATTTCACCGGCTGCGATCGGATGAACTCTGGCACTTTTACACCGGATCTCCGATAACGATCGAAATCCTCCATCCTGATGGGAAGCATTCGTCGATTCTGCTGGGGAGTGATCCTGACGTCGGTCAACTATTTCAGGCGGCTATTCCGGCGGAATGTTGGTTTGCGTCCCATGTAGCCGACTGGAAGTCGTTCGCGGTGGTCGGTTGCACAGTGGCTCCAGGATTCGATTTTGCGGATTTTAAGATCGCGAAACGAAATGAACTGATGGCCGCTTACCCACAGCACCGCGAACTCGTCGAGCGGTTGACGCGAGGGTAGTTCAGCGACGGAACAGCAGGTTCCTCGTTTTGATCGGAATAACAGGGGCGAGACAGTTTTCGATCCAGACGCTTATCGGTTTCCGCTACTTCACCGCGGCAGCTCTTTTCGGGAACATCTCTCCAATTCGGCGGATTTGCGCGCCCACACCCTTAAGCTTTTCCTCGATATGTTCGTAGCCGCGATCGATGTGGTAGACGCGATCGATGATGGTTTCGCCGTCCGCAACTAAAGCTGCGAGCACGAGGGAGGCCGAGGCGCGCAGGTCGCTGGCAAGAACGGCGGCGGCGCTGAGTTGGGTTTTACCGCGGATGACGGCGCGGCGTCCTTCGATCTTGATGTTGGCTCCCATGCGCACCAGTTCCTGCGCATGCATGAAGCGGTTTTCAAAAATATTTTCGGTAATCGTCGAAGTCCCTTCGGCTTGAGTCGTCAGAGCCATGAACTGCGCCTGGCAATCGGTGGGAAACCCCGGGTGCTCTTCAGTATTCATGTCAGCCGCCGTGAAAGGGTTGTCTCCCATGACGCGAATGCAATCGTCGGTAGCCTTCGTCTTGACGCCGACTTCGTGAAGTTTCTCGAGGAGAGCCGTGAGATGCGCAGGATCGCATCCGGCAATATTGAGGTCCCCGCCGGTCATGGCCCCGGCGATGATGAATGTTCCAGCCTCGATGCGGTCGGGAATAATTCGGTGCTTGGCACCGCTCAGTTTGGTGACACCCTTGACGCGGATTTTGCCCGTACCTGCACCCTCGATCTTCGCACCCATCTTATTGAGCAAGTCGGCAAGATCGGCGACTTCAGGCTCACGAGCGCAGTTGTGCAGGATCGTCTCGCCCTCCGCCAGCGTCGCCGCCATCAGCAGATCTTCCGTGCCAGTCACCGTGATCTTGTCGAACACGATCTCCGCACCCTTCAATCGGGTCGCGGTTGCTTCCACGTATCCGTGTTCCTGGACGATCTTCGCTCCGAGCTTCTCCAGACCATTGATGTGCATGTCAATCGGACGCGCTCCAATGGCGCAGCCGCCTGGCAGCGAAACTCGGGCACGCCCGCAGCGCGCTACCAGCGGGCCGAGTACCAGGGTCGACGCTCGCATGGTTTTCACTAACTCGTAGGAGGCTTCAGGGGCGGCGAGGTTTTCGCAATGAATCGTTGTGCGATGCTGCGCCCGCCCATAGCCAAGTTCGACCTCGGCGCCCATGGCCGCGAGCAAGTTTCGCGTGGTCTGAATGTCGCGAACCTGGGGAATATTTTCGAGAACGACGGGCTGGTCAGTGAGCAGGGCGGCGGCCATGCACGGTAGCGCTGCATTTTTCGCACCGCTGACGCGAATGGTCCCGAGCAATGGCTCTCCACCGCGGATGACGAACTTGTCCATGAGATCAGTCCTTAAGGGTTCGGTTTTATTCTAGCGAGGAATTGAATCGAGACGAGTAATCAAAAGATCACGCACTTAGGTGAGCGGGCATCTTCACTTCAAAGCGGAGCAAGTTTCTAAACCTCAAGGTTGGAGGGTGGGTCAGCCTTTGGCGATCGCAATGGCTTGACGAACGTGCCCTTTCGATGCCTTCAGCGCGGCTGCAGCCTTTGATTTCGTAGTCCCGGCCGCCAGCATCACAACCGCCAAGGGAGTCCGGTTCGCGGCTTCCTTGAGCGCCTTCCGCGCGGCATCGTTATCCGAACCCGTTGCCTGTTCGACGATGCGGGTCGCCCGTTGCACCAGCTTTTCATTCTTGGTCCAGACATTCACCATGAGGTTTCCATAAACATAGCCGAGGCGCACCATCGCTCCCGTGGAAATCATGTTGAGGACCATTTTGTGGGCGGTTCCGGCCTTCATCCGGGAGGATCCGGCAACAACCTCAGGACCCACTTCAGTGATGATGGCAAAGTCAGATACACGTTCAAGCGGGGAATTGCGATTGCAAGTGAGAGCGATGGTATGGGCGCCACAACGACGAGCTTCTTCGACCGCCGCAATGGTGAACGGAGTTCGTCCACTTGTGGCGATGCCGATTACGATGTCCTGTTTGCCGGGGCGACGCTTCTTGATTTCATCCAGCGCGATCGATGTGTCGTCTTCGCTCGCTTCGGTAGAAGCCCCGAGAGCTCTCGGTCCGCCTGCCATGATGAATTGCACTGTTCGCGGAGCTGTGTTGTAGGTCGGCTGAATTTCAGAGGCGTCGAGAGCGCCGAGCCGTCCACTGGTTCCGGCACCGACGTAGATCAGTCGCCCGCCCTGCCTTAAGCCTGCGGCCACAATGTCCACGGCACGAGCAATCTGCGGAAGCGCACGCCTTACGGCGCCGGCGACAGTCGCGTCCTGATCGTTTATCAAACGCACGATTTGGAGCGACGACATGCGATCGAGATTCGAGGCCGCGTCGAGGTTCTGTTCCGTGGAGAGCTTTTGCAGATCGGTTTTCGGCTTTCGCGAGCGGGTCAAGTCGTGGGCCTTTCTATTCGGTCGCGCGGTCGGAACCCGCGACTCGCCGCAACCAGCGGAAGACAGGAATCCGTTGTAAGAACTTGTCATTCTAACTGTTCGAGCCTTTTTGGTGAGGTAAAGATCTTGTCAACGATCGAGCGCTTCGATGACGGCGTCGTGAAACTTTGGCCGGACCTGCTTGATGGCTTGATTGGAGCAGTCGGGCCAGGTTCTATTCGTCAGCATCGTGATCGAAAGCTGGCGCTTCGGATCGATCCAAAGCGATGTGCCCGTGTAGCCAAGATGTCCGAACGACAAAGATCCGAAATGCTTTCCGGATTGGGATGGGGACGACGGCGTGTCCCATCCCAACGAGCGAGACGTACCCGCGGGAGTCGTCTCGCGGCGAGTGAAAAGTTCGACGGTTTCGGGCCGGACGATCGGATTTCCACGGCTGAGCATGGCATGCGCAAAGCGCGCCACGTCTTCGGCGGTCGAGAATAGACCAGCATGCCCGGCCACGCCGCCGAGTATATAG
Organism: uncultured Acidobacteriota bacterium; assembly: GCA_963771765.1. Lineage (GTDB taxonomy): Bacteria > Acidobacteriota > Terriglobia > Terriglobales > Acidobacteriaceae > Sulfotelmatobacter. The sequence continues at coordinate 122,855 of CAVYUY010000018.1, forward strand.
GCATTCTCGTCCTGGACTTCTCCCTGAATAATGCGCTTGCGGAACGTGCTGCGGTTGTTCTTTTCGCCATCGGGAACTGCCGTTTCATCGGCGGTCGGAACACATCGTTCGTGCCAAGCAGAAGGCGGATTAAAAGCCGTTGTGGTCATACCTAGCGGAGCAAAGATCTCGCGCTGGCAAAACGCGTCCAACGATTCACCACCAAGCCGTTCAAGCGCCAATCCCAAGATAATGAAGCCGATGTCACTGTATTCCGCGCGCGAGCCGGGATCAGCCGCCAAGGGCATGCCGAGTACTGCATCCAGCAATTCGTCGCGCGATCGCAACTTGAGAAATAACTTCTCGTACGCAGGTAGGCCAGAACAGTGGGCAAGCAGCATACGCAACGTGATCTTCTCCCGCCGCGGATCGACGATTCCCGAATGATCTTTCCGAAACTCTGGAATAATTCCCGCAACAGCGGCCTCAAGATCGACGGCACCGCGGTCGTAAAGGATCATGGCCATGGTGGTAGTCGCCAAGGCCTTGGTGACCGAAGCCAGATCGAAAACAGAGGATGTGGATACTTCAGTGAGGAGCTGCGAGTCCTTAACCCGCCACGACCCATCCTCTCCCGAAGACGTGTCCGGGCCATCTAGCGGGTAAACAAAGTGCCCGACGGCTTTGAGGGCCACCAATCTTCCGTTGTGCCCCACCGCCACGCTTCCAGCCGGAAAGACACGCTCGGCAATAGCCGTCCGCAGAATTGAGAAGGCGGAGGAAAAGCGCTGGTCCTGATCGTCGAATGCTGGTGCGAGGCTCGGAAAGTTGGTCAGAGGGAACGCGCTTTCTGTAAAAGGCCTGTCCTTGCGGGTTTATAGCAGAGTTATCAGGCGAGGGTAAAGATAACCAGATTTTTCCGCGGCCGAAATGACCAGATTAAATTTTCATCTATCGCGGACGAGGATGACAGCGACCCCGGCACGGGTACGAAGGTTACTGGCCGAACGGAAGCCATTTCACCGCTAACGGACTGAGCACACTGCTTACCTCAGTGTCTTGAGTTGCCCCGCTGGGCTTGTGTAGAGTCAGAGCATCTTCTCCATACATTCGAATTCACAGATGATTCGTCCATTGAGACCGTCCCGCGCCCTGCTTACAGGCGTTCCTCCAATACTTTTGGCTTGCGTTGCGCTGCTCACGTGCCTACAGGCCGAGGCCCTCACATCTGTGATCACGCCGGTGAGAATGACCTCGGTCGATTCCGTGGTTCAGCAGGCGATCTCGGATGGCAATATTCCGGGTGCGGTCTTGCTGGTCGGCCACGACGGGAAGATCGTCTACCGGAAAGCGTACGGCAATCGAGCCCTCGAACCTCGGCATGAGCCGATGACGCTCGACACCGTGTTTGACCTTGCGTCTTTGACCAAGGTGATCGCGACGACCACATCGGTGATGCAACTGTTCGAACTCGGCAAGGTTCGGATGAACGATCCTGTGGCCAAATATCTCCCCGAGTTTGCACAGAACGGAAAAGAAGACATCACCGTGCGGCAGTTGTTGACGCACTATTCAGGCCTGGAGCCTGACCTCGATTTGAAAGCGCCGTGGGAAGGGAAGGAAACCGCCTACAAGATGGCCTTTGCGGAGACTCCCGCAGCGCCTCCGGGATCGGGCTTCGTCTACAGCGACATCAATTTCATCACCCTGGGTGCGCTGGTCGAGCGGGTCTCGGGAGAGGCACTCGATGCCTATACGGCAAAGCACATCTTCACGCCGCTGAAAATGGCTCACACGCGGTTTAATCCTCCGGCGTTATGGCGCGCGAAAATCGCCCCCACTCAATATGACGAGAAAGAGCACATGCTTCGCGGGGTGGTGCACGATCCGTCGGCGCGGCGCATGGGAGGCGTCGCTGGCCACGCTGGCTTGTTCTCGACTGGCGATGATCTTTCCAAGTTCGCCCAGGCGTTGTTGAGCGGAGGAGGCGGCATTCTATCGGCTTCCTCGGTTGAAAAAATGACGCAACCGGAGCAGCCTCCTGTGGCCCCTGTTCTTCGCGGCTTTGGGTGGGATATCGATTCTCCCTTCTCGTCCAATCGCGGCGATTTGCTTCCGATCGGGTCGTTTGGACACACCGGATTCACGGGAACGTCGCTTTGGATTGATCCGACCACCCATACCTACGTAATTTTGCTCACGAATTCGGTTCATCCGCGCGGTAAAGGAAATGCGATTGGATTGCGCTCCAAAGTGGCAACTGAAGTGGCGGCGGCGCTGACCCTGACCCCCAGCGAGAAGGATGCCGCCCGAGCCAAGGGTGTGACGGGCTACAACGAGGCCTTCAGCGCAGCGCGACGGATGAGTTCGCGAAATGGTTCGGTCAGGACCGGGATTGATGTGCTCGAAGCGCGGGAATTCGACGTGCTGAAAGCTGCGGAAGGGAAGCGGCACGTCGGCCTTGTCACCAATCAAACGGGCCTCGATGCCCTGGGTGCTCGCACGATCGATGTGCTCGCGCATGCTCCCGGAGTATCGCTCGACGCGATCTTCAGTCCTGAGCACGGCGTCACCGGCACGCTCGATACGACCGATTTAAGTAACTCGAAGGACTCTGCGACCGGCATTCCCGTCTATAGCGTGTATGGCGCGACGGACGCGGCACGGCATCCGCCCGCCGATGTCCTGCGAAGTCTGGACGCGATCGTATTCGACATACAGGATGCGGGGGCGCGTTTCTACACCTATGAAACCACCTTGGGGTATTTCCTCGAAGCCGCAGCGAAGAGCGGAATCGAAATCTTTGTGCTCGACCGTCCCAATCCAATTACAGGATCGTTCGTGCAGGGTCCGGTCGCTGACACGGGTCGGGAAAGCTTCACGGATTACTGGACAGTTCCAGTGCGACATGGGATGACCATCGGCGAGTTGGCGAAGATGTTCAACGCCGAGCGCGGCATCAACGCCAAGTTGACCGTGGTACCGATGGAAGGCTGGCAGCGCGGAGACTGGTTCGATTCCACTGGGCTGATGTGGGTAAATCCTTCACCCAATCTGAGGAACGTGACCGAAGCCGCACTGTATCCGGGAGTGGCGCTGGTTGAGGGCACAAATGTCTCCGTGGGACGCGGCACCGACAGTCCTTTTGAACTGGTCGGCGCGCCTTGGATCAAGAGCAAAGAATTCGCGGCCTTCCTGAACGCCCGTGGCATTGCGGGAGTTCGCTTCGTTCCGACTTCCTTTACCCCCACGGCCAGCCGCTACAGCGGCCAGGCGTGCCAGGGAGTCAACATCGTCCTCACCGACCGCAACGGATTTGACGCGCCTGAGTTGGGAGTCGAACTGGCGGCAGCGCTTCGCAAGCTGTATCCGACAAATTTTGAGATCGAGAAAATGACCGATCTGCTGGTCAGCCAGAGTGCATTCGAGGCGCTGATGGCCGGACAAGATCCGCGCAGAATCGCGCAGGACTGGCAGGATCAATTGGAAAAGTTCGGCAAGATCCGCGAGAAGTATTTGATCTACAAATGAACTCCTAACACGCTTTGCCATCCGTCCCTTGAGAAAGTCTCCTCTCCCAGACACTTTTTGCGATGTCAGCCCGGCGCGGATTCCTCTCCTGCTGTCTCCAAGTTCAGAATGACTAGACGTCGGATAACTCCCCAGGACACACGCTGCATCCAAGCGGCTAGAACCGTAGTAAGCTTGGATGAAATCGGTTGCAGATTGCCCAGCGGAGGTTCCGGATGCAGACTCTCCTCACCTTGATTTTGACCTCAGGACTGGCTTTTGCTCAGGCGCCTGATGCCGGCAAACCAGCATCCGCGCCTCCAAATCCGTCCACCGCGAACGGCCAATCGGCACCCTCTGTGAAGCCGCTGCAGACGCCGCCCGAGTCGAAAGCGGTGGTGATCCCGGCAGGTTCGAAGATTCCTCTCACGCTCAAGCAAGCGATCTCCACCAAGAACGCGCGCGAAGGCGATGCGGTTTACGCCGAGACGGCATTTCCCTTTGTGCAGAATGATCATGTCCTGATTCCGGCAGGAACTTATATTCAGGGCAAGATCATGCACAGCGAGCACGCCGGGCGGTCGAAGAAGCGGGCGGAAATCCTGATTCACTTCACATCGATGATTTATCCCAGCGGATATACGGTCATGCTGCCCGGATCAATCGAAAATACTCCGGGAGCAGATGACAAGAGCGTGAAAGATTCCGAAGGCACGATTCAGCAGGACAAAGACACCGGCAAGCGCGTCGAGGATGCAGCCAAAGGTGCGGCAGTAGGCGGGACGGTTGGCAGCATTGGCGGACTCGCCGCAGGAGGCCTCAACGGCGCTCGGTATGGTGGACTCGCCGGACTCGCAGGCGGAGTTGCGTGGGCGCTCCTAAAGCATGGTCCTGACGTGAAACTCGAAGTCGGCACCTCGATCGAGATGGAAATTCAGCGCGATGTTCCGGTGGACGCCAGCCGCATCCAGGTTGCGCGCGCCGGGTCATAGAACATCCAGGCACGCGAGTCACAGTTCCCCCTACACGCATCAAGCGTGGCAACGTCTGCGATTGCTATTTCGCATCGCGCACCGCGTAGCTGCTATACAATCCGCGATAGGAGAGGTTTGCGCTCCTGTCGTGGAGGTTTCCTGTGGAAAGCTTGGGATTTGGTTTTTCTACAATTCTGATTGTTGTCGTTGTCATCTATCTGCTTAGCTCCATCAAGATTCTTGCCGAGTACGAACGCGGAGTGATTTTTCGTCTCGGGCGACTGTTGCCAACGGCAAAGGGTCCGGGCGTGATTTTCGTTTTTGCCCCGATCGACCGGATCGTGCGCGTCTCGCTTCGCCAGGAAGCTCTCGAAGTCCCTCCGCAGGACATCATCACCCGTGACAACGTTACGCTAAAAGTAAACGCCGTAATTTTTCTTCGTGTCATCGAGCCGCGCAAGGCCGTCGTCGAAGTCTCGAACTATGTCTACCAGACTTCGCAGTTTGCCCAGACTACTCTGCGTTCGGTGCTTGGCGAACAGGAGCTTGATGAACTTCTGGCTCACCGCGACAAGATCAATCTGCGGTTGCAGAGCATTCTCGATACTCACACTTCGCCTTGGGGAGTGAAGGTGACAAACGTCGAGGTCAAGCAGGTGGACATGCCGGAATCGATGCTGCGTGCCATGGCGAAGCAGGCGGAGGCCGAGCGCGAGAAGAGATCAAAGATCATTCACGCGGAGGGCGAATTTTCCGCTGCGCAGCGCCTGGTCGATGCCGCGCATTTGCTCTCCAGCGAGCCGGTCAGCGTTCAGCTTCGTTACTTGCAAACCTTGACCGAAATCGGCGTGGAGAAAAACACCACGGTTGTATTCCCGGTGCCCGTCGACTTCTTTTCAGGGATTCAGAAGATCTTAGGCAAACCAGGCGACGATACTCCACCGTCGGGACGAGCGGCGTAGGCAAGCTCACGACGGACGGGCGCCATATTTTCGCGCAGGATCGAGCGCGTTCGACAAATTTTAGGGGGTTTCGACCGCAGGCATTTGCGCACTTGGGGGTGAGGTATGGCTTCGTCACAGGACACTGAAATTACGCTGGGCACCGGAAAGTTATTGGTTCTGTTTTTCGGGCTAGTCGCCGTCTGCGCCTTGTTCTTTGCGCTTGGATATTCCCTTGGGCGCAAGTCGGAACCAGCCGTAACGACGGCGAGTGCAGCCCTCACTCCCCAGGCATCTCCCAATAACGCCAAGTCCAACGCGAATCCGCCGGTGGGCTCTTCCAAGTCTGTGGAACAAAAAAGCGCAACTCCCGACATGCCCACCGCAGTGTCGGGGAAGAGCGATCCACCTGCTCCAACCGCTGCTTCTGCGGCGCAGAATACAGGTCAGAACGGTGTGGATCCAGCAACTACGGTTCCGACGTCGGGATACTACGTGCAGGTCGCTGCCGTCAGCAAACAGGAAGATGCCGACTCCTTGGTAGATGCTCTCAAGAAAAAGGACTACACGGCATTCGTTGCGCCCGTATCCGCAACCGATAAGCTGTATCGCGTACAGGTTGGGCCGTTCTCCGACATCAAGGACGCCGAGACCATGCGCGCCAAGCTGGTTTCAGATGGGTATAGCCCCATCCTCAAGAAGTGACGTGCTCTCCCACGCATCATTTTTCTTCATAGATTGACATCCATCAATTTCCGCGGTATCTCTAGTCCTCATGTCTGATGAAGCATCGCTCGACCGCTGCCTCCATGCCATTGCTGATCCGACCCGGCGCCGCATTCTTCGCGCGCTCAAACAAGCGAATACTCATTCAAAAACTGCGGGCACGAAAACGCCGACTGGACCCTGCCTTTGCGGTGGTGAGATTGAAGAGCGAATCCATTTATCCCAACCGACTATCTCGCATCACATGGCAATTTTGACGAAGGCAGGATTGGTCGAAGCCAACAAGCGCGGACAGTGGCGCTGGTACCGCAGGAATGAGAAGGCGCTGCGACAGGTGCTGAAGACGCTGCGGATAAACCTATAGCCTGCTCGCCCGGCGATCAACGGGATTCCCACGCGCCTATCTAGAGCCTAGCGCCCACTTTTCGAGATCTCCCGTTGCCCGAAGTAAACCGAGTTGCGCTCGCCTTAGTTCAAAGGTCACGTCCTGCAAAGTGATGAAGCGTTCGCTTACTTGCGCGCTCGCATCATCAAGGTCATGAAGGTTTGCCGTGCCGGCGTCGATCCGCGTTCGCGTCGCGGTCAAGCTTTTGCCGGCAATTTCATACTCGAGTTCAGCAACGTCGCGGGCGGCTTGCATCTGTGCCACGGAGCGGCGCAAACGGAGCGTTTCTTCCGAGACCTGGTCCTTTGCCGCTTCCGCCTGCTTTGAGGCTTTCACGGCTTCCGCGTCGGCTTGCGCACCGCGCTCCCGTTCCGCCGCATTGAATAAGGGAAAGCGAATGCTGACGCCAACCGTCGCGTTGTTCTGCTGGAAGCTATTGGTCACACACAGGAACTCGCCAAGGGACGTGACGCAAGGTTTCGAAGGAATGTAGTAGTTCTGGTAATTGTTGAACTTCGACAAAAGCGCGTATTGCGCGGCGAAGTCAACGGTCGGCCAGAGCGCCCGATGTTCTCCTTGCGCTCGCAGGTATTGCGCGCGGGCATGCTCGACCGCAGCCTGAACGGATGGGTTGTTCGTTGCCGGATCTGCGGACACATCCTCCTGTGCAGCGGCGGGCGAGTCAGGGATTGATTCTGGTTCGGTTTGGATGTTGGCCGCTGGAATTCCGGTCAACTTCGAAAGATGCTCGCGCAAGACATCGGCAGCGCCCTGAGCCTCGGCAATTCTCAAACGCACCCGAGCAGCCGACAAACGCGCCTTCGCTCCATCGAGTTCGGTATCCACGCCTTCTTTTACACGCTGTGCAACCGACGCCTGAAACTTATCGGCGGCGCTTTCCCGCTCGTGCAGGCCAGTCAGTCTTTGTTCCCACTTCGCCAGCTCAGCGTAACTTTGTGCGGCATCCTGAATGATCTGATTCCGCTGATCCTTGGTCTTCAGTGAAGCGACTGCTGAATCAGCCCTGCTTGCCTTGATGAAGTCGCGCAACGATGGATTCAGCAAAGCCGACTGCGCCGTGATGTTGAACAGAGCAGGAGCCGAACCTTCAAGAGCCAGAGGGAATCCGTATGAGAATCCGAGGCCAGCGCCGGTAGCAAGCTGCGGAATGTAACTGTCGCGCAGTTCACGGAAGGTTGCGGCTGCGCGCTGCGCATCCGCGGCGGCGATCCCTGCGCTGGTCGCATGATTCAGCGCCAGTTCGACCACGCGCTTGAGCGGTACAGTTTCTGCAAGCAGTGCAGTTGGAAGGAAAACGATTGCAAGGATCCATTTCGGTATCGAGGCACCGCGGCGCGAATTCTTCATTGCGTCCCTTTCGAACAAAATGCGAGCGATCGTACGATCAATTTGGATGCAAGCGCGATTCTAAATGGGGATGCTGACGACGGGATGAGTTTGTTCAGGTAACGGGCCAAGCACGCTGTGCGCGACGACACTTGTTCAGACGTTCTCAGTGATCGACTCTCTTCAAGTCTTCCTGGGCTCGTGAGTAGTTGTGCGCGAGCGCGAGAGCCGCGCGATATTCCCCGGCAGCGCCTCTACGGTCGCCTTGCTTCTCGAGCAACTGTCCCAATTGCTCTCGCGCCTTGAAGGCAGGGCCCTCTTCCACGGGCGATTCCAGATAGCGGCGCAGCAAGCGGACTGCCATTGGATAGTCGCGGTTTGCTCGTAGCAGAATGCCGGCAGCATGCATCAGAGACTCGGGATGATCGATGGGAGCCGATTCCAGCGAATGCATTGCCTTTTCCATTTCGTCAAAGCGGTGAGCGTAGAAAAAGAAGTTCGCGAGGTCGAGCCATGCGCGCGCTCCGGAGCGACTGGCCTCGATCGCCGCCCGGTATTCGCGCTCTGCGGCAGGCGCATCTTTGTTCTTCTCGGCAATTCTCGCCAGCAGCCAGTGTCCGCGCGCCGGATCGAAGGCCATGAGAGCGTCGGCTTGCTGTCGAGCTTTGTCTTTCCCGCCGCCCACCACGCCCGGTGCCTCCGTATAAAATTCACCGAGATCGGTTCGCGCCGGGGAACTGTTCGGATCAAGTTGAACCGCGCGTTCGAACGAAGTTCTCACCTTCTTGGCAAGTCCAGCCGCCGAGAAAACGCTGGCCCGGTCTGCCTTCTCGCCGTAAGCTCTGCCGAGCCAAAGATGATAAAGACTCTTTTGCGGATCGAGACTGGCCGCGCGCTCGCACGCTGGGATGGCATGATCCCAGTCATCCAGCATGAAGTGCGCCCGACAAAGAAGATTGAACGTGTCCGCGTCGCTTGGCGAACGATTGCTTTGTTCTTCCAGCATGGAAATCGCCTCGTCTACGCGCCCCGACGCCAAAAGTTGTTTGGCCGCAGCAGCGCCAAACAGCGGCTGTATAAACAGAAAGAACGCAAGCGATAAGAGAATTGGTTGTGAACGCATTTCGCGCAAGACGATCTAAGGAACGATTTTCACCAGGGCGCCATCCACGAGCGGCTTCTGATCTTCGGCTGGTAGAGCCACCGTCTCGCCCTGCGACAATCCCGATGTGATTTCAACGCGCGTCAGGTTTTGCAAGGAAAACTCGACCGGTGAGCGCTTCAGGCGGTCGCCAACAATGCGGAAAACGTATGGCTTGCTATCATCCATGCGCAGCGCGTCGCGCTGCAACGTGAGGACGTCGGTATGCTCGGCAACAACAATCGTCACGCCAACGTTGATGTTCGGCAACAGGCGCAGATCCTTGTTATCGATGAGGCAGGTCGTCTCGCCAACGTTCCGATTACCACGCAACTTGACAGTGGCTGGAACACTGTTAACAGTTCCCGTCCACAATCGTCCCTGCACCGCGTCCCACGTGATTTCGACCTCTTCGCCCACCCGGAGCCGGCCCACATCAGGCTCATCGACAAATGCCCGCACCAGCACGCGCGACAAATCTGCCTCCTGAACAAGCAGATCTCCGGCCTGTACGAAAGTTCCATCTTTTACAGGGAGGGAATACACGATTCCTTCAAACTCAGCTCGAACGCTCGATTTGCTCAACGCGTCTTCGGCGCTGTCATAGGCTGCCTGGGCTTCGTTTCCCTGAGCTTCAATTCGCGCGGCTTCCGGCGCTGAGTACCGGTCTTTTTGCTTTTGCTCCAGCAGCGTGACATCCGCTTGGGTTCGTGCCAGCGTGTCCTCGCCCTGCCGAACCTCGCCCGGAGAAGCCGCGCCGTCCTGCTGCAGGCGGCGAAGAGCATCAAGGCTTCGCTGTGCGGCGTCGCGCGAGCTTCGGGCCTTAACGAGTTGAGAGTTCAGAGTGAGGACTTCTTCCTGCGTTCCGCCCGTCTTCAACGCCGACTGATCGGCTTGCGCCGTCTTGACCTGGGCGAGTGCCTTCGCGGCTTGCATCCTGATGTCAGCGTCATCCAGCTGCAACAAAAGTTGCCCCTTCTTGACGTGATCGCCTTCCTTCACCAGAACCCGCTTTACCGTGGTCGCGATGGGGGCGTGCGCTTCAAAGTTCTGGATGGGCTCAACTTTTCCATTGGTGGAAACCAGGCTCCGAATCGGTCCCCGTTGGACGATAGCCGCACGAACCTTGGTTGCAGTCTGGTGCAAATACGAATAAAGAATGATTGCCAGTACGACCGCGAGCGCAACCCAAATCCAACGCCAGCGTGATGGCGTGTTCGAATTGTTCGTCGATGTCAACGAAATGGTTTTCCAGGATGCGGCAGGAATAACTGTAAGTAGTAATTTACCATTCCGAGGCTTGCCCTACACGATGAAGCGCCTTAGGACGGTACTGATTGGATGCTCACCAACCCGCTTCGGCTGCAACCGACACCCGCTACAATAGAGAAATGCCCAGATCGCCCCGCTACACTGCAGAACATGCTGCTGCCGGTCTTGACGCTAAATTCCCGTCGATCGAGACGTGGCCGAACCAATTCCCGGGCTACGAAATCGTCGTTGATGATCCCGAATTCACCTCGGTATGCCCAAAGACCGGTCTACCGGATTTTGGTCTGCTCAACATTCGGTACATGCCCGATAAACACTGCCTCGAATTGAAATCGCTGAAAGAATATCTGCAGTCTTACCGAAATCTGGGCATTTTTCAGGAGAACGTCGTCAACCAGGTGTTGAACGACGTTGTGAAGTGGGCCAAGCCCGTATGGGCCGAGGTGAAGGGAGAGTTTCGTCCACGAGGCGGCATCTCAACCATCGTCATCGCGAAGTGGCCCAGGCCAAAGAAAGCCCGCTAGATTTCCAGAGTCTCAGGAACTGAAACGGCTCCGTGCTATATTCGCTCGACCGTGGCTCAATCGGACCTGCAACCCCGCACCGCGCTGATCGTCCTCACGGCGCTCAATCTGCTCAACTATGCGGACCGCAACGTGTTGTTTGCAGTGCAACCGCTTGTGCAGGATGAGTTTCACCTCTCCAATGCGCAGATCGGCTACCTCACCAGCGCATTTCTCGGCTTCTACATGGTGGCCGCGCCGTTTGTCGGCCCACTCGCAGATCGATATTCAAGAAAATTGATCATCGTGCTCGGTGCGTTGTTTTGGAGCGGGCTGACGCTTCTCACTGCCGTTACCCATACCTACACCGAGTTGCTGATACGCCACACACTCGTCGGGATCGGCGAGGCGACGTTCGTGACCATTGCGCCGACTTTTGTGTCCGATTTATTTGCCGAGAACGTTCGCGGCAGAATTTTAGGTGTGTTCTATCTGGCAATTCCTGTCGGATCAGCCGCAGGATATCTTCTCGGGGGCAATCTCGCCCCCACCCACGGCTGGCGCTTTCCGTTTTATATCGCCGCCGCACCTGGATTTGTCTTAGCGCTGCTGGTCTTGTTCTTGAAGGAACCCGAGCGCGGGCAATTTGATTCCTTGAAAGAAACACCGGAGCGCGGAACGATTCTGGGGCTGGTCCGAAACCCAGCTTTTCTCACTTCTACGTTAGGCATGGCCGCGATGACGTTCTCGCTCGGAGGTATCCAGGTCTGGATGCCTAAGTTTCTATACAGCGAACGCCACTACACGCTGGAAGCCGCGAACTTCGCGTTCGGAATCATCATCGTCATCGACGGCATCGTGGCGGCACTGGCTGGCGGATGGTTGGGCGACTTTCTGCTCAAGCGCATGAAAGGTTCCTACTACCTGGTTTCGGCGGCGAGCATGTTGTTAGGCATACCAGTGATGATTGTGGCCTTGTTCGCGAAGGGGCCAATCATGATTCCAGCAATTGCCCTCGCAGCATTTTTTCTTCTGCTGAATACTGCTCCATTGAATGCGGCCGTCATCAATTCTGTTGGCGCTCACATTCGAGCGACAGCTCTTGCGGTCAACATCTTCATCATTCACATTCTTGGGGATGTCCCCTCGCCGACCATGATGGGATGGGTTGCCGATAAGCGCTCCCTGCAGGCCGCTTTCATTCTTCCTGTGATCGCCATGGGTGTCTCTTCTGCCATACTGTTCTACGGGATGAAGTTTGCCCCCGCTGTCGCATCGGACGGCGCGGCCCTCGAGGCAGGAAAGACTTAACATCGGATGTCCTATTTCCATTGGATTGCGGGAACAATTCTTGCACTGGCCTGGTTCTCCCGCATCGTAGACGCTGCCCTCGGAATGCCCAGCGTAAAAGATGTCTCCCGTCCCGAATGGGACCGTAATCCGGTCGCACCTTCCGGCAATCCTCGCGTCTCGATCATTGTGCCTGCCCGGAATGAAGAAGAGACACATCGAGCAGGGGCTCAACTCGCTTCTTCTGCTCGATTATGACAACTATGAAGTGATCGCCGTCAACGACCGGTCGACCGATCGAACCGGCGAGATCATGGAAAAGATTGCGCAAAATCCCCCGTCCTCTGCTGGTTTCAAGGTGGTCCATCACGACGAACTGCCGCCCGGATGGCTTGGTAAGACTCACGCGATGTGGACTGCGGCCAATCAGGCGAATGGCGATTGGCTCTTGTTTACCGATGCCGATGTGATCTTCAAGCCGGATTCGTTGCGGCGCGCTCTCGCTTACGCCGAGGCTGAGTCCGCCGATCACATGGTCCTGTTTCCCGGATGATCATGAAGCGGCCCGGCGAATACATGATGATCGCCTTCTTTCAGACCATGTTCATGTTCGGACACAGGCCTTGGAAAGTAGCGGACCCGAGCACCGACGATCACATGGGGGTTGGCGCATTCAATCTGGTCCGTCGGCGCGTATACGACGCGGTAGGTACCTATCACGCACTGCGGATGGAAGTCCTGGATGACATGAAACTTGGAAAAGTCGTCAAGAAATCAGGCTTCGCGCAGAGGAATGTCTTCGGCGGCGATCTGATCTCGATTCGGTGGGCTCACGGCGCGATGGGCATCGTCAACAATCTAACGAAAAATTTCTTCGCGGTACTCTCCTTCCAGTCCTGGCGCGCCGTGTTGTCGGCGATTGCTCTTGCGTTCCTGAACTTCGGGCCGTTCCTCGGAATCTGGTTCGCACATGGTTGGGCACGCCTTCCATATGCCGTGGCGCTCGGTTCACTTTGCATAATCTACGCAGGGATGTCGCGGCGCTCGGCGGTGCCGCCGTACTACATCTTGCTCCACCCGGTGAGCACAACACTGTTCATCTACACGCTGCTGCGATCAATGATTTTGACGTTGTCGAATGATGGGATTGAGTGGCGCGGGACAAAATATCCCCTCGAGGAATTGCGGAAGGGAATGGTATAGGCGTGGTTTGCATTGCTGCTAGCCCAGCGTGCCACCAGTGCCTAGAAGCTATTCCGTCGGCTCTGTTCCTTCCACATCGTTTCCAAAAACAACGGTCGTGTTCGGTTTTGTTTTAGTTTTGGCAGGCTTCTTGGTGGGATACAACCGGCCCGGACTGAAATGGCCTTTGTTCTCGACATCATAACTCTTCGGAATGGGGGGGATCATTGCCGCGCCCCCGGTGATCTGGCTAATGCGACTGAGAATAATCTCAGGACGTCCGTCATATTCCTTGACCGATCCGTTGATCTCAATCGTCCGCCCTGCTAGTCGCCTCACATCACCTACATCTTTCAGATCGTGGGAGAAAACGACCACGGTGAAAGGACAGGACAGTTGATCCTCACAAAAATCGAGGAAGTGAACGCCTCTTTCTCCAACTTTCACGCGCAGGACTTTCCCCGTCACGCATTTGGTTTCGCCAATATGTTGACGCGCCTCATGGATCGGAACGCAGTCGGAGGCTTGTGCAAAAGGGGCGGCACAGAACAAGCAGACTAGGACGAGCGTGGACCGCAACATGCATCCATTCTGCGAAAGACTTCATGGAAAAGCTGTGAGCCTGAGGAAAATAATCGGGACTGAGTTCAGGAATGGGATTTCAGCGCAGCCCCGCTTCCCGCGGAGACCGCGGGAAGTGGGACATCCGGATGGAAGGAATTTGCTACTTGAACGACTTTACGGCAGAGGCTTCGTCGTCTTTCACATCAAAAACGGTATACAGCTTCGTGATTTGGAGAAGATCGTTGACCTTCTTGGTGAGATTCAGCAGCTTGAGTTCGCCGCCCTGATTCTTGGTCGTGGTGAACGCGCTGACCAGCTCGCCGATGCCTGAGCTGTCGATGTAGTTCACGTCCGCCAGGTTCAGCACAATCTTTTTGTTGCCTTTGCTCAGCAGGTCGCGCACTGTATCGCGAAGAATGACGCTGCCTTCGCCCAGGGTGATCCGACCGCTGCAGTCCACAATCGTGACACCATCCACCTGCCGACTACCAACCTTCATGCTCACTGGGAAGCCTCCTTGCCGCCCGCGGTTTCCCCGTGGACGCGCTTAATCAATTTAAGTTCAGTACCCGTTGCGGACGGGCGAATCTCCACCACATCCATGAACGAGCGCATAAGAAAAATTCCTCGCCCCGAAGTCTTCAACAGATTTTCCGGCGCCAGCGGATTAGGAATCTTGTTCAGGTCCATGCCCGGGCCCTGGTCGCGAATGGTGATGATTAATTCTTCACCTGTGCGCTCAAAGGCAAGAATGACTTTCTTGTCGGGAGCATAAGCGTTTCCGTGCAAGACGGCGTTGACCGCGCCTTCGCGAACGGCCATTGAAATCTGCATGATTTCGTCGTCGCCAAATCCAAGCTCAGTGGCAATGCGGGTGGCTTTCTCCTCGGCACTATCGATCGTCTCCAGCGAGGAGTCTAGCGTGTAAGAGACGCGTTGCTCGGTCATGGCCATGGACGAAGTGCAGATCGAGTATACGGCCGGGAAGGGTTCAATGCCGCAAGCCCGTCCGAGGACGCTCGCCGGCATCTTTCGCGGCGAATGCGGTAGTTTGCCTGTCAGATGGGGGAGTTGTCAACGATGGACCTCGAATCCTCGCTCGAAATTGCGTGATGCCCAATCCTGAGGATGAGCAAACCCGGCCATGTTCGGCACCGATATAACAGGGGGAAGCTTATAATCTCGCCTCGTGACCACACCCCCAAACCTCAGGGAACGACTTCGGCGGCTCTTCTTGACAACGCTGGTCGCAATCCTGGCAACTGCTGTTTTGGCATTCGGCCTCGACTTTGCCGTCTTTCGAATCCGGGCTGCGACTAAACGGAACGCCTACGGGTCGGTGATCGTGAATCACTACTACGCAATTCTCCAAAAGAACGGCAAGACGCAGCTGATTTTCGATCCGCCACAGCCGGAATCCTGTGTCAACGCACTGTTTCCCCACGAGCATTCGTTTCCGTGCTGGTACTTGAGCCGGCATCCGGACCAGCGGACCAATATCTAAAAAAGCGAAAACGGGTTCCAGCGGACCATGGGCTAGAATGTTCCGGCAGAGCGACTTGCCTCTGCTGGAGAATCCATGTTCAGACAAGCCTGGCTTGGCGGTCGACTGTTTATTGTCCTTTGCATTTTGAGTTCCTTGGCTCTGGCAGTGGATGCATCCGACTCCCGGTTGCAAAAAGCCTACCGGTTTCAGCAAGGCGGATGGACCTACATCCATCTCGAAGGTTCGCCCGCCAACATAGGATTTCAGCACGGCTATCTGCTGGCTCCAGAGATCTCCGACGCGTTCGAGGCGATCAAGCTGTTTGATACTCACCAGAGCCAGAAAGATTGGGACTTCTACCGCGCAACGGCCCGCCAGATGCTTTGGCCTCACATCGATGCTGAGTACCAGCAGGAGTTGCAAGGTATCGCCGATGGAGTCAAGGCTCACGGCGTTGATCTCGATGTCTACGACATCGTAGCGTTGAATGCCTTCGAGGAAGTGCCGGATTACTACGTGCCATGGCTAGCCAAACAGCAGAAAGCCGCGAAGAATCCCAAGCTTGCGGCTCCAGGAAATTGCAGCGCGTTCATCGCAACCGGAAGTATGACGAAGGATCACAAGATCGTGATCGCGCACAACAACTGGACAAGCTATCTCGCCGGGGAACGTTGGGTAATTGTCTTCGACATCCAACCGGATCACGGCAACCGCATCCTGATGGACGGATTTCCGGGTGTTATCACGAGCGATGACGATTTTGGAGTTAACTCCGCCGGCATGATGGTGACCGAGACGACCATCACCCAGTTCGAAGGATGGGATCCAAACGGCAAGCCGGAATTCATGCGCTCGCGCAAGGCCTTGCAATACGCCAATAATATCGATGACTACGTTCGTATTATCAAAGAGGGTAACAACGGCGGATATGCGAATGACTGGTTGATTGGGGACCGCAAGACCGGGGAGATCGGATACCTCGAGCTCGGGTTGAAACACACTCCGCTCTGGCGCACGAAGGACGGCTATTTCGTGAGCTCGAATTTCGCGCGGGATCCTGAAGTCATCAAAGACGAAACTACGTTCGATCCGAACGATGCATCGATTTCACCCAACGCCCGCCATGCCCGGTGGGAGGAGTTGATGCAACAATCGAAGGGAAAGATCGATGTGACCCTGGCTGAGCAGTTCCTGTCAGACCACGTCGACACCTTCGAGAAGAAAGATCAAGCCAACGATCGCGCACTGTGCGGACATGTGGACGCCTCGCCGCACGGAATCAAAGAATGGGGCTGGGATCCATACAACCCCGGCGGTTCTGTACAAGGGAAGGCGACCGACAGTTCTATGGCTGAGAAAATGAGTTTTGTGGCTCGGGCCGGGCATCCGTGCGGAGCCGACTTCCTGGCGGCGGATTTCCTCGAAAAGCATCCCGAATATTCCTGGCAGAAACCGTTGCTTCGGGACATGAAGGCAGGCCCCTGGACCGTGTTCGCCGCCGGACAGAAAGCGGCGCAATAGAGGAGCAGAAAGACCAGGCATGCTGAAAGATGCAGTTATTCCGACCAGCATTTAATTTTGTCATTCCGGTCAGTGTCTAAATTTTGTCATTCCGACCGAAGGGAGGAATCTGCTGTTTCGTGCCAAAAAGAGATCGCATTCCGCGGCACAACAGGGGTGAAGGCCCCTATCCTCTGCGTATCCAGAGCAGCATGACAACCCTCCGCCGCCTTTAGGCACCTGAAATGTGAATTACCCCGATAAACAATTTCGATTGGACTCGGGACGCTGTCGGAACCTAGAGTCTCTATGGTGCAGCCGAGCCGTACCCGAACCCGCGGACTTGTGCGCCGGATGAACCCGCCGGACGCGCCTCTCAGCTTCTTTCGTCCTCCATTTCGGAACTACCAATTCGATTTGGCCTACGATGAGATGTTCGCATCGCCGGGTACGCCTCGCGCGCACTACAAGGCTCTATTTCAACGTCTGCTGGAGCTTCCTCCCGAAGAACTCCGCAAGAGCCAGCAGGCCGCGGACCTTTCCTTCCTGCATCAGGGAATTACCTTCACCGTATATGGCAACGACGAGGGTACCGAACGGGTTTTTCCCAACGACCTTCTGCCCCGGATCATTCCGTACTCGGAATGGCGCAAGATCGAAAACGGTCTCACGCAACGTATTGCGGCCCTGAATTTGTTTCTCGAAGATATTTACCACCAGGGTCGAATCCTCGCCGATGGCATCGTTCCTCGGGAACTTGTCTATAGCTGCCGCCATTTCCGCCGCGAAATGCGTGGATTGTCCGTGCCTCGCGGAATCTACGTCAGCATCTGCGGCACCGATCTGGTTCGATTACCCGATGGCACCTTTGCCGTGCTGGAAGACAACCTCCGCGTTCCCAGTGGCGTTTCTTATATGTTGGCGAATCGCAAGGTGCTGAAGAAGGTTTTCCCAACCTTGTTCCGCGACTATGGCGTGTGCCCGGTGGATCATTACTCGCAGGCCCTTCTTGCGACGTTGCGCGCTCTCGCGCCCCCGAACACCACTTCGCGCCACGAACCGAAGGTGGTGTTGCTGACTCCGGGCGTTTTCAATTCCGCCTACTTCGAGCACACATTCCTGGCCCAACAGATGGGTATCGAACTGGTCGAGGGCCGCGACTTGTTGGTCCACGACAACATCGTGTACATGCGCACGACCGCTGGCCTTCAGCGGGTGGACGTGATCTACCGCAGGGTGGACGATGATTTTCTCGATCCACTTTGCTTCCGAAGAGACTCCGGCTTGGGCGTTCCCGGCCTGTTCAACGCCTACCGGGCAGGGAATGTCATTCTGGCGAACGCGATCGGCACCGGTGTTGCCGATGATAAGGCGGTCTACGCTTACGTGCCGGCGATCATCCGCTACTACCTTGGGGAAGATCCGATCCTCGAGAACGTTCAGACCTATCTTCTCAGCGACCGTTCACAAAGAAGCTACGTTCTCGAGCATCTGGACGAGCTGGTGGTAAAAGCCGTCGGCGAGTCCGGAGGCTATGGAATGCTCATCGGCCCGCACAGTTCGGAGGCCGACAGGGAAGAGTTCCGTCGCAGAATTGAAGCCGAGCCCCGAAACTACATCGCCCAACCTACTTTGAGCCTCTCGCGCGCTCCCTGCTTTCTCGATGGAGAAGTGCAGGCGCGACACATTGATCTTCGACCTTACATTCTGTACGGGGAAAATGTGACCCTGGTGCCCGGTGGATTGACGAGGGTCGCGCTGCGGCGCGGTTCGCTGGTCGTGAATTCCTCCCAGGGCGGCGGCAGCAAAGATACCTGGGTACTTCGCGATTGAGATCGGACGACAGGAGGACAGCCATGTTATCGAGGGTCGCGGACAGCTTGTACTGGATGAGCCGCTACCTCGAGCGCGCCGAACATACCGCGCGCCTCATCGATGTCGATTTGCAGCTCCGCCTGGATCAATCCACGGAACCTGGCGCCGGGCGCTGGCTTCGACTGCTAGAGGCCTCGCAGGTGTCCCCGCCCGAAGACGGCAAGATCGACGCCACATCGCTGACTCACATTCTCACGCTCGACCGCACCAACTCGTCGTCTATCCTCTCCTGCGTGGTTGCTGCGCGAGAGAACATTCGCCAGGTGCGCGAGCAGTGCAGCACCGAAATGTGGGAACAGCTCAACCGTCTGTATCTGCAGATGAACAGCACGGCCGCGAGCGAGGCGTGGTTATTAAATTCCCATGTGTTTTTCCGCGCAGTGCAGGATGGCGCGCATCTGTTTCAAGGCGTTACCGATTCGACAATGTCGCACGGTGAAGGATGGCAATACATCCAGCTCGGTCGCTTTGTGGAGCGCACCGAGTCCCTGGCACGATTGATCAGAACTCAGTTTGCGAGCCTCTCCCAGCCGCTCGATCAAACCGTCGAAAGCGAAGAATATTTCGAGTGGGTCGCTCTTCTCAAGTCCTGCGCTGCGTTCGAGGCGTACTGCAAGAATTACACTGCCGAGATTCGCCCGCTTCGGGTGGCGGAATTCTTGCTGCTCAATCCTGAGTTTCCGCATTCGGTCCGCTTCTCGGTAGACATGGTGCATGCAGCGCTTGCTGCCCTCGGAGTGATGACAGACCGTAAAGAAGAACAACCGGTCCGACTCGCTGGACGGCTGCAGGCAACTTTAAGTTTCAGCCAGATCGAAGAAATCATGGCGTCTGGCGCGACTGCATACGTCGACAGCGTGCGCTGGCAGTGCGCACAGGCACACACGGCCATCCATCAGGTCTATTTCGATTATTCCGTCGAATCGGCCCTGGTAGCGTGATGCGCGGCCTTAAACGAGTTCTAGAGACGAAAGGAAGCGCGGTTTGATCTATTCCGTCCGTCACACCACGACATTCCGGTACGATCCCGCGATCCGCGAGAGCATCATGGAGGTCCGCCTTCAGCCACGCAGCGAGGGAGACCAGCGGTGCCTCAGCTTCAAGCTCAACGTTGAACCGGCGGCCAACGTCATGCACTATCGTGACTTCACCGGCAATACTGTGCACCATTTCGATATCGCCGGCAGCCATAGCCAGGTTACGGTGACGGCAAATTCGTCGGTTGAGATTCAGTCAGGAACTCCGCCCCGTGCAGCCGACTGCGGCGACTGGAGCGATCTCGACGCGCTTGTCGCAGGCGGTGACTACTGGGAGATGCTTTTGCCCAGCCATTTCGCGCACTCCAGCGGCCAGCTGGAAACCCTCGCCCGGGAATTAAATTGCAAGCGCCGGGGAAATCCGCTTGTGCTGCTAAGCGAATTGAACGAATCCATTTACAACCTGTTCGATTACGTTCCCAACAGCACGAAAGTGGATTCACCGATTGAGGATGCGCTGCGCTCGCGACAGGGTGTGTGCCAGGATTTCGCCCACATCTTGATCGCTCTTCTGCGACCCTTGAAGATTCCGTGCCGCTACGTGAGCGGCTATATGTTCCACCGCGACGAAACGGTCAGAGATCGTTCGAGTGAAGGCGCATCCCATGCCTGGGTAGAGGCGCTAGTTCCTCGGTTGGGATGGGTTGACTTCGATCCAACCAACAACTTGGTCGGCGGAGACCGGCACATCCGTGTGGCGATTGGCCGCGACTATGCCGATGTTCCTCCCACGCGCGGCGTCTACAAGGGCGATGCGCAGAGCGAGTTGAGCGTCGCAGTCACCGTATGTCCCGCAGAGAGCAAGGCCCCTACACCTGCTCCGCCAACGTTTGTCATGCGATCGCGACCGGCGTTAGCACGAAGTCCCGCAATGCGATCCCATCAAGAGCAACAGCAGCAACAGTGAGAGCGACGGTTCCGGGTTACTCATTCAGCGAGCAACTGCAATCTGCCGGGACGACGTGTGCCAGCAAGAAGTCTGCCACCCGCTTGTAAGCGTTGATCTGGTTTTCCACTCGCGCAAAGCCGTGTCCTTCGTTCTCGTAGACCTTAAAGTCGATGCTGCCGCTCTTTTTTTTGATCGCGTCGACGACCTGTTGGGTTTCTGATTTCGGACATCGCGGATCGTTCCCACCCGCTAGCAGCAACAGAGGTGCCTTGGTCTGATCGATGAAGTTAATGGGCGACCGCTCTTCGTAAAGTGTCTTGTTCTTGACGGGGTCTCCCATCGTGGCCAGGTCCGATTGCCGGAGTTCCGGATCTTCATTCTCGATTTCCGTAAACCAGTTCACAAACGGCACAATCGCCACCCCGGCCGCCCAAACCTCCGGAGCCTTTGTCACCGACATCATAGTGAGATATCCACCGTAGCTCGCGCCCATCACCGCGATCTTTTTGGGATCAAGGTGCCCCGTCTGCTTGATCCAGTCCACGCCTGCTAGCACGTCCTGCAGATCGCCGCCGCCCATGTCGAACAAGTTCGCTTGCTCAAACTCTTTTCCATATCCCGTCGACCCTCGATAGTTCGGCGCAAGCACCATGTATCCCTGATTCACCGCGAACTGTACGAAGCGATTGAAAGAATTCCGGCTCTGCGATGTCGGGCCGCCGTGGATGTATACGATCGCGGCATTCTGTCCGTTTCGCGCCATGTTGAATGGCAAGTAGAGAAACGCAGATATCGTCCACTTGCCATCCCGGCTCGGATAGTGAACGAGGAAGGGCTCTACCATATCCGCAGAACGCACGCCTCCGGCGAGTGAATGCGTGATCTGATACGACTTTCCCGTAGCAATGCTGTACACCCAGAGGTCGCTCGGAGCCGTCGGCCCATTGTGAATGTAAAGCAGTCGCGAACCATCTGCGCTGAAGGCGGAATGTCCACCGCTGGTTTCATTGACTCCCTTCGCAATCGGGAGACTTGCGGATTTTCCGGTGACCAGATCGCGAACGTAAATGTCCTGATCGCCATCGACATCGGCGGTGAACGTCAGCCGCTTCCCGTCGGGCGAGAATTCGCCTCCTCGGATCTGCCACTTTTCCTTCGACAGCCACGTTATTTTTCGCGTCGCAAGAGCGAGCAGCCCGATATTGTCGTAACCACCTTGGGCGTTCGACGTGACTAAGACTTCTTTACCGTCCGGCGAAAAATCGTCGGCAACATAAACCTGCTCGCCCGTGTGCTCGGTCAGCAGGGTGCTCTGCCCCGTTTCTACGTCCGCGACAAAAATATTCGAGTCCGTCCCCTTGGCCTGCCGCCGTGTATAGATGATGTGCTTTCCATCTTTCGCCCAGATTGGGTCTTCATTGCGCTCGTCTTGCGGAGTGTTTGACGTGATGTGTTTCACTTCGCGCATAACCATGTCGTAAACGTCGATCTCGAACGCCGCCGAAGTTTTGGCCTTCACTTCGTAGGCCAGATATCTTCCGTCTGACGACCATGTGGGATTTTGTTCCGCAATCAGTCGCGTCTGCGTGAGGTTCACGACCTTTCCCGTCTTCGGCGATACGAGGAAAATGTCCCACTGCTCGTCGCCGTCGTAATCCGACTGATAAGCAATCCATTTTCCGTCGGGGGACCACGCCGGAGACGATTGCCGCTGTTCACTCACCGTCAACTGCACCGGGAATCCGCCTTCCGCAGGGACGGCCCAAAGATTGTTCCGTCCGCTCATGTTGGAGATAAATGCGACCTGCTTGCCATCGGGAGACCACGTAGATCCCCCGATCTGGCGCGTCATGAACAGTTTTTCAATGGTCATGCCGCGTGGTTCGATCTCGGCGTTCGGCTTGGAAGAGATTTTCTTTGGATCGGTGACCGCGGCCGGAACAGTCAAAACCTGAGCAACCGTAGTCCCGGAAATAAAGCAGCTTATGACGAGAGCGGCAGTAAGAAGCGCGCGACGGCGCATGAAATCGTCCCCTGAGTAAGTTCAAAAGAAAAGTCTAGCAGAGGCGGTTTCGCCTTCAATGACGGCGCTCTAACGCCGCGACTCAGCGTGCGCGGCAACACGTATATTCAGTGTTTGTCATTGCTCTTAGCCGTTGTCATTCCAGTCTTCTGTTTAGTTTGTCATTCCGACCGAAGGGAGGAATCTGCTGTCCAGCAGCCACGCCTATACCTTGGCGTTCTTGTGCACATCGACAGTGCTCCAGGTCTTGTCCCCGGCGTGGCAGATATTCTCGAGCGCGCAGTCCGCGCATTTGGGTTTTCGTGCGATGCACAGCTTGCGTCCGTGCCAGATGATTTGATGAGAAAAGAGAATCCAACGATCCCGCGGCAGGATTTTCACCAAATCCTGCTCAATTTTCTGTGGATCATTTTGCGTCGTGAGTTCCAGTCGACGCGAGATGCGATGTACATGCGTGTCGACCACCACTCCCTCGGCCTTTTGGAACCACGATCCGAGAACGACGTTGGCGGTCTTGCGCGCCACGCCAGGCAGCGTCAGCAGTTTTTCTATGTCGTCGGGAACTTCTCCCCCAAAGTCTGCGACGACCTTCTTGGCCGCACCCACGACAGACTTTGACTTGTTGCGGAAGAAACCGGTAGAGCGCACATCCGGCTCCAGTTGCTCCGGCGTTATCGCGGCAAATGCCTGGACCGTGGGATATTTCCTGAACAGTTCCGGCGTCACGCGATTGACATTCACATCGGTCGATTGGGCCGAGAGGATCGTGGCCACCAGCAACTCCCATGCGCTGGCGTGCGTCAGGGCGCACTTCACGTCAGGGTAAAGTTGGTCCAGTCGCTTCAGAATTTCGGCGACGCGTTCCGGAGCCGTGGGATTGTAGCCCTTGATCTTTGCGGCGGTGGCCGCTTTTTTCGGCGCCAATCCGCGTGATGCGTCTTTGCCTCGACTTGCTCTCGTATCTTTCATTCCATCTTTGCTCTGGACTGAGAACTTCTGGCTTGATTTCGCGGACGTCGCCGTCCGCGTCACTCGAACATTGTCCTGGCGGCCAGCCCGGCTCGGCTGACGCGGAACCACTCCACGCGGCATGACGTTCTCCTTACGTTCCACATCCTAACAGTGCGCGTTCACCGGATGCTCAAAGCCCGCTCGTGTCTCCATGTTGCGGGTTGCCGTATTGACCGTCGGTAACCTGCAAGGGAATTGACGGCCCCTGATACCCGCCTTTAGTCTGGATGCATCGACGAAATCAGGGAACCTATTGTGGCTGTAAACTCGATCCAACTCGGGCAGGTTTGGCGCAGCGAAGCTGACGGGCAAGACTATCTTGTCACCAAGGTTTACAACGAGGTTTTCACACAGTACGCCATGTTGCGTCCCGCGGGGATCACTGCCCCGGAAGCGCCCACCGTGCGCATCAAGGTCGCGAAGACTCCCCAAGGCGCCACACTGCCCGGATACGCTTTCACGCAGGAAGGCTCGTTCTAAAGGCGCGGGCTAGGGCCCACTCCGCCGACGGTCAACCTCAACCATCTGTTCCCACCGAATCAACGTTTCGTCACAAATTTCCGCTACACTGAAGCGGGCGTGTCTGGTTTGGTCAGAATCACTGTCACTCGGTGACGCTGACCGGCCACTGGCAGTTGATCTAGCCCCTACTCCCCATGACAGAACGCATTCTCGGAATCCTTTTTCTCTTCATCAGCAAGATCATCGCCATGACCGGATATGCCGGGATCACGATTCTCATGGCAATCGAGTCCGCCTGTATTCCGCTGCCGTCGGAGCTGATTATGCCCTTCGCGGGCTACCTTGTGTTTCAAGGCACGTTCAAACTCCTCTGGGCTGCGACGGCTGGGGCGATTGGATGCAATGTCGGGTCTTTTATTGCATACGAAATCGGCTGCTATGGCGGACGGCCGCTAGTGGAGCGCTACGGCCGCTGGATCCTCATGGGTCGCCGTGAACTCGATTGGGCCGACCGCTTCTTCGCTCGCTGGGGATATCTTGCCGTCTTCATCGGGCGCCTGCTGCCGGTGATTCGCACGTTTATCGCGCTGCCCGCGGGCATCGCTCGCATGCCCCGCGGCCGGTTTCACGTCTACACATTTCTGGGATCGTGGCCGTGGTGCTTTGCCCTCGCCTACTTCGGAATGAAACTCGGCGAAAACTGGCGCTCACTCGGAAAGTATTTCCACAAGTTCGACGCCGTCATTGGGGTAGTGCTCGTAGCAGGTGCCCTGTGGTTCATCTGGAGTCACTGGCAGAACCGTCTTCGTACCGCTGAGGAGTAGCGTCAGCTGGTTTCGCTAACTGGGAAGCCACAATCTGCCAGCGATAGTTTCTTTTCTCAACCACATCCAGATATACGTACCGCACGGAAATCCGTTCGCCGTTTCGGATGATCTCGTCGTTTTCCTTTCCATGAACCACGGCGATCCCGTCGCGCAGAATGCGAATGCGGCGCTCGGTTGAAACCATCGCAATGAATCGAATCGCCCCTGACTGAAGGAGGCGAATGAGGTCTTGCCTCGACGAGGCCACTCCCGACTCGTCGTACTGCACATAGTCGTCTGCATAAATGCGGTGCAACTCGGCAATATCCGCGGACACGAGCGCGTGGTCGCCGCTTTCAAACAGCTGAAGTATCTGTTGTTCGTCGTTTAGATCTGACAAATCGATCCTCCAGGTTAGTTCGTGTAAGCGCGCACTCCTCGTTCATCTGGCGAAGCGCAGCGAACCCTACGGGAAATAGAGGTCCACACAAACCTCACTCTTGATGCTAACCGCTGGCATGGTGTACAAGCGAATGCACTCTTGTTTGAGGAGAAATCCAGTGACTCACTCGCGCCGCCTTCTTGCAGTTCTGTTACTGCTCGTGTTCGCCGCGCCCTTCACGTCTTACGGGCAATCCCCGGCAGCCGACAAGCCTTTCGTCGTCGAGTATTACTACAAAACCAAGTGGGGACACGCTGACGAATTCCTGAAACTCTTCAAGAAGAACCATTACCCGGTGCTCAGGAAAGAGTCGGAAATGGGCCGCATCACGAAGGTTTGGGTGGACCAGCCGCGCTATCACACAACCGAAGACGGCCGCTGGGATTTCCGCGTCACCATCGTCTTCAAGAACGCCACAGTCGCCAATGAGCCATTTGACGAGGCCGCGCTGCAGAAGCAGCTGTATCCCGATCAGGAAACGTTTCAGCGTGAAGAACAGCGCCGGTTCGAGATCCTCGACTCACACTGGGATCTTCCGGTAAAACCCCTCGACGTCGAAGCAAAGCCCTAACCACGGCTTCCACCGGTAGTTGAACGATGCACCATCGCAGCAAAAGATGTTAAACGTTGGTAACAATCTCGAAGGAATTCCTTTATCGTCTCCATCAAAATTTGCAATTAGACTTTGTCGCTACAAAATCGATAATGTCTTTCATGGAAACATTTGTATCTGTTGAGGATTCACACGTTGATGTACTCCATGAGATCAGTGTCCGGCTGAACACGGCCGACGGATTTCACGATGTTCTGAGCCGTGTTATCGAGTTCGCCTCTGCGCTGGTAAAGTGCGATTCCTGCCTGATCTATGTGCTCGAAGGCGATGAACTCGTCTTGCGCGCATCCAAGAGCCCGCATCCCGACGCCGTCGATCGCCTGAAATTACGCGTGGGGCAGGGAATTACTGGATGGGTTGCTGAGCACCTGGAACCGGTTGCGATCCCTGAAAAGGCCGCGCAGGATCCACGCTTTCAGTTCTTTCACGAATTACCGGAAGACAGCTACGAGGCATTCCTCTCGGTGCCCTTGATGTGCCGCGGGCGCGTCGTCGGGGTCATCAATCTGCAGCACCGCCAGCATCACGTCTACCGCCGCCGCGAGATTCGCATGATATCAACCGTAGGATTTCTCGTGGGTGCCGAGATCGAAATGGCGCGCCTCGAAGAGGCGAATTCAACCCTCGCGGAACAGCTCCAGACAAGGAAACTGGTCGAACGTGCGAAAGGCATTCTGCAACGCGATCTCGGTCTTAATGAAGAGCAGGCTTACCTTGCCTTGCAGCGTCAAAGCCGGCAGAAACGGAAACCAATGAAGGAAATCGCCGAGGCAATCGTCCTTAGCGACGACGTTCGCGGCAACTCCCAGCTGCCGACAAGTTAGAATCACGATCGGATCCCCCCATCCGATCTTTTTTCGACTCACCGCTCCGATGTGTCCGCAGTCCTCGTTGAAAAATGCGGCCCCGGATTGCCTCCGGCTGATTCTCCTGGTGAAGTCTCCGCGATGCGGCCCGCTGGCATCGCAATTGCGTCCGAAACCGCTGCGAGTCAACGGCTTCTTTGACTGTCCCTCACTTACTCCTTAAGATGTAGCGACTCGGAATCGCGAATGATCGGGCAGACCATCTCTCATTACCGCATCGTGGAAAAGCTCGGGGGCGGCGGAATGGGCGTGGTTTACAAAGCCGAAGACACCGAGCTTGGGCCGTTTCGTCGCTCTGAAATTCCTACCCGACGAACTCTCGCGCGATCCTCAGGCTCTGGAGCGCTTTCGCCGGGAGGCGCGTGCCGCTTCCGCGCTGAACCATCCAAATATCTGCACGATTTACGAGATCGGCAAACACAACGAGCAATCGTTCATTGCCATGGAATTTCTCGATGGCACGACGCTCAAGCACTTGATTGCCGAAAAACCGCTCGATAACGATACCGTGCTCGGATTCGCCATTGAAATTGCAGACGGCCTCGACGCCGCGCACTCCCAGGGAATCGTGCACCGTGACATCAAGCCCGCGAATATTTTTGTCACCAAGCGCGGGCATATCAAGGTTCTCGATTTCGGACTGGCCAAAGTCGAACATGCCTCCGAGCACGTCTGGGCAAGTCGCTTCGGCGGATACGATGACCAACGTCATCGCCGACCCACACTTGACGAGTCCAGGGACGACGCTGGGAACCATCGCCTACATGTCTCCGGAGCAGGCGCGCGCGAAGCCGCTGGATGCCCGCAGCGACCTGTTTTCATTTGGCGCGGTCCTGTACGAAATGGTCACGGCAACCTTGCCCTTCCGAGGCGGGAGTTCTGCTGAGATCTTCAGATCGATCCTGGATTCCACGCCGACGCCCGTCGTCCGCCTGAATCCGGATATGCCGCCTGATCTGCAACGCATCCTCGACAAGGCTTTAGAGAAGGATCGTAATTTGCGGTACCAGAGCGCGGCCGACCTGCGTACGGATTTGGCTCGCCTCAAGCGGGATTTTGATTCTACCCGTGTCTCGTCGCCAGCAATCAGAAACGAGTCCGGACCACACTCAGGCGCTGCGAATTTAGCGTCTTCCAGCACAATCGCAGTTCCGAGAAAGCGGACTTTTTCACTGATCATCGCGGGCTTGGTGGTGGTTGCCATACTCGCCGGGTTGGCGTTCTGGTGGCGAGGGCGATCGGGTGCGGAAAAGATCAATTCGATCGCGGTGCTGCCTTTCGTGAATGCGACCAACGATGCCGGCAACGAATACCTCAGCGACGGTTTGACGGAAAGCCTGATCAGCACGCTCTCGCAGCTCTCGAACATGAAGGTCATGGCGAGGAGCACCGTATTCAGGTTCAAGGGGAAGGAAGACGATCCGCAGCAGGTCGGCAAGACGCTACAGGTGAATGCGGTGCTCGTCGGCCGGATCACGCAACACGGCGACGAACTGGGTGTGAGCGCAGAACTCGTGAATACTTCCGACGGAACGCAGATCTGGGGATCGCGCTACTCGCGCAAGCTGGCCGACATCACGCAAGTGCAAAGCGACATCACGCGCGATATTTCGAACCGCTTGCATGCTGCTTCGACCGGAGACGAACAGCATCAAGCGAACAGCGCCGGCACGACAAATCCCGAAGCGTACCGGCTGTATCTTGAAGGACGGCAGCTCTGGTACGGACGTACGCGGGATGGTCTTATCAAGAGCATCGCTTTGTTCCAGCAAGCCATCGCTGCCGACCCGAAATACGCGCTCGCGTATGCTGGACTCGCCGACACCTACAGTGTCGGGCCCAGCTACGATATCGGCGTCAACTCCAACCAGAGCAGGGCTCTCGCAGATGAAGCCTCGAAAAAGGCGATCGACCTCGACGGCTCGGTCTCCGAAGTACGCGTGTCCCGGGCGATGGCGCTCGCGAGTTTATGGAAGTGGACCGAGGCGGAGTCCGAGTTTCGTCGCGCAATCGAGTTGAATCCGAACAATGCTGCCGCGCATTACTTCTACGCATTCGTTTGCCTCAATTCACAGGGACGGTTTGAACAAGCGCTGGCCGAACTCCAGACCGCACTTGCGCTCGACCCGCTGTCGTCGATCGTCAACACGAATTACGCGGTGATCTTGATGGATCTCCACCGTTATCCGGAATCGGTCACACAATTTCAGAAAGTGATTGAGCGAGATCCCAATTTCTTTCCTGCCCACTTTAAGCTCTCGACGCTCTATGCCACGATGGGCCGTTACCCGGACGCCGTGCGCGAGATGCGAAAGTCGTTCAACACGCCTCCCTCGTTTGTGGTTTCCGATGATGCGGCTGGATATCTGCAACTGGCGAGTACGTCAGAAGGTACGGATCGATTTTCCGTCATGGGTGCGGCTGCGGCGCTTGCCGGGGACAGAGATGGGGCGTTTCATTACCTGGAAAAATCGTTCATCGACTCCAACAGCAACCTGCCTCAGGTACTTCGTTACCCCGCGATGGACTCGCTGCATTCAGACCCGCGCTACGCCGACCTGCTGCGGCGCTTGGGGCTGCCAAAGTAGGGCGGGTAGTGCCCTGACATCGCGGACTCAGCATCGTCGAATGCGAATGATGTGTACAAATAAAAGGGCAGATACCTGGTTGAGTATCTGCCCCATCTTTTGCAGCAGGTGGATCGTCTACTGTCCTGATGCCGTGGCCGAGGTTGCGGCCTTGGCGATCACCTTCTCCCCCGCGTGGCTCGGAACGTTAAAGTGCAGTGTCACCCCGAATTCCGGCAGCTGCATCGAGCTGACATAACTGCCATCCGGAGTGGTTTCAAGCATTAGACGGCTCAAGCTCAAATTGCTTGTTTCTTCCGTCGCCGGCACTAACACCATGTATCCCGCGGGAGTTCCGCTCACTTTGCTGAGAACGAGCACCGACGAAATGCCGTTGCGATCGTACGAGAATTGATAATCCCCCGCCGGAATCTTAGCCTTCCCGAAATTCACTGCGTGGGTCAGAGTGAATTTACCGTGGGATGGTTCCTGCGCCGAAGCGATTTTTGTGGAGAAGCTGACAGTGGTCACCGCCAGCAGGGCGGCGAAAGCGTATCTACGAATCGAAATCATTTGGATCTCCATTCTGCCGTCGTAAGAACGAGGGCAAGTCTGACGAGCACGCTGTCCGCAAATTCCGGATCGCATGGGCTCAGGCTTTTGGTGGAGAACGACAAGGTCAGGAGATTGATGCCGCGAACACGGCTGGCACTCAATCAGCGACTTCGCTGGGACCCGGCCTCTCTGCCGGCTGCGAAGTGATTCCACTATGCAACAAGATTGGTGCAGAGTCCAATTCAAAGAATCTATCGGGATCATCACCGCGCGATCGTGACCTCGGTAACCTCCCGGGTCCACGGTCTGATCACGAACACCATCTCTATAGAGCGCACTCATTCAATCTTTGCCGCGAACTGCCGATGAATGGGTCAGACCATGAACACCACCGCACTAACTCCGGCAGAAAAGCCGAGCCCCTGGCTCGCCCGCCAACCGATACTCACCCATGATGAGAAAGTGGTGGGCTACGAGTTGCTATTCCGCGAAACCGCTGAAGACACTCGCTTCAATTCTGACTTTGAAGCAGCTACCAGCAGTTTGATTGACACGCTCAACGTTCTTGGTCTTGACGCTGTTTGCGATGGCAGGCTCGCTTTCATCAATTGCACTCGCCAGATGTTGCTGAAGGATTACTTTCTTTTGCTGCCGCCCGACAAGATCGTCATCGAGATTCAGGAAACCGTTCCCGCCGACGAAATTGTTCTGTTCGCGTGTCAGAGACTCCGGCAGAAGAGATACCGGATTGCCCTCGATAACTTTTGTCCCGGAGATCCAAGAGAACCGTTGGTCCCGTATGCCCAGTTCATCAAAGTCGATATCCGCAAATTTCCTCCGGCCGAGAACACACGCCTTGTCAAGGATCACGCTGGCCGGGAAATACGCATGGTGGCGCAGAAGGTAGAAGACCGCATCCAGATGCTCACTGCTGCCAAGGATGGCTTCACCCTATTCCAGGGATACTTTTTTCGAAGGCCGGAACATATGCGGGCGCGGCACATTCCCGCCAACCAGGCCGATCAACTGCGTCTCCTGCAAGCAGTCTCTGGTCCCAAGCTGGATCTGGCCGCCGTCGAAGATCTAATTAAACACAATGCCTCATTGTGTTATCGCCTGCTGCGCTACCTGAATTCTCCGTTGCTCGGTCTGTCCTCGCCCGTTCAATCGATCCGCCATGGCATTTCTCTTCTGGGCGAAAGGGAACTGGTTCGCTGGATTCGCATGGCGACAACCCTGGTGATGGGTCACGAAAAGTGTTCCGACCTCGTCCTTTCTTCGCTCGTTCGCGCGCACTTCTGCGAGCTCATCGCTCCGAAGGTGGAACATGGGAGTTCCGATCTTTTCCTGATGGGCATGCTTTCCATGATGGACGCCATTCTTGAGCTTCCCATGGGAGTTGTGCTCGAAGGTCTGCCGCTCGATCCGAACACTAAGGAAGAACTGATGCAAGCCAAGATCGGCCACGAATCCCCGCTCGCGCCTATTTACCATCTCATGCTCGCGCGTGAAACTGGGGAATGGGAAGACGTCACCACCCTCGCCAAGAAGTTAAACTTGTCTTTGCCCTTTATCAACCGCGCCTATAACGAATCGATAACCTGGGCCCGCGAAATCGTCTCTGGCACCCCCGTCGCGCGGTGAGGCCTGCTGCTCTAACTTGCTCCTCCCATCCCACTCGATGAGCGCTCCACACTCTTCAGATGGTATTTCCGCCCGTTGACCACGTTTGTTTGCCAAACGGACGCGCGACGTGAGAGGATTTCCAGTTCAGTGGCGGTGACTAGCCACCGCCACCAGGGAGAGCGCGAAAATGTATCAGAAAAAGCCCGGAGTATTCATGGCAGATTGGTGGGATGCTGACGGAAACCGCCACCGCAAACAGTTTTCGACCTCTGCAGCCGCCCGCGAGCACGAGCATCGCGAAACCGCCCTGGCGCACGCGGAGCGTGCCAGCCGAGAGATGAATCTCGCAGCGCGGACCAGCACGAAAAGGGCATCCTCGAAAGCCTCCGCCGCAAAAGACAATGGCACCATCGAACCCGCGAAGGGCAAATTGGGCGTCATGATCCCGGGCATGGGCGCGGTCGCCACCACATTCGTCGCCGGCGTAGAAGCAATCCGCAAGGGCCTTGCCAAGCCGATCGGTTCGCTCACGCAGATGGGTACCATCCGTTTGGGCAAGCGAACAGATGCCCGCTCCCCGAAGGTGAAGGAGTTCGTGCCGCTCGCCGCACTGGATGATCTGGTTTTCACCGGCTGGGACATTTTTGAAGACAACATGTACGAATCCGCCACCAATGCCGGGGTTCTGGATTATCGTCTGCTTGAGCAACTAAAGCCGTTTCTCTCATCCATCACTCCGCGTCCGGCCGTCTTCGATCACAACTACGTCAAGAAAATCGACGGACCCAACGTCAAGAAGGGCAAGAACAAAATGGATCTTGCCGAGCAAGTTCGCGCTGACATGCGCGAATTCAAGAAAACCAGTGGTGCCAGCCGCCTTGTTACCATGTGGTGCGGTTCCACCGAGTCTTATATCGAACCGACGGCCGCGCATCAGTCACTGAAGTCATTCGAGAAGGCGATGCGCGAGAACGACGAGATGATTGCTCCGTCGATGATCTACGCCTACGCGTCCTTGATGGAAGGTGTGCCTTTCGCGAACGGCGCACCGAATCTGACGGTCGATCTTCCGGTCATGCTCGAATTGTCGCGTAAGAACGAAGCTCCGATTTGCGGCAAGGATTTCAAGACGGGCCAGACACTAATGAAAACCGTGCTCGCGCCGGCATTCAAAGCGCGTCTGCTGGGCTTGAGCGGATGGTATTCGACCAACATCCTCGGCAATCGCGACGGCGAAGTACTCGACGATCCTGGATCGTTCAAGACGAAGGAAGAATCGAAGCTGGGCGTGCTCGAGCACATCCTGCAACCCGGGCTTTACCCCGAGCTTTACGGCAACATGTATCACAAGGTTCGAATCAACTATTACCCACCCCGTGGCGATAACAAAGAGGGCTGGGACAACATCGACATCTTTGGATGGCTCGGGTACCCGATGCAGATCAAAGTCGATTTTCTCTGCCGCGATTCGATTTTGGCAGCGCCGATCGTGCTCGACCTAGTCCTGTTCCTCGACCTCGCAAAGCGGTGCTCCGAACTGAAAGGGCTTGGTATTCAGGAGTGGCTAAGCTTCTACTTCAAGTCCCCGATGACCGTCCCCGGCCTGTACCCGGAGCACGACCTGTTCATTCAGTCGATGAAGTTGAAGAACACGCTGCGCCACTTGAAGGGCGAAGGCTTGATCACGCATTTGGGATTGGAATATTACGATTAAGGAATTCCTGGCATGGTCATGTTAAAATGACCATGGTCCATTTAAGGTGACCATGCCAATGAAAACGATTCCTGCGGGTGAATTCAAAGCTCGGTGCCTCCAGGTGATGGAACAGGTGCGTTCGAGCCGCACTCCGGTCGTAATTACGAAGAGGGGCAAGCCGGTAGCCAAGTTGGTGCCTCTCGATCAGTCTCCCGCACGAGTCTTAGGACGATTGGCAGGCAAGATCGAGATCCTTGGGGATATTGTTGCGCCAGCGGTGCCTCTCGAAGACTGGGAAGATTTTGAAGTGATCTTGCTGGACACTCATGTTCTGGTCTGGATGGTGTCCGCGAAGAATCGTCTGTCTCGAGATGCGGAGAGGGAGATACTGAAGGCCGATCGAGGGGATGGATGCGCGGTCGCGTCCATTTCGATTTGGGAACTGGCGCTACTGTTTCAGAGCGGTCGCTTGCGCGGTTCAGGCACTGTGGAAGCCTCCATCCGCGAAATCCTCGATGAGGCGGCGGTAGCTCTGCTCGATATCACGCCGGAGATTGCGGCGCTCGCCACAATGTTTCCTGAAAGCTATCCCAAGGACCCGGCCGATCGCCTGATCGGCGCCACCGCGCGCGCCCTCGGCCTCACTTTGATTACGCAAGATGAGAAAATTCTGCAAAGCCCTTTGGTTCGTACACTCTGGTAGATAACGGTTCATCCGAGGAACTCGAGCGAGATTGCAGAGATTGATTAAGAACCATTCAGCGGATCGCCTCGACTAGAACAAGACGATGGGATCCATCGCCCCACCATCACCAGGCTGGCTTGCCGTCCTGGAAGCGGAAGGTGATGGTTTCACCATTCCTGACGATTTCGCGCGCCAGAAGCACGTCTCCGCTGTCCTGCTTGATCTTCGAGCCTGTCACTTGGATCGCGTCATCAGCCTTGAACTCAATCCCAAGATCATCGAGAAACTTTTTCGGGCAAAGAAAGACTTGCACGAGATCCTTGTCCTTGTCGGGACCCGTTTTCGTGATGACGTAGGCGAGGGATTTCGCCCCGGTTGGCGGCAAAAACTTGAGTTCCGACACCGTGCCCTTGAATGTCATTTCCGTCGCCGAATTGTATTTGGGAGGCGCCTGGGCAAAGGCGGTGGCAGCGATAAAACTGAAAAATACCGATTTGCAGCAAATGCTTGTTGACCGGACCAGATGGATTCCTCATCACGTCCTCCAAGCCGCCGCGAATAGTAGGCGCTAATATCGGGAAAATCAACCACGAACAACGTTCGGCAACCTTTTGTACCCACAGCAGATAACCCCACGACAAACCCTTGCGTCTAACGGATATCGCCCTGATTAGGGGCTTGGTGTCTTTCCAACCGGGCGTATAATCGGGGACAAGGAGTACCTATGAAACCCAGAAGGCTCGCGATCGCCCTAGGTCTGGCTGCATTCTGCGTTGCGCCCTGGATGATGGTGCAGGCTCAGAATCCCAATCAAGATCCGACCCAGACGCCCACCCCGGCGCAGACTCCGACTCAGACACAACCCCAAAGCAAGGCTCCAGGAACAGACCCCGATGCGGGACAGCCGAAGGCGAGTGACGTCCAGAACGCGCCGAAGCAGGCTCCAGCCGCCCTGCCAACGCAGGACGACAGCGACATCAAGCATAACGGCGGCAAGACCGACGTAGACGCAGTCGGCAACCGCAACGTAGGTTGCGGTCGCGGTGTAGGCAACTGGTACACGGTGGAAGGTCAGGTCGCTCGCGGCAGGCAGTACGCCCAGCAGATCGAGTCCCAGATTAAGCTCATCAACGATCCCGTCATTACCGAGTATGTGAACCGCGTAGGTCAAAACCTTGTCCGCAATTCCGACGCGCAGGTTCCATTCACCATCAAAGTCATTGATTCGGATGTCGTAAACGCCATGGCTCTGCCGGGAGGCTTTTTCTACGTAAACTCCGGCCTGATCCTTGCCGCTGACGAAGAAGCCGAGATGGCTGGCGTCATGGCGCACGAGATCGCCCACGTAGCCGCCTGCCATTACGGACGCGAAATGACTCGCGCCAACCTTCTCCAGCTCGCATCTTTGCCGGCTATCTTCATGGGCGGCGCGCTCGGATACGGCATTTACGAAGGCATGGGTCTCGGTATTCCCTTGACCTTCCTGCACTTCTCGCGCGGCTTCGAGGCCGAGGCAGACTACCTGGGCATCGAATACATGTACCGCTCAGGCTACGATCCATCGGCGTTCGTCTCCTTCTTCGAAAAGATTCAGGCCATGGAGAAGAAGAAGCCCGGCACGCTGTCGAAGGCCTTCGACACGCACCCTCAGACCCCGGACCGAATCGAAAAGTCACAGGATGAGATTCGCAAGATTCTTCCTGCCAAACAGCAATATGTTGTGACTACGTCTGAATTCGACGAGGTCAAGGCACGGCTGGCATCGATCGAGAACAAGCACAAGATGCTGGATGAGAAGGACGCCAACAAGCCCAGCTTGCGACGCACCTCGAACACCAGCGACAAGTCGACGGACAGCAAGGACGGCAAGAGTGACGACGATCGTCCTACCCTGAAGCGCCGCGACGATTCCAACTAGGCTCCATCCGGATTTCCACCTGCCGGCGGCCCATAGGTCGCCGGTTTTTCTTTGCCGCATGT
This sequence comes from uncultured Acidobacteriota bacterium, assembly GCA_963771765.1. Taxonomy (GTDB): domain Bacteria; phylum Acidobacteriota; class Terriglobia; order Terriglobales; family Acidobacteriaceae; genus Sulfotelmatobacter. Next base: position 158,788 of record CAVYUY010000018.1, read on the forward strand.
GCCCGCCGCGACGGGAGTTTGACCGTGGTTTGCAAATTCGCATCTCATCACACGAGGTTGTGACTTCGGTCACAGATTCGGCTTGGGGAACGGACCTAGCCTCAGATATTCTTGTTCTAGAGCCGATAAAGGAAACCTTCATGCCAGAGAACACATTAACCATCACCGACAACCGCACCAACAAGACTTACACCGTGCCGGTCGAAAACGGCACTGTTCGGGCGATGGATTTGCGCCAGATCAAAACTGGCCCTGATGACTTCGGGCTCATGACCTACGATCCGGCCTACATGAACACGGCAGCCTGCAAGAGCGCCATCACTTACATCGACGGCGACAAGGGCATCCTGCGATACCGCGGTTATCCCATCGAGGTTCTGGCGGAACGTTGCACATTCCTGGAGGTCGCTTACTTGCTCATGTTCGGCGAGTTGCCGACGGAGAAGGAACTGAAGCAGTGGGTTTACGACATCACACACCACACGATGCTGCATGAGACCACCAAGAAATTCATGGAAGGTTTCCGCTATTCGGCGCATCCGATGTCGATGTTCGTGAGCACAATTGCGGCGCTCTCAAGCGTGTATCCCGACGCCAAGAAGGTCCATGACCCCGCAAATCGCATGCATCAGGTAGTCCGGCTGATTGGGAAAGTCCCTTCCATCGCGGCCATGTCGTACCGGCACAACGTCGGATTCCCCTACGTCTATCCCGACAACGATCTCAGCTACACCGAAAATTTCATGAATATGTTGTGGAAGATGGTCGAGCCGAAATATGTGGCGCATCCAGCGATCGCCCGCGCGCTCGACATTCTCTTCATCCTGCACGCCGATCACGAACAGAATTGCAGCACCAGCGCTGTGCGTTCCGTCGGCAGTTCCGAGACTGATCCGTATCTTGCCGTCGCCTCGGGAGCATCGGCTTTGGCCGGCGTCCTCCACGGCGGCGCGAACGAAGAAGTTTTGAAGATGCTCGATGAGATTGGTTCCAAAGATAACGTTCCCGCTTACATCAAGCGCGTGAAGGAAGGTCAGTTCAAGTTGATGGGCTTCGGACATCGCATCTACAAGAACTACGATCCTCGCGCGAAGATTATTCGCTGGAGCGCCGAGCAGGTCTTCGAAGTGACCGGGCGCAGCCCGAAACTCGACATTGCGCTGGAACTCGAACGGATCGCGCTCGAGGACGAATATTTCGTGAAGCGCAAACTCTACCCCAACGTCGATTTCTATTCCGGAATCATGTATCAGGCCATGGGCTTCCGTCCCGAGATGTTTACCGTATTGTTCGCGATCCCGCGGACGGCCGGCTGGCTCGCACAATGGCAGGAATTGATGAATGATGGCGAGCAAAAGATAGCCCGCCCGCGTCAAATCTACACTGGTCCCGGAGAGAGGGAATTCATCCCGATCGACAAACGTGTACCAGTTCCGATTCCGGCGGAATATCCATCGCGCTAAACATTCAACAGCAGACAAAAACCCCGCACTGTGCGGGGTTTTTTGTTCTGCGTGCAATTGTCACTTTTTAACCAGAAATCCCCGGTAACAGGGAATTCGTCCCACCCGCAACACCCGCCCTTTCTGCGCCAAGTCCATCTCCCCAGTTTTCGATCCCGTTTCCGAATGCGAGCGAACGTCTCGGGAGGTGTCACCATGACCGGACGCAGGTTATTTGTATTTTTTCTGGCCGTCGCTTCAGCGCAGGCACAATTCAACAGCGGTTTACCGACGATCGATCATCGCGTGTTTGTTCACGTGAATTTTTCGAATGGCGGCGACTGCGATGTCTCGACGCAGGTCACTCTGGTCCGATCTCACTCGACTGCGCAAGGCAGGGAATCGACAGATAAATCTTGTACCGTCGCTTTTTTCGCCGTTCCCCCCGGTGCCTACTACCTCAGTGTTTCGGGACGGGGATTCGCCACGTTTGAATCCAGCGAAGTCATTCTCACTTCTCCGGATACCGAATCGCTCGAAATAAACGTCACCCGACCCGCTTCCACCGGACCCGTGGATACGACTCTGAGTTCTGCGATGGTCAACGTCGCGGATTTTAGAATCCCGAAACCCGCCGCAAAAGAATTCAACAAGGCGAATGAGCAGATAGAAGTGCAAAACTGGAAAGGCGCGACCGCAACACTGAAGAAGGCGATCGCAATTTATCCGCAATACGCCGCTGCATACAATAATCTTGGAGTAGCTTATGCCCGCAGCGGCAATCGCGACCTCGAATTAGGAGCTCTGCAAAAAGCGATCGAGATCGATAATCACTTCATCCCCGCCTACGTGAACTTGGCGCGCTTGAAAATCGCGGAGAATGCTTTCCCTGACGCGGAAACTGTGCTCAACAAGGTGCGCGAACTAGACCCGGCTAACGGGATGGCTCTGGTTTTGCTGGCCTATGCCGACTATATGGACCATCACTGGGACGACGCGATCGCGGCATCCCGCAAGGTTCACGCCTTGGGCGGTGCCACACACTCCGCCGCGCATTGGGTGGCGGCGTTTGCTTTCGAGGAGAAAAAACAACTCGCCGATGCGTCCGCTGAATTCCAGGCCTTCGTCAACGAAGAGCGGACAGGCATCCGCTCTGACGAGGCCCGAAAGGAAATCGCAAACATCGCTTCTTTCCTCTCGGAAAAGCCTTGAGAAAAGTCGCAGTTCTTTACGCTGCGTGCTTCGCCAGTTCTGCCAGGTGCTGCCGGTGTTCCTCTGGAGAGGTAATCACCTTCATCTCCTGCCAGTCGTAGGCGAACTCTTTTCCGCAATCAAGGCAGACCACGTAAGTTCCCGTCAAAGCTGCAGCCTGGGGGCGGCGCGAAGCTCGACGAACGGATACCGGAAAACTGTAGCGAGAGTGCCTACAGCCAAACAACGTATTTACCAACTTCTCAATCATGACCCCACCTTCCATACCTGAGCGTGTATGCAATACTTGGGTTCGTGCTGAGTGTGCGCCCCCTGAACCGTCTTACGGTGTACGCTCCACTCAAATACTTAGATTCACCGATAGCCAAAAGAGTTTCGCTTTCGTGACTGCAAGCGAACTCGTTGGGCTAGGACGTTCTAACCCATTCTGCGAAGAATAGTTACGGGGGAGAAGTGCTTACGTATGTTCGCTTTAAGTGGAGCTGATGCCGAAGGATGAAAGTACTGCTCGGAGGGGAAATTTCACCACTGGCTCACCGTGCAAAAAGCTAGACGCTCTGCGGGCCGCGCTTTTTCTGCTGCTGGCATTTCGTCATGATCGCCGAACGCAGGCGGCTGCGGAGATCTTCGGGCAATTCGTAGAGCTGCGAGTCGCGGTAAATCTCGATGGTTTTCTTGGTAGTGTCGCAGACAACGTAGCAGTTGTGGCACCAGGAAAGATGATTTTCTAGCTCGACTTTTGTTTTCTCGTCGAGCACGCCGTCCAGATAACTGGTCAGCTCGTTAAGGAATTCAGAGCATTTCACGGGTTGCCATCTCCACTTGCCAAGTCGGTTTCAACATCTTCACTTCCACCTTTCGATCCATCGCTCTTGCCGTTCCCGTTTTCGCGTCTCTGGAAATAGCGTCCGAGACGATCGCGAAGCTGTAAACGGGCGCGCAGCAATCGCGACTTTACCGCTGGCACGCTCAACTCGAGCGCAGCCGCTGTTTCCTCCGTGGACAGGCCTTCCACGTCACGCAATACAAAAACTGTCCGAAACCCCGGAGGCAGGCCTTGAATTGTTTTGCTGAGAATCTCTCTCAACTCTGCCTGCGTATACTGCTGTTCCGGATTCGGACTCCAATCCGCGATCTCGCGCGGAAGGGAATCGTCTTCCGTCTTGATGTCTTCGTCCAGCGAGACCGTGCGCTCGGGCTTTCGCCGGCGCAGTTTCATCAGGGCTTCGTTGACGGCGATCCGGACCAGCCACGTATAGAACTTCGACTGCTCCTGGAATTTTGCCAAGTTTCCGTACGCCTTCAGGAATGCTTCCTGCACCACATCTTCCGCGTCTTCGCGGTTCTGCGTGATGTGCTGCGCAATCCTGAATACGTTACGGTCATAGCGCCGAACCAGCTCTTCAAATGCTGAGTCGTCACCCTGCTTGGCCGCTCGTACCAGCGCCAGCTCTTCGCTGACTGGCCCTTCTAATTTGTTTTGGATGGCTCCCATGGTTCCGGCGATGCAGTATTTTCCCGCTCACTGGTCCTCGGTAGCACTCCCCACAACCAGTCGAACGTCTTTCTATTCTACTTGCAGGATGCCGTTTTTGCCCAGTTCGAGTCGTCCATTCGCGGTCGGGCGTTCGCAGGGGCGCGCTCAGTTGCGGCTGCTCCGAAATCCTGCTGACCCCGGTGTCAAGATACACAATCCTGCTTGGCGGAACCCCCGTGCTGCGAGGCGAGATTGCTATAGAATCAGAAAAAAGACGGGGCTGACGCGATCGAACAGGTACCGAAGTACTCATGAAGCCACCGTACAAGTTCCATATAATCAGCAGTTAGAGTAGTGTCGTTACTACCAGTGGTCGGTGTTGAAAACGGTTCTCTGAGCATGGCGGACAGCAAGCAAATACAGCAAATTGTCGAGCGCGTCGTCGCGCAGGTTTTCGAACGCCAACTCCCCAAGTTGCAGTCGGAATTGGTGGAGAAGGTTTTGGCGGAGTTGCCCGCAGACGGGGCTGCGTCTCAAAGCCACGCATCCGGACCATCACACGGGTCGCTGGTCGCGGCAGTCTCCGCTATTCATGCCGGCACGACGCAAAAAGAGATCCTCCGGGCATTGCTTGACGCAGGCAGTTCCTACGCTTCACGCCTCGCGCTCTTTGTGGTGAAAGCCGGAACAGCCAATGGGTGGCAGGGACGCGGTTTCGGCAACGATGACGGCGTCAAGGATTTCGCTCTCGACATGGCTGCCGGTCCGGTGGCCCACGCTTACCAGAATCGAGTGGCGGCTCCTGCGAATATTGCCGAAATGGATCAAAGATTCGTCCAGCAGTTCGGCGGCCCTGAGAACGAACAAATTCTCGTGCTGCCGCTCGTGCTTAAGGAAAAAGTTGCTGCGTTGCTCTACGCCGATGGCGGCAGCGACAACTTGCTCGACGCACCATCACTCGAAGTTCTGGTGATGTCGACGAGCGCGTGGCTCGAAGTTGCCTCTTTGCGCAAGCAGGTGCAGAAAGACGTCGTTGAGGCCGTGCCTCCGATGGAGCGCCCTGTCCCCGCACCGGTTCAAGCCGTCAGTTCGTTTTCCGATCCATTCGCGCCTCACGCGCCGAAGCATGTCGCGCCTGTGCCGGTTTCCGAGCCGGAACCAGCAGAGGTCGTCGAAGTTGCCCATGCTGCATCTGCCGGGGCGGCAGCATCCGCGCCTGCAGCCGCCGCCGATCCGTTTGCCGGCCTCTCTGCGGAGGACGCAGACACTCACCGCAAGGCTCAACGTTTCGCGCGCTTGCTGGTCGACGAAATCAAGTTGTACAACCAGGCCAAAGTGGCTGAGGGGCGGCGCAACAAAGACCTCTACAATCGGCTGAAAGAAGACATCGACAAGAGCCGGACAACATTTCAAAAGCGCTATGGAACGACGGTCGCTGCCAGCGGAGATTATTTTCAGAAGGAAGTTGTGCGCAGCCTTGCGGAGGACGACCTTTCCGTCATGGGCGAAGCGTTCCGAAAATAGAACGAGCCTAACTAGGCACTCATAGAAATCGCGCACCGTAAGCCAGGTTCGCTCTAGAATAAATTTTGAAACAAAGTTTCACAGGCTCTGGTATCTCGCGCCTTCGCGCGAAAATCAACAAGGTGTCTCGATTGGGTTCCAAAAGCAGTCGGCTGCTGGCTCTGGTCCTCGCCTTCGGACTGATGAGCTTTCTGTGCGCAAGTGCGTGGGCCATTCCTCAAGATGCGCCCCCGGCCTCTGCGCCGCCAACTCCAGAAAAAACTGCCGCTCCGGAAAAGTCGGCAGCTCCCGCGCAAGACTCCGCGACACCGGTCCCAAAGGCGACAACCCGAAAGTCTGCTACTAAAAAGACGACAGCGAAGTCTGCGACAGGATCGGCGACTGCAAGCAAAAAATCTGTTCACGCTAAACCCGCCAAGCGCAAACGCCATCCGATGTCTCCACGCGTTCGCCGCATTCGGCAAGCCTTCGTCGCATCGACCACGTTGCGTGCCATGGCGCAACAACTGATTCAGGATCGAACCGTAGCGGGCTACGCAGGAGTCGAGGCCTACGCGCGGGCCCATTCCAAAGAAGATGCCGGAGCGCTCGCTTGGCTGGTCGTTGGATACGCTCACGTTCTGGACCGCGAATACCAGAAAGCAATCGAACCCCTGAACCGCGCTAAACCTTTGGCCGGCGACCTCGGCGATTACGTTGCCTACTACCTCGGAACTTGCTATCTGCAAACCGGGCATCAGGCCGAGGGATTGGCCGCCCTCGCAAACTTTGCAACCACGTATCCCGATTCGCTGTTAATTCGCGACGCTCATCTCAGCTATGCGAACGCTCTGCTCACGGAGAACCGCGCCGCCGAGGCAGCGGGACTCTTGGAGAAAGACCGGGTGCCGGCACGTTCCGATATCGAACTTGCTTTGGGGAAAGCGTACGCGAGTCTGAAGCAGTATCCGAAAGCGTCCGAGGCGTTCGCCAACGTTTACTTCAACATGCCCCTTTCGGCAGAGGCTGAACCCGCTAACGACGAATTGAAGAAGCTCCCGATTGCCTATCAGCCAACGATCGCGCAGCACAAGACTCGCGCGGAGTTGTTGATGAAGGCAAAACATTGGAACGACGCGGTGGACGAATATCGCGAGCTGGCGGCCCGGGCTACTCCTGAAAACCGGCCAGCGGCCGAACTGGCCTTGGCCGATGCACTTCACCGCAGCGGTCGCAACCGCGAAGCCAGGGCCGAGGTCACTAACCTGGCAACCACAACGCCAGAACAGAGCGCTCAGCGCCTCTACATTCTTGCCGAGGTTGCGTGGTCGTCCGACGATAATCCCACCTTTTACAGCACGGTGGACCAACTGCGGCAGGCAATGCCTACTAGTCCCTGGCTTGAGCAGGCGCTCCTGCTGGTGGCGAACCTTCATCTGGTGCATCACGAGCCTGATCAAGCGCTCGATGCGTTCCGCGAACTGCAACAGCGCTTTCCTAACGGATCAAGAGCGTCTTACGCGCACTGGAAAGCCGCGTGGCTCACGATGCGCCTGCACAGGACGGAAGAAGCGAAGAAAGAATTCGAAGAGCAGATCGCCATCTATCCCAACGGCAACGAAACTTCGAATGCGCTTTACTGGCGCGCCCGTCTTGCCGAGGAAGAAAACCAGCCCGAGATGGCTCGCGCTTTCTATCAGAAACTATCCGACCGCTACCGCAATTACTATTACGCCGAACTCGGCCGCGAGCGGTTGAAGAAGCTTCCTGAGAGTTCCGCTCAGCCGGGAGAATATCCGCTCCTCGACCGCATTCCCCCGCTCGATCACGCGGAGAAAGTCACGCTCGAGGATCCTCCGTCGGAAGACCTCCATCTGCAGAAAGCGAAGCTGCTCGGAAATGGCGGCCTGGTAGATTTTGCCGTAAAAGAACTGCAAGCGGCTGCCAGCGATGACAAGGGGAACTGGGAACTGGCAGAGACCGCGCAAATCTACACGGACACCGGCCACTACGACCGCGCCATCGAAGTTATGAAGCGCTCCGTCCCGAGCTATTTCGCGGTTGATATTCCCATGCTTCCTCGCGAGTATTGGGAGGCCCTGTTCCCACGGCCGTACTGGTCCGACCTGAAACGCTTCTCGACCGCGAACAATCTCGATCCCTATCTGGTCGCGTCGCTGATCCGCCAGGAATCGGAATTTAATCCGCTCGCCGTTTCTCGCGCCAATGCGGTTGGACTCATGCAGTTGCTTCCGAAGACAGGCAAACTCGTGGCCCATCAGGAATCCTTGAAACGCTACAACTCAAGCCAGCTGTTCACGCCCACAGTCAATCTCGAACTAGGTACCCGCTATTTCAAAGGCATGGTCGATCAGTTTGGCGGCTCATTCGAACACGCACTGGCCGCCTACAACGCGGGTTCCGACCGCGTTGAGGAATGGATGGGGCAGGGACCGTACCGCGACTCTCCAGAATTCGTGGAGTCGATCCCCTTTACCGAGACCCGTGAATACGTCCAAGCCATCATGCGCAACGCCAGCGTCTACCGCCAACTCTACGGCACGCCGTAACAGCGAGAAATTCCAGGGAACTTCCTCCAAGCCATCTGCGTACATCCAAACAACCCGCGGAGGTGTGTCCATGCGATTTGCCCTGATCCTCATGCTCGGATTGAGCGCCGCTTTCCTTGCAACGCCGAACGCAGTCTCTCAGGCTGAAAACCTTGAACAGACCGGCAAGTCTCCTGTAGAAGCCAAGTTCATTCCGAATGGCCAGATTGCCATGGATCTTTGCCCATCCAGCGTTCACCTCGTTGGCAGAGAGGACGAACTTCTGCGCGTCTCGTACAACTCGGAACTTAGAAAGGACGACGATGTCCGGGTCCGGATCCAGGTCAATGGCGAAAAGGCGGGTATTCGCGTCACCGGATGTCCCCACAACAATTTTGAGCTGACCGTCGAAGTACCGAAGTCCTCGAACCTTTACGCGCGAATGTTTGCTGGTCAACTGCAGGTTTCTGGCATTAACGGCGATAAGGATGTTGAACTGCATGCCGGGCAACTCACGATGGAACTCGGTAAGCCCGAAGACTACTCCCATGTCGACGCCTCGGTGGTGTCCGGCCAGATCGAGGCCGCAGCCTTCAACGTTTCAAAAGGAGGGTTATTTCGTTCGTTCGATCGAAGCGGTCCGGGAAAATACCATGTCCACGCGCACGTGGGCGCTGGACAGGTGGAACTGCGCTAAGAGGCTTGAGTGGAGTTTTTCGGACGAGAGAATAGAATTTCGATCACGAGCAGCGACGCTCCCACCACGATCGCACTATCGGCCAGGTTAAACACCGGCCATTGATATTGCTTCACATAGAACAGAAGAAAATCCACCACGCGCCCGCGCGCCACGCGATCCCAAAGATTCCCGATCGCGCCTCCAAGGATCAGCGACAGGGCAACCCCGGAAATCGTCAGCGCGTGCCGTTGCTTCCACAGCAAGCCCATCACTACGATCATCGCCACCACTGAAAAGCCGATCAGCAGAGTGGTTCGCCAGTGTGATGGAGAATCAGCGAACAGGCTGAATGCCGCGCCGGTATTCTCCGTATGCGTGAGCCGAAAAAATCCAGGAATCACCTGGATGTGCGTGTACAACGGAATGCGGACGGCGACCAATCGTTTCGTCCATCGATCGAGCAGAACGACGATCGCCGCAAGCAGAAGGTGAATGATGCGCGCCGAACTCGTCTTCATCAGCGCTGCGCTTCCAGTTCCTTCAGTACCGCGCTGCAGCGCTCGCAGACCGTTGGATAGGCGTTGTCTTCGCCGACGTGCGTCGAATAATTCCAGCAGCGATCGCACTTTGCGCCATCAGCCTTCTTGACCTCGACGTGGACGCCGCTCGTTCCATTGCCCGATCCCTGCGCGAGCGTCACTGCCGAAACGATGAACAGATATCGCAGTTCCGCAGCGTGACGCTGCAACAACGAATAGACGGGATCCGAGGCCGTGATCGCGACCTGGGCTTCGAGCCCCGTTCCGATCAACTTGCTGGCGCGCGCAGCTTCAAGCGATTTCAAAACCTCATCGCGGACTGCCCGCAAGGTCTTCCATTCTTCGTCTGATTTGGAATCGATTGCCGCCGCATTCCCGCCGAGAATATCGGCAGACGCAGGAAACCTCGCGATGTGGACACTTTGTTCGCGGCCAGAAATCTTTGGCAAATATTGCCAGAGCTCTTCGCAGGTAAAACTCAGGATCGGTGCCAGCAATCGCGTCAAGGCCTCGCCGATGCGCCAGATCGCGGTCTGCGCGCTTCTCCGCGCCTGAGACTTTGGAGCGGAGATGTAAAGCCGGTCCTTCAGCACATCGAAATAAAACGCGCTCAAATCCACGATGCAGAAGTGGTTCACGCGGTGATAGATCTTGTGGAAAGCAAACTCGTCGTACGAGTTGCGCACGTCCTCCGCAACCGCGCAGGCCTGTCGCAGCATGTACTGATCGAGCGCTTCCATCTGATCAAACGCAACCGCATCCGTCTCGGGGTTGAATCCTTCGAGATTTCCCAGGATGTATCGGAACGTATTGCGGATCTTTTTGTAGTTTTCCCCCACACGCTGCATCAACGCTTCCGAGCCGACTACGTCTTCTCGGAAATCCACCGAGGCAACCCAGAAGCGGACCACCTCGCCCCCCAGGCGGCTTGAGATGTCGACGGGATCGACGTCATTGCCGCGTGACTTCGACATGGCCTGGCCCTTTTCATCGAGCGTCCAGCCCGGCGTGACCACGCCTCTGTACGGCGGCGTTCCATGCGTGCCCATCGCGCACAGCAGGGACGACTGAAACCATCCGCGGTACTGATCGCCGCCTTCGAGATACAGGTCTGATGGCCAGGGATAATCTGGTTCGTCGTCGACCAGCGCCAGATAACTCGCTCCGGATTCCAGCCACACATCGAAAATGTCGGTTTCCTTTTCGAACTTGGTCGAGGCGCAATGCGGACACTTCGTGCCGGCCGGAAGAATGCTGTCCGATTCCGGCGTGAACCACGCATCGGCGCCAGATTTCCTGAACAGTTCGACGACCTTGGCGTTCACCGATTTATCGTTCAAGGGCTTTCCGCAGCCCTCGCACAGAAAGACCGCAATCGGCACGCCCCAGACGCGCTGGCGCGAGATGCACCAGTCCGGTCGAGTCTCGATCATATTCGACAAGCGTTCTTCGCCCCACGCCGGGTCCCACTTCACTTTCTTGATTTCCGAAAGCGTGCGCGTGCGCAGCGTATCTTCCTTCCCCGCGCCCTTCGGCATGGGAGTTTCCATCGAAATAAACCACTGTTCAGTCGCGCGAAAAATCACTGGGTTATGGCAGCGCCAGCAGTGCGGGTATGAATGCTCTGTCTTTTCTGAGTGCAGAAGAGCCCCGCGCGAATTCACCAAATCGATGATCGGCTGGTTCGCGTCCCACACACGCTTGCCCGTATATTCCGGCAAGCCGTTTCGCAGAATCCCTTTCTCATCGACATTGCTCGTCGCATCCAGCCCATACTTCACCCCGGTAATAAAATCTTCTGCGCCGTGCGACGGCGCCGTATGCACCACGCCCGTGCCTGTGTCCATGGTGACGTAATCGGCGAGCACGCCAAGAATCTTGCGATCGAGAAATGGGTGCTGGAAGTTCAACCGCTCCATCTTGCGGCCGGGGAAGTGCGCCAGTGGACGCGGGTCGGCCAGGTTGCACTTTGCGGCAACTTCATTCGCCAGCTTGGACGCCACGATGTACACTTCGCCGCCGGATTCTAACGCGACATATTCTTCGTCGGGATGAAACGCGACCGCCATCGAGGCCGGCAGCGTCCAAGGTGTAGTGGTCCAGATGATGGTTGAAACTTTCTTTCCCGCCAGAGCCGGATCAATCTTCGCCGGATCGTCCAGCAATCTGTATTTCACCCAGACCGTGCTACTGGTGTGGTTCTCGTATTCGACCTCGGCTTCGGCCAACGCGGTTTCGTCGTGCATGCACCAGTACACGGCGCGCAATCCCTTATAGACGAATCCATTTTCGTAAAACGAAAAGAAAGTGGACAGCACCACCGACTCGTACTGCGGAGTCATCGTGGCGTACGGACGGTCGAATCTTCCGAAAACTCCAATGCGCTTGAACTGTGTTCGCTGCAGGTCGAGATATTTCTGCGCATACTTGCGGCACGCCGCCCGCACGGACGTCGGCGGCATTTGCAATTTCTTCCCGCCCAATTCTTTATCGACTTTGATCTCGATCGGCAGGCCGTGGCAGTCCCACCCCGGCACGTAAGGGGCATCAAACCCCGCCATGGTCTTCGACTTGACGATGAAATCCTTCAGGCACTTATTCAGGGCCGTCCCCATATGAATCGGGCCGCTGGTATACGGAGGCCCATCGTGCAGGATGTAGCGCGGGGCGCCCTTTCGGGCCTCCCGGATGCGCTGATAAATGCCCATCTGCTCCCATTTTTCCAGCATTTTGGGTTCGTTCTGGGGCAGGTTTGCCTTCATGGGGAAGGCTGTCTGGGGCAGGTTAATGGTCTTTTTGAGTTCGAACGGCACCGAGTGGCGTCTCCAAATGATTGAATCTTCTCATTATAGGGAAGCCTCGCTCAGATCGTCTATCCATGGTGCCGCAAAGGACATGTCTCTTCGGAGGTTACCCGCGTTAACGAAATCCACTGTCGTTATGCGCCGAGTAGAGTTACAATTTTACGAAGAAGGGGACCCGTCGACCCTCCGCACGGAGAAGGGAATCCCCAATTGCAACTTTGGGCGAAAATGCGGAGAAACGCGAGCAACTTGGGGGAAATGTTGCTCATCTGTGTAAAGAGCAGGTTACAGGGAATTTAGTTCGATCTTTCCGGCAGCGTATCAGCACCCCCGACGGGAATTATGGGAACAGAAACAATCAATCCGAACGTCGCCGGCCAAGAGCCGGAACTTCATCTGCTTCTGTCAAATCAGACTCTGGACGAGCCTCTCTGGAAATCGCTCTTCCGTGGACTGGACGAGTTCTTCTTTCCCAAGAAGCTGCCGCCACTTAAGCTCGAGTCCAAACCCGAGCCCGTTAAAGACATTTGGGGCTTCTACAACTACAAGAAGAACGGAGCGCTGGGTTCGACCGGCGTTCACGTTTTGATTGTGGGGATTATCGCTCTTGGATACGTCGTCGTGAAGCACACCGTCACTCCGGCAGTGGCCGCCAAGCCAGTTGTCACGCTGGTGGATCCGAGCGATCTACCCGTTCTGAAGCCATCGAAGACGCAAGTTGGCGGTGGTGGTGGCGGCGGCGACCGCGACGTATTGCAAGCCAGCAAAGGCAAATTGCCGAAGCTGTCGATGCAGCAGATCACGCCTCCCGTCGTCGTGGTGCGCAACGAGCATCCCAAATTGGCGGTTGAGCCGACGATTGTGATTCCTCCGCAAGTGCAGCTCGCGTCGAACAACATGCCAAACCTTGGCGACCCCATGGCACATGCGATTCTGCCTTCGAACGGCACAGGCGCAGGCGGCGGTATCGGGTCCGGCAGCGGCGGTGGTGTTGGATCGGGTAAAGGACCGGGCTTCGGTCCTGGTGAGGGTGGTGGCGTCGGCGGCGGCATCTTCCACGTGGGTGGAGGTACAAGCGCTCCGCGCGCTGTGTATTCGCCCGAACCTGAATTTTCAGAGGAAGCTCGCAAAGCGAAGTATCAGGGAGTTTGCCTGATCGGACTCATCGTAGGTACGGACGGCCGGCCCAGCAACATCCACGTCCTAAGCAGCCTGGGAATGGGTCTCGATGAGAAAGCGATCGAAGCGGTAAAGAACTGGAAGTTTGAGCCGGCGATGCGCGACGGCCATCCGGTTCGCGTAGAGATTGCAGTAGAAGTCGACTTCCACCTGTACTGAGACTTTCCTGGGCTGAATCCGGCCGAATTCTTCAGGATGCTTTCGCTTGAGTCTCTCTTCTCAACACCGCGAAATGACCACGGTGTCTGATTCGGAATCCCAAACGTTCGTACAGTGCGATTGCGCGACCGTTATCGCCTCTCACGTGCAGGAATGGTGTCTCTCCCCGATGCCTTATCCCTCGCATGATTTCCTTCATCAGCGCGCCCGCGTAGCCCTTCCCGAGAAAGTCTGGATGCGTGCATACCGCGCTGACTTCCGTGAATCCGGGAACCTTGAGACGTTCGCCGGCCATCGCCGCGAGCCTTCCTCCCTCGCGGATTCCCATGTAATTTCCGAGTTCGTGAGTGCGCGGCCCGAATGGACCGGGCTTGGTGAGCGTCGTGAGCTCGATCATCTCCGCAGAATCGGGTAATCCAAGCTTCACCATCTTCGGGCGTGATGTTTCAGCTTCTCGTGCGGGTCTGTCGTCCTCGCAGATCATCTGCAGCAACGGGGCGCCCGCAATCCATGTCCATCCTCGCTGCTCCTCATAAGGGGCATTCAGAAATACGGCGGCCGTGTTGTTCTCGCCAACGAGGGCGCCCAAAGCGTCGTAGCCATCAGTTGAGGAGTTGTCGATCGCACTCAGCAACGTGACCTCGCGGGCAAACCTCCGTGCCGATCCGAAGCTCTCGCAGAACTCCACTTGGCGCGTCGTCAGGGCTTCCCAGATCACATTGTCGATCGCAGGCATGATGGTGAACATCTCGTCGTTAGACAGGGAATGAGGAGCGAAAGTCACAATAATTCTGCGATCGATAGCGGGATATCCGAATCTTGCGGTGAAAGAGATAGGCAGAGACAACGGCAGTGTCGGGGCCTGCATGCTCGCCGTGGAAAAACTTGATGCCTGAAAAATGCGTCATCCCGAAGCCCCGCGCCTTCTCCAGCGGGGCGAGGATCTCGCGCGTAGCTTACCCGGCCCTCGTCTATATCCGCGACATGTCTCCGCGACGCGAGTCAAGAAAGCAAAGCGCCCCGAGGCACCAGTTAAGCCCCGCGCCAGATCCTTCGCTCCGCCTGAACCCCGGCTCCGCTCAGGATGACGCAGGGATAAAGAGGAGAGTGCGACACCCTAGAGAATGCGTCATCCCGAAGCCCCGCGTTTTCTCCAGCGGGGCGAGGGATCCCGCGCGGAGCTTATCCGCGCCCGACGCTTGCCGTTTCTAGCTGCATTTGCTACAGCTAACTCGAAAACGACTATTCCTTCAAATCCACGTGCTCGACGCTCTCAATGGGAATGCCCAAGAAGCGCTCTCCGAGCCTCTGAAACTTCTTCGTGGAATCGGTGGCAAAGAACTTCACTCGCGCCTTCGCGCGACGCTCTTCCTCGTCTGTTGCGGCGGGCTCGACCAGTTCTTTCAATTGCGAAGCGACGGCACGAGCGGTCGATTCCGCGGAATCCACAATGCTCACGTGTTTCGGTGTGACGCGCTGCATCAGAGGTTTCAGCAGGGGATAGTGCGTGCAGCCCAGCACCAGCGTATCCGCGGCCTGAAATCCGTCGGCGAAGGCTTCCGCCAGATAGATCCGCGCGACCTCTTCGGTCACCGGATGCTCCACCCATCCCTCCTCCACCAAAGGGACAAGCAGCGGACACGCTTTCTCGCGCGCCTGCAGACCCCGCGATTCCAGCGCCTTGCGGTAAGCGTGGCTGCTCACGGTCGCCTCAGTTCCGAGCACGACGATATGCTTGTTCTTCGTTGCAGCCGCCGCTGCACCCGCACCCGGACCGACAACGCCGACGACCGGAACCTTCACGGCTGCGATGATTTGTTCAAGGGCCAGCGCCGTCGCGGTATTGCAGGCGATGACGAGCAGGTTCGCGCCTTGTGCCTCCAGGAAGTGCGCTGCTTCAACCGCATATCGCGCCACTGTTTCAACGGACTTCGATCCGTAGGGAAGCCGCGCAGTGTCGCCAAAGTATGCGTAATCAGCCTCGGGGACAAGCTCAAGTAGAGCTTTAAGAACTGTCAGTCCGCCAACGCCGGAGTCAAAAACGCCGATTGTAGGACGCCGCATGTTTTATGAGAGCTTTCAACAGGCTGGTACGAACTCGTGAACTGTTACGCCATACCGACTACTTGGACCGGACCGTATCTCCAACGATCAATCTGCCGCGCAGCACCTGACATTCCCGCAGCAAGGTCCTGGCGGGATCGGCGCTCCATGCGGGCAAGTTTTCGGATGTCCCAGGAACGCGCAGATCTTGTCCGTCGCTTCCGGCGAGAGGATGTGCTCAAACTTGCACGCCTGCTGCTCGATCTCGGTCTCGCTGTCCATCGCAAGGCTGTCGGTAAAGAGCCGCTCTGCCAGACCGGTGCCGCCGAATGATGCTGCCCGCCCGCTCTCGACCGCGGGACGTCAGTTCGACAATCATCGTCCCATCGCCCACCGAAGCGGACATCGGTTTCAACGCGTCATGGCAGGGATTCACAAACGGCTTGTGATCGTGCGGCTCCGGCGGATGTGGCGCCGAAACGACCATCCCCATCTCGATCATCCTCTCGATGGCCATACTTACGGGAAGAGCGCCGTGGACTTCCATACGCTCAACCTCGGCGATTTCGCCGTGCTCGGCCAACACCCAGAGCTCTTCGAGGACTTCGTCCAGTTGTTCTTCGTCCGCCAGAGAGAAAATTTCCTGCGACGCAATCTTGCCGTGATGGAGTTCGATCCGGCGATCCGCCAACCGCGCCACAACTGGGTCGTGAGTGACCATCACAATCGTCCGCCCCTGCTGATGAAACTCGCGAAGCAGGCGTAAAACGATCTCTTCATTCTGCGCATCGAGGTTGCCGGTTGGCTCGTCGGCCAGAATGATGCGTGGATCGTTGATCAGTGCCCTGGCAATGCAGACTCGCTGCTGCTCTCCGCCGGAAAGTTGCGACGGCAAGTGGTGCGCCCGGTCGCCAAGCCCTACACGCGCCAGTGCTTCGACCGCTTCTTTCTCGTCCGTCATGCTATGGAAATATTGCGCGAGCATGACGTTTTCGACGGCAGTCAGAAAAGGAATCAAATGGAACTGCTGAAAGATGAATCCGATTTTTTCCGAACGCACACGATTCAGATCGGCGGAAGAAATACCCGCGACGTTCTGACCATCGAGCCAGATCTCTCCCGACGACGGGCGGTCGAGGCAGCCGATCAGATTCACCAGCGACGATTTACCTGAGCCCGACGGTCCCATGATCGAGAGCCACTCGCCCGCTGTCACATGCAACGAAATGTGATCGAGCGCGTGAATGGAACTCGAGTCCTTACCCGCCTCCTTGGCAGGGTAGAGCTTGGTGACGTCTTTGATCTGAATCATTTCACTCTCCCCTCAGAATCACCGCCGGCTGCACCTTGCGCAGCAGCGAGATCGGAAGGATCGCCGACAGCAGCGTAACGATCATGCTACCAGCCAGCACCACCGGCAGCACACTGAAACGCGGGACCACGGAAGCGTGAAAGTTTACCCTTCCGATCCACGCCGCGATACCAATGCCGAGCACAAAGCCGAGCACCGCGCCGCTGGCTCCCAGAACCGCAGCCTCCGCGGCAAAGAATCCGTTCAGCAGCCTGCCCGAGGCGCCCAGAGCCTTCATGATGGCGAAATCGCGGCGCCGGTCATACACCCATCCCATTAGCGTCGAAAGAACGCACAATGCGGCTGTCAGGATGATCAGCGATGAAGCGGCCAGCAGCGTTGCCTTGGTCTTGCCGAGCACGCGCGCCTCGCCTTCCATGATCTGCCGCACCGGCCGGACGTCGGCCATCGGCAGGGCTTGCGCAAGCTGACTGAGGATGCTCGCCACTTCTTCCGGAGTTCCACTGGCCGCCACCTCAATTGTCGAAGGATGAATGCCGGTCCACGTTTCAAAGTCAGTCGAGGGATAAATAAATCCGGCTATCCTCCGCCGCACCCGTCTGCACCGTCCCTGCTGGAGTTACATGCAGCGATTTTCCCTGGAAGGTGAGATCGAAAGCCTGCCCCTTAGGAGAAACCACCGGCAACGCGCGAACGCCCACCAGCGCTTGTTGTGCCGCGGACGGCCAACTATTGACAGACCACCATCGATCGAGTTGCTTCACCCGCTCAAAATCGGTAGCGGCGACCACAACTGGCTGACCATCTGCCGTTCGCGCTACAAGCAGCGCAAACGGAGCCGAAATGCCGCGCCCAGCGAGCAACGAATCGACCTGCGTCAAGGCGTTTGCGGGAAGGGAAGCGCCGTTCTTCGCGACGAGAATGATGTTCGCGCCATAATTGCGAAACTCGCGTCGCAACTTCGCCTGGACATCCACGTAAAGGTTAAGCATCGCAGTCGCGACCGCAGCAGCCACCACCATCGCGAACAGCGCCGACAATGCGCGACCCCGGCGGAGTACCGCCGCCCGCACCAGCATCCGCAGGAACATCGAGGTGTGCGGCCCTTTCGCACGGCTGGCCGCCAGATCCTGTGCGGAATGCGAAATGGGGGCGTTCATAGCTCGCCCCGCAAAGCGAAGACTGGATCCATGGTCACCGCTCGCCGGATGGCCGCCGCGCTCCCGGCAAACGTCACGAACACCGCAATCGCGAGGATCACCGGCAACAGCACGGGAGGAATCGAGATATCCGAACTGAAGATGGATCTTCCGATCTGGTGAGCCAGCAACGCGCCCGCGCCAAATCCAATCGCCCCGCCAATTAGCGCCAATAAAGTGGCCTCGGCAAAGAAGACGGACGCAACCGCGATCTTACCCGCGCCCAGAGCCTTCATCAGGCCGACTTCTGCCCGGCGTTCGAAGATTGTCGTCGCCATGGCAGCCGAAACAGCCAATGCCGATGCGAACAGGGCGGCGACCGTGATCAGAAAAATCAGGCCTTCGATTCGCGTCAGCACGGCACCCTCGTTTTGCGCCACTTGTCGAATCTGTTCCGCATGCGAGTGCGACATCGCTTCCGTCAGCTGCAGAGCGATCGCTTGAGGATACGGCGTGCAATACCAGCGGTCATACACCGCGCCCGACATGCTCTTTGGATCGCGTTTTCCGAACGCGTCTTCTGGCTTCGTCAGTGCGCTCACGTAGACCCGTTTCACCGCGCCGGGCTTTCCGAGGACTTCCTGCGCCAATGCAAGCGGAGCAACAATTTCGTCATCCTCCGCTCCGCCGGTCGATACCACGCCGCTCACATGCAACTGTCGGCCCGCGACAGTGATGACGTCTCCAGCCTTTTCATCAAGACTGTTCGCCAGTCTTTCCCCGACAAGCACGTCCCATGAATCATCCGCAGGCCATGCTCCCGCCACTTTCCACCATGGATGTGTCGTTCTCACACCCGTGTTGAACGAGTCCGTACCAAAGGTCACTCGCTTGGCAAAGTAGGTGCCGAGCATGGTCACATCTTGCTTCTTCCCGCCGTGCTCCGCTGCGGCGCCCACTGGCAACATGGGCGAAAAAGCGGTGATGTTGTTGTGCCAGAAAATTCCTTTGATCTTGGGCAGGTCCGCTTCGGCCAGAAACGCTCCATCGGTGGGGGGCTTGAGATTGACTCCGCCAATTTCCAGATCGAGGGAATCTTCCTGGGGAGTGACCACGAGGTTGGCGCCGATCGTGCGCAACTCGCGATTGATCTTGTCGCCGATATCGGTGGCTACCGCGATCATCGCGGTGGCGATAGTTACGCCGAGGGTGATGGCCGCTCCGGCGAGCACCTTGCGCCGCTTTTGCCGCCGGAAGGATTCGTAGACCAGACGCCCGAACATCGCTTACTTCCCGAACATGCTGCTGCCGCCAGCGATGTCGGCCTCCTCGATGATGATTGCATCTGCGGTCTGCGTGGCCTTCAGCGGCACTGGGTTGCATCCACCCGCGGTACCGACCGATTGCGGATTAATCGGCGCAGCGCAATTCTTGCAAACCACTCCGTTCCCGCTCTTGTAGAAGCCGACTGCGCCGCAAATCTCGCAGGCGTCGAACACCGTAGCGATCTTGCCGTCGGGCTTCCGGTACAGCCAGAAGCGAATCGACGTTCCATTCTCTTTGGCTTCGAAGCGATGCAGATCGCCGTCCGATACCTGCGACAGCGGAATAGTCGTCTTGCCATTCGTGAAGGTGACTTCCGTCGCGGGCGAAAGACCGGTGACGCTCTTGGCATAGACAAACTCCGCCGTAACCATGGCAATGAAGAGGAACGAAAACGTGTAGACCGAACCCATCCAGAGACGCTCTCGACGGGCCGTCCATGCGGCTTTCCGCCGCTCGGCGGGTGAGGCTGAAGCCGGAAGCGCCACGCGAACGCCGGCGCGCGTCGAACAACACCATCAGGGCCGCCATCGCAAAAATCGTCACGAAGAAGAACCAGTCATTGCTGACGATCGGCCCGATGATCGACATCTCCCGTTTCGACGAAGGAATAAAGCCGCTCTCCGATAGCTCATGCAGTCCGGAGACTAGAAGCTGGGCTGCCACCAGGAACAGAATCGCGGTCGTCACCCGGAAGAATTTTTGCAAATTGATCCGGACGCTCCCTTTCACGAACATCACGCCAAATGCGATCGCAGTCCCCACACCCAGGAGCGTCCCCAGAAAGCTCATCAGTTCGGTCGAGTTCAGGGACACCGCCGACAGAATCAGGACGGTCTCCGCGCCTTCGCGTAGCACCATCAGGAAGATGAACATGAACAGCCCAAACCAGGCATCGTTGCCCGCGAGCAAGCCGACTTTTCCCTCGATCTCGCCCTTCAGTTTTCGCCCCGTCTTCATCATGAAAACGACCATGGTCACGACGAAAAACGCGGCCACCAGCATGACCCAACCTTCAAAAACATCTTCGTTCAGGTGGGTGCGGGATAGAACCACTGCCACGCCAATGCTTCCTACAAACGCGGCGGCCAGCGCGGCGTAGACCGTCTTGCGCAGTTCGGGCCTCCCGATCTTTTCGAGATAAGCCAGGGTGATGCCGACGATCAGTGCGGCCTCTACCCCCTCGCGCAGTGTAATGATGAACGCCTGCAGCATCGAGCCAAACCTCTATGATTTCTTAGACTTTGACGGGCAGAATGATTTTGAAAATGATTTTCAATTTCAAATAAAAGGATAGTCTTCCCGCGCCAAACCCGTCAATCCGCGACCTCACAAACGCCTGTGATTGCGATCACACGGTCGAAATCCCGACCCGAATGGCTGCCGCCTGCATTCAGAAGATTCCGGGACCAACCAGATTAATCTGTTGGAGAACAAGACGTTAGTCCCTCATAGCCGCTTGAGAAACGCCTCTGCATCAGCGGCGCGAGGAAACAACTTTTCTTCCGCCTGGAACTCCGCCGAATGGACGCACCGTCGGCTGCCCCTCAGCTTGACTGGATGCTTGAGATGCAGCATCTCGTGATAAACGATGTACTCCAGCACAAACCGCGGCACGCCGGGATGGTCGAACAGGCGAGTGATGACGATGGCGTTGTGCGCGGGATCGTAGTGGCCCAGGATGCGGCGAGTCTTCGTCTGGCTCCAACTCATCCGGGGACGGGCCATCAATCCGTGGAAGAACCGTGTGTTCAAGTCCTCGAAGACGGCGTCGAGGTCGAAGAAATGTCCGCGCGCCGGCCGCAGCAGTTTACGGCCGCGTATCTGCCGCACGAGGTGCGCTTTGCGCACAATCTCATGACTGGCGACGTATTTCCGGTATCGCGCAGCGCGCGCGCGATCGATCGGTTGCCGGTACATTTTCGCGAGCAGAATATGCGCGATCGCCCGAAGGACCGGCTCGGGAGCGCCCTCCAGCAGATCCGAAAGCCGGACGAGCAATTTCCCCTTTCGCAGCCGGATGGTGTTGTTGACGTTGGCAAACGCGAAGAATTCGATTTTCAACTCGGGCGGGGAAGTCCCGGGCCGCAACTCGTCATACACCTCGTGAAACAGCTCAAGCAGCCCTTCGCGCACGGTGCCTTCAGACTAGCATGGGAAATCAGCGTTACTCGGGCCGCCCCAAACCTGTCCCGGAAATCGGATCCTTGTTCAGTTTCTTGTGCTTTGCCGCGTCTTCCTGATCGGACAGAAGTTTCTTGTGATCCTCGGTCGCGGCGTCCACCGTTTCGATCGCATTGGTCAGAACGAATTCGTACTGTTGCGCTTCCGCCGGAGAAACATCAGCAGCGTCTTTCAGAGCACGCAGTTTGGCCTGGAACTCTGTGTCGGCATCAATGACAGTCTTCAACGGCTTGCGGATGTCGTCCCGGCGGTCGACATAGGTATCGACATTGTCATTCAATTCGTCATACAGCAGTTGAAAGTCGTCGAGCAAATCGTGCGTCTGCCGAGCCCGATCTTTGGTCTTCGGATCGTTCCGCACCTCTTCGAGCTTCACCAGCCTGGTCCGAGCAAACTGGACATAGAGCGGAAGTCTCAACTTCGGCTCCCAGCTCGTGTCGCGAACCTGCGCAATCTCCGGTTGTGTGAGGGGATCGCGTCTTCTCTGGGCGGAGACCGGACTCGCGGCCACGGATAGCAATATCCACCCGCACAAGAAGCTCGCTATATGCTTATTCATTTCGCCCCCTTTTTGAACATCGCCGCCAGCAGATCGTCGCGGACCTGCTCCAGCCGGCTGACAGCATCCTTCAACGGCGCTTGCTCCTCATGCCCGAGCAAATGTTCCAGGTTCGTCAGTTTGCGCGACATCCCGCGCACCGCGATCTCCGCCTGCTTCTGGTATTTGTGCGATTGGATGGCGTAATCCCGGGCGAGTTCCGAATAGGCAACGACATCGGTAAGGGCGGCGCGCGCCTTCTCCACGTCAGGTCCCGCATAAAGCTTGTCAGCTTCCTGGAGCTCTTTCTCCGCAACTTCCACGCACAGGTGCGGGCGCTCCCCTACGCTGGTGGCGGCGATTCGCGCCTTCAGTTCCTCGACAGACGCCTCGTCGCGAGGAGCAGGATTCATTGTGGCGGCCGCTACTGCGGCGAGGCAACACGCCGTCACCGCCAACAAGGCATGCAGCCCCATTCTCAAACAATCGCGAAATGGCCGCCCGCACCCGGCGTCGTCCCCGACGCTCAGATCCACGGATGTAATCCTACAAAGGCCGCTCAAGTCTCCACCCCAAGTCGAACCCGAGATTCCGTTCGCTACCGCTTTGGCTCAAGCGCAATCAGGCGGTGTTTCGCCTGCCATTCCTGATCAGGATACTTCCCATTGGCCGTGTTAAGGAAGAGGTGATAATTCTCTACCGCCTTCTTCACCTGCTTCATGTTGTCGTAGGCGGAAGCCCTCATGAAATACGTGACCGGCAGTTCGGGCAGAAACTTCAGTCGGGCGTCCAGAGCCTTGATGACCAGCGGATATTCCTTGTTCTCGCTGGCGGCAAACGCCAGGTCGCCATAGCCCTCGCCGAGGTCCGGCTTGAGTTTCAAGGCGGTAATGAATTCCTGTTCAGCAGCCGGAAACTTCTTTTCTCGAAGCAGGCTCTGCCCCAATCCGCGGTGCAATTCAGCGTCATTCGGATGCGCGGCGATGAGCACCCGATAGCCGGCCTCAGCCTTGTCGGACTTTCCGGCAGTTGCATAGAGCTCCACAAGATCCCGCTGAAGGGTCATGTCATTCGGCGTCAACTTCTGACCCGCTTCGAGTTCGGCAATGGCGTCATCATTCTTGTTCTCTGCGGCAAGCACCCGTCCCAACTGGATTCGCGCTACAGCCTCTTCGGGATGCGCGGAGACTACTTTTCTTAGCGCTGCTTCCGCATCCGGGAAGCGGCGTCCACGCATGTAGATATTGGCTAGGCCTGTGGTGGCATCCAGCGACGACGGGTCGAGTTCCAACGCTTGCTGATACTCGTGTTCGGCGTCTGAGAACTTGTTTTCTTTCTCAAAAATCAGCCCGGATGCCAGGTGTGGCTCAGGATCTTTCGGCTGCAAAGATGCGGCTTTCGCATACGCGGCAAGGGCATCATCCGGCTTCGCCGCCTCGATCACGCGCCCCAACGAAAGCCAGGCCCGCGCATGCCCCTCGGAAACATGGCTTGTGGGTTTAGCCTGTGTCGCCGCCCGAAGAAATTGCTCGGCATCCGGATGATGTGCCTTC
The DNA here is from genome assembly GCA_963771765.1 of uncultured Acidobacteriota bacterium. GTDB lineage: Bacteria > Acidobacteriota > Terriglobia > Terriglobales > Acidobacteriaceae > Sulfotelmatobacter. The sequence continues at coordinate 182,423 of CAVYUY010000018.1, forward strand.
GCCAGTTGCAGTCCCAGATTCAGGTTCGATTCGAAAACGTCAGGCTTGGCCTCGACCGACTTTCGATACGCTGCGATCGATTCGTCCAGTTTGCCGAGAGCATTTTCCGTAAACCCAAGATCGAACCATGCTACGTAGTTGTGCGAGTCGCTTTCCACCACTTTCCGCAACAGCGGCTCGGCATCGCTGAAGTTCTGCTTGCGGATGAATTCCTCAGCCTTGGTTAGCTCAGGTGGTGGCGCCTCTTCCTCGGCAACGGTGGTGTGATGAGTAGATGAGCTGGACTTGTGACTTGTACTGGGAGGGGGAGTCGCGGATTGCTTGGAAGCCTGGTCGTCGCCAATGACCGTCGTGGCCATCCCCCCGTTCGCGCGAAGAGGTCCGGCCGCGAGCACCAGCAAGCATCACGACAACGCCCTTATGTCCGCCCATTCGAACGCGCCGCTCCATTGCCGTTAAGGATCTGCGCCAGATATTTTCCCGTGTACGATCCGGCCAGCTTCGCGATGGCCTCCGGAGGTCCCGCGCCCACGATCTTGCCCCCGCGCGTTCCGCCCTCCGGCCCCAGATCGATCACCCAATCCGCCGTCTTGATGACTTCCAGATTGTGCTCGATGACGACAATCGATCCCCCTGCTTCTATCAGACGGCGAAAGGCCGCCAGGAGTTTGCTGACGTCATCAAAATGGAGGCCAGTTGTCGGCTCGTCAAAGATGTAGAGCAGGCGCCGCCTCAGCTTTTCGTTCCCCTGGCGTCCCGCTTCTTTGGCAGCAGGCTGCAGATGCGCTGCCAGCTTCATACGCTGCGCCTCACCCCCGGAGAGCGTCGTGGCCGACTGGCCCAGCCGGAGATAGCCCAAGCCAACTTCTTCGAGCGACCGCAGCTTATCGGTAATCTTGGGAACTTCGGCAAAGAATTTCAGCGCCTCTTTCACCGTGAGATTCAATACCTCATGAATATTCTTTCCGCGATACCGGACTTCGAGCACCGTCGGCTTGTAGCGCGTGCCCTTGCACTCCTCGCAAATCAGTTCCACATCTGCGAGGAACTGCATTTCGACGGTGACGGTCCCATCACCCTGGCAAACTTCGCAGCGCCCACCGGGAATGTTGAACGAGAAATGTCCCGCGCCGAAACCGCGCTTTTTCGCCTCGGGCAGGGAAGCGAAGAGTTCCCGGATCGAGTCAAACGCCTTGATATACGTGACCGGATTCGATCGCGGCGTTCGCCCGATCGGCGACTGATCCACGAGCACCACTTCTTCGATGTACTGATCCCCGATCAGCGTCTCCCATGTTGCTGACGAGGTCGCGCCCGCTGCGCCGCTGATCGATTGCTGTTTCGCCTGCGCCAGCGCACGGTAAAGCACCTGATGCAACAGCGTGGACTTACCCGATCCCGAGACGCCCGTGATCGCCACCAGCATGCCGAGCGGAATACTGATGTCCACATTCTTCAGGTTATTCGCTCGGACCCCGGTCACTTTGATCTGCTGATTCCCCGGCTTTCTTCGCGCCGCCGGAGCCTGAATCCGCAGGTCTTCGGATAGATACCTTCCGGTCAGCGACGCCGAATTGTGGAGGATTTCGTCGTAAGTTCCTTCGGCAATCAATTTTCCGCCATTCTCGCCCGCCCCCGGCCCAAGGTCGAGAATGAAGTCCGCCGCCTTCATGATGTCAGGATCGTGCTCGACGACGAGAATCGTGTTCCCCAGATTGCGCAAATCCTGCAGGATCTTGACCAGCCGGTGCGTATCGCGCGAGTGCAACCCGATGGATGGCTCATCGAGGACATAGAGCGTTCCCACCAGCCGCGATCCCAGCGAAGTCGCAAGCTGAATGCGCTGCGCCTCGCCGCCGGAGAGCGTGGACGAGAGCCGGTCGAGCGTCAGATATTCCAGACCGACATCATTCAGGAACCGCAGCCGCTCGCGAATTTCCTGCAAGCAATTTGTCTGCGATCTCAGCCTGCTGCTTGCTGAGTTCGACCTGCTCGAAAAACTTCAGCGCTTCTTCGACCGTGAGGCTGCAAACTTCGCAAACATTCTTTCCTTGAATCTTGACCTGACGCGCTTCCAGCCGCAGCCGCGATCCGTTGCAATCCGGGCAGATGGAATATCCCCGGTAGCGGCTCAGAAATACGCGAACATGCAGCTTGTATTTCTTGCGCTCGAGGTGGGCAAAGAATCCGCGCACGCCCAGGAATTTCCCCTCGCCGTTGAGCACCATATTCCTGTGCTCTTCCGCGAGATCGATCCAGGCCATGTCCAGTGGGATCCCGGCCGCCTTTGCATACCGCTTTAGATCCGTAAATAGCGGCCTGATACTTCGGCTTCGTCCAAGGCTCAATCGCGCCTTCAGCCAACGTCTTCAACTTGTCTGGAATGACCAGATCAAGATCGAAATCGATGGTGTTTCCAAATCCCTGGCACTTCGGACAGGCACCGTAGGGGTTGTTGAACGAAAACAGCCGCGGTTCCGGCTCCTCGTACCGGAGATTGCATTGCTTACACTCGAACCTCTGCGCAAACCGCAGCGTGGGAGGAGCACCAGCCTCAGCTGACGCCTCGCCGTCGCTTTTCACTTCAAAAATAACCTCGCCCGATTCCCGGTACGCGGTCTCAATCGCGTCCACGACCCGCGACCGTCCTTCCGCAGACACTACCAGTCGATCCACGAGCACGAATACAGGCTGGCCGAAGTCGACATCGAGCAATGACTCGGGAGTCGAGAATTCGTAAATCTCTCCCGCCTGATAAAGCCGATTAAAGCCGCCCTTGCGCAGCTCAAACAAGCGGGTCTTGATCGCATCGGTTAACTGGGTCGAGGCTGTTTTCTTGGCTTTTGCAGGTCGAGTACCCTTCGCGGGCGTCTCCTGCACGCCTTGAGCCGGCCGTTGCAGCGGGAAGAACACTTGTAGTCGCGTTCCCGGCTCGAGCGCAAGAATCGCGTCCGCGACCTCGTCGACGGTATCTTTCTTTACCTCGTTACCGCAGTTCGCGCAAAAGGTGCGTCCCACCCGGGCAAACAGGAGGCGCAGGTAATCGTAGATTTCCGTGGCCGTGGCAACTGTCGAGCGTGGATTTCTGGTCGTATTCTTCTGCCGGATCGCGACTGCGGGCGCGATCCCGTCGATCGAGTCAGCATCCGGTTTCTCGATCCGTTCGAGAAATTGCCGCGCATACGCCGATAGCGATTCCACATACCGCCGCTGCCCTTCGGCATAAATCGTGTCGAACGCCAGCGAGGATTTCCCCGACCCGGACACACCGGTCACCACGGTCAAGGTATTGTGGGGGACCTCAAAGTCGATATTTTTGAGGTTGTGAACCCGCGCGCCGCGAACAACAATGCTTTCCGTCTGCGTCAAAGTAGAGGACATCGAATAAAGGGCCGAAGCCACTCCAGACCCCGTACCACCGCACAGATGGGTCCAAATGGCCTAGTGAATCTTTCTATTATAAGGGATTTGAGGAAGAAGAGAATTGCCCGGAACAACACTCTGCGACAACAACGCTTGTGCGGAGCGGACACTCTCGTCCGCTGCTTTTAGCTCTTAATCTTTTGTTTGTTCGTTCGGGTAGAAGGTGCGTTGTTGAAAGACCCGATCAAGACTCTCGATTTTCGTCCTGATCTCTGCGCCGCACATACCTCACGATAAATGCCGCTCCAAATGTAGCCATACTGATCGGCGGCACAATCATCACCAGGATGGCCCGGTTGATCGCCTTTTGTCCATCTTTCGGAGTTGCCTTCGCATTCGCGCGGCACATCGCACAGCCTTGCGCGAATGCAGGAGCGGTCCATAGCCCGATCAGCAGGATCAAGCTCGCCAGCGCGGATAGACGTGCGATTCTCATCTGCTTACTGTACTCCAAGCCGAATGATCCGTCCCGCATCGGGGAAGAAGAAGAAATACATGATGATGAAACACGCGACCACGGAGAAGGTAATCATCCATCGCATGATCGCCGTCTCAAACTTCAGGTGCATGAAGTAGCCGATAATCAACGCCGATTTGATCACCGACAGAATCAACAGGATCTCGAGCATCCGTACCGCTTCGAAGACCTGCCTGTACGCCAGCACAACTTCGATTGCGGTGAGAACGAGCAGCGCTCCCCAGACCCAGAAATATTGACCCTTCGTATCATTATGCGTCGCGACATCGTGCATGATTCCGTTCCTCTCTGTGTTTCCCCGTGCTGAGCGGCCCTACGAGATTCTCGTCGACATCAAATACACCAGCGGAAAGATGAACATCCACACCAGATCGACGAAGTGCCAATACAACCCCGAAACCTCGACGTCGTGCGCGTCGTAAACCTTAGGCTTTAAGAACAGAATGATCGCCGAAACGATCAGTCCAATCAGCAGCGCGTGAATTCCATAATGGAAAACATTGTCTGACGGAATCAGCAGCCAACCCGCCAGCCACAGCGCCCCCAGAATCGGGAGAAACAGTTTGCGGAGCGCGACGACTCCCAGGTAGATCACGCCGATCGTGACGTGCAGCATATGCATGGCGGTGAGCCCGAAGAAGGTCGCGGCAAACTGCGGAACAGCTTTCGAGACATCCGCGAGCTCACCGGCACTCGAAGAAGCGGGCTTGGGAAACCCTGGCAGCGTCAAACCTTCGCCGATCAGTTTCGTCCACTCCATCCCGTGCAGCACGATGAACGCGGTCCCAAACACCATGGTCGCCAGCAGCCAATTTCTCAACCAGGCGCGATCGCCGCGCTGCGCCGCGAATACCGCCAGCACCATGGTGAGCGAACTGGAAAGGAGGCACCCCGTCATGATCGTGGCATTCGTGATGCTAGCCACATGAAACGGCGTCGGCCACGGAATCGTGTAAATTCGGTTGTAGCTGAAAGCAAAGAGCAGGGCGCCGAAGGTCAGCGAATCTGAGGCAAGAAACAGCCACATTCCCACTTTCTTCGAATAGGCTCCAAACAGCGGCGCCTCAAATTCTCCTGCCGTTCCATGTCCTACAGCAGTGTGCTGCAGTGTGGCGTCAGCCATTCCTCAAGTTCTCCCTTCCGAAGAAGCCTGTCGTCCCCATCAAAAGCTCTACCGCGCGATAGCCAACAACGCGAACACGTAAATCCACAGCGCAGCCATGAAGTGCCAG
>CAVYUY010000019.1:0-62998 GCA_963771765.1 uncultured Acidobacteriota bacterium
GGATAGAAAATTGCCGGCCACCGCCGGCGTTGGAATTATTGAGAGTTCTACGGACTCCCGCAGAATCGAGGGCCGAAGCCCAAACTCAGATCGACTTTTTACTGGACCGCTCTTTTCACAAATTCCAAAATGGGGGTTGCCCCACCCTTCCCGCTTTTTGCGCTTTTTGCGGGATGGTGGGACCTCCCGCCCGCACCACTTGACATTGACAGAAAATCCACTACCATATGGTTGTGGATCGATTGGGTACAACATTTGCGGCTTTGTCTGATCCAACCCGGCGGGCGATGATCGAACGACTCTCCCATGGGCCTGCCTCTGTGCATGGGTTGACGGAACCGTTTGCACTCTCGCAGCAGATGATTTCAAAACATATTGCCTACCTGGTGCGGGCGCGGATTGTGATCAAGACGAAGCGTGGACGAGAGAGTGTGTGCACGCTCAGGCCGGAGGCGATCAAGACAGTCAGCGACTGGGCGTTTAGCTATCGCCGATTCTGGGAAGAGAGTTTCGACAAGCTGGAAGTGGTTGTGAATCAAATGAAAAAAGACGGAGGTCAGAGATGACAAAAAACACGGTTAACGAGACAGAGCGGATGGTTGATCACAAGAGTTTTTGATGCCCCACGCGAATTGGTTTGGAAGGCGTGGACAGACCCGAAGTACGTGATGCAGTGGTGGGGGCCGAAGGGCTTTACTGCGCCCGTTTGCAAGATGGATTTTCGCGTGGGAGGAAAATTTCTCTGCTGCATGAGGGCGCCGGATGGGCAGGAGTTCTGGAATGCGGTTGAATACCACGAGATTGTTCCGCACGAGAAGATCGTTTCCTCGATGTACTTTTCCGACTCGGAGGGAAACAAGGTTGAGCCTGCGCAATAAGGGATAGAACATGAGGCCATCGAGGGTGCGTACGACGTGACCCTCTTTGAGGATCTCGGAAACGGCCAGACGAAACTCACCTTCATTGGAAATGAACCCATGGAGAGCGCAAAGAATAGCGGTCAACTCGAGGGCTGGAACCAGATACTCGATAAAGTTGCCGCAGTTGTTGCGGAGCTGGCGCAGGCGAAATAAGAAGTTGAAGTTTTGATGATCGTCATGCGCGAGATCGTGAACGTAACGCAACGCCGGTCCGTTCCGACTCCTCAGGGTGGGCGGGGAGGCGTGGACCGGCTTTCAAACTGCAGAAGTTACCTGCCGGCTGCACCCTTTCGCCAACCGAAGATGATCGCTCATCCAGCGGAGGGACAAATGCCTCTGTCAACCAGCAGTCAAAGAAGCGTTTTCGGCAGCAGCGAGGGTAAGAAAAATGCCCAAAGCAAGACCACGACGAAGCTGCTCGTCGCCATGACCGGCAAGGCAAGCCCGGCGAAGGCCGCAACGGGCGACGAGCCCGTGTTCGCCTACATCGCCAGCTTGCCGCAGCCGCAGCGCGGCATCGCCGAGCGCATCGATGCCCTGGCGGCCAAGACGTTGCCGGACATCAGGCGCGGTGAAGTGGGGCATGGCGTACTACGGCGTGGACGGGGGCTGGTGCTTCTCATCCGGCGCCTTCGTCGGCCATGTGAAATTGATGTTCATGCGAGGCACAGAGATCAAGCCGGAACCGCCTGTGACGCCGATCGGGATGGGCAAGTCCACCGGGAGTCGAGCTGGCTTCCGTTGACGATTTCGACGAGCGCCAATTGGCGTCCGTACGAAAATCGTCTCATCCATGTACTTTTCCGATTCGAAGGGAAACAAGATTGAGCCGGGGCAGCTGGGAATAGAGCTTGAGGCCATCGACGATGCGCACAACGTGATTCTTTTTGAGGATCTTGGAAACGGCCAGACGAAACTCACTTTCATTGGAAACGAACCCATGGAGAGCGCAATAGAGAGCGGGCAACTCGAGGGCTGGGCCGAGAAACTCGATAAAATTGCTGCCGTTGTGGCAGGAGCTGGCGCAGACGAAATAAGAAGCTGAAGCTTCGATTCGCGAAACTCAATCGTGGAGAAAGAAATGAAAAGAATACCGTTTCTCGCTTTCGTCCTGCTGGCATTCGCGTTTCCCGCGCATGCCCAGGACGCGATGAAGAAAGATGCAGCCGTCAAACCTGCCGATCCGGAATTGAAAGTCGTGCTCGATTCCTGGAATGAGATTGGCCGCAAGCTCACGGCGATGGCCGAAGATTTTCCCGAGGACAAATATGACTTCAAGCCGACACCCGCGCAGCGCAGCTTCGCCGAGCAGTTGCTGCACGCGGCGGGTTCAATACTATTACTTCACCAATCCCGTGATGGGGCGGAAGCCTCCCGCGGCAGAAGATCCAAAGCGCGACCAGTACAAAACAAAGGCCGATATCGTCGCATTCGTAAAGAAATCCTTTGCCGACGGAGCCGCCGCCATTCAGTCGAAAGGCGAAAAAGGCATGATCACGGAGTTTGTGTATTTCCCCCATCAGAAAGCGCGCATTCTCGACATCGCCTACGGCATCATCGAACATAGCGGTGAACACTACGGCCAGCTCGTCGTGTACTACCGCCTCGCAGGTCTTGTGCCGCCGGAGTCGCGGCCCAAGAAGTAAAGCTCAAGAGACCATGGTGCCCCGTCCTTATCGCACGCCGATTGCGAATGCGAACGGGCGGGGTCTTGGTTTTTGGGACCTTCCGTATTCAATGCGCCGTGCGGCATCTCTGCTTTCGTTCAGATAGAAAAGGTTCCAGATATGTCGAGAATACAGCCATCGCTCTTACTAGCGCTGTTCGCGACGACTTTCGGTGTTTGTCAGGCGCAGACGGTCGTACCTGATTCCGTCCCGGAACTGAAATATCCTCCGATCGCGAGAGCCGCTAACATACAGGGTGATGTTGTGGTGAGCTTCCGAAGACACGGGAAGGTCGGACTGTCGATGTAATTCCGATTTCTGGCCATCCGATGTTGCAGGGGATCGCAGTCGAAAACGTGAAGGCCTGGCAGCTTAAGCCGAAAGCGGCGCTTGGAGGGCCAGCCTATAGGGTCACATTTCACTTCGAGCTAAATCCACCTGACGATGGATACGACGACAGCCAGCCAGTGACGAAGGCAGTGCTAGATGGAACAGGACAAGTTCAGGTCGTTTCAATCTCTACGACGGGATTGGACCGCTCAGAATGTCCAACTGCCAATGATCGCGTTCCTCCAGCAACCGTGATGGATGGGGATTTCGTAGAACTACAGCGCTGGAACGAAGAAGTGAGGGTTGGTGCAGACGGCTCGGTTGTTTGGAAGCAGGGCGATCTTTCCCAGAGAGGACAGATCACACCGGCCGAGGTGAACTCCCTGTTGGAGCGCTTTCGCACTCCAGCTGTTTGGAGGCTGTGCGGCCACTACGACCAGGCGGGGCTGATGGATGGCGATGGTAGTTCGTTTAAGGTGCGCCTCGGTGGGCTGGAGAAAAGGGTCGACGAGTATGGCGATGCCGCGCCGGCGATCTTCAGAGACGTGGAATTAGCTGTTGACGTGTCCGCCAATACGCATCAGTGGCGACATGGTGATCCGACAACTGAAAGTATCGCGGAAATCACGTTCGAGTATCTACCCAAACCAGGCAAGACAAAGCTCATGGATGCAGCGCATCGCGGAGACAAAAAGGCTTTCCACGCCGCGTTAGCAGCGGGCGATATGCCCACTGACGTTGACGCGAGCGGATGGACGCCTCTGATGTATGCCGCTAGTTCCTATGGCGATTCGCTATTGAGTGAAATAGTCAAAGCAGGAGTAAATGTGAATGCCCGCTCCAAGAAAGGCGAAACGGCATTGATGGCATCCGCTGTCACAGGCATGGCGGATGAGGACCTTCTAAATGCAGGTGCCGAAGTGAATGCAGTCAACGACGAAGGTATGACCGCACTTATGCTTCTGGTTCAGCGCGGCGATCCAGATGAGGTCGAGACATTGTTGAAAGCGGGAGCCGATGCTCGAATGAAGGACTTAAAGGGGCGCACAGCCGTCGACTATCTCAACGCAGCGAACTGTGGATCGCCCATCGTACACGAGACAGACTATCGATGGATGACCATGGGCTATTCGAAATGCAACGCGCTTGACCATGATGACTATCAGAAGTCGAGAAGACTGCTAATCAATGCAGGCGCTATAGAAACACTGACCGTCGTACCAGCTGCATTACCAACGCAGAGACGCTAAGCGGCAAAAGCTCGAGTGATTATTCCTTATAAACGCGCTTTTGTTGACCAATCCGAACAACTCCCAGCGGTGGCCCAGCCTTCAAACTGCAGAAGCCACAGCAGCGGCGGGTACGACGACGGCATACACAACGGGTAGTGTAGAACAGATACAAGTTGCGCCGGCGGCATCGCCGCCCACCCCTTCGGCCCCGCTCAGCGCACGCTCTTGCAAACAACGCAAGGATGGGTCACCCTCAGTGGGAATGGTGCAATGTAAAGATGTGCCACTCGCCTGACGTCGGGTCATTGAAGGTCTGCCCGTGATCCAGGAGGAATCGATTACATCCTCAAGGCAGACATTTGAGGACAATCTTTGGTGTCAAGATTCCAGCTCAACGGTTCGCCTTACACAAACCCTTTGGCATCCAATCATGGACCATCGTGGTCGGTGGCTGCGAAGACTGATGGAGGATGATAACGATCGAACGACGCTCCTCTGTGCCGATGGCGGTGAGATGCATCGATAATCCCATGGGAGCGATTACCGCCGGTGCCCCTGCTCGGCCGATCTGCATGCGGCCATCGGAGGTCTCCAGGCATGTTTCGCCGCCGACTGCGTACCAGGCCTCCGGGCCAGAGTGGACGTGCGCGGGCGCTGTCATTCCGGGTGTGAAGTCCGCCTCCATCAACTGCGCCGAGTACTTTTCTCCTGCCATGATCGGAAGCGGACCAATTTTGGCAAGCGGGTTTCCGTGGTCCGACTTCCAGTTCTCGTCCTCGATGGTCATCAACCACACTTTGCCAAACGACTCGACAACCATGCCTCGCGGACCCTTGTCGGCTTGCGCCGCAACGCGTGTCGGATACGCATCGAGATGCCAGAACACTTGCGGCTTTGTGAATTGACCTACGGGATTGTCCGCCAGAATCCAGCATCCGATCTCTTGCGTTCGCGCACTCGCCGGTTTGCACGGATCGCCCGGAACCGCGACACCTTGCGCGATCAGTTGTGTCCATGGAAGAAGGAGCAAACAAAAGAAGAGCAAGCTGTTCAACCGCACCTGTCGAATCATCGATCTGAACCTCAAAGTCATCGGTAGCTGTCAGGGACGGATTGTATCCGGACGACATGAATCCGTCCGCAAAGAAATTTTTCGTCATGAAAAAATCAGTCAGGGCCGCAGTGTTTCTCCAACTTGTTGGGTACACTCCACTGGATACTCCCTGGAAAGATTACACGAGATGCGAAAAGGGTTTACGAGAAAACCAAAACCGGACGAGCCCGCGACCCAGTCAAGAACTACATCACGCCGAGCGGGCTCGAGCGCCTCAAAGATGAGCACCGGTTTCTGCTCACCCGGGAACGCCCGGCCGTGACGGAGGTGGTGGCGTGGGCTGCGAGCAACGGCGATCGCAGTGAAAACGCCGACTATCAGTACGGCAAGCGGCGCCTGCGGCAGATCGATGGACGGATTCGCTTTCTCACAAAGCGAATCGAAGCCGCGGAAGTGGTGGACCCGGAAGCTCCGAGATCGGGACAGGCGGCGACGAGGGCATTCTTCGGAGCGACCGTGCGCTATGCCAATGCCGCGGGAGCGGAGCGAGTGGTGAGCATCGTGGGCACCGACGAAATCGATCTCAACCGCAACCACATCAGTTGGGTGTCACCTCTGGGGCGCGCGTTGATGAAGTCGGCAGCGGGTGACAGCGTAGTCCTTCAATTGCCGGGCGGGACAGAATCCCTGACCGTGCTGGAAGTGCGTTACGAGCGCATTGCTGTGGAACCGTTCCGTGAACCACCTGGATCCGAGGCCTCGGCAAAGGGACTCCCTCGCCGACGCTAGTCCACCCGATGAAATGAGGCTGAGACATTCAGGCGACCTTGCGCCTTGCCGTAACTCAGCGAAACGCCGGATTAGGCGCTATTTCCCAGAGGGATTTCAAGTCATTTCATACACTTTCGTGTCGTTTCGATTCTGATGTAATATCTCCGGTACCACGCTATTGCTAGCCGTTTGCCTTTACTGGAGCACCTCATGGATCGACGCAAGTTCTTGAAGTCCGCGACCGCAACGGGACTCGCCGTCGGTGTGTTTAACGCCCGCGCCAACGCCTCCATTCCTGAACACAACTGGGATAAATATGACTGGGGATCGGGCCCTCCGGTTCCCGACCGGCTTTACCAGGGGCCATTCCCTCAGTACGGTCCATGCGCGGTTGTTCCCGAGAGCGATGTCTCGATGATTACCTCGCCGTCCCGGGAAATCGTCAGCAATTACGGAATGGGTCTCATGGTCTATGTTTCCGACGACACCGGGCCGATCAATGTCCCCGGCCAAACGCAGGAGCGAGCTCTCGAGGATCTGGTCAAGCTGCCCTTCGTGCAGAAGATCTACATCCGTCCCAACTGGCGGGAGATCCAAAAACAGCCAGGCAGGCTCGAATTCCCGGCGTGGTGGAAGATCGCATTCGATCTCGCTCGCCGATACGATAAGCAAATCGGGTTTCGGATTCAACTGGAGAATCCCGACGTCTCCCGAGCCCGGGATGCCGGACTTTCTCCTCAACAAAGTTCCCTATGTAAAGCTCAAAGGCGAGTGGAAGGGCAACACCGCGGAAACGCGCTACAAGAAAGACAACCGTGTGCCCCGTTACGATCACCCGGCATATCAGGCGGCGTTTCGCGAATTGAATGAGCTGCTGGCCGCCGAATTCAACGGTCATCCGCAGATCGAGTTCATGGATACGATGATGTACGGCTTCTGGGGCGAAGGACACACCTGGCCCTACGAAGGGAATCCGTTCCCCAGCCAGTTGGTCGCGGAACAGACTTGGATGGCCATGTTCGAGCGGCAACTCGAACACTGGACCAAAGTACCGCTCGCGACGAACACGCAGCCCGATTTCAGCAATGTAGGCAACGCCGATATGGTGGATCGCACGATCCGTACTGGCAACTGGTTGCGTACCGACACGATCTTCATTGAGAACACGCAGATCGAGGCATTGAGTTACCGTCCGCCCTGGGCGGCCGCGATCTGCGAGGTTGGTTTCACGACCGGCGATCCGAAGGAACTTCAGATCGACGAAGACGGAATTACTTACAACGAGCAAATCATTTCCCACGTAGCCGATGTCGGAGTCAACTATCTATCGGTTTGGAGCTGGCACAATCAATCGGCGCACAGTATTACGAGCTACTACGAAAAATTTCCCGGAGCCGATCGATGAGATGGCGCGCAAGATCGGCTATCGCATCCGCCCGTCGTTTATCTGGACGTTCAAGCGTGACGGAGCTAACGGTCTGGTCCTGGGATTGGTGAACGACGGAATCGCTCCCGTTCCGGGGGTGTTGCGCCTTACCGTATTCAGCGAAGACAGCAAGATTCAAGTCTCAGGCTGTGTCGATGCCGGGTACCCGAAACCAATCGGCATTCATCAAGCCATGCTGATGCTGCCAGCAGGCGCTCCATGGGAAGGACTGCGGCTAAAAGCTGAACTCGAAGTGAAGGGCGTGCGTTATCCGGTCCGATGGGCGTGCCGGCAGAAGGTCAATCCCGATGGCTCGCTGACATTGCGTCACAATTACAAACCTGATCAACCGCTGGTGTAGAAGACGTGCGCCCCGTGCTGAACAAGTAGAAGAAAACGATATCGATCATCCAACATAAGGCGCCAGTAGGCGCCCTGGAGTTACACGAATGAGATTTTCAATCCCTTTTTAACATTGCTGACTTACGCTTCCGCAGCATTTGGCAAGACGAACTCGTCCTTCTACGCTCACCGCAGATCAAGTCCGGCAGCATAGCCATCGTTGCCACGAAAAACGATAGGAGTGGTCCATGTTCATATCGGATGTGAATCGCCGCGAATTCCTGAAAATTGCCGCGGGCACTGGAGCTGCGCTCGCGATGCCAACCTCGGTACATGCTGCAGTGACTTCCAAAATGGTCGGCATCCAGGTCGGTGCAGTGTCGTTTGTCGATGAAGGCACAGAGAAAGTTCTCGATACGCTTCAAGAGCGCGCCTGCGTGAACACGCTATTTCTCGCTGTATTCACGTATGGTCGAGGTATCGCCGGAAGGCAGATTCCAGGCCAGCCGCTGCCGGATCATGGCAAGCAGGAATACGATCTCAATTTTCACGGTGGAAACTTCGCCACGCCGCATCCGCAGTACTACAAGAACACAATACTCAAAGACACTCGCGCTCCAGATCACGGCAGCCTGGACATCCTGGCCGAAGTGCTGCCTGCGGCCAAAAAGCGCGGCATGAAAGTTATCTGCTGGCTTGAAGATGTGTTCCGCGGCGACTTGCCAAACATCGAGAAATTGCAGGAGCGCGACCTCTACGGACGCAATGCCGACACCTTGTGCGTCAACAATCCGGATTACAGGAATTTCTTAACCGGCCTCGTCGAAGACTACGCCCGGTCCTACGACATCGACGGAATCATGTGGGGGTCCGAACGCCAAGGGGCGCTCTGCGACAGCCTGGGAGCTACGCATGATGTGCCGCCCGTCGACCCCGGGCAAGTGACCTGCTTCTGCCAGTTTTGTCAGAGCAAAGCGAAAGAGCGCGGCATCAACGTGGACCGCGCCCGGCAGGGATTTCTGGAATTGGAAAAATTCGTCCGCTCCGCGCGCGGCGGCAAACGACCCATCGATGGCTACTATGTTCAATTCTGGCGGATTCTTTTGCGATACCCGGAACTCGCCGCATGGGAAATGCTTTGGACTGACAGCCTTCGCGAGACCTACGCTGCGATTTACAAAACGGTGAAATCAGCCAAGCAGACGGTGCCGGTTGGGTGGCACATCTGGCACAACAATTCTTTCAATCCAATTTACCGCGCAGAACAGGATCTTCATGAGCTCTCGAACTATTCGGACTTCATCAAGGTCGTGATGTACAACAACTGCGGCGGAGAACGGATGGCTCTGTACGCGGACAACATCGGCTCAACCCTTTATGGGGATCTGTCGAAGCAAGGCCTGCTGGATATGAACTACGCCATGATGGGATTCAAGGAGGCCAGCTACGATCAGATTCCCCATACAGGGCTCTCGGCCGATTACGTGTACCGCGAGACTAAGCGTGCTCTTGAAGGCGTCGCGGGTACGAAAACTCTGATATGGCCGGGAATCGATATCGATATTCCGACTGAGCCGAACCATAGCAAATGCACGCCACAAAGCGTGAAGGAAGCGGTTACGGCGGCATTCCGCGGCGGTGCTCCGGGAGTGATCTTGTCTCGCAAGTACTCCGAGATGCGACTCGCAGATTTGACTGGCGCTGGTGATGCGATCCGCGAATTAAAACTCAGCTAATCGCATTCAGTCAGAAACCGCAGGCCCGCGCCGTTTGCAGGATATGACTTACGTAATCTCAAGCAGATGACGCGGGTTTTCGACCGCAACGATCCGGCGCAATCCGAGTCTCGCGGATGGTCCGTACCCAAATGTGAAGAATACGACCGAAACCCTTGGAATTGGCTCTCGCGCTCCCGAATTTCAATTGGCCTTAGCGGCGGAAGATCGACAGTGGAAGCTCTCAGACTGGACGCCGAAAGGCCCCGTCGTGTTGGAGTTCGTCAGAGGCACTTGGTGCCACAGTTGCCGCAAGCGGCTGCCGGACCTGCTCAAACTGGAGCGTGAGTTGTGGCAACTGGGAGCGAACCTGGTGTGCATCGCCGCCGAGAAGCGGGACGGTATCTGGAAGCCGGAAGAATATCTGCGTTCCCACCGCATCAACGTGCCATTCCTGCTCGACGAGGACCGGCAAGTCATCAAGGCCTACGGCCTCTACCATCGCGTCGGGATCGATGCGTGGAACATTGCTCATCCGGCGACAATCGTCATCGATCCGAGCGGCCGCGTGCGCTACATCTACAAAGGAGACAGTCAAGGCGACGGCGCTCCGGCAGAAGAAATTCTCAAGGCCGTCAGGAAAATTACCGGATAGAGTGCAGGTGCGCTATTCGTAGCGCAAGCTTTCCACGGGATCGAGTTGCGATGCGCGGGTGGCCGGAACTGTGCCGAAGATAATTCCCACAATCGATGAAATGACGATGGCAATGATCGCCGACAGGCCCGAGACTGGGAAGCGGTAGTCGGTGAAAAAGCGCACTGAGTAGGGAAGAGCGAGGCCGGTTACGATGCCGGCGAATCCTCCGGTCAGCGAAATCAGAATTGCCTCGGCAAGAAACTGGAATCGGATTTCGCGTGTTGTTGCGCCGATGGCTTTGCGGATGCCAATCTCGCGAATGCGAGACGTCACCGTCGCCAGCATGATGTTCATGATCCCGATGCCACTCACCAGCAGCGTTACCAGCGCGACCAGCATAAGGATCACAGTGAGAGCGTCGGCGATTCGTCCGGCCACAGACAGTAACTGTGTGAGATTCTGCACGCTGTAAACAGACTCAGAACGGTGTCGCGATTGCAGCACGCGCTTGATCGCGTTGTCGCCGGAATCACATCCTGCGGGCTCGCCGCTGAGAAGTAGATCTGGTACACAGCCGCCGTCGGAGTAAAGAACCGGCTGACGGTGTACGGAATCAGCATGGTGTCTTCCTGAATTTCTGATTGCCCGAAGGTGTCCACGCTTTCTTTGAAAACCCCGATGACGGTGAAGGGCAGGCCGCCACTCAGCTTGATGATTTGTCCGACAGCCTCGCGGGGCGTCCCGAAAAGCTTTTCCGCCAGTATGTTGGTAATGACGCCGACTTTGTTCCGGCCGGCCGTATCCTCGGGATCAAAGAAACGTCCCGCCAGCACGATCAGGTTCCGCACTCTCTGATATTCAGGATCGACGCCGAGTACGAGGATGTCGCGCTGCTTGCCACCGCCGACGCTGATGCGATCGTTCAACGCAACCGTTGGGGAAGCCGCGACCACGCTAGGAACCTGTTCGCGAACCGCCCTGACGTCGTCGACAGTCATCGGGTCGGGCGTCGAATCGATGCGCTGCAATCCGCCCTGATAGTCGGCATAAATCATGTTCGCGCCGATGGACTGAATCTGCCGCAGGATGTATTGCTTTCCGGTCAGACCGATCGTGACCACCAGAATTACCGAGAATGTGCCCACGGCCATGGCCAACGACGTGAGCGTAAATTGCAGTTTGTTGCTGGAGAAGGCGTCGTAGGCGAAATTGAGAATTTCGCTGAGCCCGATCGTGAACCGGCGTTGCGTTCGTACCGGCGAAGATGTCGCTATGGCCATTCGGTCATTAGATGTTAAACCCCGCTCGCAGGGCGCGGCAATGCGGCGTCTTTCCTGGTTCCCCCGGCCACGCGACGGCCGCCAGCACAACGATGAGCGGATCGACCGGGCGAAAGTAGTAAGTTTCCGGATGCGAGATATAGTACGGCAACGGAAAAACGAGCAGAACAATCGCAAAACGGACCGCGAGCGAAGAGTCCTTCCTGAATACGCGCAACAATCCCAGAAGCCCAAGAATCGTCATCGTGGTATCAAGAAATATGTTGGGAGGATCGAGCGGTTCCTCTTTCAGATACGAGCGATCGAAGCTCCAGTAGCCGGTCCACATGTAAACGATGCGCCGCCCGGTCATCCATAGAAACCACGCAGGGTGTAGCCGGATGTAGCTTTTGGCTTGCTGGAGTTTGTGGTCCATGTAGGCGATCTCGCCTGCGTGTTCGTATTCCGACAGCTCTGCGTCGCTGTGGTTCGGATGCAGGCTGCTGTTCACCCAGCGCTCGGAGTATCCGTTATTGCCGATGTACAGTTCGAGACCAAATCCGCTTCGCACAGGAATGAACTTGTGAAACAGTTCGTAGTTTCGCAAGAGCCACGGAGACATCACTGCGAGTGCGGAGAGCGCCGCCGCGGCCATGGGCAATTTCCAATTCTCTGTTTTGACGATATCGTCGATAGAGCGTCCAGAGGCCCAAGAAGTGGTACGACCGAGAGGATGACGGGTTCGGTGAGCGCCGAAAATCCTCCGAACAAGCCGAAGAAAATCCAATCGCGGGTGCGGGATGACTTTTCAAGACGCCATGCCCATAGGAACAGGCAGGCAAGTTCAAGCGTGACGAGACAAGTGGACCACGCCCAATCTGCGCCGTAGTAGATTCCGTAGGGAGAGAAGGCCCATCCCCAACCTGCCCACTTTGCCACGCGGTCGCCGAATGCCTGCTTCGCCAGGAGAAAAACGGGAATGCATGTGAGCGCTGAGAATGCGCTGTTCAACGAAAGAGCGGCGAGAATGGACGCCTTCGACTCAATCCCGAAAACTTTGAAAATGCCTGCGAGAAAATAAGAGTAGACAGGCGGCAAGAGAGCTGAGGCGCCCGTCTCGGCGAAAGGGCTTCCGAAACCGTGACCGGAAGCGATGGATCGGGCGATGAGGCCGAAGGCCCAGTGCTCCAGAACAAAGGGATCCATCCAGTCGCGATAGACGAAGGGAATTACAGCGAGACGAACGCGAAAGCGGCCAGCACCATCCAAAACCACAGAGGGAAACGCGAGGCAGAGGATGGAGGCTTGGGCATTCGCGCGTTCGTGGGACTGCCTTTCCCGAGGAAAGGGCGTTGTCAGTATAAACGGCAGACTCGAACTTGTTCGTTCGAATACGGACACGCCAATGTGTCAGTGGGCGGAGCGGAGAACAGAATGTCGTCAGGAGAGAGCACGATCCATGTGACGCCGAACTCAGCCTTGAGACGCTTGAAATCTGCGGACTGGAAATGTCTCCATCCGTTCAGAGCGGTAACTTCGGCGAGCCAGCGTGGAGCCAGCCGCGGGACGCGGGCAGCCATGCCGCCGTCCTTCTCGACGTCCGCCAGCGCGCTGCGCTCTGCTAAAGCACGAAATCCGTGATAGTCCTCATCGGGCTGAGTTTCGTAATGAGGATCGAGGGCGAACAACGCATCCACAGGAGTGTTGGAGCGAATCCATGAGAATGCTTGCAGCCATGAGTCGGTCGGGACGGTCCACGGCATTTCGAGATGACGAGACGCAGGGTACATCTGGGCTTGCGCGTAGAACATTCCAGGACTGAGTGGAACAAAAAGTATGAACCAACGATAGAGATGTTTTTGCAGGACGTAGCACCCGAGAACTCCACCGACGAGCAAGAAAAATAAGACGTAAAGCAAATGCAAGTACCGCATAGGCTCAAACGGCCGCAAACGCTCAAGTCCGGGCGGAAGCATGATGACGAGACCCACGAGCGTTTGAAAAATGCCATAGAAGAGCAGGCTCGAAGTGAGCGGTATAAGCGCCGAGTCCTTGTCGGAGTTACCGCGATGCTTCAAAAATTTCCAGAACCCGAAAAGCAAACGAGTGGAGCAAAGACTCCCAGCCATTCATACCACTGCCAGCGGCCAAGAAAATAAAAGCCGCGAGTAGCGGCGGCCTGGCGCCAAGCGTCGGAGGCCGGCTCGAACAACCAACCGAGAGGGATGACGAGCGCTGCCGCCGGCGCTGACAGATTTTGAGTCGTCCGTCCTCGAAGAAACCACCACAGGAATACGCAAAAAGAAATGCCGAAGCTTGCCATGATCGCGTGAACGGCGAAGGCGAAAGTCAGCAGAAATCCGGCAACCCAAAGCCGGCGGTCAATTACGGAAACAATGGCGGCAAGGATCGCGGCAGTCGCCAGCGTCCTGGGATGAAGGTATTGGTCCGCGAGATTGATCGCGATCCCTGGCACAGGGAGCGTCAGCAGAACTGCAATCAAAGCGGTGGCACACCAATGAGCTTCAGTTCTGTCGAAACAGCGGCGAGCGATGCGCCAGCAGCCGTGCAGCACGAAAAATATCGCCGCGATTTGCCACAGAAGAACAGTCCATGCGACCGGCAGCTGGCTGATTCGGATGGAGAGGGCGATGAGCTTGTCGAAGATCGTCGCCTGAAATTGCAGGCGAAAAAAATCGGCGTCGTGCGGGAAGAGCGCAGGAGTCAGGTCGCGCTTGATTGCGGCCAGATAGAAAGAATCATCCTCGAGCCCGGGATGGTAGCCCATCACCAGAAATGCAAATATGGTGAGACCGCCGAGGATGGCCAGATTGCGCAACGCGAAATCGCCGCGTCCCGCGGATGGCCCGACAGGATGGATCGAATCTTCTGGCATGCCAGTGGAGAAGCCGGGGCTAGACGTCAGGCCGTGTGTCCGGATTCCGTGTGAGGAGCGTAGTAGGTTTCGCGATCGGCTTCAAGCTTGCGGCCGATGTCGCTGAAGCGCGGCAGGTGGATGAATCCCATCTTCTGAAATGCGAATTGCAGGGTTGTGCCGAGTACGCCGAATCCGTATTTCACGCTGCGGCGGAAGTTGATCGACGATGCTTCCTTGAAATATTTCGTCGGGCAGGAAACTTCACCGATACGAAATCCGAAGTGGACGCACTGTGCCAGCATCTGATTGTCGAAAACAAAATCGTCGGAATTTTCGAGGAGCGGCAGCTCAGTCAGAACTTTGCGGCTGAAGGCTCGATAGCCGGTGTGATATTCCGATAACTTCACGCCGAGAAAAATATTTTCAAACGCCGTCAACGCGCGGTTGGAGACGTATTTATACAAAGGCATGCCACCGAGAAGGGCGCGCCCGCCGATAATGCGAGATCCGAGAACAACATCGTAGACGTCATAGGCCACCATGCTCGCCATAGCGGTGATGAGCAGCGGGGTGTATTGGTAGTCGGGGTGAAGCATGATGACGACGTCGGCCCCCGCGGCGAGAGCTTCGCGATAGCAAGTCTGCTGGTTGCGTCCGTAGCCGTAGTTGCGGTCGTGCTGGAAGACGTAGAGGCCGAGTTGATTGGCGACCTCGGCGGTCCGGTCGCTGCTGTGGTCGTCGACCAGGATGCGGATGTCGACCAGTTCTGGAAGTTCGGCGACCGTTGCTGCCAAAGTCTTTTCCGCGTTGTAAGCGGGCATGACGACCGCGATATGTTTGCCGTTGATCATGTCGGAGGACTGCTACTTAGTCTAACCGATGCGAACCACGAATCCGACGTTTACGGCTGCGGCCCCCTGTTACCTTCGTGTTTCGGCCTGCGAGGGCCAAAAAGCGTCACTCCATAGAGCATCGAGAAACACAGAAAATTACTTCATGTTGTCGAGGATCGATCCTACGATTCCGCCGACAACTCCGCCTTCCACCGTGCGGCGAGTGGCTTCCCGAGGGATGTACCGTTCGATAGCGTGAGCGAGCTTGGCGATCGGGAGCGTTTGCAGCCAGATCCTGCCGGGGCCAGTAAGAGAAGCAAGGAAGATTCCGTCACCGCCGAAGATCATATTTTTGATGCCGGGGACGGTCGTGATCTGGAATGAGACGCTGGCTTGAAAGGCCCCCACGTGGCCGGGATGAACGCGCAATGTTTCGCCGGGCTGAAGATCACGCATGACCAACTCTCCTGACAGTTCGAGCCATGCAGTGCCTTGCCCGCTCAACTTTTGGAGGAGGAATCCGTCGCCGCCAAAGATTCCAGCGCCGAGAGATTGCTGAAAGCCCACGCCAATCTGAATTGCCGAGGTAGCGCAGAGAAATCCATGGCGATGGATCATGTATTCGTGCCCCGGAGATACTTCTACTGGAACGATGTGGCCGGGAAGTTTCGTCGCGAACGCCAGTTCTCCCACCGCTCCGAAGGCCCGGTATTCCGTCATGAAAATCGAGCCACCGCCGGCGACGCGCTTCAGCACGCCGAACAAACCGCCGCCACCGGCGAACTGTGTGTGGGTGGTCATCTGAATCGAACTGCCCATCCAGGAAAGCTCTCCGGCTTCGGAGATGATGGTTTCGTTAGGTTCGAGGGCAAATTCCAGAACGGGCATCGTCGTACCGGTGATGCGGCTTTGCATCGCGATTCTCCTGATTTCGTTTGTTGCGACAGAGAGTATACATCGGAGCGCGACGCGAGAAGCAGCGCGAGAAGCGCGTTGCACCGCTCGGCTACTCGGCAGAGACGTTCACAAACAACAGACGTCAGGCGGCGTTTGCCCGGGGAACGTTGGTGCGGGGTACGTGAGAGATGGGCTTCTCATGGAGCAGCAGTTCGGTCGCCTGTACGCGGCGATTGGTGTGGAACCAGCGCTGCACCACGTTGTCGCACAAGAAATTCGCGAGCGCGAGGATCGTCATACCCTGATGGTGCGCCATCCACGATTTCACGACCTGACCTGAGCGGCGGACTTTGTCGGGTGATCCGAAGTCCGCGGCCTCGTAGAAGCCGAATGGTCCGAACCATCCAAGGCGATCCATGCGATGCAGGTTGCGCAGTGATTCCGTCGCGTTCACGTTAAGGCCGAGGAATGTGGAGTAGGGCGAAATCACCAGCAGGTCCAATTCGCCTTTCATCATCGCGAGCTGGGGCACGCCGAACGCATGGTACTGGTAGTTTCCGCCCGAGTCGAGCTTGTAGTACGCCGACTCCGAGATTCCCCAGGGCACGCCCTTGCGGTTGCCATAGGCTTGCTGACAATCAACGACGGCGATGCGGCTGCGATCGAGAAGTGTGTTCGCGTAGGAGCGCATCCACAACATCGGCATCAGGTACTCGAACATGGTGCCGGTCCACGAGCGCAAAACCGGGTTACCATTCGTCAATGTGTGCGTGCGGCCCATCCGGAACCAGGTTTCCTGGGAGACGTCCTCTTTGGCGACCGCCGCGAAAACCGCGGTGCGAGATTCGGTGGCAAGCAAGTCGTAACAAGCAGGCTCGAGTTTCTGCGTCTCGACGTTGAAACCGACGGACATCAGTTTCCGGCGGGGATTCAGCAGGAAAGCAAAATCCATGGCATCGGCAAGTTTTCCAGCTTCGGCCGCAAGCGTGCGAAGGCTTTCGGTCAAGCGGACCGCGTTGGCACGGGCTTGCGGCAGCAGCGCTTGCAGATTTTCGTACTGACCACGATCTCCGCGAGACATCGAGGGGATCGCTCTTTCCAGGCGGACTCGCAAATCGTCAATGAAGAGCGGAAGTTGGCGAAGAGAGGGGCTCTCCGCGAGTTCGGGCCCAACATTGATATCGTTGCGCACAGCGGAAAACTCGGGGAGTTCCCAGGGAGCATACGAGCGGACGAGATCCTGTACAGCCGTCAGCCGATTGCGGGTTTCGCGCTGGAACCATTCAATTTCTTTAGCCTGTTGAGGATTGACCGAAGAAGGCGTCTGCTCGATCTCGGCTTCGCACAGGTTCAGCAAGCCCTGCAGCCATTTTTCCGTGTTCAGCTGTTCCTCGCACTGGGAAAGTTGTTTCCGGGCGATGCCTTTCAGTTCCGCCAAAGTTCGCAAATGATCTAACAATCCCTCGGCGAGGCTTGGCTGAAACAGCGGTTGCTTGATTCGAGCCAGAAGCCCTTGCTGCAAGGTCCAAAGGGAAGCCAGAAGATTTCCACTGTCGACCGAGGAGACGAAACGCGGGATCAACGGTTCGAGCGTCCGCGTGTCGTACCAATTCAAAATGTGTCCCTTATGTTTCGGGATACGCGTAAGCGTTGAGAGCGTACGCTGCGTTTGCGTGAGAAGCTCTGGCACAGTGATGAAGCCGAATTCACACGCGACTTGCTGCGCATTGAGAAGCAGGCCGAGATTGGTCGGAGATACGCGCCCCGCGACCGCAGGAGGCTCTTCCTGCACGTTGTCAGGAATCAGCCAATTGTGTTCCTCGGTGCAGTACTGCGCGTAATACCGCCAGGTATAGAGCGCGGAACGGCGCAGGAAAAGTACTTCCTTACGGGGCAATTCTTTTCGCGGAACGCCCGCGGGCCGATTCAACCAGATCGAGACGAGCTTGCTCGCAGCCCAGAGAAGGAGAATTGGCAAAGCAACGTAAAACGCCGCGGGCCGGGCCCACCAGATCAGAGCTCCGAGAACGAGGGCCAACGCCGGAATCCAGTTCAGGTAGAGGTCCGCCGGTCCCAGCCGAGTACTGAGTTCGGCTTCTGCCGCGGTTTCCCATTCGAGCATGCGCTCGCGCGTGAATGAAGCTCTGACAATGGCGCGGACGACGGCATCGAGTGAGAGCAGTGTCTGGTGCGCAAGAAATATCAGGGTCAGCGTGGTTGTGATGACCGTAGCCACGAACGCTTGTCCGGCATCGCTCACCAGAGTGAGCTTGTCCTCGACGAACGCCTTCACCACACCGACAGCAGCCTGAAAGAAAGCCGGAAGGAACAGAAGGAATACGCTGGCGAGCGTCCACCGCAAGGGGCGAATTCCGGGTGTGAGCCATCCGACGACCAGAAGCAGAAACGTGGCGGGCTCAACCAAACTGCGGCGCAGGTTATCGAGAATCTTCCAGCGCGAAATCAATGAAATCGGATTGGCAACACGGGCGCCCGCTTCGTCCGGAACATCCGCGAGCAGCCATCCCGCAATCTGCCAGTCACCGCGCAGCCAGCGGTGCTTGCGTCGGTTGTAGGCGCTGTAGTGAGACGGATAATCCTCAATGACCTCGATATCGCTGGCCAGTCCGGCGCGGGCATACGCGCCCTCGATCAGATCATGACTGAGCAGCGCATTGCGCGGGAAGCGTTGATCGAGAACTTTGTGTACGGTGTCGACCTCGTAAATCCCTTTGCCGGTAAAACTCCCCTCGCCGTATAGATCTTGATATGCATCGGAGACGGCCCTGGTGTAGATGTCGAGACCGGTCTGGCCGGCGTAGATCGCGGCGAGCCGCGACTTCACCGTGCTCAAAACGCTCACTCCGACGCGTGGTTGCAGAATGCCGTATCCCGCGACGACGATGTTCTTGTCGGGATCGATGATGGCCTGGTTCAGCGGGTGCGCGAGTGCGCCGACCATGCGCTGGGCCGATCCGCGAGGAAGTTCTGTGTCGGAATCGAGCGTGATCACGAATCGGACTTTTGGAAGGATGGACAGGTCGCCGACCTTAATCGGGAAGCTGTCATACTCTCCGCGCAGAAATTTGTTCAGGTCGAGCAGCTTGCCGCGTTTGCGTTCCCACCCCATCCAGCCTTTCTCGCGTGGGTTGTAGATGCGATGGCGATGCAGCAACAGAAACGATCCCTTCTTCTGGTCGGCGTATTTCGTGTTCAGTTCGCGGATCAGCGACGAGCACAACTCAATTAACGGATTGTCTTCGCTCGCTCGATGATCGGAGTCGGCCAGATCGGAGAGCAGGGCGAAGTGGATATTCGCGTCGTGATTTCCGAGGAAACGAACTTCCAGATCTTCGATCAGGGTGTGGACCTGCTTCTCGTTGAGCAGCAAGGTCGGCACGGCCACCAGCGTCATGCAATCCGCGGGAAGGCCCTTGGAGTAATCGAGCTTTGGCAGAATCTCTGCAGGCAGGACTTGGGTGATGATGTTGTCGATGATCTGGATCGCACACTGGGAACCTGGCAGCAGGAACAAAAGCATCGAGAGCAGGACCAGTTGGGGCGAAGTATCCCGAGTCGTCACAAACAGCAAGGTTGCCGTGATGATTGCCAGCGTAAGAATCGCAATGGAGGGAAGGAAGAATTCATCTGGATGCCGCCACATCCACGAACGCACTTGATTCAGCAAGGTCGGGCGCGAAGCGATTTTTTGCGCGAGAAGCTCGCGCCCTTCCCCTACCAGGTAGTAGCCAATGTGGGATTCTCGTCGAGCGATCCGCGGATCGGAATAATTCCGCGCATGCGCCTGCTGCGCGAGGAGCAGCGCTTCCTTGGCGATCTGAATCTCTGTGAAGTCCGAACGTGAAGCCATCGCCGCGACCTTCTTGCGATAGAGATGGCGGCTGTCCGGATCCATGGCGGCGTACGCACCGACCGGATCCTGGCGAAGAATGTGTCCGAAAAGAACGAGGGGCTCAAGGAACTCGAACCACGAGGTCTGGCTGACTTCGCGCAGGCTTTGGACGCAAGTCCCAACCTCGGCTGGCTCTCCTTCAGGGTTGTCGACCGCCTTGCGCCCGCGAACGGAAATTTCCTCGAGGAGCACCAGCTTCAAAGCTGCGCCCATGACGTTAAACTCGCGAAGCTCGAGCGGTGTCTTCGACTGAAATCCGCGACAGAAGGTGATGAAAGTCTGGTCCTGATAGTGATAGGCGGTTTCGCGCAAATATCCCTGCGCGAAAGCGAGAACTCTCGGCAAAACTTCCGCCGTGCTGGTGCGCACGTGAGGAAGGTTGCGGAGTAACTTGTTGTCGCCCTGGATCGTTGCAAGCTCGGAATAGACCAGAGAAGAATTGTCGCGCAGCCAGCGGATATCGTCGGTCAACGGTCCGCGGGCGACGGACGCGTCGACGGCTGCCATGACCGGAAAGAGCGTGCTCCGGACTTGCCGGGAATGCTTGGCAAAAATGCGGGACGAAGGAACACGGGGCAGCCACGCCAGGAGGGAAGCAATGTGTTCCCCGTTGGCGTGAAGAAGTTCGGATTCTGTTCGGTCGCCTGCCGAGGCGGGGTTCTGCGTGATTTCGGCAACTTCGGCAGGAGCGATATTGTCCAGCGGCATGAGCGGGATCCCTTATCGATAACTTGCTGCTTGCATTTCGAACATCTCGGCATAACGTCCGCCGATCTGCGTCAACGCTTCGTGCTTGCCCTCTTCGGCGATGCGTCCATCTTCGAGCACTACGATGCGATCCGCCATCCGCACGGTTGAGAATCGATGTGAAATGAACAAAGCCATCTTGCCGGTAGTCAGCTCGGCAAATCGCTGAAACACCTCAAACTCGCTCCGTGCATCGAGCGCCGCGGTGGGTTCGTCGAGGATCAAAACCTGGGCATCGCGCAGATAGGCGCGAGCCAGAGCGACCTTTTGCCACTCGCCCCCCGAAAGATCTACGCCGCCTTCAAAGCGGCGGCCAAGCATCTGATCGAAACCGCGGCCGAGACGCCCGATGACTTCGTCCGCCATGCTCTTGTGCGCTGACGCCTTGAGAAGCCCGAGGTTGTCGATTTCCTCAATCCTGCCAATCGCAATGTTTTCCCGAGCCGTCATTTCGTACCGCATGAAATCCTGAAAAATGACTCCGATCTCGCGGTACAGGCTCTCCAGGTCATATTCTCGAAGGTCGATTCCGTCGAGCAGGATCTCTCCTTCGGTCGGATCGTAAAGACGGGTGAGCAGTTTGACGATGGTGGTCTTGCCCTGGCCGTTTTCACCGATAAGTGCGACTCGCTCTCCGGGATGAAGGTGGAAATTGAATCGGTCGAGAACATTGCGCGATCCGCCGGGATAGCGGAAAGACACATTTCGGAATTCGAAGCCCCGCTGGATGGGCTGCGGAACGGGTAAGGCCGAGGGTTTGGAACGAATCGTCGGCTGCATTTCGAGGAACGCAACCAGGTCGGTGAGGAACAGCGCCTGGTCGGCAATGCTCGAAACTGTCGAAAAAATCTGTTGAATGTTGGAGCTTGCCTGCATGATCGCAGCCGACAGGAACGTCAGCGATCCGATCGTCATCGCGCCGACTACGGTTCGCCAGATGACGTACACATAGGATCCGTAATATCCCATCGTCCCGATGAGCGATAACAGCGCCCCGGCAATCAGCTTGCGCCGCGCCAGAGAAACGTCTTCCACGTAAATCTGGTTGGAAAGCTCCGTGAATCGTGCCGTCAGGAAATCTTTGAGCCCGAAAAGCTTCAGTTCTTTGGCGGCTTCTTTGCTGCCGCCAAGCACGCGAAGATAATCCAACTGCCGGCGCACAGGTGTCTGACGGAAGTTCTTGGCGTAGCCGAGAAAGGCAAAGTGACTTTCCCCCAGGAATGCGGGAACGACTCCGGCAACCAGCAACAGCAGAAGCCACGGAGAGAAAAGTACGATCGACACCGAAAACGCGATCGTTGTGACGACTTGCTGAATCAGGCGTCCGATCGACTGGATCATGCCCAGACGGTCCGTAGCCTGTACGCGTGCCCGCTCAAGCCGGTCGTAGAAGACGGGGTCTTCATACGCGAGAAGGTCAAGCTCTGCGGCGTGCTTCATGACCTGAATGCTGACGTGCCGCATGTAGTTGTCGGCGAGAAGCGAATCGAGATAATCGCCGACGCGGCTGACCGTGCTTGCCAGGATGGCCAATCCAAATTCCAGCGCGACCAGGTACCACAAGCGATCCGGAAAAGGCTGATGAGCGGTCTTGGCCTGTACGACGGTATCGATGATCAGCTTTGGGCCAACCCAGGCGAGAGCGAGAGGCAGGAGCGCCGATACGAGACGGAAGAGGACGCCGAGGAAGACGACCGTGCCCCCCGACTCCCAAACGATGCGCAGAACAACGGGCACATTGCGAAGCGCAGAGAGCCGTTCGCGCCAACTGCTCAGGAAGCTTCGCCGATCCGCCATCGGGTTAAAACCTTTAGATTCAAGTATATTCGGACGAGCCGTTACTTTTCCAGGGGGTAAGGTCGCTGCCGAGTCTCCAGCGACTGGAGTTCACCGAATATACACCGGAAATCCCCCCGTTGGAACGCGTTCTTTGATGAAGGATCAAGACTTACGGTTGGGAGAAATCCGTCTCCAGAGGGGCTGCGGACGTCAGTACTTGACGAATCCTGCGCGCTCCATGCCGCGTTGGGCTTCGGGAGTCTTCATGAACGTTTCCCAGACGAATCCCGTCCTGAGATTTTCGGCCATCAGCATGGTGATGCCGGTGTCAATTCCGATCACGTCGTGGTCGTACCAGTTTTTGAGGGGATTGAACGCGTTCACGAAGCCGTATTTGCTCCAGGCAGAGGCGTAGTTCTTGCGGACATTTTTCAGCACGCGCAACGTTTGTTGCGGAGCAAATGGGAACGAGCCTCCAGTCGCGCTAGGCGTGATCGTTCCATCGATCGGACCTACGGCCGGTGGGCCTCCCCAGATGACGTATCCGTTCGGACCGTCGGAAGCAGTGATTCCCCAGAGGTCCTCGCTGTAGTCGGAGAACTCCTTGCCGAGTTCGAGGCAGAATCGGCGATGCGCTTCTGTCGCGATGACTGAGTTCTGAAAGTAGTCCGCGTATTTGTCGCGTTTGCCGCGGAAATCGAACCATGCCTGCGAGTACTGATGGACAAATAGCGGAGCGAACGAACCGATGTATCGCAGCCCGTCATACTCGAACGTGAGGCGCTTCCACGCGTTCCACGCTTCGGGTTTCAGCGTATGCGACGAAGATCCCATACCGAGCAGGTACATCATCATCAATTCGCTGTAGTAGTCCCAGCGTGAAGGAAGGAATCCGATTTCGGGAGTCCATCCATGCGAGAGCAGGGATGTGTCTTCTGAGAGCCACGTCCATTCGACCCGCTGCAGAATCAAGTCTGCCAGTTGAGTCACGGATGAATGCTTGAAGTGTTCGCGGCACGTGAGAACTCCACAGAGCAGTAGAGCTGTATCGACGGAAGAGATTTCCGATTCCCACACGCGTTCGCCGGTGTTGATGTTTGCCCAGTGATAGAAAAAACCGCGGTGCTGAGGGAGTTTTTTCCAGAGGAAATTGAGAGCCGCAAACAGACGTTCTTCAGCCGCCGCACGCGTGACCAAACCTCGCTTCTCTCCGATGCAGAGGGCGGTCAGGCCAAAGCCGGTAGCGGCGATGCTGGCAACGATTCCCGGCGTTCCGCCGCGCAGGTCACAGCGATCCTGCACCATCCCGGTTTTCGGATTTTGCTGATCCCAGAAAAACTGGAAGGTGGCACTCTCCAGTTCGTCGAGAAATTGATTGTCTTCTGCTGTCAACGAATACTGACCGGCTGCCGGCAAATCCTGTGTAATTGGAACGTGCGGCCCGTTCTGGGCGAAAGCTGAGCGGGCGAAGGGAAGCGCCAGCGTGGTGCCCATGAGTTGCCGAAGCACTTGCCGGCGTGACAATGGATTGGCTTGCTTTATCGTCATCCGCGTCGTTTGATTTTAGACAATCTGGGAGCGCAAGACGGCAATCTGAACAGATGCATGTTTCGGCCTCACGGATTCTGAAATCCTTCGTCCATTATGGCAACAATCGTTGCTTAAATTAGCGTCATTCATTAATTTAATATCCTGATCTGCGAAACGAATCGCGTGACAATGTGACGATCAAACGCACAGCCGGATGGGCCCTGGCCCTGATCCTCATTATCGGTCTTGCTTGCGGCGCCGTGGTTTATTTTCGCTGGCGTACCCACAGAATTATTGTGATGCAAGGCGCCATTATGGTGAAGGATCTCGACGTTCGCAAGCAGAGGCCTATCGCCGGCGTGCAAGTTACCGCCATCGACAGTTTACAAATTCAGACGGTGAAATCAGACTCGTCTGGACTTTTTTTGATTCCCCTGCACGAAGGGACCAAACGCGGCCAGGCGATCACGCTGGAATTTCGCCATCCGGATTATTTCCTGCTTGATCTTCCCGAGTTTGTTGGCGACAAACTGTACGTCGTGCACATGGTGCCGCGTTCGTCGATGGCTGCAAGTGATGGCCGTCCGCCGGCGGTTGTTGGCAACGTGACGGTCCGATATTCCGTGAAGACCACCACAGACGTGAATATCGGCAGCGCGGTCAAGACTTTCCAAGTTGAGAATCAGGGGAACGTGCCTTGCAAGAATCAACACCCTTGCTCGCCGGACGGCAAGTGGAAAGCGTCCGCAGGATCGGCCACACTCGATGCCGGAACCGGCAACGAGTTCCGGGATGTGCGAGTTTCTTGTATTGCCGGGCCGTGTCCGTTCAGCAGAATCGAATCGGAGCATTCTTCAAAGGCCGGACAGATCATTGATGTGTCGGCGCGCAACTGGTCCGACACAACAACTTTCCTGATCGAAGCTGAAGTGCTTCACAACATGCCGACCTCCGCTACGCATGAATTCTTCCCGGTAATTTTCGGCAGGGAACTCAGCTTTACGCTTCCCGCCGCTGTGGAAGGGGTAACGGTTGAGGCGGATGTCGACCAGCAAAGGGTTTTCTTCCCTCTTGGCCCTTCACTTCTGTTGAGTTGGGCAAACTGCAACTCCAGCGACAATCCCGACCGCAGCCGCGTATTCCGGTGCGAACTCAAACCCGGTTACCAATTTCGATAAGGGGTTGTTAGTAGTTCGTGATTTGCTCTGGCGCTGGGTCGGCGTTCGGAACAAGTTCGCGCACAATTCGAACACCAGAACTGGTCCCCACGAGATCTGCTCCGGCGGCAATCAGGTCGCGCACTTGTTGTGCAGTCTTGATGCCTCCGGATGCCTTGACCTTGATTTGCTTCGGTGCGAGCATCCGCAGAAATCGAATGTCTTCCGGTGTTGCGACCCCGACCGCGCCCCCGCTGGCATTTTTCAAATATTGAACTCCGGCATCGATGCTCAGAGTGACCGCGCGCTGCTTCTGCTGCAAGTTCAGGAGCGGGAGCTCAAGCATGATTTTCACAGGAATAGCTCCGGCCGCTCGCACGACACCTTCGATGTCCGCGAAATATTCCTTTTCCATCCCAGAAAGCAGGAAGCCGACGTTGGGCATCAGATCGATCTCTTCAGCGCCGTCGTGTGCGAGCTGCTTAGCCTCGAATGCCTTTCCCGCACTCGTCATTGTGCCGTAAGGAAAATCCACAAAGGACGCAACACGTACATTTGTGCCGCGGAGGCGTTGCGCTGTCCGCTTCACCCATGCGCCCGGAATCATCGCCGCGTTGAACTTGTACGTTTTGCACTCGGCGATATGGGATTCCCAGAGCGCTTCGGTAAGGACATTCGAGATGAGCGTGTGCTGGATTCGCGCGGCGAGGGCTAGTGCTTCCGTTGGGGCAGATTTGAGGTCGGATTTATCTTCAGTGGATGTCACGGAGTTTCCTTAAGAGATGGTACTCGTGCCTCTCATGCGTTTGGTGGACTCAGTTTGGTGTTGAGCCACGATGGAGCAGCGATCCTGTGCAGCGCGCAGAACTCGATCAGCTCTTGCACACGCGGCAACGACGGGATGACTCCGTCTTTGGTTACGGCCATCGCGCCGGTTACGATCCCAAATCGCGCCGCATCCTCGATACTCTCCCCGTGGGCCAAGGCAACTGCCAATCCGGCGTTAAAAGCGTCGCCAGCACCTGTGGAGTCCTTTACGCGTACCGCGATTGCGGGAAAATGCTTCTCGGTCGAAGCGCTAAACAGAAGCGCGCCCTTTTCGCCGAGGGTCATGATGACTTGCTGGACTCCGCTGGCGAGAAGATCTGCGGCGACGGATTCAGGCTTGGCCCCAACTTTCGGATCTCGCCCGGCCAGAACTCGCGCCTCCGTTTCATTCGGGGTCAAAACATCAATCAGTGAAAGGACCGAGGCTGGCAACCGGCGCACAGGGGCAGGGTTCAAAATGGTAATTGCGTGCGCGGATCGCCCAAGCGCGAGCGCCGCCTGTGCAGCGGCTACGGGGATTTCCAGTTGGGTCAGCAGAATGGACGCAGATTTTGCGATGGGGCTCGCCAGTGCTACATCGTCCGGCGACAGAAGTTCGTTCGCGCCCGGATCGAGAACGATGCAGTTCTGCCCGCTTCTCCTCAACGATGATGAATCCAACCCCTGTTGGAGCGTCGGTGGAACGTCGGACGAAGGTTGTGTCGATCCCTTCCTGGCGGTGCAAATCGAGCGCCATGTCACCGAACGGGTCCGAGCCAATCCTGGCGACAAAGCCGACCTGAGTTCCGAGTCTTGCGCAGCCAACGGCCTGGTTGGAACCCTTGCCGCCAAAGTCGACGCGGTATCCGTGCCCGAGCAGAGTCTCGCCTGCTCCGGGGATGCGATCCACTTTCATCGTCAGACCCGTTGCGTAGCTGCCAACGACAACAATTCTACGAGGATTGCGGGAACGATCGGGATCTCCGGCGGTGGGGACGCTCATAGTGGTTCTCTACATTTGAACTGAAATCAATTCGTGATTTGAGGGGCGGCTCGACATGCTCCCGCCGGAGCCCAAACATTTACAGGAAAAATTTGCGAAGTCAAGCAACCGCGCCTATACCCGCCGGACCAAGGGACACCTCAATGTCTGGAAAATGATGCCGACTCCTGGCCGGAATATTGCGTCAAAGAAAGAGTTTCAAATTCAACTGTCGCAAGCGGAGTTCGCATTGAGCAACAACGCAAGGCTGCACTTTTCTCACAGCAGATCGGAAGTCCACGTCCGCCAAGTGGATCCCACAGATATTCCTGGCACTCTCTAATGGTCTCGTCTGTTTCGGCACAGGATTCGAAGCAGCCGTCGAAAGCTGCGGCACCCGAGGGCGCTCAAGCCGTCACGACGAATCTGCCGCCGATACAGCTGGACGGCAGCGTGGCGCTGCATCATCTGAATCAGGTCATCAATTGGTATCGGCACTTGACGACTGGGATCACTTCGGTCGGTCTGCCAAGTGACGCGATCTACCAGGACAACAACCGGAATCTCGGTGGGCAGGTCGTGCAACTCGCATTTCAGTCGGCGAAAGCCGAGAGCGCGTTGATCGCAGCGCAGCGAAAGAGCAATCCGGGCAACCATTCGCCGGGCGAGTCGACGCAAGCGCAAAACCTGGCACAGCTTCAGGCTAAGACTTCGGCTCAGATTGATCAGCTCCAGACCCAAATTCAGGTTGTAAACCAGCAACTCGTGAAAGCACCGTCGTCCAAAAAGCTCAGCCTCACCTCCCAGCGAGATGCCTTGCAGAGCCAGATCGAGCTCCAAAAGGCGCTGCTCGACGCGATTCAGAAGATGGCAGCGTTTGTTGAATCCAACGGAGAAATTGCCGGTGGGTTCGAAGGAGACATTAACCGGCTGGCCAAATCCATTCCTGAGGTTCTCGGCTTATCGGAAGGCGCGCAAAAACCGGCGGCCGCGACCACTCCGGCGAAGCCCACGCTCGTGAACTCAGGCGGCCTCATCAGTGAAGCGATCACGCTCTATGACTACATGAGCGCGGTAAGGCAGATCGACGCCCTCAACAAGCAGACCGAATACACGCGCGACGTGGCAGACCGCCTACGAACGCCACTCCGAGATGCACTGCGGGCGACGATTCAACAGAGCCAACAACTGGCAAACCAGCCACCTGCCACCGATCCTCAACAGCTGCAAGTGGAACGTGAGAATTTTCAGGCCCTCGCCGAACGATTCAAGCAACTCTCTGCCGCGCTCATGCCGCTCAGCCAGGAAATCATCGTTCTGAATGACAGTAAGACCAATTTTGACGAATGGCGGAGCTCCATCTCTCGCGAATCGAGGTACGTCCTTCGCTCAGTGTTAATGCGAGTCGGAGCGGTTCTCCTGGCTTTGGTGGTCATTCTGGTTCTTTCGGAGATCTGGCGCCGCGTCACGTTCCGTTACGTGGCCGATCCGCGCCGCCGTCGCCAGTTTCTCGTAATGCGTCGCGTGGTGATTGGCTTCCTGATCGTTCTGGTCCTGATTCTGGGGTTTGTCAGCGAGTTCAGCTCGCTCGCAACGTTTGCGGGATTCATTACGGCCGGCATCGCCGTCGGCCTGCAAGCCGTCCTGCTCTCGGTAGCCGCCTATTTCTTCATCATCGGAAGATATGGCATTCGAGTGGGTGACCGAATCAGCGTTGCCGGCATCACCGGAGATGTGGTCGATATTGGCCTCGTCAGGATGTATGTGTTGGAACTCGCAGGCACCGGCCTGGATTTTTATCCAACGGGGCGCATTGTCGCTTTTTCGAATTCGGTACTTTTTCAAACAGGCACGCCTCTGTTCAAGCAAATACCAGGCACGGAATATTCCTGGCACGAGGTGGTGGTGATGATTACACCGGGAGGAAACCACAAGGAAACAGAAGAACGGCTCATGGCTGCGGTGAACGATGTGTACTCGAAATACCAATCCGAGATTGAGCGACAGCACGCCACCATCGAGCGGCGTGTCGACATACAGGTGCAGATGCCGCGGCCGGAGGCGCGCCTTCAGTTCGCTGACGCAGGATTGGAACTGCTGGTCCGCTACCCTGTCGAGATCCGCCGCGCCCCCGATATCGATGAGGAAATGACCAGGAAGGTCTTAGGACTGATGGAAAACGATCCTGTGTTGAAAGGCGCAGTAGCGGGAATTCCTAAAATTCGGTCCGCAATCAAGGGTTAGCTGGGCTGACGTAGCCAGAAAGGTTTCGAGCAGAAACCACAAAGCCGGGCAGGTTTGCCCGGCTTTTCTACTGTGGAACTGGTTCGTTGCGGTCTTGTTTCGATCGTCGATCCAGAATGTTTTGTTACGAAACTTTGTCGCCGCTTCGTGCCTTTCGACCCAGAGCCTGAGGATTTCAACTCAATCCCCGCCTGTCTTTGATCGGGTCAGGATCGATATATCTACATCACCATCGCCAGGTTCTCCAGTTCGTGCTGGAGCACCGGGATCGCGCAGCCGGCCATCTCGACGCGACCAGCCGCATCAAGAGCATCCTTTGGCGAAACCCCATAACCACGGCCCATTAGAAACACCTGGAGCAGTTCAGCGGCTTCGTAGGAGTCGATCATGCCCCCTTGGAGCAAATCGTTCCTAAGCGCCGCCAGTTCGGTCATTGTGAATCTGTCTTTGTCGTTCATCGCTTTTTCGATCATGGCCGTCATCACCTCCGACTCCGACCTAGCCTTGCTTTACCGTATTAGACTCATCGGCAGTTGATGAAGTTGCATGCAATTGACCTGCCGAATTTGTCCTACTTTTGCAGTACGAGCCCCAAACCCCATCTGGATGTAATAACCCCCCTAGATATCGGAAGTTGCGAGGCGGCCCGTAGTGCGCTTTCCACTCAATCAGGTGCCGTTGGTACCTCGAAGTAATCGAGGTCCTGACACAATGTGTCGGTTTCGGACGTTTGGCCGTCCAAACCACGTCAACCATGTTTTTAGATGTGGCACTTACGTGGGGGTAGGAGTTCGGGAGAGGAAAAGCGTCTCGACCTGATCACGCAGCGCAGCGGCCGCCCTCTCTGTTTGTTCGCCAGGTGACAAAACGCCGTCAGTCTTTTCGCAGAAAATTGTCCGAAGCTGAGCTATGCGTGAGCCAATTCTGCCGCCGACTGTGTTTCGTAAAACTGAAAGAACTGCTCCACGCGCGTGACCTTCAGAGCGTCGCGAACGCGCGGCGTGACTCCAACCAGGGCCAGGGAGCGCCCGTCCTTTTGATGGTTCACATAGGCGCCGACGAGCGCACCGATTCCGGCGGAATCGATGTAGGGAACCTGCGTCAGATCGAGGATCAAGTGGCGCGACGTATTGCCTCGAATGAGGGACTGGAATTCGAAGAAATTCGAGATCGTGATGGGACCGGTAAGCCGCAATACGCGACGGCCTTCCGAAGTTCCACTGATGTCTTCAACCTGCAAGGGCTCCTGCGGCATCCGCAGATCGTATTCCAGCAATGTGAATGCAGTGTTAAAGATCAGGGCAAAATCGGCTTCCCTCAGACTGTTGAAGCCAGGACCGGCAAATCGAGTTTGCAACTCCAGCACACCTTCCGGGAATCAGAAGCCCAGCGGAGGAACTACAGAAAATGCCCGACGACAAAACACTTGCAATGATTCTCGCGATTTGCGAATTGATGGGAAACAAGGGAGCCACGGTCCAAGCAGCAGTTGCGGCCTACGATAAAGGGATGAAGGAAGTCTTGCGCTATCGGAAGTCCGAACAACTTCCTGAAGTGGGCGGATACCCGCAGGAGTGAGTCTTATTTGAGGTCCGGATCGTGGCAGCTGTTGATGCGACCGTTTAGGGTTCGATCGTCGCCTCATCGATGAGCATGATCGGGATGTCGTCTTTCACGGCGTAGACCCGTTTGCACTGCGTACACTTCAAACTCTCAGGGCTTTGCCGGTAATCGAGTGCCGCCTTGCACGCCGGGCAAACCAGTATCTCCAGAAGATCCTTGGCAATCATGGAAGAAATTGTACGACATCCGCGATACGCGTCAAATGCGCTTTTAGCGCGGAGACGCCGAAACCAGGAAAGGCGGCCCTTTGCTTGCCGTGGTGGGTGCTACTCTCGGCAGTGTAAGATTTTATTGCCGGAAGTCGAACACCCCGGTCCCCAATCTATGTCTGCCCTCATTCTGGATGGAACCAAGATCGCGCAGGAGATCCGCAGCGAAGCCGCGGCGGAAGTCAAAGCAATGGCAGCCACGGGAGTGCGCCCGGGACTGGCAGTCGTCCTCGTCGGGCACAATCCGGCGTCTGAAATCTATGTACGCGGCAAGGTAAAAGCCTGTGAAGAGGTTGGCGTCTACAGCGAGAAACTGACTCCATCCGAATCTTCCACCACCGCCGAACTTCTGGCGGTCATTGAAGATCTCAATCGCCGTGACGAGATCGACGGCATCCTCGTGCAGCTGCCTTTGCCGTCCCAGGTTGACTCCAAAAAAGTGTTGCTCGCGGTTGACCCGGCGAAAGACGTCGATGGCTTTCATCCCATGAACGTGGGATTTCTTTCGACGCAGCGGCCAGGGCTCGTGCCGTGTACGCCGGCCGGAGTGGTCGAAATTCTTAAGCGCAGCAACATTCCAATTGCCGGGCCGGGAAGCGGTGGTCGTCGGACGGAGTGACATCGTAGGCAAGCCCGCTGCCATGCTCTTGATTAACGCCAATGCCACGGTCACGGTTTGCCATTCGAAGACTTACGATCTCCCGGGAGTTTGCCGGCGTGCCGATATCCTGGTTGCCGCGATCGGCCGAGCCGGAATGATCACGCGAGACTTCGTAAAGCCGGGGGCCACGGTGATTGACGTTGGAATGAACACCGTCACCGACGCGGCGGAGTTTCAACGTTTTTTTGCGGGCAACGCCAAGCGTGAAGAGATGTTCCGCAAGAAGGGTTCGGCGCTGATCGGAGATGTGCATCCGGAGGTGGGCGAGGTTGCAGGCGCCATCACGCCAGTGCCGGGCGGAGTTGGCCCGCTGACGATCGCGATGCTCATGTTCAACACGGTGAAAGCCGCCAACATGCGCCGCGGCAGCCGCGTTCCGGTCCTGTCTCATTCTTAGAAAATGCGAACTCACCATTCGAGTTACAGAGCCACTGAGACGTTCTGTCTTCTTTCTGGTCGCTTCTGGTCCACCGTAACGGTACTTTCGACAACCCAATGCTGAAGGTCGGTCTCACTGGCGGCATTGCCGCGGGCAAATCGGTCGTTGGCGAGATGTTCGTCGCTCTGGGCGCGCATCTTGTCCAGGCTGACCGGATTGCCCACTCACTGATGCAACCGGGTGAACCTGTCTACAACGAGGTGGTGCTGCACTTTGGCCGCGAAATTCTAAATCCCGATGGCAGCGTTAATCGGGCCAGGCTGGCGGAGGCGGCGTTTGGAGCGACGCCGGCCGATGCGGGAAAACGCGCCTCCCGGATCGATGAACTCAACCGCATCGTCCACCCGGTGGTCATCCGCAGTCAGGACGAGTGGATGGATGCCATCGGAG
Source organism: uncultured Acidobacteriota bacterium (assembly GCA_963771765.1). Lineage (GTDB taxonomy): Bacteria > Acidobacteriota > Terriglobia > Terriglobales > Acidobacteriaceae > Sulfotelmatobacter. The sequence continues at coordinate 32,443 of CAVYUY010000019.1, forward strand.
CCCAGGACCGGCATGCCGTGGCGATCGTGGAAGCGGCACTTCTTCTCGAAGCCGGCGCCGCCAGCCGTTTCAACCGGCTGGTCGTGGTGACGTGTACTCCGGAACAACGCGTTACACGCTTCGCCGCTCGCCAGAAGATTGGAATCGAAGCTGCGCGCCAGGAAGTGCTTCGCCGCATGGCGGCTCAGTCGCCGGATCAAGAAAAAATCAAGGCCGCGCATTTCGTAATCGACAATTCGGGCTCTTTCGAAAACACCCGTGAACAAGTGAACACCGTCTGGGCGGCTCTGCGCGCCGAGGCGGAAAGATCCAACCCCTAGCTCGAATAGCTCTGCCATAACATTCCTCTGCGGGACTAGAATCTCCGATCATGAAGCCCAAGACGCTGTATCTCGCGCTTTGCGTTTGTGGCGTAGTCGTTCCTTATTGGCAATTCCTGCCATGGTTGGTGCAACACGGGCTGAACTTGCCTCTTTTCGTGCACGAGCTTTTCGCGAACCGGATTGGCGCATTTTTCGGCATGGACGTAATTGTGTCCGCCATCGCGCTTATCGGGTTCATGCGTATTGAGAGCAAGCGCGCCAAAGTTCGCAGGCGTTGGCTCGTGATTCTGGCCGTCCTCACGGTGGGAGTTTCACTCGGGCTCCCTCTGTTTCTTTATTTGCGTGAAATTGAACTGGGTGCAAATCCCGCAAACGCTTCGGCTTAGTTGAGTCGTGCCCAATCCCGCGGCATTGTTTAGAATCGATTCCGGGACCTTTCCGCCTCCCCACGACGTACTAATCTCATATAAAGTCGGATAATAGAAACTGGATGGTTGAACTATGAAGCTCGTGCGGCCTTTGATTTTTGCCGTGGCATTTGCAGGCGCGTTTTTTTACTTCACGACCTGGCGTTCGAACGCCCGGGAACAGCTGCATCCCTCAAACTGGTTCAGCCGGCCGGACCGGGTGGAAATCACCGAGGCTGCCCCGGGAGAGTCGCTTGATGGCGAAGAGCAAAACAATATCTCCGTCTACAAGAAAAACATTCCTTCGGTCGTGAACGTAACGTCGCGTGCCATGACGTTCGACTTCTTCTATGGATTGATGCCGCAAGAAGGTCAGGGCTCGGGGTTCGTCATCGACAAAGAGGGGCACATCCTCACCAATTACCACGTCATCGCCGATGCCCGGCAAGTCGAAGTCACCATGCACAATCGCAAGAAGTTCAAGGCGACGGTTGTGGGTACGGATCCTTCTCACGATTTGGCGGTGATCCAGATCAAGGCGCCGGATTTGATTCCGGCGACTATGGGGGATTCGCGGAATCTGCAGGTTGGGCAGAAGGTGTATGCGATCGGCAATCCGTTCGGCCTTGCCGGGACGATGACCCGGGGTATCGTAAGTTCTATTCGGCCCGTGCGCGAACCGAACGGTGCCATGATCGACGAGGCCATTCAGACCGACGCCGCGATCAATCCGGGGAACTCTGGTGGACCGCTGATGAACTGGCATGGGGAAGTCATCGGCATCAACACCATGATTCTTTCTAACGCGAACCAGAGTGCGGGCATCGGATTCGCAATACCCATTAACACGGCGAAGGCGATCCTGAACGATCTGATGACGCTGGGCCGCGTTCGTCGCCCGGCGCTTGGCGTCCACACCATCCCGATCAGTCCCGAATTGGCGGATGAGATCGGGCTCCCGGTCGACTACGGATTGCTAATCGTACAGGTAGCCCCCGGCGGTTCAGCGGACCGGGCGGGCTTGCGCGCTGGGACCGAGCGGGCCTATCTCGGCAACGTACCGATCATGCTGGGCGGGGATCTAATCGTCGCGATTGACGGGCAGAAGGTGGAAAACGAGGAAGATCTGTCGCAGATGATGAACGACCATCGCGCCGGCGATACCGTCAAAATTACGATTTACCGCAATAAGCGAAAGATGGAGATAACCGTCGAGCTGGGAGAGTCCCGGCAGCAAGTTTGACCGAGCCGATATCGGGTCGGCCATGCCGGGCTGTCCGGTCGAGCAGAGCTCGAAAGACGCGTTTGTCAGCGCGCCAGTCTCCTGCTTGAAAGAAGCTGCTTTTCGCATTAACCTGTTTGCCTGCCTATGACTGCCGTTCTTTAATTCGTTCCTGACTTTCTGAGCGATTCCGCGCGGACGTGTGCGCTGCGCTCCTGCCTTGTACTGTTCAAAACCAGGAAAGGATTTCCCATGCAATTCGTAGATAAGGCATTCGCTCGCCGGCTGGAGTCATGCGAGGAAATGCCGCAGGTTTTTTACGCACGAGAGTTTCAGAAAACGCGGCCGCAAGTAGGAGCAGCCGAAGAAGAGATTTGCGGCGGTCACATGATCTTTGCGGGATTGGGATCACCGATCGGCCGGGTCACTGGGGCCGGCCTCGATCGTCCACTTACGGCGGAGGATCTCGATGTGATCGAGAAGTTTTATCGGGAGCGGAAAGCACCTTCACAGGTGGATCTTTGTCCGTTGCACGGTCCGGAGATCTTTGAGCTGTGCAAAGACCGTGGATACTCGATTGCGGAGTTGAACAACGTTTTATTTCGCAAACTGGATCCGGAGGAAGAATTTCCTCCCCCGCCCGATCACTGCACGATTCGGCGCAGCGGCATCGAGGAGGCTGAAGTGACCGGGGCAATTGTGGAGAAGGCGTTTTTCCCTGAAGGCACGCCAGAGCCGTTTCAAGGCCTCATCGCTCCCCTCTACAAAATGGAGGGAGCACTGGCCTTCGTGGCTCAGGTCGGCGGAACCTCCGTAGCCTGCGGCACGGGTCTGGTGATTCCGCAACACCGGGTTTTCGCGCTTTGCGGGGCGGGCACATTGGAAGAATTTCGCGGGCGCGGCCTGCAAACCGCGCTCTTTCGAGCCCGTATGCAAGCGGCTGCCGAATCAGGGTGCGAACATGCCGTGGTGGTAACGCAGGGTGGTTCGGCATCACAACGAAACGCCGAACGACTTGGCTTTAGGGTGGCTTACAGCAAAGTAACGGTAATCAAGAACCTCGACCAGTGATGCAGCGGGGGGGTGGCGCCAGCTCGTCCGGCCGCGCTGAAAATTGGGACCACGCTTGCTCTTTCCGGGCCGGAGCAGGCGTTGCGTCCTGATTGCTGTCGTTGCACTATTGGACAGAATGGCTACGCAAAGCGTCACCCTGCTGGGCACACTCGTTCGTTTGGAACCACTGGAATCTTGCCACGTCGACGGTTTGGTCGCGGCATCGGCCGGAAATACTGAACTTTATCGCTGGAGCCCTGTACCGCAAGGCTCCGCTGCGGCGAAAAAATACATCGACACCGCATTGGCATGGAAGGACGCGGGCACTGCATTGCCGTTTGCGATTGTTCGCATGCAAGACGGGGCCGTTATCGGGTCGACGCGGTTTTGGAACATCGAACGGTGGGCGTGGCCCGAGGGCCACCCCTCTCATGGGCGCAGTGAACCTGACGCGTGCGAGATCGGCTACACCTGGTTCGCGAAGTCCTCGATCCGCACCGGTGCAAACACAGAAGCCAAGTTCCTGATGCTGCGCCACGCTTTCGAGAATTGGAAGGTCTTGCGAGTTTGCTTCCACACCGATTCGCGGAACGAGCGTTCCCGCGCGGCGATTGAACGCATCGGAGGCCAATGTGAAGGCATTCTGCGGGCTCATCGAATGGCTGCCGACTTTGTTCCCCGCGACTCGGTCCGATACTCGATCCTGAACTCGGAATGGCCAGCTGTGAAAGCGCGTCTGCTGCAACTCCTCGAACTACGAGGGCAAGTAGCCTTTTTCCCACCATGAGCGCAGGCATCGAACTATGGCACTAGCTTGGGCTCGATGCCATAGGCCTTCACCCAACCATCGTGGGTTTCCTGTGTGGCCGGCCATTGAAAGCAAATTCCGTATCCGTCGGGATCGCTGAACCAAAGTTGCTTCAGGCCGTAGGGCGCGACTTTTGGCTCTTTCAACTTGAGGCCCCGTGCACGCAGTTCCTGGTAGGCGCCATCGAGGTCTTCGCAACCGAAGAAGAGACACGTATCGTTGTGCGCAGCGATGCGGGCAGGGTCTGGGGCGGGAGGGCGCTGGTCCGATTCATAGGCGGTGTTGAGCATGACTTCGGCACCATTGAGCCTGAGCCCAGCCCAGTCGCAATCGTCACCGGGCCGCGACGTGGACCAAACTTCAAATCCCAGTACGTCGCGATAAAAGCGAATCGCGGTCGGCATGTCGAAAACCTGCAGTAGAGGGGCAACCCCGTGGATGTCCATAATCGAAAAACCTCCTGCTTGGCGGCAAAAATATATCAGAAGGTTACAATCTTCGGCGAAGTCAGACACATCGGTTTCTGCTCGGTAAGCAAGAGGCGGTCGGGGCGAGGGCGCGATGAACGTTGACGAAATCCGGGAGTACTGTCTCGCCTTTCCTGAGGCAACGGAAAAACTTCAGTGGGGTGATGCGCTGTGTTTCAAGGTCAAACTGAAGATGTTTGCCGTCTTGGGTCTCGATCAGGTCCGCTTTACTTTCAAGTGCACTCAGGAAAAATTTGCGGAACTGATTGAACGCGAGGATATCCGCCCCGCACCCTACCTCGGAAAGCACAACTGGGTGATGCTCGAGCGGTTGGACGCGCTTGACCGGAAAGAGACACAGGATCTCATCCGGCAATCCTATGAAATGGTCGCTACGAAGGCTTCGACACGCAAAACGCCTAAAAAGACTCGGCGGTCCGGTGGAAAACAAGCCACCGTGAAAAAAGCGAAGGCGCAGTCGAGACCTAAGTTCCGAGATAGATCCGGCCGGTGATACTGCTCCACACTTCGGCAGGACGCAATTTGACTCTGCTGCTTCGCTCGGCTAGCCTCAAGAGTCCTGCACATCGGAAACCAACCAGGCATGCGATTCCCGCACAAAGTGTTGATTTCGCTGGTCGTGATGGTGACGGCGATTGCTGTTTCCCCCACGGTCTCCGCCTCGAACTATCCCGTGCACGCGCCGCACGCAATGGTGGTCACGCGCGCAGGCTCTCGCGTCACAAGTGGGGTCTGACATCCTGAAGGCGGGCGGCAATGCCGTGGATGCCGCGGTTGCGACAGGCTTTGCCTTGGCGGTGGTTCATCCGCCGGCGGGAAATATCGGCGGAGGCGGATTCATGCTGATCCGCATGGCGGACGGCAAGACGCATTTCCTCGATTACCGCGAGAAAGCTCCTGCAGCGGCGACGCGCGACATGTACTTAGACGCGCAAGGCAACGTCATCCCGGAAGCCAGTGAGATCGGATACAAATCCATCGGCGTTCCAGGGTCGGTGGCGGGCATGGCGTTCGCCGAGAAGAAATACGGGAAGCTTCAGCTCAAGCAAGTGATGGAGCCCGCGATCAAGCTGGCGGCCGACGGATACGCCTTGACGTGGGATGAGGCTGCCGGGTTTCACGATTCAGGTTTGGCGAAGTTTGCTGAATCGCGCCGCGTGTTCCAGCGCAACGGAAATTACTACAAGGCGGGAGATATGTTCCGCCAGACAGAACTCGCGCGAACGCTGCGCCGGATCGCCGAAAATCCGGATGATTTTTACAAGGGAGCGATGGCGAGAGAACTCGCCGCGGCGTTACAAAAAGGCGGGGGAATTATTACCGCAGACGATCTCGCCGGTTATGAAGTCAAAGAGCGCGAGCCGGTGCGTGGCACTTACCGCGGATATGAAGTCATCAGCGCTCCGCCGCCTTCTTCCGGGGGAACGGTGCTGATCGAGTCGCTCAACATTCTTGAGGGCTACGACCTCGCCAGCATGCAGAGCCGGTCTTCGAAGTCCGTTCACTTCACAGTGGAAGCGTTTGAACGGGCATTTTTTGACCGTGCCGAGTTTCTGGGCGATCCGGATTTCTCGAAGATCCCGGTAGCGCAGCTGATCGACAAGAAGTATGCCGCCGCCTGGAGAGACAGCATCGATCCTTCGCACGCGAGCGCGGCTAAAGACCTGAAACGGCCTGATGTTTTCAGCGAACTGGAACAGTATGCAGCGGTTCATCCACCAGCCGCAGCGCCGCCGGAGTCAAATCACACCACTCACTATTCTGTGATCGATGCCGAAGGCAATGCGGTGGCGGTGACAACCACCATTAACGACTGGTTCGGATCGCGCGTTACTGCGGATGGTCTCGGATTCTTGCTGAACGACGAGATGGACGACTTCTCCGCGAAGCCGGGCTCGCCAAATGCCGACGGACTGATCCAGGGAGCGGCCAACGCCATTGGCCCTGGGAAGCGGCCGCTGTCGTCAATGACGCCCACGATCGTTGTCCGCGACGGCAAGGTCGTTCTCGTGCTCGGCTCTCCGGGCAGTTCGAAGATCATTACGACCGTGGCGAACGTCCTGATAGGTGTTGTTGACTATAAGATGAACATCCAGGAAGCGGTAAACGCTCCGCGATTTCATCATCAGTGGCTGCCGGATGTCGTGAATGTCGAAAAATGGTTTTCGCCCGATACGTTGAGCATTCTTCGCACCATGGGATACAAGGTGCAAATCGGCCTGGGCGAGGGGGATAACGTATCGCCGTATTGGAGCGAGGCCGAATGCATTGCCGTCGATCCGAAGTCGGGCGAGCGCCTGGGCGCCAGCGACGAACGGGCCAGTGGCGGCAAGGCTGTGGGATACTAATGGGTTATCGATTCCAGATTTGTTGATTGCAGATTGACGGCGTCCGAAGTTCCGTCTCATTCTTCGATCCAGGCTCTACAATCGGCAATCCTGAAGGGCGTGCATGCAGAAAGCGGTTTCAACCTACCTTTTCGTAAAAGAGCGGCTTCATCCGGGCATTCTCGACGGGATTTCGCGCGCGGGTGTTCAGGCGATCGAGATTTTTGCCGCACGCCAGCACCTCGACTACGCCAACCGCAAGGCCCATGTGAAGGAAATTGCCGACTGGTTCCGGGGCAGCGGAATTCCTCTGAACTCCGTTCATTCGCCGCTCTATGCTGACTACGAATGGGGTCGTGCCGGGGCGCCGCCGATCAATGTTGCATCGACGGATCGAGCCAGCCGTGTCGAAGCCATGGACGAGATCAAACGTGCTCTTGAAATCGCAGAGCAGATTCCGTTCCGGTTTCTGGTTCAACACCTTGGAGCGCCGAACGAGAGTTTCAGTGAAAAGAAATTCGAAGCTGCGATGACGTCGATCGAGCATCTGCGGGCGTTTGCCAAGCCGCTCGGCGTGCGTATTCTGCTGGAGAATATTCCCAACGACCTTTCCACTCCCGACAAGCTCGTGGAGCTGATTCAAGGGCGCGCATTTCGACGATGTTGGAGTGTGCTTCGATTTCGGGCACGCCCACATGGCGAGCTCTGTGCGCGAAGGCTTCGAGATTCTGCGGAACCATATCCGGTCGACCCATGTCCACGACAATGCCAAGGACAAAGACACGCATCTGTGGCCGTGGCAGGGAACTATCGACTGGAAGGAAGCGATGGAGTTGCTGCGTTCAGCCCCTCAGACTCCTCCGCTGCTATTGGAACTCGCCGAGGACGAGAAAGTGAATGCGCTCGAAAAACTTCCGGAGTTATTCGACAAGCTGGAATCGGCGTAGTGCTGGTATGTCTGTTGACCTCTTTTAAATTATGTCCTCATCTCCTGTTACTACCATTGCGGAAATCGGGAAGCACGATGGCCAGTCGGTAACGATCCGCGGCTGGCTTTATAACCTGCGCGAGAGCGGGAAGCTTTTGTTCCCTCAATTCCGCGACGGCTCGGGAATCATCCAGGGCGTCGTTCCGAAGAACGCCGTCCCTCCCGAAGTCTTCGATGCAATCAAAACGCTGACCCAGGAATCCAGCGTGATTGTCGAGGGCAAAGTCCGCGCCGACAAACGCGCCCATGGCGGTTTCGAACTCGATGTGGCTAACGTGCAAGTCGTCCAGCGCGTGCCGGAGACGACCCCTTACCCGATCACCCCCAAGGAGCACGGAACAGACTTTTTGATGGAGCACCGTCATCTCTGGGTGCGATCGCAACGGCAGGCGGCGATCCTGCGCGTGCGGGCTGAAATTATCAAGGCGGCGCGCGATTTCTTCGACGACCGTGGATTCACTCTGACCGATCCGCCAATCATTACCCCGGCGGCGTGTGAAGGCACGACCACCCTGTTCCCGGTCGACTATTTCGACGAACAGGCGTTTCTTACGCAATCGGGTCAGCTCTATGTCGAAGCGACCGCAATGGCGCTGGGCAAGGTGTACTCGTTCGGTCCCACGTTTCGGGCAGAAAAATCAAAAACACGCCGCCATCTCACTGAATTCTGGATGGTTGAACCGGAAGTTGCCTACGCTCAGCTTGACGACGTGATGGACTTAGCCGAGGGCCTCATCACGTTCATCGTGAAGCGCTGCCTCGAAAAGCGGCGCGCCGATCTACAGACTATCGGGCGCGACATCTCAAAGTTGGAAAAGATAGAGGCGCCATTTCCGCGTATCAGCTACGACGATGCGGTGAAGAATCTGCAGGAAGGCCACGCCAGCGGCAAGCTGGAATCGAAGTTCGAATGGGGCGGCGACCTCGGCTCTCCCGACGAGACATATCTTTCCGCGCAGTTTGAGAAGCCTGTGATGGTTCATCGCTATCCGGCGAAAGTGAAGGCGTTTTATATGGAGCCGGATCCGCAGCGGCCGGACCTCGCGCTGTGCGTGGACGTGCTCGCGCCTGAAGGATATGGCGAAATCATTGGTGGATCGCAGCGCATGGCGTCGCACGAGTTGCTCCTGCAGCGCATTCACGAGCACGGTCTGCCCGAAGAGGCCTTCAAGTGGTATCTGGATCTGCGCAAGTTCGGCAGCGTGCCTCATGGTGGTTTCGGCATGGGCATCGAGCGTGCCGTGGCATGGATCTGCGGCCTGGAGCACGTGCGCGAGACGATTCCATTCCCGAGAATGTTATACCGGCTGTATCCGTGAGCTTTTGTCGCAGAAACATGCGGAGTGCGGAGCTTGGAAGGGAAAAGCTCAAGGCATGAAATCGCCCTCCGAAGGCTAGCAAAAACTTATGACGACGTTACCCTCCACGAACATCACGGGACGCAAGATTCGCGTGATCGGCGTTCCTCTCGATCTCGGCCAATCCCGCCGCGGCGTCGATATGGGCCCTTCCGCCGTGCGGGTGGCTGGACTTGAAGCCCGCCTGGAAGCCCTTGGACACGAAGTGGAAGACGGTGGCAACGTTGCGGTCGCGATCCCGGAGCAAAAAAAGGAAGGCGCCGCAAACGCCAAATATCTGAAAGAAATTACGGCTACTTGTACGAAACATGCTGAGCTGGTCCTGAAGACGCTCGAAGCGGGAAGAGTTCCGCTTTCGCTCGGTGGAGATCACTCAATGGCGGCGGGTACGGTCTCAGGCGTTGCAGAGTTCTATCATCGCCAGAAGCAGAGAATTGGACTGATCTGGATCGACGCCCACACGGACATCAACACACCGGATTCTTCTCCCAGCGGCAACGTGCATGGGATGCCGCTTGCCGCGCTGATGGGGCTTTGGCCGGGAGAACTGGCTAATATTTACGACTTCACGCCCAAGGTGAATCCCGAGAACTGCGTTCTTGTGGGCGTCCGCGACATCGATTCGGTGGAGAAAGAAAACGTTCGCCGGGCCGGGATCGGCGTCTTCACCATGCGCGATATCGATGAGCGTGGTATGCGCACCGTCATGGAAGAAGCGCTTCGCATGGCCGGCCGCGGTACCGCCGGTTACCACATCTCGCTTGATATGGATTGGGTTGACCCTGAGGATGCTCCCGGAGTGGGCACTCCCGTCCGTGGAGGCGCTACCTACCGCGAAGCCCACCTTGCCATGGAAATCATCGCAGATCACGGCCGCATGCTGAGCTTTGAAATCGTCGAGGTGAATCCCGTCATCGATGAACACAACCGTACGGCTGACCTTGCGGTTGAATTGGCCCTGTCGGCGTTCGGCAAAAAGATTCTCTAGTAACCTCCCGAACCACTCCTGAGATTGACGCGGCACTTTGCCCGCGTCCAAACTGGATTGTTATGAATAAGCTACGAGTTGGCATCTTATTTGGCGGGCGCAGCGGGGAGCATGAGGTTTCTTTGCTTTCGGCCGCCTCTGTTTTGAACGCAATCGATAAAGAGAAATATGAAGTCGTACCCATCGGGATCACCAAAGACGGCCGTTGGCTGACCGCGGAGCACGCGGAAAACTTGTTGACTGGCAAACTCATCCTCGAGCCGCGCAATCTGCGCGCAGGTGACCCGCAAAACACAGAGTCTGCCGCCGTTCTGGCTCGGGGTGCAGCCGTCGTGGTCCCCCCCGAACCGGTTCACCGGCAAAGTGGGCTCGTACCGTTCCAGACAGACGCCGCCTTGATGCGCCGGGCCTCGGACCGCGCCATCAATGTGGATGTCATTTTCCCCGTACTTCACGGCACATTCGGCGAAGATGGGACGATTCAGGGCCTGCTCGAACTCGCCGACATCCCTTACGTGGGTGCGGGCGTTCTCGGTTCCGCCGCAGGCATGGACAAGGACATCATGAAATCCCTGTTCATCGCGGCCGGAATTCCCATCGTTAAGCACGTTACGATTCTGCGCAGCGCCTGGGAGAAGGATCCGAAGAGCGTCGAGAAGCTAGTTTCAGGGAAATTGAAGTTCCCCGTATTCGTGAAACCGGCAAACCTGGGATCGTCGGTTGGAATCAGCAAGGCGCACAACCGGAAAGAACTCGGCCCGGCGATTGAAGAGGCTGCCAAGTTTGACCGCAAGATCGTGATCGAGCAGGGCGTTGGCGGCAACAAGCAAAAGGCGCGCGAGATCGAGTGCTCGGTGCTCGGAAACGACGAACCTACCGCCTCCGTTCCCGGCGAAATCGTGCCGGTGAAAGAGTTTTACGACTACAACGCGAAGTACCTCGATGAAGGCTCGCAGCTGATCATTCCCGCGAAGCTCACCAAGGCGCAGACGAAGAAAGTCCAGATGATGGCGGTCCAAGCCTTTCAGGCTGTCGACTGTTCGGGGTTGGCTCGCGTCGATTTCCTGATGGACCCGAAGACGGGAAAGATCTTTCTTAACGAGATCAATACCATGCCCGGATTCACCGCCATCAGCATGTATCCCAAGCTATGGGGCGCGTCCGGCCTGGCATATGCAGACTTGATCGATCAGCTCATTCAGTTGGGAATCGAGCGCCACGAAGACAAGAAGAAGAATCAATACAGCCGTTGATCCGGTCGGCGTCGTTATCCGTGCCGGTCAAGGCTTCTTCTCAACCTCACAAGTAAAGTTCGCGGCATTGTTCGAGTCGCCGCTCCCTTTGTATTTTGCACTCTGCGGATAAGGACACAGGGGCCGCGTCATGGTCGTCTGCTCTCGATCCTCGCCGGCGTACTTTCGACGCAATGATCGACGACGGCGCTGTTCCTTTCTCGACCCATTGCACGAGTGCGGCGTGGACGCTGTGAGATGGATCATCAAAATTCAGATTACCCACCTGTCCGAACGACTCCGCACCCGGACCGCCGCTGCAGTGCTGCATTCCTGGAATCATGTACAGGCGCAGAAATGAATCGGCATCGCGCTCGCCCATCTTTGCGATTACGCTGTCGTAGTAATGGACAGTGTTCACGGCGGGGATCGCTGGATCCTCCCAACCGTGATACAGAATCAATTTTCCGCCGCGGGATTTGAATGGCTTGAGGTCCGCATCGACGGCGTTGAGCGCGTTCGCAGTTTTCTCTTCGGCCGCCTTCAATCCCGCGTCAACCGTGAACGTTTTGTAGTTCCAGTCGGACTTCTCGTACACAAAATCTGAGAAGAAACCAACTGCGAAGAATGCCATCAGGCTCTTCATCGGTGCCGGGCCAGTGATCCAGAGCCCCCAACCGCCTTGACCGTCTTCCGCGCCCGGCAGATATCCGGGAAAAAGTTTGTGTCCTTGGGAATCGCTTATGCCCGCGTAGAGTTTGTTGAGCGCAGCGATCTGTGGAGGCGTCAGACATCGATCGGTATTCTCTCCGTCCTTGCACGCAATTGTTGCCGGATCAAACCGGCACTGCCTCGGATCATTCAGAACCCCGTCGCGCACTCCGTCGAGTTCATCGCACTTAGCGTTTACAGCCGCCGCAATCGCCGGAATTTTCGTTGGAGGAATGTAGCTCGCCGGGTCTACGGTAAGAGCTTGCGTGTCCGAGGCAGCCATGGTGAGGAGTCGCGTCCAGTAGTTCGCCGGCGCGCCAGCCAGAATTCCGTCGTAATCCTCCGGATATCGTTGCGCTTCCATGAGCGCCTCACGTCCGCCGTCGGAGCATCCCGCGAAATAGGAGTGCTGTGCGGCTTTCGAATAGAACGCTTGCGTCACGGCCTTCGCCACGAGAGTCATCTCGTGAATTCCCCGGTGGCCGAAGTCGATTACTTTTTCGGGATGGTTCATAGCCCAGGCTGCTTCGACCGGAGAGCCGTTGTGGCCGGTGTCGGTGGCGGTTGCCGCGTAACCGTTTTTCAACGCTGCGCCTAACTGGACCTGGTCAATGATGCCGGCGAAGCCGCCGTTGCCGACGCCAAGCAGCCTCGCGTTCCAACCGGACACGGGAAGCCAGATCTCCACTTTTATGTCGGAATAGGCTGTCGGTTTCGCTTCCGCGAGGACGCGGCAGAATGCTGGAAGTGTTTTGTACAGGGCCGCATCGTCGGCTCCGCTGAACGGTCCCGGCTGGCCGACAAAAGCCCCTGCGGCGACAATGTGTGCCGAGGTGACCGTAATGTTCGGAATCTTGAGCGAGCCAAGGCGCTCGCATGCATCGTCCGCCGATGAGATTGCACAGCCCGCAAAGAGGAAGGACGAAAGTAGAAGGGATGCCAGCCAAAACCGCGGCGATTGCGCTAATTTCATGAACACGGCCTCGATTCGAAATTGCCGAGGCATTGTATCCGCTATCGCCGCGTAACTTCTACCGCGAGAGCGGAATCGGGGCGGTGCCAACGAAAAAAAGCGCGGGCATCGCTGCCCGCGCTTCGTGACAACTTTCTCTGGTTACGGCTGGAACTCCCACAGGTCTTGCAGGGACTCGAAGCCGTTGTGGGTGCCCGTGCCTGCCGGGAGGGATCCCAAACCGTATCCTCCGAACAGCCAGAGGTTTCCGTTGGAATCGGTCCAGCTGACAGCTTCTCGCCGGCTACCGGGTTCGTTCGTCGGCAACGGCGGTGGACCGGTCTGCGCCGGGTATACGCCGAGTTGGCTGACCGACTGCGAGCCGTCCATCCAGCTCCACTGGCCGGCGCTGTATTTCCAAACATCATTGTACAGACCGCCGCCCGGCCGTTCTCCGCCCAGCAGCCATAGGTCGCCCGATGGGGTGAACCAACTTGTGGAGAACTCGCGAGCGCCCGGCGTGTTGCCGACGTCCGGAATGCCCTGCGTTCCGTAAGTTCCGCCGGCACCAAACGTTGTCGAGCCACCCACGAACGTCCAGGTGTTGCCGGCGATCGGGAACGACCACAGGTCGTTCATGTCCCCGACGTTGTTGGCGGAGTCAATGGCGTTGCCGCCGAAGACCCAGAAGTTTCCAGTGGCGTCGATCCAGGAATTCTGACCCGTACGGCCTCCCGGAACCGCTCCGCCGCCAGTGTAAGTACCCTTCTGGCCGTTACTGCTCGAACCGCTTACCCACGTCCAGTTGGTGCCATCGAACTTCCATAGATCGTTCATCGAGCCTTGGGCTTTGTTTACGTCGTAGGCAAGCCCGCCGAACATCCAGAAGTTTCCGGCCGCATCGAGCGATCCGCTGGACCAGTACCGGCCTCCCGGAGTTCCCCCCGGAGTGCCTTTGGCAAGATAGGTGCCACCCTGGGCGGCGAGATTCGATCCGCCCTCCCAGAACCACTGGCCGCCGCTGAATTTCCAGAGATCGTTCAAGCCGTCCGCGTTAAGGCCGAGCGAATCGATACCGTATCCGCCAAATAGCCACAGTTCGCCGGAGGAATCGATCCAGCTGACGGCGTTGGAGCGCGCGCCAGGAGTTCCAGTCCCGCCTGGTGAAGCCGGATAAACTCCCGTTGCTCCGTTCGAGTTCGATCCTGCGACCCATACCCATGCGCCGCCGGTGAATTCCCAGAGATCGTTCAGGACGCTCTCAGCTCCCAGCGGTCCGGTGATGTCATATCCGAATCCCCCAAACAGCCAGAGATTGCCCGAGGCATCGATCCATGTGCTGGCTCCCCAACGTGATCCCGGATCGAGCGGAGGAGTTGTGTAAATGCCGCCCTGACGTACCGTGTTCGCGCCGAATTCCCACGTCCATTCGCTGATGCAAACGACCTGAACGTTGGTGACGTTGGCTGCCGCCGTTCCGGTTCCGTTGAGAACAGTGCAGTTCTGGTCCGGAGTCGTCGGCTGAGTAAGCACCGTGACGTCATAGGTAGCGCCATTTGCAACCGGAGTTGCAAACGTGAATGTGCCATTGACAGTGAGCGTCAGATTGTCAGCAGTGTTGTTCTGCAGAACCGTGCCTGTCGTCGACGGATTGGGCGACAAGTCATACAAGGTGCCCCCAATGGTGAACGTGTTGCCGGAGGCGCTGCAGGTTGCCGTTACAGTTGTATTGGCTGTGATCGTACCGGTGAAGTTGCTGCTGAGCGAGCAGATTTGACCGGCGGGCTGTGCCGTGATGGTGACGGAGTACGTTGCGCCACTCGTGTATGTGTTCGTGAATGGCTGTGTGCCGTCGACCGTGAATGTCAACGGTACATTCTGATCATCTTTCACTGAAAGAGTCGTTGAAGCTGCGAGGCCGCTTACTGCCACGCTCAGGGTTAGCGGAACGGTCGCCGAGCAGGTCACAGCCACGTTCGTGACGTTCGCATTCGCTATGCCAGATCCATTCGTGACCAGGCAAGTCTGTCCGGCGGGCTGCGTGGTGACGGTTACGGCATAAGCGCCGCCCGCGGCGATTTGTTTGGTGAACGTGAACCCCGTATTTGAACTGACAGAAACGCTGTCGAATGCCCCGTTGTCAGCGAGCACAACTGTGCCGCTGCTCAATCCCGTAACGCTGCCGCCGATTGAATAAGTGGTGGCCGCGCACGTAACAGTCACGTTTGTGACCGTGGTTGTTGCGGTGCCGGATCCATTCGCGATCGTGCAGGTTTGTCCGGCTGGCTGGGTTGTGACCGTTACGGCGTACGTGCTGCCGGAATTAATCGGATTATTAAATTGGAAGGTGCCGTTTGCGTTGAGTGTAAGGGTATCGAACGCCCCATTGTCCGCGAGCGTTACGCTCTGGCCGGTGGCCAACCCCGACAAAGTGCCGCCGATAAACACCTGGCTCACGCAAGTCACGACGACGGTTGTGACGTTGGCGTTCGCAGTCCCCGTGCCCGCAGCGACGGTGCAGGCTTGGTTGGTGGGCTGGGTCAAGATTGTCACGTTATATGCGCTTCCCGCCGTAACGGCGGTAGTGAACGTGAATGGTCCATTTGCAGTAAGCGACAGATTGTTGCCGCCGTTGTTTTGCAAAACAATCGAGGCGCCGCTGGCGAGACCTGACAGCGATCCACCGATTGTGACGGTCACACTGCCGGCGCTGCATGTGATTGCCACATTCGTTACGTTGGCGGATGCAACTGTTCCGGTTCCATTCACCACCGTGCAGGTTTCGCCTGCCGGCTGAGTTTTCACTGATACGAGATAGGCAGATCCCGTCGCCAAGCCCGTCGCGAACGTAAACGTTCCGTTCGCAGAGACCGTCAGGTCGTCGGCTGCGTTGTTCTGCAGAACAACCGATGTGCTGGCAGCCAGTCCGGAAACGGTTCCACCAATCGTGAATGTCCCCGAGGCAACGCAAGTGACCGCAACGCTGACATCCGCGGTCGCTGTTCCTGAGGCATTCGATCCGAGGCTGCAGGTTTGTCCGGAAGGTTGGGTCACGACTGTGACCGCATACGCGCTCCCGCTTGCGATCTTGATTGCGAAAGCGGTCGAGCCATTCGCAGTGATGGAGAGACTGTCCGTGCTGTTATCCGCCAATACCAATGTGCCGGTTAGACCCGTAACATTCGCGCTGATGGTGAAGGTTGTTTTCGTGCCGTTAATGCTGCCGCCACCGCAGGCAAAGCAGAACAACAGGGCCACCGAGGTCAGTACTAGCAGAGGTATGCGGAAACTCATCTCACCCTCCAACACTGGTTTCAATATTTTGTCGCGAAGATAATTTGGTGCAGAGTCTACTCCAGATGACCCGTAGGGCCAGAACAGGGGGGAACAAAGGTACGACTTGGATTCTTACGGGACCCCAAGCAATGCACGCTTCGCTACTCAGACTCGCGCCGCGAATTGTAGCTTAGTTAACACTTAGAACAATAGCCAAAAAGTGGGGGACGAACAAAGCACGAATTAATTGTCCGCTGACATGACATCTGCATAGAGGTAAAGAGCGTCTGCCCTTAGACTTCGCGGGACTGAGCAGAAGTTGCCGATGTAAAGCAAGAGGCATCTTTTTCAAGCATGCGAACCAAGACTGTCACCTTTTGCACCGGCAAATTCCGTCCTCCGGAGCAGATCATGGTGCCCAAACTTAAGGGTCAAAACATCCAGCCTTCATCAACAGGGATGAAAATAATCTCTCTCATTCGTAGCCCAAGCGAGGAATAAGCTCTCGCTGCCTGTTGCCCGTAATTTCGCGACCCACTTGACGTACCGGCCGCGCTTTTGTAGCATCGTCCGATACAAGTTCGCTCCGCGACTCGGTCGCCGGGCGGACCTGAATTTCATGCAGAGTGGCTGAGGGACGAGCCCTACGACGCCACGGCAACCGATCCAGGATCATATATCCCGGATGACTGGTGCCAACTCTCTCCTGGAAACAGGGAACATGGGATTCGGCTGCGAGCCTTATTGCATCCGATAGCCTCTTTTCCCTATTTTCTGGAAAAAGAGGCATTAGTTTTTTAGGTCGCCTTTTTCGCTCGTCCTCAGCGACTCGCTGCGATTCCGAGTTTTCGGAACAAGAAAGCGAGTAGCCCGATGTCTCACTACGAACTGCGGTGCCGCGAGTGCGGACGGACCTGGGGAAACCAGCCCCGCTCCATCTGCGACGATTGCTTCTCTCCTCTGGAAGTCGCGTACGACTACGACGCCTTGCGCGGATCGATTAGTCGCGAGCGAATTTCACAGCGGCCGCCGAACATGTGGCGCTACTCCGAGCTATTGCCCCTCCCCCAGGGACATGAACCGCGGCTTCCGGTCGGTTTCACACCGCTGTTCGGGGCTCCACGCCTCGCAGAACAGTTGTGTGGGACGACCGCGGCCGCGGGGAATCTCTTTCTGAAGAACGACGCCGTGTGCCTGCCGACGCTCAGCTTTAAAGATCGCGTTGTCGCTGTCGCGCTGTCGCAGGCGAAAGCATTCGGCTTCGACACAGTCTCCTGTTCATCGACCGGAAACCTGGCGAACGCCGTGGCTGCGCACGCCGCGCGCGAAGGACTGAAGGCGTGGATCTTCATTCCATCGGACCTGGAGCCCGCGAAAATTCTGGGCACCAACGTTTTCGGCGCAAAGGTAGTTCGGATCGCCGGCAATTACGATCAGGTCAACCGGCTCTGCTCGCAGATCGCCGACGAACATCGTTGGGGATTCGTCAACGTCAACCTGCGTCCTTACTACGCGGAGGGATCGAAGACCGTCGGATTCGAAATCGCCGAGCAACTCGGATGGAGGTTGCCCGACAACATCGTCTGCCCGATGGCCGGCGGATCGCTCATCACAAAAATCAAGAAAGCGTTTGACGAACTGATCCAACTCGGCTTGGTTGAACCGAAAGAAGTGAAATTCTTCGGTGCACAGGCCACGGGTTGTTCGCCGATTTCGACTGCGGTCAAAACGGGCAGCGCCGAAATCGAGCCGCAGAAGCCGTCGACTATTGCGCGTTCGCTCGCGATCGGCAATCCAGCGGACGGACACTACGCGATCAAGACCATCAAGAACAGCGGCGGATGGAGTGAGGACGTCAGCGACCTGGAAGTGGTCGATTCGATCAAGCTGCTGGCGCAGACCGAAGGCGTATTCACTGAAACGGCTGGCGGCGTCACGGTAGGAACCGCTGGCAAGCTGTATCGCCAGGATCGAATTCTGCCCGAGGAGACGACCGTGCTCTGCATTACCGGCAACGGATTGAAGACGACCGACGTGCTCGCCGGCGCTTATAAAACAGAACGCGCGATTGCCCCGCGGCTCACCGAGTTCGAAGCGTACTTGCAGGAATCGCTGAATGTCAGTGACATTCCGGGCGTGATCGCGTCGGCAGAAGCGGTAGGAGCGTAGCTATGTCGATCACCGTGCAAATTCCGACTGCTCTGCGTCGCCACACCGAAGGCGTGGGTTCGGTTACCTGCGCCGCGTCGAATTTGGGCGAACTATTTTCTGTGCTGGACGAAAAGTTTCCCAGCCTCAAGCCGCATCTGCGCGACGAAAAAGGGGAGATCCGCCGTTTCCTCAATGTTTACGTGAACGAAGAAGACATCCGTTTTCTTGGCGGACCGGCGTACGCCTTCCAGGAGGGCGACGAGGTCTTGCTCGTGCCTTCCATCGCGGGCGGGGCAGAGTAGATTCAGGAGTCGTGAAGTCAGAGTGCACTTCTTATTGAGGTACTTCCGCCGACACCTGTCCGGTCGACATGTGTAGTTCCTTGGTGCGATCCAGCACCCACTGCGGAATTTCCGGGGCGCCTCGCGGAATTTTTCCCTGAGTGATCGCCCAATGCTCGATCCATCCTGATCCTTCTTCTCCCACGTATGTGTCGGGCAAGCTGTATGCCTGGTCGCTCAACGCATCTTCCAATGTGATGAAGCGGTATCCCCGTTTGCGAAGCACGTCGAGCAATTCCCCGATATGATCCGCTTCCAGATTGCTCGCGTGCAGCAACAGAATCTGTTTCGGTTCGTACCCGACAACTTTCGTCGATAGCTGCTCTGAGAACGCGATAGACGCGTCGTGGTGCGCCAGGTATTCGCTCACAATCTTCTGCTGCAGGGCCGCGTCATTGCGTTTCTTCGCATCTTCGTAGAGACCCGCGAACATCCAGTCCCAACCATCGAGTGTGATCGGAGCAATGCGGTATCCACGTTGCGTCAGGAATTCGTCCGCCTTTCGGCGCGTCTGCAGATCGCGTCCCGTGTCGAGATAAGGATGACGAAAGTAGCGCAACTTCATTTTGTGCTGCGCCAGCAGCATACGCGTTACGCTCTCGCCCTGAACCACTTCGTCTTCCCAATCCTTCAACTCAATCTGGTTCAGCGATGCGTGGCTGAAGGTGTGATTGCCAAGTTCGAATCCGGCCTCGAGCCACATCTGCAGAACCTTGATGCGCTCGTCGACTTCTCCTAACTTGTAGAGCTTTTTCTCGTTGACGAAGCCGACCACCGGGATTTTCTGATCGTGCAATGTCCCGAGAAGTTTCCTAGTCATCGCCGTAATGTCCGCCGCGGGTAAGCGGTCGGCCATTCCAGCGGGAAGGTCGTCGATCGTGACGGCAACCTGGCGATCTATCTTCGGAGCTTGTGCAACCGTCAAGGCGGGGAGGGAAGGGAGTACAACGCAGATCGCTAACAGCAATCGGAACGGGTTCACAGGGCTCCTCTTGATAGGTAAGGTGAAGACGGAAAAGCCATTAAAACACGCAGGTTCGGGTTCCGCGAGTCGCGGCTGAGTTTCTCTACGGCCAAGCAGAAGATTTCGCATCCCGGCTAATGCTGTATAATCTAACTAACTGGTTAATTAAGTATGGTTCGACCCACACAGCGCGAAGGCAGCCGCAAGCTTCGGAAAGAAACCCGGGCGCGCCGGACGGACTTGCGGGAGCAGACGCATGAGGTACACCGCATGGGCTCCCGCGGAAAGCCCGAAGAGAGCCGTGCTGCGATCCTGGCGGCGGCGGCTCAAGAGTTTGCTCAATATGGGATTGCCGGAGCGCGCACCGACGCCATCGCCCGCGAGGCCGGGGTCAACAAGGCACTCCTCTATTACTACTTCAAAGACAAAGAAACGCTCTATGGAGCGGTTTTGGACAATGCTTTCTCCGGCCTGAAGACTGCGGTTTTCAAAGCACTCGACAGTGATTTGCCGGCACGCGAGAAGATTCTGGCTTACGTCGGGCAGTATTTCGATTTCATTGCTTCGAACCAGCTTTATCCGCGGCTGATGCAGCGCGAAATGATGCGGGCGCGCGAAGGACAGTCCCTGCATATCGACAAGATCATCAAGACCTACATCCAGCCGATCTTCGTTCGCGTAAGCGAGGTCATGAAAGAGGGAATCGCGAAAGGCGATTTCCGGCCCGTGAACCCGGTTCACTTCGTTCCCTCGATGGTGGCTATGATCGTTTTCTATTTCAGCAGTGCTCCGATGATGCAGAAGATCGCAGGTTTCAATCCACTCGCGCCCGAGCGAATCGCCGAGCGCCGAGCGGCTGTTTTGGATTTCATCTCTGCCGGGCTCTTTCGCCCCAGCAACAACGCCACGCAAGGAGCACGCTCATGAGCGCGCGCAACCGCTTTCTGATCCTTCTCGGCATTATTTTTGTTATCGCAGCTACCTACTACTTCCTCTCCACCGATCACTCGCGCGACATGGTGCTGATTGGTACCGTCGATGCAAACCAGGTGATCGTCAGTGCTCAGGTCGAGGGCCGCATCCAGAAGCTGCTTGGTCGATGAGGGTACGCCCGTAAAGGCGGGGGATCTGATCGCGATCCTTGATCCCTCGGAATTGCAGGCGCAGGATGCCGCTGCCAGCGCCACAATCGCTAGCTTGCAGCACAAAGTCGACGAGATGCAGCACACCGAACAGTCCACCGCGGGATCGACAACGAGCGATGTCGCAAACGCCGAGGCGAAAGTTTCTTCGGCCAAAGCCCAGTTGCTTCAGGCCAAGGCGACGCTGGACCGCACCGAGAGCGACAGCCGACGGGCGATTGCGCTCGCGAAGGCAGGCATCGCTTCGGACCAGGAGCGTGTGCAGGCGGAGACCAATCTGCAAGCAGCTCAGGCAACGGTTCAGGCTCAACAGGACTTGGTCGCCGCCGCAGAAGCTGATTTGAAAGCCGCAGTTGCGCGGACACAACAGGCGAATGCAGCGAGGAGCACCGTCGCTTCCACGCAAGCTGATCTCAAGAATGCGATTGCTCAGAGAAACCAAGCCGCGGTCCGTCTCGGCTACACCAACGTTTACGCTCCAGTCAGCGGAACAGTCTCGGTGCGCGCTGCGAGGCAGGGAGAAGTCGTCAATATCGGTGCGCCAATCGTCACGATCGTGGATCTTACCGATACATGGGCGCGAGCCGCAATTCCCGAAACGTATGCCGACCATATCGGCTACGGCGACGTCCTGCGCATTCGCCTGCCCGGCGGCACGGTAACCACTGGAAAAGTGTTTTTCAAAGGCGTGGAAGGCGATTTCGCGACGCAACGCGATGTAAGCCGGCGTAAGCGAGACATCAAAACGATCGTGCTGAAAGTTCGCCTGGACAATCCGAAGGGCGCATACGTACCGGGCATGACCGCAGAAGTGCTGGTCTCGCCTGAGCAAATGAAGAGTAGTCCGACGCAAGACGCGAAAGCGGCGGAGCAGCAATGACGGAGCTCATCGAAAACGAACGGCGCCGCCGCGCCCACTCCGGCGCTCGGAAAAGCCGGTCTACGATCCAACGGCTCCGTCCGCGATTGAAGTCGATCACATCGTCAAGAAGTACGGCGATTTCACGGCCGTGGACGACATTTCGTTCAGCGTGAAAGAAGGAGAAATATTCGGACTCCTGGGGCCGAACGGCGCCGGGAAGTCGACACTGATCCGCATGATGACCACTCTCATTCCGATCACGTCGGGCTATGCGCGTATTGCGGGACATGACGTCGCGAAAGAGGCCAACGCGGCTCGGAGACTGATCGGAGTGATTCCACAGGCGCTGACCAGCGACCTCGACCTGACGGTCGAGGAGAATATGAACATCTACGCCAAACTTTACGACGTTCCAGCGAAAGAGCGGCAGAAATCGATCGACGAACTACTGAGCCTGGTCGATCTAACGAAGTGGCGGGATGCGGCCACGAAAACACTCTCTGGCGGCATGCGTCGGCGGCTCGAGATCGCTCGCGGTTTGGTCCATCATCCGAAAATTTTCTTTCTCGACGAGCCTACGACCGGCCTCGATCCCGTTTCCCGCGTCGCGGTCTGGGAGATGCTGGGGAATATCAAAGAGCATCGCCAGCTCACAATTCTGATCACGACCCACTATATGGACGAAGCCGATCGTCTTTGCGATCGAATCGCCATCGTCGATCACGGAAAGCTTGTAGCGCTGGATGCGCCCATGGCGTTGAAGGCCAGCGTGCCTGGGTCGAATGTCATCGAGTCACAGTTTGAAAATCCGCCTGCCGACTGGGAGCAAAAGCTGCGCGGACTCGACGAAGTCACCTCGGTGCAGCACGAAGGCGCGGGGATGTACCGCATCCTGACCGGCAACGGATCGCTGACCACAACGCAGCTGGTCGAGATGGCAGTTCACAGCAAGGTGCAAGTGAAATCGCTCTCGGTGCAGAACACCACACTCGACGACGTTTTCGTGCATTACACCGGAAGACAGCTGCGCGACGAGTTGCAGAAATCGTATGCCTTCGTGATGCCGCAAAGGCCAGGATTACAGCCATGAACAGAATGATGGCCATCGTCGAGCGCGAAATGCGCAAGTTCTTTCGATCGCCAGCCCTAATGCTGGCCTCGATGATCTTTCCGCTGGTCCAGTTGATTATCCTGGGCAATGCGTTCGGAGGAAAAATTCGCGACGCCCGGATCGCAGTTGTCGACCAGGATCACGGCCCGCAGTCCTTGCGGATTCGCCAGGCGTTCGACGCCGTGCGGGCGAACATTCGCACCTTTACGACAGTCGATTACGATGACGAGAAGCAGGCTATGCTCGATGTGCGCAACGGAAAGCTGGAGGGCGCAGTCATCATCCCTCCGCAATACTCGCAGCATGTTTACGAGGAGAACCATCCTCGCATCGGCCTGGTCGTCGATAACAGCGATAACTTCATGAGTTCTGCCGTCGAAGCCGAACTGACGGACCTCACAAACTCGCTGAACCAGCCAACGGTTTCCCCGCGCATTCTGCAACAAACAGCGCTCGATATTGTCGAACTCTATCCCTACATCGAATACATGAAATATCTGCTGCCGGGATCGCTCGTGCTTGCGATGTTTGTGTCGGTGATGATCGGCGGAGGCATGCTTTACATCGACGATAAGGCTCGTGGCGTGCATGAGGGATACCTCGTCACGCCCATCACCAAACTGGAACTTGTACTCGGTTTAAACCTTGCGGGCTCGATCAAGGCGGTCATGACCGGGGTGATTATCGTCGTCATCGGATCGATGCTGGCAGGCGTGGGAACGATCTTCAATCCGGTGACGATCATCGGGTTGATCATCATGATCGTGCTGACATCGCTGGCTTTCAACACCATGATGTTCCTGCTGATGGTGCGGATCGAAGACCCTTTGGTACCACGCGCCATGTTCGGAATTCTCAATACGCTCCTGTTTTTCCCGAGCGGATCGGTATATCCGATTCAGGCCTTTCCCGCGTGGCTGCGTGCGATCGCGAGGTGTGATCCCTTCACCTACGCGGTCGACGGATTCAAGTGCCTTCTGCTGAAAGAGACAACCCTCTCCGCTGTTTGGGGCGACATGCTCTTCCTCTCGATCTTCGCTGCCGTAACCCTGGGAATCGCAATTCCGCTGTTCAAGCGAACCCTATAGCTCACGGGCCACCTCGACGCGAAATGTCCTTTCCTGGGAACTTTTCGGTTTCCCTCCGTGTCCGTTATGCTAGAGGAGTATGACTCTTTTGGACGCTGCAGCCTATGATCCCGAGAAAGCTCGCAAGCGCACGCGCAGGATCGTTTCAGCTATCGCCATCGTGGTGATCCTGGCTGGACTGGGCTGGTGGTTTCGCAATTGGCCACAGGAACGCATAGTCGGTCATTTTTTTGAGTCGCTGCAGAAGCAGGACTACAAGACTGCTTATGGGATATGGATGCACGATCCTCAATGGGAACAGCATCCGGCGAAATATCAGAAGTATCCCTACGGGGATTTCTACCGCGACTGGGGGCCGGGCGGCGAGTGGGGTCTAATCAAAACTGAGAAAGTTTATGGTTCGAGCACGTGTCCCGGGCCCGGAACGGGAGTGGTAGTGGATGTCGTCGTGAACGACCGCGCCGAGCACGCCCAAGTCTGGGTGGAAAAATCAGATAAGACACTTAGTTTTCCGCCGTGCGAATTGGTGTTCCACTAACGCTTCATTGAGAAGAAAACTTCGGCAACGCTTCCAGTGTTTTCGTGAGACTGGCCTCGTCGGCGACATTCAGGCACACCTTTGAGCGGTCAATCTGCCGCATCAATCCACATAAAACCTTTCCCGGACCCACTTCAATAAACGTGGTGACGCCTTGCGAGATGAGCAGGCGCATGCATTGATCCCATTTGACCGATCCGGTTACCTGCCGCACCAGCGTGTCGAGCGCACGCTGTTCGTCCGTCACGAACTCAGCGTCGACATTGCATGCGACCGGATAGACCGGCTTATGCATCTTGAGCTTCGTCAAATCGACTTCCAACCGGTCCTGCGCGGGCTTCATGAGGGAACAATGGAAAGGCGCGCTGACGGGCAACAATTTTGCCCGCTTCGCCCCACGCTCATCAGCCAGTTTCGCGGCCCGTTCAACGGCAGCGGTATTCCCCGAAATCACGACTTGCTCGGGGGAGTTGATATTGGCTGGCGAGCAAACTTCGTTTTCGGCCGCGTCATTGCAAACCGCGGTCACTTTCTCGAAATCCATGCCGAGAATCGCGGCCATGGCTCCCACGCCTACGGGCACCGCTTCCTGCATGTACTCGCCGCGATTGCGAACTGTCCGCACGGCGTCGGCAAACGGGATCACGCCTGAGCAAACCTGAGCGGCGTACTCTCCCAGGCTGTGGCCGGCGACGAAGCTCGGCTTCGGCATACGGCTTTCGAGGACGCGCAATGCGGCAACTGCCGTCGTCAGGATTGCGGGCTGGGTGATCTCGGTGAGGCGGAGCTGGTCTTCGGGGCCTTCAAAACAAAGTTGCGAGAGTTTGTAGCCCAGTGCGTCGTCGGCTTCCTCAAACGCCTGTCGCGCCGCAGGATATTTCTCGGCAAGGTCTTTGCCCATGCCGACTGCCTGCGAACCTTGGCCGGGGAAGAGCAGTGCGATCATCGTATCAGTCATCAGTTCGATTGTGCCAGTTCTTCGCGAGCAGTCGCAGGAATTGCTGCGAGACCGCGCTCGATGGATTCGTTGATCTGGCTTTCAGAAAATTCTGCCGCCACGCGCACGGCGTTTTTCATCGCGTTAGCGTTGGAAGATCCGTGCGTAATGATGCAAACGCCTTTCACTCCCAGCAGTGGAGCGCCACCGTACTCGGTATGATCCAGGCGCTTCTTGAAATCCGTAAATGCGCTGCGCGATAGCAGCGCTCCCACCTGCCGCGTAATCGTCGCCTTAAGCGATTCCTTGAGGGCGGTTCGAACCAGATTCGCGACGCCCTCCGAGATTTTCAGCGCCACATTGCCTACAAATCCATCGGCAACAATGACGTCAACTTCTCCGTTATAAAGATCGCGACCTTCGACGTTGCCGACAAAGTTCAATGGAAGCTGTTTAATCAGCTGAAATGCCTCTCGGGTCAGATCGTTGCCCTTGGTTTCTTCTTCGCCGATGGAAAGCAGGCCGACGCGCGGACCGCGGGTGCCGGGCTTTTTGCCGAACATCGCCCGGAAATAGACATCTCCCATCACCGCAAACTGTTCCAGATTTTTTGCGCTGCAATCGACGTTGGCGCCAACATCGAGCAACATCGCGGGATTCCCGGGGGCGGTAGGAAAGACAGCGGCGAGCGCGGGACGGTCGACTCCGGGCACTGCTCCGAGCACGATCTTGGCGGTCGCCATCGCTGCGCCGGTGTTGCCCGCCGTCACGAATCCAGCTGCTTGGCCCTCGCGGACCATCCGCAATCCGACGCGCATGGAAGAGTCGCGCTTGGCGCGAATCGCTTCCACCTTGTCTTCCATGGTGATGTATTCGCTGGCGTGGACGATTTCGATGGGCAAACGCGCCGCCGCCGGAATGGCGTTCGAGCTCTGCCTTGACGATCGTTTCCGGGCCGACCAGCAAAACGCGCACGCCGTATTGGCGTGCGGCTTGAATCGCGCCCTCAATCTCAGGTTTGGGCGCGCGATCTGAACCCATCGCATCCAGCGCGATCAGGCTAGGCATGGTTTTGTGAAACTAGCTGGCTTCCTCGACGTCGAGAACTTCGCGTCCCTTATAGTATCCGCACTTCGCGCACGCGCGGTGGGGCATTTTCTTCTCGTGGCAGTTGGGACATTCGGAAAGGCTGTGACCCTTCAGAAAATCATGGGCGCGCCGCGTGGAGGTGCGCTTCTGGGAGTGTCGTCGTTTTGGATTAGGCATGGTATTCGAATTCCTTTGCAGGGGATATTCACCCCGAAAATTCTACCTGGCAATTTGCAGTCAGCAGTTTCGAACGTGCAGAGTGCTAAAGGCCAAATGCTGATATCTGATCTTCAGTTTTCCAACCGGTCGCGAACTTCTTTGAGTGCCGCCCACCGTGGATCTTCCACCGCGGTTGAGCAGGAACATTGCTCCTGATTCATATTCTTGCCGCAGTGTGGGCACAAGCCTTTGCAGTCCGTTCTGCATGTGACCTTCAAAGGCAGGGCCAATAAAACTTGCTCGCGCAATACATCTTCGAGCAGGAGACCGTTCCCTTGATAATAGCCGATCTCAGCTTCGGCGTCGGTGACGGACAATTCATCGCGGCCCGCGTCCGCGCCGAGCGGACGGTACAGCAACTCAAAGTCGCGCTTTACCTCTTGCCGAACCGGATCGAGACAGCGGGCGCATTGCAGTTCCAATCCCGCCGACAAATGCCCTCGCAGGCGAATATCTAAAATGGTCTCGTGCTTCCCGTGATGCTCCTCGACCACCTCGGCACGCCCCGAAGCCTTCAGCGGCAGTGATTTGGCTGGCCTCGCCGCCCAGATCGAGCACACCGGGCTGAAACTCCTCTTCAAAATCCAGAGGATGGAGTTCCAAATCCTTGATGTTGAGGAACATAGCCAACTCTCCGCGGCGATCACGCCGGCAACGGCCCGCGGAAGCACGCCAAGTGGCGTAAGTACCGCAAGGAGCAAGACTTAGGATAAAGTCTGAGGCCGCCAGGTGTCAATCGAAGCTCCGCATGGGTAGCGGTGCAGTTTGAACCTGCCCGCCTCTAGTGTTATGGACGTCTCCTGCCCGATGAGGGGTTGTTCCGTTTGCGAAATGCAAGCCAAAGGCGCCACGGCCAACTGGCCGTCGGCGCCATCGACCTCATGAAGTGAACGCTACCGGACTACGCAGTTCCGCTTCCTCCAGAGCTTTTTCTTTCTTCCGCGGTGTGTACTCTCCCTCGGCAAGGACCGTCGACCCACGATCGAAAGAGTGTCCGGTGATCAATCCGAGCACGAACCAACCGAGCACCATCGCTCCGAACGCGAACAGGGTGTCCCCGAACATGCGCATCCACCGTAGCCGCGTCAGAATCGGCGTGTGCAGGAACTCGGACGATCGCGCAAACCAGGTACCGTATTCAACCGACGCCCATGCCTGCGCCAGCCCGATTGGCAGCATGCTCAACAGGACCATCGCCGCCAGTCCGATATTGATCGACCAGAACGCGATGGCGAGTGGACGATCTTTCCACATCAGTCCCGGACGCAAGGCGCGCAGGCAGAACAACATGAGCCCGAGGCCAAGCATGCCGTACACGCCGAACAATGCGGTGTGTCCGTGAACCGGTGTCAGGTTCAACCCTTGCACGTAGTACAGGGCAATCGGCGGATTGATCATGAAGCCGAACAGTCCCGCGCCGACAAAATTCCAAAATGCTACCGCCACGAAGAAGTAGATCGGCCACTTGTAGGCGCTGATCCATGGACTGTCGGCCGTTCCGCGAGTGAGCCGGATGTTTTCCCACGCCTCGAAGCCGATCAGCACCAGTGGCACCACTTCCAGCGCACTGAACACCGCTCCCAGCGCGAGTACAGAGTTCGGTGCTCCCGAGAAATACAGGTGATGGAATGTTCCGATGATCCCTCCCGACAGATACACGACAGTCGAAAACAGCACGCCGCGTGTTGCAGTCGTGATCGACAGCAGCTTTAGCCGGGTGAGCAGGAAAGCGATGACGACCGTGGCAAACACTTCGAAGAAGCCTTCAACCCAAAGATGGACAACCCACCAGCGCCAGTATTCGGCCGTGATCAGCGGGCTGTGTTTTCCGTACATCAGTCCAGCCGAATAGAAGAGTGGAATCGCGATGCTCGAAATCAGGAACAACATGAGGAGCGAATAGTTCTCATCGCGCCGTGCCAGCGCCGGACGAATGCCGCGCCACATAAGCCACAGCCAGAAGGTGAGGCCGACGAAGAGCAGAATCTGCCACACGCGTCCGAGATCGACATACTCGTAGCCCTGTGCTCCAAACCAGAACCACAGGTTGCCGAGTTTCTGCTCGATGCCCAGCCACTCCCCCGCCAGCGATCCGACAACCACAGCGACCACTGCGCCGAACAACAGGTTCACGCCGAGCCGTGGCCTTTGGGTTCAGCGCCGCTGACCGCGGGAACAATGTAGAGACCGGTCGCGAGCCAGGATGTCGCGATCCAGAAAATACCGATCTGCAAATGCCACGTGCGGGCGATGGAATAGGGGAGCCACTTGGCCAGCGGGATTCCGTAGAACCCATTTCCTTCTACGCCATAGTGAGCCACGATGGCTCCCAGAGCGACCTGAACCACCCATAACGCAGCCACCACGAAGAAGTATTTGACCGTGGCTTTTTGCGACGGCGTCGGACTAGACCCAAGCATCGGATCTTGACGCGGCATGACGCCCGTGGAAGGTTTGTGATCTTGCGATGCGAAGTACCAGACCATTCCGCCAATTCCCGCGAGAAGCAGTACGAAGCTGATCACGCTCCAAACAATCGTGCCGCCCGTGGGACGATTGCCGAACGAGCTCTTCGTGCGGCCAATTCTGCGTGTAGGTCACGGTCCGGCCGGGACGGTTCGTACTCGCCGCCCATGCCGTCCACCAGAAGAACGTAGCCATTTCCCGTTGCTTCACCGGATCGCTTAACGCGCCGGCTGGGATCGCGTATGCGTCGCGGCCGTTACCGTATATGTCCGCGTAGTAGCGAGCGAGTTCCTCGAATGCAGCAGCGCGGTCCGCATCGAGCACAATGGTGTCTGTCTCGGGATCGTACGAATTGCGCCGCGTAACTTCTGTCAGGCGGGCTTGCAGCCCTGCGCGTGGCTCTGCTGGCATCGATTGATAGTCCGCAAAGCCTTGCTTGCTTCGCCCAGCGATTCAAGACGATTTCCGACTGTCGGTGAAGATAGTCTGCGCTCCAATCGGGAGCGACGTAGGCCCCGTGTCCCCAGATCGTCCCAATTTCCTGGCCTCCAGTCGATTGCCAAACGTTCTGGCCGTTGCGAATCGTCTCGCCCGTGAACAGCAGCCGTCCGTCGGACGTCACAACTTTCGCGGGAATCGGCGGCCCATTTCTGATGGCCTTGTAACCGACGCCGCCCAGAACCGAGAAAGAAACGAACATCACTACACCCAATGCAATCCACAATTTCTTATAAGACATGAAGGCCTTCTCCTATCACTAAGCTCTTGAATTCCGTTCTGATACTTCGTTGAATCGGGGCCGCACCTACGAGCTTTTCTCCATAGCAACCGCGCGCGGGAAAAGAATGTTGTTTTCCAGATGAATGTGCTGATGCAGGTCAGACTCAAAATCGGCGAGCGCCTGGTAGAGCGTCTTGTAACTGACACACGCTTCGGCCGGCGCTGAATATCCCTTGCTTGCCTCCCGCATGGCACGCAGCGCATCTCCAGCTGAATCGTGCTCGTGCTCCATCATCGAAACCGGATTCTGCACTGTACCGAACGGAGCGGGGGCGAGAGGTTGCTTTTGGATCGCGGCCTCCTCCATCCGAACGACGAACGGAAACAGGACCATTTCCTCTTTCATGAGGTGGATTGTCAGTTCCTGCGCAAGACCCTCGAATACTTCACGGATTTGAATAAGCTCGGGATGATTTTTGCCATGAACGCCACAAACTTTCGTTAGAAGTGGACGCAGGCGGGCGATCTCTTCGCGCGTGAACTGGTGATGAGTGCCCTTGATGTGGGCGATCAGGTCGGCCAGGGGTTCAATCTGCCAGTTGCGGACCGTCTGGGCCGCTCGAGTTGATTGTTCAGCAACTTCCAGCGAGTCCAATACCTGATCGATGTTCAGTTTTGCGGCGCGGCACGCTTCCGCCAGCGACTTGTTGCCACCGCAGCAATAGTCGATACCTAGCTTCTCAAATACTGAGTCGCGGCGGTATTCTCGAGCGCTAGCTGTCTCACGGTTTTTTC
>CAVYUY010000020.1:0-8271 GCA_963771765.1 uncultured Acidobacteriota bacterium
ATCTCGAAGGCTCGCAAGAGTGGGATATCCTCTACCGCAAGTACTACAACGAGGAAGTCAAGAAGCTCGGAGTCTAGACGTTCGTCGCACCTCCGGCCCTGAAATATTAAGTTGAGTTCCGGTAACCGCCGGCGGTAGTGTTCCGTCTCTAGTTGAGTATCGTGGAGGCTTCCATGAAGCTCGCTTTCTGCCGTCTCGTTCTGCTTGCATTCGCCATTAGCGTTCAGGCAATTCCGTCTGCCGCCCAGGATCTCACTCCTCCCGATCCCGAAAAAGATGACGGTGCACTCGAATATTCTCAACGAGGATCGTGTCGTCTGGGTTCGGACGCCTCAACAGCTACGAACACGGGAATGCTGTGTTCCCCGTGCTCTACATCACAGACGGCCCCGGGCACATCAACGAGATCGGCAGCACCATCGACTTCCTGGTCAACAACAATCGCATGCCTCCGCTGATCGTGGTCGGCATCGCAAACACCGACCGCACCCGCGACCTCACGCCCACTCACTGGAATGAGAAAGACGCTGACGGGAAAGATCCCAATCCAACCAGCGGGGGCGGCGACCACTTCATCGACTTCATCCAGAAAGAATTGATGCCGGAAGTCGAGAAGCACTATCGCACTTCCCATTACCGCATCTTTGCTGGACATTCGCTCGGGGGCCTCACCGCGATTCACATTCTCATCACCCGGCCGGAATTGTTCGATGCCTATATCGCGGTCAGCCCCAGCCTCCAGTGGGACGACCAGCACACTCTCCATCAGGCACAGCAGTTTTTCGCGGCGCAGACCGAACTGAACAAGACTCTCTTCTTCTCGCTCGGCAATGAGGGAAACACTCCCAATCCCATGGGAGATGGCTTTGAACAACTGCAAAAAACTCTGACGGAACATGCTCCGAAAGGATTTCATTGGGATTCGGCGCGCTACCGCGACGAGGATCACGGTTCCACGGTGCTCCGGGCCCACTACGCCGGGATTGCGGACAATCTTTGCCGACTGGCAAATGCCGGTCGATCCTAACGACGGAATGCCTGTCGGTGGAATTTCGGGAGTCGAGCAGCACTATCGCGATTTATCTCAACGGTATGGCTACACGATTCCTGTTCCGGAAAATATTCTCAACAATCTCGGCTACCGATATCTTGCAATGAAGAAGTTCGACGAGTCGATCGCAATCTTCCAAAAAAACGTTGCACTTTATCCGGCATCGGCAAACGTGTATGACAGCCTCGGCGAAGCTTATGAGACGGCGGGCAAGTTCGATCTGGCCAAAGAAAACTTCAAGAAGGCAGTCGAGGTGGGCACCAAGACGTCCGACGGAAATCTCGAACAATTCAAGGACCACATAAAACGCGTGGACGCGGAGTCGAAAGCGGCGTCGGACAAATCCGCGGGCCATAAGTAGCTGGAGCGTCCTTCAAATGTCGGCCGCGCTAAACTGAATGCAAGCCGATCAGCCATCGAGCGGCCGGCATTTGATCGATGTCGCGAGGCCCGGATTCTTTGTCATCCCGCATTTCAGACTTGAAGGCTCTGGTAAAACAGGCTGCGGCCGATGCTGGATTCGATCTTTCCGGCATCGCTCCGGCCACAGACGCCCGTGAACTCGAATACTTCCCGACGTGGATTGCCGCAGGGCACGCGGGCGAAATGAAGTACATGGAATCGCGCGATGAGAGAGGCGACCTCAAACGCGCATCCCTCGCACGGGTTGCTCCATGGGCCCGAACCGTGGTCGTTTGCGCGATCAATTACAACACCGCCCATCCCTATTCGACACAGGTCGAGGACCCCAGCCGCGGATGGATCTCACGCTACGCATGGGGCGGCGAGGATTATCACGACGCGGTCCTGCGACGCCTAAAGCGGGTCGAAGCGAGACTCCACGAAGCGTCCGCGGCTGACGACACTGCTCTTGAAACTCGCAGCTATGTCGACACGGGTCCGATTGTCGAACGCGTGTTTGCAAAATACGCGGGTGTTGGATGGCTCGGAAAGAACACCTGCCTCATCAATCAGAAGGCCGGTTCGTGGTTGTTTCTCGGTGTAATCCTTACATCGCTCGATCTCGAACCCGATCTCCCCGCTCCCGATCGCTGCGGCACTTGCACACGTTGCATCGAAGCCTGTCCGACCGACGCGATCCTGGCGCCCTATCAACTCGACTCCAATCGATGCATCGCTTATCTCACCATTGAAAAGCGAGGCTCAATTCCGGAGGGCCTTCGCGCCGGTATGGGTCCCCATGTCTTTGGGTGCGACATTTGTCAGGACGTCTGCCCATGGAACCGGAAAGCGGCAACATCGCAAGTCCCTGAATTTCAGCCACGGCCGGGGTTTGTGAATCCGGCCCTGGATTGGCTCGCGGAGATGTCAACCGAGGAGTTTCGGGAAACTTTTCGGGGCTCGCCAATCCGCCGTACAAAGCGCTCCGGATTGCGACGAAACACTGCTATCGCGATGGGGAACAGTGGTCGCGCCGAATTCCTCCCGGTTCTCCACAAGCTGGCATTGGACGAAGACCAACCTACCTCGGAAGCCGCCCGCTGGGCGATCACCCGCCTCGAAACTCCAAAGCAGTAATCCCTCTATAACTTGGCGACATTGCGGACACACAAGATTCGCCTTATATTCTCCTTTTTGTGATCAAGATTATCTCGAACTTTCGTAACTATGCTTTGCGGTTTTCAGCAACTAAAATTCCGCTAAAGGGTTCTAATCAAGCAGGTTATGGTTTGTCTGGGGTAACTATGTCTTCGAGGATTTGCAGATTCACGCGACGGCAAATGGGTTTGATAGCCTTAGTCGCCGTGGTCTGCTCGGGAATGGCTCACGCTTCCGCAACTTTGCTCCTCGAAGAGCCGTATGGCAAGCTCGGATTTTTCACCGCGACCGGTCACGCGGCCGTTTATTTGTCAGGGGTATGTGCGGATAGTCCAGTGGTTCTCCGGCGCTGCGCCCCGGGCGAAACCGGTGTCGTGCTAAGCCGTTACGACGGCGTCGGTGGATACGACTGGGTGGCCATCCCGCTGGTCCCGTACCTTTACGCGGTCGAACGTGCTGAAGACGTTCCTCTATTTGCCGACGGAAGGATGACCGCCTTCCTGCGCGACCGCTATCGCCGCAAGTATCTGGAAGAAGTGGCACCCGACGGGAAAGATGGGGAAACTCCGGGCGGTAATTGGTATGAACTCGTCGGTTCGTCCTACGATCGCACGATCTACGGATACGAGATCGAGACCACGGTCAAGCAAGACGAAGCTCTGATTCGAAAACTGAATTCATCTGCCAACGAATCTCATTTCCACCTGGTTTCGAGAAATTGCGCGGACTTTGCGAAAGACATTCTAAATTTTTACTATCCGAAATCTTTGCACCGCAGTGTCGTCGCTGACGTGGGAATCACGACTCCCAAGCAAATGGCAAAGATGCTGGCCAAGTACAGCGATCACCATCCAGATCTGCGATTTTCAAGGCTGGTGATCTCGCAGGTTCCCGGCAGCATGCCGCGGAGTTCCGCAGTTCACGGCGTCGTGGAATCGTTCTTCAAAGCGAAGAAATATATTGTGCCCAGTGCCGTGGTGAGTCCCATTTTCGCCGGGCTGCGTCGCCGCCGTCTACGTTGGAACGGGTGCGGGACACTTTGATCCTGCGCGCGGTGCGATGGTCTTCGTCGTGGGCGGCAAGCCCGAACCGCCGCTGGATAAGGAAGATTTGCGAGCCTACCGCGAAGAGTTGAAGCATATGCTGGCGAGCGCCTATCCCGACCAGCCTGGCATGAATGTCGACAAAGCGTGGGCAAAAGTTCAATCCAGATCGGACAGCGCAATCGATGCGCAAGGACGGCCCGTTCTCGAAATGGAATCGGGCGACGATGTGGTGCAATTGGGTGCGTCGGCGGGCAATGTCTTAAGAGGTCCAGCTCCGCCGCAATTGGTGCGGCAATTGATGGAAGCGCGTTTACAGGCCGAGCTACGCGGCCGATCGGCGCGTGGCCTGTCTGAAGCCGAAGTGGTGCGCGATTGGAACTTGCTCCAGAAGACGTTGGGCAATCGTGGCGATTCTGCCCTCGCCTGCCCGCTACGTACAACGATCCGAAAATTCTCACGGCATTCAGCCGTAACGTCTGCAGCAAAGCCAAACGGAATTAAAAGGCCGCACGCGAGCGTGCGGCCTTCGTCTTTCTAGCACAGTGCTATTGCTGATCTTGTGGCGGACGTTGCTGCGGCATGCCTGCGCCCGGAATTGGTGGCTGCCCAGGAGGCTGTTGCTGTTGCAGCTGTAATTGCCGCTGCTGCATCTCCTGCAGCATCTGCTGTGGCGTTTTCACGCCCCCGGTCTGATCCGGAGCCGTGGCCTGCTGGTCCGCAGCTTCGGCCGGTTGATCCGAGTTGTCGTCGGCGTTATTGCTGTCATCCGCCTGATCGGCGTCACTGTTGTCGGCGGACGCATCCTGGTCCGCTGTCGGCG
This sequence comes from uncultured Acidobacteriota bacterium, assembly GCA_963771765.1. Taxonomy (GTDB): domain Bacteria; phylum Acidobacteriota; class Terriglobia; order Terriglobales; family Acidobacteriaceae; genus Sulfotelmatobacter. The sequence goes on from CAVYUY010000020.1 coordinate 4,478, forward strand.
GGGTGGCTTGTGCGACGCCGGGCTGTGCATCTGCCGGATTCGGCGGTGGCGCCGCCGCGTCCTTCGCCTTCGGAACCAGCAGAACGCGTGTCAGCAGCGCTTCATTTCCTGGCGCTCCCAGCAACACATAGTTAAAGCGGGATCCGTTCAACAAATCAGCTAACACGTCACGTGCGGGCCCTGGGCCCAGATGCGTTACGACTCGCTCGGGAGCCGATGGAATTTCGATCTCCGCCCCGGTTTGCTTCCGCACGGCGCGCAGAATATCCGCTAGCGTGGAGTTCGGGGCGACGATCGTGAGCTGGCTGCCTTGATAACTCACCTGCGGTGGGACTGCCGCAATGGAGTCCAGAGGAATCTGCTGCACAGGTCCTGTCGGTCCGGATGGCAAGGGCGGTAGCTGCGGTTTCTTCTTGGTCGTCTTCTTATGGGTGTGATGCGTCTGAGCCTGTACCTGAGGATTATCTGCGGCAGCGGCATTGCCCACGCACAGGGCCATGACGCACACGACTCCGACGCCGGCGAGCTTCGTGACCTTCCACCCCGTGCTCATAACCACTCCTGAACAATCTCGGTTCTTAGGGACAACTCAGGACTGCGTTATCCGAATTTTAGCACCGCGACGTCCCGAGAAATCCTGCGGTGTTTCCGTAAGGACCAATCTTCCTACTTTATTGAGAACGTCTTCAGGATACGTTCTTGCATCCGGGGAGGGTATGGCACGAAGTGGCGGCGAGGCTAAGCCGATTGCAGTCAACCATTTCCGGCGACTTAAAATCTTAGCTGAGTACCAATGTCAGGCGTACACTGGCCTGAAGTTCACAACCTTATGAAAGTAAAGGCGGAATCACGAATGAACCCCGCTCCGCTTCGTCTGCGAGCCTTCGTCCTTTGGATCACTTTTTGTGTCACCGCGTTTTCCGCGCTCCACTGCCGCAGCGCAGAGTTGTCAGGCGTCCAGCGAATTGGATGATGCCACCCGATCGGCGATCACAGCCGCCGCCCAGCGTTATTTCGATATGGCGGCGAAAGCTGATGCCGCGTCGATGCGCCAGAATGCGATCCCCAGCCTCGCCGCAGATTTCGCCGGCATCGAGGCTACGGTGAAGGATCACCAGCCGGCATTAGCCGGAGGTCAAGCCGCGGTGAAGTCCGCGTTTCTGCTTGACGCTTCCAGCGCCGCTCCGGCTCCGCACGAGGAGTTCTACTGCGGAGTATTCGGCAAGAATGGTCAGACCGCGAACAGCGCAGCTTTCTATCTCGACAACTTGCCGCAAGGGAAATATGCCGCCGTTCTTCTGGATGCAACCTCTGCCAAGGGCAAGACGATGTTTTCGGAAATCCTGCAGCAGGTCGGAACTGACTGGAAACTGGCCGGACTCTACATCAAGGCTGCCGACATTGCCGGACACGACAGCAACTGGTTCCTCGATCGTGCCCGCGAATACAAGACGAAAAACCAGTTACACAACGCGTGGTTCTACTATCTCGAGGCGCGAAATCTGATATCTCCGTTGTCGTTCATGAGCACGCTGGCGACGGACAAGCTCTACGACGAATCGCAGAGCCTGCAGCCTGCGGATTTGCCGGGTGGAGGAAAGACGACGGACCTTCCAGCCGGTACTGCAACTTACAAGCTGACAGCAGTGTTTCCTGAAGCAGTAGGAACCGACTTAAACCTGATCGTGCGATATCAGACAGCGGACGCGTCCAACACAAACCAGTCGTATCAGGACAATGTCGCAGTCATCAAAGCGTTCGCAACGAAATATCCGGAGGTGCGTGACGCGTTTGCGGGCGTGGTTGCCCGCGCTGTCGATGCGAGTGGCAGAGATTACGGCACGCTGCTGGCGATGAAGGACATCAAATAGCAAATTCCACACCGCGCTTCGAGCGTGCTCGGAAATCAGTTGGAACCTTCCGTGATCTGCCCGAGCACGCATTCCTTCGGATCTTTGTCGTCGCGAAGTCCCAGAAACACAGGGGCGCGCAGCTTGGGGCCGCTTCCGCTGTTCGTTCCCCCGGTCCACTCCGCGTACTCAATCTGGGCAACCAGTGTCGGCTTGACCCAGCTCACTTTCCGCAGAGCTTCTACTTCTCCGAAGAACGGATTTTTCTTCGTCTCGATCGCTTTGAGAGTCTTCCAAATCTCCGCCAGCGATTTCTGATTGAATCCGCTCCCGGCCTGTCCTACATGAATCAGCCGCTGCTGTTTGTCGTAAAGCCCCAGCACGAGCGATCCAAAATGGGCGCGGCTTCCTTCCGGTTCGGTGAAGCCTCCGACTACGCACTCCACTTCATGCCGGATCTTGATTTTCAGCCACTCCCGGCTGCGCCGCTCTTCGTAGCAACTCTCGCGCCTCTTCGCGACAATGCCTTCCAATCCCTTCGATTTCGCGACCTCGAACAGCGCTTTGCCTTGTTCTCGGATAGTGATCGGAGAAGCGCAGGGCATCGCCCGGCTTCACAATCGTTTGCAGTTTCTTTTTGCGCTCCTCAAGCGGAACCTTTCGCCAGTCTTCGCCATCGAGATAGATGAGATCGAACGCGTAATAAAGCACTGGGACGTCCGCCTTGGCTGCGGCGCGCTTGCCTCCCGGACGGAATCCCGTGCGCTGCTGCATCAGGCTGAATGAAGCGTTGCCTTCCTCGTCGAGCGCGACCACTTCACCATCGACGATGGCATTTTTGGCTTTGATGAATGCGGCAGGTCTTTCAATTCGGGATATCGCGCGGTCAGGTCGTTCTGATTTCGCGACACCAGCCGAACCTTGCCGTTTTCGATGAAAGCGACCGCGCGGTAGCCGTCCCATTTGATTTCAAAGAGCCAGTCGGCGCCATCAAAGGGTTCTGTGATCGACGTCGGCCAGCATGGGATGGACGGCAGGGCATGGGGCGTTTGACGGGCCCGGCAGATGGAACGCGGACGCAGAGGACAGACTTTTTTACGGGATGGTTTGATTGCGGGATCTTGCGGCAGCTTCCGGAGCTGCAGTTCGCGCTTAGTGGACTTTCCGCAGGCTTTTTACGTTTTCTTTTTTCTTTTTCGCTATTCGCGGCGGCTCGGCGCTCTTTCGTAGATTTTTTTTTCTTCTCCAGCTTGGCGATGGCGTCGGCGAGCCATGCGGCTTTGACTTTGCCGCGGCCTGCCGGAGGGCTGCTGGTCCACTCTTTCGATTTCGCGTCTCCGCCGATTTCTTTCATGGTGCGCTTGGTCAGCACCGAGGTGTCGAACTTGTCGATGTCGTATCCCTTCGACCTCCGTGGTCGTCGTGCTTCTTGATCAAAAGCCACTCGTTGCCTTTGCTGCCGGGGCGGCGGGCTTTGATGTGGACCAGGGCGAAGTCTCCTTTGAGCCGCTTGCCATTGAGACGGAACTTCAGATCGCCCTTGGCGAGCATGGCGTCAGCTTCTTTGTCGGTGGCGGGAACGTATTTGCCATCGACGGGAATCGGCGAGAGCGGTTCCCACGTGCCCACATCCCAGACCATGACCGTGCCTGCGCCGTAATTGCCTTCGGGGATGGTGCCTTCGAAGTCGAAATACGACACAGGATGATCTTCAACCTGCATGGCGAGACGCTTGTCGCCGTGTCGAGCGAAGGTCCTTTAGGCACGGCCCATGACTTGAGCACGCCATCCATTTCGAGGCGGAAGTCGTAGTGCAGGCGGGTGGCGGCGTGGCGCTGGACTACGAAGCGGTGTCCGGCTTTCTTTTCAACTTTGGGAGGGGTTCGGGAGTTTCTTCAAAACGGCGTTTGCGTTTGTATTCGTCGAGTGCCATGGCAATGGTTC
>CAVYUY010000021.1:0-61443 GCA_963771765.1 uncultured Acidobacteriota bacterium
TCGCTTTGAGTGTCTTCCAAATCTCCGCCAGCGATTTCTGATTGAAGCCGCTGCCGGCTTGTCCGACATGAATCAGCCGCTGCTGTTTGTCGTAAAGTCCTAGCACGAGGGATCCAAAATGGGCGCGGCTGCCTTCGGGTTCGGTGATAGCCTCCGACCACGCACTCCACTGCGATGCCGGATCTTGATTTTCAGCCACTCCCGGCTGCGCCGCTCTTCGTAGCAACTCTCGCGCCTCTTCGCGACAATGCCTTCCAATCCCTTCGATTTCGCGACTTCGAACAGCGCCTTGCCTTGTTTCGGATAGTGATCGGAGAAGCGCAGGGCATCGCCCGGCTTCACAATCGTCTTGCAGTTTCTTCTTGCGCTCCTCCAGCGGAACCCTTCGCCAGTCGTAGCCATCGAGATAGATGCAGATCGAACGCGTAATAGAGAACTGGGACGTCCGCCTTGGCTGCCGCTCGCTTTCCTCCCGGACGGAATCCCGTTCGTTGTTGCATCAGGCTGAATGAAGCTTTGCCGTCATCGTCGAGCGCGACCACTTCACCATCGACGATGGCGTCTTGGCCTTGATGAAATGCGGCATGTCTTTCAACTCGGGATACCGCGCCGTAAGCTCGTTCTGATTTCGAGAAACCAGCCGAACCTTGCCGCCATCAATGAATGCAATCGCGCGGTAGCCGTCCCACTTGATTTCAAACAGCCAGTCCTCGTTATCAAACGGATCTGTGATTGATTCCGCCAGCATCGGATGGATGGAAGATGGCATGGGGCTTTTGATCGGTCGGTGATTCGACGCCGAGCGGGAGAAGCCGAGGCTTTTTTACAGATGTTTGACTCCGCGTACAGAGGATGGTGGAGTCCGAAGCTGATCATTCGCGGCTAGGTGGACTTTTCCGGGGTAGTTTTTACTTTCTTTGTCTTCTTTTTCGTTTTCGGGGGTGAGCTCTTTTCTTTTTTTTTCTTATCGAGCTTCGCGATCGCGTCGGCGAGCCATGCGGCTTTCAGATTTCCCGCGGCCTGCTGGACGGCTGCTGGTCCATTCCTTCGATCGCCCGTCTCCAGCGATCTCATCCATGCTTCGCTTGCTCAGCACCGACTCGTCGATATCCCCGGCGTCGTAGCCTTCGACCACCTGGTCGTCGTGCTTCTTGATCATCAACCATTCGTTCCCTTTGCTGCCCGGACGCCGCCCGCTGCATCTTGATCAGCGCGAAGTCTCCCTTGAGGCGTTTTCCGTTAGACGAAATTTCAGGTCGCCCTTGGTCAGCATCGATAAGGCTTCCGCTTCGGTTCCTACGACGTACTTGCCGTTCACCATGGTTGGAGACAGAGGCTGCCAGGTGCCGACGTCCCAGACCATAACGCTGCCCGCGCCGTAATTTCCTTCCGGAATGTTGCCTTCGAAATCGAAATACGAGACCGGATGATCTTCCACCTGCATGGCCAGCCGCTTATCCTCCGGATCGAGCGACGGCCCCTTAGGCACAGCCCATGATTTCAAGACGCCTTCCAGTTCCAGCCGGAAGTCGTAATGCAGGCGTGTCGCCTCGTGCTTCTGCACAACGAAGCGATTCCCCTTTTTCTTTTCAACCTTCGGCGGAGGCTCCGGCGTTTCTTCAAATCGCCGTTTGCGTTTGTATTCTTCGAGTGCCATGGCAATGGATCGAGCGTCATTCTAGCAAGGGAATCCAGGAAAAATCTGTACGGGTTCCACCCTAGCGCAGACACTATAATCGCGGTTCTTGGATTCCGTCGGTCTCATTGTTTTGAGTCGAAAGCCGGCAGGTGAAAGCCGAGAATACCCATGAAGCGAGAATTTCCGGAGTTCCCACTCGTTGGCGTCGGCTCGATCATCATTGAAGACGATCGGGTCGTGCTCGTAAAGCGGGCCCATCCTCCAATTCAAGGACAATGGTCCATTCCCGGAGGCGTCCTCGAAGTCGGGGAACTGGTGCGTGAAGCCGCAATCCGCGAGGCCCGAGAGGAAACCGGGCTGATCGTCGAACCCGGCGAACTGCTCGGCGTTTACGATCGCGTGCTGCGAAATCCCGAAAAGCGCGTTCAGTACCACTACGTTCTGATCGATTTTCAGTGCCGGCTTGTCGGAGGAACTCTTCTCGCTGCGAGCGACGCGGCGGAAGCCCGATGGTTCACCCGCGAGGAACTGCCGGCCCTCAAAGTGGCGGAAGACACGTTGGACGTGATCCAGAAAGGCTTTGCGAAAGCTACGGGAGCTGATGGCGCCGGCGGTGCTTCGTCGTCTTCCCATTCCGCATCGCAGCCATGACATCGCCACGCTTTGCGCTGCACCGGCATCGGAACGCTAAGGAATGCACTCAGATAGGCGATCGGGCGGTCGAGCTCCCGGAAGTTTACGTCGAGCGATTGGCACTTCGGACACCGCGGCTGCGCGTACAGGCCGATGCCCTGTACGTAGAGTTCTTCAAGAATCGGCTCATCCAGCAGTTTCTTCGCGTCTTCGACATCTTCCGGCCGGACGCAAAGCTTCACGCCACCGATGAAGTTCGAGATAAACCAGTCAAGTCGCACCAAATTATCGTCGCGAAGAAAGCACTCGATACCCGTCGACTCCAGGCTTCCCTTGGCGAGAAGGCTTCCGGTAAATCGCGGAACTGCCGGATGGTCACAAGCGTCTGCAGATCAATCCGGTCGATGGGGTTTGGTTTCGTCGATTGGCAAGTCGAGGTTGCGCTTGTCGAACTCGTCTTCCAGGGTTCCCACGCCGCATCGGTCAGACGACTCGGCATTCGCGGCAAGGCGTTGCAACTCGCCGTCCGACATACGCGCATACGTAGCCGCCAATCGCGAACGCTCTTCGGATTCGTCGAGAATCGACATCGAACACTAGAATAGCGCGGCCTGTCCAGGCCTTCCATCCGGTTGAAGCAGCAGAACCCTTCGGCCAAAACAAGCGGTCCGCAGGCAGAACCTGCCAGAAAGCGATCCTTAAATTTGCTCAGCCCATTCCGCCGAAGCTCATAAGCCTTTACGTTCTCGACTGCATCCTAAGCCTGAACAAATTTGTAACTCCGGAGGGATTACCCATGGCAGACGAGGGATTGAAGGAACTCTATATAGATGAGCTTAAGGACTTATACAGCGCCGAGAACCAACTAGTGAAGGCGTTGCCGAAAATGGCGAAAGCGGCGACCTCAGACGATCTGCGCGCCGGGTTCGAGGAGCACCTCGAACAGACGAAGGGCCATGTTCAGCGCCTGGAGACTATCTTTCAACAGCTCGGTACGAGTCCTAAAGGCAAAAAATGCAAAGGCATGGAAGGCCTGATTGAGGAAGGCTCCGAAGCCATCGAGGAACATGATGGTGCGGTCCTCGACGCTGCGCTGATCGGAGCCGCTCAGAGGGTCGAGCATTACGAAATGGCAGGGTACGGAACGGTGATCGCCTTCGCGGAGGAACTTGGCGAATCGAAGCATGTTTCGCTTCTCAAGGAAACCCTCGAAGAGGAAAAGGAAACGGACGAGAAACTCACCGGGCTCGCCGGCGACATCAATGCCCAGGCAAACTCGGACGAGGAGGCGGACGAAGAAGACACGCCGAGAGCAAATAAAAAATCTCGCAAAGTGGCATAAGAGAAAATGTCTAGCGTCTTCCTGAAAGAACGCCGGTCCGGGCAATTCCGCCGGGACCGGCGTTCCAGTTAGACCCTTGAATTGAAGCAAAGTCTCGCCAGACCACAAAGCTCCGGACACGTACAAGGTCTGGCGAAACGAGCTGGCGAAACAAGGCAGAGAAGGTCACGAAGAGCCGAAGTCGTGACGCATGGATTCGACGTTTGAGCTGATTAGTTTGAATAGGTTGCGGTCCTCCCAGGCCGCCCGGGTAGCAGCACCGTACCAACGGCATCGACGGCCAACTCCCCAGCGTTCCCCAGGTCGAACTGACCGTTTAAGTGACGAAAAGTCCAAAGAATGCACTTCCGAGTTAAGATGTTCCGCATTTTTGGGTTACTCTGCTTGAGTTTGGCACGTTCGCCTGAGCTGTTTTGTGCCAATTCGTCTGCTCGGCAGTAGGTTGCGGATAGGTCTTCTGGCCACTTCCCTGGTGTTTCTAAAAAGATTTTGGAGGTTTTTTTCATGAGGTCACACTCCCCCCGTGTGTACGCGGTGCTTGCGCTAACACTTGTTTCCAGCTTTTGCCTTGGCCAGGCTGTGAATTCATCAGTCGCGGTCAGTATCACCCCCGAGATCGCGACGGTGGTGTCATCTGAAACTCTGCAGTTGACCGCTCTTATAAAGAACACGCCGAACGTTGCCGTACAGTGGTCGGCCACCGCTGGAACAATCACGGGTTCTGGCCTCTTCCACGCACCGAAAGTCACGGCTGATACCGTCGTAACAGTGACGGCGACGAGCGTCGCAAATCCTGGCAAGTTCGACCGACTGTCCGTCGTTGTCACCGCCCCCAAGCCGGCGCAGAAAACGGAAGCCGTTGCGAACGCCTCTTCAGCAGCGGCCAGCGGCGCCATCAAGGAGTCGTTCTTTGCGGCTGGTTTCAATGGCTTCCAAGTCTGGCCTCCAACGGACGGCCAAAAGCAAGTTGCGACCCTCGCCGGCATTCGACTTTGGGATGACGGGGTGAAGTGGGCGCAGATTGAGACCTCGAACGGCGTGTACGACTGGTCCGAGATGGACAGCATCATGGCTAAGGCGCAAGCCCAGCACATGGACGTGCTTTATACGATTGGCGACACACCCAAGTGGGCGGGCACGATTCCTCCCAAGAGTCCTTGTGGTCCGGTGGGGCCGTACAGCTGCTCCGCTCCAACGGATGTGAAGACCGACGGAACCGGTACGGATGCGCATTTTTCCGATTTTGTCACTGCCCTGGTAAAGCGTTACAAGGGTCAAATTGCCTACTACGAGCTTTGGAACGAGCCAGATTGCACCTGTTTCTGGAGCGGCAACAACGCCCAGATCGTGCGCATGGCGAAGGACGCTGCTGCCATCATCCGCTCCACGGACCCGGCTGCCACAATCCTCAGCCCTTCCGCGCACGGTACGACCATGGCGACCTGGTTTGACGGATTCATTGCAGCCGGCGGAGCAGCCACGTTCGACGTCGTCAATGCCCACTTGCGAGGGAAAGGCACTGGCTCTCCCAATATTGTTCCGGAATCCTTCCTCACCATGTACAACGATTTGACGGCGGAAACCAAGAAGAGAAACCTCTCCAACCTTCCCGTTTGGGACGACGAGCACGGTATTAAACCCGAAGACAACCTCAACGATCCAGACGAACTCGCGGGCTACATGGCTCGATCCATCGCCCTTCGGGCTGGCGTCGGCCTGCAGCGTCAATACCTGTATACCTGGGATAAAAACGCGCAGGGCAATGATTCCGGAACCGCCTGGGACGTGGTTGCTGGATGGCTCATTGGCCACACCATCAGCCCTTGCAAGGCTGCGGGCACCGTCTACACCTGCAATCTCGATAACGGGCAGATCGTATGGAATACCGCAGAATCCTGCAAGAAAGGCGTCTGCACCACTTCCAAATACACCTATCCGTCGACCTATCACAATCAAACGGATCTCACTGGCACGAAGAAATCCATGAGCGGCGGTACGGTTTCGATCGGATATAAACCGATCTTCCTCACCGCGAACTGATATCGCGGGATACACAGCCGGAGAATCGGCTGTGTATCCTGCCGATCCGCCTTCATTCGAGCACTCTCCTCCCCCATTCTTACAATTGAGCCGCAAGGTCACGGGCAAGGCATTGCCCGACGATCACTCCAGTCCTCAGCCTGATCCAGCAAACTGCGATAGACGACAAACGGCGGACGCGCTGGTGAGACCATCCGTCCCTGCCACACCCCGGCGCGAACCCACCTTCAAAACGGCTACGAGCGTCCCATCCGCATCGAAATCCCCGATGAACCGTTCTGCTGGCGTTCCTGTAAGGCGGCGAGGGCCGCGCCATCGGATGAAAAGCAACCATTTCTGCTGCGCGACAACCTTATGTATGCGCAATTTGAGGCTTCGGGTTGAGACGGCTTTGTAACCGAACCCAAGTGGTTTAAGGGGGATGATTTATGAAAAACAGATACTGGTCGCGAATGTTGAGATTGATCGGATTACTGGCCGCTACCCTTTGCCTCATCGCCTCGGCTCAAGCATCAGCAAAATATTCGACCGTTCGCACTCTCAACACGAAATCCGGTGGAGGAATGCCGTACGGCGGGTTGTTGGCAGATCAGGAGGGGAATTTCTATGGAGCGAACTCCTCCGGCGGTACGGGGAATTGGGGAACGATTTTTGAGTTGACGCCGAATGGGCAAGGCGGGTGGAACTACTCCGACGTCTACGACTGCGGAACAACCTTGGACTGCGCTGTCCCGATGGGCTCCCTGGCAATGGATCCAGCGGGGAACCTTTACGGGGTCACCTATTTCGGCAATGTATTCGAAATCACGCGGAGCAATTCGGACGGATGGACCTCAACCCTTCTCCATGCGTTTTCGGGTGGACTTGACGGGAATGCTCCCAGTCCCCTCATTCTGGACGCAGCGGGCAACTTGTACGGTACGAATGCAACTGGCGGACGCGATAATCTCGGATACGTGTTCGAACTCTCCTTTTCGAAAGCCCGATGGACCGTAATCCATCTCCACGATTTCACCGGTCGTGACGGCGCTGAAACGACAAACACAGCGGGTGGTCAAGTTGCTGCCCTCATTCAGGATGCATCGGGAAATCTGTATGGCACAACTGGTCTCGGCGGCACTAGCACCAGGTGCAAGGGAGGCTGCGGCGTCCTGTTTGAGCTAAAAAATAATTCGGGCACATGGAGCGAGACGGTCCTTCACAACTTCAACGGAAGCGATGGATCGGCTCCCGACGCCGCATTATTGAAGGACGCGGCGGGAAATTTCTACGGAACTGCAACAGCAGGCGGGGCGAAAGGCCTTGGCGTGGTTTTTGAGCTGTCGCAAAGTTCGGGAACATGGCAGATACACGTGCTTCACAGCTTCACAGGGCTCAACCAGGATGGCGCTTATCCGAATTCCGCGTTGGCTATGGACACGGCTGGAAATCTCTACGGCGCGACTTTCGCTGGTGGAGGAGGTCTTCAGAGTTGCCAGGTTCTCAACGATGTGGGTTGCGGCGTAGTCTTTGAGCTTTCCCCCACGGGCACGAAGTGGCAAACGTCCATTCTGCATGCTTTTAGCGGCGGCATCGATGGCGCGTTCCCCGGTGGAGTCGTCTTCGATACTGAAGGAAATCTTTACGGTGGCGCTCAAGCCGGCGGCCAGATGTCGGATGGCTTGGTATTTAAAATCGCTACCCCCTAGCCCGTGCGCACGAAGCCGCGCGGCCACCGTGTCCTGTCTCCGCGGGAAAACAGTGATAACAAAAACAAACGGGGTCTAAGTTATTGAAAACTTAGATCCCGTCCGGTGGACTGGTTGGGATTGACCAAGAGGTGGTCACTCTACGTGGCCTCTTCGGCTACTCCGGGCTCCTGACCGACCTGCGTCAGGCGGATTCAATCCTTAATCACCGATAGTATGCGGGCTGTAGCTCCAGGCGCATTCGTGCAAAAGCCGCGCCCAAAGCCCCGCTTAGAGCGACCGCTCTAAGTCTCAGCCACCTCACCTGGTCTTTGGATACATCTACTGCCACATTCAGAACTTGTCATCCGACCACCTCCTTTCCGGTGTAAGCGCACAGTAGTACGAAAGCGGCCTGTGCGTCAATCGGGGAATCGCGGCAGATAACACTGGATAGGGCGCCGGTGGCTGGAAAGCGCCGTTTTTCTCTGCTGATTCTGGGAAGTTCACGGCGAATGAGCGATGGTTCCCAACACCCACTCGCCCGCCAGGTGGTCGAGTAGAGCCGAGTTAACGGGTGGTCGCTGTGCCACAGCAACGGACAAACGAGAGGTACACAAGTGAGCGTCCGTTTCAGTCGTATTGCCTCTCCTTCAACAGCTATGTTGATCATTCTTTTTCTCATTGGCCGCCCACAGGAGTTGCAGTGGTAACAACTTTGTTCGTGCCATCGTCCAGGGTGGACGTGAAGTGGAGGTTCGCTTCCTTCACTGAGATAACGCTCCCCGCATCCAGTTCGCAATAAACAGTCCTGAACGCTAACGCACCAGTCGGGCTCGATCCCCTTATACCTCTTCCATCCGCAATCGTCTGGGGCCCCGGGATGCTGACCACCTCGCTGGATGCATCTCCTTCAAGGGTTTGCACTCGGATGATGAGATTGCTGACCGTAATGTTATGGCCCGACACATTTAGAAGATCGCAGCTCACGGTCTCCGAATTTGTGGTGTTCTTAATTTGTGGCGTTCTCCAGGGCAGAGCAGCTCCGGCGTACGACGCGAACCCCAGAAGAATACAGGTGGCTATTTTCCAGTTTGGTTTTATCACGTTCGTTCTCCTCTTTTTAAAATTGCCTCACCGGAAACGGATGTTCGACCCGATTCGAGGGATCGGCTTGGCGTTTTCCGTGCGGCTGCGTGTGCGAGCCATTGCCCCAGTTTAAGCAGGTTCCTTTGGTGAATTCAATTGTATTGGGACGGTTTCAAGAGTGTCCCACCGTCGCATAGGTAGTGTCGTTAACAGGCGTTAGCGCTCATTGAGCTTCACCGAGGGTCGCCGGAACCTCAATGAGTGAAATGGGGATTTAACGACAACGGCGTTCCTAGTTCAGTAGAATGCGTTGATTGAATACATGGGGGCGCATATTGTGACATATTTGCAGAACTCTGCTCAGCATCTTCTCCGCCCTACTTCTCGCGTTCCTAGGCCCACCATTGTTTCTTTTCTTCAGACAGAAAGCGACGGGATTGGCAGTGTTCAGAGCCTTCTTCCCGGTGGGCGTGATTCTAGCCATTATCTTCTTCGCTTTGTTTTTCGCTGCCAGTCGGCTGCACAGCAAGTCCCTGCGGATTCTCCTGTTTTGGACACCTGCCACTATTGTCTCGACCATCGGACTCGCTCTCCTGACACTATTCTCTTACGCTTGGCTACTTTCACCGACGCCGAGTCGATGAGTGTAACGGCGATGTTTCACCAACTGTCTGTCTAGGGCAGAATTGATTCATGGATACTTCACGAATTGAGGAAGCAATTCTGTCTGTTGTTGGGGAGCGATGGAAGAAAGTTGCGATGGTGATTGCTACGGTTTCTGAAGCCATGGGTACAGAGTTACCGACCGGAGAGAAAGGCTACGACGTAATTTCTGACCACATCGAGCTTCTTGTACGGGAGGGGCGTTTGGAGGCACAGGGAAATACGAAAAACTGGCGTTTTAGCGAAGTCAGACTATTGGACTCGAAATCGCCTTCCGGGACCTTTTGAGTATAATGGCGATTTTTTGCCATCCGAAATTGATTGACTCTCAACTCGGAAACAATCCGCTTTATCGTCAGATTCGAACAAACCACTCAGCGAACCCTGCAATCGTGACGTGCCCTGCGAGAAGTAACAAGGTCTGTCGGGGTGAGTTGACCCCTCAGCAAATAAGCCGATGAAGGATGCGACGTATTCGGGCTTGAGGCGGGGGGCTTGGCGAAGATTCAGAATTTAGGTACCGCGATGTCCTCCATTTTTACTACCAGATAGTCGTTGGGGTGTACTTTTCCTGAGGGCTGAGAACCCTTCGCCGTCTCTGTCGGTTCCTGGGGCAGACGGATGTCCTGTCCAGCGTTTAGTTTTTGGTTGGGGTCTTTGATCTGTGGATTTGCCTGCAGCAACGTATTCACTTCCAGTCCTAAGTATTTAAGCTTATCTCCCCCAGCCCGTCCCATCTCTTCTTCTTGCACTTTGTTGATGTGTTTCCCCGAGCACGCCGCCGGGGAAGGCTGCGGTGTAACAGGTGGCGTCTGCCCTGTGACCGCTCCAATGATTTGGTCGATATGCTGAGCCGCCTGCTGCATCCCTTGATTGAGCTTCACTTGAGAATCCTGCGATTCCATCATCTCAGTGCTTGAAGCGCTGGTCGTGGGTGTGGTGGGCTCTGCGGGAGTCAGATGGCTTAAATCTTTCACGGAATTGCTACTGATCGGACTAGGCATGTCGTATACCTCCACACTGATTATCGGCTATCCTGATCCACTGTTGCTATCTTAAAGTACGCCTTTGCTGGGGAAGAAAATCGAAGCTGAACGCCTGCGCCGATTACAAAAAGCGGCGCTGGCCGCTATCGGCTACATACCGGCGCAAATGGCTGCCGATAGATCAATGAGTGAAATAGGGATTTTGCAACAGTAATCAGCCCTGAATCGGCACAAGCCGCAAACGCTTAGTCATTTCCTCACTTCAACTACAAGCAAATCGAGGCTTGCATTGCCGACATTCCGCAGCAGATACGCCTCTCTCTTTGGCATCAACATCACTAGGCCCTTTGAGACGTTGACGTGCCTTTGTGGTGACATCTTCTCATTTATCAGTTCCCCATCGCTCATGCCAATTATGAGAACCTCACGACCCCTAACGAGCGGATTCATTGGTGCGCCCGGTGCTAGAACGCACCGTGTGACAAACAGCTCCGAACGCGGCTTCTTCGGGACTGGTCCGCGCAACGTGACTGCTGATGCCCAATCACAGTCCATCAGACCCGACGAACCAATCGCGCACCCACCGTTCGACGAAACGAAAACTTGCGCTTGGGTATAGTGGCCGCTCAGCAAGACAAATAGGCAGAATCCCGTCACGTATCGCATCTGATAGCCTCTCGACACTCTGTTCTGGCACAGCTCTCTTTGAGAACGATACTGCCGATGACCTTGCGGAATTTTGTGTGAATAGTTGGCGAAATCAGGCGATTTCACTCATCGTTCGACACGCGAAACGGGTTATCGCTGGCATTCAAGTCCCCTGTAAACGTCCCTGATCGCTGTAGTTCCGTGCAGATTGGTTGAGATTCCTGTCCGCAGAACCCCTATTCTGGTAAATTTGTCTCGCGAACCATTTCTCAGATATCGAATCCGCCATCAGATCGCCGTTGTGAGTGACGGCGTAGCTTCCATCCGGCTCCCTGAGAAAGTTCCAAACGTTGTGCCTCATGGTCGCTATTTCAGCACATTTGGTCAGGAAGCCAAGATGGCTGTCGTAATCAGGCGATTACACGCTTTGAGACACAAAGAGGGTTTTGAGTGTAATGGGATTTTTCATCAACCAAAATGCAGAACGGGTCCGCGTGAGAAGCAGCGCGAGTGGCTCTCGACTCACTACCTTAGTGAACTAACTCTTCCTCCCGCCGCCACAGCGACAAACCATCCGCGCCCAAGGCTAGCATCCCGAGTGAAGGATAACTCTGTCTGCCGACCGTTTGATGCGCTTGACTATCAGCCGACGCCGCTCCCGCCAGGCCCGCGTCGAGACTTTTGTTTGCGACGGTTTCGTATCCGTATTCCGTGATCGTCCCGGACAAGAAGGAGCTGCAATCCGGCACACAGGAAGGAGAGGGTGTACTCACCGTGATCCGCAACCATCCGAAATGCGTTTTACCGTTGATCCTGAATTTCACACCCAGAAAGCGATTCGGATGATTCCCTCCCCATTTGCCGTACAGCTCCAACTTCGAGAGTCGACCTGATGATCTGTTGTACTGTCGTGACGAGATTTCGATAGCATGTTTGCCGCCCGAAAAGTGGTCCGATGCTCCGATCTTGGCCCCGCGAAGCAGTGGCGAGGCGTACGGACCGTGAGCGTGTCCGGCGGATCCGACGACACCTCCTCCGTTCAGAGCGGTCACGTTTAAGTGTTGAGAGTTCCCAGAGTACGAATAGAACGAGACGAGTGAGAACTTCACATCATTGATCCCGTCGCCATTCAGGTCGACTGAAACAGAACAGGGGAAGAACTCGGAACAATTTGGAATTGGAATGTTCTTGTTCGTGATAACCACCGTTGCCTCAGCGGGCTGTGAGAGAGCCAACATGCTTACGCTGGCCCCCGCCACTGCGAGGGAATAGAGATTCAACCGATGGTTAATCGCCTCAGAAAGGTTTGCATTGACAGGACGGGTGGGCAGGGATCTGGCCATAAGTGCCTCCGTGGTCAGGAAGTTTATCTTCCCCGCGCCGTCTGTCAACATGAAATTATCTGCATAGGGGCCATTCTGTTTCTTCTTAGAAGAACCTTCCCGAGGCGGTAAATGAACGAAATGACGATTTTGCAACAGCTAAGACAGGAAATCGATTTTGAAGATTTCGTAGAACTTCTCCTTTTCTCCGTTGACCTTGCGGTGCTTAGCCATGTAATAGACTTTCATCCGCTCCCTGATATGAATCAGCGAGACCTTCACTTCGGCTAGGCTTCCATCCTTGAGCTTCGCCTTGTATCCCAGTTGCAAAACTCCGACGAAAGTCTCGCTCTTCTTAGGACCGTTGTAAACGAGCGTAATTTCGCGTGTGTCATCATTGACCGCGCTCACCTCTCCCGTCCATGTGTCTCCGGCAAAACCATTGGGGAAGTAGCCGTCTCCGGCTTCGCCGTGCTGCGCGTGGAGAAGGACTGCAATCGTCAGAAGAAAGCAAGCCGCAAAGGCTATATGTCGCATGGTGCCTCCCCTCCGCACAAATGTATCGGTCTGGACGAATGACGTAAACAGGCGATTACAAGCTATGAGACGCAAAGCAGGATTTTGAGTGAGACCTGGATGTCTCAACAGTTGAGCTAGGATGGGCCACTCAGCGACAGGTTCGAGGTCTCGACCTTAGGCAGTAGCACGACTACAAGTAGGACAAGCGGGCCTAAGAACATCGCAGGTACCGCCCACAGTCTGCTCCGATTCTTCCTGTCTGCCACATAAAAAGTTGCGGCGACCATCGCTCCGATAATGGTGATCCGATAGAAAACGCCCAGGACGAATGCCATCAATATTGCGGCGAACGCACCCAGGTATGCACGCTTCGTTCCCTCTTCTTTGCCGTAGAAGACGACGAATGCGACCAATCCGGCTAGGTAGAGCAAGAGAATCGCGACGGATGTAACGGATGAAGGCATCAGGTTTCGCGAGCAAACGGTATCTCGCATACCGTGGATTGTCAATCACGTGAGCTAGGGGGTGCGAAGAAATTCTGAATTGTTGTTAACAGGCGTCAGCACTCATTGAGTCCCTTGAGGGTTGGGGGACCTCAATGAGTGTAATGATTTCATAAACAATGTCCGTTCCTAGGCCCGAGTAAACTCTGGGCGCAACCAACTAAGAGAGCGAAATGGCGCTCTACGATGAGTGCATACATAAGTGTTGCTAAAAACCGCTTTACGCAGCCGACATGGTTAGAGACGGAATTTTTCGCCAATAGGCGCGACTGGTCGACACCCCATGTCCCATGCTGTTTCAACTCAAGAACTCAAGATTGGGGCTTCGCGTTTGCGCTGAGATAATCATTAACAAAGTCGCCGAGCCTCGCCTTCAGCGGCTCAAGAATTAAGTCCATCCGCTTTGGACCTGTTATGCCCAACGCCTTTTGGCTCCATGTTTGGGCTGGAAACGGATCGGGGTCGTCTCGCCGGGCGAGATGCACGGCCTGCAAAAGCGACACCTCGACATCGAACAGGTACGCTTCCTCGGCAGGACGTTTGACGGTTCCTATCGCGATTATCAATGTCGCGGAGCCATTGGCTGCTTGCGGTTCGCTTTGAAGGGATATTCCAGCCCCACGCAGTTGCTTCTCGACCGCGCTCTGGATTTGAATTGTGGAAAGGCCACCTGCCTCGACCTCCTTTGCAACGGGTTGAACGTAAACGTACACACCATTGAGTCCGCGCAGAGACTCCCTCTGCCTAGTTTGAGAAAAGCTGGAGGAAACTGATACGAGCACTGCAATCCCGATAGCAATCACAGATGATCGGTTCATTGCTTTTACCTCCTCGGCAACTCGAATCAATAGATGTCATTGTCCATTACGTGTCAACTGTTGCGAACAGGCATCATCACTCATGGAGGTCCGGCGGGCTGGAGCACTCGGGTCAATGAGCGTAATGGCGATGTTTCGCCAACTAGCGGTCTTCCTTGACCCAAGTCCATCGGCACCGTGAGGCCGTCCATGCCATAGCAGCAGCCCACAGGCCGCCCCATCGCTTTCTACCCGAGAAAAAATTCAGCGCAGCTCAGGTGACGTCCGATTACTTGCCTGCGGTGTGAATTTCCAGATTGTGGAAACCAGACCCAGCCGGCTGGCGACGATGCCGCCGTCGGGAGTCCACGTGGCCGAATGCAGGTCGCTTGCGTTGTCGCCCGCCAGCCGCGTGATCCGTCCCGTCTTCAAGTCGAGCAGTGCCAGAGGATTGAACCATGAGTCTGCAACATTGAGTGGCACCAGCATCTGGCCATCGCTGCGGATCGCGCCCGGCGAAATGTAGAGATTAAATAGCGGAGAAGTGCGGTCGAAAGGAATCGGAGTTTCCAAGCCGCCGCTGGCGGGCACATCAAACAGGCTGATCTGCGAACTCTCAGCACGGCCAACTACCAGCCTGCTGCTGGGATTCCACACCACCCAATCGCCGGCACAAATCTTAGTCGCTTCACCGCCGCCGGACGCGACTGACCAAACCGATCCTCCCGCCGTGAAGTAAAGCGTCCCTCCGTCCATCGAAGCTGCCAGAGATTGAATGAAGCCCTTGCCCGGTGAAATTCGCGCACCGATGCGGCCGTTAGAAGCATCCGCGACAGCAATGGTTTCGTTCAGTTCGGGACCGATCATGAAAGCGATCCGGTTTCCGGCCATGGCGGTCATGGGTGCCGCGGTCACCTCCGGCGTGTTGATTAATGGTACTGGCGCCTTACCGCGCTCCACCGCCATCAGCCGCGTTATGCCGGAGACCTGTGCGGGTACCACAGCGCGCCTGTCCGTAAGCACCACAACCATGTCGAGAAAGGAAAGCTCGGGGAAACTGGCAATTTTCACTGGTTGCCCCAGAGGTCGCGTCCCTTGCCACGAATAACTCACAATTTCTGCCGGACGCTCCAACGGACTCACCAGAACGCTTCCGTCAGGGGCGGCATCCAGGGCCCAGACGTCGCTAGTCGCGGTGAAGAGTTCCTGAGACAGACCGCGTCCACCGAGAGGAATACGGACGATGTGCGCGAGTGCCTGCTCCCGATACGCAGCGATGACAGATTTTCCATCCGGAGAAAGAGAGTACGTGCGCAGGTTGCCACTGGCCAGCCCGTTGACCGGCGCGGGCCGCGCGGATCCTGTCGCCAGATCGATTGTCATCAACGATGGACTCTGGCCGCTTTTTGCCAATGGATTTCCGAAGACAATCGCAAACCGGCCGTCGTGTGAAACTTCAATGGGAAAAAAAGAAACCGCGTTAAGCATCTCGACCGGAAGTTCCTGCAGTTTTCCCGTCTCCGGCCAAAAGTGAAACAACTGCCATCGGCGTTGCTGGTTGATTCGCGACAACAGCAGAGAACCATCCGGAAGAGCCGCGGGGTTGTCTGCATTTTCCAGGACCAGGTGTTCCTCGCCGCCCAGAAACGGCACGCTGAAAACTCCCTGTGGCACATCTGTCGTCCGGCTGAAATAAATAGTGCTGCCATCGGACGACCAGCACAGATAGTCGACCGATCCGCGGTCGCGTCGCTGTGTCAGCACGTTCCAGTTGCCGGATTCCGGTTTCATGACCGCGACCTGCGTATCTCCGTCAACCATGGCTTCAAACGCCAGCAGGTGCCCATCGGGCGACAGGCGCGGACCTAACGCCATTTCCGGTCCTCCCAATCGCACGGCCGACCATCGGACGGCTGGTGGTTCGTGCGACAACCAACGAGTAAGAGCGAAGGTTGCCGCTACAGCGAGCAGCAGGGCTGCAGTGAAAAGCCATGCGCGACTCGGCGGCACGGAAGCGATGGATGCAGAACTGATCCCACCGGCAGCGCCTGGCGCCATTGCTTCGTTCTGGCTATCGCCTTGCGACAGAGCATGCAGCGCGAAACCGAGATCACGCGCCGATTGGAACCGGTTGGCCGCGTTCTTTTCTAGGCAATGCAGCACCACCTCGCGTACACCGCCAGGTACGCTGCGCGGCAGATCGGGCACATCCTCCTGCAAGATCGCAGTCATCGTCTGGGCCGCGGTCTCGCGTTGGAATGCGCGCTGGCCGCTCAACATTTCGTGCAGCATCACGCCGAAACTGAAAATATCGCTGCGATGGTCTGCCTCAAGCCCGCGTACCTGTTCCGGCGACATGTAGCCCGCGGTGCCCATGACCACACCCGGCTCGGTACGCACCGTCATGGTCTCTTCTGCTGCACTGCTCTGTAGGTTGCGCATGCGGGCCAAGCCGAAATCGAGAATCTTCGCGCGGCCATCTTTCGTGAGCAAGACGTTGTCCGGCTTTAGATCCCGATGCACTATTCCGGCCGCGTGCGCTGCCGCCAGGCCGCTCGCAATCTGCGTCGCAATGTCGAGAGTCTTGCGCAGTCCGAACCTGGCCCCACGAAGCGTCTCCCCGTCCACCAGTTCGCTGACCATGTATCCATCGCCGACGTCATACACTGCGACGATATTGGGATGGTTGAGCGCAGCCACGGCCCGGGCCTCCTGCTCGAAACGCGCCCGCCGTAGAGCATCTCCCGCAACCTCAGGGGGCAATATCTTTAGCGCTACGTCACGTCCCAGGCGGGTATCGTGGGCGCGGTACACTTCGCCCATGCCACCGGCGCCAATCGGTGAAAGAACCTCATAGGGGCCTAAGCGAGTTCCGGGATTCAAGGGCATGGCGCGCCGCGCGATTGTACCGCGCGCGAAGGAAATGGAGACGAGACTATTCACGAGAAGTGTGACACAGCGATGGCTGACGAAACCGGCCAGGTTGCCCCACCCTTGTCGCGCTTTTTGCGACAGGGTGGTGATCCCGCAGATTAAGAATTTTGGTTCAGCCCCCCATACAGCAGGGGTCAACGAGTGCAATCAGGCGATAGCGCTCATTGAGCCCCGGGGATATTACGTCAACTGTGCAAAGTCTTCAGTTCGATGCCGGGGCGCGCTCCGTCAGCAGAATGCGTTTTACTTGGTTGCGGTCGAAAGTTTGTGCATTCCCTCCAATTCGTACTTCCACTTGCATGCCGCTAACGGAAACCAGATCTCCCGTCAGAACCGACCCATCCCTTAACTCGATCGTGTCGTGTGCGGCACTACCCAGTTCATAACTTACGCTTCCTCCGGAAGCATCGTGGGAAGTGATTTCGAGCGGGAATTTCCCGGGATTGAATCCCTCCTTCTCAAAGCCAAGCATATGTTTCCCGACTCCGACGTCTACAAGTTTGGGGGTGGTCCCCGTTGCTTTACCATCCACCGTTAGAACCGCCCCTTGTGGAACGGAGTTTACCGTAATAGATACCGTGCGCGGCGCACTGGTGGATGTTAATACGGCTACGGAGTTCGGGGAACCGGATGCGGCGATCGTTACTTGAAACTTGACCGTTTCGCCAGCAGAGATGTTCGTTAGATTGATGTAGCCCTCACCGATTCTTGCCTTGCCTTTGTCGAACACGTAGAACGAAAAACTTGCACCACTGATGGTCTTGTCTGAAAGGTTGAGAGCCTCAACGTCACTGATGTACGTGCGCTCCCTCCCCATTCCTCCTCCTACGTCCTTGAACTTCGAAAAGGCAAAACGAAGAACAGGCTGCCCCGAATCGGGCCAGGAAACGACTTGGAAGGGCTGATCTTTGGCAACAGCCAACAAACAAGCAACAGCCAGTAAGAAAATCCAAATCGCTACACGTCGCATATTTCCTCCGGCATATCGTCGATGTGGATACGCCATTCACCATTACGTCCGAAACTGCGGGAATTGTATAACGGCCCTCCTTGCTCCGGGAGAGCCTTTCCTAACTCAAACTGTCGTTAACAGGCGTTAACACTCATTGACCTGAAGCAAGATTATGAATCTTCGCTAGGACCGCCCCGCGCCTCTTCGACAGTACAGCCCATACGAGTGTCAAACTTACCCATAAGATCGACGCCGTTACACCCCTCATTCAAGGCGCTGTTGATGATGCCCAATTCGTCATTCGTGAGTTCAATGAGCATGGCATCCATTCTCTACTAGGTCGTCAAATGTCGAAATCAGGCGATAACGCAAGCTTGCGCTCTCTATTCGCTTTCCTGAGAGTTTCAGTTTGAATTCTGATATAGATACAGGCCAATGAAAAAAAGGCCTCCGATAAGATAGATCACGACATCCCACCAAAAACGTTTTCGCTCCTCGGAGCGGTACACAATACCGTGGTATCTCTCTAAGGTTTCCCCGCTGAGCGTGAAGACCGCGGTCGCGACCAATAGAACGATCCCGATCAGTAAGAAGCGGTGCCGCCGATCAATAAGATATGAAAAGTGATCCACCGTGGGAGTCTACTACCACCTGAGGGTCAGTTGTCGTAACCAGGCGATAGCACTCATTGAGCCCCCAGACATAGTGAGTTTGACCGTTGCTCGAAACGCGCCCGCCGAGATAGCGGTTCTTGGGACTGCCTTTCCAACTGCCAAAGAAGATTCGGTGGCTGGGGCCGTTGCCCAGGGTCTCCTCGACAATACCTCCGAGCATCATGGCGTTCGTGCACAATGAAGGTGTGACGTACCTGGAAGCCCCTCGCGCTCCTGCCTGGAAGCGTCTCGACGGCATAGACCTGCTCCGCGGGCTTTCGATCTTTTTCGTATTGATGAACCACATCAATATCCGCCTGCTCGGTGCCGATGTTCCATATACCGAGCTTCTCCCGGCGCAACTGGTACACATTCTCGTTTGGAATGCTCAACTGGGTGTGCAGATGTTCTTTGCCATCTCGGGGTTTCTCATTACATCGATCACCATCCGGCGCTGGGGCTCGCTTCCTCGAGTTTCGCTGCGCGGCTTTTATCTGTTTCGGTTTGCGCGTATCGCACCGTTGCTATTTCTGCTGCTGGTGGTTCTGTGCACTCTGCACTTTGCGGACGTGCACCACTACGTGGTCCCGGCAGAGAAGGGAGGCCTTGGGCGTGCGCTGTTCGCTGCATTGACCTTCCACCTCAATGAGCTGGAAATTCACCGGGGATACTTGCCTGGCAACTGGGATATCCTCTGGTCGCTTTCGATCGAGGAGATGTTCTATCTCTTTTTTCCCTTGGCTTGCCTTCTGCTCGCCGGCAGGAAATTCTTCGGTCGGAACTTGATCTTTCCCGCCCTACTCTTCGTCTTTGTGATTCTTGGTCCGTTCGGCCGAACTCGATTCGCGGCTGGCAACGGGATCGCAGAAGATTATTCCTATTTGGGAGGCATGGAAGGAATTTCGTTGGGATGCCTCACGGCTCTGGCGGTTTCGAGCAGGCGCTTCTCGCGGAGAGCGATCTGGGCTCTCGGCACTGCGGGGACCATCGTCGTTGCAGCAAGTCTCCTGTTTTCGTGGCAGGCCTATCGAGGCTGGCTCGGCAAAACAGGGCTGAACTTCACTTTACTCGGTGTAGGAACGTGCATGTTCATAGCTGCCACAGCACAAACTCAATGGAGAACTCCACGCATGCTGGGGCCGCTCGTCTGGATGGGCCGATACAGTTACGAAATCTACCTGACCCACATGTTCGTAGTGTTTGCTGGTTTTGATTTGTTTCTTCATGCTGGCAAACCCATGCGCGGCGTGCCTGTCTTTTTCATTTCAACCATCGTGGTTGCAGCATTGTTAGGGGCTGCCGTCGCAAACCTATATTCCGAGCCTGCGAATCGTTTTCTACGAAACAAGCCGGGCAACCCTGTCAGAAGCATCTCTTCAGTCTGGAATCGCGGCAGATAAGAATGGACAGGGCGCCGGTGGCTGGAAAGCGCCGATTTCTCCTCTGATTCCAGGAATTTCACGCGAATGAGTGATATGTCGACGTTACATCCACAGCGGGACTGAGTTCTGCTGAGCCTCAACCTCGTTGTGGATTGTCTTACTGAAGGACCGATCCTTCTTCGCGCCGCCACAGCGTTAGGCCATCTGCGCCCGCAGCGAGCATGCCGAGCGACGCTCCACCCTGCTTTCGGATACTGTTTGAAGCCTGAACTTCGGCGGCACGCTTCTCGGGCGCGGATCCTGCGATTGCTGCGGTCCCGGCCGCGATCGCTTTATTCGGCGCCGATTCATATGCCCAGCCGGTGATCGTCGCCGACATGACCGGGGTATGCGGGTCAGGATTGGTGGTGACAGTCAGGCGTATCCAGCCATAGTGAGTTTGACCATTGATCGGAAAGCGAACGCCAAGATAGCGGTTCTCGGGACTGCCTTTCCAACTGCCAAAGAAGATTCGGTTGCTGGGGCCGTTGCCCACGGTCTCCTCGACAATGCCCTCGTTGAACTGCGACGAAGCATTGCTCGGGCCAATCCGCGCCCCACGCCGTAGCGCTCCGAGGTACACATTGAAGGCGGGGCCCGTGCCGACGCGCAATCCATCTTGCAGGCTCGAACCGCCGGCAAGCAGGAACCGGTAAATCCCCAATGACGTGGACGAAAGCGTGAGCTGGAAATTGTCGATGCCATTGTTGGCGATGGAGATCTTCACGGGCTCCGCTACGCCGTTGTGAGCCAGCGGGATGTGAATGGTCTTCTTCGTGACAACGACTTCACCCGCGGCAGGCTGCGCTATGGCCAGCAGGCTCACGCCCGCAGCGGCGGCCGCAATCGAATACAGAGCGGCCTGGCGATTGAGATTGTTCGAGTTTGCTGTGCTGACAGAGTCAGTGGAGTGAGTAGACACGATAGTCCTCCGTTGAAAATTGGAATTGATTTTCGGGCCCAGGGGAGGAGGAATGATTTCTGCGCCAGTGAAGCGCGGCGATCCCGCGCTTCGACAGGGTTTTCGCAGAAGACAGCAATATGTAACTAACTTAGCGAGGTGTCAAGATGAAGAAATCTGCATAGGTTCCACTGGCGACGAGTGCATTCCTTGCGGTTGTCTTGCCCATGCTCTAATGCTACGGTTCGCAGAACCCGGAATCCAAGTTACGTCGGAGACTCGTCGCTGGCGAAATCAGGCGTTAGCGCTCAAAATCCCGAATCGCCGATCTATCCTTTATCACGCAATTCGCACTCCAGCAGTTTCGTCTCGAGGGGCCATGTCGAATATGCGAATGTGATTAGCGCAATGAGGTTCACAAATGGAACTGCCATCAGCAGACCGTGCCATCGCGGATAGCCTGCTCTAGAAGAAATCTTCCCAAAGATGACATATGCAAACAAACTGGAAACGACGAGTCCAATCCAGTCCTTAGCGGTGAACATCATCGCCTCCGTACTAAGGTCGTTCAGTCGCGACTGGCATTATGCCTCGGAACGAATGATGTGGGAAGTTCAACTGTCGTAATCAGGCGTTATCACTCATCGCCACTGACTGGAGCCGCGCCCACTCAATGAGTGTAATTGACGATATTTCGCCAACCACCGTCAAAGCCAAGCGGTTCCTTACGAGTCTGCTCAAGGTTAGTTGTGCGGGTCGGTGGTGCCTGCGCCGTCCTTCGCGGAATAGTCAGCCCATGCCGATGGCGCAAGGTCGTCGAACCGGCAACTGCGAAACAGACCGTTGAGACACCGCAGGTGAACATCAAACGCCCGTTTCACAGGTATCCTGGCGGATTGCACTACACAAGTGTCGAGCGCATAAATGGGAAGGTGGAAACTGCCGTGATTCACCCATACCTGGTATTCCTGACTGCTGCTGCACGGGGCGTACTTAAAGCTCGCCGCGTCTCTCTGGGTCTGGGCTCCATATCCGAAGGCCATCTGGTGATACGCATCGTGGTCCCATGCCATCCTATATTCCCAGACGCCCGCGTAACTGCTATCTAGCTTTCCGTTTCGTATCTCAAACTGCGCATGAACATCCCACCAACGGATTCCGATGTAAGGAAGATTCGCATAGGAAAATATTGCCATTCTGTCTGGTAACGGAATGTGTGGCACCGGGCTCATGATCTTCAGTCGAAACGCGCAATTCTGTGGGTCGCACTTGGACCCTGGCCTTGCCCCGTGTCGAATCATGATGTCTCGAACTTCAGCAAAGCCAGCGGTCGAGAAGTCAAGGGCTCTCAAGTCCGCAAACAGGGACTCGGCTCGCCGACGCTGGTATACCGAGTCGATATACAAGAAGAGCCAGCTACCAACAATCGCAATGAAAAGGAGTCGCGCCACCCAGCGCAGCATGGTTCGAAATCGACGGGCGGTATCAGTCCTCTTAGGGTCAATCACTTCAAATAGTCTAGACCCCAATGAAAGTCCCTGAGTTCCCAGCACAACTAACGTAACCAGGCGTTAGCACTCATTGACCCCCAGCGACGATCGCCGGAACCTTCAATGAGTGTAATTACGATTTTTCGCCAATTGAGCGATCATGATTGGAGTTTGAAGGAAGTGGTGCGATCATTGAATTGAGAGTATTTGAGGCAGCCCTGTGTTGTTCGACGCGCCCTTCGATTGGCGGCGACCTTATTGCTGGAGACCTAATCTCCGCCGGATACTCCCTCGCCCATTGTGCTGCCTTGTCCGAAAAGGTAAGGACTGCGAGTCTCTACGGGAGAGTCACGATTGGTACAACATCGACAATGAAAGCAGCGGTTGCTACCACTGCCAGATCGTTACTCCCGGACAACTCTGGCGGACGGGTCAATGAGCATAATCGGGATTTTTCGCCAATCACGGTTCGACTGGGGGCTGGCCGATCTTAAGCCTGATCGTTCCGCCGTCAGGAACGTCGGCAATCTGCCGATGCAAATCCCCGAGGAATGATACGTGTTCATACAGGTTGACGACATAGGCGTTGTTCGGGACATTTGCGCTTTCAGTGAAAACAACTGGCGTCTTGAAACCGATACATTGCAGATCGTTCGGCTTCAAGCCACGGGCGGCGAATGATTCTAGTTGGTGTTCCGCAAACCAAAGTTCACCTTTAGCCGAATGTTTTAGAGAGTCATTGAAACTCAATTCCGATTCGGCAACCTCAGCCAGAGTCCCGTCACCCACGTCTAGGCGCAGTACTTTGCCGTCTACGGTCCGCAAGAAAAGATCACCGAAACCATTCCGGGCTATTAACGCGACAGGTTCGGTGCAGAGCCAACGCCACTGTTCGAGCAGTCGGTTTGCGTCGAGGTGCTCAATGTCGAACAACATGGGTATTCAAATTGTCGCACGTTTGTTGGCGGTTGACGTTAACAGGCGATTTCACTCATTGTGCCCGACCGAGGGATTGTCCGGCTCACCGATGAGTGTAATGGGGATTTTGCGCCAATGTGTCCTACCGTCGAATTTCCAGGAGCCGAAGCTCGATGCTTACCGAGCTTTTGTTCCGCAAGCGAAATGGCTGCTCTTTTGGCATTAGAGTCACAGCATCTTTTTCTAATGACACATGCAAGAAGGGGGGCTTTTCATTGACTAGGTCGCCCCCGTTGATACCAATAATCAGAAGATCAGAGGACGGTCTTGGCTCGTCAACCGCAGCGCCGGGCTCGACTGTGAAGTGCGTCACGGTGAGCCTTGGGAGGTTCTTTCCTTTTTCCGTGTCAGGAAAGGCGATGCCGTTGCAAGACATGCCACCTGCCGCAACAACAGTGCAGCCTAAGTTGGCGGAAGACGTAACTTGAGCCAAAGCCATCGTGGGGCCCACCAGAAACGTAAGCAGAAGCATCGCACGCATGTGTTTTCTCCAGCAGGTTTCCTGCGCTTAGGTATAGACAGTCTAGCTTGGAGGAAGTGCGGGTTGAAATTGGTTGGCGTTAGCAGGCGATTTCACTCACTGAGCTCGGCGGGCTGCAGGACTTGGGTCAAATGAGTGTAATAAATGCTTCGCCGATTTAGCGGTTAACTGGTGGCTTGTCCAAATCCTCGAAGCCGTGATGAATCGCCCGGAAGCTAGCCTTCAATCCTCCAACTGACCAGACAAGAGCCAGCGCAATGAGGACACGTCCGAACCAGGAGTGCCGTGCTAGCAGACCGACCACACAAGCAGCAAACGTGAGCGCGTAGAACACAGTGTTCCTGATTGCAGCTCTTTTGTTGTAGATGATTTCTGCCATTGCGTCATTTCTGCTCCCAGTAAGCCTGAAACGGTAATTGTCGAGAACAGGCGATTTCACTCATTGAGGTCCGGCAGGCTGGAGGGTGGCTGGGTCAATGAGCTAATGGCGATTTTTCGCCAAGCGGGAAAACTAGCGCCCGTGAAACTCTAAGGGCTTGTATTCTTTGTAGTTGCGCATTGCAAATCTTGCTGAAGATTTTGCTTCCCCGCTGAGACTGGCAACCAACCCGTCCGCCGTCACCAGCAGTGCCCAGTGGTCTGCGGAGCCCGTTTCTTCATACCGTTTTACAGTCTGCATCTTGTCCATGACGTTTGCCTTTTCCTCGCCTACAAAAGCTAGCGTCATCGGCTTGTCAAGGTCCAAGGTGATCTCATTAGGCTTGGTGTCCTTTATGACATATACGCTGACTGTGGTTTGTTTTGTCCCGGTGTGCTCCATCTGCCGGATAGCTCCAGTGAGCAGCCAAGTAAAATCAGCGTACCAACCCTCGTCGAGAACTACGATGTAAGGTTGCTTCGCTCTGACCGACCCTTTTGACTTCTTGCCCTCATATTCGGAGTCGCACGCCAGTTCGTCTCCCCTGTAGACACAAGAAAAACCTGTTGGAACGGTGGGGAGATTCGGATGGGAACGGGCATAGTCTCCCGAGGCAGGAACAATTCTGATTGCGTATCCGATTGGCAGGAACTGAGAGTCGAATCGAAAAGTCTGTGCGACAACCGGATTGTTGACGAACGACTCGGTTACCTCGTAATTACCACTCTTCAGCCGCGAGAGTTTCCAGTGGGCTAATGGTTTATCTCCTTTTTCGCCCTGGGCGACGTAATCGCCCTCGGCTATAAGAGTGCGATCTGCGCCAGTTCCGATCTGGCTAATGGCCGCAGTGAACGCCAAGAAGAAAAGTACAAATCGCGTCATGCGAACACTCTCCCATTGCTCCGGGCCGTCAGTCAATTCTTGTTAACAGGCGTTAACACGCATTGAGCCCCAACGAGGGTCGCCGGAGCCTCAATGAGTGAAATGGAGATGTTACGCCAATCGACTGTGCGAAACTAACCTTTCCATGCCTTCTCCATTCTTACGCTCGACTGGCGGACTTCGACCGAAGTTTCGTTGTTCGCTGTGCGATACAGAGTTCGCGACACAATTTCCGCCTCCTCCTAATTACCCTGTCATACGAATGGATGAGGCCGGATTTCCAGAGTTACCGGAAGACTGGCAGCTCGCCACACGAGACGCAAAACTGGCACTTCAGAGCGAGTGGGACAAACATTTATGGAATGCTCATCCTCGTCATTGGGAACGGGAACAAAAGAAGAGAGCAAGACGACGTGCTGCACGCGAATGATCCATAGGCGGTGGAAGCCAAGGTCAATGAGTGTAATAGAGATATTACGACAGTCCAACGTTCAATCAGATTTCATCCCGCAACGTGAGACTGCCACCACGTAGGCTTCTTGACGAACATAATCACTTGTCCCGGCACAGGTTTGAGTTTCTTGCTCACCTTCGTAGAACACCAAATTCCGCCATCCGCATCCGGTTGCGTAACGACTCCCACGGATAGGATCTCTTTCAGAGTGACTGAGCCACCGGCGCATTGCTCTTTCTTATTCGGCGGATTTAGCGAAATTTCGATTTCCTCTTCTGAGCTACAGGGATTTGAAAATCTTGCTGATCCATCATTGCCTGTCAGCGCCTTCTTGCGGGCTGAATTATGTTGAGTGTGCGTGCAAAAATACTGCACTTGAACGTTAGCTTGAGGCTTTCCATCCAAAGCGTCTAGTACGAGTACCCGCATGTCTTGAGCCATCCCACGATCACAAAAGAGTAAGCACGCAAACAGAAGGATGCCAGTCAACTTTGTGGTATCGCCAGCTTTCATGAGGGCTATTCTAGTGCGGATTTACGACGATTGTTGTAATCAGGCGATTACACGTTTTGACTACTGATGAGTGTAAACATGCTATCTCAAAGTCAGGCCCACACCGAGTTGCCGGGACCGGGCCGCCCGAATAGTAGCTAGTTTTTCATCTTCAACGCAGCGGCATCGAAGGTTGTGACCTGGGCTGCCATCAGGCTGCCCTTGGTCTCGTAGGCATCCGCTCCGCGATACGGCTCGGCGAGGAACAGAGCGTCGGCGCGCCATTGGACGTTGACCACATCGCCGACGATAAAGGTGTGTTCTGCAGTTATTTTGAGCCCACAGACGCCCCCTTGCGCCGGGGGCTTTACAACCTTGGCGAACATTTCGCCGAGCGACTGGCGACCGCGCACCACTTCGCCGTTGGGCGCAAAGAATTCCACATTGTCTGGGAATTGCGCCATCAGGCGTTTCCAATCGCAGGCATTAAAGGCTGCGAGGTGCTCAGCGACGACCTTCTCTGGCGTCGGTTGCGTGACGCGCTTCGGCAGATGGCTGACCTGAGCGGCGGGACCGGCGACGACACCGAGCGCAACGATGGCGAATATTGTGACGCGAAGGTTGAGCGGGATCATGGTTGATGTTAACAGGCGTTAACACTCATTGACCTGAAGCAAGATTATGAATCTTCGCTAGGACCGCCCGTGCCTCTTCGACAGTACAGCCCAGACAAGTTTCAACTGGGGTCGGCGCGCAATCGCCAATACGTAACAACAAAGAAAGCCCACTAACAGAACGAAATCCATCAATGGGCTTTTGTCTGAACGCCCTGTCTCGATCTTCTTGGGCAGAGGATTTAGGGACCGAACCTCTTGTTACTGTTCGCTCGATCCCAATACGACTGCCCTGTATCGTATATGGAAGTCAAATGTTCTTCGCGACCGACTGGATGCTCAAGGCTCGATCTTGAAGACCGTCCCGATTTCGCCGCCGGTGGGAATGTCGTTGTCGTTTGCTGTGCCATAGAGGTTGCCTGCGGCATCCTGAATCACGCCACCTACCCATTGCCCGTCCGTTCCGTCAAAGGCGTGCAACACTGTGTACTTTCCGGTTGTATCGATTTTGAATACCACGCCGCAGCCCGGGCCGCTGGTCTCTGGCAAAGTGCAAAGGGGGGCAGTGAGATTGCCACCAAAGGTCGCCGAGCCATAGAGGTTGCCTGCCTTGTCCTGAACCACAGGTCCGCCCGGAAAACCTCCGTCGGTTCCGCCGGTGAAGGTATGCAGCACTGTCATCTTTCCGGACGGAGCCAACTTGAACACGGTTCCTTCCCCGAACTTTCCGCAGCTATCGGTCGTGCCGTAAAGGTTTCCCGCAGTATCCCGCAACAAACTGGCTACTGAAAAGCAGCCTTCGTTTGCGGTGAAGCTATGGAGCACAGTGAACTTGCCGTTCGCGTCCAGCTTGAACACGGTGCCGTAGGTATTTGCACCACCGTCCACGGTGGTGCCATAGAGGTTTCCCGCGGAGTCGCGGATCAAGCCGCCAACAGGAGTATCCCCGTCGTCTGCGCCCCTGAACCTGTACAGAATGGTCTCCCTGCCGCTCGCATCAATCTTGAATATCGTGCCGCAGCCGTTTGCGCCGGTGCCCAGGCACAAAGCAGGAATGCCGCCCTGCTCGGTCGTCCCGTAAAGATTGCCGGCCGAATCTTGGATCACGCCGTTCGGGAATCTCCCGTCGGTCCCGCGCCCGAAGCGGTGCAGAATAGTCTCGTTGCCGTCCGCGTCCAGCTTGAACACAGTTCCGCAGCCCGAGTTGAAGAAGCAAGTGGATCCGCCCCGGGAGGTTGCGCCGTAGAGGTTGCCCGCTGAGTCCCTCACCACATTGACAGGCGAAACTCCATCGGGCACTTGCTTAAATTGATAGAGCGAAGTTTTGTTTCCCGCGGGGTCGAGCTTGTACACAATGCCCTCGCCGTTCACACCGCCCTGCGCCGTGCCATAGAGGTTGCCGGACGAATCCACGGTCAAACTGCCGGGCGAATCGCCGTCCGCAATGCTTGTGAATGTATAAAGCACAGAGAACGTCTGACCCTGCGCGCGCGGGACTACCATGAATCCCAGTAAAATGACTCCCATCGCACAGGTTGCAGCGAACCAACAGAGACTTACTTTGCGATTAGGCTTATTCCGCGATGTCTTCCTGGCAGCCATGGTGGGATGCGTGGACATGAAGTCCTCCGTAATAAAAATGGAATGCGTTCTTGGCCCTGGGGGGAGAGAGATGCTTCTGTGCCACCGAGCGCGGCAATGCGCGGCCTCGACTGGATTCTCACAGAAGGTTGCAATATGTAACTAACTTAGCGAGTTGTCAAGGTGAAGAAATGTGCATACGTTCCACAACTGCGAAATCATGCGATTTCACTCATTGCGCCCGACCGAGGGATTGTCCGGCTCCCCGATGAGTGTAATAGGGATTCAACGACAGTTATCAGCGGGGGTTTCGGTGCTTAAGGTACATCACACCGTTTACGATGATCAGGAGCACAAAACCAGAGATCAGAATTGCGGTCAAAGGATAACCCTTATAGTAGAACCAAATTAAGGTTCCCACGATGGAAACATCAAGTAGCACCGCCTTGGCTTTCTCGGGCATCTTCTCGCTCATGGGTTTTTCCGTGTCCGCTCAATAGTGCATGAGTGTAATGGGGATTTTGCAACAGTTATCCCCCCGGGTGTGTCGGCAGTGACGGCCACCGCCTCCCTGCCCGTCAGCAGGTCTGCTGCTCCAGGTGCAGATTCTTTCATCTTGACGGTGTCGCGCGGCGGTTGCATTCTGGCCGCAGGAATTGGATTCACCGAGGTTCTGCGTTGTGTTCTTCCTCGTTGTGGCTGTGACAAGGATGCCGTTCCGCCGGAGACCTTCCAGATACCTGCTTCTGATCACCTCGACCCCACATAGGAGGTAGATTTATGAAACTGCAAGACTGCACACTCTTTTCGCGCTTTTCGAAAGCCGTACTCGTTGCCAGTCTTTTGTTATTTCCGATCGCGGCGCTACTCGCACAGAGTTCGACTTTCGTCTCCTTCGATGCTCCCGGAGCAGCCGGACAGGGGACCTACGCTGTCGGTATCAATCGGTCCGGGGTAGTCGCGGGATTCTATACGGATAGCTCCAACGCTTTTCATGGCTTTGTGCGGGAATCGAATGGCGTGATCAATGAGGTCGTCGTTCCGGGATTGACGAGTATCCAGGTGAGCGGCATCAACGATGCCGGTCAGGTTGTCGGAAACGGCAACCTCATTGCGAAACCTTTCACAGCTGAGGGCTTTGTCGTCAACGCTGACGGAACGAGCACTACTTTCTCTGTGGCGGGTGCGGGCCTGTTCTTTGCAACCGGGATCAACAACCAGGGCGAGGTCACCGGATATTATTCCGGCAGCGACAGCCGAGACCATAGCTATATCCGCGACGCCAGCGGAAAAATTACAACGTTCGACGATCCAGATGCAACGAAGGCTACAGGAAATGGCACATTTGCGTGGGCAATCAACGACCGGGGACAAGCCGCTGGTTTCTACAACTCCGACGCTAATACTGGCGTGAACCGCGCCTTCATTCGCGACCGCTTCGGTAAGTTTACCAATTTCGACGTTTCGCCCGCGGGCGGTGCGATTGAGATCGGCATCGGCGGCATCAATGCAAGCGGCGAGGTGGTTGGGCAATACTTCGCGAGCGATTACATCCAATATGCGTTCATACGAGATGCGTCGGGGAACTTGACGGATTTCTCGATCCAAGGCTCCCAATTGGACGGTGCCACGGGCGTGAACGGAACCGGCCAGGTTGTTGGAACGTGGGAGGAGCCGACCACTCCGTTCAGCGGCTTTGCTTTTCTGCGTAACGCCGCGGGCAACGTGAGGACGTATACCGCGCCGTATCCGAACCTATCGACGAATCCGGCCGCCATTAACGCTCGCGGTACTACAACCGGTTCGTGGACGGATCTCAATTTCGTTTCGCACGGTTTCATACGATAGGGTTTCTCCGGAGAAGCATAAAGATCAGGCGTCTTTCACGGATTTTTTTTTATTTACTGCGGTAAAAGCCGCCCGGTCCCGGAACTGACTTCGCCAACGTGAAAGCAACCAGTTATGTCACAAGAGTCAACTGATGTTAACAGGCGATTACACTCATTGAGGCTTTCGCTTGGTGGTCTATCGAGGCTCTCCATCCTCAGGAGGGTTTTGCCCGGCCTTCCCGTTGTCTCCGCCGAATACATCATCGACAAACGGCTGAACCTTCTTCCCGATTGCGTGTTCCAGCCGTTACGTGCGACCAGATATAGAGGCCAACCTCACTGCGAAGAAAATCCCAATCGCCCATTCCAGGCGGAATCGTCTCACCAGGGGCAATGGGCACGATCCGGATGCCTGGCGAAACCAAGTGATATCGCTAATTGAACCTGTCTTCGTACGCTCGACTTACAGCCCAACACCTCTCCGCCAAGTTTTGCGTTGCAAGTGAACTGC
Organism: uncultured Acidobacteriota bacterium; assembly: GCA_963771765.1. Lineage (GTDB taxonomy): Bacteria > Acidobacteriota > Terriglobia > Terriglobales > Acidobacteriaceae > Sulfotelmatobacter. The sequence continues at coordinate 30,440 of CAVYUY010000021.1, forward strand.
TCAAACCCGTTCTCTTGAACGGACATAGAATGGACCTCAGTTTTGGCCGTGTTTTCACGCGCTTGCGTGTCATGACGTATTTGTATCTCCCATATCGTCATCACACTGTGTTCTTGCAGGAACACAGGTCGCGCGGCGCAGGCTGCCGGCGAATGCTTGAGTTCCTACACTTACGGCAACCCGAATGCATACACTGCGCTTCCGGCCGCGATCGCCACATATTCTTTCCCATCGACCGCAAACGCCATGGGAGCGGCATAGACAGCGCCTCCCATTTGAAAATGCCATAGCGGCTTGAGCGACGATGCGTCGAAGGCGATGAAGTTTCCTTCAGCATCGCCGCTGAACACCAGGCCGCCTGCCGTTGACAGGACGCCCGACCACGTCGGCGACGTGTGCTGAAACTTTTGCTTGATCTCACCGGTCGCTGGATCGATCGCCTTTAAGAATCCGAGGTACGGCCTCGCTTCCTCCGACGGAAAATAGGCGCTGCCATAAAAGGCGTGACCGGGATCGTAAGGTTGCGGAGCCGTGCTGAAGATGTCGCACTGATCGCGCGCGGTCACGTAGAGCAGTCCGGTTTGTGGATCGAATGTAGGCGGCATCCAGTTTGTGGTACCAAGCGCACCCGGGCACACCGTATGTCCCGCGAGAGTTGGCGCTGCGTCCTGCTTCGCCACAGGACGGCCCTCTGCATCCTTGGTGTCGCTCCATGTCGTCTTGCCGTAAGCGGTGGCGGAAACGAGTTTCCCGTTCGTGCGATCGATGATGTAGAAAAATCCGTTGCGGTTCGCCTGCGCGATCAGATGTTTTCCGCCAGAATCCACCATCACTGGAATTTGCGTCGCGTCCCAGTCATGCTCATCGTGCTTGGTGAACTGGAAATACCAATTAAGTTTTCCCGAGTTGGCATCGAGCGCCAGCAGGGAATTGCTGTAAAGATTGTCTCCGGCGCGTCCCTCGCCGCGATTCGACGGCGCCGGATTTCCCGTCGGCCAGAAAATCTGACTCGTTGCGGGATCGTACGTTCCTGTATTCCACGCAGGCGCGCCGCCGACCTTCCACGAATCGCCTTCCCAGGTTTCGTGTCCCGGCTCACCCGGGCCGGGCACAGTGTAGAAGCGCCACTTTCGCTGGCCACTGTCGGCATCGTATGCATCGACGAAACCGCGGACGCCGTATTCGCCGCCGGAAATTCCGATCACGACAAGGTTCTTCACCACCAGCGGGGCGACGGTGAAACTGTGCCCCGTGCGGTAGTCGGCGGCGACCACATCCCACAGGACGTTGCCGGTTTTCGCGTCGAGTGCAATGACGTGGGCGTCGAGTGTGCCCATAAAAACTTTGTCGCCCAGAATCGCGAGCCCGCGGTTCACATGCCCGCAGCATGGACGGATGTCACTCGGAATCTGCCGCTGATACATCCAGATCGGACGTCCCGTCCGCGCGTCAAGCGCGAAGGCACGGTCGTCCTGCCCCGTTGCGTAGAGAATTCCGTCCACGACTAAGGGAGTCGTCTCCAGTTTCCCGGTCGCTCCTGTCTGATAGACCCACTTCGCTGTCACGGTTCCAACATTGCTTCCATTGATCTGGTCGAGCCCGCTGAAGCGCCTTCCGGCATAATCGCCCGAGTACATCATCCAGTTCTGCGGCTCTTTCGCTGCGTTCACGAGCCGATCAGGGGTTACCTGCGCGTGAGAGAGCGACCTGGCGTTGCAAAAACAAAGAACCAGCAGAGCGGCCATTACAAACTTTCCGACGTTCATTTCGCCCCCACGCTGGCCAGGAACGCCAAAATATCTTCCAGATCCTTGTCACTGAGCGAATCCGGCTTGTAGATGGGCATGGCTGATTGCCGCGACTTTTGAAAGGAGCGCAAGCCGCCTTTATCGAGCAGATGGATTTGCTCGTTAGAATCCATGACTTGCACCGTAAAACTATCTTCGTTCAGTGTCACGCCCTTGATCTCTTTCCCGTCTGACGTCACGGCCGTTACGCTCTCGTACTCCTGCGGAAATTCTTTCGTAGACTCTGTCAATCCCCAGGCAAGCCGCTGGCTGGGATTGCGCACGGACTCGACGAGAGCCTCGTGGGTGCGCGACGCGCCTACCGAACTCAGGTCCGGACCCAGCCGGCCTCCTTTTCCGTCGACCATGTGGCACAGCGAGCAATTCGCGTCTCCATAAAACAAATCTTTGCCGCGGCTCGCGCTTCCAACGTTGCTGGCCGACGTTTTAACTTCCTGGCTCCGAATGTATGTGATGATCTGCCAGATCTCGGCGTCCGTCATGCCGACGCCCTGACCATTCGTTCCGTTGGCAGGCATGGCCGTGCCCGCAATCCCGTTGCTGATGACTTGAAACATATCGGCGTCGGAGTGCGTGTGCTTCTTTTTCGCCCGGGTTAAATCAGGCCCGCGTCCACCGCCGCGTGCACCGAGTCCGTGGCAAAGAGCGCAGTTGATTCGAAACTCGTATTCGCCTGCCTTCGCCGCCTTAGCGTCGCCTGCAAATGGATTGCGGTCGTCGACGGCCTGCGCCATGGCCGCCAAAAACACAAATCCGGCCAGTATTAAAGTCCAGCGTCCCAACATGGAGCACCTTCCTCGGAAAGTGGCCGCATTCTACGCCATGGTTTCCCAACTCGATCGTGGAAATCTCTGCCGTCAACGCGAGAGTCCGCGTCGCTACCCCGCTGGACATGACCGGGGGGTATCTGCCGCATGCACTTTTGGCTCTCTACACTGAAATCCTCCCTCAGAAGGGCCGATTCCTGTAAGGGAGGTCAGTCAATTCCTGAAGTGGGTAACTTGCTGATTTGTCAGCCCTTCCAGCGAAATGCCTGAGGCTGCGGAAGGCCCACATGGGCCAGCACCCGGTAAGCAAATTCACGGGCCATTTCATCTAATGAAGCAGGACGGTAATAGAAGGCCGGGATCAGAGGGAAGATCGTAGCGCCGGCGTCGGCCGCTCGATACATGTTTCGGATGTGGATCTTGTTGAGGGGAGTCTCGCGAACGCAGAGAACCAAGGGGCGCTTTTCCTTGAGTGAGACGTCGGCGGCGCGTTCAATCAGTTGGGCCGCTACGCCATTCGCGATCCGAGCCAGCGTGCCGACACTGCAAGGAATGACGACCATGGCGTCAGCAGGATACGAACCGCTGGCCACGTTTGCTCCGATGTCCGCGTTCGATTGCACCTGGATCTTGCGCGCTGCCCGGTTGGCGGAAGCCCCAAGAATCTGGCCTACGACATTGGAGCGGCCTTTCAATCCGAGTTCTTCGGCCATGACGCGCAAAGCACTATCGGACACGATGAAGTTCACGGTTGCTACGCGTTCGTCGCGCACCACGGCTTGCAAAAAATGCCGAAGGAAAATGGCTCCGCTGGCACCGGTGGCAGCGACGGTCAGGTTCTTGAGAGAGGAATTAGGCAAGAGACCTCGAACTGAGGAGCATAGGGACGCCGCGCAGCAGAAGTCAAGGCAGCGAGTCGTCAAGTCGAGAGCTAGGAACTAGTCGCTAAAGCTGAAATGGCATCCACGGCCAATCTTCGATCCCGACGCAGCGCGGCGCAACTGCACGCGCTGGAAGGAGTGGAGCGCGAAATCCGTCTGCAGGATTCGCATGGCCGCCGCAAATATCTTCGCGAGTTCAACCAGGCGTATCGTAGCTACGAATCGGTACTCGATCTCGATCAATTCCGCGAATGTCTTCGCCCGGCCGACGTCGTCCTGATTGGCGACTACCACGCTCTCGGCGCTTCGCAGCGTCACGCGGCAGCGATTCTCGAGCAGCGAGCGATGGTCGGCGATCGTCCAGTGATTCTCGGCGTGGAAACCATTTTCGCCCGCGATCAACACATTCTCGACGAGTGGTGGCGCCGCGAGATTGACGAGTCGGAACTTCGTCAACGCACACGCTTTGACCTCGACTGGGGATACGATTGGGCTCCCTTCTACGAACTTCTGGTCGCGGCGCGCGATCATGGCGAAGCGCTCTATGGCTTGGATTGCATGCCGCGAGAGGACCTTCGAAAAATCGGCGCGCGCGACCGCCATGCCGCCGCGAAGCTTGCCGAAATCCGGCAGCGCCATCCGGACGCGGTTCTCTTCGTGTTGTTCGGCGAATCGCATCTTGCTCCGGGTCACCTGCCCCGGGAATTGCGAGAGCAGATGCCCGGCGAGAAGGTCGTCACCGTGCTGCAGAACGTTGATGCGCTTTACTGGCGTGCCGCCGGAGAGCGAGCCGATAAGGTCGAAGCCGTACGGGTGAACGAAGATGTTCTCTGTGTCTTCAGCGCGACGCCGCTGGAAAAATACGAAAGCTACCGGCTATTTCTGGATCAATGGAGCCGTTGCGACGATTCGCCAGATTTCGCTCCCACCATCTACAACCTGATCGACAGCCTGGCCAGATTTTTCGAGATCAACCGTTATTCTCCGCACAACGGAACGCAGCCCAAGTTTCTCGTCGACTTGTTACCAGAAGTCTACGGTGGATCGTCCGAGAACATGCTTCGCCGGTTGCTCGCGCGCAAAGGTATGAGCTTGCAGGAACATGACTCCGCCGTTGTCGCTCTTGAAAACCGCGGAAGTACCTATCTGCCGGGTGCAAATGCGTTTTGCATCCGCGAGTTTCGGATGGTGCACGCGGCGGAGGATGCCGCCAGATTTTTGCATCATGCCTGCCAGGGTTTGCCGCGGCGGCGGGCTGCTTTTCTCTCAGATGCGACCGACCGGGACGACAACCAAACCACCGACGACTTTTATGCTCGCGTGATCGAGCACGCCGTCGCATATTTCGGATCGCGTGTGCTTTATCCTTCGAGGCCCAGCTCAAATTCTGCTCTGCAACTTTCGCGTGCTGGCTGCGACAAGGCGGCGCGATCGGCGACCAAGTCTGACGCCGAGAAGTTTGGATCCGTCGCCCAGGAATGGGGATATCTCATCGGCCATCAGATGTACGAGGCTTATCTTTCCGGAAAAGTCGCTCCCAGCGGAGTTCGACGTCTTCTCCTGGTTCATCTCAATGAGCCTGAGGTAGCGCGAAAGGCCTGCGCCACCGTAATTGCGAAACTCCGCGCACTTTCTCGTTAGCAGGACGCGAAGCCCGAACTCGATTTCGGCGGGTCGTGCGCCCCCCATCTCGTTATCTCGCTCCTGTCGATGCTCTTCGCTTACTGAAGTGCTAATCTGGAGTCCGCGGCCACCAACGCCGACTGCTGAGTGCCTCTTGAACGCTGACTCCATCCGGAAACTCTTCGAACAAGTTCGCAAGGGATCGATCTCTCCCGATGATGCTGTGGATCGCCTGCGGCACCTGCCATTTGAAGATCTTGGATTTGCCAAGGTCGATCACCATCGCGCGCTACGCGCGGGCATGCCCGAAATCATTCTCGGAGAAGGGAAAACTCCTGCGCAGACCGCCGCCATTTTTGCGCGGCTTGCCAGCCAGGGCGGAAATATTCTGGCCACCCGGGCCAGCGAGAAACAATTCCTCGCGGTGAAGAAAAAGGTTCGCAAGGTCGAATACCGCGAACTCGCTCGCGCCATCGTGCTACAGAAAGATCCGAAGAGGTACGGGAAAGGCGTCATCGCGGTGGTATCCGCCGGCACCAGCGATATCCCCGTTGCCGAAGAAGCAGTTGTGACCGCGGAGTTGATGGGCAACGAGGTCGAGCACTTTTATGACGTCGGGGTCGCCGGCATCCACAGGCTTCTCGCGAATCGCGAGGCCCTGACTAAAGCGCGTGTTGTTATTGTTTGCGCGGGCATGGAGGGCGCGCTGCCCAGCGTGGTTGGAGGCCTGGTGGGAGTTCCCGTTATTGCCGTGCCCACGAGCATCGGCTACGGCGCATCGTTCAAAGGAATGGCCGCGCTGCTTGGGATGCTGAACTCCTGCGCCTCGAACGTTAGCGTGGTGAACATCGACAACGGTTTCGGCGCTGGATACGTCGCTTCGCTCATTAACCGATTACCCTGAGGAGGAGCATCTATGTCTGCAATTTCTCCTGAAGTAAAACAACTCATTGACCGGCCCAACTTCGCCCACCTTTCCACCTTGATGCCCGATGGAGCGCCCCAATCCGTGCCAGTCTGGATCGGCCGCGACGGTGATCGTCTGGTGATCTGCACCGGCGAAAGTTCGCTCAAGGCGAAGAACACCGCACGCGATCCGAGGATTGCTATCTCGATCGTGGATTTTACAAATCCGTATGAAGAAGTTCAGATTCGCGGCCGGGTCGTTGAGCGCCGGCCCGATCCAGAGTTGAAAGTGATGGACACGATCTCGCAAAAGTACACAGGAAAGCCGTTCCCCATGCGCAAGCCCGAAGGCCGCGTTGTGCTGTTCATTGAAGTGGAAAAAGAGCGGTACAGCCGGTTGCCGTTCGAACACACGCCGCCGAAGCAATAGCTAGGCTCATAAGGTTTCCGCAGTTCGCGGGCAGGAGTGCCAGCGCCCACCGTTTCATCGGCTAAGACCTGCGCCTGCGACGATACTTGATCGCCTGAGCGACGCGCAGGACCAGCGCGATCGAAGTGACCGCGATCCAGATCGGCCCTGCCGCAGAGGTGACCGGCGCCCCCGCAGTTCCCATGGGAAACGCCACTGCCATCATGATCGACGCCGGGAGCGCGAGAAGCGCGAACATCAAGTCGATGGCGTGCTGGGATGGCAAAACTTGCGAGCGGGCCCACTGAACAAGATCATCGATGACTCTGCCAAGCATGTACCAGCAGAGGATTCCGGCGGTCCATAAACCGAAGAAGAGCACATTCGAATTCCGCCATGCACTGCCATTCCTAAGAACAAATTCTGCGGGAGTGACCACAGTGGCTGTTGGCAGGTTCATTCCTTGCGCCCAATCAAGCGCGTTGGGTCCCGCGATGAGCGTCCACGTTTTGAGCTCGGTTCCGTTTGCAAGCGTTACGTCAAGTTGATGCGCGCTCCGAGTCCGAGGGGACCACAGGATGAGGGCCATCGCGATCGTTTGAAGCACCGGCAGCCAAAGTCTGAACCGCATGCCGGAATTAGAACATGAAGGCGAAAAGCGAGGGCAGGGAAGGAATCGATCGCAGAGCAGATTGGATCAAAAAGAAAGGCGCGGCTTTCGCCGCGCCTCCTTGGTCACCGCTGACCAAGCTTACGACTTTCCTGCAACTTCCAGTTTGTTCTGCACGCTGAACGCGCCGAAGATCTGGCCGGCGCGAATGCCGGCAATAGTTTTGTCGGCGTTGCTGTCGACCGCTCCGTACAGCGTGACGTGACCATTCGCGACGATGATGCGGATCGGCTTTGCAGGATCCATTGCATACCGGCTCAGCACCGGATCGCGATAGATCGCACGCATCGCGCGCAACCGGATTCCATCATCGAACGTTGACACGGGCGCGACCGAGATGTTGTCGACCACGTCCTTCACGCCGGGCATGTTCGCGATTTCAGCCATCGCTTCATCGCGACCGACGCCGGTGCGGTCCTGGCCTTCCACCGTGACCACACCGTTATTAACGCCCAGAGCAAAATAGTCGAACGCGTTGTCATAACCGACGCGGACATAGGTCAGCTTGGTCGCCAGTTTCTGCTCAAGCTGCGCATCCGGAACGTTCGGCCCGTTCACCGTGATCAGGTTGCGAACGCCCTGCACCTTCGCGGTCTTGCGCGCGAGTTTCGCCGCATCAAGCTTCCGCTGGTACAGATCGACCGTGCCCGTCAGCGTCACGATGCCGTCCTCCACGTTGGACTTCACATTGCTAAACTGATTTTTCGACGCCATTTTGTGCGCCACCGTGCTCTGAATCTGGCCGTCATAGCGCGCTGCCGCGCTGGTCTGAGCCATCATCGTTGCGCTTAACATTCCCGCTAACAACGGAACCGCCACTCCCATCCACAGTTTCTTGTTCATAAAGGCCACCTCCGACCTTGACGAATCTTTACGAATTAACTACCTGGTTAATTCATTCGATGCCGGAACATGGCCTCGAGATGCACCTGCCAGACACGTCCGGACCCTCTAAAAATGCGGTTCCGAGCGCAACTTTGACGCTCGACTTGGGTTGAAACAATCAGCGTCCTGAGCGAGCCGCTCAGTGCTATTTTCCCTTCGGAATTATTCGGATTTTCGGTTTCTCCGGTATCAACCAAAAAACTCTGGGCGCGCGATGCCGCGCTGACCAATTTGGTTCCATCCATTTCGGGATTACCCTCGTAACTTTCTGCGTGGTACCCCGCCATCTACCCTAACGACTGCGACTTTCTGAGGGGGAATTCGCAGATGGGGGAACGTGTCACTCAATCCGGACAGCCAGATTTGGCGCGCGCGAGCCGCCTGAAAAAGGCGTTGGAAACGGGGGCCCAGCCGGGCTTCGTGGAATCTCCAGTCGCGCCTGGCAAGGCGAATGGCTCCTGCGCCGCGCCGTCGTGCCCGGTTCCGCCCTTGTTCGAACTCGGCCGCCCTCCGCAGCCGGCAGAATCCCACTCCCAGTTTTTCGCGCAAATCTCACAGGCTTCTCCGGATGCGCTGTGCATTGCAAATCTCAACCGTCGCCTGTTGTGGGCGAACGAAACGTTCTCGCGCATGTTCGGATACGGAAGCACAGAAATTGTCGGTCAGCCCCTGGAGAACCTGATTGTTCCTCCGGACCGTTTTGCGGAGTCGCGATGGATCGACGAGTCTCTCGCCAAAGGCGAACGCATTGCGCTCGAGACGAAACGGAAAAAGAAGGACGGCACCCTGATCGACGTCGCGGTCTCTTGCGCGCCCTTGCTAGTAGCCGGAAGCGTTGCCGGGTTTTACGCCGGATACCACGACATTTCCGATCGCAGGCGTGTTGAGGCGCTCAGTTCGGCTCTTTACCGCGTTGCCGAAAAGAGCAGCAGCGCGCACGACCTGCAACAATTTTTCGCCGCCGTTCACGGCATCGTCGACGAGTTGATGTACGCGCGCAACTTCTACATCGCGCTCTACGATCCAGTCAGCGACGTGCTGACATTCCCGTATTTTGTCGACGAGCAAGACTCCGCGCCTGTTCCGAAGAAACTGGGCCGGGGGCTTACCGACTTTCTGATTCGCTCCGGAGAGCCGCTTCTGGCCACGCCTGAAGTTCTGCAGGCCATGGAAAATCGCGGCGAAGTCGCGCGTAGCGGGTCGCGATCGCTCGATTGGATGGGAGTGCCGCTCCGCGTGAACAATCACACGTTTGGCGCCCTGGTGGTGCAGACCTACTCGAAGAACATTCGGTACGGAGAGCGCGACAAAGAGATCCTGACATTCGTCGCCCGCCAGTTGGCGAGCGCGGTCGAGATCAAGCGCAACGAACAGGCACTCCGCCGTTCCGAGGCGCGCTACCGCTCTCTGGTCCAGAGTTCGGTGTATGGCATCTACCGATCGAGTCTCGAAGGGCGTTTTCTGGACATCAATCCCGCGCTCATTGCGATGTTGGGATACGAGTCCGCCGAAGAAGTGCTGCTGCTGGATCCGGAAGCAGACGTGTTCGCGCAACCGCAGGAGCACGCGCGGCTGATCGAGGAGTTCCGCCGCAGTGGTCGTCTGGACGGCATCGAGGTGAAGTGGAAGCGCAAAGACGCAACCACCATCACCGTGCGCATTAGTGGCCGCGCTGTGAGCAGCGCGGACGAACCGGCCGACGTGCTCGAGGCGATTGCCGAAGATGTCACCGACCGCCGCGCTCTCGAAGATCAGTTCCGCCAGGCTCAGAAAATGGAGGCTGTCGGTCGCCTTGCAGGCGGCGTCGCCCATGACTTCAACAACCTGCTGATGGTGATCAGCGGATACGCCGAAGTCATACTCAACAAACTTCCTGCCGATCACCCGCTGCACGAAGACGGGCGCGCCATTCAACAGGCAGCGGATCGCGCCACAACCCTGACGCGTCAGTTGCTCGCGTTCAGCCGCAAGCAATTGCTGGAGCTGAAAGTGGTCGACGTCAACGCGATCGTGCAGGACATGGAGCGGCTGCTCCGCCCGTTGATCGGCGAGAACGTTGAGTTGGTCACACTTCTGAGCCCAATGGCCGCGCACACCCGCGCGGACGCAGGCCAACTCGAACAAGTGCTCATGAACCTGGTGGTGAATGCCAAGGACGCGATGTCCGGCGGGGGCAAGCTCACCATTCAAACGCGAAACATTTTGATGGATGAGAGCCATCGCCGCGGGCAGCAATTCATCCGTCCCGGCAACTACGTCACGCTATCCGTCAGCGATACCGGTATGGGTATGGACAAAGAGACCCAGTCGCGCATCTTTGAACCGTTTTTCACGACCAAGGAAAAAGGGAAGGGCACGGGCCTGGGACTCTCCACCGTTTACGGCATCGTGAAGCAGAGTGGTGGATACGTCATGGTTCAGAGCGAACAAGGGTCCGGCACAACTTTCCACATCTATCTGCCGGAAGTCGAAGGGGCGGCCGAGAAACACGCGAGCCCGGCGCCAGCAGCGCCCCTGGGCGGAACGGAGACGATTCTGCTGGTGGAAGATGAAGAGTCGGTTCGCCAGTTGGTCCGCGACACTCTGACTGCCCGGGGATACAAGGTGCTGGAAGCCGATGATGGCGAAGGCGGGTTGGAAGAGTCAGCGCGCTATCAAGGAAGAATTGACCTCGTCATTTCCGACGTAGTGATGCCGGGAATCAGCGGGCGCGAACTGGTCCGGCAGTTGTCTGGTACGCGACCCGAAATGAAGGTTCTCTACCTTTCCGGGTACACGGAAGACGCCATTCTCAGCGACGGTTCCATCGAAAGCGGCACCGCGTTCCTGCAAAAGCCTTTCAGCTTGCAGAGCCTCTCCCGCAAAGTCCGCGAAGTTCTAGGACATCCCACGGCCGAATAAGTTCGCGTGGTGCCGCATTCCTGTCGGCGTTTAACAAGAATCCCAGAATTTTCTTTTCATCCCAACAACTTTGCCGTGCAACTTATTTAAACTGTTTGCGTCTCATGAGTTAGAGGGTGAAGCGACAAAGAATCTGCCGCAAGCCTGCGCGCGTACAAATAAAGGGTTCTCAATGCTGATCAAGAAGCCAGAAGACATTTGTTCGTCGGAGATCACTCCGAAGAGTTTGTATCTGAATCGTCGGGCTTTTCTAGCCGGCACGGCGATGGTCGGTGCTGCCACTGCAGCTGGAATCGAACTTCGCGAGGCCGTCACCCCTTCGTTACGCGTCCGGGCAGCAAACAAATTTGACGGCGCCAAGAAGAGTTTGTTCAGCACCAACGAGACGATAACTCCGGAGAAAGACGTCACGCATTACAACAATTACTACGAGTTCTCCACAGAAAAGGACGGTCCTGCCGATCTAGCGAAGAATTTTCGTACGCGCCCGTGGAAAGTCAAAATCGAAGGCGCCGTGGAAAAGAAGCAGGAACTGGATGTGGACGAGATCATCAAGATGGCTCCGCCCGAGGAGCGCATCTATCGTCATCGTTGCGTTGAGGGATGGTCGATCGTGGTTCCATGGATCGGGTTTTCGCTGAGCGAACTGATCAACCGCGTGAAGCCGACGAGCAAAGCCAAGTACGTCGAGTTCACTACCATCCTCGACCCGGGGCAGATGCCGGGCCAGCGCCGTAACGTCCTCGAGTGGCCTTATGTCGAGGGCCTGCGCATGGACGAAGCCATGCACCCGCTGGCCTTGCTGTGTTTCGGCATGTACGGCGGCGACCTTCCCAATCAGGATGGAGCGCCGATCCGCATCATCTTGCCCTGGAAATACGGCTTCAAGAGCGCGAAGGCGATTGTGAAAATCCGTTTCACCGAAAAGCAGCCTTTCAATACGTGGAACATTTCTGCCCCCGGGGAATACGGCTTCTACGCCAACGTAAATCCGAACGTAGACCATCCTCGATGGAGTCAGGCCAAAGAACGGCGTCTCGGAGAATTTTTCAAACGCCCGACCTTGATGTTCAACGGTTACGACCAGGTCGCCAGCCTCTACAACGGAATGGATCTACGAAAGCAATACTGAAACGCAGCGGTCGACGGCAGCGGTCAGCGAAAGACCGGCAGCCGCAGACTGATCGCTAGCCTTTGACCCTGCCCTGAAATGTTGCGCTACCTCAAACCCGTAATTTTTCTCACTTGCCTTGTCCCCTTGGCGCTGCTGGCGTGGCACGGATTTCATTCGGAGTTGGGCGCCAATCCCATCGAGACCATCACCCATACGACCGGGGATTGGACGCTCATTTTTCTGCTCATCACCCTGACCGTCACGCCGCTGCGAAGGCTCTCGCGTCAATACTGGCTGATCAACTTCCGCCGCATGTTTGGTCTCTATGCTTTCTTCTACGGCACGCTTCACCTGATGACATATGTGTGGCTCGACAAGTTTTTCGATGTCCATGAGATGTTGAAAGACATTGCCAAGCGGAAGTTCATCACGGCTGGGATGACAGCCTTCGTCCTGATGATCCCGTTGGCAGTCACCTCGACGAGATGGGCGATCCGCAAACTTGGCAAGCGCTGGCAGAAGCTCCACCGACTCATCTATTTCAGCGCGGCCGCCGGAGTTATTCACTACATCTGGCTGGTCAAAGCGGATTTGAAGAAGCCGTTGGAGTACGCAACCGTTTTGGGAGCGCTATTGCTCTATCGTCTCGTCGCGTGGCTGACTCCGAAGACAAAGAGCACGCAACGGGTCGCAACCGGAAACGCCGAAGTCGCCGAACCGTAGATCTGCCGAGAGTAAACCCCCACCAATCGTGTGCTTCGCGGCGCAAAGAAAAAGGGCGCGACCGAAGCCGCGCCCACTTTTCGATGCTTCTTTCTACATCTTTTTCTTTAGCGGAATCCGCGACTTCATGATTCGCGGCATCACGTACATGTGAGACTTCGCGATGGCCGGTGAAGCAGTCGCAGCGGACGACGAAGTCGGAGTCTGTTTAAAGAACACTCCGCTCGTGACCTGCCCGTTTGTATCTGTTTCGATAAATGGAAAGCTCACTCCGTCGACCGAATAGAAGTTGATGAGGAATCCACCATTGAGCGTGGTGTTCGAACTGGTCCCGGCATTGGCCGCAACCTGCCCTCGGCCATTCGTGTCAGGGGCGGCATAGGTTCCGCTGAGCGCCAATGCCAGACTTGGACCGCCGCCAGGCTGGAAGTTCTCGTCGACAATTCCTGTCACGTTGCCGCTTCCGTCGGCCGAGAACTCTGCGATGTCATCCACGTCAACTGAATTCGCCAGGTTCGCGCCGGTGAAATTCAGACCGTAACCTTCCGAGGTTGCCAAAGTGGTCGACGATTGCGGAAATGCAGCCCCCAGCATCACACCCGAGTCATCCGTCTCGAGAAAGAACACGCCTCCGTTAAACGGATAAGCGACGTAGCCTGTCCCCGCGGCTAAGCCGGACAGAGTCAGGCTATAACGGCCAGTTCCAGCGCTTGCGTAGGTCCCAGTGAACGACAGAGGCTGCGGCGAAACTGTTCCCGCAAGATTCGCGTCGACACTGGATGCGCTGGTGAGGTTGCCCGCACCATCGCTGACCATAAATCCGCCGGCAGCGGCCGGGCTCTGGTTGCCCGGGAACGACCCTTGAAATGTGAAGGCAAGCGTTCCCGTGGGGAATGCGGTGCTGGTCTGCGAGTAAGCGTCGCCCACAAGATTGCTCACCCCGTCCATCTCGATAAATTTCAGATGAGTCCCATCGATGGGAATGACGTCAAACGTCGTTGGCGAACCAGCTCCTGCTGTCAGCAAGGTCGAAGGCGTCGAAGAGGGACCGACAACGAGTGAGCCGCTCAGAGACTGGTTCGGTATGGCGAATTCCGCGTCATTCACATCTTCCAGGCCAGAGATAACTCCATTCGACCCAACGGTGAAATTACCTACCGCTCCCAGCAGAGCTCCATTCGTGTCCGATCCGGAGAAGCTAAAAGCGTACGAACCCGTGGGCGAAACGCCAGACGATTGCAGATCGAGTGTGCCGCTGCCGGTAGCGTTGCTATCGAATTCCGTGACTAATCCGTGCGTGCTGTCTTGCAAGACAAAGTCCAGTGAGATCGTACCGAGTACGGAATTCGCAAGGGATGCTTGCCCTCGACCATCGACGTTCACCTTGTATGTGCTGTTGTTGCCAATCGCAGAATTCGGCACCGTTGCTGTGAGATCGAAATCGCTGATGTCAACGGATCCACCAGTGATCCCGCCCTGACCATTCGCGGTAAACGTGCCAAGCAGAACGTAAGGAGCACCCTGCAAGTCGATTCCAGATACAGAAAACACATACGAGCCGTTAAGACTGCTGGCGCTGAAACTTCCCGTTGGCGGCGGTACCGGGTTTGGAATGCTGTTACTGGTGCTGCCGCAGCCGGCCAGAATAATGAGCGCCGAAATTGCGAAAGGCAGGATGATGCGATTGCGAAGCGACATGGGGTCTCCCTAAAACGAATGGATCGCGCAGAATTGCGGTCTTCTGGGCTCAGATTAGCACGCTAAGTTGCCGCTTGAGTTAACCCGAATCTAGACGATAAGTAGCGCGTCAGGTGCCGATTTCCCGGCTTTTACAACTCTTTACGATTGTCAGATGTTCTTTTGCGCCCGTGTTTTGCCAGCGATTTTCAAACGCGACGTGGTGGGGGAATGAGAGGCGCAAAACGTCAACGCCAGCGTAGGTTGAAATTAGTCGGGGTCACCCGCAATTTCAAGGATGGACTTCCGCTTCCTGCCCAGCGAGTTTCCGCAAAGATTCTTCATAAGGAGCGCGCGCGATTCCCTTTTCCGTGACGATAGCCGCCACGTAGGCCGCGGGCGTTACGTCGAACGCCGGATTCTCCACGCTCACTCCATCCGGAACCATCTGTTTTCCCGCGATGTGGGTGACTTCTTTGCTGTCACGCTGCTCGATCGGAATGCCGCTTCCGTCGGAGCAAGCCAGGTCCACAGTTGAAATCGGCGCAGCCACGTAAAACGGAATTCCATGTTCTTTCGCCAGGATCGCGACCGTGTAGGTTCCAATCTTGTTGGCTACGTCGCCGTTCGCTGCGATGCGGTCGGCGCCGACAACGATCGCGCCAATTTTTCCCTGCTTCATCATGACGCCTGCCATGTTGTCGGAAATAACCGTCGTCGGAATCCCGTCCTTCATCAATTCCCACGCGGTGAGTCGCGATCCTTGCAGAAATGGACGCGTCTCGTCGGCATACACGTGTATCTTCTTGCCTTGCTCGACCGCGGCCCGAATCACGCCAAGCGCCGTGCCGTAACCAGCTGTTGCCAGCGCCCCGGCGTTGCAGTGAGTGAGCACGCCGCCATCATTCGGCATCAGCGTCGCGCCATGCCGCCCCATTGCCTGATTCGCGGCGATGTCTTCGGCGTGCATCCGCTGTGCTTCCTCAATCAGGTCTTGCTTGATTTGTGGAATCGGCCGGATCCGAACGCGCTCAAATTTTTCCTGCATCCGCCGGATGGCCCAGAAAAGATTCACAGCCGTGGGACGCGTCTTGCCGATGACGTCGCAAATCTGATCGAAGTCGCGTTTCAGATCGCCCGCCGATTCCGCCTTAGAGTTGTTCACTCCGAGCGCGATGCCCATTGCAGCCGAAACGCCGATGGCCGGCGCTCCGCGCACCACCATGTTGCGAATAACGTCGGCGACCTGCTCGTGCGTCTTGCAGGTCACATAAACTTCTTCGGTCGGCAGCTTCGTCTGGTCAATGAAGCGTACCCCTTTGTCCGTCCATTCGAGAGTTTGAATCATAGAGTGTTCGTTGAATCGTTCGTCCGGCGGAGTTTCATCAAGGCCGGTGCGCCGCGCACCGGGGCCGGGGATTGTTTGTCGTCGCCGGTGCGCCGCAAATTTCGCACGTCACGGCTACGGCATAGATGCTCGGCTCTGTGTCGTCGTTCTGCATCACGTGCTCGGTACGCACTTCCGTCGCGGTAAAGATGCAAACGAACGGCGCCGGAGCCGCCGCCTTCTCCACGTTTGCGCGTCCTTTGGCTTCTTCGCGTTCCACTAGGCACATTGCGCCCACGACATTAAATCCGAATTCACGAGCCGCTTCGATTGCCTGGATCGTCGACGCGCCGGTGGTGCATACATCGTCCACGATCACGACACGCGCGCCTTTTTCCTGGAAACCTTCAATACGCCTTCCTGTGCCGTGTTGCTTTTCTGCCTTGCGAACCAGGAAACCGTCGATCTCTCCGCTGACCACCGAAACCGCCACGACGATGGGATCCGCGCCCATGGTCAGCCCACCGATTGCTTGCGGTTTCCATCCGTGCTTCTGAATCTCTTCGAGGAAAACCTCTCCAGTCAGGCGAGAACCTTTGGCGTCGAGCGTTGTTGTGCGGCAATCGATGTAATAGTCGCTCGTCCCGCCGGACGAGAGTTTGAACTCACCCAGCTTGAACGACTTGTGAGCGAGTGTTGTGAGCAACTTCTGGCGTGCGGAATGCATAAAAATCTACGATACCACGGTCGGGAACTGAGCAACGGAGAGGTGGGGGAGGCCGTCCGTCGAACGCACCTCGACTTGTTCTCTCCACTCAAACCCCAGGCCCGCAACCTGCCCAGTCCGCATGGTACCCTGAATTTTTAGGGCCTTTCTTGAGTGCCGCCATTAAACGTCGCCACTGACTTCGAAACCGAGGTAGGACATTGCTGAGTGTGCCGAAGCATCCCCGTTCCCTCTATCTTCTGACTCTTCTATTTGCTTTTTCCTTTTTTGCGATCCCGTCATCGGCCGAAGGTACGCGCACCTGGGAGCAATCCAAATTCGAAGATCTTGTGAAGGGAACTGCCGAAGGTGTCGCCATCCGCAGCACAGGAGGCCTCGAACTCGCGCCTTCTTTCAAACTCCTCTACGCGACACCATCCACGTTCATCTGGGCGCTTGCCGCTGACGATGCCGGCAATGTTTACGCGGCTACCGGCTCTCCAGCGCGCGTCTATCGCGTTACCGCCGATGGCAAGTCGACGATCATCTTTCGAGCCACAAGAACTTCAGGTCCAGGCGCTCAAAGTCGGACCAGGAGGCGTCATCTATGCCGCTACCGCGCCCGACGGCAAGGTCTACAAAATTGAGCACAAGCCCGGGGAGAAAGCTGAAACGCCCAAGTCCGACAGCAAAGCCGCAACCGACGGTGCCAAGGATGCGGGCAAGCCGGCGCTCGACTCCTCGTGGAGTTCGTCCGTCTATTTCGCTCCGGGAACGAAATATATCTGGGATCTGATTCTCGATAAGGCAGGGAATCTCTACGTTGCCACCGGAGATCACGGCGAGATTTACAAGGTCACGCCGAAAGGGGACCATTCGGTTTTCTTCAAGAGCGATGAAACGCACATTCGCGTTCTCGCGCTCGATTCGCAAGGAAATCTCATCGCCGGTACCGATGGAAGCGGCTTGGTGTACAGAATTTCTCCAGCGGGCGAAGGCTTTGTTCTCTACAGCGCTCCAAAAAAAGAGATCACTGCGTTAGCGATCGATCGCGGGGGCAACATCTATGCTGCCGGTGTCGGCGAGAAACGGGGGGGCACGTCGTCATCGACCAGCACGAGTTCGATGCTCATCAGCGTCTCACCATCCACCCCGCCAGCGGCTTCCGCAACGGGCCCCGTTCCCTTGATTAGTCCCAGCGCAGTGCCAATTGTGTCATTCCCATCGCCGGGAGGCGGAAATGGCGGCTCCGATATTTACAGGATTGCAGCCGATGGTTCACCCTCGCGCCTTTGGACCTCGCACGATGACATCGTCTACGCGCTGGCGTTCGACTCGAACGACAAGTTGCTCGCGGGCACCGGCAATCGCGGCCACGTTTTCGCGATTGACGGTTCCGATGTGTACACCGATCTTCTGAAAGCCCCGGCATCGCAGGTCACCGGTTTCGCCAAAGCGCCTGGCGGCGGCCTTTACGCGTCGAGCAGCAATCTCGGCAAGATTTTTCTCCTCGGCCCGGGCCCGCAAGCTGAAGGTTCGTACGAGAGCGATGTTTTCGATGCGAAGATTTTTTCCCGCTGGGGAAGAGTCGATTTTCGTGGAGCCGGCTCGGTCGATCTTCTGGCGCGCAGCGGCAACGTCGACAATCCTGACCGCAACTGGAGTCCCTGGAAGCAAGTTGATCTGGGTCATGGTGCTGACATGGGAGTTCCCGCCGCCCGCTACGCGCAATGGAAAGTCGTGCTGCACGCGGGAAGCGCGAAGCCTTCGCTCGATACCGTCACGCTGAACTATCTTCCGAAGAACGTCGCTCCTGAAATCGAGGATGTCTCGGTTCAATTAGGCTTGCGTTACCAGCCGCTTTCGAAATCCACAGGACTTACACTCGGCACCGACGTCAGCGGATCTTCCGGATCGCATTTTGATTCGCCAGTTCCCAGCACGCATGATCGCGACTCCATCGGCGTCAAATGGAACGCTCACGACGAGAACGATGACCAGCTGGTGTATTCGGTGTTCTATCGCGGTGACGGAGAAACCCGCTGGCTGCTGCTGAAAGAAAACGTCACCGACAAAGCGTTTTCCTTCGATGCCAGCCTTCTGCCCGATGGCGGTTACACGGTAAAAGTGATCGCGTCCGACTCGCCATCGCACTCTCCGGGCGAGGCGCTCACTGCGTCGCGCGAAAGTCGCCGCTTCGAGGTGGACACGACTCCACCGCGCATCGCCAATCTGACTGCATCGATCGAGGCGGGGCAGATTCACGTGCGTTTTCGCGCGGAAGACGGATTCTCCATTATCAAGCGCGCGGAATTTTCCGTCGACGCGGGCGACTGGCGATACGTCGATCCCGTCGCTCAACTCTCCGATGCGAAGACCGAAGATTACGATTTCAAGGTTCCGCTTGAAACCGAAAAAGATTCGGCTGCACGAGCATGTCGTCGTCGTTCGCGTCTACGACAAGTACGACAATATGGGCGCGGCGAAAACAGTGCTGCGCGGCAAATGAGTTGAAACCCCAGATTCATCGGGCCATTTGAGCGGTCCTCTTGGAATCGGGACATGTCCGAAAGGCCTCTTTCGGATATTCGTTTCATCGCGCACAATCGTTTTCGTGATGCGAGATCCCGGGACGAACTGGAGACTCCCCCTGTTGCTTGCGATTCTGTTTACGCAAATCGTCTGCCTCACGGCTTGTTCCGGGATCTCAACTTCTTCGATGAACACCGGTGGATCTGGCGGCACCGGCGGCACGGGTGGTTCCGGCGGCACGGGTGGTTCCGGCGGCTCGGGTGGAAGCGGCGGTTCTGGCGGCACGGGCGGCGGTACCGGAGGCAGCAACCTTGCCTGCAGCGGCATGTCCGTCGGTCAGGGCGCCAGCTTGAACGGATTCGTTCCCTTTACCAGCAGCAATCTTTGGAACACGGATATTTCATCCTCCCCCGTTGATCCCAATTCCAATTCCATCATCACTAACTGGGTCGGCTCCGTGAACGTGCATCCTGACTGGGGCAACGATCCGACCTACGGCATTCCCTACGTCGTCGTGAACGGTACTCAGCCGCTCGTCAATGTGAATCTCGGCGCCTATCCCGATGAGAGCGATCCCGGACCGATGCCGGTTCCGGCCGATGCTCCCGTGGAAGGCGGAGCTTCCAGCAGCGGTGACCGACACGTACTCCTCCTCGACAATGGCAATTGCTTTCTCTACGAGCTCTACAATGCTTCCCCCAATTCCGACGGAAGTTGGAATGCGGATTCGACTGCGGTGTGGGATCTGCTCAGCGATGAGCAGCGTCCTTACACCTGGACATCGGCGGACGCGGCCGGCCTCCCCGTTTTTCCCGGCCTCGTTCGTTACGATGAAGTTGCTTCCGGCAGCATTCATCATGCTTTTCGCTTTACCCTCCCCCACACTACGGCCGCATTCACGCCGCCGGCGTCGCACTGGGCAGGAAATACCAGCGATCCGACGGCTCCGCCCATGGGTATGCGTCTCCGCCTGAAATCGAGCTATGACATTTCCGGCTTCGACGCGCAGATGCAAACGATCCTGACGGCGATGAAGCACTATGGCCTGATCCTTGCGGATAATGGCAGCTCCCTCTACGTCACGGGAGCTTCTGACAGCCGCTGGGGATCGGACCTCGATTCTCTGAAGACCGTTCCCGCCTCTGCGTTTGAAGTTGTGCAGATGGGACCGGTCTACACGAGCGCCAACTATCCGACTGGCGCAGCGCCGATCATCGGGAGTTTCACGGCCTCAGCGTCCCACATTTCTTCCGGAGGCAGTGTCACGCTTTCGTGGACGACGACCAGCGCTGATTACGTCATCGTCAACCCCGGACCGGGCGCTACGCGGGATATGACTGCGACCGTGAATCCCACCACGACCACGACCTACGAAATCGACGCGACCAATCAATTCGGACGCACCTCCGCTACGGTGACCGTCAGCGTCCCGTAGGAATTACTCAGCCGCCAAATATACGTACCGGAAAATAAAGAGGATGGTCAGGATCCAGATGACCGGGCTCACCTCGCGAAACTTTCCCGCCGCCACTTTCACCAGCGTGTAAGAGATCAATCCAAAACTAAGTCCGGTGGCGATGCTGAATGTCAGCGGAGTGGCAAGAAGCGTCACGAACGCCGGAATGGCCTCCGTAAAGTCCGCCCACTCGACCCGGCCAATCGATTCCGTCATCAGCGCTCCAACGAGAATCAGCGCAGGCGCCGTCGCATATCCGGGAATCGCAGCGGCAAGAGGAGCGCAGAACGCCGCGAGCAGAAACAATCCCGCGACAAAGACGTTGCTCAGTCCCGTTCTTGCGCCCGCGGAAACGCCAGCAGCACTTTCGATATAACTGGTGACCGTCGATGTGCCAGTGAGGGCGCCCATTAACGTGCCGACCGCATCCGAAATCAGCGCCCGGCCTACGCGTGGGATTTTTCCATCCTTCACGAACCCACCCTGTTCGCACACTCCGACCAGTGTTCCAACGTTGTCGAAGAGATCGACAAACAGGAACACGAAGATGATTTCGAACAGGCCCAGGTGCAGAGCGCCGCGCAGATCCAGTTGCAGCCAGGTCGAAGCAGGATGCGGCAGGGAGAATACCGCCTTCGGCCATGCCGACATGCCGCGCAGAATGCCGAACAAAGTCGTCGCCAGCACTCCGATCAGAATCGCTCCCGTTACCTTGCGCGTCATCAGGATCAGCATGATCGCGAGTCCCAGGCACGCCAGTTGCGCCTCATGATTCGCAAACGTACCCAGGCTCACGAAGGTGGCCGGATTTGCGACCACCAGATTCGCGTTGCGCAGCCCGACGAACGCGATAAACATTCCAATCCCGCCCGCCGTCGAATGCTTCAGGCAATCGGGAATTCCGTTGACGATCTGCTCGCGCACGCGAGTCACTGTCAGAACCAGGAATGCCGCGCCCGAAAGAAAGATGACTCCCAGCGCAGTGCGCCAAGGGACATGCATGCCCAGGCAGACGACATAGGTGAAATAAGCGTTCAGCGACATTCCGGGCGCGAGCGCGATCGGACAATTCGCGTAGAGACCCATGACAAGTGTCGCCGCCGCGGCCGACACGCATGTCGCGAAGACGACGCCGTCGATCGGCATTCCG
Source organism: uncultured Acidobacteriota bacterium (assembly GCA_963771765.1). Taxonomy (GTDB): domain Bacteria; phylum Acidobacteriota; class Terriglobia; order Terriglobales; family Acidobacteriaceae; genus Sulfotelmatobacter. The sequence goes on from CAVYUY010000021.1 coordinate 51,975, forward strand.
GCTTTTGCAAGAATTTGGGGATTGACCACCACGATGTAAGCCATCGTGATGAAGGTGGTCAGTCCGCCAAGAAACTCGCTGCGGACACTGGTTTGATTTTCTTTGAGACGGAAGTAGCGTTCGATCAAACGGGATCCTTCCCGGCTTGCGGTGAAGCGACATTCTACGGCATTCAGAACTACGCTCCGGCCATCGATTTCCCCATCGATTTATTCGATAGCCCGCATCATGAATCGCGAAGGGAAGTTCGGATCCAACTAGCTGGGAACGCTCTCACCCTCGGCCGTTGTGCCCGAAACCGCTGGCTGAGGGTTGCTCGAGATCGCCGCCAAATCGCCGGCATTGCGCAGCTCTGGAAACCACCAGGCCCACAGCGCAATCACGATCAGCGTCCCAACCCCGCCCAAAACAACGGCTGGGACGGTGCCAAACCACTGCGCGGTGACACCCGATTCGAATTGTCCGAACTCGTTTGACGTTCCGATGAAGATCATATCGACGGCCGTGACGCGTCCGCGCATTTCGTCGGGAGTCGCGAGTTGCGTCAGCGTGGCGCGAATGATCACGCTGATCATGTCGCTGGCACCCAGCAGAAACAACGCAATCAACGAGAGCGTCAGGCTGTGCGAGAGACCAAAGATAATCGTAAAGAGTCCAAATCCCGCCACGGCCCAAAGCAGAGTGTGGCCAGACTTCCCACGCAATGGACGATGCGCCAGCAGGACCGCCATTACAGCCGCGCCCGCTCCCGGAGCGGTTCGCAGCAGTCCTAACCCCCAAGGTCCGGTGTGCAGAATTTCTCGCGCGTAAACCGGGAGCAACGCCACCGCTCCGCCCAGCAGCACGGCAAACAGATCGAGCGAGATCGCGCCCAGAATCAATTTCTTGTTCCATATGTAATGCAGCCCGGCGAATACGGTCTTCAACGTCATCGGTTCGCGCGGCCGCGCCTTCACTTCCGGCTTGATCCGGAACGACGAAATGGTCGCGCCCACCGCCGTAACTGCGGCGATCACATACACGGCTGACGGTCCGTGGAACGCGGCATACACGATCCCGCCGAAGGACGGCCCGAGAATCGTTCCTGCCTGAAAGATGCTCGCGTTCCAGGCCACGGCATTGGGGAAGTGTTCTTGCGGTACAAGCTGCGGCAGAATGGCTCGGCTGGCCGTGCTGTTGAACGATCGCACGATTCCGATCAAGACGAGGACGATATAAATCGAAGTCATCGACGGGCGGCCCCGCTCTCGTCAAAATCAACAGCAGTGCGAAGCACACTGCATAGCCCGCATAGCATGCCGAAAGAACGTGGCGCCGTTCATAACGATCCGAAGCGTGTCCGGAGATGGGGAATAAGAGAATTGCGGGCAGGAATTGCGCCAGCCCGACATACCCGAGATCGAGCGGACGCTTCGTGATCTCGTAGACTTGCCACCCTACGGCCACCGCTTGCATTTCCACCGCGGCCACGATGAGAAATCGGGCGATCTCGAACAGCACGAACCCTGGATGAGTAAATGCGGCGCGTCCGGCTCTGGCGTCGGCAGTCGATGACATGAACGTCTAATGTGACATAGAACAGCGGAATGCGACAACGAAGGAAGGGGATCTCTGCGGATGGGTGGGAACTTTGACGCTTTGCCCTACGGTTCTTCCGATACGAGGTAGACGACCACGCCACTCAGAACAAGGAGCAGCCCGAAGCAGGGGATCAAGAGCGCGAAGTTCCAGTCTGCAATCCCCAGCGAAAACAGGTGAGCCAGCCGTTCCGGACCGATCCCCCACGACGCCCAACGAAGCCCGTGATTGTATTGCGAGACAACAAAAATCACGGCCACCAAAATATTCACGACCAGGGCAAAAATCTGCGCAATAGCGATCGGACGGCTCATTTGCTCCGCGGCCGCGTTGCGGCGCCGCAGTTGGGCACGCCACCAAAGGAGGCTGGGCGAACCCGCCGGGGTCTCGCGAATGGACTCCGCTCGCGCTTGCTGGAAGGTCTGCGTGACCAGCACCAGATCGCCGCAATCCGCGCACGACTCGACATGGGCGCGCAATTCCGGGGCGCACCCTTCCGGCCAGTGTCCGCTTTTCAGCGCCTGCGTCACTTCTCTCTCGTATTGGCAAGCACGGAACATCATTCGGCGCCCCGATCTGCGCCGATCTGCTCTCGCAGCAACTTTGCCATCTTGCGCCGCGCCCGAAACAACAGCAGCCGAATGCTCGTCGCCCCCAACCCGGTGATTTCCGCGATTTCGCGATGCGAATAGCCTTCCGCATGCGCCAACCACAGAATCTGCCGGTCACGCGGACGCACTCGCGCCATCGCTGGAGTCAAAATGATCTGCGAATCGAGCTTTGACAACTTGTCGTGTGCGGCAAGCAGGAACTCAGGAACGTCGTCGATGCTCGACGCCCGCGGCTGCCTCCAGTAATCCCGCAAAAGATTGGTAGCAATCCGGTAGAGGTAGCGCCGGTAGTTGACCTCGCCACCTTCGGGTTGCGTTGCGCATAGAAACCGCAGGTAGCTCTCCTGCATCAGGTCTTCGGCGAGCGCCGTGTTTCCCGATACACGGACGAGATAGGCGCGCAACGCGGGCGCCGACCTCTGATAGAAACCGGTGAACGCCTCGCTGTCCATGGGCAGTTCGTCGCCTCGCGTCGCCGCGCGAGCGTCTACATTCGGAATGGCATATTCGCCGGTCGTATCGTCTTTCCTCATGGCTGCAATCCAGAACAACCGAAACTCAGGTTGCGTGGATCACGCAGCAAGTCACATTCAGTTTCGCACTCCACTCTCCGGCATCAGACCGAGATGCCGCGCAAGCGCCCAGGTAATTCCTGCCGAGATGATCAATCCCACACCCGGCATCAGCACAATCGTACCGAACAAGAGCAGAGCCGTGCCGCCTTCATGAACGCTGTTGCGAAGAGACAGCAAGCCGAGTCCCAGTAGGGTCATCACAATACCGATTTGCAGAGGAGTCAGCACGCGCGCCACCGGGCTCGGCACCGGAGTTTGCCGGTCGAGTCCCACAGCAATCGGAGCGGCTTCAAGGAACCGCTTGCCGGCGTCCGTGTTCATGTACGTCAGCACTTCCTGCGATGTTCCCATTCTCTCGAGCAATTTGCTGTGGACGTCGGTCTGCAATTTGAAAATGCGGTTCCAGCGCCGATTCTCGAGGAGCACATGAGTAAGCCACAATAACGCGCTCAGCATGCAGACGAATACAAGAAAGGGAATGCCATCGCCGACGAGTTCCTGTTCCACTTGTGACGAACGCGGCGCCGACATCTCAGGCCACAGTTTTCGCTCCAGCGCCTGGCTGGGTTGCTCGTTGTCCCCGTGCAGATTGTTGAAGAGGTAGAAATCCGGATTGTGCGCGATTTCCGGATGGGCCTGCAGAAATCGTCCGAGTTCCGGATTCATCCGGTTCACATACTCGGAGTTCGAAAGCAGGGAAGGGTCGTGAGCCACGACCTCCGCTAACGTCGGCGACAGCTTGACTATATTCAGAAGCTCATCCTGCAGAGTTGAGACATCTTTTTCGCTCACCTGAGGTTCGGTTGCCGGGGGCGCTGTCCGTGCCGTTTGGGCAGCCGTATGGCTCGTGAGAAGGATCAGAAACGAAACGATGAAGAGAGCCGCTGCCGTCAACCCGCGATGCTTGCTCATAACCCGATTTCCTCTCGTGTGCGAAGTGCTTTGTTGCGTCTCTAGACACACAACGGATGAGGCCGGGAAATGGTTAACAGCATTCCCGAAAGAATCTTAGGTCACGATCGGGGCATTCTTGATGCCCTCGGTTCCAAACACTTTCCGGTACCGTTCTACCTCTGAGGCTGGACCGAGAGCCTTCGAGTAATTGTCGGAAAGCTTGACCGCGGGGCGTCCTTCGACGGTCGAAACTTTGCAGATCAGGCTGATGGGGTCGAACCCATCCCCATCATTCGGATTGCATCCGCGAAAGTCGTTGGTCAGCAACGTTCCCCATCCGGCGCTGAACCGGATACGACGGTCGGCCGTCCATTTTTGGCGATCATCGAAGTCGGCCGCCGAGCGAAATTCATCGGCACGCACTCCTTTCGCACGGGTACCGGCGAAATACGAATGCAGTCCGAGAATTGTGTCTACGTCGAGCGAGTCCGAAGCGATCAATAGCTTTTCACGCGGATCCTGTCCCCGCGCCTTGAGCCAGTCAATGTACTCATCTCCAGCAACGTACGGGTCTTTGCTGTCGACGCGCTGTCCCGTCCAATCGGCGACCCAGTCGGGAGCGCCAGCCAGAAACTGCGTGGTGCCAAACGTATCCGGCAACATCACCCGCAACGCGCCCTCGTAGGTCTGCCGCCATAAATCAAGCACGCGGTATTGCGAATCCTTCAGCGCCACGTCGTCGGGTGCCAGCGCCGCCATCACCATCGGAATTTCGTGAGCGTTGGTTCCAATCGCTTCCAGATCGTGCTTGTGCGCCAGGAACGCGTTCGACGTGCCAATGAAGCTCTCGCCCAGGTTCGTTGCCATCGCGACCACAACGTACTCCTGCCACAAAAAGCTGTGCCGCCGGCGCGTGCCAAAATCTGCGACGCTCAATCCCGGAACTCCGCGCAGCCGCTCAATCTTGTTCCACAGTTTCGTCTTGGCCCGTGCGTAAAGAATGTCCAGACCGAACTCGCTCAAAGTCTTCAACTGAGCGCGTGTCTTCAACTCATCGAGAATCGCCAGCGCATAGAGTTCCCACATCGTGGTCTCGGGCCACGATCCTTCAAACGTCAGGTAAATCTGCCCATCACGCACTCCCAATTGATAATCAGACAAATGAAAGTCATGCTCGAGCCACTCCAGAAATCCTGGCTCAAAAATTCCGCGTCGTCCGTAGAACGTATTTCCTGCCAGCCACACTAATTCCGACTTGCGGAAACGCCGCCCGCGCACGTGCTGCAACTGCACCTTCAGCTCTTCAACGTGAACCAGGTCCGCCATCCGTACCGCGGGATGCCGGTTGTAGAGCGAAAACGTGACCCGCGTCTTCGGAAAATGTTTCCAGATAAACTGCAGCATCAGCAGCTTGTAGAAGTCCGTATCCAGTAAGGACCGTATGACCGGGTCGAGTTCCCAGTTGTGGTTATGCGCGCGTTCGGCGAGGTTAATGATCATCGAAGGAGAGCGATTCCATGCACCCTAGAGAATAAGGGATGATCGCTGCAAGAGCCAATGGAGGGACGGACGCCCCGTCCGTCCGTCGAGCAAAGCGAGACTGGCAAGCCCCAAAGAGTCCTGTGTAAGGACGGACGCCTCGTCCGTCCGTCGAGCAAAGCGAGACTGGAAGTTGTATGGAATCTCCCGGAAGATCAAGTCACTTCTCAGCCAGTGCCGAAGTCTCCAACCGTTCAAACACTTCCTCTGCACGCCGCAAAGCTGCCTGCACGTTGTCGCAGATATTCTGCTCCCCAATGACCTCGGCGAACTCCGAGTGGTGAATGAGTTGCGAGGGTTGCTCACGCGCTCCGCACAGAATTAATGTCCGCTTACTCGCGAGGAGTTCTTTCGCGACCTCCTCGATCGCGAACAGCCCCGTCGCATCGAGCGCAGTCATGTTGCGCAGCCGCAGGATCACAACCGGCGGCAGCTTGTGCAGATTTTCGGTGAGCGCGAGAATCTTGTCGGTAGCGCCAAACAGAAACGGCCCGTGAATCCGGAAAATTGTCGCGTAATACGGGATGTCCTTATCTTGCAGAATATGAACACGTCCGTCTTCGACGTAGTCGTCAGTCACCTGCGATACGGTCGTCGTCGCCGCAACGCGGCTGATGAAGAGCAGTGCCGCGAGGATCATTCCCGCTTCGACCGCAACCGTCAGATCGGCAAACACGGTCAGAGCAAACGTCACCAGCCAGATACTGATATCGGTTTTCGTTAATTTCAGCAGTTGCGGAATCTCGCGCCACTCGCCCATGTTGTAGGCGACGATCATCAGAATCCCCGCCAGCGCCGCCATCGGCACGTAACTCACGAGCGGCGCGGCAAAGAGAAGAATGCACAGCAGCGTCAGCGCGTGGATTATGCCCGCCACCGGAGACTGCGCGCCCGACCGGATGTTCGTCGCCGTTCGGGCAATGGCACCCGTCGCCGGCAATCCGCCGAACATCGGTGAAAAAACATTTGCAACGCCCTGCGCCATCAGTTCGACGTTCGGATTGTGCCGGTCCCCGCTCATCCGGTCCGACACAACCGCCGACATCAGCGACTCGATTGCTCCGAGCATCGCCACGGTGAACGCGGGCCCGAGCAATCCATGAATGAGGTCGGTACGGAACCTTGGAATCTGCCAGTGAGGCAGGCCGCTCGGGATTCCACCGAACTTGGTTCCAATGGTTTCAACCGGAAGTTTGAAAACGTAAACCGCCACCGTCGCCAGCAGCAAAGCGACAATCGGTCCGGGAATACGCGGTGAAAGGGCGCGGCAGACAATCAACGTCAACAGCGTGAACGCCGCGAGCGCCGTTGCTTCGAACGACAGCGTGTGAAAATTTCCCGCGAGTGCTTCGACGCGCAGCCAGAACACTCCTGGCACTTTGTCGAGATGCAGCCCGAAGAAATCTTTGACCTGCGTGCTTGCGATGAGCACCGCAATGCCATTTGTGAATCCCACGACGACCGGTCGCGGGATAAACTTCACTGCCGTGCCCAACCCCGTGAGCCCCATGATCACCAGCAGCACGCCGGCCATGACCGTACACATGAAGAGTCCGTCTACGCCGTGTACAGCGACGATCCCCGCCACGACTACAACGAACGCTCCGGTCGGACCGCCGATCTGGGTCTTCGATCCACCCAGCGCGGAAATCAGAAATCCCGTGACGATGGCGCAGTAGATTCCCGCCTGCGGCGTAAGCCCGGAAGCGATCGAAAACGCCATCGCCAGCGGCAGGGCCACCAGGCCCACAGTAACTCCGGCAATCAGATCAAGCAGGAATTTGTGCCGGTCGTACGTGCGCAGCAGCAGGACTGACTTCGGAAGCCAGTTTTCACTGAAGAAAAGACGAGCCATTTTTGCATTATCGTCCTCCTCGGCGAAATCGGGTAGATAACGGAGGAGTGGCCCTGCTTGCGAAGCCCGGATTTCCTGTTTAGGAACGACGACACGAGCGGAGTTAGAACGAGGTGTGCAATAAACTGCGGCGATCCCTGCTCGCTCCCTCAAAACCCAACCTATTCATATAATAGGTAAGTGCCATTTACGATCTCTCACGCGGCTGCAATCTTGCCGTTTCGGCGTCTCCGCCTCGTAGCCTCGGCTCTGGTGATCGGCACCTTTGCACCAGACTTTGAATATTTCTTCATGGTCGTTCCGATGGACCGGTACGGCCACACCCCCATCGGCGTCGTCCTGCTCACGCTTCCGCTGGCTCTGGTGGTTTTGTGGATCTTTCACAATTTCATCAAACGTCCTGCCGCCATGCTCTTGCCCGACTCCGTTCAGTCCAGGCTGCACGAGCATCTCGGCGAATTTGAATTTCGAGGATTCGGAAGATTCCTCCTGATTGTCATCTCGATTCTTCTCGGAATTATCACGCATCTCGTCTGGGACTCGTTCACGCACCGCACCGGTTGGTTTTTCCATCACTGGCACGTGCTGCGCGAGTCGGTCACCATCCCGGTTCTCGGATCCATTCCTTATTACAAGCTCTTCCAGCACGTCAGCACGGTCCTCGGGCTCGCGATCCTCGCAGTATGGCTGCTGTGGTGGTATTACAAAACTCCTGCTTCCGGGGAACCTCTTGCCGGTGCGCCGTCGCACTCTCGCCGGGTCGCAATCGTCGCCGCGTTGGTCACCATCGCGTGTGTCGCAGCCGTGATTCGAGGAGCCATCGATGCGATCGGCCCGACCGGGCGCATGAACTACCGGGAGTTTGTGATCGACGCTGTCGTCACCGTGGTCGCGATTTTCTGGTGGGAACTGGTAGCGTACGGGATTTTTTTCGAATGGACTGAGTCGGCGAAGCGCCGTTCCCTGGATGGTCTCGCGGCCCTTGCGGAGCCGGATCAGTCCGGCCAAGGGCCCACCGTATAATCCGTACGCGTAGCCAACAAGCCGCGCTGGCCAGTACAACGCATGCGCTTCGAACTCTTCATCGCATCTCGATACCTTCGCGCGAAGCGCCGGCAGGCGTTCATTGGCATCATCACCGCCATCTCCGTCACCGGTGTTGCCGCGGGCGTGGCTTCGCTCGTCGTTGCCCTCGCCATCAACAACGGCTTTCGCCAGGATCTGGCTCAGCGCCTGCTCGGATCCACATCTCACATCAGCCTGCAACGCATCGCCGACGATGGCATCAAAGATTGGCCGTCGCTGATGGCTCGTCTTTCGAAACAACCGCATATCGTTGCGGCCGCTCCGGCAATCTTCGAGCAGGTCCTGATCTCCCGCGGTCCTCGTGCTCGCGGTGCCATTCTCAAAGGCATGATTCCCGAATACGAGCGCCATGTTGGAGACCTGCTCAATTCGGTGAACGAAGGATCGGCCGCCCCGTTGGAAGAAAAATCCCAGGCCATACCGAACGCTCCAACAGGCAATACAGCCCCAGGCAGCGCGGCCACCGACGCAACGGCAACCCAGTCTCCCGACTCTCTTGCAGGAGTCGCTGAGCGCGTGAACGCGATGCCCCCCATCGTGCTCGGCAAGAATATGGCGGAAGAACTCGGCGCCACCGTCGGATCGATTGTGGTCGTCACCAGCCCGCAAGGCGAACTCACTCCCTTTGGAACGGTGCCGAAGTACACGCGCTTCCACGTTGTCGGAATCTTCAACTCCGGATTTTTCGACTACGATTCCAGTTGGGCGTTCGCTCGCCTCTCCGACGCGCAACGACTTTTCGGCCTCAGCGATCTCGTCTCCGTCCTCGAATTCAAAGTCGACAATTTGGATCAGGCAGACGCAATCGCTCGCCAGATCGAAGATGCCGCCGGACAGGGCTATATGACCACCAACACCCTCCGCCAGAACAGCGCCCTGTTCAAGGCCTTGAAAACGGAGCGGCTGATCACCTTTATTACGATCGGTCTGATCGTCTTCGTCGCCGCTCTGAATATCTTGATCAGTCTGATCATGATGGTGATGGAGAAGACGAAAGACATCGCTGTCCTCATGTCCATGGGCACGCGTAAAGCGCAGGTCCGCAACCTCTTCATTGCACAGGGAGTTCTTATCGGCGTCGTGGGGACGCTCATTGGCCTCGTGCTCGGGTACGCCGTCTCCTATGCCGGAGGCCACTACCACGTCATCCATCTGTCGCCCGAGGTGTATTCAATCGACTACGTGCCGTTCGCTCCGCGCCTGGCCGACGGCTTGTGGGTCGCCCTGTTCGCGATCCTGGTGTCGTTTGTTGCGACGCTGTACCCGTCTTGGTCTGCCTCCCGAATCCTTCCAGCCGAGGCCCTGCGCTATGAATGACTTATGTAGGAGCC
>CAVYUY010000022.1:0-112528 GCA_963771765.1 uncultured Acidobacteriota bacterium
CGCAGTCTCCAACCGTTCAAACACTTCTTCCGCGCGCCGTAGAGCAGCCTGCACGTTGTCGCAGATGTTCTCCGCCCCAATGACCTCGGCGAACTCCGCGTGGTGAATGAGTTGCGCGGTTGCTCGCGCGCTCCGCACAGAATCAGTGTTCGCTTGCTGGCGTGCAGTTGCTTGGCGACCTCTTCGATCGCGAACAGTCCGGTCGCATCGAGCGCAGTCATATTCCGCAGCCGCAGAATCACCACCGGCGGCAGCTTGTGCATGTTCTCGGTGACCGCGAGAATCTTGTCGGTAGCTCCAAACAGAAACGGCCCGTGAATGCGGAAAATCGTCGCGTAGTACGGAATATCCTTATCCTGCAGAATATGCACGCGTCCGTCTTCGACATAGTCGTCGGTCACCTGCGATACGGTCGTCGTCGCGGCAACGCGGCTGATGAACAGCAGTGCCGCAAGGATCATTCCCGCTTCGACCGCGACCGTCAGATCGGCAAACACGGTCAGAGCAAACGTCACCAGCCAGATGCTGATATCGGTTTTCGTTAATTTCAGCAGCTGCGGAATCTCGCGCCACTCGCCCATGTTGTAGGCGACGATCATCAGAATCCCCGCCAGCGCGGCCATCGGCACATAACTCACCAGCGGCGCGGCAAAGAGAAGAATGCACAGCAGCGTCAGCGCGTGGATCATGCCCGCCACCGGCGACTGCGCGCCCGACCGGATGTTCGTCGCCGTTCGGGCGATGGCGCCCGTCGCCGGCAATCCGCCGAACATCGGTGAGAAAACATTCGCAACGCCCTGCGCCATCAGTTCGACGTTCGGATTGTGCCGGTCGCCGCTCATCCGGTCCGACACAACCGCCGACATCAGCGACTCGATCGCTCCGAGCATCGCCACGGTGAACGCGGGCCCGAGCAATCCATGAATCAGGTCGGTACGGAACCTCGGAATCTGCCAGTGAGGCAGGCCGCTGGGGATTCCACCGAACTTGGTTCCAATGGTTTCAACCGGAAGTTTGAAAACGTAAACCGCCACCGTCGCCAGCAGCAAAGCAACAATCGGTCCGGGAATACGCGGTGAAAGGGCGCGGCAGACAATCAACGTCAACAGCGTGAACGCCGCGAGCGCCGTTGCTTCGAACGACAGCGTGTGAAAATTTCCCGCTAGTGCTTCGACGCGCAGCCAGAACACTCCTGGCACTTTGTCGAGATGCAGCCCGAAGAAATCTTTGACCTGCGTGCTTGCGATGAGCACCGCAATGCCATTTGTGAATCCCACGACGACCGGTCGCGGGATAAACTTCACTGCCGTGCCCAACCCCGTGAGCCCCATGATCACCAGCAGCACGCCGGCCATCACCGTACACATGAAGAGTCCGTCTACGCCGTGTACTGCGACGATCCCTGCCACGACTACAACAAACGCTCCGGTCGGACCGCCGATCTGGGTCTTCGATCCGCCCAGCGCGGAAATCAGAAATCCCGTGACGATGGCGCAGTAGATTCCCGCCTGCGGCGTAAGCCCGGAAGCGATCGAAAACGCCATCGCCAGCGGCAGGGCCACCAGGCCGACCGTAACTCCGGCAATTAGATCTAGCAGGAATTTGTGCCGGTCATACGTGCGCAGCAGCAGGACTGACTTCGGAAGCCAACTTTCACTGAAGAAAACACGAGCCATTCTTACATTATCTTCCTCCTCCGTGGAATCGGGTAGATAACGGAGGAGTGGCACTGCGTGCGAAGCCCGGATTTCCTGTTTAGGAACGCCGACACAAGCGGACTTAGAACACGATGAGAAATAAACTGCGGCGATCCCTACTCACTCCCTCAAAACCCAACCTATTCATATAATAGGGAAGTGCCATTTACGCTCTCTCACGCGGCTGCAATATTGCCGTTTCGGCGTCTCCGCCTCGTAGCCTCGGCTCTGGTGATCGGCACCTTTGCACCAGACTTTGAATATTTCTTCATGGTCGTTCCGATGGACCGTTACGGCCACACTCCCATCGGCGTCTTCCTGCTCACGCTTCCGCTGGCTCTGGTGGTTTTGTGGATCTTTCACAATTTCATCAAACGTCCTGCCGCCATGCTCTTGCCCGACTCCGTTCAGTCCAGGCTGCACGAGCATCTCGGCGAATTTGAATTTCGAGGATTCGGAAGATTCCTCCTGATTGTCATCTCGATTCTTCTCGGAATCATCACGCATCTCGTCTGGGACTCGTTCACGCACCGTACCGGTTGGTTTTTCCATCACTGGCACGTGCTGCGCGAGTCGGTCACCATCCCGGTTCTCGGATCCATTCCTTATTACAAGCTCTTCCAGCACGTCAGCACGGTTCTCGGGCTCGCGATCCTGGCAGTATGGCTGCTGTGGTGGTATTACAAAACTCCTGCTTCCGGGGAACCTCTTGCCGGTGCGCCGTCGCACTCTCGCCGGGTCGCAATCGTCGCCGCGTTGGTCACCATCGCGTGTGTCGCAGCCGTGATTCGAGGAGCCATCGATGCGATCGGCCCGACCGGGCGCATGAACTACCGGGAGTTTGTGATCGACGCTGTCGTCACCGTGGTCGCGATTTTGTGGTGGGAACTCGTAGCGTACGGGATTTTTTTCGAATGGACTGAGTCGGCGAAGCGCCGTTCCCTGGATGGTCTCGCGGCCCTTGCGGAGCCGGATCAGTCCGGCCAAGGGCCCACCGTATAATCCGTACGCGTAGCCAACAAGCCGCGCTGGCCAGTACAACGCATGCGCTTCGAACTCTTCATCGCATCTCGATACCTTCGCGCGAAGCGCCGGCAGGCGTTCATTGGCATCATCACCGCCATCTCCGTCACCGGTGTTGCCGCGGGCGTGGCTTCGCTCGTCGTTGCCCTCGCCATCAACAACGGCTTTCGCCAGGATCTGGCTCAGCGCCTGCTCGGATCCACATCTCACATCAGCCTGCAACGCATCGCCGACGATGGCATCAAAGATTGGCCGTCGCTGATGGCTCGTCTTTCGAAACAACCGCATATCGTTGCGGCCGCTCCGGCAATCTTCGAGCAGGTCCTGATCTCCCGCGGTCCTCGTGCTCGCGGTGCCATTCTCAAAGGCATGATTCCCGAATACGAGCGCCATGTTGGAGACCTGCTCAATTCGGTGAACGAAGGATCGGCCGCCCCGTTGGAAGAAAAATCCCAGGCCATACCGAACGCTCCAACAGGCAATACAGCCCCAGGCAGCGCGGCCACCGACGCAACGGCAACCCAGTCTCCCGACTCTCTTGCAGGAGTCGCTGAGCGCGTGAACGCGATGCCCCCCATCGTGCTCGGCAAGAATATGGCGGAAGAACTCGGCGCCACCGTCGGATCGATTGTGGTCGTCACCAGCCCGCAAGGCGAACTCACTCCCTTTGGAACGGTGCCGAAGTACACGCGCTTCCACGTTGTCGGAATCTTCAACTCCGGATTTTTCGACTACGATTCCAGTTGGGCGTTCGCTCGCCTCTCCGACGCGCAACGACTTTTCGGCCTCAGCGATCTCGTCTCCGTCCTCGAATTCAAAGTCGACAATTTGGATCAGGCAGACGCAATCGCTCGCCAGATCGAAGATGCCGCCGGACAGGGCTATATGACCACCAACACCCTCCGCCAGAACAGCGCCCTGTTCAAGGCCTTGAAAACGGAGCGGCTGATCACCTTTATTACGATCGGTCTGATCGTCTTCGTCGCCGCTCTGAATATCTTGATCAGTCTGATCATGATGGTGATGGAGAAGACGAAAGACATCGCTGTCCTCATGTCCATGGGCACGCGTAAAGCGCAGGTCCGCAACCTCTTCATTGCACAGGGAGTTCTTATCGGCGTCGTGGGGACGCTCATTGGCCTCGTGCTCGGGTACGCCGTCTCCTATGCCGGAGGCCACTACCACGTCATCCATCTGTCGCCCGAGGTGTATTCAATCGACTACGTGCCGTTCGCTCCGCGCCTGGCCGACGGCTTGTGGGTCGCCCTGTTCGCGATCCTGGTGTCGTTTGTTGCGACGCTGTACCCGTCCTGGTCTGCCTCCCGAATCCTTCCAGCCGAGGCCCTGCGCTATGAATGACTTATGTAGGAGCCAGGTTCCGCGCCCGCCCGGAATCGCGAGCGGCGAGTTTTTGGTCAGCAGGGACGACGATTTTCGGACACCGCCGGAGATTGATGAAACAGGTTCCGGCACGAACGCACAATCTCCCAGACATTTCCGTGACGTGAGTCACATGACAGCGTTTGCGCCAAGTATAGAGTTTTGAAGAGCAAACTGAGATGATTCGCAACAGAGAGCCTCGACGCGACGCGTGGCGAAACGCCCCGAAAACACGGTTTGGAACGAAAGGTCCACATTTTGCATCAAATGACTAACGATTTAATGCTTCGCGTGGAAGGCTTGAAGAAGGTCTTCCGGTCCGGCGAATCGGATCTGGTGCTCTTTGAGAATCTGTCGTTTGAGGTGAAGCGAGGAGAAATGCTCGCCATTGTGGGCGAATCCGGCGCAGGCAAGAGTACCCTGTTACACATCCTGAGCGCTCTTGATCGTGCTTCTGCGGGTGACGTATACTGCGCCCACTTGCGAGTGAATTCGTTGTCTCACGACGAAGCCGCTGCCTTTCGCAATCGGGAGACCGGCTTTGTTTGGCAGTTTCACTACCTGCTGCCCGAGTTTACGGCAGCAGAAAACGTTGCTATGCCTTTGCTGCTTCGGGGAAGGTCATGGCAGCAGGTCGAGCCGGAAGCTTTACGCTGGTTGCGTGAAGTGGGACTCGAGCAGCGCGCGCATCACCGTTCCGGCGAACTTTCGGGCGGCGAACAGCAGCGTGTAGCTCTGGCCCGGGCCCTGATCACCGGCCCCAAGTTGTTGCTGGCCGATGAGCCGACGGGCGACCTGGATGGGCAGACGGCGGAAGCTGTATTCACATTGATTGCGCGGCTACATCGCGAGCACCAACTCACCTCCCTCATCGCCACGCACAATCTGTCCTTTGCCCGGCGCTGCCAGCGCGTGCTGCGCCTTGGACGAGGACATGTGGAGGAAATTCCGCCGGAATCGCTTCCGGCGTAAAACGTAAAGCGGTAAGCGGTCCTTTAGGGCCACGTTAGGCGAGTCGAAATATCGGGGCTTGAGTCCCTGGGGTGCAGCAAGAAAGTGCAACAAAATGTCAGGAAAGTGAGGCTCGAAGGAAATCCACAGCGGTTCCTTCGGTAACGTGATCTAAGGGTTAGTGAGTCGTTTCGGTACTTGGGTTCGGCGGCCCTTTGATTGCATAATGTACTGGTCAGGTTCGGGCCACGTTCGGTAGGCCGGGCACGATAGTTCTTCTCGGCCGGGAAAAGTCAGGGGGAAGGGCATTATGTTTGAACGCTACACGGAGAAAGCCAGGCGCGTAATCTTTTTCGCACGCTATGAGGCCAGCCAGTTCGGGTCTCCTTATATAGAGACCGAGCATCTGCTTCTCGGCTTGCTGCGTGAAGACAAAGCCCTGACGAACCGTTTCCTGCGCTCGCACGCCTCAGTCGAATCCATTCGCAAACAGATTGAAGGACATACCACGATCCGCGAGAAAGTCTCGACCTCGGTCGATCTTCCTCTTAGCAACGAGTGCAAGCGGGTTCTGGCCTACGCCGCCGAAGAAGCAGAGCGTCTCTCCCACCGCCACATCGGGACCGAACATCTGCTGTTGGGGCTGTTGCGGGAAGAGAAGTGTTTCGCCGCCGAGATTCTGCACGAGCGCGGCCTGCGTCTCTCGACCATCCGCGAAGAACTGGCACGCACCACACAGGAAAAAGCTCAGCCACAGCGTCAGCGTGAAAGCTCGCTTCTCGCTGAATTCTCGCGCGATTTGACTCAAGCTGCGATGGATAGCCAGCTCGACCCACTCGTTGGCCGGGAAGGCGAAGTCGACCGCGTGATCCAGATTCTCTGCCGCCGTACCAAAAACAATCCGGTACTGATCGGGGAGCCCGGCGTCGGCAAAACAGCCATCGTCGAAGGCTTGGCCCAGCGCATCGCTGACGGTGAAGTTCCATCGTTCCTCGCCGACAAGCGCATTCTTGCTCTCGATCTTTCGCTCATCGTCGCCGGCACCAAATATCGCGGACAGTTCGAAGAGCGCCTCAAGACCATCATGAAAGAGCTGATGGAATCGCAGAACTCCATCATCTTTATTGATGAGCTTCATACCCTGGTCGGCGCCGGATCTGCGGAAGGCTCTCTCGACGCCGCTAACATCCTGAAGCCCGCTCTGTCTCGCGGAGAGATTCAGTGCATCGGCGCAACCACGCCGGGCGAATACCGCAAGTCGATCGAGAAAGACCGATCGCTCGAGCGCCGCTTCCAGGCCGTCAAAGTTCCGCCTCCGAACGAGACCGACGCCATCAAGATTCTGTTCGGGATCAAAGACCGCTACGAGAAGTTCCACGCCGTCACCTACACCGACGACGCCATCAACTTCGCGGTCTCGCATTCAAACCGCTATATCCCGGACCGCTTCCTTCCGGATAAGGCCATCGATCTGGTCGACGAAGCTGGAGCGCGCGTAAAGCTGCGCCAGACTTCGCTGCCCGAAGAACTGACCGAAGTCCAGAAGCGCATCAAGTTCATCGTCCACCGGATGGAAAACGCCATCGCGAACCACGAGTTCGAGAAAGCGCGCTTCTATTCCGACGAGGAACGCAAAGAGCGCGAGAACCTGCGCGCTCTTCGCGAGAAATATCATCTCGACGAGTCCTCGACCGGCGTCGTCAACCGCGAGGATATCGAAGACGTCGTCTCCCGCTGGACCGGCGTTCCGATCACGTCGATCAAGGAAGAAGAGACGCAGAAGCTGCTCCGCATCGAAGAGGAGCTGCACAAGCGGATCATCTCGCAGGACAAATCGATCAGCGCCCTGGCTCGCGCCATTCGCCGTTCCCGCGCCGGCCTGAAGAACCCGAACCGCCCCATCGGCTCGTTCCTGTTCCTCGGACCGACCGGCGTCGGCAAAACCGAAGTCGCGCGCACTCTGGCGCAGTTCATGTTCGGTACCGAGAAGGCTCTGGTCCGCTTCGATATGTCCGAGTTCATGGAAAAGCACTCGGTCTCGAAGCTGATCGGTTCGCCTCCGGGATACGTTGGCTACGAAGAAGGAGGCCAGCTCACCGAACGCGTGAAGCGTGCTCCTTATTCGGTGGTCCTGCTCGACGAAATCGAGAAGGCGCATCCCGATGTGTTCAACATCCTGCTGCAGGTGTTTGAAGACGGCCAGTTGACCGACGGACTCGGCAACACGGTCGACTTCAAGAACACGATCATCATCATGACGTCGAACATCGGCGCCCGGCACCTTCAGAAGCGCGAAGGCCTGGGCTTTGCGTCAACCAAGGAGAACGACATCGCCGACAAGGTCGAAGAGCTCGTGAAGAACGAGGTCAAGCGGACCTTCAACCCCGAGTTCCTCAACCGCCTGGATGAAATCATCATCTTCATGGCGCTGAACGAAACTGACCTGATCCAGATTCTGGAACTCATGGTCAACCAGCTCAACCAGAACTTGGCCCAGAAGGCGATCACGGTCACGGTCGCGGATGATGCCAAGAAGTGGATTCTCAACCAGACGCTGACCGACCGCAGCTACGGCGCTCGTCCGTTGCGGCGCGCGTTGCAAAAGTACATTGAAGACCCGTTGTCGGAAGCGCTGATCCAAGGCACCATCACCACGCGCCCCGCCTTCATCGAGGTCTTCCTCGAAGACAACAAGCTCTTCTACCGCCCAGTCGATGCGGAGAAGGCGGAAGGTGTGTTGTTGTACGAGAATTAGGAAAGCCGCAAGCTTTCAGGCGTCAGGCGTCACCCATCAGCCGTCAGCGAAAAGCTGGCGGCTTTTGTTTTATGTAGGGGCGGACGCCTCGTCCGCCCCGCGGCGCAAAGCGACGCGTGAAGCGGCGTCGATCGCAATAGAAAGACGTTTGTCTATCGGTCGCCCTCGCAGATAAACGAAAAATTCAGGACCCTTCCGTCTACCGATGTTGTGCTGGGGTCTTCATCTCATCCACAGGCCTAAGGGTCGCATGCGCGAGTGCGCACCCCAGACGAGGCGTCCGGGGCTCCCTCTGTGTCCGGATCCAATGTAGGGGCGGACGCCTCGTCCGCCCCGCGGCGCCAAGCGACGCGTGAAGCGGCGTCGAATCTGCTCTCCTGTCAGTGAGCGTTTCATCGTTCTGTGACGTTACCGGTGCCCGATTCCTCTGACCGCTTTCACCGCACTGTCATCTCAGCTACAGGCCGCTCCTCGCACCGCCAGACCCACGGATAAGTATCGCCATCTCGGACTAGTCCTCGCCGCCTCGGGTTTTGCAAAACATACAGAACCTTAGCGTCGAGCTTTTCGGACACTCGCAGCACGCGGTCAAACGATTCTTCCTGCCACACTGTCCCCCGCCTCCGCAGTTCACGATTGATCAAGTGCGCCGACGCGCTCTTGATCGTCCGCATGATCTCAACGAGGGAAAAGAATTCGCTTCGGGTCTTGTCCACCAAAGGAGTCAAGATGATGTGAACGTGATCCGGCATAACAACAGCGACGTGTAGTTCGTATCTCGTCCCGTGATCATGGCGGCAACACGACACAACGATGTCTCGTGCTAGCGGCGGCAAGTTCCATCGAAATTTCGTGACAAATGTGACGAAGTGAGCGGTGGCGTCGCGTTGAAGATGCGGTAAGTTTCGCCGGTAGAACTGCACCCATAGATTTTGTCAGGGCTCGTCGATGCTGAAACGAGAAATAATGCAGTTAGACGGGTTGCGTTCCCGCGACGGGAAGGCTCGCATGCGCTAGCGCGCACCCCGGACGGGGCGTCCGGGGCTCGATCCTGTGTCCGGAGTTCCCCAAACGGCGAACTCGATCCGCCCGACTTTCTTGCGACCTTCCACCGTTCCCCGACATCTGAACCACCGACCGCACCCTGACCGCTCTGCAAAGGATCAATCCATGCCCAAGGTCAACATCGCCGAAAAATTCTCCAAGATCACCGAGTTCTGGAAGCCTTACATCGGCGCCGAACTCAATGGCCAGTGCGTCAAGTTCGATAAGCTCAAGGGAGAATTCGTCTTCCATCACCACGACAAGGAAGACGAAATGTTCCTCGTCGTCAAAGGCCGCTTCCGCATGGAATTTCTCGATCACCACGAATGGATCGAGGAAGGCGAATTCATCGTCGTCCCCCGCGGCGTCGAGCACAAACCCGTGGCAGACGAGGAATGCTGGCTCCTTCTCTTCGAGCCGGCAAGTACGCTCAACACCGGCAACGTGGTGAACGAACGTACTCAGCCTCAGCTGGAACATGTATTAGCAACTGGGGCCGGACCGTCTAAAATAGGTTTATGGATGTGACGGTCTACTCCACGATGTGGTGTCCCGACTGCCGCGAAGCCAAGCGCTTTCTGGCGAAACACAACATTCCGTTTCACGAAATCGATATTGAAGCCACCCCCGGCGCTGCCGACGAGGTTGTCAAGCGCACCGGCAAGCGGGCCATCCCGCAATTCGTGATCGACGGCGAGTGGGTCCAGCCTTACAAGCCGGGGCGCGGTTTTCTCTATGAAGAGATGTCGAAGCGCCTCGGCATCAAGAACCCCTGATTCGACCTTGCGCGCCTCGATCTGGCCGCCCGTCTAAATCGCCTCGAAACATATACTTAGCCCCATTCTTCGGATCTTCTCTACCCCTTTCGTGCCATGACCCGTGGCCATTGCCTTCTGTACCGTAGTAAACCCATGCCTTCCGCGCGAATATAACGACTCCAAGGCAAGTTCTTTCGTTTGCTGCAAACTCCGGCAAATGAATGAAAAACAATGACTTGGATTTGACCGATACCGCTATTTCGACGCCCATGGCCGACCTTCAGATCGACGATCCTGCTCCCGACAACCCTGACCCTGGGGACCATTCCACATCTTCGCAATCCTGCCGCGTCCTTGAGACCTGGCAGCAGATGATTCAGGGTGTTCTGGGTATAGTTCTCTTGGTCGGAGCCGTGACCATGGTCTTCTACTACGCGCCGATGGCTGTTCAGGGCGCGCCTCCGGACGACCTTGAAAAAGAGGTTCACGACCTGACCGCGCAAGTCGAGCAGCTCAAGGCCGAGCAGTCCATGCCCGCGGTCGTTCTAAATCGCTACCGAAATTCGATTGGTTACATCTACGGGGTCTATCAGGTTGGATTTCCCGGCCAGCGTCCTGAGATTCGCGCACGCGTTTCCGGCACCGGATTTCTCGTCGGCGCCGGCCTGATGGCAACCAACCGTCACGTGGCCCAGCCTTGGTACGGAGATTCCGAAGCGCAGAAGTTGATCGATGACGGCGCCAGCGCCACGCTTGAAAGCCTGGTCGTTTTCTTCCCGGGCTCGCCGACCCCGGTCAATCTGTCTCCGGCATCCGTTTCGAAGACTGCCGATCTCGCAGTGCTTCGCCTGGAAGATTCTGACGTCCATCGAAATCTGCCCGCGCTTCCTCTGGCCAAATCCGCCGGATCGCCCGGACAGCTCGTCACCGTCATCGGCTATCCCATGGGTATCGCCGGGATGGTCGCGAAGTCCCCGTCAGGGATTTACGAGCGCCTCGCTTACCGACATAACGATATCAACGCTGCCAGCGAACTGGCCGCGCTCTCGCTGATCCGCCCGTCCACAACCTGCGGACATCTTGGCGACGTGGTCGGCGATAAGTTGATCTACGACGCTCCCACTGCCCATGGTGGCAGCGGCGGCCCAGTCTTCAACGCCAAGGGAGAAGTTATCGGCGTCAACTCCGCTTACATGGATGGTTTCACCGGAGGCAATCTCGGCGTCTCTGTCGATTCTCTCCGCCCGCTGCTGCAGGAAGCCAGGCTCGCCACTAAAAATTAACCGGCCTTCGTAGATTTACCGCCGTCGCGCTTCGATCCAACGCGCGCTTTCATCAGCGCCGATTGATCCTGCGTAAACAGCAGCGTGCCCATCGCCATCCGGCGCAGGCTCTCCTCTTGCCACACGGGCTCCATGATTCCTATATGGGTGTGCGCGTGCGTTCCCAGTAACAAATGCCCGAGTTCGTGCGCCGACACTGTACCTAACAATCGTCCCTTGTTTGTTCCAAACGTCCGGCTTGCCTCCTGAATCCGGTCGAAAAATACGTCGACGTATTTCCCTGTCCCGTCAGCGCCAAGAAAGGCCTCGCCGAACACGGACTCTTTCGACGTCTTCCCATCTGGGACGATGTGAAGCAGAAAGCTGTCTCGCGTCGAAGTGAACAAACACTGCTGCACCAGAGCAGTAGATGAACAGTCTCTCCACTCGATCTCGATTCCTGCTTCACGAAATACCCTCGAAGTCTCTGCCTTTGCTTCCTTCAATAAAGATGGGGCGACGTTCGCGCTGTCGTTGATCAGGACTATGATGTGTGGCAGTTCCTGGCTCACCGCGATCCCAGTCGCCGTCCATAACACGAAACATCCGGCTAATCCTGCTCCCCATTTCCCTCTGAACCCCATCACCCTTGCCTCCGTACCTTCTGCAAGGTGGTTCAGGTACCTGCGTGCCTCAAGGCTTGCCGGGTAACTCAGCGATAAAAAATGGGTGACGGGCTAACCCCAGAATCGTCAAATAGATATGGCATTGGGTGACATGGGGAACAGGGCGGCGAGAATGCTAGACTCCGGGCCAGTGGAGATTCACGGCAACGGAGTGTCGGCCACACGCCGCTTCGGAGTGTTCGAAGTAGATCTACGTTCGGGAGAACTGCGGCGCAACGGCATCAAGGTCAAGATTCAGGAACAGCCCTTGCAGGTGCTTGGCCAGCTTCTTGAGCGTCCCGGTGAAGTTGTGACCCGGGAAGATCTTCGGAAGCATCTCTGGCCTGCAGACACATTCGTCGACTTCGATCACAGCCTCAACGCCGCCATCCGCCGCCTGCGCGATGCCCTCGGTGATTCGGCAGAGAATCCGACCTTTGTTGAAACCGTTGCCCGCCGCGGATATCGCTTCCTCGCTCCAGTCAGCATTCCGCCAACGAATGGTCTCGCCGTCGTGACGCCAGCGGCCGTCGATTCCGTCCCGGCAAGGCGTTCGATACGTCACCCCTGGTGGATCGCCGCCGGCGCTATCGGCCTGTTGCTCCTTATACTCGGTCTCATCCTCGGATTTTTCCTTGCGCCTCACGCCGCAGCTCCCCTGCGCCTCACGCAGTTGACTGCCAATCCCATCAACGATCCGGTGCGCGTCGCCGCGATTTCCCGCAATGGCCGCTACCTCGCATTTTCTGACGGCTCCGGATTTTTCCTGCGCCAAATCGACACCGGCGAGACTCATGCTGTGACCTTGCCGGAAGGCCTGGGTGCCACTTCCGTGAGTTGGAATCCCGACAGCGTCCACATGATCGTTGGCTTGAATGGGCAAGGCAGGGACTCGAGTTTGTGGGAACTTTCTGCTTTTGGCGGCGCCGCACGCGAGCTTGTCGAGGATGGCCGCTTCCCCGCAGTCTCTCCCGATGGGAAAGCGATTGCCTTTCTCGCGGGCAAACCCATGCGCCAGCGCGTCTGGCTGGCCCGGTTCGATGGCACTCCGCCGCGCGAATTCCTCGGCGAAGATGGCGATTTGTTCGGGGGCATTACCTGGTCGCCCGATAGCAATAAGATTGCCTACACCACCGCGAAGTTCGCTTACGGCAACGGCGTCAAAGCCAGGATCGATGTCGCCGAGTCCCGAAACCCTCGTCCTACGATGTCGTCCGTCCCGCCATCGCAATGTCTGCCTCGGGCTTGGAGGGACCCCTCGCCTGGGCGCCCGACGGACGCCTCATCTACTCATTGGCCGAGCCTCGTCCCCGGCAAATGGATTCCAATCTGTGGTCGATCCGCCTCAACCGGCAACTGCAAACGCAAGGGTCGCCGCAGCGCTTGACCAACGATCAGGGCATTGTCTCTTCGGTCACGGCTTCCGGCGACACGCGTCGCATCGTTTACGTGAAGTCAGTTCCCGAGCCGGATGTGTATGTCGGAAAACTCGATTCGTCCGGGAACCTCAGCGAGCCGCAGCGTCTCACGCTCGACGACCGTCAGGATATCCCTTTCGATTGGACCGCCGACAACAAGCAAGTCATTTTTATGTCCGATCGCACCGGCGCGTTCAACATCTACAAGCAGAGCCTCAACCAAGCGGTGCCGGACTTGGTGGTCAGCAACAACGAGCAAGCCGCGCAGCCGCGCCTCAGTCCCGACGGCAAGCAGCTGATCTACGTCGTGTATCCGAATTGGGGAGATTCAAACTACGAAGTTCCCCTGATGCGCGTGCCTCTCGCCGGAGGCGCTCCGCAGCAACTCGCGAGAGCGAATTGGATCAGCAACCATCAATGCGCCCGCGCGCCTGCCACAATCTGTCTTTACAGCGTGGTCGGAGACCGGGATATTACTTTTTTCAGTTTCGATCCGATGCAATGGACAAAGCACGCAGGTCTACCAGATCAAAGACGATCTGGTTCAGCTCTACAACTGGAGTCTCGCTCCCGATGGTTCCACGTTGGCGATTGCGAAAGGCAAATGGGGCGACGAAGAAATTCGCATTCATCTCGTTTCTCTCACTGGCGGTCCCGAGAAATGGTTGAACGTAACTGGTTGGACGGGCCTCGGTTCCATCGATTGGGCTGCCGACAGCAAAGGCTTCTGGGCCGCGTCCTCCGGAGATCGTGAGAATGCGCTCCTTCACATCGATTTGCACGGAAACGCGCGCGCCGTCTGGCGTCCAAACACCCTCAACGTCGGATGGGCCATCCCCTCTCGCGACGGCAAATCCCTCGCCCTCCACGTCAACAGCGACAGCGCCAACGTCTGGATGCTGGAGCGCCCCTAAGCTCCGTCAAGAACATATGTAGGGACGGACGCCTCGTCCGTCCGGCGCAGCGAAGCGAAGCCTGCGTTCGAAAACGGCGTTGCAAGGTTCCCATCCCAAGCCACCACTCCCTCTTGTCATTTCGACCAAGCCGGAGCAACCGCGACGGCGCGTGGAGAAACCTCATGTTTGCCTGGGCAGAGAATCGAGAGCTTCCAGCCCAACTACTCCCTCACGATGCTGTGCATGCAATCATCACGAGAACACAACAAGGTCCGATGGCTGCACGCGAGTCGCGACTACGCCATTGCCTCGTTTTGACCCGAGTGGGATACTTCTAGCAAGATCAGGAGGCGGTTTATGAGAGCGGCCTCGTTCACTGTAGTTTTCCTTTCCCTTTCAGCTTCCATCGTCGGTCAGTCAGTTTGTCGTACAACCGAAAAGCCAACTTCTCGAGCACCGTCCGGGTTTCAAGATTTATGGCGTGACGTTGCCGTCGACTCACGGCGTGATCAAAGCAACAGCAGCCATACCGGACTCCCGAAAACCGAGCCGTGCGACCGTGTTCTCGTTTTCCAGATTAGTAGGTTCAGAACCTCAGCAGCGCGTGAACATGAAACCGCTCGCGACTGAACTCAGCAAACAAGGGTGGACAACCCTCGTCATTGAGCGCCAACTTACGTGGCCGGATGTCGATCCGAGCGTTGGCACCATGCGGATGGATGTGATCTGCGCGGAACGCTGGCTGTCAACACATGCGGCGGTCACGCCGAGCGGCTGGATTTTTGTCGGTCCGGACTCGGACGCTCCCGACCCGGCCGTGGGATATAAGCCGGGAATGTCAGGCTGGTCCGACTTCATTGTCGCGGAAACGCCGGGCGATCCGAGCACTGCGCAACTGTTTCACAGTACCGCTGGGCTTCGAAACTGGATACTCTCGCAACGCTCTGTCGACGAGTAACAGCTCGCTTTCCCGTTTCGTCGGACATAACTGTAAAAAGAGAATTGTAGGCTTCGCCTTTTCGTTGGTAAGTGAGCTGTGGTGCTTGCCTCTTGACTGGATTAACCGCCTTGTGAGTGGCGGATGTTAGTCAATCAATGCTATAGCTCCGATGCATGCCCACGTGCAACCGCACTCGTTGCCCCGGTTCGGCGTTGAGTAGAAACACGGCCGTTGAACCCTCCATGCTGGAGGGCTCCGGGTCGGAATCCACGATCCAGTTCTTCGGAACCGTGTGATGAACAATGAACACGGTAGGTTTGTCGGTCGGATTTTGGATGACGTATTCTTGTTCGGCGACACGGACAGTGAAGTGAGAGCGCTGGCCATCCCTGATTTTCTCTTCAGTATGCTGCGAAGATGACACGCTCTCCAGATGACAAATGGCGTCAGCGCGAAAGGCGTCAGTGTGGTCGCCAACAATCAAGGCGTCGGACTGCGGATCTATCAGGCACGACTTATCAACGACGATGGACAACGGGACCGCCCGGTCTGCACTTTGTTTTTCCGGTGCGTCGGGAACAACCCATACGACATATTGCACTTCGGCATCTTCGTACCGTCCGGTAATTTCCCAGCATCCGGGCGTCGGAAAGCCTAGGCCCCCGAGCATAAATGCCTTCCAATCCGGGGTGAAGGTCGGCCCTGCAGAAATCTCAGGTGGAGGAGTGTCTGCATCAAGTCGTTTCGCCGTGATGCTCAACTTCATGGCGATCTCTTCGGGGATCCAGCGATGGTAGCGGCTCCAATCCTGGCTGAACCAGACTGTCTTTTCTACTTGCCCTGATATCCCATCGTTCGAAAGGTGAGTCCAGAGCTTATCCGTGCCGAACCAGTAGATGCCGTTGGCACGATAGGGTTTCGGAGGCACGAAAAGATGTTCGGAAGGGAATGTTACCGCGCACGTCTTCGGCACCAACTGAGTTCTTATATCCTGGCTGAGAACGGGCGACGATAACGGCAGCAGAAACAGCAACGGGAGAAGGCGTGCAGACAGCATAGAGCCTCCAACGTGGTTGGCCTATTCTACTCTCTGCCCACGATCCGTTGCGCTGACAGTTATGACGAGTGCACAGACTTGATTGGGATGGATTTGGACCGTAAAGGTTTTTGAGTGTAATCGCGATTGGTCGCCAACTGGCTCGCCTTGACAGTCTGGTCTCCCTGTAGCAGACTTCTCAGCTGTTAGGTCTGTCACAACGTTGTTCTCCCTCCCCCATTCGGCTCAACGACCCTGGGAAATATCGCAGCATTAAAGCGAGGTGAGAAGTGAAAGCGAAACTGGCGCTGTTTCTCCTGTTTGTGCCGGTCCTGGGCTTTACCCAGACCTACACGTATTCCACACTCGTCAACTTTTCCAACCTGAATGGCAGCCCGCAGGGTCCCAATAACTTGATAATTGATTCCAACGGGATTCTTTATGGAACTTCGGAGTACGGAGGAACCTTCGGCTTCGGAACAGTGTTCAAGGTAACCAATGGCGTCGCTAAGAGACTGTACAACTTTAAGGGAGCCCCATCTGACGGCGCGTATCCGCTCGCTGCCCTCACTCGCGATAAGGCAACTGGCGATCTTTATGGCACTACCTACAATGGGGGTGAAGGGACAGAATGCTACGGGTTTCCGTTTCCCGGTTGTGGAACAGTGTTCAAGGTGACCTCGTCTGGAAAAGAAACGCTGCTGTACCGCTTTCCCGAGGGCACCGACGGCGGGTTACCAGAGGCCAGTGTAACGTTGGACTCAAAAGGAAATCTTTACGGAGCCGTCAACGCTCCTACTCCCGTCAACTCTGCACTGGTCTTTAAACTGACAGCTGCGGATGTTTTTTCGACAGTACATTCCTTCTTGGGTTTCACCTTGGCGAGCGCCAGTCTGATTGATGATCGAGTTGGAAACCTCTACGGAACAATCAACGGTACGAACGCAGCTGATGGCGAGGTTTTTAAACTGACTCCGGAAGGCCAATTGACCACTCTCCATACCTTCACTGGAGAGCAGGACGGAGGGTCTCCAAGTTCTAAACTGACTCAGGACGCTGCTGGGAACCTATATGGATCGACGGTAGTTGGGGGAGCGACCGACAACGGCGTTGTTTTCAAGATCAGTAGAGATGGAGTTTTCTCCGTACTTTACTCTTTCTGTCAACTGCCAAAGTGTGCAGACGGAGCAAATCCGATTGGATGGCTCACCCTCGACTCGGCTGGCGATTTGTACGGCATGACTTCAAGCGGGTCTGAGGGTGGCGGGGTCATATTCAAAATAACGCCATCGGGTGCAGAGAGCGTGCTCTTCTCACCCGTCGTTGGGCAACCGTCCTACCCTGAGGGGTATGGGTTGGTAATGGATAAGGCGGGCAATCTTTATGGATCAACCTTCACAGGCGGTACATACAATCTAGGTACGATCTTCAAATTGACCAAGAATTGAGAGGGAGCGGAATAAGTCTGGAATCGTGCTACCTAACGACGTGGACCACATTGTCATAGAAGACTTTCCTGGTGTACTTGACAGGTCGCTCGAGATACTCGCGGGGCAGCAAGATCAAATTTCCAAGGTTCTCGTAGCGTATCTCGGTGCCTATAGGAAGGACAGTCCAAGGTGCACGAGGTGTGCTGAATAGGCAAGACCTGGCAGACATCCCGGGCGTCGTCGAGCGACTGCTCGAATTGCTGGCGTCACCTCCGAGGAAAAGCAGCTGAGGGCGTGGCCGTCAGTGGACGAAACCAGATGGGATGAGAAGGCCGGTCTCTGGACGGGATGCGGTGTACGGTGGGTGGCCCATGCCTTCGATCTCACTGGCACCATCCCTACAATAGCTGCCCAGCTCTTCACGCTTTTTGCGCAGGACGGGTACCACGGACGCCGACAGAGAACACCCCATGGTATCCGCAGGTTCGCACCTCCTTCCAAACGACGCAAGAACGGACCACCCGCCGGTCTAGACTGACTACAAACGGTGTCCATAAAGTGTAAGGGCCGAACTTCAATGCTTTGGCGCACGACAACGAAACGAGTAGTAATCACAGTGCTGGTTTGTCTTGCTGCTTCTGCGGGAGCAGTCAAACTGATAAACCAACGCCGCTCTGCTCGCACAGAGACCGAGCAGTACAGTATTTATTCGGCGTACCTGTTTGACACTCCGGTGCTCGAAAAACCGCTTCCGGTCGAATGCAGCGAGGATCCACGATTCACCCGAGGCAAAGGAGTCGCAGATATTCGCCAATACTTCGTCTCTGACGTGACGGAGTCAGCATTCTCCTGGCCAACAGTTCTGTGGCACGTTCCTCAAGAAAGGCGAGCGGCACGATGGGTGCCGATTTCAGTCTTTAGTAGTTTCATCATGCGGAATGTTTCTGCGGAACCATTGTTCGCGAACAGGTTTCGCAATGTGGAGGGTTTGACGCCTGCAATGGTGAAGGATGCTCGAGACGTACACCCAACAGAGCAGCCGACGCTTTCGGCGAGCTTTACAAAAGTAGGCTTCAACCGGGATTTCACCATGGGTATGTTCTACGCTGAAGTGAGTTGCGGAGGAAGGGTTGGAAGAGAATACGTGATTATGCATAAAGTGCCCTCGACCGGAAGTCGCCGGTACTGGTATTGGTACGTGGTCAGAGTTGACCGTAACTGACGAAAGCAGGCGGCTCACGCTTTGAGCGTCAAAGCTTTTTGCGAAGGGTGGGTACCACGGACGCCGACAGCGAACAGCCTATGTTTCGGCTGCATCGTGCCGCCCTTCCAAACAACGCAAGGACGGGCCACGCCCCGGTTGGGCGAGATCCCCTTTAACCTTGGCTCCGCGATTCAGGTTCAATAAGATCGAACCCATGTTCTCGTCGTGCAGGTTCGTAATGCGGCGGCAGTTGAAGGCGGTTTGGCTGTTCCTCCTGCTGGTTGGCTTTGTCATCTCCGCCGTCGCGCAGGAAAAAACAAATGACAACCCTCCTGCTTCGCAACCAGTAAAGGAAGTCTTAGCTCGGAGTTTCCGTGATGATCGAGTGCGCCCTCCTTCGGTAAAGCATGAATGCTCTGGTGGAGCAATTGGTTGTCTCGTCTCTGGCTGAAGGTTACTTCAATGGGCGCCGGGGTTGCCAAAGTAGGTCAGGATCTTGTTACGACGGTGGAAATCCATAACGGTTCGAACTCACCGGTCGAGATTCCGATTGCAACTTCCCTAAGGCAGGTCGAGCCATCGGGTCCTGATCTGAGCTACTCGTGGCGAACGTTAGGCATTGGAGTTAGCGCCTTTTCCGGACAAAGACCGTGGCAATACCTGCTGGACGGGGCCGTGCTGTATGGTTCTGAAGAAACTGGCACACTGCTTAAGTTGAAACCATCTGAGTGGATCATCGTACGCTTTGTGACGAGGTTTAGGAACACTCGTTCCGCCGTGAGCAGGGACGACAAGGTGTTTGAGAGGACCATTCCCGCTGGAGCGCATTTGAAGATTACGGTCAGGCCTCGTCTCTCGGAGAGCTTCCATGGGAGTCATTACGATGCTCGATCGAGAGTTGAAACCGATACCTGCGGAGGCGTGGCGCAAGGACGCGGAGAGTGGATGCATCTTCTACTAGTGAATTGACCGACTAACTGTTGGTTCGATTCACCTTTCCTGGTGGACGCTTTGCCAATGTTGTAATCACGATTTCACTCATTAAGCTTGCCACCAGTGAGGCGCCGTTTCCCACCACTCGTCCGCCTCTTGCCAGTCGGGCAAAACCAAATGCGGTTATTGTTTGCGATTACGGCATTTCTGGCATAAGATGCTTTCGCTTCGCCCTCCCTCTCCTTGCTCCGGCCCCTACACCACTTCTGGCGTATTTGCCATGTCAAGGAGATTGTATGTTTTCCATCGTGTTATTGCGGCGCACCGCCGCTACAAGCCTGTATTTCGTTCTTGCTTTCTCCACCTTCGGCCTCTGCCAAACCCTGAAGGTTCTTCACACTTTCAAACTCACCGATGGCGAGTTCCCATACTCCGGACTGGTCCGCGGTTCCGATGGGTATCTTTACGGAACGACTTTCGCCGGCGGCACCGTCGGGTGCGGCACCGTGTTCAAGATCAGCACATCTGGAAAGTTCACGTCGATCTACAGCTTTGCTGGAGGAAACGATGGCTGCAATCCCCAGGACTCGGTGATCCGCGACTCCTCTGGCAACCTGTACGGCACCACGGAGCTTGGGGGCACTTCGAACGTGGGAACCGTTTTCAAAATCGATAGATCCGGCAGGGAATCGGTTCTCTACGCGTTCCAGGGTGGAAGCGACGGAGCATTTCCCATCACTGACCTGATTCGCGATAAGGGCGAGAACTTGTACGGAACCACTTCATCAGGCGGGGATTACACCCTTTGCGTGCTGGGTTGTGGAATCGCTTTCAAAATCGGTCCCGGTAATAAAGAGACCATCCTTCACACCTTTACCGGCGGGGTGGATGGCTCTCCTTCTGGTGGGTTAGTGATGGATCCGGCGGGAAACCTCTACGGTCCAGGATTCGGTAGCGGTCTATACGGATACGGGAACATCTTCGAAATCGATACCGCGGGCAATGTAATCGATTTGTTGGATTTCGGCCCCGGCCTGAGCTCGAATGGCGACAATCCGTGGAATGATCTTTCTTTCGGTCCCGGCGCCGTTCTTTACGGAACAACCTACGAAGGCGGCGATCTGAATACCTGCATTGGTTTCGGCTGCGGCGTTGTCTTCTCCTACTTTCAAGGAGTGGAGACGGTCATTCATTCATTTGGAGCTCCACCGTCCGACGTGTCACTGCCCAGTGGCCCAATCGCTCGGGATGCAGCCGGGAATCTCTACGGTAATGCAGCCTCGGGCGGACCATACGATATCGGCGCCGTCTACAAGGTGGATACATCAGGCAATGAGACTCTTTTCTATAGCTTTCGCAACGGTGCTGATGGAGGGGACCCCAATGGCCGTCTCTACGTCACTGGGACAGGAACCGTCTATGGTACCGCTACAATCGGCGGGAACGTCAAAGGCTACGGCGTTGTATTTAAGATCACTCCCTAGCTGAGATCCCCGTTCTAGATTTGTGTCTTTCGAATCTGGAGAGGGGTTGGCCCGAGCCCCGTCATTTCCCGGACGCCGCGCGCCTGGTGCAACCATGCGGCACAACCCGCTAGAATCACGAGGCAGTCCGACTCAACTTCTCTTCGAGAGAGGCGGGAAATGTTCGAAACCGGTGACACCCCCGACGTGACAGAAAAGGGAATCTGGCAAAAATACGTGCTCGTGTTCGCGGCAGGATCTTTTCTTACGGGCCTGATCTTCCACGTACTCCTCATTCCCAACGCGCAGCGGGTCGCGGCTGAATCCGCCGAACGGGCGGCACAGCAAAAAATCTCCGCCGATCTCGCGCAGAACCCGGTGGAAGCTCAACTGTTACGCACGAAGGCAGCCCTGCAATCCGCAACCCGGGAGCGCGACAACTGCAAGGCCAGGTTTGACCGCCAGACAATTCTCTACGACAACACCATTCCCATCGATCCCGGCCGAGTCTGGATCATCCCCGCCGATGTTGAACCGGTCGTCGTCGGCGACCACCGCGTCAGCTACACGCACTACGACCTGAAGACAAAGACCGAGACCGTACACTTCCATCCTTCGCGCCAATGAACGCCAAGTGCGTCTGAGTAAGGCTGGCCCGCTTCACCGGTCATTCCCACTCTTCCACTGTTACCCGACGACAATCAGAACGCCCACCGCAGCGAGAACTGAATCAATCTCGGGTTTCCCGTGGAGTTCACGATCTTCCCGAACGACGACCCCGCCTCCACGTCCGTGACCGCTGGATTCGCGAAGTTCGCGTGGTTCCAGACGTTGAAGAAATCCGCCGTAAACCGTATGTCCTGATGCTCGCCAAACTGGAAGTGCTTGATCAACGAAGCGTCCCAGTTCTGCTCACGCGGACCCCGGTAGCTGTTCCGTCCCAGGTCTCCGAATCCCGTCGTGCAATAGTTGGGATCCGTCACGCATTGTGTCGGATACAACTGCGGCGCTGGCGTAAACGCCGCGATGTTCAGATATCCGTTGGCTGCGCGTTGCTGAATGCTGCCGCTGGTCAATCCATCCGAAAGGCGTGCTCCGGGTGCCAGGCTTGCGCCGAGCAGCGGCGTGCTGCCCTGTCCCAGGAACGCAGTTCCCGCTCCTGAATCGAGGATGGAAAACGGTGTTCCCGATTGGAAGATCGTCACACCACTCAGCGCCCATCCTCCGAACGCAGCGTGCGCCATGCCCTTCAAATGCTGGAAGGGCAATTCATACACGTACGTGACCGACAAACGATGCTTGCGGTCGAAATCCGACAGCCCCCGCGAAGCGTTGATGTTGCTCTGATCGTTGTATGCGGTGTTGAACGCGGTGTTCCCGCTCGAAGTTGAATCGATGTTCTTCGAGAACGTATACGCGCTTTGCAGATAGCTGTTGCCCCATCTTCGCGAAACCGTCGCCTGCAGCGAGTGATACGTCGAGTAGGCATCGTTGGCGAAAAGCTGGTATCCGCTGTACCCGTTCAGACCCGGGGCCGGTGTTCGCGCAATCGCATTTGAAAACGTGTTGTCCATGATGGGATAGTTATTCCCGCTCGTATCGGTGACGGTGAAAGGATTCGCTGCCGTCGCGTTCACAGACTGGATCCCATCGCGCGTCTCGCGCAGATGCAATCCGCGCGTGCCCACGTATCCCACTTCGACGATCCACTTCTTCCCAAGTTCCTGTTGCAGCGTTAGGTTCCACTGTTGCGTGTTGGGTACCACAAAATTCCGTGGCACCTCGAGCACGAACAGGTTCTGCGTGGAATTCACTCCCGGTCCGCCCGTGCAGGCGTAATTGCCATCCTGCCCGGTGGGGCTGTTCGGAACGAAGCTGGTCAACTTCGCGAGGCAGGGAATCCACGCCCCCGACAGTTGTCCGGCTTGCGGCACCGCATTCGGATTCACTGCAGGCGTTCCGGTGAAGAAGTTCGACAGCCCGAAGCCCGGTGTTGTCGGGAAGAATACGATCGGAATAAACGGCGACTGGAAGCTCAACTGATCGACCGCTCCAATGTCTTCGCGCACGTAATACAGTCCGTAGCCTCCGCGCAGCGTCGTGGTGTGATGCCCCATCACGTCCCACGCAAATCCAATCCGTGGTCCCCATCCCGTATCGACGTTGTTGTGGAACGTCGAGCCAGACGCAGTTCCCGTCAGCCCCGATACCCCCAGCTTATTCACGCACCTCGGATAGACAAACGGATACGTTCCTGACTTTGTTAGATCGGCTTCGATATTTCCGATGTGGCAATCGCCATCGGTCCACGCGCCCAGGAATTCCGTGCGCAGCCCGACGTTCAGTGTCAGATCGCGCGTTGCCTTCCAGTCATCCTGCGCGAAAACAGCCGCATCGTTCTGCCGGTATGCGTGGTTGTAAACACCGCCGCCGCCAAAGCTGAACTGCACGTTGCCATTCACGAAATTCTCAAAATCTGTCAGCCCGCTGCCGGCCGTGTTGGTGAAGAACACCTGCCCGTTGAATACCTGCGGAAATAACTTGTTCAGGTTGACGCGCACATACTGTCCACCAAATGTGAACGTATGCGCGCCATGCACCCAGCTCAGGTTCTCGACGAAGTTGTAGTTGTTCTGCGTCTGAAACTGGTTCGCCGGAGGCGTCGGGCCAAATTGAAATCCCGAGGTCGCAAACGTGAATTTGTAAATGCTGCTCGTCAGGTTACTTGTCGGGCGGTCAATTCCAGCGTCCGATGCGGTAATCGGATTCACATTGATTCCGCTGTTATTGATGTGAACCACGCCAAACCGGAAGTCATTCACCAGTCGCGAATTGAAAACATGCGTCTCGGCAACGCTGAAGAACCGGTCGTGCAGCGGCAGATCATAGGGGAAGTTGAGATCGGTCCCGCTCGCAGGCGCTCCCAGCGAAGCCTGCAGTCCCCCTGCTCCAAACGGAATCAGTTGCTCAGAATTCGAGAAAAAGAACCGCGCGCCCACTGTGTCCCGCGAGTTTCGGAACTCATGATCCCAATTCGCCGTGAATTGATCGTCCGTAAACCGGCCCGGCTTGCTCACGGTGAACTGCACCGGGGTACCGGCCGCGGTTCCTGCTGCTACAGTCGGCAACGGAAATAAAAATCCATTTGCGGGAGCCCCAAACTGTCCGCTCTGAAATGACAGCAGCGAGGCCGCCACCGGATCCACCGCCACTCCGCCGAAATCGTTCGACAGGTTCATCATCGCAGCCGCCGACGTCCCGCGGTCCGCCGCCGGCACATATGGGATAAACGTGCTGATCAGCGTTCCCGGTGACTCGCCGCTGCGCTGCCGTGTCCCCTGATAGTTGAAGAAGAAGAATCCAAGCTTTCCGCCCGGACTCACCGGGCCGCCCAGGCTCCCGCCAAAAATGTTCTGCTGAATCACCGGCCGTGGCGATCCACTCCCCTTCAGGAAATATTCGTTCGAATCCAGCACCGTGTTCCGGAAAAATTCATATGCATCGCCGTGGAAACGGTCCGTTCCCGATTTCAGGATGGCGTTGATGTTGCCGCCGCCGTTGCGTCCTTGGCTCGCGTCATACAGCGACGTCTGTACTTTAAATTCCTGCACCACGTCTGGATTCGGCAGCGGCGTCGTCGTCAACTCCGCCACGTTGTAATCTGTCGCGCTGATTCCTTCGATCAGGTAATTGTTGTTATCTTCGCGCTGCCCGTTTACATCGATGTGAACCACGCCACGCCCCAACTGCGAGGCTGCATTCAACTCGCCCGACGCGCCGGTCGACAGCGTCAGCAACTGCTGAAAGTTCTGCGTCGCCAGCGGCAGTGCCCGGATCGTGTTGCTCTCGATCGCTTGCCCTGTAGTCGCGTCGCTGGTATCGATCGTCTGCACTTCGGCTTGTACTTCGATGTTCTGCTGCACGGACTGCGTCGTCAGCTTCGCCGTCATGCGCGTCGTCTCGGTCACGCGCACCGCGACATCCGAAAATTTGCCCTCCGCGAACCCCGCAGCATGAATGTTGACCACGTACTTGCCGACCGGCAGCAAGGGCGCGATAAACGATCCATCCGACTCCGTCTTCACCGTGCGTTCCACCACGTTTGTTTCCTGATTTGTGATGCGCACGTCGGCGTTCGCCACCAGCGCTCCGCTTGGATCCTGCACCGTACCCGTAATGGCTCCCGTCGCTCCGCCTTGCGCGAAGCTCACAGCGGCTAACGCCGACACGATGAAACTAAGAACAATGAGTCTCATTGAAGAACTCTTCATGGTCTCTCTCCCCACTCTCAAAAGCCCAATTTTTCTTGTGTTTACTGTAGCGTTCTGAACGGCAGGCACCGACAACAACAGGACAAGCTTGGCTTGGCAAGGATGTGCGCCGGCCGCTTCCGTGCGCGACATCCGGCAAAGAATGAATATTCTTTCGCCATCGCCCTATGAGTACAGCTCTCCCTACTCAATGCCTTCGTGGAATGCGGAAAGCTTACCGAATCCAGGCGTCGCTTTTCAAGTCAGGAAAAGTTCCGATTGTAACCCGAAGCTCTTTCATCAACAGCCAGGCTAGCCCTCGCCATATTCGCGATATCGCGCCAGAACGTCACGTTGCGTGACCACGCCTTCCAACAGTCGGAAGTCGGCACGATTCACGACCGGAATCACTGGCCAGCGATCAACATAGCGTAGAGCCATCTCCAGAGGATGGTCAGGATGGAGAAAGGGAACCCGAAGAATGGGAAGCAATGACGCCAGATCTGCCGAGCCTTTGCCCTGAGCCCCCATCTCGGCCAGTGCCAGCTTGCTCACGCTGCTCCAGCCGCCCGGACTCAATCGCACTAACATCTGATCGTTCTCGATCTGCGCCGACTTCTTAATCGCTTCATCCACCGACTCGTCGCCGTTTAGAACCAGCCCGTCTGCGGGCTGCATCGCATCCTCCACGTGCAGAATGCCTTCTTCCCGTTGTTCTTCCATCGAGGGGAGTTCCAGTCCATCCTGCCGCGTCAGCAAATCGAAAATCGCGATCGGTTGCAGCCCGCGCGCAATTACATACGCGAACGTATTTGCCACGATCACTGGAACAATGATGGAATAGTTCCCGCTGACCTCCAGCACCATAAACACCGACGTCATGGGAGCCCGCAAAAATCCCGCGAATAGCACTCCCATCCCCACCAGCGCGTAAGTCCCCGTCGAGCCTGTCAGGTGCGGCAGCAGCACGTGCTGCGCCCCTCCCACCGCGGCTCCGAGCATCGCTCCAATAAACAGCGTTGGCGCGAACATTCCTCCCGGCGTGCCGCTTGTGAAGGAAAGAAGTGTTGCCACGATCTTCAGTCCCGCCAGCATCGCCAGGAATTCCCACGTGAATTGTCCGTGCATCGCCTGATCGATGTATTCGTATCCGGCTCCCATCACTTGCGGAGCGCCCAGCAGCGCGATCAACCCGATCAACAATCCCGCTACCGCCGGCTGAAAATATTGTGTCCATCGGGGCAGCGCTTTCAGGCGTGGCCGGAAAGCTGCGATTCCGCTCGAGAACGCTACGGACGCAAGCCCCCCTGCCAAACCAAGAATGGCGTATGCCAGCAATTCCGATGGTCTCTTGATCTCCACCGCCGGAATTCGGAACAGCGATTCGGATCCCAGGAACCAGCGCATCACGACCACGCTCGAAACCGCGGACAGAACCACCGATCCGAGAATTCCCGCGGTCCATCTTCCAATCACTTCTTCAATGACGAACAGCACCGCCGAAATTGGAGCGTTGAACGCCGCGGCCAGCCCCGCCGCCGCCCCCACCGGGGCAATCAGGCGCATGCGGTCACGTGACAAGCGCATCTTTCGTCCCATCACTGATGCGAGGCACGCGCCAATCTGCAGCGACGGATCCTCCGGTCCCAAGGAATGTCCGGAACCGATCGCCAGTGCTGCTGTTATGAATTTGCCGATCGCCGTTCGGAAAGGGATTTGGCCGTTGTAGATGTAAAGCGCGGCCTTGGTTTGATTGACGCCACTGCCTCGCGTTGCCGGGAAAAAATGAATCACCAGGACCGCGATCACCAGCCCGGCCAAAGTCGGAGCCAACAGCACCCGCGACGGCGAAAGCACGGCGCCAGTGCCCAACAAATACAACCGGGACCAGTCAATCGCAAAACGAAAACACACCACCGCCAAGCCCGAAAAGATTCCGATCAGCACCGACAGAACCAAAAAGAAACGATCCTCGCGAAATACGGTCTTCCAAATCGCGGTCCGGGCGAAGCCCGGCGTCGTCAATGGCTCCATTTCATCGTCAACCAACACGGTGGTTTCTTCGTTCAAGCTCATGGCCAATTCAAGACCCTTGGGATTTTGCAATCAGCAACAGGGCCAGATCGTCCCCCGTCGGCATGCCGCAAAGAATGCTGGTCTGGCGTTCGATGCGAAAAATTACGTCCATGGCCTTGTCGACCAGTTCTGGATCGGCCCGCAAGTGCTGATCGGTAACTTTCGATTTCATCTGGTTCCACTCATCGCTTAGGTTGTTCTCCGCCGCGACGCCTCTCGGGGCCGCGCTTGTGGGCACGGCGCAATTCCTGATTCGCTGCCCCGCAATCGCAAAGGCCTCCATCACGATCTGGCTGCGCTCCTTGGCCGAGATCTGCCGCCGGAACGGATTCATCCGCAGCACCGCTTCTGTCGTCGCCAGCCGATCTGCGATTTCCGTATCTTCCGGACTGCTGGCCGCGACTTCGTGGAAATAGTGCTGCGCCACTGGATATTGTCCAAGCTCATATGCGGCGATGCCCGCGCCTGCCAGCGCACCCCGGTTATGTGGATCGGATCGCAGGGTCACGCGAAACGCAGCCAGTGCATGTTCATAGTCCTTGGCGCGAAGAAACAAATTGCCGATTCTCTCCTGCTGCGTCGGATCGTCCCCAACATTTTCGGCAAGTGCAATCAACTCGGCTTCCGCTTCCGCGCTTGCGCTGACGCGCAGCAGTAACTCGATCAGTTCGAATCGCGCATCGCGCCTTTTCGATTCCTGGTCGGCGGGCCACGCCGCATAGACAGCGTCGTGGTAGTACCGGATCGCGTCTTTGGTCTGCGCCTGTTGCGCGGCAATCCGCGCCAATTCCAGGTTGACCAGCGCATCCTCCGGTTCCCGGTCCCACAGATTCAGCAGATACGCCGATGCCTCCCCCGTATGCTTCATTCCGATCAGGGCTTCGGCCAGATTCAGTTGATAGGAGTAGTTGTCCCGCGAATAGAGCAGCGCCGTCCGAAAATCCGTGACCGCCGCCGGATAACGCTTCGAATTCAAATCCTCGACGCCTCGGCTGAACCACCGGCTCCCGAGTGCCTGCCGCTGCGCGAAATAAGCCCTTGAAAGGCCAGTCACGAAAACAAAACAGACGACAAGCAGCAAGATCAGCAGCGCCAGAACCACCGGCTGCTGGCGCAGATACATCCGCAGATTGAAGCGTGTCGGCGCTGCCATCCCCTTCTCTTGCAGCCCAAGTTCGATGAATCCACTCATAATACCCGCAAATCTCCAATAAATATGAAGCACCATTGCCCGGGTGGTGAAACTCCATGGAGGGACGGACGCCCTCGTCCGTCCGGCGGCGCAAAGCGGCGCCTTGAAGTGCAACGGCTGTCGGCAATCAACAGCTCTGGCCCGCCCCGTTGTCTTTTCGACTAACCTGGAGCGAATGCGACGGTGCCTGAAACAATCCGCCGTACTGCGCTGCCGCGCGCACCCACATCTAAAACTTTTGAGGATAGGAGGGAAAAAGAAGAAGAATCAGCAACGAAGAACGCACACCCGCCGCGAAACGAGATCGGCCTTGAAAGACTCGAGGAGAATTCCGAACGCCCACAACGTCACCACAAAAGCCGCGCTAAACGGGACATTCAGAACATAGAGTCCGGCCTGCACGATCGCCGTCCTTACACCCGCGGCAGCCCGTGCCGACAACAGCGCCGTCACCGGGCCATGTACGACGGAATAGGGCCCCTGCATCGCCGGGAAAAAGAACACCACCAGCACTGACAGCACGGCGGCGATAGCCAGAAAACAACCCACACGTCCCAGAGTCATAGCCATCTCTATTAAATCACACAAAGATTAAGGGCCGGGTGGTGCGCAGTTGGGCAGTTAACGGCAGCTTTCCAGGCCTACCGAAGGATCCGCCGCTTAATCTGACTGATCCAGGCAGCGCCTTTTCAATCCTGCACCTTTTTTCTCGCTGGTCTGCGATTCTCATCTCCGTTCGTCGCGCTCCGCCCGCTCTTTTGCACCCGCTGCAGCGCAGTTACCAACCGTGGCCCGGCAGTCCGTAATCGCTCGTAATGATGCAGTGCCAATTCGGCGATAACCTTTTCACCTTTGGATGTCAGGGCCATCAGCACCTCGCGTCGGTCGAGTTCTGCCCTCTCCCGCTTGACCAGCCCCCGTGCCTCGAGGCGGTTGATTAATTCCACGGCGCTGTGGTGCTGAATCTGCATGCGGTTCGCCAGCTCCCGGATCCTCGGACGCGTTCCCTCGGGCATCCCTTTGATCGCCAGCAGGAACTGGTACTGCTGCTTCTCGATGCCGGCTGCCTGCACCGCCTGCTCGCTGAAGTGCAGGAACTCCCGAATTTGGTACCGAAACTCCGCCAAAGCCTGGTAATCGGCCAACCTGAGCTTCTTCATGCTCAAATTGTATCGTGCAGCGATAATCGAACCACGTTGTATCGTGAAACGATATAAAATGGTTTCATACTGAAACGAGATCCGCGGTTTGCCGAGGGGGCAATCGCGGGTGGGCCCCATTTCTCGCGCGAGCTGTGCGGGAATTGGGGCCGGTGTTTGTCCGGCATCGGTCCAGCGCTAGCCCTTCTTGGTGCGCACCATTTAGAATCCTTAGTCCACATCGGACAGGAGACGCACCGTGATTCCCCGCTACACTCGCCCCGAGATGGCCCGCATCTGGAGCGACGAAAATCGCTTCCGCACATGGCTGGCCGTGGAAGTCGCGGCCACTGAAACCCTGGCCGAGGCTGGCTTCGTCCCGAAAGAGGCTGCCAAGGCGATCCGCGAACTCGCCGATTTTCGTGTCGAGCGCATCCACGAAATCGAAGCCGAAGTGCGCCACGACGTCATCGCTTTCACCACTGCGGTCGCTGAATTCGTCGGGCCACAATCGCGCTGGTTTCATTACGGACTTACCTCGAACGACGTTGTCGATACATCGCAAGCTTTGCTGCTTCGCCAGTCGTCTGAGGTCATCGCGAAAGACCTGGAGCGTCTCTCCGAAGTGCTCGAGCGGCGCGCGTGGGAGTTCAAAGACACGCCCATGGTGGGGCGCACGCATGGCATCCATGCGGAGCCCATCACGTTTGGATTCAAGCTTGCCAACTGGTATTCGGAAACGCAGCGCAACATTGCTCGCTTCGCGGCGGCCGCTGAAGACTTGCGTGTTGGAAAGTTTTCGGGCGCGGTCGGAATCTTTGCGCACCTCACGCCGGAACTCGAAGAGAAAATCTGCGCGCGCCTCGGCCTGAAGGCTGCGGCGGTGTCATCGCAGGTGATCCAGCGCGACCGTCACGCGCACTACCTGGGCACGCTAGCGGTGATCGCATCCACACTCGACAAGATTGCAACCGAGCTGCGCCACTTGCAGCGCACGGAAGTGCGCGAGGCTGAAGAGTTTTTCAGCGAGAAGCAAAAGGGATCGTCAGCCATGCCGCACAAGCGCAATCCGGTGACGCTCGAGCAGATCAGCGGGCTCGCGCGCGTGGTCCGCAGCAATGCGCAGGCCGGTCTAGAAAATGTGGCGCTGTGGCACGAGCGCGACATCTCGCACTCGTCCGTTGAGCGCGTGATCCTGCCTGACTCAACCACGCTCACCGACTACCTGCTCACCAAGACGACGAACGTTCTCGATACCATGTTCGTGTATCCAGAGCGCATGCGCGCGAACCTCGACAGCACGCGCGGGCTCATTTTCAGCGGGCAGTTGTTGCTCGATCTGGTGGAGCACGGCATGAGCCGCGAGGATGCCTATCGATTGGTGCAATCGCACGCGATGCGAGCGTGGAAAGAGGGCCTCGATTTCCACGAGCTGGTTCTTGCGGACGATGCCATCACCAGCAAGGTTCCGCGCAAGCAGATCGAATATGCGTTTAACCTGCCGCGCCAATTGAAGAATGTCGACAAGATTTTCGCGCGCGTGTTCGGCAAGAAGACGACGACCTCGCCGAAAGCCAAGAAGAAGAACGCGCGCAAGCGGCGCTGAAGTTGCCGTCGCGAGCCTCAGGCCTCGCTGCGCTCGGCCGGACGGACGGGGCGTCCGTCCCTACATGCCGGACAGACTGGCGTCCGTCCCTACATGTATAAAGTGTTCCTGCAGGAACATTCTTCCGTACTCAAATGTACGTACAAAAATATATAACTGAGTTGGATTGATGGGCTTGCGGGGAATTTTAAATTCACGTCTGTGCTTTACATTTATGTGTAAAAGCAGCCTTCGAGGGCCTAGTCGAGCAGGGGCCGGGCCGACCCGCCCAGCAGGGATGAGTTCATGTTGAAGATGTTGTGATGACCTTCGGGTCCTCCCCAGGCAAACATCATTGAAACCATGGGGAATCCGCCTGCTCGCAGGGTAAGGCCGGCGGCAAAACTGTGCTTGAGATCGCTAAATCCGATGTCCCCGCGCGTGAGCGCGACGCGGCCTTCGTCCGCCATGAATTTCAAGCCAAACGGTCCCCAAATAGAGTGCTCGAAACTTTCCTGCAGCAGCAACAGGTTCGGGGCGCGAAAGCGATAGTCCTGGTAACTGCCAAGCGCCATGGCGCTGTTGATGTCGGCTCCTCCAAGCGTCGGTTGATAGTAGAAGGGAATATGAGATGCGGAGTTCATCGACTCCGAAAGCAAGAAGCGAAACCCGATCGATCCGTTGAGATTGCGGGAACGCGAAATCGGCGGGCACTTGCTGTCGCCGGTGGAGCAGGAGTCGGGGCCGTGGAGGTCCGGGTTCACGCTTGATGCAGTGGACTCGGTGAAGCCGTACAGATAGAACGTATGGTTCAGATCGAGGGACCAGCGCTGAAACGAGTTCTGAGAGTTCGAAGGAGCGGCGAACTCCAGCAAGTTTGCCGCGTAGTTCAATTGAAGATGATCGCCGATGACCGGCTTCATTCGAATGCCTTCGCCGAATTGTATGTATCCGGGCTGGTTTGTAAGGCCGGGCGTGGTCGCATCGGTATAGAGAGTTTGAATCGACGGCACAGACTGGCCGCCCTCTCCACGGAGATTGACGAAGCGGCCGTTGATCTCACCATTGAGCGAGAGGTTCAGTTTTCGAAGCGATTCGATTTCAAAGATTGGCTTGATGGCATTTCCGCCAAAAATGGTTTGGGTCATGCCAAAGACGGATGCGCCCGTGAGAGTTGAGTCGTTGCCTTCGCCAAAATAATTCAGCTTGTTCAGGGAGATCGTTTGCGCGTAGACGTTGAAGACCGTATAGGGGTGAACGAAGACAGGCTTTGCCTTCGCAGGTGGGGTGGATGGTGCGCCGGGTTGGGAAACCACCGGCGTGATTACGTGGACCGGTTCAGCCGGCGTATGGATGAATTTGAGATAGCCCCCCGCGCGCCACGCGCCGCTCGTCGCGCCGACCGCGTCAACGTCCCAACTCGTGCGCCAGTTCTTCGTGTTGCGAGATTCCGTGAACGCGAGTCCCAAGCCGAATCCGTTTTGCGGAGGCAGGCTGCCCGCTGCGATGTGCAAGGGATGATCGCTAAAAATCTCGTAGATACATCCACCGATGAAAGTGAGCTTGAAGACTTTGCAGGAGTCGACAACCCGCTCGGACTCGCGGCGAAAATCCGCCTGCACCCAGTTTTCCTGGGCAAAAGCCGCGGTTGACGCGACGACGAACAAGATCGCCGCACCGCATTTCAACGCAGCCGATTTCGCCGAGAACCACTCCGAAACTCTGTGTCGCATGCTGCCTCCTGCGAAGAGCGCCAGGCTACTTTTTCTTCCGAATCTTGCGAGGGCTCTTGCTGACTTTCGTTTTCCGTTTTCGTTCCGCACGTTCGTCGGCGGCGGCGGCAATTTCGATCACGCGTCTGCGTTTAGGAGCCGGTTTGGCCCGCCGCGCCGCCGCATCCGCGTGGGCTTGCCTGATCGCTTCTGTCATTACGCGTATGTAGTTCGCGGCCTCGCCTTCGGTCCGGATGGCATTGACGTAGATCTCGCTGCGGTAGCGCGTCGGTAGCCGTTGCTCCGCCGCGTACAAGTGCTCCATCTGCATTTTCAGTAGGGATGAAACCGGTCGATTCGGATTGAACGAGCTTTTCATGTTAGTTGCGGGGACCTTGATGACGGCCATCTTCGTTCTCCTTGCTCGCGAATGGGTCTGCCTTGAATTACTGCAGGTCGAAATCCGGACAATCCGTGCGCATGGTGTCGAGCGAAAGCAGATTTCGCGCGGGATCAACCGTACCGGCATTGGGTTCGATGAACACGTCGGCGGTAGTTTCGCGGGGCGATCTCGGCGAATAATCTCCCAGAAAATATTTGGTGATGGTGGCGGGAATGGATGCGTGGTCGAATACGCGATTCACGACCGTGCCCTTCGGAATCCACGGGGAAACGAGAATCGCCGGTACCCGGACGCCCAGACGATCGAATGCAAAGGGCACGCCGGTTCCAGTGTCGAGGCCGGAGGCTGACTTCAGATCGGGCGTGCAGGCTGGCGGAACGACGTGGTCATAGATTCCGCCGTGCTCGTCATAGACGATCAGCAGCGCGGTGCTCTGCCAGAGTTGCGCGTTGCCCTTGATCGCGTTGTAGACAGAGGCCATGAACAATTCCCCGGCCTGGATGTTGTGATCGGGATGCTGATCGTTGGCAACTTCCTCGCCGCTATCGGTGTCGTGATCGTTATAGTTGGGTTCAATGAAGGAATATTCCGGCAGGTTTCCCTCATTGCAGTCCTTCAGAAACTGGGGATAGGTGCCAAACAGTTCCGGCTCGTTCTGGAATAAATTGGCTACTTCCATGGTCGAACTCGCGGTGTCGTAGTAATAAATCTTGGACGTGTGCTTGGGCGTGGCATTGATGAGGCGGCTGTAGATGCTTTGGAAAGGCTCGTGGAGATAGATCGGGATTCATGTCCACATGTCCGAAGGAAGTCCCATAGTGCGCGAACGCGCGGTTGCAAATCGTGGGCCCTGGGAATGGAAGCGAACCAGCGATTGAACACGGCAAACTCAAGCGCGAGCGTCGTTAACACCGGCAAATCGCTCTGCTTGAAGTAATACATGATTTTCTGCGAGTGCTTGACGTCCTTCTGCTGGTTGAAATAGCTCTTCACAAATCCCTGCATGTTAGCGGTGCGGTTCGCGGTGGTGTCACCGCCAAAGATCTGAAGATCGACGGCAGGGAAGTGGTGGTCGGGATCTGGCTGAAGCTGGGCCTGAAATTCGGCGAGCGCCTGCGGCTTGACGATCGCGCCGGTCGAGTCCGGATTTCCGTAGGGATCCTGATCGGTAATTCCGTCGATGCGCGAATCGACCGCTTTCAAGGATCCGAGCATGTGGTCAAAGGAACGGTTCTCCATCATCAACACGACGATGTGCTTGAGATTGTCGAGTCCAGCTGGCATGGGAAACTCCGAGTGCTGCGTGGTGTGCTGCTAGTCTACTGTTCCGGGGAAGGACGAAGAGGCGGATGTACCAATCTTGGTACGTACTTTGCATGAAGAGGCGACAGGCGCGGCGACGTTCGCGAACTTGTTACGAAATCAGAACGGTCCCACGCAGCGACGATAACACTCAGTGAGCGTACTTGTTGAGGGACCAACCGTTTGGCGCATAGGTTAGAAGGTTCGGCGGCGAAGGGCCGTGATCTCTTCCGGCGGCCCATAGCCGCGCACATGCGCCGTGCTGGAGACTTCGTAAGGCCGCAATTCGTCCCAACTCCAGCGGCTTGGACTGTGTGGCGAACCGCAGGAGCAGTACAACGTCCATTGCTGTTGCACGCC
Organism: uncultured Acidobacteriota bacterium; assembly: GCA_963771765.1. Classification (GTDB taxonomy): domain Bacteria; phylum Acidobacteriota; class Terriglobia; order Terriglobales; family Acidobacteriaceae; genus Sulfotelmatobacter. The sequence goes on from CAVYUY010000022.1 coordinate 34,875, forward strand.
CGTGTTCATGGGCACGAGATAGGAACCGTTCCGGTACGGACTGAATCCGATCAAGTACCGCGTGAAACATTTTGGACATTCGACGCAATGGCGAACACGCGAGGCCATGACACACCACGAATTTGGAGTGAGCTTTTCAGTTGGATGCATGCGGGTTGGACGTTTACGGACTTTGATCCCACGAAATCCGAAAACCTTTCAACGCCGGGGCTCACAAGGCGTAGCAAGAGCTGAAACACCGGAACAAACGTCTTACGGGGGTCGGCGGGGCTGAATCGAACGCGGTCCGAAAACGTCCATCTTACGGGGCTCGGTGGGCTATGATCACGCAGGCTGTGGTGATCCTTCAATGACGCTGGACTGGCAGGTCTGCTCGCGGGCAAGGCTGTCGCGCGATGCGCGCTTCGATGGGAAGTTCTATATCGGAGTCGTAGGGAGCGGAGTGTATTGCCGTCCCATTTGCCCTGCGCCGACGGCGAAGGAGAAGAACGTCCGCTACTTTCCGACGGCGGCAGCGGCGGCCGAAGCAGGATTCCGCCCGTGCCTGAGGTGCCGTCCGGAGAGTTGTCCGGGGACGCCGGCATGGCTCGGTACGACGAACACGGTTTCGCGCGCGCTGCGCCTGATCGGCGAGAGCGGCCTCGAAGATGGCGGGATTGAGACTTTGGCGGAACGGCTCGGCGTGGGGTCGCGGCATCTGCGGAGGCTGTTCGTACGACACCTGGGAGCAACTCCGATTGCGGTAGCGCAGACGCGGCGCCTTCACTTCGCCAAGAAACTGATTGACGAAACGGTTCTGCCGATGAGCCAGATCGCCATCGCGGCCGGGTTCGGCAGTGTTCGCCGGTTCAACGCCGGCATTCACAAGGTGTACCACCGCACACCAACGCAGATCCGACACATCGCGCGGCAGAAGACGGTGCAACCCGAAAATCATTATTTGTTCCGGCTGCACTTCCGACCGCCATATCACTGGCAGGGCATGCTCGATTTTCTGGCGCCACGGGCGACGCCGGGGGTGGAGGCCGTGGAGCAGGGGACGTACCGGCGAACGATTGCGCTGAACGGCTTCGAAGGATCGTTCGCAGTCTCGCTCGACGACTCGCGCGACGCACTGATTGTGCGCATCGACTTCCCCGATCCGCGATCTCTGTTCTGTATTGTCGAACGTATTCGCGCGATGTTTGACCTCAACGCGGACTGGGCATCCATCGTGAAGACCCTGCGTCCGGATCCGGCGCTGGCCGCGAGCATGCACGCCGACGCCGGGGCTGCGTGTGCCGGGAAGCTGGAACGGATTCGAACTCACCGTGCGCGCGATTCTCGGGCAGCAGGTGACGGTGAAGGGCGCTACTTTGCTGGCGGAGAGGATCGCTAATGCGTTTGGCAAGCCGTTCGCCGGGCGGGAGGGGCTGACGCGGCTGTTTCCATCGGCGGAAGCTTTGGCGAGTGCGAAGCTGACGTCCGTGGGACTGACCGGGGCGCGCGCGGAAACGATTCGGGCGCTGGCCCGCGCGGTGAGCACTGGAAAAATCAAGTTTGAAGGCGTGGTGGACTCGGAAGAATTCCTCCGGCGCCTGTGCGAGATACCCGGGATCGGTAAATGGACCGCGCAGTACGTAGCAATGCGCGCACTGGGAGAGCCTGATGCGTTTCCGTCGAGCGATCTCGGGTTGCTGCGGGCCTTGTCGATTGAAAGCTCGCGCGAACTCGAGCTGCGAGCCGTCCCGTGGCGCCCGTGGCGGGCATACGCGGCCATGTATTTGTGGAGAATGTTGCCGGGGCGGAAGACGACTGCCTCGAAGGCGAAGATGACGGAATCGAATCGCTCGCAAATATCTGCTGCGAGTTTTGCGCCTGGCGAGGCGACTTCGTAGATTCGTTTTTCAGAATCAGAATTTCTATAGCGTCGTTCATTTCATCTGGAAAATTCCGGCATCCGCTGCTAGCATCCGGCGCATGTTCAAACTACTGGCGTTGATGCTGAGCTTGCTGGCGGCTACGTCGTCGGCCGCGGATTTGTCCACACGGAAACACCTCAACCTGGCCACAATCAAAACGATGGTTGCTGCCGCCGAGGCCGAGGCGAAGAGACTGAACGTCGAAGTCACGATTTGCGTCGTCGACGAAAGCGGGAATCTACTTTTCCTGGAGAAGGCGGACGCTGCATCGCTGAACACAATTCAGTTCGCGCAAAAGAAGGCGCGGCACTCCGCGTTCTACCAGAGCCCGTCGAAGGATGGGGCGGACGCGCTGAAGAAAGGGAATCTCGACGTGCTGGCATTTCCGGATTTCTTTCCGAATCAGGGAGGACTGCCGATCAAAGTTGATGGTCAGACGATCGGCGCGATCGCGGCGAGCGGCGCCAAATCGGAGATCGACGAAGCGATTGCACAGGCGGGGATTGTCGCGGCGTTTGGAAAGTGAGGGGGATCGACTGAACACGGGGGCCTGAAGGCCCTTTTGTTTTTGCGGTGCGCGACGCGGCCCTCAAGGGCCGCTCTTCCACGGTGAGGTCGGCTCTCGGGGCGAAGGAGGCGACAAGTTGTCACAGGTTCGGCGCCGTGACTGGTTCGGAGCGATGGAGGCGATATTTTTCGCTGCATTGACCACGTGATGTGTCGGTGAGGGATGTCACACTGGATGTTTGGAGAATTCCGAAGCGGGACACGGGGACCTAAAGGCCGTTCTATCTGCGACCTGAACGCGGCCCTGAAGGGCCGCTCTGGCACGGGACTGTCGCTCCGGCACGGGACTGTCGCTCTGGCACGGGACTGTCGCTCCGGCACGGGACTGTCGCTCTGGCACGGGACTGCCGTTCTGGCACGGGACTGCCGTTCTGGCACGGGACTATCACTCTGGCACAGGATTATAAAGTTAGTCGACCATTCGCCTTCCTCAAAATAGACCGCACCGTTTGGTACGCTGGGCACCCGTGGAAGAGCGGGCCTTTAGGCCCGCGTCAGGGCCCGAGTTAAAGAGCAGGGCTTTAGCCCCTGTGGGACGGGATCCAGTCGAATTGCTCCGAAGGCTGAAGAATACGGATAGTCTCTCGCCCGCTCCACCAAATGCGCTCGCACCGGATTCAGATGAATGTACTCGCGATGCCGCCCGTAATCTCCTAGATCTCTCACGCGGTGATTCGTGAAACTTGATTGCCAGATCGTGCCGCGTGTCTTCATGCGATACGAGAATCCTCCCTTGATGAACTGGACGGCTCGTTCCAGAGCAATATCTGGCGAAGGCGTGAGCAACAGGTGGATGTGGTCGGGCATGATGACGAATTCGTGAAGAAGAAATTTTCTTTGATCTCGATAGTGCGTGAGTGTGTCGATCAGAAGTTTGGCATTTGTCTCGTGGCGGAAGATGGGAAGGCGTTGGATCGTGACGGATGTGATGAAGAAGATGCGGTCGGCGTTCATGCAGCCATAATCGCGACCTGAGCGGATTTTTGTCGGTGAGGGACGTCACACTGGACGTTGGGAGAATTCCAAAGCGGGACACAGGGCCTAAAGGCCATCCTTATCTGCGACCTGAACGCGGCCCTGAAGGGCCGCTCTGGCACGGGACGATCAGAGTTAGTCGACCATTTGGCCTTCCTCAAAATAGAGCGCACCGTTTGCTACACTGCGCACCGTGGAAGAGTGGGCCTTTAGGCCCGTGTTAAGGCACCCACTTAGGAAGTAAGGGTTCACCAACGGGACTTAGGGCCTAAAGGCCGTTCTATCTGCGACCTGAACGCGGCCCTGAAGGGCCACTCTGGCACGGGATTATCGATGTTAGTGGTTCGTTCGACTTCGCCCAAATAGACGGCACGGCTTTCAACCTTGCGGATCGGTGGAAGTGCGGGCCTTTAGGCCCGCGTTCGGCATCCACTTAAGGAACAGGGTTCACCAACGGGACACAGGGCCTAAAGGCCATTGTTTGTGTGACCTGAACGCGGCCCTGAAGGGCCGCTCTAGCACGGGACTATCGCTCTGGCACGAGATTATCGATGTTAGTGGCTCGTTTGACTTCGTCCAAATAGACGGCACGGCTGAAGCCGTGCCGTTCCACGAAAAACTCTTCCACGAAAACCTTCAGACTTTGAAACCTTGACGCTTTGAAACCTTGGTCCTTACGAGCAGCCGCTGGTGCTGCCGCAGCTGGCACAGCGGTAGCAGCTGCCGTTTCGGGTCATGATGCTGCCGCAGAAGCTGCAGCTCGGCGCGTCTCCCAGGTCGATCAGGCTCGAGAGCGCGTCGGCCGCGTGGACGGAGCCAGCGCCCGGTTCACGGGTTCCGGATTCTGGACGGCGCATGCTGCTCGACGGTTCTTCGACCTCGGTGGGTTGAGAAATCATTCCCGCCGGTTTGAGCCTCAGGTTCTCGAACAGCATCTGCTGCTGTCCGGTCAGGAAGCGCAATTGGAGCCAGCGGAAGATGTAGTCCATGATCGACTTGGCGTAGCCGATGTCGGGATTGCCGGACCATCCGCTCGGTTCAAAGCGAGTGTGCGCGAATTTCTCGCAGAAAAGTTTCAGAGGGACGCCGTGTTGCAGCGCGATCGAGACGGCCAGCGCGAAGCTGTCCATCAGATCCGCTGACGGTTGATCCTTCTTTCGCCATGGTGACGAACAGTTCGCCGGGCTCACCGTTGGGATACATGCCGACAGTGATATATCCCTCGTGGTCACCGACTTTAAATTTGTGCGTGATCGAAGCGCGCTCTTCCTGCAGCTTGTGGCGCACGGCGCGCGGAGGAGCGTTCAGATCTTCTTCTTCCACGACGACGGCGGCCTGAGATTTTTCCGACGATGCCGTCTTCGTGCCCGCAGCCGAGAGCGGTTGCGACTGCTTGCATCCGTCGCGGTAGATGGCGACCGCTTTGATGCCGAGCTTCCAGGCCTGCAGGTACGACTCCATGATGTCTTCCACGGTGGCGTTGTTGGGAAGATTGACGGTCTTCGAGATCGCGCCGGAGATGAATGGCTGAGCAGCCGCCATCATGCGGAGATGTCCCATGTAGTGAATCGAGCGCGTGCCCTTGGCCGGCTTGAAGGAGCAATCGAAGACGGCGAGGTGATCGTCTTTCACGTGCGGCGCGCCTTCAATGGTGCCGGTCGCGTCGATGTAGCTGACGATGGCGTCGGTCTGCTCGTGCGTGTATCCGAGCTTGAAGAGCGCGGTGGGCACGGTGTTGTTGACGATCTTGATCATGCCGCCGCCGACCAGCTTCTTGTACTTGATCAGCGCGAGATCAGGCTCGATACCAGTAGTATCGCAGTCCATCATGAAGCCGATGGTGCCGGTGGGCGCGAGCACGGTGACCTGGGAATTGCGGTATCCGAATTTCTCGCCGTGGGCGAGGGCTTCGTCCCAGCACTGTTTGCTGGCTTCGAAGATCGAGCTGGGAACATTGTTCTTGTTGATGCCGTTCACGGAAGCGCGGTGCATGCGGATCACATCGAGGAACGGTTCGCGGTTGATGTACCAGCCGGGGCAGGCTCCGCCGGGCATCACCGTTAGAGCTTCGCTCACTCGCGGACGGCCGAGGGCGGCTGTCCCCGCATGAGTCGTGGTGATGCCGGCTCCCAGATTGGTTTCGGAGAGATTCTTCTTCGTCGCTTCGGTTGCTGGGGCCAGCGGTTCGCATTGTTCGGCGATCCGCGAGCTTTGCAGATAAGCTTCGCCGCACATGATTGCGGTGACGCAGGCAGCGTAGTCGCGGCCTCCATCGCTGTCGTAGGGGTGGCCTGCGGCCATCAGAAGCGCGCCGAGGTTTGCGTAGCCCAATCCGAGCGGACGATAGTCGTGCGAATTCTTCATGATCGCTTCGGTGGGATATCCGGCGTTGTCGACCAGAATTTCCTGCGCGGTGATCAGGATGTCCACGGCATGACGATAGGCTTCGACGTCGAATGTGCCGTTGGGCGCGAACTTCAGAAGATTCAAGCTGGCCAGGTTGCAGGCCGAATCATCGAGGAACATGTATTCGCTGCAAGGGTTCGAGGCGTTGATGCGGGCCGTGTTTTTCGATGTGTGCCAGCGATTGACCGTGGTGTCGTACTGCATGCCGGGATCGCCACAGTGCCAGGTGGCTTCCGAAATCTTGTGCAGAAGCTCTTTCGCTTTGTAGGTCTTGACGACCGTGCCGTCGGTGACGGTGCGCGTGGAGAAGTCGGTGTCGCGAACGACGGCGTACATGAAGTCGTCGGTCACGCGCACACTGTTATTCGCATTCTGGAAAAAGATGGAGGAGTAGGCGTCGGAGTCGGGATGCGAACCGTCGTATCCCATGGAAACCAACGCGTGCGCCTTCGCCTCTTCTTTCTGTTTGCACTCGACGAACTCGATGATGTCGGGATGGTCAACGTTGAGGATGACCATCTTGGCAGCGCGGCGAGTCTTGCCTCCGGACTTGATGACGCCGGCGAAAGCGTCAAAACCTTTCATGAAGCTGAGCGGACCGCTGGCAGTGCCGCCACCCGAGAGCGTTTCGCTCGATCCGCGCAGATGGCGAAAGATTGGTGCCGGTGCCGCTGCCCCATTTGAAGAGCATGCCTTCGGTCTTCGCCAGAGTGAGGATCGAGTCGAGTGAATCCTTCACCGAATTGATGAAGCAGGCGGAGCACTGAGGCTTGGAATATCCGGTGACGCCGAATTCGACTTGCTGGGTCTGCGGGTTCCAGTGCCAGTTCTGGCCGTCGGACTTGGGTTCGATGCGATCGCATCCTACGTTGAACCAGACGGGCGAGTTGAAGGCCGCGTACTGGCGAACGAGAATGTGCACGAGTTCATCGTGAAAAGTGGCGCTGTCTTCGGCGGACCTGAAATAGCCCTGCGCGTGTCCCCAGTCGCGAATGGTTTCAGCGACGCGCGCGACGAGGTCGCGAACACCCTTCTCGCGCTCGGGAGTGCCGATCTTGCCGTGCAAATACTTCGAAGCCACGATGTTGGTGGCCGTCATCGACCAGTCTTTAGGAACTTCGACGTCTTTCTGCTCGAAGATCACGTTGCCTTGGGCATCGGTGATCTGAGCGAGGCGGCGGTCCCATTCGACTTCGTCATACGGAGAGACGCCCGGCTTGGTGAAGAGGCGGCGGAAAGCGAGGCCCGGGGCCTTCTTCCTGGCTACCGTTGGAGCGGGGATCGAGGGGGCAGCGGTGGTATCGGTAATGGTCTTTACTTCTGGCATCAAGGACTCTCCTATTAGATTCTATGGGTACTGCGACCGATTCGGGCGTCTGGGAACGGGCGAACCGGGGTGCACCGATTTTTTAAAAGAACGTTTCTTGCGTCGTCGAATAGCAAAAATTACGCGAGACAACGAACCCGTACAAAAGCTCTCAAAACAGCGCAAAGCCCCTGTTTCCATAGCGTTACCCCAGGGCAACGCGGCCCCTCGCGTCGGGTATTAAAACCCGGAGGGGAAGGGCGATGGACAATGAATGTTGGTGGCGGCGCCGGAATCAAGATGCGGGGCCGTGGCGTGTGGGGTGGACCTGGAACCGGCAAGCCCAAGTTGTGTTGCTGGATCGGCAGCCGTGGAGATGAGTGACCGCGCCCCATCGACGTAGTCGAACAGGCTTGGCTGTGTCGAGGATGGCGGCTCATATTCGGTTGCGGCCGTCAGTTCCAAGGATGTTGCGAAATGAGGTCCGATGCCGGTCGCTTTTTCCGCCTCGGAAGCGATCCATTGATTCAGGGCCGTGGCGATGCTGCGGCGCTGAGATCCGTCTTCGATGGCAACAAAACGAACGAAATAGCGTCCAGACTCGAAATGCTCGCGCATTGGATTCGGGCGCGAAAGCATACGGTCGAGGACGAAGGCCATGTCGTCCGCTTCGAAAAATTGCGACACCGCCAGCATGCGGCGAGTGGCGGGCTGAGAAGCAGCGTCAACATTCTCTGGAGATGCGCTCGCTTCGCTCTGCGGGACGGCCCCTTGGACTGCGCCGAGGGAAGGCTTAGCGGCCGTCGCGACGTGAGTGATTTCTTCGGCGACCGCGAACACGCCGGCTTTGCTTGGAACGAAGAGAAGACTGTGGTGACTGTCGCAGCGGAACCATCGCGACCACTGAAGGCGGCGATAGTCGAGCGGACGATCGAAGCCGTGGCGTACCAGGGATTCTGTGACGAGGCGAGTTAGACCTTCCATGTATTGGGCTCCTGGTCCCGGGGCTCGTTTAGAGAAAAGAAATTCCCTCGTCTACTAATCGAGCCACTAGTTGTTGCTGGCTTACTGCGCTGCCGTCGTACCCCGGGGGAGGAGCGGGGAACGGCCACCGCACTTATCGGCTTCGGGCTTCCGGTGTTTGGCCTCCGGAAGACAGAAGGTTAAGTTTTTGTCGTATCGGTTCCGGCGCCGGGCTTAAGGATCTCAAAGCCCGGGCGCCTTAGCCTTATCTGTCTGTGAGCGGCGCCGAGTCACCTCTGGCTGGGCACCGAACCCAGGAACTGCCCCTGACAACTGGAATTCCGAACCCATTCCCGTGAGCCGGAATTTTCGTGCTTGGGATTGCAAAGTTACTCCCGCCCGTTGGGCCTGTCAAGAGAGAAACACAATAGGTTGTATCCCTAGCAATGACGGGCTTGATGCGTGGTTGTGGACGCGTTTTCCACACGAGAATCAGAAGGGTTTCTGCGGGCTTGCAGGTAAGCCCTTTGGCAGGCTGGAAATTTGGCGCTCTGAACGTGTTTTCTGGCTGACAATTCGTCTGGGTTTTCCACATTTTTGGGAGTCCGTGGCAGCGATGGAAAGCAGATTCCTCGCTTCGCTCGGAATGACAAGAGCGGAAAGCAGATTCCTCGCTCTGCTCGGAATGACAAAAGTGGGAGGCGGTTTTCTCGCTTTGCGGGAAGCAACAAGGCGTTCCGGGATGAGAAAAAGCCTGCCTCACATGTGGCTCGCGCGTGATGACGTTGTGCGAACGGGCTGAGGAGATTTGCGATGAGTGCGATGCGGCCCGTCGGAACCCGGCGGAGCGGGAATATTGAATCGCGGGTGCGCGGGTTGTTCGCGGATGGTCTCGATGGTCAACGGTTCGATGAGCATCTGATCCAGCGGCGGCATTTTTTCGGGCGCGGGATTTTTCTTCTTCGCATTTTTTTTCGGGCCGCCATCGCCGAGTGGCATGGGGACGTAGATATCTTCAAAGATTTGGCGAGGCGCGATGCTAATGACCCCGTCGAAAGATTCGACGAGATAATCTCCGCGGCGTCCACAGTGCTGGCGGCCGAGGGGATCGGTGAAAGTGAGCGAGGAGCCGAGTTGCTTGGCCTTGACCAGGAACCGAGTGCGATAGGTTTTCCATTCCGACGATTTCATTGGCGCTTGACCCGACTGAATATCTTTTGGTGTTTCGGTGATTGGAATTGCGGCAATTACGCTTGCCGCGGTGAAAGTTTTTCGTGAGAGGCGAAGGTGAATGTACGGTTGAAATGGCGCGGGGTCAATTCAGTATTTTTGGTGCAATTGAGGATAAAAGCGGGCCGCGGATTTCACGAATCATGATCGATCGGCGCGCGATCTCGCTTGAGATATTTGCCCATGATCTCGTTGTTTTTTGCACCGCTGGATTCGAATCGCGTCTGACTCTCGGAATTCTGTGCTCGATTGTCCACAGGGCGTGCACAGGAAATGCAGAAAGGGGGAAGCAGATTCCTCGCTCCGCTCGGAATGACAAGAGTAAAGATTGAGATTACAGGAATCACCCGAGCGGAAGTTGAGCGCGGGGGGCCGACAATGGCGGGCAGGACGCAAAATTATTATCGCGAGGTCTTCCATGACAATCGATCCGGTATGTGGAATGAAAGTCGACGAGAACGATGCCCCCGCTGAGACAGAATTCGCCGGGAAAAAGTTCAGCTTTTGCTCGGAGCAATGCAGGGCGCGGTTTGAGCAAAATCCGGAACAGTACGCGCAGCGAATCGCGTAAGAACAAAAATCCCCACCCGTTAGTCGTTATGCCGGGTGGGGATTCTTGCGTTTGAGCTTTCTTGCGGATAGAGCTTATCGATGCGCCAGAGCCGGCTCTTGCGCCGAAGATTTTCCGGCTTTGAAGGCCGCGAAGCGTTTGTTGATCTCGTCCCAATTTACGACGTTCCACCAAGCCGCAAGGTATTCGGGACGGCGGTTATTGTATTTCAGGTAGTAGGCGTGCTCCCAGACATCGTTGCCGAAGATGGGATAGAGTCCCTGCGAGATCGGGCTGTCCTGGTTGGGAGTGGAAAGGATCTGAATTTCGCCGCCGGACTTACCGGCCAGCCAAACCCATCCGGAGCCGAACTGTTTCACGCCGGCGTCGTTGAATTTGGTTTGAAAATCCTTGAAGCTGCCAAACGATTTCTGGATGGCTTCCGCGATCGGGCCGGTGGGTTCTCCGCCGCCCTGAGGCTTCATGATCTTCCAGAACATGGTGTGATTGACGTGTCCGCCGCCATTGTTGCGGACTGCGCCGCGGATGTCTTCGGGAATTGCGTTGAGATCGCGGATGAGATCTTCGGCGGATTTTCCGGCGAGTTCAGGATGTTTCTCGATGGCGGCATTCAAATTTTTCACATAAGCGCCATGGTGCATGTCGTGGTGCAGAGTCATTGTCTGCTTATCGATGGTCGCATCGAGTGCGTCGTAGGCATACGGTAAAGGGGGTAGTTCGTGAGCCATGATTATTCTGTCCTCCAAACTAGTGAGATGACGGGAAAGCTGGTTTCGATGCAAGGGATTCGGTGGTGATTATAGCGCGGGCGGTGTGGACCTGGTGGGGAACAGCAGATTCCTCGCGTTGCTCGGAATGACAAACCGTAAGGCCGGAACGACAAAGGGTGAGGGCCGGGGATGACAAACCGTGAGGCGCGGGATGACAAATCGCAAGGCCGGAATGATAAACCGTTCAGATCGGAATGACCGATTACTTGCGGCTTAGCAGGCGAAGGCGAGAGGTGAAGGCGCGGCCTTCGCAGGCGCTGAACGTTGGCAGGGGATGGTTCACGGGATCAATGACGTTGTTCACGATGAAAGGATTGCAGCGACCCGTGAGGTTGTCGAATCCGCCGCGCACGGCTAAATAGTATCCGAAGAGGTGAAAGCGCTTTTCAAGTTGCAGGTTCAGAGCGAAGTAATCTGGAAACCGCTCGGCTCCGGGTGCGCTGATGAGTTGCTGCTGCGTGTTGAGGAGGCTAAAAGGAAATCCGGTGCGGGCCTCGACGGTATAGGCGGCTTCGAGTTGATGAATGATGGGCAGCTCGAAGAGCGGAAGATATCCCCAAGTGAGCAGGCGGTTCGGAGTGTCCCAGGGATAGGGACCGGGCTGTTGGACGCTGAGAATGGGATTGTCGACGTTGAAGTCCAGGGCTTGATTCGAGCGTGCGCTCGAGTGCGTATACGAGCCCATCACCATGTAGGCCTCGCGGAAGCTATGGCGCAGGGTGATCTGAAACGAGTTGTAGCGGTCGTCGCGACTATTTTCGAGGTTGAAAGCGCCGCTGGCGATGTCGTCGTGCGTGTCGTAGACAAATCCCCGCGACCCGCGGCGCTGCATGTATTCCGCTTTCACGTAGATCGCCGCAGGGAGTTTCTGTTCCAGCGCGAAGCTCCAGTTGATGAAACGCGGAACGTTGAGCGCATCGGTGTTGACGTTGAAGGTTGTGACGACGGGCCCGCTCGTCGTGACGCATCCCGTGGCCGTGATGCAGTTCGAGTCGACCGAGAAAAAAGAGTCGGAGCGTGAACCGGCATAGGGGCGGGCGATCAAGAAAAGCGGCGTCGATTGGTAGATGAGGCCGATGCCGGCCGAAAACTTGGTCGTGGCCGAATTGTTGAGGACATAAGTTCCTGCTAGGCGCGGAGAAACTTCCGCCTTGTGGATGACGGCATCCCAATCGAAGCGCATTCCGGGTTCGACGAGAAGGTGGTTGGTGATGCTCCAACGGTCTTCCGCATAGGCGCTGACTTCGGTGTTGTACTGCTCGTGGAGCGGAGCAGGGCTGAAGGTGGAGTAACGGGTGCAGGGAAAATTAGCGTCCTGCGGCGCGGTGAAACAGAGATCGCCCGAGGTAAGTGTGTTGTTCAAATCGAGAAAGGCGATCGGCTGTCGTTCGAACTGCGCGCTGTACGTGAGGCGATCGAGATCGACGCCGACCTTGAAAGTCATGACTGCCGAGCCAGTGGTGCGATGGGAGATATAAGTTCGACAGGGCCTGCCAGCGGTGTGCGTGCGTGGTTTCGTTGAGATAGTAGTTGCCGCCCGTTGTTTCGACATTCACGAAGTACGGATCGACGCCGTAGGGAGTGAGCTTCAGGTTGTACTGGGTGAAGGCGATTCCCGTCTCGAGAAGCTCGCCGCCAGCGAAAGAATGCTGATCCTTGATGCTGGCGGCGTAGGCGGATTCGACGTCCTTGGGATTCGCTTGCTGGGGGCTTTGTGGCGACAGGAATGCGTACTGGTCGTGAAGATAGTTGACCAGAAAGCTGGCGGTCACGATGTTGCGGTTCGACACGTTGCTCTGAATCTTGGTGAGGTTGCCGATGCGGAGAGCATGATCGTTGTCGGCGCCGACGGGCAACTCACGGAAGATGGTGTTGTCGTAGTCGCCGTCGAAGGCGTTGTAAAACCAGATTTTTTTCTTCACGATCGGGCCGGAAAAGGTGACGCGAGGAAGGAACTGGTCAAAGCGCCATCCATGCTTGTTTTGGACGGATGGAATGAAGTCGGTGGCGAAAAACCGGAAGTGATCGTCGCCGATGCCGGTATTAAGATTCAGGACGCCGCCAGGGCCCTTTCCGTCTTCGGCGGGCTCGCGCGATGGTTGGACCTGAATTGAGCGGAACGCATCGGTGCTGACGCGTAGCAGAAGCTGTCCGTTGGCGGGCTGAGTCACGTTGAATCCGTCGAGCAGCGTGACCGTCTGGTAGGTCTGAGCCCCGGCAACGTGAGGTTGTCCAGACTGATCGGAGACGACGCCGGGAATGTAGTTCAAGACGTTGCGGTAATCGTTGGTGGCAGGGTAGACGATGTTGATGACGTCGAGTCCGCTGATGCTGTCTTGCGCAGTAACCTGCCCGGGGTCGATGGCGGGGGGAGATTCGTGAACGTCAACGACTTCTCGCACTTCCTGCTGGTGCGAAATCGAAACTTCGATGACGGAGTCGCGGGCGATGGCGACGCCCGACCGATCGTTCGCATAGAAGCCTTCTTTTTCGACGATGATCTGGTAGGAGCCGCCTGGAAGAGAGGGGAACTGGCAACGTCCGGCGAAATCGGTCTGACAGTGCAGGGTAGCCAGCGGAGGAGATTGCAGTGTTACCCGTGCCGACGGAACCGGAACTCCATTCTCGTCGACGACCGAAATTGTGGGTGCGGGCGCCGATTGTGCCGCAGCCGAGCAGATCAGGACGAGGGTGAGCAAAGCACGCATGCGGTAAGCAAATTATTTCACGGTTGGAAGGAGTCCTCGCTCAAAAGGATGTTGTCGTTGTGAGGCTTTTTCAATTTAAGCGTCAACGGCGTGGACGCGTTACATTGTTTGCAGAGCGAATTGCCTTCCGTATGAAACCTTCTCAGGACAGGATGTTGCGGGCCATTGCCGTTTTCAAGTTTCTCAAAGCTGGCTTACTCATCGCCGCGGCTCTGGGTGCGTTCCGGCTGTTGCATAAAGACGTGGGCGCAGTTGCGGAGCACTGGGTTCGCCTGTTGCATCTCGATCCCGGCAACCACTATGTCGACGTGGCTCTGGGAAAGGCGGCACGCCTGAGCCCGACGCAAATTAAGCAGCTCAGTCTCGGAAGCCTGTTCTACGCGGCGCTATTCCTCGTAGAAGGAACTGGTTTGTGGATGCGCAAGCGGTGGGCGGAGTGGTTGACCGTGGTCCTCACGAGCACGCTGGTGCCGCTGGAGGTCTATGAGATCTGGCGGCATGTCACGGCGCCGAAGATCGTCGCACTCCTGATCAATCTGGCGATCGTGGGATATCTGGTGTACCGGATTCGTCGCGAACAGAGCGGTCGCTAACTGTCATAACCGGCCACGCTTTTTCCCAAGCAAGTTCGATTCCGCAGCCGAGTACTTGCTGGTAGCGAATTCGTAGAGTTGGGTCGCGGCAATCGCAAATCAAGAAGGAAGGGAGAATTCCATGAGGGCTGCAGTGCTTCACGAACTGGGGAAGGCTCCACGGTGCGAAGAGTTTGAAGATCCTGTTGCTCAAGCGGATGAGGTCGTGGTCGAAGTACGCGCGGCTGCGCTCAAGCCGATTGACCGGCAGATGGCGAACGGATCGCACTATGCCGCCGCGCGCAAGCTGCCGGCGATTTGCGGAACGGATGGCGTCGGGCTTTTGGAAAATGGCAGCCGGGTATTCTTCGCCGGCCCGCGATCCCCCTATGGAACCATGGCGGAGCGAGCGCTGACGTCGAGATCCCGGTATTTTGCTCTTCCCGACGCCGTTGATGACGTAACGGCCGCGGCCGTGTTCAATCCCGGGCTCTCCGCGTGGGGCGCCCTTGCATGGCGAGCACAATTGGCGGCCGGAGAGAGCGTCTTGATCCTCGGAGCAACGGGAGTTACCGGAAAGATCGCGATCCAGACGGCCAAGCTTCTCGGCGCCCGCCGTGTAGTTGCCGCGGGACGCAACGAGGCGGTGTTGAATACCCTGCACGATCTCGGCGCGGATGCGACGATCCGCCTTGGGCAATCGACCTCAGACCTCACTGACAATTTCGCAAGAGAGGCGGGCGAGGTTGGGTTCGATGTCGTCATCGATTTTCTTTGGGGACCGCCGACCGAGGCGCTTCTCGCCGCCCTGACGCGGAGTGACTTTCAATCGGCAGGTTCAAAAACGAGATTGATCGAGGTTGGAGAGAGCGCAGGCAAGTCAATCTCGCTGCCTGCGGCGGCTCTGCGCAGTTCGCGGTTGGAGATTCTTGGGGCGGGAAGCGGGAGCGCCGTAGCGTCTCCGGAGATGTGGGGAGAGGCGATCCGGAAACTGCTGGCGAATGTTGCCAGTGGGAAGATACGAATCGAGACGGAGCGGGTTGGGTTGGAAGATGTGGAAGAGGCTTGGGGCAGGGAATCGCAGGGGCGGCGAGTAGTGGTCATCCCGTAAGTTTCGGCGACATGGGGGTGCTCGGACAACCGCGGCGCCTGAGGAGCTAGGCAGGTGACCCCACTCGCTTCGCTCGGGGACGGACGAGGCGTCCGCCCCTACAGCAGCGATCTCTGGACGGACGAGCTAGGCAGAAGGTGACCCCACTCGCTTCGCTCGGGGACGGACGGGGCGTCCGCCCCTACAGCAGCGATCTCTGGACGGACGAGCTAGGCGGAAGGTGACCCCACTCGCTTCGCTCGGGGACGGACGAGGCGTCCGCCCCTACAGCAGCGATCTCTGGACGGACGAGCTAGGCGGAAGTTGACTCCACTCGCTTCGCTCGGGGACGGACGGGGCGTCCGCCCCTACACTAGCGACCTCTGGACGGAGGAGGCGCTCGCTTGCTTTAGGCTCTTGTGGCGAGGTATTGGCAGACGCGTTCGATGGTGTCGCGCTGGCCGTCGTTCAGGGTGAGGAATTCGAAACCGTAACGCAGTCCCTGGCGGTAACGGACGATAGCCCGGACTTTGATCGGATATGGAGTAAGAGGGAGGGGAATTTCTAGGGTGACGATTTCACCGGGTTCGAGGCTGCCGGTAAGAGTAGCGCCGATGCCGTCCTGTCCCATTTCCGTGGAACGTCCCCAGCAGGTGCGGAATTCTCCGGCCTGAAACATTTTCACCTGGAGGCGGACGTCGATGGTGAAGCGAGGAAAGCGGCGAGTGTAGGTGACTTTTCCCTTGCCCGACGGGCTGGAAGTTCCGTTGTCCAGCCGTGCTGCCGGTACCGGCGCCGGCGGCAGCCGCTTGAGCTTTTTTCTCTTTACTCATTCCTCATGACTCGTGCAATTAGTAGCTCATCGACTGGGTGACACAACGCCGGAATGTTTTCCGGTTTGGATCCACGGTTTTTTAGTTGCCGTGCAAAAGATATCCGGGTTCGAGCGGAAGCTTCCCGCCGATCTTGAGTACTGCCACGCTGCTGTTGATGGCATAAACGTCCACAACGCCTACCGCGCCGGGGATGGATGCAACTTTGTTTACCAAATCTTCGTCAGAATCCACGATCATGACGGCCGGATGTCCGGTGCGGCCGTGATTGGCGGTCGCGACGATATCTTTCACGTCGCCTTCCGCCACTTCGTAGACTTTCTCAACAAACACCCGCATTTCTGGAGTGGAGGGCGCCCGCATGATGAAAGTAACGGACTTTCCGTCGGGCCATTTAACGGTCTGGCCCTTTGAAACCTTCACCAGTTCGGGAACGGTGATGGCTGAAACCGCATTTGCTTTGTTGGAGACGAGGGCGAGGTCTCGCGCCGCTGCAGCGCAAACGGCGGAGACAACAAATAAGGAGACGATTACGATTCGACGATAAAACACACTCGCTCCCCAACGCAGAGAATTGCTGCATTGATTTTCATGGATTTAGGTCATCTGCTCAACGTAACGAAGGTCACTTGTCTGAAGAAAACCGATTTTCCGTCGATATTGTGGGCAGATTCCTCACGGATTTGAGGGATTGGCAATCGGGCCGGAATCAGTTAGGCTATGCCTTCTCATTAAAGGATCATCCCCCAATGACGAATCGCGTTGCTTACGCCCCGCAAGACTTCCAAAAGATGTGCAAGCAAGCCGAACGGGATCACGAATCCAAGAAATTGATCGTCCTGATGGAGCGGGTCAAGCGGCAGATTGCCGAGCGCGACCACGATGGCATTCCAATCGGGCCAATCAAGCATTCGCCGCTCGGTACAGAGTCGGGAGTTCTGCGGCTGCCCAGTCGCTCCGTTCCATTCGAAAGATAAGCGGCGATCTCATCGCCGGATCGATTTTTCGACTGCAATGGCGGAAAACTTTTCTCTTTATAAAACATAATTTGCGCTAGAATGACCCAGCGCTTGTATGAAATTCGCCTTTATAACGGGCGAGTGCGGAATTTCGATTGCCTTCCCCCAGGAGGTAGTAGATGTACCGGCCTTACACGAGTTCGCAAACGGATCTTCGTCCGTTTGTGGATGCTCAGTCTCAGCTTCGAGATCTCACCCAGGATTTCGCAACCTCATTCAATACTGGAAATTACGACCAGGCTGCGGCCTTGTTCGCCAGCGATGGAGTGCTGATGGCACCGCTGTACGAGGGCGCCTACGGACAAAAACCAGTCGAACGGTTGCTGCGTCAGATGGGTGAGGCAGGATACAGTGATTTTCGCCTGGAAACGACGCGGGTCGATGTATCGGGCGACATGGCGATGGAATTAGGACGGTTTTCCTGGATCGTGCGTAAAGCAGATGGAACGCTCGTTCCGGAACGAGGGAAGTACGTAAAGGTCTGGCGCAGGCTGGGAGCGTGGTTGGTCCTGGCAGATTGCTGGAACCGAACCTCGGACATTGCCACCGATCGCGCCGCATAGTCTCGCGAATCGATTTCAGAACAATAGCAGAGAGCAAAACTGTGTCATCAGCGGCCCCGCGTACAAGTGAAAATCACGAACAACGCGGGACGCCGACTGCCCAGAGTTCGCGCGCCGCGGCCGCCAAGGCCGCAGATCCAACTCAATATTGTCCGAATTGCTCGATGCAGTTGCGTGAGAGCCGCTGCAAGTTGAAGTGTCCGCAGTGCGGATTTTATTTGAGCTGCTCTGATTTTTACTGAAATGCTGACGACCGTTGAACGTCAGTTTCCGCCGAAAACCCATCGCGATTTTTCGATCTCTAATTCACGCGGCTAGCGTCGGTTGCCGCGACAAGGCCCTGGTGGTCCGTCTACAATGGATGAACATTCGCGAAATCATAAACAGGAGAACGTCATGCAACGCAAGGCTAGCGCGGTTTGGAAGGGTGGATTGAAGGATGGCAAGGGAACGATTTCGGCCCCCGGCGGAGCGCTCAACAATACCCAGTATTCATTTTCGACGCGTTTTGAAAATGCTGCGGGAACAAATCCGGAAGAGCTGATCGCGGCCGCGCATGCGGGCTGCTTTTCGATGGCGTTATCGGGTCAACTGGGCGGCGCGAATCTGACAGCGGAGAGCATTTCGACCACCGTCACTCTTTCGCTGGAGAAACTGGATTCAGGATGGACGATCACGACGAGTCACATCGATGTGGTCGCGAAAGTACCGGGAGCGGACGCGGCGACTTTCCAGAAGTGCGCGGAAGCGGCCGAGACAGGCTGCCCGGTCTCCAAGGTGCTCAAGGCGAAGATCACGATGAACGCGAAGCTCGAGTAGCTTTCGCGGATTACTCTTGTTTGAGTTGCGCCAGCATTTGAGTTGCAACGGCATTGAGTTACACAAGCAGAAGGCTGGAGGCGCGGTTTGACAGATGATTGCGCCCCTGTAGAATTCAGTGCAGCTCTTCCTGATACGACGGCCGTCTGGCTGTCGTGATGAATGAGTCCACTTGCCATCGTGGCGGAATTGGCAGACGCGCATGGTTCAGGTCCATGTACCGGCAACGGTGTGGGGGTTCGAGTCCCTTCGATGGCACCAAGAGTTTCTTAAGCCTTGAATCTGCAATTCAAGTCAAAAACCCCACCCTGTCGCATAAAACGCGACGAGGGTGGGGCAACCGTTGTCCTTGTTTCTCTTGTCCTCTTCTTCTGTATCGATTAGACGAAGACCTCGCCGGGTAATTTTGTCAGCGTGCGTGAGGCCAGGGTGTTTTGGACGAAGCGCTTGGGCTGAGGTTCGCCTGAGTTGTCCATCTGCATGCGCTCGATCCGTAACTTCAACGTGCGTTCAATGTTACGAAGCTCAATCACTTCGGCTCCCGCGGCGAGTGTCGTGGCGCGGCCTTGAGAGCCGGCGCGTCCCGTACGTCCCACACGGTGGATGAAGTCTTCCGCCATCTTGGGCAAGTCGTAGTTGATGACGTGAGCCACGTCGTCGCAATGCAATCCGCGCGATGCGATGTCGGTCGCGACCAGAACCTGGTAGCGGGCATCCTGAAAGCCGCTGAGGGCCGCGTTGCGCTGAGACTGCGAACGATCGCCGTGAATCATGGTGGCGGTGAAGCCATCTCGGGCCAGTTCTTGCGCAAGCCGCTGGGCGCCGCGCTTGGTGCGGGTGAAGATGAGAGTCTGTCCCTGCTCGGCGTAGAGAAGCTTGCGGAGCACGTCGAGCTTCTCGCCCGGCCGCACTTCGTAGGCTTTCAATTCCACGCTCTCGGCGGGCTTCAAGACTGATCCCAGCGCGACACGAACCGGATCGCGCATGTACTCGTGAACGAGTCCGGCGACGGATTGTTCGAGCGTGGCTGAGAAGCAAAGAGTCTGCCGCGATTTGGGCAGCACTGCCAGGATGCGGCGGATGGCCGGAAGAAATCCCATGTCGAGCATGCGATCAGCTTCGTCGAGCACGAGAATCTTGATGTGCCGCAGATCGGCGAATCGCCGGTCGGTGAGATCCTGCAGGCGTCCGGGAGTCGCGATGATCATCGAGGATCCGGCGCGCAGGCCCTGGATCTGAGATTTTTCGGAAACTCCGCCGATGACCAGCGAGGCCTTGGGCATTCCCTTGGTGCGCAGGTTTTCATATTGTTCGTGAACCTGCATGGCCAGTTCGCGCGTAGGCAAAAGAATCAGTGCGGTCGCGTGCTCCGAGGGCTCGCGGCGCAGCATTTCGATCACGGGGATGAGAAATGCGAGGGTCTTGCCGGTTCCGGTCTGAGCCGTTCCGATTACGTCTTTCCCGTCGAGGGCGGGCTGGATTGCGCTCTCCTGGATCGGGGTTAGGGTGATGAATTGACCTGCCGCAAGCTTCTGCTGTAAGCCAGCAGAGAGTGGCAGTTCCTTAAATGTTGTCATTCGAGATTGTTCTTTCTTGAGAGGCCTGTCGATACACTAAGACACACATGAAGCGTTCATGCCGCTCACTTGATTTCAATTGGCGCTGGAATGAACCGGAAGGCAGGAAAAGCGGAGATGAATCTGATCCAACTTGGGACCACCGCGTCACGAGCAAACCGTGGCAATAGCGTCAAAAGCAGTATAACACGCGGAGCGCAAGATCGTCAGTTACGACAGTCACTCACGCGGCTCGCGCGTGGGCGAGTGAGCATCATGTAGTTCTATGCAGGAAACGGAAATCGGGCACAATCTAGGCGGAACGGGGAGGACGGACCGCTTGAAGATCTCGCAAAAGGGGCTGTACGCGCTGCAAGCCATGATGACTTTGGCGCGGAAGCATGACCAGGGAGCGATAAAAATTCGGGATATTGCGGCTGAAAGCGACCTGCCGGAAAAATTTCTGGAACTCATCCTGCTCGAGATGAAGAATGCACGCATTGTGGACAGCGTGCGTGGAGCGCGAGGCGGATACCAGCTACGGCGCGACCCGGCGGAGATTCCGTTGAGCGACATCATACGATTGGTCGATGGGCCGCTGGCGCCTATGGGTGACGCGGAACAATTGCGCGGGTTGATCGCGAAGGACGCCGATCATCGGGCGCTGTACGAAGTTTTTCTGGCTGTGAGGGACGCCGCGGCCAAAATTTTAGAAAACACGACCATCGCGGACCTCGTTGCCGGCGGCAAGGACCGAAAGGGTTCCGGCGGAAAGAGTGCGTCGGGAAAGAAACGGGCTACCGGGGCCTAACGGAAACAGCCCGGCTTTTCAGCCCTGACTGGCGCTCAGCGTAAGTTCTTTGTAAGGACAATTAGTACGGTGCGCGGTGTTAGACTCCCGCACATGTCTACCTTCGTTCTTGTCCACGGGGCGTGGCAGTCGACCGGAACTTGGGACCTCCTGGTTCCATTGCTCGAAAAGCGCGGGCATAAAACATTCAGTCCAATCCTGACAGGGCTTGGGACAGACCATGGCCGGCTATCTTCCGACATTACGCTGCAGCAACACGTGCAGGACATTTCGTCGGAATTGTCGAAGTTTCAAAGCCCGGTAATTCTCGTAGGTCACAGCTACGCAGGCATGATCATCAGCGGAGCGGTAGAGGCGCATCCAGACAAGGTGCAGCGATTGGTTTTTCTGGATGCGTTCATCCCTGATGACGGACAAAGCGTTTTGGATTTACTGCCTGCTGAAACCGGCAACTATTTTCGTGACATCGCTCGACAGCATGGAGACGGCTGGCGACTGCCTGCTGGAGAAGGGCATCTTGACCTCTGGGGATTGAAACCCGGTGAGGCTCGAGATTTCGTACGAGCCCGGCTGTCAGATTTCACCTTACGATTGCTTCGAAGAACCGATTCGCCTGCCCAAGAATCGAAAAGTGAGCGTGCCTGCCACTTTCGTCAGTTGTGTGGCTGAAGGATATCCCGCGCGACCTTTTTTTCAGCCGTTTGCTCTAAAAGCCCGTGCTCTCGGCTGGGAGGTTGCGGAAGTCGCAACTGGACATGACTGTCATGTTGAGCGTCCGCAAGAAGTCGCGGACATTCTGCTCTCGACCGCCGCGCGCTGATCCGTTTGTTCGCGTTTTGCAGAGGACGTCGCGATGCTTCGAAAGCGTGCGCTGCAAACTGGTAAAGGGCGACTACGGATTCAAGGATGAACGTTCAACGTTTACTCCGTAGACTAGCGACACTCTTCCTGAGCGATAGGTCTTGTGACTCCGTAACGCGAGTTTTGAAGGACTGTAGGGAGGCGGCAGGAGGGAACTCCGGAGCCCAGCAATACGGGGATCACGCTGACTTCAACGGTGTCGACATTACCAGATTGCAGGAAACTGCGAAATAATTCGCCCCGCCGAAAGCCAAATATCTTTACCTGGTTCGGCTCGCAGGCGCCGAATCCATTCGGCATCGAGTCCTGAAACGATGGTTACTCCCTATGTGGTCTTTCTGGTGGAGTGTGGTCGAGAAGACGATTGTCTTCATTCCGCTGAAAGCGGATTCTCCAGGCGCTGGGTTCGCCGCCTCGTAGGTTCGCCTCCCCATCACTCCAGTGTCGAACTGTGCCCATAGAGCACCGAAATCGACTTCGGGGTCATTCTCAATCCAGTCTGCTTCCCCGTTCGGGCCGGGATGTAGCCGTCCAAACTCATCGCTACAACGTATCGGATTTGTCGCATGGTGGCGCACCTTCCGAGATTGACAACGTCGTCAAACGGAGTGGATGGCTGAGAATTATAGCTTGCTAGTGTCCATCGTGCCGCGTTCTTATATTCGCCTTGATGTGGAAGTTGCTTCGCGCTAGCCTCATCGCGCAGGAAAATATGGCACAACGGCTCCCGCTCGCGATCTGGACTTAACCCAGATGGTGGAAACTATGCGGTGAACGAGCGGATCAACCAGATCCTTCTCGAGCAGCTCGACCTTCGAGCTTGGCGCGCACAGCTTTCCGGGAACAAGGGTCGGACCATCGCCGCGATCTTTGCGCACGTTCATAACGTTCGTTGCAAGTGGATTCGGCTGTCGGCGCCGCATTTAAAGGTGCCAGCCCTCTTGGATCGTTCCAGCATTACGCAGAAGCAAGTCCAGCGAGCTTTTGCGAAGAGCGGGGCTCTCTGTTCGCAGATGCTGGCGGATGCGCTCTCCGGCGGAAGCGTCAAGAAGTTTCATCGCGACGGATGGGCTCGATCATGGACCCCGGGCGCGGCGATGGTCACCTACATGATCGTCCATGAGGCCCACCATCGCGGTCAGGTCTCCATGCTCGCGCACCAGCTTGGATTCCCATTGCGCGGAAAGGCCGCTTGGGGCATCTGGGGCTGGGAAAAACTCTGGAAGGAATGCGGATTTGGGCGCCTGCCGTAAGGCGGATTCGCTGAAACTCGTTGTCAGGCGCGGGATGTGCGCGTTTTTCACAGACCGCTTTCGCTGATCGAACGCGCCGTTCTAGTTCGGCGTCACACAATCATCCCGCTCAAACCCGTGTCTGGCGCGGGTTCCGCGAAAAGGCGGTATCTGCGGTTGCACCAAATCCGGTCATGGGGCTGTGAACGGCGTGCACTCGATTGAAAAGACGTGTACTTACAAACGCGTATTTTTCGTTGACTGGAAAAATAGAAGGAGTAAAACAAGATCGTTCTTTGACAGCTTCTTAAGTTTTTCCGGTTGGTGCAGCGTCCGGGGCTCAAGCGAAGTCACCTTCTAGACCGCGAGGAAAAGAAGGAGGGCAAGCAAGGGTCTATAGCAAAGCGCTGGTCGAGGAGAACGGAGAAGAAATGTTGAAGGCAGGATAGAGTTCCGAGGCGTAGGGTAGGTTTATCCGGTTGGCGGTGAGCCCGGAGCCCAAGCGAAGATCGCGCGGCACCCCGCAAGGGAAGCAGCGAGAGCAGGTCGAGCGAGGGTCATTAAGCGAGCTACTGGCCGAGACGAATGGACCCCACACCACCTCGGAACTCTCTTACTTTTTGGCAGTCAGCTTCCGTGCCTCTCGCTCGAGCAATCCTCCGCGAATCGCAGTCTCCCCAATGAACGTGAACTGTTGCAATTCTTGAATTGATCCGCGTAAATCCGCGTGAATCCGTACAAACAATTCTTTTCGGCCCAATCTAGCTGATGGATTTCTTGTGAAACTGCTGCAGGCCGACCACAAGCAGCAGGACGTCGAAAGCCGTCAAAGCTGCGAGCACAGCGATGATCGACAGGTGCGGGAATTGCGGGACCAGCGCGGCGCGCAATCCTTCGCTGGCGTACACGAGCGGGTTGATGAGCACGAGCTTCTGCAGGATCGGAAACGTGTTGAGCGCGCTCCACGGATAGTAGGCGCAGCCGAAGAAGATCATCGGCGTAATCACCATTCCGAACATGAGACCGATGTGCTGCTGGTTGATGCTGCAGCCGAGCGCAAGTCCTCCGCAGGCCGAAAAGACAGCGACGAGCAGAATGATGGCGATGAATTCAAAGGGCGCCTTGATGCTGATGTCGACGCCGGGCCGCAACACCAGCCACGCCAGAGGAATAACGACCAGTCCCGCGATGATGGCCTGTACCATGCCGGCGATGATTTTTTCGATCGCAATCCAGGAGATATCAATCGGCGCAAGCAGGCGATCTTCAATTTCGCGGGTCCACTGGAATTCGGCGATCAGGGGCATGCAGACCGCCCAAATTCCGGTGAATACCATGCTGATCGCGATAATGCCTGGAAGCAGCAGACTCTTGTAAGTGGCGGGCATGTACCCGCTACCCACCATGACGCGGCCGAAGATGAAGACAAACAGCAATGGCTGCAGAAATGTCTGGAACGTGATCTGAATGGCGTTGCGCCGCGCCACATGGACGTCGCGGGCCAACATCGCGGTGAAAGCTTTCCAGTTCAATCGCGCAAGCTCCTTCCGGTGTGGTGCAGGAAAAGATTTTCGAGGCTCGGCTCGGAAATGTGCACATCGCGCAGCTCTGCGTCCGGCTTCCATCGCAACCGCAGCGATCTGCGGTATCAGAGAGCCTCCTCGATCGGCATAAACGTCAGTCCCGGCCGAATCGAGCAGATCGCACTTCGCGAACTCCGGCCAGTCCCTGCAGCCGCTGCAACAGTTCAGGAGTCTGTTTCCCGAACTGCAAGCGCAAAAGAAATCCCCCGGGAATGGATTGCTTCAATTCCCCCGGAGTTCCGACGGCGATGACCTTGCCGTGGTCGACGATTGCGAGACGCTGGCAGAGGGCGTCGGCTTCCTCCATGTTGTGGGTCGTCAACAAAACTGTTTTGCCGAGCTGGTTATATTCGCGAATAATTTCCCACAGCAGGATTCGCGTTTGCGGATCGAGTCCCGCACTCGGCTCGTCGAGAAACAGAACTTGCGGATCGTGCATCATGGCGCGTGCGATGGAAAGTCTCTGCATCATCCCGCCGGAAAATCCTCGCACCATCTGGTTGCCGCGATCGGTGAGCTTGAATTTTTCGAGTAGACCGTCGGCGCGTTCGATGCGCTCTTTCGACGGGATGCCAAAGTAGGCCGCGTGAAAAATCAGGATTTCGCGGGCGGTGAGAGAGAAATCCAGGTTGGCGCGTTGTGGCACGACTCCGATGAGACGCTTGACTTTCGCCTGCTCATGCCAGACTTCGTGATCTCCGATCCATGCCTGCCCACTGGTGGCCCGAACCCGCGTGGTCAAAATGCCGACGGTGGTAGATTTGCCGGCGCCGTTGGGCCCGAGCAGCCCGAATATTTCCCCGGGAGCGATTTCGAGAGAGAGTCCATCGAGCGCGGTGATCTGCGGCTTGGGCTGCTTCGAATCCTTTGCATCGGCACGCGCAATGAAGCCGCCGCCAGCCCCGGCCGGGGGAGCAGAGTTGAAAACTTTACGCAGATCGAGCGTGCGAATGCCAACGGCCATGAGTAGATCTCTGGTGGAGCGGGTGAGGTTCAAAAAGTATATCGCGAAACGTGGAGGGGCGGACGCCTCGTCCGCCCCGAGTCGCGCAGCGACGAGTGTCAGCGGTGTGAAGAGGCAATGATGCTTTGGGATTCTCCGAACGGTGCGGATTGCGCGTTCGCGCAACCCCGGACGAGGCGTCCGGGGCTCCACGGCGTCTAGGGTTCCACGGCTTTTGGGCCTACACGATCAGTCGACGTGCTCGCCTTCGGCCATGAAGCTTTGTTCCGATGGCGGCAAGCGGTCTCCGGGGCGCGCCCAGAAGACGTACAGAGTGGGCCACAGAATCACGCTGACCAGCAACTCCACGATCAGGCCGCCGACGATCACGATCGCGAAAGGGCGCTGCGAGTCGGAGCCGATGTCGTGGGACATCGCGGCGGGCAGCAAGTCCCAGCGTGGCGACCAGCATCGTCATCATGATGGGGCGAAGACGAAGAGCGGCGCCTTCTTTTGCGGCGTCGCGCACCGAGCATGCCGCGCGTGCGCAGCTGGTTGATGTACTCGACCATGATCACGCCGATCTCCACCGAAACGCCGATCAGCGCCAGAAATCCCAGTCCCGACGAAACGCTGAAGTGAGTGCCGGTGATGAGCAGGCTGAGGAAGCCCCCAGCGGCGAAAGCGCGACGACAGCGAGAATCAGGCCGACCCACTTCCACGATCCGAACGCCGAATAGAGGATGAAGGACATCAGCAGCAGCGTGATCGGCACAATGATCGCGAGGCGGCGGTTCGCGCGCTGCTGGCTCTCGTATTCGCCGGTCCAGTCAAGGTGATAGCCCTCGGGCAAGTTTCACTTTCTGTCCAACTTCTTCGATCGCCTGGCGTACGGTGCTGCCCAAGATCGCGGCCGCGCACGCTGTACTTGATGGCGATATAGCGCGAGTTGCCTTCGCGATAAATCGTGGACGCGCCGTCATCCAGCGTGATGTGTGCAAAGTTGTCCCAGCGAGACACGCTCGCCGGAGGGAGCGAGGAGACGAATGTTGGCAATGTCGTCGACCGTTCGGCGGAATTGCGGTTGGTAGCGAACCGTCAGGTCGTAACGCTGCTCGCCGATCAGAATCTGGCTGACGGCTTTGCCGCCAACGGCGGTTTCGACCGCATCCTGAATATCGCTGACGTTGATTCCGAAACGATCGGCCGCCGCGCGGTCGATCGTTGAGATTGACGTTGGGCTGCCCGCGCACCTGAAACGTTCCCAGGTCGGCGACGCCGGGAATCTGGCTCATGACGCCCTGAATCTCGTCGGCTTTTTGCTCGAGCGTCTTTCAAATCGCGTGCCGAAAGCTTCACCGCCAGTTCGCCCTTCACGCCGCTGACCGCTTCTTCGACGTTGTCGGAGATCGGCTGCGAGAAGTTCCAGTCCACGCCGGGAAACTGCTGCAGCTTCTTATCCATGGCGGCGATCAGTTCGTCTTTCTTGTCGTGGAATTCAGCTGCGCCATTTTTCGCGGGGGAGAAGATCGACAAAGAATTCGGTGTTGTAGAAGCCGCTGGCGTCGGTTCCATCGTCGGGACGTCCGACCTGGCTGACCACTTGCTTGACTTCGGGAAATCGGCGAGCACGAGACGAGCATGCTTCGACATGTCGATGCTTGTAGAGGGCCCGGTGCTGGGGGCGAGAGTGCCGCGCACCCAGATGGCACCTTCGTCGAGATGCGGCAGGAATTCGGAGCCGATGATTCCGCTGATCGCAATGAAGAGCATGGCGCCGAGGGCGACCAGTCCCATCCCCAGCGTCAACTTCATGTGATCGAAGCACCAGTCGAGCGATCGCCCGTAGCTGCGGTTCAGCCATTCAAGAACCGGGTTGCGCCACTCTTTCATGTCGCGGCCGAAGAGCAGCTGCACAGCACCGGCGCAATGAACAGGGCGAAGAGCAGGGCACCTAGCAGCGCGAAAGCCACGGTCCACGCCATGGGGCTGAACAAGCGGCCTTCCACTCGCTGCAGGGTGAAGATCGGCAGGTACGAAACGATAATGATGATGCGGGCAAAGAAGACCGGCCGCTGCACTTCGTGGGCGGCGATAGCGATGATTTCGAGGAAGGATTTTTTCTTGTCGCCGAAGCGAAGTGTGCCGCAGGATGTTCTCGACCATGACCACCGAGCCGTCGACCACCATGCCGAAATCGAGTGCTCCGAGAGAAAGCAGGTTGGCTGGAATATGGCGAAGATCAAGCAGAATCGCGGCGAACAGCAAAGAGAAAGGAATGGTGATGGTGACGATCAGCGCACTGCGCACGTTGCCGAGAAAAAGGAACAAAATCAGCGTCACCAGCAACACGCCGTCCGTCAGGTTGCGCAAGCACGGTGTGCGTGGTGTGTGCATCAAGTCGCTGCGGTCGAGGTGGGGAACGAGTTTCACTCCTGCCGGCAGCAGGCCGGTATTGCTTCAGCCGTTGAGCTGATCAATTTTCTGGTGGAGGGCTTCGAGCGTGGTTTCGGCTTCCGCGCCCTTGCGCAGCAGCACGATGCCTTCCACGACATCGTCATCGTTGAGGATCGTGCCGTCTTCTTTGCGGATGGTCTTGCCGAGTTGTCCGAGACGGACTTTCGGAGCTTGCACGACGTTGCCAAGATCGCGCACGCGCACCGGGGTGCCATTCTGCACTTTGACGACGGTGGCGCCGATGTCGTCGGTGGTCTGCATCAGCCCGACGGCGCGTACGTTCAGCGCCTGCTGGCCGCGCTCGATGAATCCGCCGCCGGCATTGATGTTGTTGGCGGTCAACGCCTGCTCAACTTGCGGCAGCGACAGCCCGTAGGCGACCAGCTTTCCGGGATCGAGCTGCACTTGATACTCGCGCGTCGGGCCGCCGAAAGGATTGACGTCCACCACGTTCGGGACCGACTTCAACTGGTTCACGCACGAACCAGTCGTTGCAGGGTCTTCAGTTCCATCACGTCGTACTTCGGGTTGGTGCTGGTCAGCGTGTAGAACATGATCTGCCCGGTCGGGACTGTAATCCGGCCCGATGCCCGGGTTGACCCCCGGAGGCAGCGTGACCATCTGCAGGCGGTCGAGAACTTCCTGGCGCGCATTGAACGTGGTGATGTCGTCGTCGTAAATGATGGTGATCGCCGACAGCCCCACCAGCGATACCGAGCGCAGGTGCGTCATATGCGCGACGCCGTTGAGTTGCACTTCAAGCGGAACGGTGATCTGCTGCTCGACTTCTTCCGCGGCATGGCCCGGCCATTGCGTGATGATCTGGGCGTAGGTATCGGCGACGTCGGGATAGGCCTCGATCGGCAGATTGTGAAACGAAATGACGCCCCAGACGAACAGCACGAGCGCCCCGCCCAGCACCAGCATGGGATTGTTCAGCGCGAAATCGATGGCATTGCGGATCATTGATCAGTGTCTCCCTGCGCTAGTTTCCCACTTCTTTTCCGCGACTTCGGTGGAAAACTCGAGAGCATTGGTGACCACTTCGTCCCCGGCCTTCACGCCTTCGCGGATTTCCTGCATGCCGTCGGGAGCGAGGCCGTCCGCCTGAATCTCGATCTTGCGGAATTGCTTGTCGCTTTCTTTGCGGAAGACCCAATCTTTGTCGTGCAGGCGCATGATGGCCGTGCGCAGGCACCACGACGCGGTCGATCAACTTGCGCGAGCGAAACGTGGCCACGGCGAACATGCCGGAGCGCAAGGCGCCGTCGCGCATTGCCGAGCACGATGCGGACTTTCGCGCTGCGCGTGTTGGGATCGAGCACGCGGGAGATATCGGCGACCTTGCCCTTGAACTTGCGATCCGGGAAAGCGTTCAACCGGATCTCGGCGGCATCGCCGATATGCACTTCGCCCAGATCGTTTTCGAAAACATCGCACACCACCCAGACCTGGGAAAGATTGGCGATGGTGAACAGATTCGGAGTGTTGTCCAGGCTCTTGACGCCTTCAAAGCCGGCGACGTTCTGCTCGACGATGGTCCCGGAGACCGGGGCGCTCAGCTCGATCAGCGGGCTGGGATGCGCGGGATCGCCGCCGAGAATGCGGACGTGGTGGTCGGCGGTGTTGCACATCGACTTTGGCTTTGTCTTCCGCGTCCTGGGCGACTTCCAGATCTTTTGTCGCAATCGCTCCTTTGTCGTAAAGCGTCTGGGCGCGATCAAGTGCTTTGTGGGAGAGGGCTTCGTCCGCTTTTGCTTTTTCGTAGTCAGAGAATGCGCTGGAAATATCCGGACTCGAAATCACCAGCAGCGTCTGTCCCTTTTTGACCGCGTCGCCGAGTTTTGTCTTGAGGTCGACGACCCGGCCGGCTCCGAGCGAGGTCACGTGGATGGTGCGATTCACGTCAGGAGTAACGGTCCCATTCGCAGTGACCAATGTGGGCAGAGGGCGCGTTTCGGCCTTTGCGGTCTTGAATAGTTCCGGTTGATCCGCGGTGTAGACATCGGGATCGAGCGTGACGGGAGGCTTACTGGCTGCGGCTGGAACGTCGTTGGAGCAAGCGGCCCCAGCAGCCAGTAGCGCTAAGAGAGCTGGGGCCAAAAGCCAGCGCTGAAGGTGAAACGTGCGCTCCTGTTCTTCGCCGTGCGAATGCAAGTAATATCTTGTTCATTGGATAACCTCGCGCCCCACGGCCAGATTCAACTGCGCCGCCGCTGTCAGATAGGAACCGACCAGATTTACGTAGCTCAACTGCCACGGCTCGGTATTCGCTCTCGGCGTTCAGGAAGTCCAGCAGCGCCGCGCCGCCATGCTGGTAAGAAAACTGCACAGTGTCGCGGACGCGAACGGCCTGTTCCAGATACTGCGACTTGTAGGGCTTCAGAAGATTGATATCGCTGGTAACGGAGGCGTAGGCGGAGTCCACGTCGCTGTAGACCTGGGTCTCGACGCCTTGCCGGAGTTTTTCATTGCGCTTGATGTCGATTTTCGTGCGCAGCTTCTCGCCCTGATTGGTGTCGAAGATGCGAAGCGGAATATTGACGCTGGCGCCGATGGTGTTGAGCGCATCCGGATTGTTGAAGGATCCGTTGTGCGTGAACCAGACGCCAATGGTCGGATCGGTGGATCCATCCGCCTCGGCGAGCTTGTAATTTGTCTCAGCCTGCTGCACCGAGAGCAACGCGGCCTTCAGATCCGGACGGGCATCGATCGCGTCCTTGCGATAGTCGTCGTTCGAAGAAAGGTCGTCGCGGAAGTCGAAGACGCCATCGACATCGAAACTGTCGACTGGCGCGGTGATCATCCAGCTAGGCGAGGAGATTGATCTTGGTGGTGCGCAGATTGACCTTCGCCGTTTGCAGGTCGGACTCATATTGCAGACGTTGCAATTCGAGGCGGTCGAGATCGATCCGGGCGATGTCTCCGGCCTGAAAGCGATCCCGGCTCACTTTCAGGATCTTGTCGTAGTAGTCGAGATTGTCTTGCGCGAGGCGCAAGACCGCTTTCGCCTGCAGGACCCCGACAAAGGCGGTCCGAAGATTGAAAAGCAAGGTGCGTTCCGAGTCGGACTGCTGCGCCGCGCCGATGGCGGTCCCTTCTTTGCGGCTTCGTAGCGCAGTCCTCGTTTATTCCGCCGCTCAAACAGGTAGCTGACTCCGGGCGAGACGAATGTTCCCGCGAAGGGCGGCCATACGCCGTGGCTGGGAGCGATCTGCGTACCGTCGGCGGATAGGGTGAGGTCCGGGTTCGGACGCAAGATGTGCGGTGATTTCCTGGGCCTTCAATTCGTCGATGTTCAATTTTCCGGCCAGCAGGGTCGTGTTGTTCAACTCAAAGCGGTCCTTGACCTGATCCCAGGTCCAAACCTGGGAGGGAGGCGTAGTGGCGGGTTGAGGCGCGGCCTGAGCGAACAGCGCTCATCGTGACCAGCACCGCGGCCATTGCGGCATTGAGATATATCCAGCGCATCAGAACTCCGTACTCGCATCGGTTTGCCATGCGAGACACAACGACATCATGGGATGATCGCCTCAATAATTCCTCAAGCGAAAAGAGTGTTGGGCCCACAGAAACGACTCGTCAGAAAAAGAGATATCGCCTTGATTTCTTGTCTTTGTTTAAAACTGATGGCGATGTCGACGAATCAGCCGACTACAGAACGGGAGGCGCGCGGCTGGAGCGATGAATCGCCGGCACAGCCGATGGGAAAGTTGAACCGTAGGAACTTGCAGCCAGCTTACCTCTGAAAGCGGCATTGGAACGCCGAAGGAAACCATTGACGGCTGACTGTGGCCGCTTAAGGCGGAGAGCTTGTGAACGCTCGCCTGGCGCAGACTGCGCTCGCTGCTCGGCGATTCTTCCATCTCGGCCCGCATGGCTCGAAGGTCATCGGTGGCGGAGATCACTGGAAAGAGGATGACGAGAAACATCCCAATGCGAACAGGCATTGCGCCGACGTTAAGCGGCGGCCAAGCCTGCGATTCGGGCTCCCCGCCAGAGCCAATAGGCTGGCAGCGCCAGAAGAATCCACGCGAGGTTGAGGAGCAGTTCCATCAAGAAAAACGAACCGGCGACAGCAAGCTCTGAAGTTAAATGCCGGAATCATTAGTTTTTCAGAAATGCAGAAAACTTCGTCAATGTGACCACAGTGTTCGCGATCAGGGACGGGTGCAAGTTCGGCTGAACCGAACATTCATATACGGGAACTCGTGAATTGTGGGAGAGTAGGAGAAACGGGGTCCGTGGGTCGCTCCAACGTTGGTTTGCAGGTGGCTGTTATGGGGAAAATGTCGAAAAGTCAGTGGGTTGGGCGGCTTGCCATCGTCATGCTCTGTGCGAGCGCGATGGCCGGATGCCGCCTGCAGTCGGTCACCGCCGGCGCGGTGACAACGCGGCCGAGCAGGAGCCAGCGACGCCGGCCCAGACCGAACCTCGCTCGTGATCGAGAACAGTCGGAGCTCCCGAGACATTTCCCCGGGCGCAATATGAGGTCCGATTTCATGCGAAAGGCGGCACGCCGCCGATGCACTGGAAGCTGGAGAAGGGCGCGTTGCCTCCGGGATTCAGGCTTGAAGACACTGGCTTGCTCCACGGGCAGGCCGAACATACGGGCGAGTTTGCCTTCGTCTTTTCGGTGAAAGATGCGAGTAGCCCACAGCAAGCTGTGATAAAAGGATTCACCCTGCGCGTGCGTTCCGCGTTGACCCTCGAATGGAAAAATGAAGCGCGCGTGAACGGAAACCGGATCGCCGGGAGCGTCAGCGTTTCGAACACGACGCCCGATGACATGGACCTGACGTTCGTCGTCATGGCGGTCACGGGCAATGGCCGGGCGACTGCGATCGGGTATCAGCATTTCGTTCTCAAGCATGGGACGGTTGCGATGGAACTGCCATTTGGAGAAACGCTTCCACATGGCGGGTATGTGGTAAACGTAGATGCGGTTGGCGAAGTGGCTCCTAAGAATCTGATCTACCGGGAACGGATGATCACCCCTTCCGCGTTGCAGGTGACGGTCGGGCCTTAGCCCAGAATCGCAGGTCGATCATGAAAGTTGTGTCGACAATTGGACGTTTTCTTTACGCGCTCGCCATCATTGCGCTGGGCGTGCAGACGATTGTCTGCGCCCACACAGTGGGCCATTCGCTCGGACCTCAATACAACGTGATTCCGGCGCTGCCGTGGCTGCCCGCGATCCCGTGGGTTGCATACTTGTTTGGCGCGATCTGGGTGGCTTGCGGCGCAGGACTCTTTTTGCAGCCCACGCTGCGAAAGTCAGCGATCCTGCTGGGAAGCCTGCTCTTTCTGTGTGGATTGCTTCTGGATATTCCTAAGTATGTTCCGGTGCTGGCGGACATCGGAATGCGAACGATTGTCTGCGAGACATTCTGGTTGATGTCGCTTGCCTGGCTCCTGCCGGGGAGAAACGAAATGCCGGGTTGGCTGGTCGCCGGAAGCCGGAGAGTGCTCGGAGTGGCTCTCATCGCCTTGGGCGTCGACCATTTTCTGATCCTGCGCTTTATCGCGAGCCTGATCCCCGCTTGGATCCCGTGGCACATGTTCTGGAGCGCCTTTTTCGGAGCGGTTCTCGTCGCAGCCGGCATCAGTATCGGCGTGAATTGGTTGTCGCGCTGGGGAGCGGCGGGGGCTGGAACCATCTTGGGAATTTGGGTGCTGACGCTCCACATACCGCGAGTTTTGGGATGCTACGGCATCCCCGGAGCACCACACGATCCCAACGAATGGTCGAGCCTCTTCATTGCGATGGCCTTCTGGGGCGGCTGTTGGGCGCTGACGTCAGAGTCGGCCTAGGAAATGGGCGCGGACTCCGCCTGATTCGGGCGGAAGAACCCTTTCCAACACCAAAGTCACAACTTCCGGTGATCCAGATCACGCACCCGTGTGCGGGAAATTCCCCAGACAACTGAAATTTCCCAATTCGGCACAACCGAAGGACTGCGCGCACCCTTCGCAACGCCTTTATTTGCAGACGTTTACCAAGGGCTTACCGAAGAACAGGCCGATGTCCAGGGATGGCGGACCACGTGCCATTCCCTAGGTGTGAGTGAGGCGGATAGGCGAAACAAGAAGCTGCCATCACTCCTGGGAGGGTTGCCATGAGAGCTCCTTACGGTTTGAACATTCTGGATAATTGCTTGACCTGTCCGGTACGCGGCGAACATCTTTTCTGCAACGTCTCCCCTCAAGCGGGACAGCGGCTTAACGAGATTAAGTCGACCGCCGTTTATCCGAAGAGCGCCATGCTGTTCATTGAAGGGCAGCAGCCGCGCGGCGTGTTCGTGCTCTGCGTAGGGAAGGCGAAACTGTCGACCTCCTCGCGAGAAGGCAAAACGATTATCACCAAGATTTCCGAGTCTGGCGACGTTCTCGGGCTCAACGCCGTGATTTCCAACCGGCCGTATGAAGTGACTGCCGAGATGATGGAGCCGGGCCAAGCCAATTTCATTCCGCGTGATTCCTTCATGCGTTTTTTGAAGGACTTTCCAGAAGTGGCGGTCCGGGTCGCGCAGCAACTGAGCCGCAACTACTACACCGCCTATGAAGAGATCCGCACGCTGGGGCTGTCTGCGTCGCCGTCGGAGAAATTTGCGAAACTGTTGCTCTCCTGGTCGAGCAAAACGATGCAAGAAGATGGTTCGTCACAAGTGAAGCTGACACTGACGCATGAAGAGATTGCCGAAATTATTGGGACGACGCGCGAGACGGTCAGCCGCCTGTTCTCGGAGTTCAAGAAGAAGCAGTTGATGCAGTTGAAGGGAGCCACGCTGGTGATCCGCAGTCGCGTGGCCTTGGAGAAAATTGTTCAATCCTAAAAGCCGGAAGCCTTCCGAGCAGCCCTTCCTGGCTTAATTTCGCTGCAATTACTGTTTTGGACGCTCTCCGCCGCTCGCGTATAATCGCGCCCGATGGCGCTTACTTCGGGAACCAAACTCGGCCCGTACCAGATCGAATCTCTAATTGGCGCAGGCGGCATGGGTGAGGTCTACCGTGCCCACGATTCACGGCTCGACCGCACCGTCGCTATCAAGGTGCTACCGCAATCATTCTCAGCCGACCGCGAGCGGCTGCAGCGTTTCTCACAAGAAGCCCGTGCCGCGGCAGCCCTCAATCATCCCAACATCCTTTCCATTTTCGATATCGGCGAGGAGTCGCGCGCTCCCTATGTCGTATCCGAATTGCTCGAAGGGGAGACCCTGCGCGAGCGTGTAAGGAACGGCCCGCTTCCCGTGCGCCGGGTAGTCGATTACGCGATCCAGGTGGCACGCGGCTTGGCGGCGGCGCACGAAAAAGGCATCGTCCATCGCGATCTGAAGCCGGAAAATCTTTTCCTGACCAACGATGGCCGGGTAAAGATTCTGGATTTCGGTCTGGCGAAGCTGACGCGGCCCCGAACCTGGCCCCAGGCGGCGACGCGCCAACCGTGCAGGTGGCCACCGAAGCGGGCGTGGTGATGGGAACTGCGGGATACATGTCTCCCGAGCAGGTGCGCGGAAAGCCGGCCGATCCATCGCTCGGACATTTTCTGCTTCGGCGCGATTCTCTACGAAATGATTTCCGGCAAGCGCGCCTTCCATGGCGAGACGCGCCGCCGACACCATGAGCGCCATCCTGAAAGAAGAAGCTGCCCGAACTTTCCGAGACGGCGCGCAATGTTCCGCCCGGATTGGACCGGATTGTCCGGCATTGCCTGGAAAAGCAGCCGGCTCAACGTTTCCAGTCGGCAGGTGATCTCGCATTTGATCTGGAAGCCTTGACCGAGCTTTCGGCCGGTGGAAAGTCGGGCGCTCAGGCTGTCGTAGCGCAGGCCGACGCAGCCGAGTCGCGTTTCGATTCGGGTTGGTCGCCGCTGGCGTGCTCCTCGCTGCGCGATTGCTTGGCTTGGGTTGGTGGCTGGGGCGAGGACAGCGCGTACTCCGCACCGCCGGAATATCAAGCAGATCACATTTCGCACCGGCTCCATCGGCAATGCCCGCTTCACTCCCGACGGCAGCATCGTTTATAGCGCGGCGTGGGACGGCGGTGACGACCAGCTTTATCTGGCGCGCACTGACGACACTGGCTCGCGCGAATTGGGATTGAAAAATGCCGAACTGCTTGCCGATCTCGAAGAATGGAGAGCTTGCGATCCGCCTCAATACCGCCTTCTCCGGCGGCTATGCCCGCATCGGGACGCTTGCCCGCGTTCCTCTCAATGGCGGTACTCCGCGGGAAGTGCTCGATAACGTGCAGGACGCAAAATGGGCGCCGGACGGCGAAAACATGGCCGTTGTCCGCTATGTGCGCGAGACCTCCCATTGGCGGCTGGAATATCCAGTCGGCAAAGTTCTTCTCGATGGCATCAACTGGATCAGCGATCCCGCGATTTCTCCCGACGGCAAGTGGATCGCATTTGCCGATCACGAGAATCCCGACGGCGACGATGAAGGATCCGTTGCAGTCGTCGACATGGCCGGACACGAAAAGAAACTTTCCTCAGGCTTCGTCTCTCTTGAAGGAGTCCAATGGTCTCCCTCCGGCGATGAAATCTGGTTTACCGCGACGCGTAGCGGCAGCGCCACCAACCTGCACGGCGTGACCTTTCTGGCAAGGAACGCCGCATCACCAACGTTCCCGGAGGCATGTGGCTGGAGGACATGCGTAACGGTACGGCGCTGATGATCACGCACCAGCAGCGAATCGGCATTCGTGGATTGGCGCCGGGAGCGAAAGAGGAAAAAGAATTGGGATGGTTCGGTTGGTCCCTTGCCCGCGACCTCAGCCAGGATGGGAAGAAGGTCCTGTTTGAAGAGGAAGGCGAGGGAGGCGGTCCGAACTACACCGTCTTTCTGCGCGACACGGACGGTTCGCCGCCTGTGAAGATCGGCGAAGGCAATGCGATGGCGCTTTCGCCTGACGCAAAATGGGTCGTAACCCGGCCCGCGAAAGGCGGCCCGCTGAAGTTAGTGCCGACTGGAGCCGGCGAAGCGCGCCGTTGACGCACGACAACATCAGCTATGCTACCGTGCGCTTTCTGCCCGACGGAAAACGACTTCTCGCCGCCGGAATCGAATCCGGCCATGCC
Source organism: uncultured Acidobacteriota bacterium (assembly GCA_963771765.1). Lineage (GTDB taxonomy): Bacteria > Acidobacteriota > Terriglobia > Terriglobales > Acidobacteriaceae > Sulfotelmatobacter. Next base: position 71,696 of record CAVYUY010000022.1, read on the forward strand.
GCGCGCGATTACCTGATCGATGTGAACACTGGTGACGCCAAACCGCTTACTCCGGAGGGAATTCGTGGCGTTTCGCTGTCGCCCGACGGGCGCAGCACTGCGGTGATGGGCCGGAGGGCAAGCGCGGCATCTGGCCGATTGAAGGCGGCGGATTTCACCCGATACCGGATCTGGATCCGAAATACGGTGTTGCCGGCTGGTCCCCAGATGGGACATCGCTGTACGTATCGGTGAATCGGATGGCTGAACGAACCGCAAAGCTGTCGCGCGTGAACATCACCACGGGCAAGATGGAACCTTGGCGCGAGTTCGGACAGTCGGCTGCCCCTGGAAGTAGCGCAGGCACGCCTCATTTCTCCGTTGACGGCAACGCGTACGAATACGTTTACGTGCAAACGCTATCCCAGGCATTTGCGGTGCGGGGATTGAAATAGGATTCTCGCGGATCCGGGCTGCGTGCTTATTTCGCGATCGTCAGGACTACCACACGATCCACTTCTTCGGTCTTCGGCGCAGGCACTTTCAGAACAACGCCATCGGCGTTTTGCGTGAAGTCGATCTTTTCGCCATCGCTCATCGATTGAGCGGACGCGATCTTCGCCGAGACGGGCGGCAGAGCCAGCAGCGGCGATCCCCATTTCAATATGTGGACATAGATCTTGTCACCCTTTTGCGTGGTAACGCCCCAGTCGCCCGGCGCGATCGGACCACCCCGAGTTCCGTATATCGACTCCCCATATTTTGAGAGCCACTCGCCGACCGCATGGAGGCGTGTGACAAACTGCGGATCGATCTCGCCGTTCGGGTAGGGCCCGATATTCATCAACAGATTTGAATTGTCTCCAGCTGTGCGAATCAGCCTGCGAACCAAATCGGGTCCACTTTTGTAATTGCTGTCGCCAATTTCGAATCCCCAGTTTTCGTTGAGCGTGTCGCAGCTCTCGAGCGGCAGCGCGTTACTTACATAGTCGGTATTAAATCCGGCGGTGTTTTGTCCGGGCAGGTCACGCTCAAAGGTTTGCACATCTTCGCCGGGACGCGGCGTCTGATGGTGATTGGGGATGATGAGCGCCGCGGGCTGCAACTTGTGGATCAACGCATAAGTCTTGTCGAGATGCCAGTCCGCATTCGGCTTGTCCCACATACCATCGAACCATATGCCGCCGATGGGGCCGTAGTTGGTGAGCAACTCGGTGAGCTGGCCGTCCATGTAGTTATCGAGGTAGGCATTCCAGTCGCCGTGATCCGGACGGCCGTTATTCCAGTCGGTCGCGCCGCGCGGATAATAATCCGGATTGTGCCAGTCAAGCTGCGAGTAATAAAAGAAGAGCTTGATACCTTGACGCTGGCATTCTTCGGCCAGCATTTTCAGCGGATCCTTTTTGTAAGGAGTTCGCTGCACGATATTCCAGTCAGAGATTTTCGAATCGAACATCGCGAACCCGTCATGATGGCGCGAAGTGATCGTGATGTATTTCATCCCCGCAGCCTTCGCCAGCGATACCCATGTCTTCGCGTCAAATTTTTCGGGATCAAAAAACATTGGTAACCGGTTGTACTCATCGACCTTCAACTTGCGATTGTGGAACACCCACTCGCCGTTCCCGAGCACGCTATATACGCCCCAGTGGATGAACATGCCGAATTTCATGTCCTGAAATTCGCGACGCGCCTGTATGTTTTCCGGCGACGGCTTGTAATCGGCTTGAGCAGCGGAAAATGCAGTGCAGAAAAGAAGAGCGAATGAAACGGCGTATCTCGCAAACGTGGATGGCCGTGCTTGGAGCATGAGCAAACCTCGGCGGTGAATGTACGACCTGCGATTCTACGACAGCTTGTGGCTTACGCGGGGGCCGTCGACTGGAAAGAGTCGAAGCCTCGTGATGTATTATTTTTTTTCAACACGAGGTTTGTTATGGCACAGGAAATTGGGTTGGTACAGATTCCAAGCCGATATTCGGTGGATGAATCCGTAAAACGATTGCAGGGAGCGCTGTCGGAAAAAGGATTGCAGATTTTCGCGATGGTCGATCACAGTGGTGAGGCCGAAAAAGCCGGACTTACCATGCGTCCGACAAAGCTGCTCATCTTCGGAAATCCGAAAGGCGGTACACCGCTGATGGTGGCGGCGCCGAGCCTGGCGATTGATCTGCCGTTGAAGGCGCTGGTCGCGGAAGATGCTTCGGGAAAGGTCTCGGTAACTTACAACAGTCCGGAATACTTGCAGCAGAGACACGGAGTTCCGGCCGAGTTGATCAAGAATCTTGCCGGGGCGGGAGCCGTGATCGCGAAGGCTGTGGAATAATGCTCGCGTCATGACCGAAGAAATCGTCAATCCGAATCGCGCGCGCGACCATCTCGCGAACGAGCGCACGTTTCTGGCCTGGGTGCGAACCGGGGCGGCGGTCGTGGTATTCGGGTTCGCGATCGGAAGGTTTTCGATCGCGATCCGGCAATTGACGGCCTTGCAAGGACATTCGTTGCGCACGGCAGGCCTCTCTGTCTGGATCGGCTCAGGCACCATCTGTGCAGGAATCGCGCTGGTCGTCGCCGGGCTCATGCGTTACCGCAAAACGCGCACACAACTCGATGCGGGCACCTTCGAGCCAGCCGGATTCCTGCTCGATTTCATCACGATCGTGACAGTCATCATGGGATTCGCCCTCGCTGGATATTTGATTTACACCGAGAAGGTCCTGGCGGGTAAATGTTGACGCGCAGGTCACAGCCCGCAGATTTCTCTCGTCGAAATTAATATTCACATCGTCCCTTTTACTTCCACGCGACCCCGATCTTCTCTTCCGCACGGTCGATCAGGCTCTTCTCCAATGCGGGCCAACGATCGTAGGCTTTGCCGCCTGGTTGAAGATCGGCGGCTGCGAGGCCGCTCGGGGCTATGTCTTCGCCGTAAATGATCATCAACTCTTTACGTGTTTGTTCGTCCAGAAGGTGTACAAGGCGGACATACATCATGGCGTCTGGCAGGTGATAGCCCTTCGATTCAATCAGCGCCTGGATGTGCTCGACGTCGCCACCGGGCCTCACGTCGGCATCTTTTCTGCGCACCCACGTGTCGAGAAAGAAGTCTTTGCCGCCAAGGTTCGCATGTCGCGGCGAAGTGTAGTTGTGTCGCAACTCGGGGCGCGTCGGCACGTAGCCTTCAAACTGGATCCAGTAAAGTCGCTATACATTCTTCGTCGCATCGACATCGACGAACGCGTGCAGTTCGCAGTCGGCGATGTCGTAAAGAATCCAGCGGTCCGCGCCGGCATATTGCGCGGAGCTGCGGCAGGCGAATTTGCACGACAGGATCGTGATCCGACGTGATCACGTTGTCTTTCACTTTGCGCTCGGGGCGACGAGATTGCGCTGCAAGACAACCGCAAAGAAGAATCAGGATAAGATGTTTGCAGTAGTCGAACAGCATTCGCACCTCGGGACCCATCATGGGACAATTTATATGAGCCTCGCACACTCACAAATTGACAGCATAGGAGCGATGCGGGTTTTAGCTTTTGCGTAAACGTGCTAAATGCGCGATCTCCTCGAAGCGATAGTCTGCAAACCTTCGATTCCACACCACAAGTTTGCGTACTTTGCGAATCTTCCGTGAATTGCGATTGCACCGCAGCATGGAAGGATGAAGTCCTATCTCTTCCCCCTTCTTCTATTCATCCTCGGATCCTCTTTCATGGAGGCCAGCATCTCGATTGTCACCAAGACTCTGCCCAACGGTACGGTGAGCACTCCCTATTCCGCGGTCATCACAACCAGCAGCGGTTGCGGCTCGGCCACCTGGTCGATTTCTTCCGGGAGTCTTCCTGCAGGGATCACGAGAAAATCCTCCAAAAAAGCAATCTCATTGACGCTCTCGGGCACTCCGACCAAGGCAGCAACATCTTCGTTTTCTGTAACGGTCACGAGTTGTGGACATTCTTCAACCATGTCGTACAAGGTGACCATGCAAGCGGCCGCCAACCACGTGGTCACTCTGAGTTGGAAGGCGTCGACATCGAGCGATGTCACCGGCTACAACGTGTATCGCAGCCCAGACTCAAGCTCATGGACGAAGATCAATGCCAGCGTGGTCCCGTCGACTCTGTACAACGATTCCACCGTTGCGAACAGCACGACCTATTACTATGCAGCGACCTCCGTCGATATATCGGGGGACGAGAGCGCCAAGACGAAGTCGATCAAAGTGGTTGTGCCGTAGACGCCGCAGATCGCGTCAACAGAATTGTCTGGGCCCAGTCTCCTAACCTACCGCGAGTGCTTCATCCTCAAACCCGCGCAGTTGGCGAGTCGAGGTGATCAGGGGCCAAAGGACCGACCGTCCTGGCCGCGTAGTCTCATGGATCGGACCGCATCGTTCTTTTGTTCCTCACGATTGATGAGCAGGGGAAAAGGGGATCTAGGTTTAGAAGAATTGTTTCAACGGAAGGGTTACGGAACCTAGAGCGCCGGAACCGGAGTCGCGGACCAAGACTCGAATTTGCGCAGAAGCGGTATTGATGGCAACCTTCCGTTGCAGAACAAGACCCGACTTCGCCAATGAATCGTATTCTTTGGATCCGAAATCAATGCCAAAGTGCTGCTTGTCTGCAACAAGTATCTTTCCCTCCGAATCCCTTTGCAGAAAAACCAGATCAAGACCGCCTTGCCTATGATTGCCATGATCGAGCAAAAGAAACTGCTTGGGATCAAGACTCATCTGCAATTGGAGCAGGCGCGTCGAAGAAGACGCCAAAGTCTTGCCGCTCACAGTCAGGTCAAGACCTGTAGCATCCAGTGGACTCCGAGCGGCTTCCTGCAGGTCTGCTTTCATGATCGCTTCTTTTTCCATGTGTTCCGGAAAAGCGAAGTATCCACGTCTGTAACGCAAACGCGATCCGGAACGGGACAACAAGATCTTGATTTCGCGAAATTTTCCGTCCCAAGCGCCATGGTTGGGATAAAAACCCACGATGTATGTGTAGCGATCGTCCTCAAAGGCAGACTGTATTGCTCCTTCAATATTATTGTTGCCATAGAACGCCTTACCGCCGGTATCGTCGGCAAGGGCGCGGAAACTGTCTCTCTGATTCTGGCGCATGAAAAATCCTGACGCGGAGTCGTCCGTGTCTATCCCGTGCGCATCGATTGGATAGATGGCCATATTCGCTCGATTGAGGGCTAGTGCTAGGGTGCTCAGGTTATTCCCACCAGGCGCTTCCGAACCATCAAAACGAACAATATCGCGGTCCGGAATGCCAATGCGACCGCCGCCAATCAGAATCGGAATTCCGTCGGAAACCCAAATCAAACTCTTGTGGCCGGGAATCTTTGTGACATAGTCAGCGATTTGCACCATTGCCGCATACGTAGATTGAAAGCGGTCTACGAGGTGGGCATCAGCGATTTCGCCGTTTGCATTGTTGACGTGGTTCTCAAAGCTCATCCAAGAGGGATCGCTGGCGAGTGCAGGAACGTGAAAGTTCTCGGGATGCGACGCGTCGAAAGCCGCTAGCAGGCGGGGGCTGAAGCGGTTAACAGAATTGGCGAGCGACGCGGCATCGTCAGTGAAATCATGGACGGCTAACAGTTGGGTTGTGAGGGCGAAGATGGCGACGTGGTCCTGCGGCTTGACGGATTGAAGAAAGTGCAGGATGTGTTGTCGCGCGTAAGCCTGATCCTCAAAGAGGTGTTGAGCGCGTCGAACAGAATAACGACCGTCGCCCTGGGATCTTGTCCTTGAAGATCGGAGCGGTTAGTAAAAGAGTTGACCGGCAGAGGATGAGCAACCGCCCTGGCCGCAACTGGTCCAGAGACGAAAGCAACTTCCTGCGGGTTGCCATCGTCGAACACCCTGAAGTCTTCTTTTCCGAGAATCCCCTTGGCAAACACCTGCACGTAAACGACGGAAACAAGGTCATGCGTGATCGTGGGAATCGTTGGCGACACCCGGTGCGAAATCGGCGAAGCGCCTCAGCCAATGCAGTACCATCCGCTCTTTGCGGGTGATGAAAACTACGGCACACTCGCGATCCGCTCCAGGCAGGACGTAATGCAACTCGCACTTCCGGTGCAGCAGATCATTCAAGATCAGGATCGTGACCTGCCCGTCTCGGACGTGCTTACGATGAATCAACTGCTCGGCAAGTCGACGCTCGACCAGAGTTTCGATGCCACTCTAATCACATCGTTAGCGGTACTCTCACTGTTGCTCGCCACTGCGGGCCTTTTCGGCGTGCTGTCTTACGTTGTGGCTCAGCGCTCGGGTGAGATCGGGATCCGCATGGCGCTGGGCGCCCAACGAGAGCAGGTGCTGAGAGGGATGCTCGCGGATGGGCTGCGCCCGGCGCTCATCGGACTCCTGCTGGGACTGGCGGCAAGCGCCGCGACGACGCAGTTCATCAAATCCATGCTGTACGAAACCCAGCCGCTCGATCCCGGAGTGTTCGTGGCCGTCGCAGCATTGCTGATGGCCTCAGCCGCGCTGGCCTGCTTGGTTCCGGCGTGGCGGGCGTCTCGACTGGACCCGATGCGGGTCTTGAGGATGGAGTAGGAAGAATCCAGGCATTCCGCCAGCACTGGCTCGCTGATGGTGGGCGATCTCCTCACGCACTTCGCATCATTCATCTTTGACGGGCGGACCGGACTCGTCTCATCGAGGGGCACCCATCTGCGTTGGTCGCGCCCGGCGTTTCAGGGCTGAGCACGCCAGCCCGAGTTTCTACCCGTTCCCGGTTCACGATCCGGTCGCAGAGTATATATTGAAGTCCGAATGGCGAACGATCAGGAAAAAGAGGCGGCAGCGCGAGCGAGTTTGCAGTATGTAAAAGACGGCCAGGTGGTGGGACTCGGGACCGGGTCGACCGCTGCGTACTTTATTAAGCTGTTAGGCGAGCGGGTGAGGGGTGGACTGCGCGTCCGGGGGATTCCGACTTCCGATCGATCGCGGGAACTCGCGCAGAGTTCGGGATCCGCTGATCACGCTCGACGACTGCCAGGAGATCGCGGTCACGGTTGACAGCACGGTCGAGTGGATCCGCAATTGAGGTGGACCAAAGGCGGAGGCGGGGCGCTGCTCCGCGAAAAATCGTTGCGTCTGCGACCAAACAGCTCGTGATCGTGGCGGATGCGTCGAAGCAGGTTCAGCGATTGGGAAAATTTCCGCTGCCGGTAGAGGTGATCCGGTTCTCGCAGGCGTTGGTCGAGAAGCGGATTGTCGCGCTGGGCGCGGACGTCAGCACTGCGGCAGAATAAAGATGGGACACCTTTTGTGACGGACGAGAACAATCACATTCTCGACTGCAGGTTTGGCGAGATTCGCGATGCCGATCCACTGGCCCGGGAATCGAGCGACATGCCGGAATTCTGAGCATGGATTGTTTATCGGAATGGCAAGCATGGTGGTATTCGCGCGCGGAGGCGAGATTGTGTGAGTTGCGAAGATAGGCGTGGCGGGCGAAAACAGATCCCTCGCTTTGCTCGGAATGACAAATTCTGAATAGATTCTCCGATTGCCAGGAACGACAAATTATTAGTTCAGCTGGACAAAGTTTTTCGGGGCGGGATATCTGCCCACAGTCACCAATCTAAGTAACGACGATGGGAGCGGGATCACCAGGTACGGGAGTGGGCGGGACCTTCGCGACGACGGGTGCCACGGTTCCGCCTGCAGGAACCGCTGGACGTGACGGTCGTGCGCGGCGGGCTGCCTGACACTCTGCCCGGACGCACGATGAACGTAGGCGAGCGCGGAATCGCAGCGATGCTGGCTGGAGAGTTGCAGCCGGGAGAAACCGTCAACGTCGAGGTCAGGCTCTCGCCTCTGGCGGAACCGCTGCGAACGACCGCACAGGTGAAGTACTACGACAGGCTGCGCTGCGGTTTCGAATTTGTGTCGATCACGCCGGAGCAACGATCCGCGATTCGCGATTGGGCAAAAGAAGTGCGAGCCGAAGCGGAATCGAGTGTGGCTCCGCCGCCCAAGCTGAACCGCATTCCCGTCAAACAAATTCCGATCACCACTCGGGGATCCGCTGGTGGGGGAAGCGGCGGGTTTCGCGGCAAACCGAAAACGAAGCGAAGCCTGACCGCATGGATCGTTGCGACGGTGATCGTCGCATTCATCGCCGGGAGTGTTCCTGTGGAGATGGAATCGGGCATGGGGAGAGCTTGAATCCGGTTTGAAGACTCCACGTCCAAAGCCGAGTCCGGAAGATCGAGCGACACGGGTTCCGACAGAGGTCATGCAGAAGTTGCTGGTACACCGCGTCGATCCCGTGTACCCGGCGGAGGCGAGGAAGGGAAAGCTGGAAGGCATCATCGCGCGTGAGTATCGTGGTCGGGTCCGGATGGTTCGGTGGTCGGCACGAAAGCGCTGAACGGTCCGGATGTTCTCGCTGCGGCCGCGACCGATGCGCTGCGCTGGTGGAAGTTTGAACCCTACCGCGTGAAGGGTGAACCGGCGACCGTCGAAACAACCGTGGCGGTGGAATTCAAACGATAAGCGCAAAGCGCGCCACGCGCTGCTACGACATAATCGTCAAACTGCACCTTGCCCGCTAACTCTTCCTTTTGCGGAGAGCGTGGAGGACGACCGTCCCACTGACTGCCGAAGCAAATCACTGCGCCGAGAGCGGCAATGATCATCAGATTCGCGCTGAGGTGAAGGTGATCGGCGAAAACCGCTGCGATAGCGAGGCACAGACCAAGCACATTGAGCCACAGCGGAGCGTGAATGGCGGAGTGCAGATCCTTGCGCAAGCGGAGTTGCATGAGCAATGCCGCAAGCCCAATCGCAGCGACAACCACGAGTGCCAGCGGACTGGAAAAGGCCGGTCGGCTGGTATAGATGACGACGAGCCCGAGTGCCAGTACGAGCAGAGCGGCTGCAAAAATACTCCACCGGCGCGGTTTGGGCGACACAGGCGTGTTCGGATCGTCCTTCGGACAAGGAGTTTCGTTGAAGTTATACAGCGGGGAGTCGAGGCTTTCAATTCCAAAGACGGGTGCCTGAGTAAAAGAATTACGTGCCAGGAACCCACTCGGCTGGACGAGGGTCTCCGTTATTGAGCGCGTACAGTACCAGTTCCACGCGGCTCGAGATGCCGAGCTTTTCAAAAATACGAAAGAGATATTTCTTGATGGTGTGTTCGCTCAGGTTCAGCTCTCGCGCGATCTGGCGGTTGCCGAGGCCTTCGGCCACGAGCGCGACGACCTGCTCCTCGCGCGGAGTCAGGATGCGATTCCCAATTGAATTCATTACGCGGAGAGAGGGCACCTCGGAGATGAGGTCCATCAGGTAGTTGAGTTGCTCGGTACTGGCCCAGATCTGCCCGGCTGCGACGCGGAGGATGCATTTGCAAAGCAATCGCAGGTTCGAATCTGAGATCGAAAAAATGCCACGCGCTCCGACACGAAAGGCACCGACTACGAGTTCACGATCAAATGAATCGCGAGGAGGACCTTTGCGATTCCGGGATGAGAAACATGGAAGTAACGAAGAATTGGCGTAGCCCCAGCAGTGATTGTCTGGGTGGCCCAGAGACATGAGGGCAACGCGCGGAAGTTTCGCATTGACTGCCAGGGTCATCGTAATTGTTCCATGGGGCAGGCGGTGATTTGGAATCCAGGATGGCGTCGCAGTGCGTTTTTCTGCAGTTGCGACTGCATTCGGTTGGAGTTGGCTATGAAAACGCCGATCGAGGAATTGGCAGTGAGCAAGCTAATATGACCGATCTCCAGCTGGATTAATCACAGATTCGATGAGCGATTGTAGGGAGAGAAAAGTGCGATCCACAAGGAAGGGGTCACAAAAACTGAACATCGGATGGTTAAATGGGAATCGAGATTTCGTGCTTTGGAGGGGTCCTGCTGCAAGGCATCGTGACTGTTGAAAATTATCGCCGGTCTTCCGCCGATGAGCTTATGAAGGGTTGGCGGCACTTGATATGAGCAAATCAGAAGAGGGCGATCGCACCAACTAGGCCTCCTAGCCAGTGAAAATGCGTGCGGAGGACAATAATCGCGCGCATTATCACGGGATGGTTCATCTCCGTTGTGCCATCGCAAGCATGCAGCTCTACTTTCGAGGGTAACCCGAAAGTTGGCGGTTCAGGTGGGTTGGTTCACCAGATACAATCCAGTCCAACGCTCACCATCAGCAAGAGAAATGCGCTTTCCCGCATGGGGAAAGCATTCTACTTTCGTGGACTCAACATCCCACATCTTGTTGACCGTTGTTAAGTGGTGTTAAGTAGCGCTTAGAAGAATCACGAGGTTGGTGAAACTTCTCCGCCGGGATGCCGGCGTGACGCCGAACATGAAGCGTCATTTAAATACGCCCGGTTCCTATTTGTTTCATTGGTGATTGCGCAGTGGTGGTGCGTAGGGGTGGCGCAGCAGGACAAGACTGATATTGGCGGGAACAAAACGGCCTCCCATCCCAGCCTCTCAGCAGATGGAATGGGTGGCAGCGGTGCCGCCGCCACAAAGGCTGGAGGAGCGGATGGGAAGGAAGAACTCCTGCTCGGAGGGAACCGCCGTCCGCTCTACCGGCTCGTGCCAAGCGACGTTGTGGAAGTGACGTTCACCGTTGCGCCTGAATTCAACCAGACGCTAACCATCCAGCCCGACGGGCGCGTGATGCTGAAAGACGCAGGTCTGATCGTCGCCGAAGGATTGAACCTCGAAGAATTCAGCCGAGCCGTGCAGAAGGCCTATACCGGGTATCTACACGATCCGCAAGCTGCGGTTGCTTTGAAGGAATTTCAGCATCCTTACTTCATTGTCGGGGGAGAAGTCGGTAAGCCGGGGAAGTACGAGCTGCGATCGACACAACCGTGGCGGAAGCCGTCGAGATTGCGGGAGGGCTGACGCAGCAGGCAAAGCATTCGCAGGTGGTGCTGTTCCGGCGGGTGAATGACGATCTCGTGGAAACGCGTCTGCTCGACCTCAAGAAAATGTTGAAACAATCGAGCCTGAAATAATATGTACATCTTCGGCCCGGGGACATGGTATTTGTGCCGCAGAATACGATCTCGAAGATCTCCCGCTTTCTTGCCAAACCTTCTCTGAGCATGTACATGAATTCGACCCAATTTAAGAAAAAATTCTCCTTTACTCGCGTGTCTATGAAGACCCAATTCGCGGGCGGATCGCAGCCAGCGGCTCCAACGATGCGGGAGCTGGCGATGGTGCTGTTCCGTCAGCGAAGGGTCTTCGTCTGGGCATTCGCTCTGGCATTTGCGGCGTCAGCGTTGTACGCGCTTGCCGGGACGAAGTATCAGGCAAATATGAATATATTGGTGAGGCGGGGACGCGCGGATGCTCCTTTAAGCGCGGGAGAGAATGCACCTCTTGATCTCACGCGGATCGCGATCACCGAAGAGGAGTTGAATTCAGAAGTCGAGTTGCTGAGGGATGACGAAGTCTTGCGCAAGGTGGCGGAAGAAACCGGCGGTGGCGGGCGCGACTGGCTGCACTTTTTGCGGATGACCCAGGAGGGGCGGGCCGAACGCGTTGAGCGCGAGGCTCGTCGATTGGGAGAGACGATCGCGATCGAGCCGGTAAAAAAGACCAACTTGATTTCGATCGGTTACGCGTCAGCCGATCCACAGACTGCGGAGAGAGTTCTGCTTTCGTTGGCGAAGGTGTATCTGGAGAAGCACGTGTCGGTGCACCGGCCAGATGGTGAACTTCACTTCTTCGAGCAGCAGGCCGCTGAGGCCAGGCGTCAATTGGAAGGCTCGCAACAACGCCTGCTGCAATTCACGGCGTCGCACAAGGTTATTGCCGCCTGTCAAGAACGCGATCTGGCACTGCAGAAGTTGAGTGACCTGGATATCAGCGCGCGGCAAACGCGAATCGAAGTTGCGGAAACGAAGCAGAGAGTTGCGGAGTTGGAAAAACAAGTCTCGACGTTGCCCGAGCGGACCACGACGCAGGTACGGACCGCTGACAATCCCGAGCTATTAAGGAAACTTGTACCGAACCTGCTCGATTCGCAATGAAGCGAACACAATTGTTGACGAAATTCGAACCGAAGTGACCGGCTCGTCCAGGAAGTCGAGCAGGAAATCGCGCAGACCGAATCGACCATCGCAGCGCAGACCGTATCGCCGGTGCGAGATGAGACCACGGACAAAGATCCTCACTTCGAATGGGCAACGGCTGAGCTGCAGCGTGCGCAGGTACAGCTAAAGGCCTTGCAATCTCGGGTGGCAGCGGCGGACCTTCAGGCGGCGAACTATCGCGCGATGGCGGAGAGGTTTGGAACAGATGCAATTGCCCAGGATGATCTCATCAACTCAGAGCGGGCTGCGGAAGAAAACTTTCTCTTGTACGTGAAAAAGCGCGAGGAAGCTCGCATGAACGATGCGCTGGACGAGCGAGGAATTGTCAACGTGGCAATCGCGGAGCAGTCCGTAGCCCCAACCCTGCCTGTGCGGTCGGCGTGGATGGTTTTAGGGGTAGGCATGGTTGCTGCGGGGGCGGCAGGGACGGGGGCGGCCTTTACGGCCGACTATTTGGATTCTGCGTTCAGAAATCCCGAGGACGTGGCGGGCTATCTGGATGTACCGGTCCTGGCTTCTTTGCCAAGGCAGAAACGCAGGGAACTCTCCGGAATGAAAGGCTGGAGATGAGCGCGCAGGTGTTGGGGGTTGCGGATGTGGGGCGAATCAATGAGCGGGGGTTGGCGGAGGTCCGGCCAATCACGACGACGGGGGATTGGGATCCCGATCGATTCGCGAGAGCTCAGATTCGAGGATTGGTCCGACAGATTTTCTCGATTCATGCGAGCCATTCAGTGAAGCAGTTAGTGCTGTGCGCGGTAGATCGGGAGACTGATGTCACCGACATTTGCATGCAAATTGGGGAAGCCTCTCCACCGAAACGCTAGCGAGCATAGCGGTGATCGCTGACGGTTCACCGGTTGCGTCGGTGGAGGGGCACCTGCGAGTGTATGCCCGGGTGGAGCGAAAGGAATCGGAGCCCGGAGCTAAAACAGCAGGGTTCGCTTGCGAAGCAACATGTGGCTGTTGCCTGCCAGACAAGATGATGAAGTATTCCGCGCCGCCTCAATCCGCACCTTCATGGCGGAGGTTCGGCGGGAATTTGAGTACTCGATTGTGCAAGCGCCTCCCGTAAGCGGAGCCAATCAGGCAATCACCATGGCGCAACTCGCGGATGAATCATTCCGTGTTGTCAGCGCGGCGGACGAGGCGTGCGGCGGTGAGAAGGATTCTGCAGACGCTGCGCGAGTCGGGATCCCGGGTTCTCGGTACCGTTTTAACCGATCGTGAGTTTCCGGTTCCTGACGGAATTTACCGCCGGCTGTGAATGAGCTGGGGGATTTGCACTTAGAAGAAATTGGGATGGAGCTGACGTGTCAACCGTTCTGATCAACGTTGCAAACCAGAGAGCGCAAGCAGCTGAATGCGCACGGCTGATTCCAGGGGATGTACCGCCTTCTCATCGCATGAAGAAGGGTCCACAGGCGGCCGAGCCGTTTGCAGTGGGCAAAGGCCTGTCTGGTTCGACGGAACGACCTATGAAGGATTCAAGGAAGGCTCTAAACATCTTCGTACCCGGCCCTCTGCAGGGGCGTTTGGGGCTGAGATGGTTGCAGTCCACAACTGTGGACTTCGTCCTGGTTTTGTTCAGCTGGTCGATCCTGGCTGCCGCACTGTCATGGCTGAAGCAACTCCAGTGCTAAGAGTGTTCGGACTCTTAACCATATCCCTGTCCCATTGCTTGGCGCAGCCGTGATGCATGCGGTCTTAGTCACGATGGTGACCTACATTGAGGGTCTGCAAGTCGAGTGCGCAGACCTGCGTTCCCAAGTCGAGGTTCTGGGTAAGGCGGTGCTGTGGGCGACGACCGTCTTATACCTTGCCGCGAGCCTGCAAGGCGTGGCTTGGGCCGCCAGCGGGTTGTTTTGCGTTGCTGGGCTGGTTTCATTGGGGAGCTTATCCGCGTGGCGATGGTCTCGTGAGGAATACAACAGGACTACGCGAGAACGCAGCGACATGCGGAACGTCCTTATTGTCGGCGCGGGCAAGGTCGGTCGCCAGGTTGCCTCTTACGTCGAACAACATCCCGCGTCGAAACGGATTGTCTGCGGATTTCTTGACGATAAAGCTCCCCTTGCCGATGGAGTGATTGGCCGAACTGGGGATTTAGCCAGGACAGCGCGAAGAGAGTTTGTCGATGAGTGATATCGGCAGCTCCGCGCAGTAGCGAGAAAACCCGCTGGTTGGTCGAGGAAGCGCGACGGCTGCGACTCGACGTAGAGATCGTTCCAGATTTATGCGGATGTCGCCCGGCGGAGTCCCCCATGGAGCGGATCGGCGAAGCTCCGGTGGACTGTCTTCACGCCGAACAATTGCCTTGGCCCGGACTTGTCGTGAAACGAATGGTGGACATCGCAGGAGCGGGGCTCGCTCTGATTTTTCTCTCTCCACTGCTTGTGGCCATTGCGATGTAGTCAAGGTGGACTCTCCGGTGGCGTCTTTTACCGAGCACAACGTGCAGGACGGAAAGGCAGAATTTTTCGTTGTTACAAGTTTCGGACGATGGTGAGCAACGCCGATCAACTGAAGGATGGATTGCGACAGAACAACGAGAGGTCGGGCCCCTTCTTCAAAATGACGAGCGATCCGAGGGTGACAAGATTTGGACGCATTTTGCGTCGTTACAGCCTTGATGAATTGCCGCAGCTATGGAACGTCATGCGCGGTGAGATGAGCCTGGTTGGACCACGGCCGCATCCGTTGGACGATGTCGCTGGCTACGCAATTGAGCATTTGGGAAGACTCGATGTAACTCCGGGAATTACCGGACTATGGAAGTTACGGCCCGTCGCGATCCATCTTTTCATCGAGGCATGGAGTTGGATCGCGAGTATATCCGCAGATGGAGTCTGGGCCTCGACCTGCGCATCCTGTTGCGAACATTTCGCGCGGTGCTGTGCGGAGATGGCCAATGATGGATTGGTCCTTCGAGGCTGTATTGCCGCCTGAGCGAAGGGAATCCATTGCGTCCTGGGGGATGAAGACCCTCTTGCGGCCGATGCAAATCTTGTTTGCGAGGCCATCTCTCCTTTTTCTCGCGGCTCTGTCCGCGATGTTGCTTCGACATCCGGACGTACAGTTTTACGAGATTGATCGCGTGGCCTTCGGTGTTCTGATTCTAGGAGCAGTGGGCAGCGCTATGATCGCGCGCCAACCTCTGCTTCGTGTAGAACGTGCGACTTGGCCGATGCTTGGGCTGACAGCGTTGGCCGTCGCCAGCGCAGCCGGGCAGCCTTTCGATCACGAGGCCGGCAGCTTGTTGGCGTCGAAATTCATTGTTCCATTCGCGCTGTTCCATATAGCAGGGTTGGTCTTTCGAGAAGAGTCTCATTTTCGACAATTCGAACTCTTCCTGCTGATCGTCCTCGCATACCTGAGTTTCACTGCCATCGCCTTTCTCGTGGGAGCACGCTCTCTGATTTTTCCACGCTTCATTCTTGACGAAAGCCTTGGGTTTCAAGCGGATCGTGCGCGAGGACCGTTGCTGCAGGCGGTCGCCAACGGTGTGTCATTGAACCTGATGGGGCTGTTGGGATTCCATTCTTATAAACGAGGAAGTTTGAGAGGGGCCAAAGCGCTGTTTCTGCTGGGCTCGGTGCCAGTGGCGATCCTGGCGACGATGACTCGGGCAGTGTGGCTTGCGTTCGCTGGCTCGGTGCTCGCGTTTCTGTTCGTTCTGAAGAATGGTGCATGTCGCCGTGCCTGCGCCGTTTTGCTGATCGTATGCGTTGCGGGGCTTGCCGTTTTGATGAACTCAGGCCATCTATTCCAATCGCTGCAGGAACGTTTTCAAGAACGCGGTCCGTTGGATTACCGTGCCGCCGTTTACGCAGGCGGATGGGAGATGTTTCTAGAGCGTCCGTGGTTGGGATGGGGATTTCATCAGATGCCCGGAGAATTGCCACGGCATGTTAGCGGATACCACGAAAAGGTTCTATATCCCCACAACACCTATCTGGAACTCGGTGTCGAGCATGGGATGTTGGGCCTCGCGTTGTATTTCTGGCTAATGTGCGAAATGTGGAGGCTCGGCCGCGGTGCAATTCCAATTCGCGGCAGGGTGGGATTTCTTGACGGCCAATTTCACAGAGTCTGGCCGATCCTGCTGGGAGTTTATTGGGTGAACGCGGCAGTGGTTGTTATGAGCTACCAGTTTGTGAACGGACTTCTTTTTACCATCGCGGGAATGTTGGCGGCGCGAAGACGCTGGGCGGCTGAGGAGCCCATATGCTGACGATTTCCTATCTGGCCAACGAATTTCCTTCCGCTGTTGAACCCTACGTCGTCGAAGAGATTCAGGAACTGCGGGGCAGGGGCGTACACGTCGTGACCGCCAGCGTGCGCAGGCCGCGCACGAGGGCAGAACTGACAGAAATTGTCTTGCACACACCGAGCTTCGGCACAGCCTTCCAGGCAGCATGGCTGTGTTTGCGCAGGTGGAATCGGATCGCTCCCATAGTAGGGCGTGTATTGCTTCGTGGTCGCGAAGGCGTGCTGCAAAGGCTGAAGGCCCTGGTGCACACGTTTCTGGGCGCGTGTTATGCGGTGCGTCTGAAGGACCGCGGCGTGGGGCACATCCATGTGCATCATGGCTATTTCGGCTCGTGGGTCGGGATGGCCGCTGGGAGCCTCATGGACATCGGATTCAGTCTGACGCTCCATGGATCGGACCTGCTGATGCACGGCACATACCTTGACACCAAGCTCAAGAATTGCGCATTTTGCCTGACCGTTTCCGAATACAACCGCCGATACATTCTTGACCACTATGTCCACGTCAATCCACAAAAGGTAGTGGTCGCAAGACTTGGCGTGGACGTGCCACAGCGAACTGGCGTTTCCATCGCGAGGAGAAGTTCAACGGAGCCTCTGAACCTGCTTGCAGTCGGCCGCCTGCACGCGGTAAAGGACCATGCCTTCCTGGTGAAGGGCTGCGCACAATTACAAGCGCTCGACATCCCGTTCGAATGCTTTATCGCGGGGGAAGGGTCAGAGCGACGCAAACTTGAAAGTCTTATCCGAAAGACTGGCCTCGAAGAGAAGGTCACTTTGCTCGGCCATGTGGCCCGCGAACAAATGTCCTCGCTATACGATCGCGCCGATATTGTCGTTCTCACCAGCCATAGCGAAGGTCTCCCGCTGGTTCTGATGGAAGCGATGGGGCGCGGGCGAATTGTGCTCGCTCCCGCGATTACCGGCATTCCAGAGCTCGTTATTCCGAGGAAAACAGGGTTTCTGTATCAGGCGGGAGTTATGGATGATTTCGTCGATCGCATCCTTTTTGTTCATTCCCTGATCCGAGCGACGGCCAATGTCGATCAGCGGCATCTTCCTCACATTCGTTCAGCGGCCAGATTGCTGGAATGGGTGAGGCACGGCGCTCACACACAGGTGCGCTGCAATTTCAACCGGCAGACAAATCTGGAATCGTTTGCCGACCTTTTCCTGCGGCGTATCGAACCGCGAAACGAGAGCATTTCTAATGAGAGTCTTGTTCTGCAACAAATATAACTTCCCGTTCAGCGGGACCGAAGTTTACCTCTTCGAGCTAATGGAACTATTGCGCTCGCGGGGTCACGAGGTGGCGTTGTTTTCGATGGCGGATCCGCGCGGAGAATCAACGTCGTACGATCACCATTTCGTGCCGCATGTTGAGTTCAAAACGCCTTCCGGGTCGTGGGCCAAGATGCGGCAGGCGGCGCACGCAATCTACTCAACCGATGCGCGCAGAAGACTTCGGGCGATGATTCGAGATTTTCGTCCCGATGTCGCCCATGTGCGGAACATCTATCACCATCTTTCCCCTTCGATCCTGTGGGAGTTGAGAGCGCAACGGGTGCCAGTTCTTTACCACATCAACGACTTCAAGCTTCTATGTCCGAGCTACAACTTAGTCTCACAAGGGGAAGCTTGCGAAGCCTGCAAAGGGGGAGCGTTCTGGCACGCGCTGCGGGCGCCCTGCTATCCCGGACTCGGCGCTCGAACGACATTAGCGGCGGAAGCTTTGACCCATCGGTGGCTGGGTACATATCGCAAGTGTGTGGATCTCTTTCTGGGTCCGAGCCAGTTTGTGCGTGACAAGTTTGTCGAGCACGGTTGGGACAACACCAAGTTTCAAGTCCTGCCGCACTTCCAGAAACTGCCGGAAATCGCGCCATCCAAAGGTTCAGACAACAGGCAGATTCTGTACGTTGGCCGGCTATCGGCTGAAAAAGGCATCGAAGATCTCGTACGTGCGATGGCGCAAGTCGCGGACATGCAATTGGTGATTGCTGGCGATGGCCCGAAGAAGAGCGATCTGCAGAAATTGTCTGATGACCTCGAATTGCCGAACATAGAGTTTACGGGGCAGGTCAGTTTCTCGAAGCGCGACGCCTTGATTGCACGATCCCGTTTCACCGTCATGCCCTCGCATGCTTACGAGACGTTTGGAAAAACAATTCTTGAGTCGTACGCGCTGGGACGCGCGGTGGTGGCTTCAGATACGGGCTCGCGAAGAGAACTTGTTCACCAGGGCGAGACGGGACTTCTGTACCGGTGCGGAAATGTAGACGAACTCGCTCAATCGATTCGTCTGCTAGCCTCCAGTCCCGAACTAGCTGAGAAGATGGGGCGCGCCGGCCAGGCTTTGGTCCGCGAGAAATACTCTCCGGATAGTCACTTTCAAAACTTGATGACGCTTTACGAAGGCCTGATCGCGAGGAAGGCCGGGCAGCGCAGCCAGATTGCGCTGTCGTTCCGTGAAGACTCCTCGGCCAAATTTTCGAGAAGGCTGCTTCACCTGCGGGCGAAAAAATCGGATTCAGGGGATCGACCAAAGCTGCGGATCGCTTTCATCGGCGGAAGGGGAGTGATCTCGAAATACAGCGGAATTGAGGCGTACTACGAAGAAGTCGGAAGCCGACTCGCAGAAATGGGACACGAGGTTACGGTGTATTGCCGCAACTATTTCACGCCTGCTTTGAGGGAATATAACGGCATGCGGCTTGTGCGGCTGCCAACTTTTCGCACGAAGCATTTAGAAACTCTAGTTCACACTTTTCTCAGTACGGCGCACGCCCTCACGCAGAGATTCGACCTGATTCACTTTCATGCATTGGGTCCAGTTCTCTTCTCGATCATTCCCCGCGGAGTCGGGATCAAAACTGCGGTCACGGTGCAAGGGTTAGATTGGCAGCGACAGAAATGGGGCCGGGTCGCTTCGACGGTACTGCGCATGGGAGAAGTCGCGTCCGTCCGGTTGCCGAGCGCAACGATGGTGGTCTCACGATCGTTGGAAGACAGATTCCGCGATCTGCACGGGGAGCGAACATACTACGTGCCAAACGGTGGGGTGCTCAGGCAACGAAGCCAACCGAACAAGATTTTGGAGTGGGGGTTGGAGCCGGGGAAATATGTCCTGTTCCTTGGACGGTTTTCCCCTGAGAAGGGATGCCACCTGCTAATCGAGGCGTTCGAGCAACTCGAGACGGACGTGAAACTGGTGATGGCCGGGGCTGCCAGTTATTGCGACGAATATAGCCGCAAGTTGCGAGAGCATGCCAGCGACAAGCTCCGGATGCTGGACTGGGTTTCGGGCGATACGCTCGACGAATTGCTGACGAACTCAATGATCTTCGTGCTTCCGTCGGATATGGAGGGTTTATCTCTCGCACTTCTCGACGCGATGGGAGCCAGTCTCTGCGTCTTGACCAGCGATGTGCCGGAGAATCGAGAGGTGGTAGAGGGAGCCGGCTTTACGTTCCGGCAGGGAAGCGCGTCCGACTTGGCGGAGCGTCTCCGTTTCTTGATCGCGAATCCGGCGTTGCGAGAGGCTGCGGGCAGAACTGCGAGAAAGCGTATCGAGGACCAGTATCAATGGCAGAAGATCGCTGAGGACATCGAGCACGCGTATTTTGAAATCCTTGGGCTGGAGTGCGAAGAAATCCAGGCCTTGCCACCGAGAGCACCAGAACCCGAAGGTGTTGAAGTCGGCGCACCAGAACGGCGAGCGGGTTAGAAAGTACCAACCTGGAGGGCCCCAAAGCGCATTAATCGTTACTCCTTGGCCGTAAGCCTCCAAGTACAATCCACAAGGCGATCGTTGACAGGGACGGGACCAATCCCGTCCTTTTTATTACAATCAAAGACTTGCCTGTCGGTTGGTGGTCCGTTGACAACCAAAACGACGCGACCATACATGAACGATCAGATCTTAGTCACCGGCGGCGCGGGATTTATCGGATCAAATTTCATCCTGCAGCAACTGCAGGAGGGATCCTCGTCGATTCTGAACCTCGACAAACTTACGTATGCGGGCAATCTGCATAACCTCGAGAGCGTTGCGAACGACCGCCGATATCAGTTCGCGCAGGGGGATGTCCTCGATCGAACCGCAGTCGCGGCATTGATCAAGAAATATCAGCCTGGAGCGATCGTCCATTTCGCTGCCGAGAGCCATGTTGACCGATCCATTCGCGGGCCGGAAGAGTTTGTTCAAACAAATATCAACGGAACGTTTGCGTTGCTGGATGAAGTGCGCCTCTACTGGTCCACACTTTCCCCGGACGAACGCAAAGACTTCCGTTTCCTGCATGTGTCCACGGACGAAGTCTACGGATCTTTGGGGCCAATCGACGCTCCCTTTAGCGAAACTACGAGATATGCGCCGAACAGTCCTTATGCGGCGTCCAAGGCCGCGTCCGATCACCTGGTTCGCGCCTATCACCACACGTACGGGCTACCGACCCTTACGACGAATTGTTCGAACAACTATGGCCGATTTCAGTTTCCCGAGAAGCTCATTCCACTCATGATTCTGAACGCGCTGCAGGGCAAGCCACTGCCCGTTTATGGTGATGGAAAGAATGTCCGAGACTGGCTTTATGTGGAGGATCACTGCGAAGCGATTGCGACCGTGCTGCGCCGCGGCAAGCCCGGCGAGACCTACAACATCGGCGGATGGAATGAAAAGCCGAATATCGAAATCGTACAGATGATTTGCGATTTGGTGGACGAGATGGCACCATCGGCAAAATCGCGGCGGGATCTGATTACATTTGTCCAGGATCGTCCCGGACACGATCGACGCTATGCCATTGACGCCCGCAAGATCGAGCGCGAGCTCGGATGGAAGCCGAAAGAAACGTTCGAGACCGGGATTCGCAAGACTGTGCGCTGGTATTTAGACAACGACGCATGGGTGCGCGACGTTACGAGCGGGAGTTATCGACAGTGGATTGCGACACACTACGCCGGCTAGACGATCAGCAAGATCGACGATTGAAAACGAGATGAAAGACAACATGCGGTACAAGGGCATTATTCTGGCGGGCGGATCGGGAACGCGTCTCTACCCGGTGACCCAGGCAATTGGGAAGAGTCTCCTGCCCGTGTACAACAAGCCGATGGTGTATTACCCGCTATGCACGTTGATGCTCGCGGGCATTCGGGAAATTTTGGTCATCTCGACTCCGGAAGATCTTCCGCGATTCCAGGAGTTGCTCCGAGATGGAAGCCAATATGGAATTCGCTTGCAGTATCGTGCGCAAGCCCGACCGGAAGGGATTGCGCAAGCCTTCCTGCTGGGAGAAGAATTTCTCGATGGAAGTCCGTGCGCGCTGGTTCTCGGCGACAACATTTTCTACGGTCATGATTTGGCGAAGGATTTGCGCTCTTCAGCTGAGAGGACAAGAGGGGCGCGAGTGTTCGCTTATCCGGTTCACGACCCTGAGCGCTACGGCGTGGTCGAGTTCGACAAGCATGGGCAAGCGCTAAGCATCGAGGAAAAGCCGAAGCAGCCGAAGTCCAGGTATGCGGTTACTGGACTTTATTTCTATGACAGTCGCGTCGTGGAAATCACAAAGTCGTTGAAGCCGAGCGCCCGTGGTGAACTTGAAATCACCGACGTCAACAAGGCTTATCTGAAAGAAGGACAGCTCGAGGTTGTCGTGATGGGACGCGGGATGGCGTGGCTCGACACGGGTACACACGAGTCTCTGATGGACGCCGCGCTTTATATTCAGGCGATCGAAAAGCGGCAGGGGTTGATGGTAGCTTGTCCTGAAGAGATCGCCTACCGATCCGGATACATTACGGCCGCGCAGGTCGAGCAAATCGCGGATCCGATGAAGAACAGCAGCTACGGCGCCTATCTACTGCAATTGTTACGAGAGAGGGTATTCTGAATGAGTGGTGCGACGTCGCAACCGACAAAAGAATCGATCAAGAAGATATCGACATCGTTACCCGATGTTTTTGTGCTGGAACCTCGAGTCTTTGGCGATGCGCGAGGATTCTTTCTGGAAAGCTACAGCGAAAAGATGTTCTCGGAATTGGGAATCCCCGACCGTTTTGTGCAGGACAATCATTCTTTTTCGACGAAGAATGTTTTGCGGGGACTGCATTATCAGATTCAGCATGCGCAAGGGAAGCTCGTTCGAGTCGCGGATGGTGAAATCCTTGATGTGGCAGTCGATCTGCGGCGGAGTTCTCCGACGTTTGGCAAGTCAGAAGCGGTCCGGTTGTCCGGTACCAACAAGCGCATGATGTGGATTCCCGCGGGCTTCGCGCACGGCTTCCGCGTAACGTCGGAAACGGCGCATGTGCTCTATAAAGCGACTGATTACTATGCGCCCGAGTTCGAACGGACGCTGGCATGGAACGATCCCGAACTCAAAATCGAATGGGATCTGGATGGGGTCCCCATCGTTTCTGAAAAAGACCAGCGCGGCTTGGCGCTGAAAAATGCTGAGACCTTTCACTAGCTCCGAGAAACGATTCCGATGAAAGTCATGATTCTGGGCGCCACGGGTCTGTTGGGCAAGGCGCTCATGCGCGAATGGAGCGGAGATGAAGTGGTAGGCCTTGGCTCGCGCGATGTCGACATCCGTGATGCGGCACAAGTGAGAGAACTCGTCAGAGGTGCGAACCCGGACTGGATCGTCCTTTCTGCCGCTTATACCAATGTAGATGGATGCGAAGAAGATCCCACACTTGCTTTTTCTGTGAACCGCGACGGAGCGTTGAACGTTGCCGAAGGGGCGCGGGATGCGGGGTCGAGGCTGTTATTTCTCAGTTCGGACTACGTGTTCGACGGAAAAAAAACTTCTCCGTACGAAACTGACGATGCACGAAATCCACAGAGCGTTTATGGGCGTTCCAAAGCGGAAGCTGAGTTGCGGCTGCAGGAAATCCTGCCCCACTGCTGCATCGCGCGAACTTCCTGGCTTTTTGGCGCGGGTGGCAAGTGTTTTCCCGATACCATCCTTCGGCTCGCAAACAGCCGGCCATCGATCGATGTAGTTAACGATCAACGCGGGTCTCCCACATATGCGGCTCATCTGGCAAGGGTGATCATCGACCTTTGCCGAGAGGATGCGAGCGGCGTTGTGCATATTACTAACCAGGGTGACTGTACATGGTTCGAGTTTGCACAGGAGATCGTCAAAAGGTGCGGGCTCACAACAGAAGTCAGGCCGGTTACGAGCGCCCAAATGGCGCGCCCTGCGCCGCGGCCCGCCTATTCGGTTCTCTCGACGAAGAGCCTGCAAGAATACGGCATCGAAACGCCCGCTTGGCCAGAAGCATTAATCAGGTATCTGGACGAGCGGAGCAGCTGACCGCTGCCATTGCTTCGCCCGATGCAGGCTGTTAGGATGCCGCGGGGTTTAGGTCAAGTGAAGGTAATCCAGAATTACATCGATGGAAAGTTCGTGCGCGGCAAGCGTGAGTTTGCCGACGTGAACCCGGCGGACGGCACCGTAATCGCACAGGTTACCGAGGCGGATCGCGATTTGGTCGATGCGGCGGTGCGGGCTGCCCGCAACGCGTTGGCCGGGGAGTGGGGAGAACTCAGCGTCAGAGAGCGGGCCGCGCGGTTGCTGAAAGTTGCTGACGCGATCGAAGCCCGTTTCGATTGCTTTGTTGCGGCCGAAGTCGCGGATACAGGAAAGCCGTTGGCACTGGCCGCGAAGTTGGATGTACCTCGGGCGGCTGCGAATTTTCGCGTGTTTGCTGACTTGATCAAGATGGCGGGGCTGGAGTCGTTTCAAACCGAAACTCCGGATGGAAAGAGCGCCCTGAACTATGCGCTGCGCAAGCCTCTTGGCGTGGTGGGAATCGTCACTCCCTGGAATTTACCTCTCTTGTTGTTGACGTGGAAGGTGGCACCTGCGCTGGCGTGCGGAAATACCGTGGTCGTAAAGCCGTCTGAAGAAACACCTGCAACAGCGACGCTACTGGCGGAGGCGATGGAGCAGGCCGGCATTCCGGATGGCGTCTATAACGTCGTCCACGGATTCGGCCCGGGCTCAGCGGGAGAATTTCTCACGCAACATCCGGAAGTGGACGCAGTAACCTTTACCGGCGAATCGCAAACGGGTGCGGCGATTATGAAGACTGTAGCTCCGTCGGTCAAGCCTGTGTCTTTCGAACTCGGCGGCAAGAATGCCGCAATCATATTTGCGGACTGCGATTTTGAAGAAGCAATCAGCGGGATCTCAGACGCCGCATTCTTGAACACCGGCCAGGTATGTCTCTGCGCAGAGCGTGTTTATGTGGAGCGTCCTATATTTTCTAAGTTTGTCGAAGCGCTGAAGAAAAAAGCAGAGAGTTTGCTTCCCGGTTGGCCGATGGAGGGGACGACAACCCTGGGCCCGTTGATCTCGGCGCAGCATCGAGACAAAGTCATTTCCTACTTCAAACTCGCCCTCGACGAAGGGGCGACCGCAGTGACGGGCGGAGGCATTCCCCGCTTTGGCAACGCGCTCGATAACGGCTTCTACGTGCAACCGACCATCTATACTGGACTGCCGGAGTCGGCGCGTTGCGTGAAAGAAGAGATTTTCGGGCCGGTATGCCACATCGCGCCTTTTGATGAAGAAGACGAAGCAGTGCATATGGCGAACGACACGAAATATGGCCTGGCTGCATCGATCTGGACGACGAACCTGAAGCGGGGGCATCGTGTCGCGCAGCAAATGAAGGTGGGTATCACGTGGGTGAACTGCTGGTTCCTGCGCGACTTGCGGACACCATTCGGCGGCGTGGGACTTTCCGGAATCGGCCGGGAGGGCGGAACGCACTCGCTGAATTTTTATTCAGAGTTGAACAATATTTGCATTCGCTTGTAATCGGTGAACGCGCGGATTCAGCCATGGGGAAACTGGAAGCAAAGGTGGTTGACGGGAAGGCGAGACCACGCGGCACGTATCCGCATATTAAGCGCGCGGGGGACTTCCTCTTCGTTTCTGGCACGAGCGCTCGCCGCTCTGACAACTCAATTGCTGGTGCCAAAGTGGACGAACTTGGCACGACGCACCTCGACATTCGAGAACAGACCACCGCTGTCATCGAGAATGTGCAGGACATTCTGCGATCCGCTGGTGCCGACCTCTCCGATACGGTCGAGATTACATCCTACCTCGTGAATATGAATGATTTTGGAGGATACAACGAGGTGTACGGCAGGTATTTTAGCCATGATGGGCCCGCCCGGACCACGGTTGCGGTTCATCAACTACCGCATCCGCACCTGTTGATCGAGATTCGGGCGGTCGCGTATAAGCCGGAGAAATAGGAGATCGTATGCCGTCTATCAAGCAACTGAAGGCATTTAATTTTCAGCAGTGGATCGATCAGAACAAGGAGAAGTTCAAGCCTCCAGTGGGAAATGCGCAGGTGTGGGAAGACGGCGAGATGATGGTGACGGTTGTCGGCGGCCCCAATCAGAGGCGCGACTATCACGACGATCCGACCGAGGAATTCTTCTACCAGTTGAAGGGCGACATTTTTCTGCGACTGATGGAAACTCCCGGTCAACCTCCGCTCGAAGTTCCCATTAAGGAAGGCGAGATTTTTCTGCTCCCAAAGCACATGCGGCACTCTCCACAAAGACAGGCGGGAAGCATCGGAGTCGTCGTCGAGATGCCACGTCCAGAGGGTGCTCTTGATGCTTTTGAATGGTACTGCCAAAGCTGTCACCAACTTCTGCATCGCGCCGAGGTAAAGTTGAAGAGCATCGTCCGCGATTTGCCGCCCTTGTTCGAACAGTTTTACGGAAATGAGAGTTTGAGAAAATGTAAGCACTGCGGCGCCATCCACCCAGGCAAACAGTAAAAATGCCCGTCATCGATATTCATAATCATTTTTTCCCACGCACATGGCCTGACCTGGCTGCGCGCTACGGAACGCCGGACTGGCCGTGGATCAAACACACTGAGTCCGGAAAAGCCGAGATCATGGTTGGTGACCGCTTTTTCCGGCACATCTACTCGGCATGCTGGGATCCCGAGGTCCGCTTGCAGGAAATGGATCGTGACGGCATCGATATGCAGGTGATGTCTGCGACGCCGGTTTTGTTTGCCTACGACCGTCCGGTCGAACATGCGCTCGATTGTGCCCGGATCTTCAACGATGCGGCGCTCGAACTTTGCGCGCAGGGACAGGGCCGTCTGAAATCGCTCTGCCAGGTGCCACTGCAAGATATTGACGCATCCTGCAACGAACTAAGCCGTTGCGTGCGAAGCGGGCATCTCGGAGTGCAGATCGGAAATCATGTCGAGGAAAAAAATCTCGACGATGCCGGGATCGTCACGTTTCTTCAGCACTGCGCCGACGAAGGCGCTGCCGTGCTGGTCCATCCGTGGGACATGTTGGGAACTGCCCGCATGCCGAAATACATGATGCCCTGGACGGTCGGCATGCCGGCGGAGACACAACTGAGCATAGTCGCGATGATTTTGAGCGGAGCATTCGACAAGCTCGCAGCGAAACTACGCATTTGCTTTGCGCACGGCGGAGGCAGTTTCGCATTCTTGTTAGGCCGCTTGGAGAATGCTTGGCAACATCATCCGGTGGCGCATGGGGATTGCGAGCTGTCGCCGAGCCAATATCTGAACCGATTCTTCGTCGACTCCGCAGTCTTCGATCAACGAGCGCTCAAGCTCTTGGTCGACACGATGGGCGCGGAACGCGTGATGCTGGGTTCGGACTATCCATTTCCCTTGGGCGAGCACGGAATCGGTTCACTGATTCGAACCAGCCATCTGCCCGAGCAAGCGAAGAAGCAAATGCTTGGCGCGAATGCCACCAAATTTCTCGGTCTTGAGCCAAAGGGCGGGACTGACAGCGAACTCGTCTCGGGTGTCGGGACACCTGTCGTTCCCCATGGAGATCAGCTCACCTACAGCTCTTATCTCAAAGTTCCTGAGCTACTCGAGCTGCAAGAGCCGCAGTCCAAGCCGGAACACCACGATGAATTGCTGTTCATCATCGTTCACCAAACGTACGAACTCTGGTTCAAGGAACTACTGCACGACTTGGATGCCGTGGTCGCGAATCTGCAGGCCGCAGGAGAAGATCCACAATCGCACGATGAAGTGTATGAGGCCGCAAGACTCCTGCGCCGGTGCACGGAGATTACGCGGGTTCTGGTCGAACAGTTCACTATTCTCGAAACGATGTTGCCCACGCACTTTCTGGCGTTTCGCGGAAAGCTTGAACCGGCGAGCGGATTTCAATCGGAGCAGTTTCGCGAACTGGAATTCCTCTGCGGACTAAAGGACGAGAAGATGTTGCGCTATCACAAGCCGACTCCTGAGGCACACGCTCAACTTGAAAGGCGTTTGCGGGAACCTTCAGTGCGCGAGGCCCTTTTTGCAGCCTTACAAGGAATCGGCAAGCTGGAATTCGGACCTGGCGCCTCTGAGAAAGAGCGATTCGACGCGCGCGCTCGAGCGGTGCTCGCACTGTACAAAGATGAGCACAGCAATCGTCCGTGGATCGACGTATGCGAGCGACTGACGGAATTCGACGAACTAGTCGTCAGTTGGCGTTTGCGTCACATCCAATTGGTGGAACGCGTGATTGGCGTCCGCATGGGCACAGGCGGAAGTGCTGGATCGTCTTACCTGAAGCTTACTCTCGACAAGAAGTTCTTCCCCGAACTCTGGGAGGCTCGAACCCTCCTCACGGAGTAACAAACTGTCCCACTGAGTGAGCGACTATCGCGTACATGACTGCTGCAAACCAGACCGTTACGCTGATTGGCGCAGGACTTACCGGCCCGTTGCTAGCACTTGGTCTGGTCAAGCGTGGATTCAAAGTTGAGATTCACGAGAGGCGGCCGGACATGCGCCGTGTCCGCATGAGCGCAGGGCGGTCCATCAATCTCGCCCTCTCGACGCGTGGGATTCACGCCCTAAAGCAAGCGGGGCTGTGGGCGGAGATGCAGAACATCATTGTCCCAATGAAGGGAAGGATGATGCATTCTGCAGACGCGGTGCTGACGTTCCAACGTTACGGGAAGGACGATTCGGAAGTTATCAATTCGATTTCGCGCTCAGATCTGAATATCGCCTTGATGAATGCAGCCGAGTCCCAGGGCGTCAGTATTCATTTCGAACAACGTTGCCGCGGCATCGATTTAAAGTCCGGTGCATTGCAACTGCGCGACGAACAATCCGGGAAAGAGCATTCGGCTCAGTCGGATGTCGTGATAGCGTGTGACGGGTCCGCGTCTGCGATCAGGGCTGCAATGCTGAATCGCAACCGTTTCAACTTTTCTCAACAATACCTCGACTACGGTTATAAAGAGTTGACGATCCCGGCGGCTCCCGGGGGGAAACATGCTCTCGAAACGAACGCTCTGCACATATGGCCGCGCGGGAACTATATGCTGATCGCTTTGCCCAATGTGGATGGAACGTTTGCCTGCATTTTATTCCTTCCGTTCGACGGGCCCGACAGTTTCGGAGAATTGGTGACAAGCGCAGACGTAACTGGCTTTTTTAAGAAGCGATTTCCTGATGCCGAAGCTCTCATGCCCGCCGTGGCTGACAATTTCTTTGCCAATCCGACGGGTTCCATGGTCACCGTCAAATGCTCACCGTGGCACGCTGAGGGGCGCTGTCTCTTAATCGGCGACGCCGCGCACGCTATCGTTCCTTTCTTTGGCCAGGGAATCAATTGCGGGTTTGAAGACTGCACGGTTCTGCTGGAGTTGGTTGATCGGCATCAGGGCGACTGGGGTCGCATCTTTGAGGAATTTGAGCGGGCTAGAAAAGTGAATACCGACGCGATCGCGGACATGGCGGTCGAAAACTTCGTCGAGATGCGCGATCGTGTGGCTGATCCGCGATTTTTGCTTCGAAAAAAAGTGGAATTCGCGCTGGAAGCGAAGTATCCGGGCAGGTTTGTGCCAAAGTACTCGATGGTGACATTTCATCGCGTTCCATACGCGACGGCTCAGCGAACGCGGACAGTTGCAGGATCGAGTGCTTTCAGAACTCTGCGATGGAATCGATCGCGTCGAAGACCTTGACTGGGTTAAGGCTGATCGACTGGTAACGCGTGAAATTACTCCGCTGGAGTCGGTCCCCGCGTGAAACCTTTCCAGAGAGGTGAACAATTTGCGGCGGAGATGGACGCGCAGGATCCTCTCTCGCGTTTCCGCGAACGTTTTTTCATTCCGAAAAAGAAAAACGGCGAAGAATGCACGTATCTTGTGCGGACACTCGTTGGGCCTTCAGCCGAAGAGTGCACGCTCATATATCGAACAGGAATTGCTGGACTGGGCCGACCTTGGCGTCGAGGGGCATTTCCATGCGAAGAATCCATGGATGCCCTATCACAAGCTCTTGACGGAACAGACAGCGGCTCTCGTTGGTGCAGATCCTGGCGAAGTCGTGGTGATGAACTCTCTGACCGTCAACCTGCATTTGATGATGGCGTCCTTCTACCGCCCGACCAGCCTGCGTCACAAAATACTGATCGAGGGCCAGGCTTTCCCATCCGATCAGTACGCGGTTAAATCGCAGATTCTGTTCCACGGGTTTGAACCAGCCAGATCCTTCCTCGAACTCATTCCTCGCAAGGGTGAATCCTGCATGCGCGATGAGGATGTTCTGTCTCTAATCGAGCGAGAGGGGGACTCGATTGCTCTCATTCTTCTTGGAGGTGTGAACTACGCGACAGGCCAGTTATTCGACATGGCGGAGATCACCAGGGCAGGCCATCGCAAGGGCTGCATCGTGGCTTTTGACTTGGCCCATGCGATTGGCAATATCCCATTGAAGCTCCACGAATGGGGGCCGGATTTCGCTGTCTGGTGCAGCTACAAATATCTGAACGGCGGACCGGGATGCGTTGGTGGCTGCTTCGTCCATGAACGTCACGCGCGCGAATGGGACATGCCCCGTTACGCCGGGTGGTGGGGGCACGACCAAGGCTCGCGCTTCCAGATGGGACCGGAGTTCCAGCCCATGCCCGGAGCGGAGGGTTGGCAATTGAGCAATCCTCCAATCATGGCGCTAGCTCCCTTGCGCGCGTCACTCGAAATATTTTCTGAAGCAGGAATCGACCAGCTGAGGGAGAAAAGCAAATCCCTTACCGGCTATCTCGAATTTCTTCTCACGCAGAGCGCGTCGACGAAGTTTTCCATCGTTACGCCAAAAGAAGAGGAAAGGCGGGGCGCGCAGTTATCGCTTCGGCTGTCAAAGCAAGGGCGGGCTTGTTGCGACCGCCTCATTCATGAGGGCACAATCGGCGACTGGCGCGAACCCGATACATTGCGAATTGCCCCAGTTCCGCTCTATAACAGTTATCAAGATGTCTACCGTTTTGTGCAACATTTCCTGACCGTTCTCCCGTAACTGGACAGATCCAAACGTGTTCGGGAGGTGGTTACCTCAGTAACTCCTGCACTGTAACGCCTCAACCTTACAATTCCAATCGTGGGGAGTGCACCGCTCCAGAACGGCCGGAAGTGGCTGGTTGGCATTCTCGCGCTCGTGTGCGCGCACACACTGTTATCCCTGCTGGTGCCGCGCAGTTTCACGCTGACAGCGATTGGAGACATCCTCCAAAACGTTGTTTTGTTATGCGCAACGACAGCATTTTTCGCTAACCTTCGCACCCAGTCTCGAAAATCGCGAGTCTTCTGGTTCCTGATGGGACTGGGACTGGCAATGTGGTTGACGTCGCAAGTGATGTGGACCTACATCGAGGTCTACCTCAGGCACGAAGCGCCCAACCCGTTTGTCGGAGACGTGATTTTGTTTTTGCACATCGTCCCGATGATGGCGGCGGTGGCGATCCAACCGCATCTGCAAAAAGACGATCGTACGATCCGAGCTGGAACTCTTGATTTCGCTCTAATGCTGACGTGGTGGCTGTTCCTTTACCTGTTTGTC
Organism: uncultured Acidobacteriota bacterium; assembly: GCA_963771765.1. Taxonomy (GTDB): domain Bacteria; phylum Acidobacteriota; class Terriglobia; order Terriglobales; family Acidobacteriaceae; genus Sulfotelmatobacter. Next base: position 102,933 of record CAVYUY010000022.1, read on the forward strand.
GTGATCCCGTGGCAATACGTGCATCCATCGGAGGCCGTATACGGGAGGAGCTTCGACCTTCTCTATGTGAGCGAGGAACTCGTGCTCGCCGCCGGCCTGTTCTTGGTCTGGAAACGGACTCAGGGAGCGTGGCGAAAAATCTATCTTCATCTTTTTGCGGCGACGCTCCTCTATTGCGTGGCCTCTCTCGTCGCAAGCGAAGCCATCGATTTGCATTTGTATTACACCGGTAGCTTGTTCGATGTACCCCTCGTAGCCAGTATGGGATGGTTTGTGCGGATCGCATTTTTAGCGAGGGAAGCGCACTGCGAAAATCCCGAGGACGATTTCCGCGCACGCGGATTTGGAATCTGGAAAGCGCGTCTGGCGATGTCTGCATTTTTTGTCACGCCTCTAATGGTCGCTTGGGCCGAGTATGGGGGTGACGCACCGCAGAGCGTTCGCACCTATCGCCTATTTCTCACTGTCGCAGTCATGGTGGTGATGGGTGTACTCGTTTTTTTGAAACAGCATCTTCTTGATCAGGAATTACTCAGTCTTCTCCGGTCGTCGCGGCATAATCTGGATGAAATGTCCCGCTTGAAAGATGAGTTAGAGAACAAAGAACATTCTCTGCGCTGGCACAGCCTGGAGCTACAGCGAAAGAACATGGAGTTGCAGGAGATCTCGTTTACCGACGTGCTGACCGGTGTTTGGAACCGGCGCTACATGGAAGAGATTCTGACGTCGGAGGCGGGGCAGGTGCTGCGAAACTATCAGCGGTCCAGCGGTCCTGACGTGCGCAAGATGGATCACCGAGATCTCGTATTCATCATGGTCGACGTGGATTTCTTCAAGCAGGTAAACGATGTCCACGGGCATCCGGCAGGAGACCGCCTGCTTCAACTGGTGGCGCAAAGACTGTCCACGGTGGTGCGCAAGTCCGACGTGCTGGTCCGATGGGGCGGCGAAGAATTTCTGATCATGAGTCGTTCGACTGATCCATCTGGCACGCCCGCGTTTTGCAGTCGCGTTCTTGAGGTGATGGCAGCCGAGCCATTTGATCTCGGACATGGCATCTCGGTCAATAAGACGTGTTCAGTGGGATGGGCTGCGTATCCGTGGTGCCGCGGTGCATACGAGGCGTTGTGCGCGGAAGAATCCATTGCGCTTGCGGATTCCGCGTTGTATCGCGCGAAGGCCTTCGGAAGAAATCAGGGTGTCGGAATTGTCCCGGCGGAAGTCGCGACATACACGCCCCAGGCTGTAGAGCTTCAATCCGTGCGAGATGGAAACCCGCCGCTAGCGCGGATGATTCGAACCGAGTGTCCGGGACCCGGCTCACCTTCCGAGTTCAATCTTCCGTCTCTAGAATCTGTCGACAAATCTGAAGCGTAACCTATCGCGCTGCCGCTTTCTCGAATTGAGGGTCCTGCGCTTGACCTGTGCGAGCCGCCTTGACTACATTGAGTAGCCGGCTGTCAGGGCTTCGAGGCATACCTTTTCATGACTGCAAAAACTCCTTCGCGAAAGACTGGTCTTCGCCAAAAATCTCAACTGATGTCTGCGTCAGAAATCGAACGAACGCTGGTGCGATTGGCCTACGAAATCGTCGAAAAGAACGGCGGAGTGGCGGGACTTGGACTGGTCGGCATTCGACGGCGCGGCGTTCCCATCGCGGAGCGTCTGGGCAAAATAATTACCCGAATCGAGAATGCCCAGGTTCCCGTCGGAACATTGGACATCACTTTCTATCGCGACGACCTGTCGACGCTTGGTCCGAAGCCCGTCGTGCAGGAGAAAGAGATCGGATTCGAAATTGAGGACAAGAATATTGTCCTGGTGGACGACGTTCTCTTCACGGGACGCACGACTCGCGCCGCTCTGGACGCTCTCTTTTCCCACGGCAGGCCGCGCCGCGTGCAGCTGTGTGTGCTGGTTGATCGTGGGCACCGGGAGATTCCGGTCGAGGCCACGTTCGTAGGACGCCACGTTCAGACCACGGAGAATGAAGTGATCGAAGTGAAATTGACGGAAGTCGATGACGCGGAGAAGGTCTTGATGATGGAGAAATAGGTCCGCGAGCCTTAAAAACGAAACAGGACGGTGGGCTGAAACCACCGTCCTTTATTTTGTCTCGAACAATTGGCTAGGCAATCCTGGCGCACACGGCTTTCGTTTGGGTGTAGAGATTGAGGGCGTCGTGCCCCATCTCCCGTCCCCACCCGGATTGTTTGTAACCTCCGAATGGAAGCGCCGCATCGAAAATGTTGTAGCAGTTGATCCACACCGTGCCTGCGCGCAACAATTCCGCCGTGCGATGGGCTTTGTTAATGTCGCGAGTCCAGACAGCGGCGGCGAGGCCATAGTCGCTGTTGTTGGCGCGAGGGATGATTTCTTCCGGATCGCTGAACGGCATCGCCGCCACGACCGGACCGAAGATTTCTTCCTGTACGACTTTCATGTCTTCTTGAGTATTGACCAGGACGGTGGGTTCAACGAAGTAGCCGCGGTCGCCGGCCTGGCGCCCACCCGCCATCGCTTTGGCCCCCTCGGAGAATCCTGCTTCGAGATACCCGCAAACGCGTTTGAGTTGTTCCTCGGAGACGAGCGGACCCATCTGCGTGTCAGGCTCGAGTCCTGAGCCGACCTTGATTTTCTTGGCGTGCTCGGCAACTCCTTCGACGACCTGATCGTAAACAGACTTTCTCGACGTAGAGGCGTGACCCCGCGCAGCAGCACTGCCCGTGATTGAAGAAGATAGCACTGGCGGCGCCAGGAATCGCGGTCTCCAGATCCGCATCTTTGTAAATGACGTTGGGAGATTTTCCGCCCAACTCCAGAGACACTTTTTTCAGATTGCCGGTGGCTGCATGAACGATCAGTTTTCCGACCTCGGTGGAACCGGTGAATGCGACCTTGTCCACGTCCGGATGGGCGGCAAGAGCGGCACCCGCCGTCTCACCGTATCCCGGAACGACATTGACTACTCCTTCCGGGAAGCCAGCTTCCATGATCAGTTCGCCCAAGCGAAGCGCGGAGAGCGGCGTTTGTTCTGCTGGCTTCAGCACTACCGTGCAGCCCGTTGCAAGCGCCGGTCCAAGTTTCCAGGCGGCCATAAGAAGCGGAAAGTTCCAGGGAATGATCTGTCCCACGACTCCAACTGGTTCCCGGAGTGTGTACGCGAGATATTTCGCGCCGGGAGTGTACGGCACAGAGAGCGGAATCGTGTTTCCCTCAAGCTTGGTGGACCATCCGCCCATGTAGCGGAACAGTTCGACGGCGAGCGGCACGTCGGCGGCTTTTGCAATCGTGAGAGGCTTGCCGTTGTCTAGACTTTCGATGTATCCGAATTCTTCGGTGTGCTGTTCGAGCAGATCGGCGAGTTTCCAGATCAAGCGGCTGCGTTCCGACGCGGTCATGCGGCGCCAAGGGCCATTGTCGAAAGCGTTGCGCGCGGCCTTCACGGCCAGATCGATATCTGCGCGATCGCCTTCTGCGACTTGAGCGAGAACTTCGCCGGTCGCGGGATTGTATGTGGGAAAGGTTTTGCCAGACGCAGCGTTCACCCACCTGCCATTGATCAGCATTTTTCGTGGTTTGTCGATGAACTCCGCGACCTGGGGGTGGATTTGCGGCGAGACGGCGATGCCCATAGTTCCTCCTTAGGTCGACAGGGACGTGCAAGAGAAAATGACGCCGGAATGAATGATGACTGCGGGTATGCTAGCTCCGCCGCATAACAAAAGCAACGCCGAAGGCGGAAATTCTCGCGGTGCCGCAGAAACGGTGCAGAAGCTTTGGGACGCCGGTGGATTACTCGCCGTAGGGAACCCAGATGTTCTTGACCTGGGTCGCGTGCTCAAGGAACCAGCGTCCTTCCGCAACCTTCGAATCGAACCAGTCGATGATGCGGCCTTCGTTCGTCCAGACCTGTTTCAGATTTCCGGTCGACATGGCTTTTGCGGACGGCGACGGTTGCCTCATCTCCGTAGCACCAGATCGCATCGATGTCGTCGTGCTCGGCTAGCGTTTTCAGGAGTTGCGAAACGTATCCGGTCACGATGTTGATAGCTCCGCCAGGGAGATCGCTGGTGTCGAAGAGTTGGTAGAGATCGCCGGCGATCAGCGGATATTTTTCTGAGGGGACAGCGACCACCGTATTTCCCATGGCGAGCAGCGGCATGGCGAGCGATAAAAATCCGAGCAGGGGAGCTTCCGCGGGACAAATCAAGCCAACCGTTCCGATGGGCTCGTTCATCGCAATCGCGATATTGCGGAACGGCGGATTGTGAACAGCGCCATCGAACTTGTCAGCCCATGCCGCGTAGGAAAAAATTCTCTCAATGCTGAAATCCAGTTCTCGAATGGCTTGCTTTTCGCCTACGACCGCAGCCAGACGGTGGCTGATTTCGCTTCGACGCATGGAGAGATTTTCGGCGCAGTAGTAGAGCACCTGGGCCCGATTGTGCGCCGTAGCCTTGCCCCACCCTTCTGCCTTTCGGGCTGCTTCCACCGCGTTGCGAATGTCCTTCCGATTGCCCAAAGGAGCCTCGCCGAGCAGCCGCCCTTCCGGGGAGCGCACTTCCATGCTGTAGCCGGAATCCGGGCGCGCCTGCTTGCCGCCGATGTAGAGCTTCACGGTGCGATCAATCGCGGGCATGCTCGCATCGATCGCTTCATTCTCCGAGACAGCTGGGCCCGCGTTCGACGCCGGCAGTTTCGGCGCGTGCTTGAACCACTTCGGTTCCATGTACTCGAGCAGGCCTTCCTTGCCGCCTTCGCGGCCGTAACCGCTCTCGCGATATCCGCCGAAGCCGCAGGCAGCGTCGAACAGGTTCGTGCAGTTCACCCACACCACACCGGCCTTGATTTGCGCTGCAACGTGCAACGCAACATTGATGTTCTCGCTCCAGACGCACGACGCGAGCCCATAGACCGTGTTGTTCGCCAACTCGACCGCTTCTCGCGGAGTCCGGAAAGTCATGGCCGCGAGCACGGGACCAAAAATTTCCTGCTGCGCGACGATCGATGTCGGATGGACGTTGCTCAGAAGCGTTGGCGGATAGTAAAAGCCGCGTGTCGGCAGGGTGACTTGCGGTTGCCAGCAGGTTGCACCATCGGCAACGCCTTGTGCCACCAAGCGCTCGATGCGATCGAGTTGCACACGCGCCACGATGGCGCCAATGTCAATGGCCTTGTCGAGCGGCGCTCCGATCCGCAAGGATGTCATGCGCTCGCGAATTTTGCCAATGAGTGTTTCGGCAATGCTTTCCTGCATCAGCAGGCGCGATCCGGCACAGCAAACTTGCCCCTGATTGAACCAGATTCCATCGACGAGCCCTTCGACGGCGCTGTCGAGATCGGCATCCTCAAAAATGATGAACGGCGATTTTCCGCCCAGTTCCAGGGAGAGGCGTTTGTGGCTCGGAGCCGTGGCTCCGCGAATCGCCCGTCCAACTTCAGTCGAACCGGTAAAAGCGATCTTGTCGACGTCGGGATGCTTCACCAGAGCTTCGCCAGTGGAACCATCGCCGGTGACAATGTTGACCACACCTGCGGGGAGGTTCGCTTCCTGGCAAAGTTCGGCAAATGCAAGCGCAGTCAGCGGCGTGAACTCGGCAGGCTTCAAGACGACTGTGTTCCCGGCAGCGAGCGCGGGAGCAATCTTCCAAGCCAGCATGAGCAGAGGGAAATTCCAGGGAATGATTTGTCCGACAACGCCACACGGCTCGTGGTCAGGGAACTCCTGCTCCAGAAGCTGCGCCCATCCCGCGTGATAGTAAAAATGTCGCGCCACGAGTGGTATGTCGATGTCGCGGCTTTCGCGAATGGGCTTGCCGTTGTCCATTGTTTCGAGAACGGAGAGCAGCCGCGAATGTTTTTGCACCAGGCGCGCAAGCGAATAGAGATAACGCGCGCGAACATGCGGAGTCAGCGCTCGCCATTTTGAGGACGCAGCGCGTGCGGCACGGACGGCGTTGTCAACGTCGGCGGCGTCTCCTTGCGCGATCGCTCGCCAGGTTTTCGCCATTCGAAGGATCGACCGTGTCGAAATATTGCCCGGCAGCCGGCGCTTTCCACGAACCATCGATAAACAGGCCGAACTGACGTTCGTGGCGATCCAGCCATGCCAACGCTTCCTTCGGATCTTCAGGAGCCGGCCCGTACTCCATGCTGACGAACTTTTCGGCGATGCTCATGGCGACTTGCTCTTCCTTCCCCGAAGCCGTTTGCTACGCGATGGGATGTCGATACTCGGCCGAGTACCGGCCGGTGACGTGATGCTCCAATTGCCGCTCGATATCGCCTAGCAAACCGCTTGCTCCAAAGCGAAACATTTCCGCCCGCATCCACGATGTGTCGAGTTCTTCTTTCATCAAGGCAAGCCAGTCAATCGATTGTTTCGCGGTCCGGATTCCACCTGCAGGTTTGAACCCGACGGCCATTCCAGTTTGCTGAGCGTATTCGCGGATCGCTCGAACCATGACGAGGCTTACGGGCAGCGTGGCGTTGGTCGGTTCTTTTCCGGTTGAGGTTTTGATGAAGTCCGCTCCCGCCATCATGGCCACCAAACTGGCCCGGCCGATGTTGCGCAAGGTCAGAAGATCCCCCGTACCCAAAATAACTTTCATGTGGCGCGCACCGCAGGCATGCTTGAATTCGGCGACTTCGTCATAGAGAGCCTGCCAGCGTCCGCCAAACACATGCGCGCGAGTGATGACGACATCGATTTCATGAGCGCCAGCTTCCACTGAGCGCCGAATCTCCGCTACGCGCTCTGAAAGCGGCGACAATCCAGCGGGGAAGCCGGTAGAAACCGCGGCGACGTGAACTCCGCTGCCTTCCAGCGCATGCAACGCTGTTTCAACGAACGTGTGATAGACGCACGCAGCGGCAACCTTGATTCCGAGATCGGCGATCCCGAGTTTCTGGACCAATTCCTCTTGCAGGGGTTTTCGAGCCTTTGCGCAAAGCCGGCGCACTCTCTCTTCGGTGTCATCGCCAGACAGCGTCGTCAGATCCATGCATGAGATCGCGCGCAGCAGCCACGCGGCCTGCCATTCTTTTTTCACCGTGCGGCGGGCCACTTGCGACTGCGTCCTGCGCTCGACCGCGCTGGTGTTCACGCGAACGGCTTGTACCCAATTCAGATCCAGCGGAATGCCGACATTGGGTAGAAGACTCCGTCCGTTGAGGGAAGCGATCGAATTCGCAGTGTCGGATTCGCCCGTCGCGATCTCGCGGTGCGAATGGTTCGCGGCTTTGGAGGATTCTTCGCCCGACATTGCTGTGCCTTCGAGTGCCCTGGGATTGCCGGGCAAATGCCAATCTCGAGTTGCAATTGTACGGCAGTCTGTCGCGACAACGCGAGTTGCGCTATACCGTTCCACAGAGGTTGCAGGAATCTCGGAAGAGAAACCAGAACTGCCGGAAGGGTTTACAATGGCGCTCGATTCAACAGTCCCAGTCGCGAATTCGAAACCCAAATGGCGCGTACATCAAGTCGAAAAGGTTCTCCGCCTGAGACATTGCGGAAGAGGCTCGAACAGGCGGCAGCGAAAAGTGATGAAGAATGCGCACGCTCCCTACTCGAATTTCCACGTCGGCGCCGCCATCCTGCTCACGAACGGCAAGATATTTTCCGGCTGCAATGTCGAGAACGCTTCCTACGGCATGACGAATTGCGCGGAACGCACCGCGATTTTCTCCGCGGTCGCGGAATTGGGCCCGAAGATCGAGATTCAAGCAGTCGCAGTGACCAATGATCATGGAGTCGCGTGCTCGCCTTGCGGAGCTTGCCGGCAGGTGATCTACGAGTTCGGACCGGATGCGACCATATTCTTTCAAGGTTCCAGCGGTCCGAAGCAGTCGCATATCACAGAACTTCTGCCGGAAGGATTTCGCCTCAAGTGAGTCAGCTCTCGACCGTGCCGCAACCGTTTCGTGCCATTGATGTGATCCGCAAGAAGAGGGACGCCGTCGAGTTGTCGCGCACAGAGATCGAAGGCTTGGTCAACGCTTATACCAAAGGGGAAATTCCGGACTATCAGGTTTCGGCGTGGCTGATGGCCGTCGTCCTTCGCGGGATGACGCGCCAGGAGACTGCCTTCCTCACCGATGCGATGCTCCGATCAGGAGAGGTGCTGGACCTCTCATCTCTCGCAGCCAGAAAGGTCGACAAGCATTCCACTGGCGGCGTGGGCGACAAGACTTCGCTCGTTCTGGCTCCGCTCGCCGCGGCGGCGGGAGTTGCCGTCCCCATGATCAGCGGGCGGGGTCTGGGGCACACTGGCGGAACACTCGACAAACTGGAAGCGATTCCGGGCTTCAACGTGAATCTCCCGGTCGGTGAGTTCCGTCGAGTTCTGGACATTTGCGGATGCGCCATGATCGGGCAAACTGCAGAGATCGCTCCCGCCGATCGAAAACTTTACGCGCTGCGCGACGTCACCGGAACGGTGGAGAGTCCGTATCTGATTTGCGCTTCCATCATGAGCAAGAAACTTGCCGAGGGAATCGACGCGCTTGTCCTCGATGTGAAGACGGGATCCGGCGCGTTTATGAAGAGCGAGAAAGACGCTGCATTCCTTGCGGAACTCATGGTCGAAACCGGGGAGCGCATGGGGAAGCAGATTGTTGCGCTGATCACGGATATGGATCAGCCGCTCGGCAACAAGATCGGCAACGCGCTCGAGGTCGTCGAGGTCATAGAAGTATTGCGTGGAGCAGGCCCGCAAGATTTGCGCGATTTGTGCGTTGAGCTAGCGGGATGGATGTTGTATCTCGGCCACGCAGCGAAATCGGTGACAGAGGGAAAACAACGGAGCGCTGAGTTGATCTCTTCGGGCGCGGCGTTGGAAAGATTCCGGCAGATGGTGGAACTGCAAAGCGGAGATCCGAGAGTAGTGGACGACCTTCAAATTCTTCCGCAATCGCAGCACACGATGGAAGTATTGAGCCGCAAACCTGGATACCTGACCTCGATGCAGTGTGAGCAAATCGGAACTGCTTGCGTGATTCTTGGCGGCGGGCGCGAGCGCAAGGAAGACTCGGTCGATCCTTCCGTCGGCATCGTTCTCCACAAGAAAGTTGGGGATACCGTAAGTTCCGGCGAGCCGCTCGCAACCATTCACTACAATGCAGAGTATTTGGCGGAGCGGGCTCGGCAATTGATTGCACAAAGTTGTGAGGTGAGCGAGAGTGCGCCAACGTCAAAGAGGCCGCTAGTTCACCGAGTCATTGGAAAATCCGGAGGAGCCAACTGATGGGAAGATTCACAGGGATTCTGGGCCTCTTGACCATGCTGGCGCTGGCTTACGCGTTCTCAACGGATCGCCGCGCGATTCGAGTGAAGACGGTGGTATGGGGCCTGGGCCTGCAAATCGCCGTGGCGGTTTTTGTTCTTCGGGTGCAGGCGGGGGAACAACTGTTCGCCAGTCTGGGTGCGGGAGCCAAACACCTTCTCGATTTTTCCTACTATGGTTCGGAATTTGTCTTTGGCGATCTCGGCAAGCAGACGTCGTCGCTGGGTTTTAATTTCGCCTTTCAAGTATTGCCGACGATCATCTTCATTGCAGCATTTTTTGCAGTCCTCTACCACATCGGCCTGATAT
>CAVYUY010000023.1:0-39004 GCA_963771765.1 uncultured Acidobacteriota bacterium
AACCTCATTCAATACTGGAAATTACGACCAGGCTGCGGCCTTGTTCGCCAGCGATGGAGTGCTGATGGCACCGCTGTACGAGGGCGCCTACGGACAAAAACCAGTCGAACGGTTGCTGCGTCAGATGGGTGAGGCAGGATACAGTGATTTTCGCCTGGAAACGACGCGGGTCGATGTATCGGGCGACATGGCGATGGAATTAGGACGGTTTTCCTGGATCGTGCGTAAAGCAGATGGAACGCTCGTTCCGGAACGAGGGAAGTACGTAAAGGTCTGGCGCAGGCTGGGAGCGTGGTTGGTCCTGGCAGATTGCTGGAACCGAACCTCGGACATTGCCACCGATCGCGCCGCATAGTCTCGCGAATCGATTTCAGAACAATAGCAGAGAGCAAAACTGTGTCATCAGCGGCCCCGCGTACGAGTGAAAATCACGAACAACGCGGGACGCCGACTGCCCAGAGTTCGCGCGCCGCGGCCGCCAAGGCCGCAGATCCAACTCAATATTGTCCGAATTGCTCGATGCAGTTGCGTGAGAGCCGCTGCAAGTTGAAGTGTCCGCAGTGCGGATTTTATTTGAGCTGCTCTGATTTTTACTGAAATGCTGACGACCGTTGAACGTCAGTTTCCGCCGAAAACCCATCGCGATTTTTCGATCTCTAATTCACGCGGCTAGCGTCGGTTCCGCGACAAGGCCCTGGTGGTCCGTCTACAATGGATGAACATTCGCGAAATCATAAACAGGAGAACGTCATGCAACGCAAGGCAAGCGCGGTTTGGAAGGGTGGATTGAAGGATGGCAAGGGAACGATCTCGGCCCCCGGCGGAGCGCTCAACAATACCCAGTATTCATTTTCGACGCGTTTTGAAAATGCTGCGGGAACAAATCCGGAAGAGCTGATCGCTGCCGCCCATGCGGGCTGTTTTTCGATGGCGTTATCGGTCAACTGGGCGGCGCGAATCTGACAGGCGGAGAGCATTTCGACCACCGTCACTCTTTCGCTGGAGAAACTGGATTCAGGATGGACGATCACGACGAGTCACATCGATGTGGTCGGCGAAAGTACCGGGAGCGGACGCGGCGACTTTCCAGAAGTGCGCGGAAGCGGCCGAGACAGGCTGCCCGGTCTCCAAGGTGCTCAAGGCGAAGATCACGATGAACGCGAAGCTCGAGTATGCTTTTCGCGGATTTACTCTTGTTTGAGGTTGCGCCAGCATTTGAGTTGCAACGGCATTTGAGTTACGCAGAGGAATCGGCCCCAGGCGCGGTTTGACAGATGATTGCGCCCCTGTAGAATGAGGTGAGCTCTTCCTGATACGACGGCCGCTGGCCGTCGTGATGAAGAGTCCACTTGCCATCGTGGCGGAATTGGCAGACGCGCATGGTTCAGGTCCATGTACCGGCAACGGTGTGGGGGTTCGAGTCCCTTCGATGGCACCAAGAGTTTCTTAAGCCTTGAATCTGCAATTCAAGTCAAAAACCCCACCCTGTCGCATAAAACGCGACGAGGGTGGGGCAACCGTTGTCCGTGTTTCTCTTGTCCTCTTCTTCTGTATCGATTAGACGAAGACCTCGCCGGGTAATTTTGTCAGCGTGCGTGAGGCCAGGGTGTTTTGGACGAAGCGCTTGGGCTGAGGTTCGCCTGAGTTGTCCATCTGCATGCGCTCGATCCGTAACTTCAACGTGCGTTCAATGTTACGAAGCTCGATTACTTCGGCTCCGGCGGCGAGTGTGGTAGCACGGCCTTGAGAGCCGGCGCGTCCCGTACGTCCCACACGGTGGATGAAGTCTTCCGCCATTTTGGGCAAGTCGTAGTTGATGACGTGAGCCACGTCGTCGCAATGCAATCCGCGGGATGCGATGTCGGTCGCGACCAGAACCTGGTAGCGGGCATCCTGAAAGCCGCTGAGGGCCGCGTTGCGCTGCGACTGCGAACGATCGCCGTGAATCATGGTGGCGGTGAAGCCATCTCGGGCCAGTTCTTGCGCAAGCCGCTGGGCGCCGCGCTTGGTGCGGGTGAAGATGAGAGTCTGTCCCTGCTCGGCGTAAAGAAGCTTGCGGAGCACATCGAGCTTCTCGCCCGGCCGCACTTCGTAGGCTTTCAATTCCACGCTCTCGGCGGGCTTCAAGACTGATCCCAGTGCGACACGAACCGGATCGCGCATGTACTCATGAACGAGTCCGGCGACGGATTGTTCGAGAGTGGCTGAGAAGCACAGAGTTTGGCGCGTTCTGGGCAACACCGCCAGGATGCGGCGGATGGCCGGAAGAAATCCCATGTCGAGCATGCGGTCGGCTTCGTCGAGCACGAGAATCTTGATGTGCCGCAGATCGGCGAATCGCCGGTCGGTAAGATCTTGCAGGCGTCCGGGAGTCGCGATGATCATTGAGGAACCGGCACGCAGTCCCTGGATTTGAGATTTTTCGGAAACGCCCCCGATTACCAGCGAGGCCTTGGGCATTCCCTTGGTGCGCAGGTTTTCATATTGTTCATGAACCTGCATGGCCAGTTCGCGCGTGGGCAAAAGAACCAGTGCGGTCGCGTGCTCCGAGGGCTCGCGGCGCAGCATTTCGATCACGGGGATGAGAAATGCGAGGGTCTTGCCGGTTCCGGTCTGAGCCGTACCGATTACGTCTTTCCCGTCGAGGGCGGGCTGGATTGCGCTCTCTTGGATCGGGGTTAGGGTGATGAATTGACCTGCCGCAAGCTTCTGCTGTAAGCCAGCAGAGAGTGGCAGTTCCTTAAATGTTGTCATTCGAGATTGTTCTTTCTTGAGAGGCCTGTCGATACACTAAGACACACATGAAGCGTTCATGCCGCTCACTTGATTTCAATTGGCGCTGGAATGAACCGGAAGGCAGGAAAAGCGGAGATGAATCTGATCCAACTTGGGACCACCGCGTCACGAGCAAACCGTGGCAATAGCGTCGAAAGCAGTATAACACGCGGAGCGCAAGTCGTCAGTTACGACGGTCACTCACGCGGCTCGCGCGTGGGCGAGTGAGCATCATGTAGTTCTATGCAGGACAACGGAAATCGGGCACAATCTAGGCGGAACGGGGAGGACGGACCGCTTGAAGATCTCGCAAAAGGGGCTGTACGCGCTGCAAGCCATGATGACTTTGGCGCGGAAGCATCACCAGGGAGCGATTAAAATTCGCGATATTGCGGCCGAAAGCGACCTGCCAGAGAAATTTCTGGAACTGATCCTGCTCGAGATGAAGAATGCGCGCATCGTCGATAGCGTGCGTGGAGCGCGAGGGGGATATCAGTTGCGGCGCGACCCGGCGGAGATTCCGTTGAGCGACATCATACGATTGGTGGATGGGCCGCTGGCGCCGATGGGTGACGCGGAACAATTGCGCGGGTTGATTGCGAAGGACGCCGATCATCGGGCGCTGTACGAAGTTTTTCTGGCCGTGAGGGACGCAGCTGCCAAAATTTTAGAAAACACGACCATCGCGGACCTTGTTGCCGGCGGCAAGGACCGAAAGGGTTCCGGCGGAAAGAGTGCGTCGGGGAAGAAACGGGCAACCGGAGCCTAACGGATAAGTCTCGGCTTCTCGCCCTTGTCGCGCTCGAGCGTGATTTCCTGGTCAGGACAATTGGTGCGGTGCGCGGTGTTAGACTCCCGCACATGTCTACTTTCGTTCTTGTCCACGGGGCGTGGCAGTCGACTGGAACCTGGGATCTCTTAGTTCCATTGCTCGAAAAGCGCGGGCACAAAACAGTGAGACCAATCCTGGCCGGGCTTGGGACCGACTGCAGCCGGTTGTCTCCCGCCATAACGCTGCAGCAACACGTGCAGGACGTTTCGTCGGAATTGTCGAAGTTTCAAAGCCCCGTAGTCCTCGTAGGTCACAGCTATGCGGGCATGATCATCAGCGGAGCGGTAGAGGTCGATCCAGCCAAGGTGGAGCGATTGTTTTTTCTGGATGCGTTCATCCCTGATGATGGACAAAGCGTTCTGGATTTGCTGCCTGCTGAAACCGGCGACTATTTTCGTGACATAGCTCGACAGCATGGCGCCGGCTGGCGACTTCCTGCTGGAGAGGGGCAACTTGACCTCTGGGGATTGAAGCCGGGAGAGGCTCGAGATTTCGTTCGAGCCCGGCTGTCAGATTTCAGTTTGCGTTGTTTCGAAGAAGCGATTCATCTTCCAGAGAATCGGAAGGCGAAAGTGCCAGCCACTTTTGTCGGGGGTGTTGCGGAAGGATATCCGGCGCGACCGTTCTTCCAGCCGTTCGCACGAAAAGCCCGCGCTCTTGGCTGGAAGGTTGCGGAAGTTGCAACTGGACACGACTGTCATGTGGAACAGCCGGACGAAGTGGCGGAAATTCTGATGTCGTCCTCGTTGTCCTGATGTCTCCTGTTGTATCGTTTTGGCCTTGCTGCTGCATTCACCGTCCTACTTGATAGACCAGCGACACTCTTCCCGATCTAAAAATCTTATGATTCAGCAACGAGAGCTTTGAGGGACTGTACGAACTCGGCAAAAGCGGAACGCCGTTACCCAGCAAGACTGGAATCACGCTTACTTCAATGGTGTCGACATTGCCGGTCTGAAGGAACGTGCGAAACAATTCACCGCCGCCGAACAGCCATATATCCTTACCTGCATCGGCGCGCAGTTGCTGAACCCATTCGGCTCTGAGTTCTGAAACGACAGTTACGTCTTTGTGGTCTTGCTGCCGGAGCGTTTTCGAGAAGACGATCGTATTCAATCCACTGAAAGCCGATTCGCCGAGCCGCTTCTTCGCCGCTTCGTAGGTTCGCCGACCCATCACGCCGGTGTCGAACTGAGCCCAAAGAGCCCCGAAGTCGACATCGGGATCGATTTCGATCCAGTCCGCTTCACCGTTTGGTCCGGCGATGTAACCATCCAGACTCATCGCAACTATGTATCGGATCTGTCGCATGGAGGACGCACCTTTCAATCATGGCCAACATTAGGAAAATTGGTCGATACCTGACAAATTGTAATTCTGCTCGACATTGTGACATTCGCCTTGAAGCAGAACGCCGCCTCCGCTAGCCTCATCGCGCGAGGGACAAATATGGCACGAACCACTACAGCCCACCCAGCAGAGTTGAGTCGAGAACTGTTGGAAACATGGGCGGTGAACGAGCGGATCAATCAGATCCTTCTTGAGCAGCTCGATCCTCGAGCGTGGCGCGCCCAGCTTCCCGGGAACAAGGGCCGGACCATCGTTGCGATCTTTGCGCACGTTCATAACGTTCGTTGCAAGTGGATACGGCTGTCGGCGCCGCATTTGAAGGTTCCACCTCTTTTGGATCGTTCCAGCAGTACGCAGAAGCAAGTCAAGCGAGCTTTTGCGAGGAGCGCTACGCTCTGTTCTCAGATGTTGGCGGATGCGCTCTCCGGCGGGCGCGTCAAGAAGTTTCATCGCGACGGATGGGCTCGACCATGGACCCCGGGCGCGGCGATGGTCAGCTACATGATCGTCCACGAAGCCCACCATCGCGGTCAGGTCTCCATGCTCGCGCACCAGCTTGGTTTTCCTCTGAAGGGAAAGGCCGCTTGGGGAATCTGGGGTTGGGAAACTCTCTGGAAGGAAAGTGGATTTGGGAGGCTGCCGTAAAGCAAATCGTTGAACTCATTGCCAGACGCGGGATGTGCGCGTTTTTCACAGATCGCTTTCAGTGATCTGCGCACCGTTCCGGCTTAGTGTCCTACAGTCATCCCGCTCAAAGCCGCATCTGGCGCGGGTCCTGGCAAAGTTCGTGCAGCCGGTTGCACAATTTCCGGTCAGGGGGCTGTGAACGGCGTGCACTCGATTGAAAAGACGTGTACTTACAAACGCGTATTTTTCGTTGACGGAAAAAATAGAAGGAGTACAACAAGATCGTTCTTTGACAGCTTCTTAGGTTTTTCCGGTTGGTGCAGCGTCCGGGGCTCAAGCGAAGTCACCTTCTTGATCGCGAGATTGGGAAGGAGGGCGAGCAAGGGTCTATAGCAAAGCGCTGGTCGAGGAGAACGGAGAAGAAATGTTGAAGGCAGGATAGAGTTCCGAGGCGTAGGGTAGGTTTATCCGGTTGGCGGTGAGCCCGGAGCCCAAGCGAAGATCGCGCGCGGTACCCCGCAAGGGAAGCAGCGAGAGCAGGTCGAGCAAGGGTCATTAAGCGAGCTACTGGCCGAGACGAATGGACCCCACACCACCTCGGAACTCTCTTTGTTTTTCGCTGTCGGTCGTCAGCTCTCCACTTCCGCTCCTTCCTTGTATTAGCTTCTAGCTTCTAGCTCCTAGCTTCTAGGCCCTTCCTCATCCTTGTCATTCCGACCGAAGGGAGGAATCTGCTTCGTTTCGGCCACGACAACGAATCTTGAAGGTCCGAACGCCGAACTACATGGCGCTTTTCTCTACAACATAAACAAACCGCTTCGATTCTTGCCCCGACACTACATGCGTTGCATCCACGAAATGGCATTGCCGATAAATTGTGAATGCGCGATCGGCCTATAGACAATTTGCCACGCCGCGATCAGGCTCACTCCCCAGACGGTTGCGCGATGTAGGGTTCGTCTTGTTGCAAGGTCGTAAACAATAACGGAAATCGGAAACAGATCGAGAACGATAAAAAACGCTGCTGTGCTGCCCATGAATTGAAAGGGCCAGCGATCGATCGCGGGTCCGAGAATGCTCATGGTGGCTAGAATCATCAGGCGCTTGTGGGTGGCGGGGTCTCGCCGCGCCAGATAAGCCCATAGAACGAGAGTGCCAAAGGTCAGCAAGGTGATCGTGTTGACTACCAGGACTACGCGCATTTCATTCATCGGCAAGAAATTGCGCTGGAAGGCAGCGAACATCGTGGCAAATCCCAGAACGACCATGAGTGGAGCAAGAAACATACCGGCCAAGCCCAGAGTCATGTGCCACTTCAGTTTGCGTGCCGATACCAGTGCAGCTTGAGCCGCAAGGATCGTAATCCAGGCTGAAAAAGCTGCCCCATGCAGGTGAACCATCAGGCTCGGAAGCTTCGCGCGGAACATACCGGCAAAGAAATAGGTATGAGCGAAGCCAATCACCACAGCAATGACGATGGCTACGGTGAGGGACAGGAAGAAAGTATGCTCGACGGCCGCCGGCGTGCGCCGGGCTGGAGAGGATGCTTGCACCACGCTACTCGACATGGTCAAAGACCTCGCTTTGATGTGCAGAACTGTAACACCTTACTCGGCGATCGCTGACGGGCGATATTCCTAGCTGACGGATTTTCTGTGAAACTGCCGCAGGCCGACCACCAGGAGCAGGACGTCGAAAGCCGTCAAAGCCGCGAGCACAGCGATGATCGACAGGTGCGGGAATTGCGGCACCAGCGCGGCGCGTAATCCTTCGCTGGCGTACACGAGCGGGTTGATCAAGACCAGCTTCTGAAGGATCGGAAACGTGTTGAGCGCGCTCCAAGGATAGTAGGCACAGCCGAAGAAGATCATCGGCGTAATCACCATTCCGAACATGAGACCGATGTGCTGCTGGTTGATGCTGCAGCCGAGCGCAAGGCCTCCGCAGGCCGAAAAGACGGCGACGAGCAGAATGATGGCGATGAATTCAAATGGCGCCTTGATGCTGATGTCGACGCCAGGACGCAGCACCAGCCACGCCAGAGGAATAACGACCAGCCCCGCGATGATGGCTTGCACCATGCCGGCAATGATCTTTTCGATCGCGATCCAGGAGATATCAATCGGCGCAAGCAGGCGGTCTTCAATTTCGCGGGTCCACTGGAATTCAGCGATCAGCGGCATGCAGACCGCCCAAATTCCCGTGAATACCATGCTGATCGCAATAATGCCCGGAAGCAGCAGGCTCTTGTAAGTAGCTGGCATATACCCGCTACCCACCATGACGCGGCCGAAGATGAAGACAAACAGCAGCGGCTGCAGAAATGTCTGGAACGTGATCTGAATGGCGTTGCGCCGCGCCACGTGGACGTCGCGGGCCAACATCGCGGTGAAAGCTTTCCAGTTCAATCGCGCAAACTCCTTCCGGTGTGGTGCAGGAAAAGATTTTCTAGACTGGGCTCGGAAATGTGCACGTCGCGCAACTCTGCGCCGGCTTCCATCGCCACGGCTGCAATTTGCGGGATCAGCGAGCCTCCGCGATCGGCATAAATGTCCGTGCCCGTCGAATCGAGAGATCGAACCTCGCGAACGCCGGAGAGTTCCTGCAGCCGCTGCAACAGTTCGGGAGTCTGCTTCCCGAACTGCAAGCGCAAAAGAAATCCCCCGGGAATGGATTGCTTCAATTCCCCTGGAGTTCCGACGGCGATGACCTTGCCGTGGTCGACGATTGCGAGACGCTGGCAGAGGGCGTCGGCTTCCTCCATGTTGTGGGTTGTCAACAAGACTGTTTTGCCGAGCTGGTTATATTCGCGAATAATTTCCCACAGCAAGATTCGCGTTTGCGGATCGAGTCCTGCACTCGGCTCGTCGAGGAACAGCACTTGCGGATCGTGCATCATGGCGCGGGCGATGGAAAGCCTCTGCATCATCCCGCCAGAGAATCCGCGCACCATCTGGTTGCCGCGATCGGTGAGCTTGAATTTTTCGAGCAGACCGTCGGCACGTTCGATGCGCTCTTTCGAGGGAATTCCAAAGTAGGCCGCGTGAAAGATCAGGATCTCGCGGGCGGTCAGCGAGAAATCAAGATTGGCGCGTTGTGGCACGACTCCGATGAGGCGTTTGACTTTTGCCTGCTCATGCCAGACTTCGTGGTCTCCGATCCATGCCTGTCCGCTGGTGGCGCGCACCCGCGTGGTCAAAATGCCGACGGTGGTAGATTTTCCGGCGCCATTCGGGCCGAGCAGGCCGAAAATTTCACCGGGAGCGACTTCGAGAGAAAGCCCATTGAGCGCAGTAATCTGTGGTTTCGGCTGCTTCGAATCCCTTGCATCGGCACGCGCAATGAATCCGCCGCCAGCCCCGGCCGGAGGGGCAGAGTTGAAAACTTTACGCAAATCGAGCGTGCGAATGCCAACGGGCATGAATGAGATCTCTGGTGAAGCGGGTGAGGTTCAAAAAGTATATCGCGAAACATGGAGGGGCGGACGCCTCGTCCGCTCCGAAGCGCGCATCCACAAGTGTTGGCTGCGTGAGGAGGAATGAATCTGTGATCGACCCAGCGTTCCGACATGGCGCGTTCGCGCGAGCCCGGACGCGGCGACCTAGGCTCCACGGCGTTGTGCGTCTACGCGACTAGTCGACGTGCTCGCCCTCGGCCATGAAGCTTTGTTCCGATGGCGGCAGGCGATCGCCGGGGCGCGCCCAGAACACGTAGAGGGTAGGCCACAGGATCACGCTGACAAGTAACTCCACGATGAGGCCGCCGACGATCACGATCGCGAAAGGACGTTGCGAGTCTGATCCGATGTCGTGGGACATCGCGGCCGGAAGCAGTCCCAAAGTTGCGACCAGCATCGTCATCATGATGGGGCGAAGACGAAGGGCGGCACCTTCTTTTGCGGCGTCGCGCACCGGCATGCCACGCGTCCGCAGTTGGTTGATGTATTCCACCATGATCACGCCGATCTCCACCGAGACGCCGATCAGCGCGAGAAATCCCAGTCCCGACGACACGCTGAAGTGAGTGCCGGTGACGAGAAGGCTCAGGAAGCCGCCGAGAGGCGAAAGGGCAACGACGGCAAGAATGAGGCCGACCCACTTCCACGATCCGAACGCGGAATAAAGGATGAACGACATTAGGAGTAGCGTGACAGGGACGATGATCGCGAGGCGCCGGTTCGCGCGCTGCTGGCTCTCATATTCGCCGGTCCAATCCAGGTGATAACTCTCGGGAAGCTTTACTTTCTGTCCGACTTCTTCAATCGCCTGGCGGACGGTACTCCCGAGATCGCGGCCGCGCACGCTGTACTTGATGGCGATGTAGCGCGAGTTACCTTCGCGATAAATCGTCGACGCGCCGTCGTCGAGCGTGATGGTGCAAAGCTGACCCAGCGAAACACGTTCGCCGGAAGGCGCGACGAGACGAATGTTGGCAATGTCCTCAACCGTGCGACGGAATTGCGGTTGGTAGCGAACCGTCATGTCGAAGCGCTGCTCGCCAATCAGCACCTGGCTCACCGCTTTCCCGCCAACGGCGGATTCAACAGCATCCTGAACGTCGGATACGTTAATACCGAAACGATCCGCAGCGGCGCGATCGATATTGAGATTGACGTTGGGTTGCCCGCGCACCTGAAATGTTCCGAGGTCCGCAACGCCAGGGATCCGGCTCATGACGCCCTGAATCTCGTCGGCTTTTTGCTCGAGCGTCTTCAAATCACCGCCAAACAGCTTGACCGCGAGTTCGCCCTTTACGCCGCTGACCGCTTCTTCGACGTTGTCGGAGATTGGCTGGGAGAAGTTCCAGTCGACACCGGGGAACTGCTGCAACTTCTGATCCATGGCGGCAATTAGTGCGTCCTTCTTGCCGTGGAATTCAGCGCGCCATTTTTCGCGGGGACGAAGATCGACGAAGAATTCTGTGTTGTAGAAGCCGCTGGCATCGGTGCCATCGTCGGGACGTCCCACCTGGCTGACCACCTGTTTGACTTCGGGAAAGTCGGCGAGCACGAGACGAGCGCGCTTCGACATGTCCATGCTGGAGGAGGGCCCGGTGCTGGGGGCGAGAGTGCCGCGCACCCAGATCGCGCCTTCGTCGAGATGCGGCAGAAATTCGGAGCCGATCATTCCACTCATTGCAATGAATATCATTGCGCCGAGAGCGACCAGCCCCATCCCGAGGGTGAACTTCATGTGATCGAAGCACCAGTCAAGGGATCTCCCGTAGCTGCGATTGAGCCATTCGAGGACCGGGTTGCGCCACTCTTTCATGTCGCGGCCGAATAGAATGCTGCACAGTACCGGTGCGATGAAAAGTGCAAAGACCAGCGCACCGAGCAGTGCGAAAGCGACAGTCCAGGCCATGGGGCTGAACAGCCGGCCTTCGACGCGCTGCAGGGTGAAGATCGGCAGGTAAGAAACGATGATGATGACGCGTGCAAAGAAGACAGGCCGCTGCACCTCGTGGGCGGCGATAGCCACGATTTCGAGGAAGGATTTCTTCTTATCGCCAAAGGAAGTGTGCCGCAGGATGTTCTCGACCATGACAACGGACCCGTCGACCACCATCCCGAAATCGAGCGCGCCCAGAGAAAGCAGGTTGGCTGGGATTTGCCGGAGATCGAGAAGAATCGCGGCGAACAGCAAAGAAAAAGGAATGGTGATAGCGACGATGAGAGCACTGCGCACGTTGCCGAGAAAAAGGAACAGGATCAGCGTCACCAGCAATACGCCATCCGTCAGGTTGCGAAGCACGGTGTGCGTCGTGTGATGCATCAACTCGCTGCGGTCGAGGTGGGGAACGAGCTGTACTCCCGTGGGAAGCAAGCCAGTCTTGCCGTTCACGCCATTGAGTTGGTCAATTTTCTGGTGGAGAGTTGCGAGCGTGGTTTCGGCGACCGCGCCTTTGCGCAGAAGCACAATGCCCTCCACCACATCGTCTTCGTTAAGGATCGTGCCGTCTTCTTTGCGGATGGTCTTGCCCAGCTGTCCGAGACGGACCTTGGGAGCTTGTACGACATTGCCAAGATCCCGAACGCGAACCGGGGTGCCATTCAGAACTTTGACGACGGTGGCGGCAATGTCGTCCGTTGTCTGCATCAGCCCGACAGCGCGAACGTTGAGAGCTTGCTGGCCACGCTCGATAAATCCGCCACCGGCGTTGATGTTGTTGGCGATCAAAGCCTGCTCAACCTGCGGCAGTCCGAGGCCGTAGGCGACAAGCTTTCCAGGATCGAGCTGCACTTGATATTCACGCGTAGGGCCGCCGAACGGATTGACGTCGACCACGTTCGGAACCGACTTTAACTGGTTCACGACGAACCAGTCGTTGAGGGCTTTCAGTTCCATCACGTCATACTTCGGATTGCTGCTGGTCAACGTGTAGAACATGATCTGCCCCACCGGACTGTAGTCCGGCCCGATGCCCGGATTGACCCCCGGAGGCAAAGTCACCATCTGCAAGCGGTCGAGGACCTCCTGACGCGCGTTGAACGTGGTGATGTCGTCGTCGTAAATGATGGTGATCGCTGACAGGCCCATCAGTGACACCGAGCGAAGGTGCGTGAGATGCGCAACGCCGTTGAGTTCGACTTCCAGAGGTACCGTGATCTGTTGCTCGACTTCTTCAGCGGCGTGGCCCGGCCATTGCGTGATGACCTGGGCGTAGGTATCGGCAACGTCGGGATAGGCCTCGATCGGCAGATTGTGGAAGGAAATGACGCCCCAGGCGAAGAGCACGAGCGCACCGCCCAGCACGAGCAGGGGATTGTTGAGCGCGAAATCTATGGCCTTGCGGATCATTGATCAGTCTCTCCCTGCGCGGGTTTCCTCACTTCTTTTCTGCAACTTCGGTGGAGAATTCGAGAGCATTGGTGACCACTTCGTCTCCGGGCTTCACGCCTTCGCGAATTTCCTGCATGCCGTCGGGAGCGACGCCATCCGCCTGAATCGCGATCTTGCGGAATTGCTTATCGCTTTCTTTGCGGAAGACCCAATCTCTGTCATGGAGTCGCATGATGGCCGTCGCAGGGACTACGACCCGGTCGGTCAACTTGCGCGATCGGAAGGTGGCCACGGCGAACATGCCAGAGCGCAGCGCCCCGTCCGCATTGCCAAGAACGATTCTGACTTTCGCACTGCGTGTGTTCGGATCGAGCACGCGGGAGATATCCGCGACTTTGCCTTTGAACTTGCGATCCGGGAATGCGTTCAGCCGGATTTCAGCGGCATCGCCGATATGAACTTCACCCAGATCGTTTTCGAAAACATCGCAGACGACCCAGACTTCGGAAAGGTTGGCGATGGTGAACAGATTCGGAGTGTTGTCGAGGCTCTTGATGCCTTCCGATCCGGCCACATTCTGCTCGACGATTGTTCCCGAGACAGGAGCTTTGAGCTCGATCAGGGGACTGGGATGAGTGGGATCTCCGCCGAGAATGCGCACGTGGTGGTCGGCGGTGTCGACATCGACTTTGGCTTTGTCCTCTGCGTCCTGGGCGACTTCGAGATCTTTTGTGGCGATCGCTCCTTTGTCGTAAAGCGTCTGGGCGCGATCGAGAGCTTTGTGGGAGAGGGCCTCGTCCGCTTTTGCTTTTTCGTAATCAGAGAATGCACTCGAAATATCGGGACTGGAGATCACGAGGAGCGTCTGTCCTTTTTTGACGGAGTCTCCGAGTTTTGTCTTGAGGTCGACGACTCTTCCCGCTCCGAGTGACGTCACGTGGATGGTGCGATTCACGTCAGGAGACACCGTTCCATTCGCGGTGACTAATGTAGGAAGAGATCGCGACTCCGCCTTTGCAGTCTTGAAGAGTTCCGGTTGGTCGGCGGTATAGACATTGGGGTCGAGCGTTACGGGGGGCTTGCTGACTGCGGCAGGGACATCGTTGGAGCAAGAGGCCCCCGCAACCAGAAGCGCTAAGACTAGAGGCGCTGCAAGCCAACGTAAAGGGAAACGACGTTCCTGTTCTTCGCTTCGCGAATGCAATACATAGTTGTTCATTGGATAACCTCGCGCCCTACGGCCAGATTCAATTGCGCCGCCGCTGTCAGATAGGAACCGACCAGATTTACGTAGCTCAAGGCCACGGCACGGTATTCGCTCTCGGCTGTCAGAAAGTCCAGAAGCGCCGCGCCGCCGTGCTGGTAGGAAAACTGCACGGTGTCGCGGACGCGGACGGCCTGTTCCATGTATTGCGACTTGTAGGGCTTCAGAAGATTGATATCGCTGGTAACGGATGCATAGGCGGAGTCCACGTCGCTGTAGACCTGGGTCTCGACGCCTTGCCGAAGTTTTTCATTGCGCTTGATGTCGATTTTTGTCCGCAGCTTCTCGCCCTGATTGGTGTCGAAGATACGAAGGGGAATGTTGACGCTGGCGCCTATTGTGTTCAGCGCATCCGGGTTGTTGAAGGAACCGTTGTGCGTGAACCAGACGCCGATGGTCGGGTCGGTGGAACCATCGGCCTCGGCCAATTTGTAATTTGTTTCGGCCTGCTGCACGGAGAGCAAGGCCGCTTTCAGGTCCGGACGGGCGTCAATCGCATCCTTGCGATAGTCGTCGTTCGAAAGAAGGTCGTCACGGAAATCGAAGACACCATCGACATCGAAGCTATCGATGGGGCGACGATCGTCCAGCAGCGCGAGGAGGTTGATCTTGGTGGTGCGCAGATTCACTAGAGCAGTCTGCAGGTCCGATTCGTATTGCAACCGTTGCAGTTCAAGCCGGTCGAGATCGATGCGAGCGATGTCCCCGGCCTGAAAGCGGTCGCGGCTGACTTTCAGAATTTTGTCGTAGTAGTCCAGATTTTCTTGCGCGAGGCGCAAGACGGCTTTTGCCTGCAAGACCCCCACAAAGGCAGTCCGAAGATTGAAAAGCAGGGTGCGTTCCGAGTCGGACTGCTGGGCCGCGCCAATCGCGGTGCCTTGCTTGGCGGCTTCGTAGCGCAGCCCGCGTTTGTTTCGCCGCTCGAACAGATAGCTGACGCCTGGCGAGACGAATGTTCCCGCGAAGGGTGTCCATACCCCGTGGCTGGGAGCGATCTGCGTGCCATCGGCCGATACGGTGAGGTCCGGGTTCGGGCGAAGGTGCGCAGTAATTTCCTGTGCCTTTAGTTCGTCGATGTTCAATTTTCCGGCCAGCAGAGTCGTATTGTTCAACTCGAAACGGTCCTTGACCTGATCCCAAGTCCAAACCTGGGAGAGAGGCGTAGCGGCGGGCTGAGGCGCGGCCTGAGCGAACAGGCTGGTGCTGCCGAGCAGAGCCGCCATCGCAGCTATGAGATATGTCGAGCGCATCAGAACTCCGTACTCGCATCCATCTGCGATGCGAGACACAACGACATCATGAAATGCATCACTTCCATGCTTCCTCAGGCGAACAAAGTGTTTGGGCCCACAGAAACGATTCGTCAGAAAAAGGGACGCCTTGATTTCTTGTCTGGTTTAAAGCTGAGGGCGACGCCGACGAATCAACCGACTACAGAGCGGGAGGCGCGCGGCTGGAGCGATGAATCGCAGGCACAGCCGATTGGAAGAGTTGAACGGCGGGAGCTTGTAGCCAAGCTACATCAAACAGTGGCACCGGAATTCCGGCGGAAGCCATCGACGGCTGACTGTGGCCACTTGGTGTGGAAACCTTGTGATCGCCCGCCTGGCGCAAACTGCGCTCGCTGCTGGGCGATTCCTCCAGTTCGGCCCGCATCGCGCGAAGATCGTCCGTGGCGGAAATGACCGGAAAGAGGATGACGAGAAGGCATCCCAGCGCAAACAGGCATTGCACTGATGTCAGCCGGCGGCCAAGCCTGCGACCGCGGGCGCCGCGCCAGAGCCAATAGGCTGGCAGCGCCAGAAGAAGCCACGCGAGGTTGAGCAGCAGTTCCATCGAGAAAAGCTAGCCAGCGGGTGCATTCTCTGAACCTAAATCGCCGGAGAAGTTAGTTTTTCAGAAATCCAGAAAGCTCGTCAACGTGACCAGAGTGTTCGCGATCAGGAAAAGATGCAATTTCTGCCGGACCGAACATTCGTATACGAGGTCTGGCGAATTGTGGGAGAGTAGGAGAACTGGGTTCGTAATGATCGGTTAACGTCAGTTTGCAGGTGGTCGTTATGGGGAAGAGATCGAAAACTCAATGGCTTGGAAGCCTTGCGATCGCACTCGTTTGTGCGGTCGGCATCGCGGGATGGCGCCTGCAGTCGGTCGGAGCCAGCTCCGGCGACCACGCGGACGAGCAGGAGGCAGCGACGCCGGCCCAAGCCGAATCCACGCTTGTCATCGAGAACGAGTCGGAACTGCCCGAAACATTTCCACGGGCACAATACGAAGTGCGATTTCACGCGAAAAGTGGCACGCCGCCGATTCACTGGAAGCTGGAAAAAGGAGCCTTACCCCCCGGATTCCGCTTCGAGGACAACGGCTTGCTCCATGGCCAAGCCGAACGTACAGGAGAGTTCAGCTTTGTTTTATCGGCGACCGACGCCGGCAGCCCACCACAAGCTGTACAAAAAGGATTTACCCTGCGCGTCCGATCAGCCCTGACGCTCGAATGGAAAAATGAGGCGCGCGTCGCTGGGAACCGTATCGCCGGCAGCGTCAACGTGTCGAATACCACGCCGGACGATATGGATCTGACGTTCGTTGTCATGGCCGTCGCTGGAGATGGACGTGCCACTGCGATCGGATATCAGCATTTCGTCCTCAAACATGGGACCGTCGCGATGGAACTTCCCTTTGGGGAGACGCTTCCTCACGGCGGGTACGTGATAAACGTAGATGCGGTCGGCGAAGTAGCTCCCAAAAATCTGATTTACCGGGAGCGGATGGTCACACCGTCAGCCTTGCAGGTAATGGTCGGTCCTTAATCCAGAATGGCAGGTCGAACATGAAGATTGTGTCGACGGCAGGACGTTTCATATACGCGCTCGCAATCGTCGCGCTGGGCGTTCAGACGCTTGTCTGCGCCCACACAGTGGGACATTCGCTCGGACCGCAGTACAACGTGATTCCAGCACTGCCGTGGCTGCCGGCGATCCCGTGGGTCGCATACTTGTTTGGCGCGATCTGGGTGGCTTGCGGCGTTGGGCTCTGTTTGCGTCCGACGCTGCGAAAGTCCGCGATCCTTCTGGGAAGTCTGCTATTCCTGTGCGGATTGCTGCTGGATATTCCCAAGTACGTTCCGGTGCTGGCGGATATCGGAATGAGAACCATCGTCTGCGAGACTTTCTCGCTGATGGCGCTTGTGTGGCTTCTGCCGGGTCGGAATGAGATGCCGGAGTGGCTCATCGCCGGAAGCCGTCGAGTTCTGGGAGTGGCTCTGATCGCTTTGGGCGTCGACCATTTTCTGATCCTCCCATTTATCGCAAGTCTGATACCGGCATGGGTCCCCTGGCACATGTTCTGGAGCGCTTTCTTCGGAGCGGTTCTCGTCGCAGCCGGAGTCAGTATCGGCGTGAACTGGCTATCGCGCTGGGGCGCCGTGGGAGCCGGAACGATGTTCGGAACATGGGTTCTGACCCTACATATCCCGCGAGTCTTGGGTCTCTATGGAATTCCCGGGGCGCCTCACGATCCGAACGAGTGGTCGAGTTTGTTCATCGCGATCGCCTTCTGGGGCGGCTGCTGGGCGTTGACGTCAGAATCGGCCTGAGGCCTATTGAGGTGGCGATTTCTCCGAAGTCAGGTAATAACTTTCCTGAACACCAAGGTCACAACTCCCGGTGATCCAGATCACGCACCCCTGTGCGGGAAATTCCCCAGACAATTGAAAATTCCCAATTTGGGAAAATTCGACGCCGTTGTTGTTGCTCGATAACGCCCTTGTTTACATGGGGTTACGCCAAGTTGTCCTGAGGGGGAGCGCTGGCAGGAAGATGGCGCATCAGTTGCCATTCCCTATGTGTGAGTGAGGCCGAAAAGGGACTTGAATCTGCCATCACTCCGTGGAGGATTGCGATGAGGGCTCCTTACGGTCTTAATATTCTGGATAATTGCCTGACCTGCCCGGTACGTGGCGAACACCTTTTCTGCAATCTCTCCGCTCAGGCGGGACAGCGGTTGAACGAGATCAAATCGACCGCCGTTTATCCAAAAAGCGCGATGCTTTTCATTGAAGGGCAGCAGCCGCGAGGAGTGTTCGTGCTTTGTGTTGGGAAGGCCAAACTGTCGACTTCGTCGCGAGAAGGCAAGACGATCATTACCAAGATTTCCGAGTCGGGCGATGTGCTTGGACTCAACGCCGTGATTTCAAACCGGCCTTATGAGGTGACTGCCGAAATGATGGAACCGGGGCAGGCCAACTTCATCCCGCGAGATTCGTTTATGCGCTTTTTGAAGGACCATCCCGAAGTGGCCGTTCGCGTCGCGCAACAACTGAGCCGCAACTACTACACTGCCTACGAAGAGATCCGGACGTTGGGGCTGTCTGCGTCGCCATCAGAGAAATTTGCGAAGCTGCTGCTCTCATGGTCGAGCAAGACAACCCAAGAGGATGGTTCGTCGCAAGTGAAGCTAACGCTTACGCACGAAGAGATTGCCGAAATTATCGGGACGACGCGCGAGACGGTCAGCCGGCTCTTCTCCGAATTCAAGAAGAAGCAGTTGATGCAGTTGAAGGGAGCGACGCTGGTCATCCGCAGCCGCGTCGCCCTCGAAAAAATTGTTCAGTCGTAAGTGTCGGCATTTTTGCCGAGTGGTCAGTTCTTCGCCACAGTCAGGACGACAACGCGGTCCGTTTCGTCCTTGCCCGGCGGCGGAACGGTTAGCACCACGCCCTCCCCAGTTTGCGTGAAGTGAATCGCGCTGTTGTCGAGCAGGTTATGGGCTGCAACGATCTTGCCTTGAACTGGTGGCAGTGCGAGCAGTGGAGCCACCCATTTTAAAATGTGAACGTAGACTTTATCTTCTTTCTGAGTTGTGACGCCCCAGTCGCCCGGGGCGATCGGGCCGCCTCTGGTGCCATAAATCGAGTCCCCATATTTTGAGAGCCAATCGCCGACCGCATGGAGCCGCGTGACAAACTGGGGATCGATTTCGCCGTTCGGGTAGGGGCCGATATTCATCAACAGATTTGAATTGTCTCCCGCGGTACGAACCAGCCTGCGAACCAAGTCAGGTCCACTCTTGTAATTGCTGTCACCAATTTCAAATCCCCAGTTTTCGTTGAGCGTGTCACAGCTCTCGAGCGGCAGCGCGTTACTCACATAGTTGGTATTGAATCCGGCGGTGTTTTGTCCGGGCAGATCACGCTCAAAGGTTTGCACATCTTCGCCGGGGCGCGGTGTTTGATGGTGATTGGGGATGATGAGAGCGGCGGGCTGCAGTTTGTGGATGAGAGCGTAGGTTTTGTCGAGATGCCAATCCGCATTCGGCTTGTCCCACATGCCATCGAACCATATGCCGCCGATGGGGCCGTAGTTGGTGAGCAACTCGGTGAGCTGCCCATCCATGTAGTTGTCGAGGTAGGCGTTCCAGTCGCCGCGGTCCGGACGGCCGTTATTCCAGTCGGTCGCGCCGCGCGGATAGTAATCCGGATTGTGCCAGTCGAGCTGCGAGTAATAAAAGAAGAGTTTGATGCCCTGGCGCTGGCATTCTTCGGCCAGCATTTTCAGCGGATCCTTTTTGTAAGGAGTCCGCTGCACGATATTCCAGTCAGAGATTTTCGAATCGAACATCGCGAAGCCGTCATGATGGCGCGAAGTGATCGTGATGTATTTCATCCCGGCGGCCTTCGCCAACGAGACCCAAGTCTTCGCGTCAAATTTTTCGGGATCAAAAAACATTGGTAAGCGGTTGTACTCGTCCACCTTCAGCTTGCGATTGTGGAATACCCACTCACCGTTTCCGAGCACGCTGTACACACCCCAATGAATGAACATGCCGAATTTCATGTCCTGAAATTCGCGACGCGCTTCCAGGTTTTCTGGGGCAGGCTTGTAATCGGCTTGAGCAGCGGAAAATGCAGCGCAGAAAAGAAGAGCGAATGAAACGGCGTATCTGGTAAACGTGGACGGCCGTGCTCGGAGCATGGGTACACCTCGGCGGTGAATGTACGACCTGCGATTCTACGACAGCTTCCCGCATACGCGAGGGTCGGTTTGGGAAACCCGCGAGCCTGCCTGGATGTATGATTTTTCCCCGACACGAGGTTCTGTACATGTCACAAGCGAACGGGTTGGTTCAAGTTGTCAGCCGATATTCGGTGGATGAATCGGTAAAACGATTGCAGGCAGCGCTGTCAGAAAAAGGATTGCAGATTTTCGCAATCGTCGATCATAGTGGGGAAGCCGAAAAAGTCGGACTTACCATGCGTCCGACGAAGCTGCTCATCTTCGGAAATCCGAAGGGCGGTACACCGCCGATGGTGGCAGCGCCAAGCCTGGCGATTGATCTGCCGTTGAAGGCTCTAGTCGCTGAAGACGCTTCGGGAAAGGTCTCGGTCACCTACAACAGCCCGGAGTACCTGCAGCAGAGGCACGGAGTTCCGGCGGAACTGATCAGAAATCTTGCCGGGGCAGGGGCGGTGATCGCGAAGGCTGTGGAATAATGCTCGCGTCATGTCCGAACAAGTCACGAATCCGAATCGCGCGCGCGATCATCTCGCGAATGAGCGCACGTTTCTGGCCTGGGTGCGAACCGGAGCCGCAGTCGTAGTATTTGGATTCGCGATCGGACGTTTTTCAATTGCGATCCGCCAATTGACCGCCTTGCAAGGACATTCCTTGCGGACGGCGGGCCTCTCCGTATGGATCGGATCGGGTACCATCTGCGCCGGAGTCGCACTGGTGGTCTCGGGGCTGATCCGCTACCGTAAAACGCGCACACAATTGGATGCGGGCACCTTCGAGCCCGCTGGATTCTTGCTCGACTTCATCACGATCGTGACCGTTGTGATGGGATTCGCCCTTGCCGGATATCTGATTTACACGGAGAAGGTTCTGGGGTAGAGCTGCTGCGAAGTTCTCTTCAAGCCGCGACGGTTCAAGGCAACCAGCAGATTCCTCTTTCGTTGACAAGGAGCTGATAGAGACTAGGGTTGGTGCCGACTACTTCCACTCGATCGCGACATTCTTCTCCGCTCTTTCGATCAGGCTCTGTTCCATGGCGGGCCAGCGGTCGTAGGCTTTGCCGCCCGGTTGAAGATCGGCGGCGGTCAATCCACTCGGGGAAATATCTTCGCCATAAATGACCATCAACTCTTTTCGATCTTGCTCATCGAGAAGGTGCACAAGGCGCACGTACATCATGGCGTCTGGCAGATGGTAACCTTTCGATTCAATCAACGCCTGGATGTGTTCCACGTCGCCGCCAGGCTTCACGTCGGCGTTTTTCGCGCGCACCCAGGTGTCGAGGAAAAAATCCTTGCCGCCAAGGTTCGCGTGTCGCGGCGAACGATAGTTGTGTCTCAACTCCGGGCGTGTCGGCACGTAGCCTTCAAACTGGATCCAGTAAAGGCCCTTCACATTGTTCTTCGGATCTGCATCGACGAACGCGTGCAGTTCACAGTCGGCAATGTCGTAGAGAATCCAGCGGTCCGCGCCGGCGTATTGGGCAGAGTGCGGCAATCGAATGCGCACAGCCGGATCGTGCTCCGAAGTGAGCACGTTGCCATCCACTTTGCGGTCGGGGGGAGGAGATTGCGTTGCCGATTGTGGTGCCAGAAAAATGCAAAGCGGAATGACGATAAAGATTCGTTGCAACAATCGAACAGCTTTGGCAAAGTCACTCATTATATGAGCCTCGCAATCTGAGCCTCGCACACTCACAAATTCACAGCAAACCGGAGATGCGAATTCCAGGTTCCAGGTAAATGTTCTAATCGGGCATTTCGAAGCGATGGACTGCAAACCTTCGATTTCACGCCACAGGTTTGCGTACTTTGCGAATCTTCCGTGAATTGGGATCGCACCGCAGCATGGAGGGATGATGTCCTATCTTTTCTCCCTTCTTCTATTGATCCTCGGATCCTCCTTCATGGAGGCCAGCATCTCGATTGTCACCAAAACTCTGCCCAACGGTACAGTGAGCACTCCTTATTCTGCGGTTATTACAACCAGCAGCGGTTGCGGCTCGGCTACCTGGTCGATCTCTTCCGGAAGTCTTCCCGCCGGCATCACGAGGAAATCTTCGAATAAACCAATTTCATTGACGCTCTCGGGCACTCCGACGAAGGCAGCAACATCTTCATTTTCTGTGAAGGTCACGAGCTGCGGTCATTCGTCGACGATGTCGTACAAAGTGACGATGCAAGCCGCCGCGAATCATGTGGTCGCTCTGAGTTGGAACGCATCCACATCGAAAAATGTCTCCGGATACAACGTCTATCGCAGCCCGGATTCCAGTTCGTGGACGAAGATTAACGCCAGCGTGGTTCCGTCGACGGTGTACGACGACTCAACCGTCGCGAATAGCACGACCTACTATTACGCGGCGACATCCGTCGATATATCCGGCAGCGAGAGCGCCAAGACGAAATCGATCAAAGTGGTTGTGCCGTAAACGCCGATCGCGTCAACGGAATTGCCTGAGTGAAAGGCTCCTAACCTGCCACGGCTAATGACGGAGAGATATCGACCCGGAACAACGATGCCGGTTAGTCGGCATCGGCCACGTGTCTCACGAGAGTGTTGAGTGTTGCCGGTGATCAGTGAGCAGGGGACCGGCGCCCTGGTGCCCACTCGCCGAACCGATGGGGCAGCCTCCCCACGTCGGTGTCAGAGGTCGAAAATCTCATGGATGGGCCATCCTTCAACTTGCAGATATCAATTGTCGAAGATGGAAATCCTCTCCCTATACCTTGACTATCTACAACACTTATTGTAGATAATCATAGTATGGGTAAACCTACCGATCTCGTTCAGGGAACGCTCGACCTCCTCATTCTCAAGACTCTCTCCCTTCAAGCCATGCACGGTTGGGCAATCGCCAAACGCATTCAGCAGATTTCGAGCGAGGTGTTGCAGGTACAGCAGGGATCCCTGTATCCGGCGCTGCACAGGTTGGAACAACAGGGTTGGGTCAAAGCCAAATGGGCAGAAAGCGAAACTGGACGCCAAGCGAAGTTCTATTCGCTGACGGCAGCCGGGCGTAAGCAACTGGAAGCTGAGACAGCTGATTGGAAGCGGCTTTCGACTGCGATCAACCTGGTTGTCGGCGAGGTGTGATTCCGGCGGAGTCGATTGGTTAGCTCTGCGGCTCCGGAGACTGAAAGCGGAGAGACGCTCCGCACTCGAGACTGGATTAAGGAGATGCAATGCGGTGGCTGAATCAATTGGTGATGCAGGTCCGTATGCTCCTGTTTCGAAGGACTGGCGGATACACAGCTGGATAAAGAGGTGCGTTTTCACCTGGACCAACAGGCCGCCGAAAACCGGGCTGCCGGCATGAGCGAGGAAGAAGCCCGCCTCGCCGCTTTACGTGCGTTTGGCAATCCTGATTTGGTGCGCGAAAAGACAGGTGCCGTGTGGAACTGGAATGTCCTAGATCAGTTCGTGCGTGACCTCCGCGTCGGGGCTCGCACGTTGGGCCGGACACCTGGGTTTGCAGTTGTTGCCATTCTCATCACGGCGCTTGGCATTGGTGCCAGCGTCTCGTTGTTTACGGTAGTGCGCGGCGTTCTCCTTAGGCCGCTGCCTTTCCCCGATTCCGATCGATTACTGACGCTCTACGAGCGCAGTACCCCTGCTGCCGGCGGCGGCGACTTCCCTCACAACATGGTTGCCGGCGGTGTCTACGCTGCGTGGAATCGGGAGAACAACAGCTTCAGCAGTTTGGCTCTGTTCCGAGACGACAGCGCTGGCCTCTCGGCTTCGGGCGGTCAACTGCCCGAAACGCTGAATGGAGCATATGTCTCCTGGAATCTGTTCCCCACACTCGGAGTGAATCCGGCCCTGGGACGCGGCTTCACATCGACAGACGATAGTCCCTCGGCGAGCGGCACAGTTGTGTTGAGCTCGAGCTTGTGGAAGCGTCGATTCGGCGGTGATCCAGCCATCCTGAACCGCACCATCTACGTCGATGCCAAGCCTTATACAGTCATCGGCGTCATGCCGGCATGGTTCGAGTTTCCGGATTCGAGTACGCAGCTCTGGAGG
The DNA here is from genome assembly GCA_963771765.1 of uncultured Acidobacteriota bacterium. GTDB lineage: Bacteria > Acidobacteriota > Terriglobia > Terriglobales > Acidobacteriaceae > Sulfotelmatobacter. The sequence goes on from CAVYUY010000023.1 coordinate 23,671, forward strand.
CCCGTCGATCGCGAATTTCCGGAAAGGCTAATGTCCGCCTTCGACAACCACATGTTTCGTGTCGTAGGGCGACTGAAGCCAGGAGTAACGGGTGAGGAAGCAGCGGCAAACCTGAGCGTCATCTCTCGGCAGATCCATGACTCACACTTTGACAACCCGTTTATCGCGGCGGAAGCGAACAGCCGGCCTCTGCTGGAGCACTTGGTGGGGGATGTGAAGCGCCCGCTTTACGTACTGCTCGGGGCCACTCTCTGCCTGCTGCTCATCGCCTGCCTCAATGTAGCCAATCTTCTCGTAGCGCGCGCCGCCGCACGCCACAAGGAACTCGCGATTCGTACTGCGCTGGGAGGAGGACGCGTTGCGGCTGCTGCGCGAGCATCTGACGGAGAGTTTCCTGCTTGAGGCAGCAGGCGGAATTGCCGGCCTGTTGCTGGCCTATGGTGCGATCGGTTGGCTTCTGCACACCCGCCCCGACATGGCTCGCGTGGGTGCCATCCATCTCGATGGCGTGGTAGCGGCGTTCACCGCTAGCTGTAGTCATCCTCTGCGCGCTCTTTTCCGGACTGGTCTCCGCGTTTAATACCGATGACACGCGTTTGCTCAGTGCCCTCCACGAGTCTTCGCGTGGCCATAGTGCCGCAGGGACACGGGCGCGTCTTCGCAAGACTTTGCTTGCCATTGAGGTCGGACTCACGGTGGTTCTGCTGATGGGCGCGAGCTTGTTGGTAAAAAGCTACCAGCGCCTCCGTTCTACCAACGTTGGATGCATCACCGATAACGTGCTCACCATGCGCATCAAACTGCCTGGCAAACGGTACAAGACGCCAGGACCAGCGCCTGCGAATTTCTTCGAGGCACTATTGCAGAGAGTGCGGGCGCTGCCGGGAGTGGAAGCGGCGGCATTTGTGACCGGGGTTCCGGGACAGGGCTACATGGGCGACTCATATTTCACGATCGCTGAGCACCCGCCATTGGCGCCGGGCAATGGCACTCTCGCAATCGATCGCTCGGCCGACCCTGACTACTTTGCGGCCATGGGCATTCCTGTTTTGCGCGGCCGTACCTTCGGCGATAACCAGACGTTCGGTCAAGTCCGTGAAGTGGTCATCAGCGAATCGTTCGCCAAACGATTTCTTTCCCGGCGAGGATCCCCTTGGCAAACACCTGCACTTAAGGGACGGAAACAAGGTACGTGTGATCGTAGGAATCGTCGGCGATACTCGGTACGAAATCGGCGAAGCGCCTGAGCCAACGCTGTACAACCCGCTTTTCGCGGGGGATCAAAACTACGGCACACTCGTGATCCGCTCCCGGCAGGACGTGAGCCAACTGGCCCTTCCGGCGCAGCAGATCATTCAAGGTCAGGATCGTGATCTGCCCGTTTCGGACGTGCTGACGATGGATCAACTGCTCGGCAAGTCGACGCTCGACCAGAGTTTCGACGCCACAGTAATTACCTCATTAGCGGTGCTCTCACTGTTGCTCGCGGCTGCTGGCCTTTTCGGTGTCCTGTCTTACATTGTGGCTCAGCGCTCGGGTGAGATCGGGATCCGCATGGCGCTCGGCGCTCAACGAGAGCAGGTACTGAGAGGGATGCTCGCCGACGGCCTACGCCCGGCGCTCATCGGTCTCCTACTGGGACTGGCAGCAAGCGCCGCGATGACGCAGTTCATCAAATCCATGTTGTACGAAACCCAGCCGCTCGATCCCGGAGTTTTCGCGGCCGTCGCGGCGTTGCTGATGTTCTCAGCCGCGCTGGCCTGCTTCGTTCCGGCGTGGCGGGCGTCTCGACTGGACCCAATGCGGGTGTTGAGGATGGAGTAGGAAGAATCCGAAGCGACTTCCTTCATCACGGCTCGCATGATTGGCGGACGATCTTCCTCCCCGCGCATTCGCTATCGTTCATCTTTGGCCGGGCGGACCGGTCCCGTGCTCATATCGAAAAGCACCCCGCCCTCGTTGGTCGCGCCCGGCGGTTCACGACTGAGCCCTCCAGCCCAAGCTCGGACCCGTTCCCGGATCACGAAGACGGCGCAGAGTATATATTGAAGTCCGAATGGCGAACGATCAGGAAAAAGAGGCGGCGGCTCGGGCGAGCCTGCAATACGTGAAAGACGGCCAAGTGGTAGGGCTCGGAACCGGATCGACCGCTGCGTACTTTATTAAGCTGTTAGGCGAGCGGGTGAGGGATGGACTGCGCGTCCACGGGATTCCGACTTCCGATCGCTCGCGGGAACTGGCGCAGAGTCTGGGAATCCCGCTGATTACGCTCGACGACTGCCAGGAGATCGCCGTCACGGTTGACGGCGCGGATGAAGTCGATCCGCAATTGCGGTTGATCAAAGGCGGAGGCGGGGCGCTGCTCCGCGAAAAAATCGTGGCTTCGGCGACCAAACAATTGGTCATCGTGGCGGATGCATCGAAGCAGGTTCAGCGATTGGGAAAATTTCCCCTGCCAGTGGAAGTGATCCGGTTCTCGCAGGCGTTAGTTGAGAAGCGGATTGCCGCGCTGGGCGCGGACGTTAAACTGCGGCAGAATAAAGATGGGACGACTTTTGTGACGGACGAGAACAATCACATTCTCGACTGTAGGTTTGGCGAGATTCGTGATGCGGATGCGCTGGCACGAGAATTGAGCGACATGCCAGGAGTTGTGGAGCATGGATTGTTTATCGGGATGGCGAGCGTGGTGGTATTCGCGCGCGGCAGTGAGATTGTGGAGCTGCGAAGATAGGCGTGGCGAGCGAAAAACAGATTCCTCGCCTTGCTCGGAATGACAAATTTTCGCTCTGATCGAATGACAAATTCTTAATAAATTCTTCGGTTTCCAGCAACGCCAAATCTTTGGTTCAGCTGGCAACGTCTTGAGGATGACAAAGGGTTTCCGGGGCCGGGATATCTGCCCATAGGCACGAATCTAACTAAGAACGATGGGAACGGGATCACAGGTGCGGGAGTGGGCGGGACCTTCGCGACGGCGGGTGCCGCGGTTCCGTCTGCAGGAACCGATGGACGTGACGGTCGTGCGGGGCGGACTTCCTGATACCGTGCCCGGGCGCACGATGAACGTTGGCGAGCGTGGCATCGCGGCGATGCTCGCTGGAGAGTTGCAGCCGGGAGAAACCGTCAACGTTGAAGTCAGACTCTCGCCTCTTGCAGAACCGTTGCGAACGACCGCACAGGTCAAGTACTACGACAGGCTGCGCTGCGGTTTCGAATTTGTCTCGATCACGCCGGAGCAGCGCTCGGCAATTCGCGATTGGGCAAAAGAAGTGCGCGCTGAGGCGGAATCTAGCGTAGCGCCGCCGCCCAAAGTGAGCCGCATTCCGGTCAAGCAGATGCCCATCGCTACTCGAGGATCCTTCGGCGGCGGAGGGGGCGGGTTTCGTGGTCCGGGGAAAGCGACCCGCAGCCTTACGGCATGGATTGTTGCGACAGTGATTGTCGCATTCATAGCCGGAGTGTTTTTGTGGCGATGGAACCGTGCCTGGGGAGAGCTTGAATCCGGTCTAAAGACTCAGTCCAAAGCCGAGTCCGGAAAATCAGCGACGCGCGTTCCTACAGAGGTCATGCAGAAGTTGCTGGTACACCGCGTCGATCCTGTGTATCCGGCGGAGGCGAGGAAGGGAAAGCTGGAAGGCATCATCGCGCTTGAGATCGTTGTGGGTCCGGATGGTTCCGTGGTTAGCACGAAAGCGCTGAATGGTCCGGACGTACTGGCCGCCGCCGCGACCGATGCCCTGCGATGGTGGAAGTTCGAACCCTACCGGGTAAACGGTGAACCGGCAACCGTAGAAACCACAGTTGCGGTAGAGTTCAAACGCTAAGAACGGCCACCCTCTCCGCAAAAGCTCAAAACACCTTGCCTGCTAATTCTTCCTTTTGCGGAGAGCGTGAAGCACCACCGTCCCGCTGACGCCGAAGCAAATCACTGCGCCGAGAGCGGCGATGATCATCAGGCTCGCGCTGAGGTGAAGGTGGTCGGCGAAAACCGCTGCGATCGCAAGGCACAGACCAAGCACATTGAGCCACAGCGGAGCGTGAATAGAGGAGCGCACATCTTTGCGCAAGCGGAGTTGGATGAGCAATGCCGCAAGCCCAATCGCAGCAACAACCACAAGTGCCAACGGGCTGGAAAAGGCCGGTCGGCTCGTATACATGACGACGAGTCCAAGTGCCAGTACGAGCAGCGCCGCCGCAAAAATACTCCACCGGCGCGGTTTTGGCGAAACAAGCGTGTTGGGATCGTCCTGAGACAAGGAGTTTCGTTGAAGTTATACAGCGGGGAGTCGAGGCTTTCAATTCCAAAGACAGTTGCCTGAGTAAAGAATCAGGTGCCAGGAACCCACTCGGCTGGACGAGGGTCTCCGTTGTTAAGCGCATACAGCACCAGTTCTACGCGGCTCGAGATCCCGAGTTTTTCAAAAATGCGAAAGAGATATTTCTTGATGGTGTGTTCGCTCAAGTTTAGCTCTCGTGCGATCTGGCGGTTTCCGAGGCCTTCGGCCACCAGTGCGACGACCTGCTCTTCGCGCGGAGTCAGGATGCGATCGCCCATTGAATTCATTACGCGGAGAGAGGGCACCTCGGAGATGAGGTCCATTAGGTAGTTGAGTTGCTCGGTGCTGGCCCAGATCTGTCCGGCCGCGACGCGGAGGATGCATTTGCAAAGCAATCGCAGGTTCGAATCGGAGATTGAAAAAATGCCACGAGCTCCGGCACGAAAGGCACCGACTACGAGCTCTCGATCAACCGAATCCGCGAGGAGAACCTTTGCGATTCCGGGATGAGAAAGATGGAAGGAACGCAGAATTGGAGCTGCCCCGGCAGTGATTGCCTGGGGGCCCAGGGACATGAGGGCAACGCGCGGAAGTTTCGCCTTGACCGCGAGGGTCATGGAGATTGTGTCCATGGGGCAGGTGGTGATTTGGAATCCAGGATGGCGGCGCAGTGCGTTCGTCAGCAATTGCGATTGCATTCGGTTGGAATCGGCTATGAGAACGCCGATCGAGGAATTGGCAGTGAGCAAACTAATACGACCTATCTCCCCTTGTATTGATCACAGATTCGATGAGGCGATTGTATGGAGAGAAAAGTGCGATCCACAAGGAAGGACGTCACAAAAACTGAACTCGATGGTCGAAATGGGAATCGAGATTTCGTACTTCGAAAGGACCGTTACAAGTCTTTGTGACTGTTGAAAAGTCTCGTCGGTCTTCCGCTTATGAGGTCGGGAGGGTTGGCGGTACTTCGATACAAGCAACTCAGAGGATGGCGATCGCACCAACTAGGTCTCCTGGCCGGTGAAAATGCGCGCGGAGGGTGATAATCGCGCACCTTCTGACGGAATGGTTCATCTCCGGTGTGACATCGTAAACGTGCAAGTCTACTTTTGAGGGTAACCCGAAAGTTGGCGGTGAGCGGTGTTGGGTCCAAATGCTAATCCAGCCCAACGCTCACCATCAGCAAGAGAACGGTGCTTTCCCGCATAGGGAAAGCATTCTACTTTGGTGGACTCAACCTCCCACATCTTGTTGACCGTTGTTAAGTGGCGTTAAGTAGCGCTTAGAAGAATCACAAGGTTGGTGAAACTTCTCCGCCGGGATGCCGGTGACGCCGAACATGAAGCGCTCATTCATATACACCCAATTCATATCCGTTTCATTGGTGATTGCGCAATGTTGTAGCGCAGCGGCGGCGCAGCAGAACGAGACCGACATTGGCGGTGACAAACAGGCTTCCCATTCCAGCCTCTCCGTAGATGGACTGGGAGTTCGCAAGGCAGCCGCCACAAAGCCTGGGGGAGCGGGCGGGAACGAAGATCTCCTGCTCGGAGTGAACCGCCGTCCGCTCTACCGGCTCGCGCCAAGCGATGTGGTGGAAGTGACCTTCACTGTTGCTCCTGAATTCAACCAGACTCTTACCGTTCAACCCGATGGTCGGGTGATGCTGAAAGACGCAGGGCTCGTTGTTGCGGAGGGTCTGAATCTAGAGGAGTTCAGCAGAGCGGTGCAGAAGGCATATGCCGGATATCTACACGATCCGCAAGCAGCGGTTGCGTTGAAGGAATTCCAGCATCCCTATTTTATTGTTGGCGGCGAGGTTGGCAAGCCGGGCAAATACGAGTTGCGATCTGACACAACCGTGGCGGAAGCCGTCCAGATTGCCGGAGGACTGACGCAACAAGCGAAGCATTCGCAAGTGGTGCTGTTTCGGCGAGTGAATGACGATCTCGTCGAAACGCGTTTGCTCGACCTCAAGAAAATGTTGAAACAATCGAGTCTAAAAGAAGACGCACACCTGCGGTCCGGGGACATGGTATTTGTGCCGCAGAACACGATCTCGAAGATCTCCCGATTTCTCGCCAAACCTTCTCTCAGCATGTACATGAATTCGACGCAATTCTAAAAGGAATTCGCCCTCACTCGCGTGTCATACGAAGACCCAATTCGCCGGCGGATCCAGCCAGCGGCTCCCACGATGCGGGAGTTGGCAATGGTGCTGTTCCGTCAGCGAAGGGTCTTCGTCTGGGCATTCCTTCTGGCCTTTGCGGCGTCAGCGTTGTACGCGCTTGCCGGGACGAAGTATCAGGCAAATATGAAAATCCTCGTGAGGCGGGGACGCGCGGATGCTCCTTTAAGCGCGGGAGAGAATGCACCTCTTGATCTCACGCGGATTGGGATCACCGAAGAGGAGTTGAATTCAGAAGTCGAGTTGCTGAGGGATGACGAGGTACTGCGTAAAGTGGCGGAAGAAGCCGGAACTGGCGGGCGCGACTGGTTGCACTTTTTGCGGATGACCGAGGGGCGCGCGGAACGCGTTGAGCGCGAGGCTCGGCGATTGGGAAAAACGCTCGCGATTGAGCCGGTAAAAAAGACCAACTTGATTTCCATCGGTTACGCGTCAGCTGATCCCCAGACTGCGGAAAGAGTTCTGCATTCGTTGGCGAAGGTGTATCTGGAGAAGCACGTGTCCGTCCACCGGCCGGACGGTGAACTTCACTTCTTTGAGCAGCAAGCCTCGGAGGCCAGGCGTCAATTGGAAGGCTCGCAACAGCGCCTGTTGCAATTCACGGCGTCGCACAAGGTCATTGCCGCCGATCAAGAGCGCGATCTGGCACTCCAGAAGCTGAGTGACCTGGATATCAGCGCGCGGCAAACGCGAATCGAAGTTGCAGAAACGAAGCAGAGGGTTTCGGAGTTGGAACAACAAGTCTCGACGTTGCCCGCGCGGACCACGACGCAGGTGCGGACTGCTGATAATCCCGAGCTGTTGAGGACACTTAGATCTAATCTGCTCGATTTGCAACTGAAGCGAACGCAATTGTTGACGAAATTCGAACCGGGTCACCGGCTCGTGCAGGAAGTCGAGCAGGAAATTGCGCAGACGGAATCGACGATCGCGGCGCAGACCGTATCGCCGGTGCGAGATGAGACCACGGATAAAGATCCTCAGTTCGAATGGGCAACGGCTGATCTGCTGCGTGCCCAGGTACAGCTGAAGGCTTTGCAGTCTCGGGCGGCAGCGGCGGACTTTCAGGCAGCGAACTATCGTGCGATGGCGGAGAGGTTTGGAACAGACGCAATTGCCCAAGATGATCTCATCAACTCAGAACGGGCTGCGGAAGAAAACTTCCTCTTATACGTGAAAAAGCGCGAAGAAGCTCGCATGAACGATGCGCTGGACGAGCGGGGAATTGTCAATGTGGCAATCGCGGAGCAGCCCGTAGCCCCGGCCCTGCCTGTACGGTCGGCGTGGATGGTCCTAGGGATAGGCATGGTTGCTGCGGGGGCGGCAGGGACGGGGGCGGCGTTTACAGCCGACTATTTGGATCCGGCCTTCAGAAACCCCGAGGACGTGGCGGGCTATCTGGATGCACCGGTCCTGGCCTCTTTGCCAAGGCAAAAACGCAGGGAACTTCCGGAATGAAAGGCTGGGAATGAGCGCGCAGGTGTTAGCGGGTGCGGATGTAGGTCGAATCAGTGAGCGGAGGTTGGCGGAGGTCCGGCCAATCCAGCCGGCGGGGGAGTGGGATCCCGATCGATTCGCGAGAGCTCAGATTCGAGGATTGGTCCGACAGACCTTCTCGACTCATGCGAATCGTCCCGTGAAGCAGTTGGTGCTTTGCGCGGTGGATCGGGAGACGGATGTCACCGACATTTGCATGCAAATTGGTGGAAGCCTCTCCATCGAAACCCTCGCGAGCATAGCCGTGGTTGCTGACGGTTCACGGTTTGCGTCAGAAGGAGGGGTAGGCGACTGTATGCCCGAGTGGAGCGAAAAAAATCGAAGCCTGGAGCTAAAACAGCAAGGTTGCCGCGTGCGAAGCAACATGTGGCTGTTGCCTTCCCGACAAGATGATGAGGCTACCTCGAGCGCCGCGTCAATGCGCGCCTTCATGGCCGAGGTTCGGCGGGAATTTGAGTACTCGATTGTGCAGGCGCCTGCCGTAAGCGGGTCCAACCAGGCAATCACCATGGCGCAACTGGCGGATGGAATCATCCTTGTATTGTCCGCGCGGCAGACGAGGCGCGCGGTGGCGAGAAGGAGTCTGCAGACGCTGCACGAGTCAGAATGCCACGTTCTCGGTACCGTTTTAGCAGATCGTGAATTTCCAGTTCCTGACGGAATTTACCGACGGCTGTGAATAAGCTGCGGGATTTGCATTAAGAAGAAATTGAGATGGAGCTGACGTGTCAACCGTTCTGATCAACGCTGCAAACCAGAGAACGCAAGCTGCTGAATGCGCACGGCTGATTCCTGGGGATGCGCCATCTTCACACCGCATGAACAAGGGTCCACGGTCTCCCGGCCCGTTTGCGGTGGGCGAAGACCTGTCGGGTTCGACAGAACGACCCGTGAAGGATTCAAGGAACGCGCTAAACATCTTCGTACCCGGCCCTCTGCAGGGGCGGTTGGGGCTGAGATGGTTGCAGTCCACAACTGTGGACTTCGTGCTGGTGTTGTTCAGCTGGTTGATCCTGGCTGCCGCACTGTCATGGCTGAAGCAACTCCCAGGGTTGAGAGTGTTCGAGAGCCTTAACCATTTCCCTGTTCCATTGCTTGGCGCAGCCGTGATGCATGCGGTCTTAGTCACGATGGTGACCTACATTGAGGGTCTACAAGTCGAGTGCGCAGACTTGCGTTCCCAAGTCGAGGTTCTGGGTAAGGCGGTGCTGTGGGCGACAACCGTTTTATGCCTTGCCGCGAGCCTGCAAGGTCAAACTTGGGCCGCCACCGGGTTGTTTTGCGTCGCTGGGCTGCTTTCATTCGGGAGCTTATCCACGTGGCGATGGTCTCATGAGGAATACAACAGGACTACGCGAGAACGCGGCGACACGCGGAATGTCCTCATTGTCGGCGCCGGCAAGGTCGGGCGCCAGGTTGCCTCTTACGTCGCACAACATCCCGCTTCGAAACGGATTGTCTGCGGATTTCTTGACGATGAAGCTCCCCTTGCCGATGGAGTGATTGGCCGAACCGGAGATTTGGCGAGGACGGCGCGAAGAGAGTTTGTGGACGAAGTGATATTGGCAGCTCCGCGCAGTGGCGAGAAAACCCGCTGGTTGGTCGAGGAAGCGCGACGGCTGCGACTCGACGTAGAGATCGTTCCAGATTTGTGCGGATGTCGCCCGGCGGAGTCCTCCATGGAGCGGATCGGCGAAGCACCGGTGATCTGTCTTCACGCCGAACAACTGCCTTTGGCCGGACTTATCGTGAAACGAATGGTGGACATCGCGGGAGCGGGGCTCGCTCTGATCTTTCTTTCTCCACTGCTTGTGGCCATTGCGATAGTAGTCAAGGTGGACTCTCCAGGTGGCGTCTTCTACCGAGCACAACGTGCAGGACGGAAAGGCAGAATTTTTCGTTGTTACAAGTTTCGGACGATGGTGAGCAACGCCGATCAACTGAAGGATGGATTGCGACAGAACAACGAGAGGTCGGGCCCCTTCTTCAAGATGACGAGCGATCCGAGGGTGACACGATTTGGACGCATTTTGCGTCGTTACAGTCTTGATGAATTGCCGCAGCTATGGAACGTCATGCGCGGTGAGATGAGCCTGGTTGGACCACGGCCGCATCCGTTGGACGATGTCGCTGGCTACGCAATTGAGCATTTGGGAAGACTCGATGTAACTCCGGGAATTACCGGACTATGGCAAGTTACGGCCCGTCGCGATCCATCTTTTCATCGAGGCATGGAGTTGGATCGCGAGTATATCCGCAGATGGAGTCTGGGCCTCGACCTGCGCATCCTGTTGCGAACATTTCGCGCGGTGCTGTGCGGAGATGGCCAATGATGGATTGGTCCTTCGAGGCTGTATTGCCGCCTGAGCGAAGGGAATCCATTGCGTCCTGGGGGATGAAGACCCTCTTGCGGCCGATGCAAATCTTGTTTGCGAGGCCATCTCTCCTTTTTCTCGCGGCTCTGTCCGCGATGTTGCTTCGACATCCGGACGTACAGTTTTACGAGATTGATCGCGTGGCCTTCGGTGTTCTGATTCTAGGAGCAGTGGGCAGCGCTATGATCGCGCGCCAACCTCTGCTTCGTGTAGAACGTGCGACTTGGCCGATGCTTGGGCTGACAGCGTTGGCCGTCGCCAGCGCAGCCGGGCAGCCTTTCGATCACGAGGCCGGCAGCTTGTTGGCGTCGAAATTCATTGTTCCATTCGCGCTGTTCCATATAGCAGGGTTGGTCTTTCGAGAAGAGTCTCATTTTCGACAATTCGAACTCTTCCTGCTGATCGTCCTCGCATACCTGAGTTTCACTGCCATCGCCTTTCTCGTGGGAGCACGCTCTCTGATTTTTCCACGCTTCATTCTTGACGAAAGCCTTGGGTTTCAAGCGGATCGTGCGCGAGGACCGTTGCTGCAGGCGGTCGCCAACGGTGTGTCATTGAACCTGATGGGGCTGTTGGGATTCCATTCTTATAAACGAGGAAGTTTGAGAGGGGCCAAAGCGCTGTTTCTGCTGGGCTCGGTGCCAGTGGCGATCCTGGCGACGATGACTCGGGCAGTGTGGCTTGCGTTCGCTGGCTCGGTGCTCGCGTTTCTGTTCGTTCTGAAGAATGGTGCATGTCGCCGTGCCTGCGCCGTTTTGCTGATCGTATGCGTTGCGGGGCTTGCCGTTTTGATGAACTCAGGCCATCTATTCCAATCGCTGCAGGAACGTTTTCAAGAACGCGGTCCGTTGGATTACCGTGCCGCCGTTTACGCAGGCGGATGGGAGATGTTTCTAGAGCGTCCGTGGTTGGGATGGGGATTTCATCAGATGCCCGGAGAATTGCCACGGCATGTGAGCGGATACCACGAAAAGGTTCTATATCCCCACAACACCTATCTGGAACTCGGTGTCGAGCATGGGATGTTGGGCCTCGCGTTGTATTTCTGGCTAATGTGCGAAATGTGGAGGCTCGGCCGCGGTGCAATTCCAATTCGCGGCAGGGTGGGATTTCTTGACGGCCAATTTCACAGAGTCTGGCCGATCCTGCTGGGAGTTTATTGGGTGAACGCGGCAGTGGTTGTTATGAGCTACCAGTTTGTGAACGGACTACTTTTTACCATCGCGGGAATGTTGGCGGCGCGAAGACGCTGGGCGGCTGAGGAGCCCATATGCTGACGATTTCCTATCTGGCCAACGAATTTCCTTCCGCTGTTGAACCCTACGTCGTCGAAGAGATTCAGGAACTGCGGGGCAGGGGCGTACACGTCGTGACCGCCAGCGTGCGCAGGCCGCGCACGAGGGCAGAACTGACAGAAATTGTCTTGCACACACCGAGCTTCGGCACAGCCTTCCAGGCAGCATGGCTGTGTTTGCGCAGGTGGAATCGGATCGCTCCCATAGTAGGGCGTGTATTGCTTCGTGGTCGCGAAGGCGTGCTGCAAAGGCTGAAGGCCCTGGTGCACACGTTTCTGGGCGCGTGTTATGCGGTGCGTCTGAAGGACCGCGGCGTGGGGCACATCCATGTGCATCATGGCTATTTCGGCTCGTGGGTCGGGATGGCCGCTGGGAGCCTCATGGACATCGGATTCAGTCTGACGCTCCATGGATCGGACCTGCTGATGCACGGCACATACCTTGACACCAAGCTCAAGAATTGCGCATTTTGCCTGACCGTTTCCGAATACAACCGCCGATACATTCTTGACCACTATGTCCACGTCAATCCACAAAAGGTAGTGGTCGCAAGACTTGGCGTGGACGTGCCACAGCGAACTGGCGTTTCCATCGCGAGGAGAAGTTCAACGGAGCCTCTGAACCTGCTTGCAGTCGGCCGCCTGCACGCGGTAAAGGACCATGCCTTCCTGGTGAAGGGCTGCGCACAATTACAAGCGCTCGACATCCCGTTCGAATGCTTTATCGCGGGGGAAGGGTCAGAGCGACGCAAACTTGAAAGTCTTATCCGAAAGACTGGCCTCGAAGAGAAGGTCACTTTGCTCGGCCATGTGGCCCGCGAACAAATGTCCTCGCTATACGATCGCGCCGATATTGTCGTTCTCACCAGCCATAGCGAAGGTCTCCCGCTGGTTCTGATGGAAGCGATGGGGCGCGGGCGAATTGTGCTCGCTCCCGCGATTACCGGCATTCCAGAGCTCGTTATTCCGGGGAAAACAGGGTTTCTGTATCAGGCGGGAGTTATGGATGATTTCGTCGATCGCATCCTTTTTGTTCATTCCCTGATCCGAGCGACGGCCAATGTCGATCAGCGGCATCTTCCTCACATTCGTTCAGCGGCCAGATTGCTGGAATGGGTGAGGCACGGCGCTCACACACAGGTGCGCTGCAATTTCAACCGGCAGACAAATCTGGAATCGTTTGCCGACCTTTTCCTGCGGCGTATCGAACCGCGAAACGAGAGCATTTCTAATGAGAGTCTTGTTCTGCAACAAATATAACTTCCCGTTCAGCGGGACCGAAGTTTACCTCTTCGAGCTAATGGAACTATTGCGCTCGCGGGGTCACGAGGTGGCGTTGTTTTCGATGGCGGATCCGCGCGGAGAATCAACGTCGTACGATCACCATTTCGTGCCGCATGTTGAGTTCAAAACGCCTTCCGGGTCGTGGGCCAAGATGCGGCAGGCGGCGCACGCAATCTACTCAACCGATGCGCGCAGAAGACTTCGGGCGATGATTCGAGATTTTCGTCCCGATGTCGCCCATGTGCGGAACATCTATCACCATCTTTCCCCTTCGATCCTGTGGGAGTTGAGAGCGCAACGGGTGCCAGTTCTTTACCACATCAACGACTTCAAGCTTCTATGTCCGAGCTACAACTTAGTCTCACAAGGGGAAGCTTGCGAAGCCTGCAAAGGGGGAGCGTTCTGGCACGCGCTGCGGGCGCCCTGCTATCCCGGACTCGGCGCTCGAACGACATTAGCGGCGGAAGCTTTGACCCATCGGTGGCTGGGTACATATCGCAAGTGTGTGGATCTCTTTCTGGGTCCGAGCCAGTTTGTGCGTGACAAGTTTGTCGAGCACGGTTGGGACAACACCAAGTTTCAAGTCCTGCCGCACTTCCAGAAACTGCCGGAAATCGCGCCATCCAAAGGTTCAGACAACAGGCAGATTCTGTACGTTGGCCGGCTATCGGCTGAAAAAGGCATCGAAGATCTCGTACGTGCGATGGCGCAAGTCGCGGACATGCAATTGGTGATTGCTGGCGATGGCCCGAAGAAGAGCGATCTGCAGAAATTGTCTGATGACCTCGAATTGCCGAACATAGAGTTTACGGGGCAGGTCAGTTTCTCGAAGCGCGACGCCTTGATTGCACGATCCCGTTTCACCGTCATGCCCTCGCATGCTTACGAGACGTTTGGAAAAACAATTCTTGAGTCGTACGCGCTGGGACGCGCGGTGGTGGCTTCAGATACGGGCTCGCGAAGAGAACTTGTTCACCAGGGCGAGACGGGACTTCTGTACCGGTGCGGAAATGTAGACGAACTCGCTCAATCGATTCGTCTGCTAGCCTCCAGTCCCGAACTAGCTGAGAAGATGGGGCGCGCCGGCCAGGCTTTGGTCCGCGAGAAATACTCTCCGGATAGTCACTTTCAAAACTTGATGACGCTTTACGAAGGCCTGATCGCGAGGAAGGCCGGGCAGCGCAGCCAGATTGCGCTGTCGTTCCGTGAAGACTCCTCGGCCAAATTTTCGAGAAGGCTGCTTCACCTGCGGGCGAAAAAATCGGATTCAGGGGATCGACCAAAGCTGCGGATCGCTTTCATCGGCGGAAGGGGAGTGATCTCGAAATACAGCGGAATTGAGGCGTACTACGAAGAAGTCGGAAGCCGACTCGCAGAAATGGGACACGAGGTTACGGTGTATTGCCGCAACTATTTCACGCCTGCTTTGAGGGAATATAACGGCATGCGGCTTGTGCGGCTGCCAACTTTTCGCACGAAGCATTTAGAAACTCTAGTTCACACTTTTCTCAGTACGGCGCACGCCCTCACGCAGAGATTCGACCTGATTCACTTTCATGCATTGGGTCCAGTTCTCTTCTCGATCATTCCCCGCGGAGTCGGGATCAAAACTGCGGTCACGGTGCAAGGGTTAGATTGGCAGCGACAGAAATGGGGCCGGGTCGCTTCGACGGTACTGCGCATGGGAGAAGTCGCGTCCGTCCGGTTGCCGAGCGCAACGATGGTGGTCTCACGATCGTTGGAAGACAGATTCCGCGATCTGCACGGGGAGCGAACATACTACGTGCCAAACGGTGGGGTGCTCAGGCAACGAAGCCAACCGAACAAGATTTTGGAGTGGGGGTTGGAGCCGGGGAAATATGTCCTGTTCCTTGGACGGTTTTCCCCTGAGAAGGGATGCCACCTGCTAATCGAGGCGTTCGAGCAACTCGAGACGGACGTGAAACTGGTGATGGCCGGGGCTGCCAGTTATTGCGACGAATATAGCCGCAAGTTGCGAGAGCATGCCAGCGACAAGCTCCGGATGCTGGACTGGGTTTCGGGCGATACGCTCGACGAATTGCTGACGAACTCAATGATCTTCGTGCTTCCGTCGGATATGGAGGGTTTATCTCTCGCACTTCTCGACGCGATGGGAGCCAGTCTCTGCGTCTTGACCAGCGATGTGCCGGAGAATCGAGAGGTGGTAGGGGAGCCGGCTTTACGTTCCGGCAGGGAAGCGCGTCCGACTTGGCGGAGCGTCTCCGTTTCTTGATCGCGAATCCGGCGTTGCGAGAGGCTGCGGGAAGAACTGCGAAAAAGAGTATCGAGGACCAATATCAATGGCAGAAGATCGCTGAGGAAGTCGAGCGCGCGTATCTTTTGAAATCCTTGAGCTGGAGTGCGAAGAAATCCAGGCCTTGCCGCCGAGAGC
>CAVYUY010000024.1:0-28234 GCA_963771765.1 uncultured Acidobacteriota bacterium
GGTTGTGCTCCCGCCCACGTAGTCGTGGGCTTGCGCGCCGGGGATCGTGCACTCATCCTTCTTTTTACTTTGACTGCACCAGATGTCCGCAGGCTGAGATCCAGGTCGTCGCAGTCAGCGACAGCCGATCTCCGGCGGCCTCAAAATCGGAAAAGGATTGGAATCGTGGTCTTGCGCTTCACCACACCACACCCGCGTGGCTGGTCAAGTTCACGGAGCAACTCGAATTTGCGGACCATCTCGACTTCCGTCCGTCTCCCCGAAAGTGAAACTTGCCGTGCTACTTCTGGACTACCTTATATCAAACGCACCAAGAGGAGCAGAGGTCCTGCGGAGAAGTGGATATCAACAACTTGCCTGCTGTCACCACTTGCGCCCATACCCTTGATGTGAGGAATCGGTCCCAATCGCTTCGGAGCTCCCACTGCAAAAAGGCCTTATTCCGATTACCGCCACAGTTTCCACAAGTCCTGCACAGGCTCCTCAAAGGAAGACCGTATTGCAAAAGTGGAAAACGTCGCGCTCGTCGCGGTTCTCACTCCGCCTAATTGCTAGTCAATTTATTGATGAGCCTGTTTAAATCTTTTGTTGTTGCGAATGTCTTCATCTTTTTTAATGACGCAAAACAGTTGTGTGAATGTTGCCGCCAAAATGCCGGCCGATTTCCGGCAATCGGGAGGCTTCGGTCAAAATGCTTGGCGAGATAGACATCGCAATCTGCTGTGGGAACCATGGCCCGCGAATTATTCTTCGCTTCGATCTCACCAGGGGCATCCGAATTGCTCTGCCACCATTTTCTGAATCGATTCTCATCGTTACCTTCCGCGCTTGCGAATCGATGAAGTTCTTCAGAACTTGCTGCGCATAGGGAGGCAATGCTCCGCGCCGATTAAGAACGCGCCACCAGCCGGTACTTCTTCACCGCCCCTTCCAACTCCCGCACGTTTGAACGGATGTTCGACGCTACATAGAGCGCCACATCCGTCGGCAGCGTCACCTTCTCCTCCTGCTCCGCCTTCTTCTGCAGGATCGCGATCTTGGTCTCAAGATCGGGGGGTTGGATGTCCGCAATCACCCCACTCGAAGCGGCTGCGCAGCCGGTCTTCGATTTCGGCGAGTTCCTTCGGGGAGCGATCGCTGGCAATCACGATTTGCTTCATCGACTCATGCAGGGCATTGAACGTGTGGAAAAACTCTTCCTGCGTCCGCTCCTTCTGCGCCAGGAACTGAATATCGTCGATCAGCAGTACGTCCACATTGCGGAACTTGTCGCGAAAGCTGGTCATCTTGTCGTAGCGCAGCGAGTTGATCATATCGTTCGTGAATTTCTCGCTCGACACATAGCAGATCGCTGCCTGCGGCATACGCCGCTTGATCTCGTGGCCAATTGCCTGCATCAGATGGGTTTTGCCCATGCCAACGCCGCCATAGAGGAAGAGCGGGTTGTACGCTTTCGAGGGACGCTCGGCACAGCTGAGGCATGGCCGCATGCGCAAACTGGTTGCCACTGCCGATCACGAATGCGTCAAAGGTGTACCGGGGATTCAATTGGCCGCCCCGTCCCAGTCGAAACGCGACTGCGAAGGAGCGGTGCTCGCGAGAGGAGCGCTCAGGCCACCATCATGCCGGACCGGAGTCGCCGCCGGGTCGTCTTCAGGAGTTACAAACTTCACATCGTTGAATCCCAGGCCCAGAACGTCAATCGCTTCCTGAATCAGGTCCGCGTACTTGTCGCCGGCGTGGCGAAACTCAACAGTCGGAACACGGACAAATAAAATTCCTCCGCTGGAGTGGCTGTATCGTGTGGGCTTCAGCCATGTGTCATATGAGTGCCGATTGATTTTCTTTTCCAGCGCATCGAGGATTCGCGCCCACGGATTTGGGGAAAAGGTTGTGCTTGGAGTGACATATATGAAATATTTTCACCACGCAGCGCTATGTAGGCTGGTCAGCGAGCGCCTGTTAAGACTGCCGTTTTATGGAGATTCTGGAACAGTTAATTTTACTGCGGAATGCGCTGTTTTTGATCGCTGCCCAAAAAATTCAACGAAGCCGGAAAGCAGAACCAGTCGGCAACTACAAAAAATTTTAGCGACGGAGAAATCTTCGCGCCGAAAATTTTCTGTGATGTTCATTCATCACCTGATGGATTATGCTGTCAAGTACCGTGTCTATAGCTGCCGCGCATACTGTGAGCTGGATCAGAATCAGAGCAATTTCTAATGTGAATCGATTTGTGATTTGTGTCCACCTTAAAAACCTAGATGACTAGCGGTTTAGCTCATTGTTTTTTAATTTTTTTTTTTTTGGCCTCCTGCTGCTGCTGCTGCTGCTGCTGCTGGCTGCTCAATGGCCTCCCCCCCCCCCCCCTCCCTTTGTTGCCTGCCTGGCGAGGGCGGATCCGATTTTCGGCGAACCGAGGTCGGCTCCGAAATTCTGTCGCGAGAACTCATCTTGCAATCTGGCTCTCAACGAAGAAAAATATCGGGCCTGTTCTCGAAGACGAACGAGGCGTACGTCTTTACATTTTCGAGTGCGACGCGAACCACAAATCGATCTCATTAGAAATTTTCTGTGATTCTGATCGCACTCTGCACAGTATGCGCGGCAGTTATAGACACGGTACTTGACAGCATGATGGATTCAGGTGATGAATGAACATCACAGAAAATTTTCGGCGCGAAGATTTCTCCGTCGCCAAAATTTTTTGTGCTAGTATGCCGGACTGGTTCTGCTTTCCGGCTTCGTTGATTTTTTTTGGCAGCGCATCAAAAACAGCGCATTCCGCAGTAAAATTAACGGTTCCAGAATCTCCATAAAACGGCAGTCTTAACAGGCGCTCGCTGACCAGCCTCCAGAGCGCTGCGTGGTGAAAATATTTCATATATGTCAGCTCCAAGCACAACCATTTCCCCAAATCCGTGGGCGCGAATCCTCGATGCGCTGGAAAAGAAAATCAATCGGCACTCATACGACACATGGCTGAAGCCCACACGATACAGCCACTCCAGCGGCGGAATTTTATTTGTCCGGGTTCCGACTGTTGAGTTTCGCCACGCCGGCGACAAATACGCGGATCTGATTCAGGAAGCGATCGACGTTCTGGGCCTCGGATTCAATGATGTGAAGTTTGTGACTCCTGAAGACGACCCGGCCGCGACCCCCGTCCGGCATGATGGCGGCCTGAGCGCTCCTATCGCGAGCACCGCTCCTTCGCAATCGCGCTTCGACTGGGATGGAGCCGCTCAACTAAATCCCCGGTACACGTTTGACGCGTTTGTGATCGGCAGCGGCAATCAGTTCGCGCATGCGGCATGCCAGGCTGTCGCCGAGCGTCCTTCCAAGGCGTATAACCCGCTCTTCTTGTATGGCGGCGTCGGCATGGGAAAGACCCATCTGATGCAGGCGATCGGCCATGAGATCAAGCGGCGTATGCCGCAAGCGGCCATTTGCTACGTGTCGAGCGAAAAGTTCACGAACGACATGATCAACTCGCTCCGCTACGACAAGATGACCAGCTTCCGCGACAAGTTTCGCGGAGTGGACGTCTTGCTGATCGACGACATCCAGTTCCTGGCGCAGAAAGAACGGACGCAGGAAGAATTCTTCCATACGTTCAACGCCCTTCACGAGTCGATGAAGCAGATCGTGATTGCAAGTGATCGCTCGCCGAAGGAATTGGCCGAAATCGAAGACCGGTTGCGCAGCCGCTTCGAGTGGGGACTGATTGCGGACATCCAACCGCCCGATCTTGAGACCAAAGTCGCGATCCTGCAGAAGAAGGCAGAGCAGGAAAAGGTGACGCTGCCGACCGATGTGGCGCTCTATGTAGCGTCAAACATCCGTTCGAACGTCCGCGAGTTGGAAGGGGCGTTGATCCGGTTGGTGGCTCACTCTTCATTGATCGGCGCGGAGATTACGCTCCCCTATGCGCAGCAAGTTCTGAAGAACTTCATCGATTCGCAAGCGCGGAAGGTAACGATTGAGTCGATTCAGAAAATGGTGGCGGAGCAATTCGGGCTGCGCCTGGTCGAGATAAAAGCGAAAAATAATTCGAGGGCCATCGTTTACCCGCGCCAGATTGCGATGTATCTGGCCAAGCATTTGACCGAAGCATCCTTGCCGGAAATCGGGCGGCAGTTTGGCGGAAAGCATCACACGACCGTCCTGCACTCAGTAGAGAAGATTGAAGACGTCCGCAAGAACGACAAAGATTTAAACAGGCTCATCAATAAATTGACTGAGCAATTAGGCGGATAAACCGCGACGACCGCGACGTTTTCCACTTTGCAATACAGTCTTCCTTGGAGGAGCCTGTGCAGGACATGTGGAAACTGTGCAAGCCGCGGAGGTAATCGGAATCAGGGGCTAGTTTCACTGGGAGCTCCGAAGCGATTGGGACCGATTACTCACATCAAGGGTATGGGGGCAAGTGGTGACAGCAGGCAAGTTGGTTGAGATTTCCACTTCTCCGCAGTGCCTACTGCTACTGCTGGTTTAATAGGTTTTGCATTTGATATAAGGTAGTACCAGAAGTAGCACGGCAAGTTTCACTTTCGGGGAGACGGACGTTATGCCGGTCGAAGCCGCCGTTGCCGCGGGGACTATGGAGATCACGGTCAGCAAATTCGAGTTGCTGCGTGAACTGACCGCCACGCAGGGTGTGGTCGAACGCAAGACCACGATTCCAATCCTTTCCAATTATTTATTTGAGGCCGCTGGAGACCGACTGTCGCTCACTGCGACGGATCTGGACCTGAGCCTGCGGACGTCGTGCAATGCGAAAGTGAAAAAAGAAGGATCGTGCACGATCCCGGCGCGCAAACTCCACGACTACGTGAAACTGCTGCCGGACGCCGAGATCACGATCAAACTGCTCGACAACCACTGGGTGAGCATTCGCTGCGGACGTTCCAATACCAAGATGGTTGGGATGGCCAAATCGAACTTCCCGAGCCTGCCGTCGTTTCCGACGGCGGGAGCGCTCACAATCCCGGCGCAGGTTTTGCGCGGACTGATCGCGCGCACGGGATTTGCGATTTCGAACGAAGAGTCGCGCTATACGCTGAACGGCGCTCTCATGCTGTTGAAGCCCGAGTCGATCACGATGGTGGCGACCGACGGACACCGACTCGCGCACTGCGAGCGAAGTGGCGGAAAATTCGATGGCGTTTCCGGTGAGATGAAAACGCTAGTGCCGAAGAAGGCGATGGATGAATTGAAGTCGCTGCTGGACTCGACCGATTCCGATACCATCGAGTTTGCAAAGGACGAATCGACGTTATTCTTCCGCATCGGATCGCGCCTTCTGACTTCGCGCCAACTTACAGGCCAATTCCCGAATTTCGAAGCGGTTCTGCCGAAGGACAACAGCAAGATCATTCCGCTGAATGCCGACGAATTGAATTCCGCAATCCTGCGCGTGGCGCAGTTTGCGGATGAGCGCTCGCGCGCGGTGCGGCTGCGCCTGGAGAAAGGCGAAGTTAAGATTTCAGCTTCGTCGACCGAAGCCGGGGAGTCGGAAGATTCGCTTGAGGCTCCTTACAACGGAGAGCCTCTGACCATCGGGTTCAATGCGGCGTACTTGGTTGATTTCCTGAAGGCTGCCGGAACCAGCGAAGTCAGGCTGGAGCTGAAGGATCCGCAGTCGGCGGGGCAATTGCGGCCGGCCGAAGGCGACGACTACAAGTACCGTTACATTGTCATGCCGATGCGCATCTGAGGACGCCTCCACGGCCCCTGGTCGTGGAAGTCCGTCGTTAGCATCACGCCCGCCCCACCTCAAGCTGTTTAAAATCCCCACGCACATCCAGAAAGGCCCGTTTTTCGCGCCTTTGGCGCTTGACCAACCGCCATGGGTGCCTTACAGTGGCTCGCACTTCAATTACGACGGAGGGGCTACGTTATGCTCGACGGATTCAAGAAATTTATCCTGCGTGGAAATGTTGTGGATATGGCAGTCGGTGTCGTAATCGGCGCTGCTTTTGGCGGCGTGGTGACGGCACTGACAACGGACCTTTTAACTCCTCTTATTGCAGCGATCGTCGGCAAGCCAGATTTTTCGGCGATCCAGATGACCATCAACGGGACACTATTTCCGATCGGTCACTTCATCAATGCTTGCGTTTCGTTCTTGCTAATTGCAGCGGCAATTTACTTCTTCGTGGTGACCCCCGTTAACGCGCTGGTGGCACGTATGCGGAAGGATCCGGCACCTGCCGATCCGACGACGAAGAAGTGCACCGAGTGCCTGAGCGAAATTCCCATCGACGCTCGCCGTTGCTCGCACTGCGCCCAGCCGCAGATGAGCCGCGCCGCCTAAACCTTCAATGCCACGGATCGTGCGAGATTTCTGCGCACGCATCCGTGGCATTTGTTTGCTACGGCTCGGTTATCGTGGATTCGGCAACGGCAGGTTCCTCCTTCTCGCTTCACGAGCGTCGCAATGACAAGCCCTAATGTCGTCCGCGATCGCGTCTAGTCTGTGGCAAGCTTCTCATCTTTAGTAAGCAGGCCCAGGCGCTGAACGCCGGCGTGATGCGCCAGGTCGATCACATCGGCTACGTATTGAAAATCAACGTCGGCGTCGCCTCGCACGAAGGCCACTTTCTCGGCTCTTGTCAGGTAGATCTGGGACAGCCGATTTTCCAGATTGTCCCAACTCACACCCTCCTGGTTAATCTTGACGATCGGCGGCTGGTCTTTTGACGTCCAAATCACTTCGAGCACAACGGTGCGTTCGTTCCGCTGCTGCGAGTCTGTCTGATTCTGCGGCTGGGGGATCTGCGCCTTTTCGACGTACTCCTTATCCATCGAAACAACGAGCATGAACATGATGATCAGCGTCAGAAGAACGTCGATCAGCGGAGTCATATTGATTTGAGGTCCAGACGGACCTCCGCCTGCCATTGAGAAAGCCATTGAGTGTTGCTCCTCTCGGCACGCGCGTGTCTGGAGGATCAGACACCTTCAGTTCGGATTCGGTTCCAGACGACCATAGTCGCAATGACGGGAGATCAGATTTCTCTGTCGCCCTCGACGACGCACAGGATCGGTCGAAATGACAACGACCTAAACTTTAAGAAGAGAAAATTTGAATCCGGAATGGCAAATCTCGATGGTTGCTTCCGGGCTTTACTGGGCGTGCATGATGGGCGGCGGCCGTGGAGAGTCGTGGCTTGGTCGATATCATGGATCGTTCGCAGGACGGATTTCGTTTCTCGTCATCGTCGTGGTCGCTGTCACCATGCACGCTCGGGCTCAGGACAATTACGAAATCCAGGTTTACGGCGCGGATACAGTCGCTCCGCGTTCGACCATGGTCGAGATTCATTCGAACTTCACCGTGAATGGCAGCAAGACGGTGCAGGATGGCATGCTGCCCACCAATCACGCGGAACATGAAACGCTGGAGATCACGCAGGGCGTAAACGATTGGGCCGAGGTCGGGTTTTACGTGTTTACAAGCATTCCCTCCAAAGGTGGATGGCAATGGGTGGGCGATCATCTTCGTCCGCGTGTGAGGGCTCCGGATCGCTGGCATTGGCCGGTTGGCGTGAGCCTCTCGACTGAGTTTGGATACCAGCGCGCTGCCTTCTCTCCGGACACATGGACGCTTGAGATCCGTCCGATCATCGATAAGAAACTTGGTCCCTGGTATTTCTCATTCAATCCGACATTGGACCGCTCCTTTCACGGTCCGGGAGTGAACAGCGGAGTGGAGTTCTCTCCGAATGTGAAGTTCAGCTACGACATCACGAAGAAGATTGCGGGTGGGCTGGAATATTACGCGGCGTACGGCTCGCTTGCGGGGTTCGACGCGCTGAGGGACCAGGAGCAGCAGTTTTTCCCGAGCATCGACATCGACTTCGGTCCGCAATGGGAATTCAATTTTGGCGTCGGCGTGGGGACAACACGGTCGACCGATCACCTGATCGTGAAATGCATCATTGGGCGCCGCTTCTCATGGCCACATGGCAAGCGCGGCGACGCCTTAGCGCATGCCCTGCGCGATCACACCGGCTGAGGGTACGGTGGCAATGGAGGCGGCTCGGGTGGGGCGTTTCCAAATGTCGGGACAGGCGGTGGCGGATACAATGCCAGGCTCAGCGGTCGATAGCGTGGCGCAAAAAAGTAGATGGAATAGGCGGGGAAGAATACGATCACCGGCACCGAGATCAACGCGATCATGTAGAAAAAAACAGCGAACAGGACGCAGCCTGCAACGATGGCTGCCGTAATCGTCGCAGCGTTCCAGACGAATCCCGCTGATTTTGCGCCGATGATGCCGAGGATCACGACTCCGATAGCCGGCACGGCGAACAGCAAGGCCAGAATGAAAGACGCCAGTCCGACGACGATCCCGGCTCCGATCGCCAATACGATCTTCATCCCGAGGTAAATGGCGTAGCCGCCTTTTTCAAGCTGCATCATCCGCCACAAGCGGCGCCAGCCTTCGAGTGCGCTGAGGCCCTCGAGAGCCATCTGCGGGACGACAAAATCCTTCGTTAATACCTGCACCACCAGACCTGCCAGCGAGAAGAGCAGAAAGAAAAAGAACACCGTCATGCCCAGAAGAATGAGAGGAGCCAGATGATCGCGTGGCGATGTGAACCACCCTGCAGCAAACGCGAGGGCCGCAGGAATGCCGACGATGATCAAAAATCCGACTAACGTCACTAACAGGATCGCCAGGTGCCAAAGAAAGAGATTCCACCCCGGGCCCTGGCGGCGGGACCATCCTTCGCGAATGCGGCACTCTTTGGTCAGTACGCTATCGAACAGGACGAAACGCATCACGCTGCTGATGTACGCCATCACAATGATGAAGACGAGCGCGCTGATTACGAGGGTGGCGATCAGGCCGCCCAAAATCGCGGGATCAATTTTAGGAAAGCCATCGGCGATCAGATGGCGCGAAGGTCCACTCTGATGCGGGATATTGAAGCCGCTGGTGGGGAAATTGCAGCCGCCTCCAGAAGCCATCTCGCCGGCGAGCAGACCGACGAACGCCAGGCGCGTCCATTGCCAGAAGCGGAATGGTTGGATGAGCTGCCGCTTGGTGTGCTGGAATGCGAGCGTGATCGTGTCTACGGCCGAGATGGGCAAGGTCGATTGAGCCTCAACAGAAAGGTACTGCGAAGTGACGCAAGGGGCAAATCAATTTCTGGCGGAGAACGGCTAGCGCTCGCCGTCGGGGCCAACATTTGGACGGAACCCCTTCACATTATTTATTCGTAGCGCAGGGCTTCGACGGGGTCGAGCTTGGAGGCGCGCATCGCAGGCACGAGGCCACTGAAAACGCCGACGATCAACAGCACTGCCGATGAAAGAAGAACGGTCATCATCGAAATGCGGAGGTGGATGTCTCCCTGGCCGGAGTCGTCTTCGAAGAGCGGCCCCATCATGGGGAGCGTTCCGACAGACCAGGCGATGATGTAGGAAAGCGCGACGCCGATCGCGCCACCGAGGACCATGATGAGCAAAGTCTCGGCCAGAAATTGGAGCTTGATGTGCCGTTTTCGAGCACCGAGAGCGCGGCGCAGTCCAATTTCTCGGATGCGTTCGTCGACAGAGACCAGCATGATATTCATCACACCCACGCCACCGATGCCGAGGGTGAGCGTGCCGATGAACGTCAGCAACACCTGCAGGCCGATGGTCAGTGCATCGATGACGGGACGAAATTCATCGCGACCGAACATCTGAAAAGCCTTTGGATCGGTGGGCGAAAAGTTCTGGCGCGTGGCAACTGCCGCTAGAACTTGCGCCATCGCTTTCTTCTCGTACTGCGGAGCGATGGGCTCAAACAGCATGACAGCGGCGTAGCGCGTGTTCCAGAGATCTCCGGCGGAGGCATACGGAATCCAGGAAGATTCGTCGTCGCTCGAGAAATAGTTACTGAGCTGAATCTTGCGCGCCATCACGCCGATCACGGTGAAGCGCACGCCCGACACTTGCACGGTCTCGCCGACCGCAGGACGTCCACTGAAGAGTTCTTCTTTCAGGCGTCCGCCGAGAAAGATGACGCGTCGCCGCTCGAGTTCATCCTCGGCATTGATCCATCGTCCTTCGAGCGGGACTTCGTTGCGCATCTCACCATATTCGGGACATACGCCGCGCACAGGTGCGGTGCCTACCATGCGATCTCCATAGGCGATGCCCGGGCGGCGCACGGTCTCAAGGCAAACATGTTTCACGAGCGGCGCGGTGGCCTTGACCATGTCGAGATCGGCCTGCTCAAGAACAACTTTTTTGCCGGCACGCTGTCCGCCAGGCTGCTCGCTGGTTTGCTGGGGCCAGCAAATCACGACGCTCTTGCCGAAGGCATCGAATCCATGGACAAGGACACTACGGAAGCTGCTGCCGTAAGCGATGAGTAGCGTCACAGTTGCGATGCCCCACACGATGCCGAGCATGGTGAGAAAGCTGCGGGTGACGTTCCGCTTCAGGGCGACCCACGCTTCGAGAATGATTTCGAATAAGCATAGCAATACCGTTTCAAAGTTTCAGGTTTCAAGTTTCAAGAATCCGAACGCTCTCCCAGAGTGCACCTGTCACGAGAGTTTGAAGTTCTGAAACATGGAAACCTTGAAATTACTTGTCTCCTCATCCGCCTGCCTCGTAGCGAAGAGCCTCAATCGGATCGATCGACGCGGCGCGGCGCGCGGGATACAGCGCTGCTCCAACGGCGATCGCGCCCAGCAGACCCGCGGCGATGAGGCCGGAGCTCCAACTTGGAATCAATCCGGCAAAGAAGTCGGGCATCGGCAACATGTTGACGAGCGCGCAGAATCCGAAGGCGACGCCAAGTCCGATGGCTCCGCTTAACAAGGCGATGATCAAGGCCTCGATGAAAAACTGGCGAAGGATGGTTCCGGCGGGCGCGCCGATCGCTTTCCGCACACCGATTTCACGTGTGCGTTCGCGAACCGCGACCAGCATGACGTTCATGACGCCGATGCCACCGAGAAGGAGCGTCACGATTCCTACTGCGCCGAGGAAGAACTTCATTCCGTCGGTCATCGTCTTGAAGGCTTGCGCTTCCTGCACCGTATCCCAGATCGGACACGCTTCTTTGTCGGCCGGATCATAGCGGTGCATGCGAGCCAGGGCCGCGCGCACTTCGTGCTTGCAGGATTCATGCTGCGCCACAGACTTCGGCGTCACCAAGAACTGATCGAACGTGGAATCGGTGCCCGGAGGCTTGTCCGGAAAGTCGCGCCGCATCGCGGCAAATGGCAGGAAGACTTTGTTCACGTCCCAGCCGTCATAGCTGGAATCCTGCTTTTTCTTCGCCATCACACCGATGACGGTGTAGGGAAAATCATTCAGATAGATCGTGTCGCCGACGGGATTGCGTCCGGGAAATAATTGCTTGGCCGCATCGGAGCCGAGAAAGGCTACGCGCCTCGCCTCGCGCATGTCGTCCCAGTCGTAGAAACGTCCCGTGCCGACGTCAAGACTGCGGATATAGCCGAAGGCCGGATAAGAACCTGTGACCGTGAACGCCGCGTTGTTGAAGTTGGAGTGCGTGCGGACCGTGTCCTGTTCGAGTTCGGGGATCGCGTATTCGCAGTCGGGAGAATCGGCCTGAACCACGGGAACATCGTCGTCTTCCCAGTGCACAACTCGTCCGGCGTGAGTGCCGCCCGCCTGCAGACTGGTGCGCCCGTGAAAGACGATCATGACGTCTTTGCCGAGATTTCGTGCTTGTTCTTCTTGGCCTTTGCGCAGGCCCTCTCCGGCGGCCACCATCAGCACGATGGAAACGATCCCCCACGCGATGCCGAACATGGTCAGGAACGCCCGCAACTTATGGGACCACAGGGTCCGAAGTACGTCGTAAATCAGGTCGCGCAACGTCATGACAGAGAGTTGGACGGGGGCCGGCGGAGAAGGTCATCCCCATTCCCCTGGGTTTAGGTACGCATTGCGGGTCGAATTTGTTGCAAGAAAATGCACAGAATGGGGTCCGGAAAGGGTGCAGGGAAAGCAGATTCCTCTCCTCCGTTCGCAAAGGATCGGAATGAAGGATTGGAACCATCTCACGAAAGCGGTGTGTTGGCCTTTACACCTGGACCGCTGGCTTGTACCAAGTGTCGAACTCTTTGAGCGCCAGCTCGCATTGGAGCCGGTGGCGCTCTTTGCGGTCGCGGATTTTGTGTTCGAGTGGCGGGAGAAGGTCGAACGTGATGTTTGCGGGCTGAAAGTGCTTCGGATCGGCGTGGGTAACGTAATGCGTCAGCGATCCGAAGGCTGATGCTCGCGGGGGCGGGGTGCAAGGGCGCGTTCTGAGCCAGCGCGGCCGCATGCATTCCGGCGAGCAGTCCCGTCGCGATCGATTCCACATAGCCTTCGACACCGCATATCTGCCCAGCGAAAAAAACTTGCGGATGCGCTTTCATCTGCAGAGTCTCAAGCAGCAGGGTGGGCGAGTTGATGTAAGTGTTGCGATGGATTTGTCCGTAGCGCAGGAAACGCGCGTTCTCAAGACCCGGAATCAGGCGCAAGACCTTAGCCTGTTCGCCGAACTTAAGGTGGTTTTGAAATCCAACGAGATTGTAGGAATCCGCGCGAAGATTTTCCTGGCGAAGTTGCACAACGGCATAGGGCATTTTGCCTGTGCGGGGATCTCGCAATCCGACGGGTTTCATCGGCCCAAAACGCAGCGTGTCGCGGCCTCGGCGCGCGATCTCTTCGATGGGCAGGCAGCTTTCAAAATAGTTCAACTTTTCCCAGTCGCGTTCTTCGACAGATTGGGCGGCCGAGCAGCGCATCGAAAAACTGACCGTATTCGTCCGGCGTCATGGGGCAGTTGATGTAGTCAGCAGAGCCCTTGTCGTAACGCGCCGCCATATAGACGCGTGACATGTCGATGGAATCCGCTTCGACGATGGGGCTGATGGAATCGTAGAAATAGAGATGCGGACTCGTCGGTGCAGACGGATCGGCGGTTGCCAGACCCGGGACCTGGCTCAGCCGCGCAATCTCTGCCGCCAGCGCATCCGAGGTCAGAGGCCCCGTCGCGATAATCGTGATGCCATCGGAGTCGTCGATCCTGGTCACTTCTTCGCGACGAACGGTAATGCGCGGCTCGCGCGAAATAGTGTCGGTGACGCGTGCGGCGAACGTCACGCGGTCTACTGCAAGCGCGTGTCCGGCAGGAACGGCGCACTCACGCCCGATTTGCATCAGCAACGATCCTGCGCGGCGCATCTCTTCTTTGAGCAACCACGGAGCCGTGTTCTCACTGTCAGACTTTAGCGAGTTGGAGCAAACGAGCTCGGCAAAATCAGCAGTCTGGTGCGCGGGGGTTGAGCGGACGGGTCGCATCTCGAACAACTCGACGTTCAAGCCCTGGCGTGCGCACTGCCACGCCGCTTCGGCCCCGGCGAGACCTGCTCCAATGATCTTGATCGATGGCATTTTGACTGTTGGTCGTTAGCTTTGCTGATCCAATCGGGCAGAATCCAGTCTATCCCGTATCAGCGCTTGGTTGCGGCGCGGCGGGCCAGCGCTCGAAGCCTCGTTGATTGGCGATTAGTGCAGAACGGGAGTCGCGTCGGTTCCGACGCAAACCCAATTGCCGTGCTCAAGCAGCCAGGTGTCGACAAAGCGCTCCCGCCGAGAGTAAGACTTGCCGCCTTCCACTCCCTTGACGTGCATCACGCCGGTAGCGATTGCGACATTGCCATGAACGTGGACGCTGAAAGATTCGGGAGCAACCTGTTGCTGCTGGGCCGTCGGTTGGGGTGTTGACGCTTTCACGCTCGACAGGAATTCGCTTTTGGTTTGCACGGAGCCGTCATCGTTGACGAGAACGATCGCATCATCGAGGATCGACTCGAGTGCCTTGGTATCTCCTGATTTGTATGCCTGATTCCAGAGCTGTTCGAGCGCGACAATCTTCGATTTGATGGCCGCGTCGGAGTCGGTCTGGGCGAAAGCGTTCGCTGAAAGAAAGCAAAGGGAGCACAGCAAGATTGCAGATCGTCTCAAAATAAGTCCTCCTTTGCGTCACGTCACTCGGCACAGCGGGACGGTGGATGAAGCCGACGCGATTCAGCCCTTGTCCGCAATCTAGTGAGGAAGGCCGGAGCAGACAAGTATCTGTCTCTATGCTGGAGCGGGGTAACAGAAGACTATGCGCGCGAGCCGGTTACTGCGCCGCATTGAGGATTGGCGTTGCTTCGGCGGCAATGCAGACCCACGAAGAGTTCTTGTAAATCCAAGTATCAAGGAAGCGGCCGTGGCGCACCACGACCTGGCCATTTCGACGATCGCTCGCCCGATAGATTCCGGTTACGATTGCCGTGTCGCCAAAGAGTTGCACGTTCATGGATTCGGTGACCACTTGGCCAATATGCGCCGATTTCACGCTCACCAAGAACTCAGACTTCGATAGAAGTACGCCGTCAAATGTGACGTAGGTGAGTTCGCTATCAAAGATTGCGTCGAGAGCCTTCAGATCTTTGAGTTCCTCGGCCTGGTTCCACACGTGCTCAAGGGCGAGGATTTTCGAACGCGCAGAGGACTCATCAGATTTCTGCGCCAACAAGGGCGAGGATGTCGCCAAAAGAAGGGCCAGCAGGATGAGATGAGCACTGAAGGACTTCATGCGTCATACATCGGCCACACTATGAAAATTCTTTAGTTCCGGGACGCGCTGCGGGGCGCTACTATCATTTGGAAAACTGAAAGGGAGGATTGGATGTCTCGCATTCACTTGATTTCGCCGGAAGAAGCTTCGGCTGACGTAAAGGAAATCTACGAAAAAACTCTTCGCGGCAAGCCGGGAAACGCGCAAAAAGCGCTGGCTTACCGTCCGGAGATGCTAAAGAATTTTCTCGGCTTCTATGCGAGCGTCGGGAGGTCATTAGACCGCAAGCTCTACGAGATGATCTATCTCTGCGTGTCACTGATCAACGAATGCCACTATTGCACGCAGCATCACGTCGCTTCGTCGAAGCGCGTGGGGCTTGACCGGCGGAAGACTGGGCCGCAATCAAAGCAGGAGACTATTCGCGCTTCACGCGAAGGAACAGGCTGCGCTGAAGTATGTAGACAAGCTGACGCGAGCGCCTCACGCAGATTAGCGATTCGGATTTCGCGAGCCTGAAGAAGGAGTTCTCCGAGCCGGAGATTGTTGATATCCACTTGTTGGCGGGTTTGGCGAATCTAACCAACCGGTTCACCGACCCATTTGGGCTGGAAGTAGAGTTTCCGGAAGAGAAGGTCTAGGCCAGGGATGTCCGCGGATCGGCACCGATCGGTCATATGACCTCTTTACAAGATCTCGCGGGCGTCGCCGGCGCGACGGGTAATGCGTTCGCGATCAAGGAATTCGAGTAATGGAATCGCGTACTTGCGGCTCACGCCCGTCAGCTGTTTGAACGTTGCAACATCCAGCCTGGGGGATTTTGTTTTCTGCGCGGTCATTAGTTGTCGCAATTCTTCGAGCGCGCTGCGGTGAAAGACGAGATCCTCAGAAATCTTGAACAGGAGTTTCTCGCGCAGTAACAGTGTCACTATCTTCTGGGCGCGGGATTTGTCGATCTTCAGCCCCGCGAGCACGTCGGCCAAGGAGGGAGTCTTTAGGCCCGACGCGGCAAATGCGGCCTCGATTGTTTTCTTGGATTCGGCCTCGTCGTCCTTCATCACGATGCCTCGGCCGGGAAGGCGAATCAGTTCTCCGGCCGCTTCAATCTTCTTCTCTTTTGCGAGTTCATTGACGAGGGCTGCGAAGAGTCCAAAGGATACCTTCACTTGCTCACGCAATTCTTCTTTCGCAATTCCCGACGCCAAGGAGTTTTTCTCGTGGAATGAGGCAACTGCAGCCATGATGGAACTCTGGATTGCCGCTACTGCTGACGCATCGACGAACCGATCAGCGATGTGCATTACGCGTTTTTCCGCCACCGCCCGGGCGATTTCCTTTTCGAGGACTGCGGCTGGCCATCCGGTTTCGGCGACAAGGCGGGACAAAGCGATTCCTTCACGGCCGCGCCTCGCGATCCGGGCTCCGATGATCGAAGCCGGATGGTTGTCCGCCAGTACTCGTAGAAAACTTTCCACTTCAGCCAATCGCGGGAGAGGGTTTGCATCGAGAACGGCTCCGCCGCCGATGGTGATGACGGGTGAGAACTGGCGGATGATGAAGCGGTCGCCGGGAAGCAGTAGTGCGTCGTCGGTCAGCTTCAGGCGCGCGAAGGCTTCGGATCCGGGAGCCAGCAGCTTTGATCTGTGTAGCGAGATTTCAGCGACCGTTTCCATCGTGTTGGAGTGAAAGTGGAGGCGGCTTCTGGACCTCAGCGGACGCGGAGCGGTTGACAGTAGATGGAGCCGGACGTCGACCCGACGAGTCGTTGAGAACGTGTCGACCGGGACCACTGTCATTCCTCGAGACAGGTCTTCGGTGCTGGCTCCAGCAAGGTTCAAAGCGGTGCGTTGTCCGGCGACAGCTCGCTCTCCGGATTGACCGTGAACCTGAATGCCGCGCACTCGCACCTTTCGCGAGGATGGAAAAATCTGGAGCTCGTCTTCCTTGTGAACTGTGCCGGATATCAAAGTTCCTGTGACAACGGTGCCGAACCCTTTCATGGTGAACACGCGGTCGATGGGCAGTCGGGCGAGGGCGAGAGAATCCCGAGCCTGCGCTTTGGAAGACTGGGCAACGATGGCGGCCTTCAGATCTTCGAGCCCGGCGCCAGTCAGCGAACTCACAGCAACAACCGGAGACTTCGGCGACTCCAGAAATGTGCCGTGCAGAAACTCCTCGACTTCGAGTCGTACTACCTCGAGAGTGTCGGGATCGACGGCGTCGGACTTCGTCAGCACGGTAATGCCGCGTTGCACTCCCAGGAGCTGCAGAATGTCGAAGTGCTCGCGAGTCTGGGGCTTAATGGATTCGTCCGCGGCGATCACGAGCAGCACGAGGTCAATGCCACCGGCGCCGGCCAGCATGTTGCGCACGAAGCGCTCGTGTCCTGGCACGTCGACGAAGCCAAGGCGCAGGGTCTGGCCGTCGGCGGAGGGAAGATCCGTATGAGCGAAGCCCAGATCGATCGTGATGCCGCGGCGCTTCTCTTCTTCCAGTCGGTCGGCGTCGATGCCGGTGAGAGCCTTCACCAGCGCGGTCTTACCGTGATCGATATGTCCAGCAGTGCCGACGATGATCGATTTCATCTCAAGGAATCGTAGCAGTAAGAGCCTCGGCCGGGATGGGAGAAGGCCGTCTCGCGCCTTGCGGTCGGGTCTATCGCTGCTGCGCTGGAAAATGCGACAATAGTAGCTCCTTCCATGGCTACTTCCCTGACCCCTGCCTTTTCTCCGGAGACGCTCCGGCAACATGGTTTGACTGCGGACGAGTACGAGAAAATCAAGCAACTTCTTGGACACCGCGAGCCAACGCTGACCGAACTCGGGATTTTCAGCGTCATGTGGAGCGAGCACTGCTCCTACAAATCCTCGCGGGTGCATCTCAAGCGGTTGCCGACACGCAGCAAGCTGGTGCTGCAGGGACCGGGCGAGAATGCCGGCATCATCGACATTGGCGACGGCTGGGCGTGCGCGTTCAAGATCGAGTCGCACAATCATCCCTCGTTCATCGAGCCCTTTCAGGGAGCAACAACCGGCGTTGGCGGCATCCTGCGAGACATTTTCACCATGGGCGCGCGTCCGGTTGCCGTGATGGATTCATTGCGGTTCGGCCCCATCAAGGCGACAGCCAATCTCTCGCAGAAGGAATTGCACAAGAATCATTCCGTCATGGATGGCGTGGTCGCAGGCGTAGCTTCTTACGGTAACTGTTTTGGTGTGCCGAATCTTGGCGGAGAAACGAAGTTCGAGCCCTGCTACTCCGGAAATCCGCTGGTGAATGCGTTTGCGCTGGGGCTGGTGCGGAAGAACGAAATTTTCTATGCCCGCGCCGCCGGCGAAGGAAATCCGGTGATTTATGTCGGCTCTAAAACCGGACGCGACGGAATTCACGGTGCGACCATGGCCAGCGAGGAGTTCAGCGAGGCGTCGGAGGCTAAGCGTCCGAATGTACAGGTTGGCGATCCGTTTCTCGAGAAGCTGTTGCTGGAAGCGTGTCTTGAGGCGATGCAGACGGGAGCGATCGTCGGCATACAGGATATGGGTGCGGCAGGACTGACTTGCTCGACGTGCGAGATGGGCGGCCGCGGCGGGGTGGGAATCGAAATCGAACTTGATCGCGTGCCGCAGCGTGAAACCGGCATGACGCCGTACGAAATCATGTTGAGCGAATCGCAGGAACGAATGCTGCTAGTCGCGCAAAAAGGACGCGAGGATGAGGTCTATCGTGTGTTTGAGAAGTGGGGATTGGACGCGGTCGAGGTGGGGAAAGTCACGACCGACAACAAGCTCCGCGTCTTGGAACAGGGCAAGGTTGTCGCGGAAATCCCAAACCCAGCTCTGACGGACGAAGCACCCGTCTACAAGCGTCCGCTGGCTCGGTGGGAACCTCCGGTACCGAGAGACATGCCTGGCAACATCAAGTTAGGTCAATCGTCCGACTTCACTTCCGGCCTTAAACAGCTTCTGGCGGGATCGAACATTTGTGGCAAGCGCTGGGTTTGGCAGCAGTATGACCACATGGTCCAGACCAACACAGTCGAGGCTCCCGGAGCGGGCGATGCGGGCGTGATTCGTATCAAGGGCTCGCAGCGCGGGCTGTCGATGGCACTCGATGGAAATGGGCGCTGGTGTTATTTGGATCCGCGATTGGGCGCGATGCACGCGGTCGCCGAGTCCGCACGCAAGGTCGCATGCTCCGGGGCGACTTCGGTTGGAGCTACGAATTGCCTGAACTTTGGCAATCCCGAAAAGCCACACATCATGTGGCAGTTCTCGCAGACGATTGATGGGATCACGAAGGCTTGCGAAGAGCTTGAAATCCCAATCACGGGCGGGAACGTCAGTTTCTACAATGAGACCCTTGGCGAGGGCATTTATCCGACGCCTGTGTTGGGGGTGGTAGGGGTTCTGGAAGACGTGCACAAGGCGGCGAAGATGCCCTTTGCCATGCCTGGACGCACGGTTGTGCTATTGCGCGGAGGCGAACCCGGCGATATTACCGATGCTGAGAGCGAATTTGGTTCGTCGGAATATGCCAAGGAGATCCTCGGCCAACTGTGGGGGTATCCGCCGGAGCTGGATTTAGAGAAGGAAGCGGCATTGCAGAAGACGATCGTTGAACTGATTCAGGGTGGGGCGGTGGAATCAGTTCACGACTGCGCCGAGGGCGGGCTGGCCGTTGCACTCGCGGAGAAGGCATTCCCGAACGGAGTCGGCGCGAGAGTTAATCTCGCTTCAGGAGATCTATTTGCCGAATTTGTGCTGTTCGGGGAGGACGCAAGCCGAATCCTGGTATCTTGCGACCCCGGCAGCATGGCGCGAATCAAAGAAGTGTCGGGAAAACATGGGATTTCGGCAGAAGCTATCGGAGAAACGATTCCCGGCAAGCTGGAAATTTCACTGGATGGGAAGCTGGTTATTTCCAGTACAGTGTCGGAGCTGAACGAAGTCTATGAATCTGCCCTCGAAGCGGGGTTGAGGACGGATCCGGAGATGGTTGCGGCGATTTGAAAAGCAAGGTTTCAGCCACAGACGGCACTGGGTACAAAGGTTAGATTCGACGGGACGACACAGGGGCTAAATGGCGATTTCCGACAAATTTCATGATGAGTGCGGTGTGGTGGCGATCTTCGCCCATCCGGAGGCGGAGAAGATGGCCTACCTCGGTTTGCACGCGCTGCAGCATCGAGGACAGGAGTCGGCGGGAATCGTGACATCCGACGGGCTAACGTCGCGCTCGCACAAAGCCATGGGTTCGGTGGCGGATATCTTCACGGAAGATGTGTTGTCGAAAATGCGGGGAACGATCGCGATCGGCCATACGCGGTACTCGACCGCCGGAGATTCAGCCCTGCTGAATGCGCAGCCGATCCTGGTGCAGTCGAATAAAGGCTCGATTGGCGTCGCCCACAACGGCAACCTGGTGAACGCGGTACAACTCAGGAGCCGGCTCGAAAGTCAGGGATCGATTTTTCAGACGAACAGCGATACCGAAGTGATCGTGCACCTGATCGCGCTGTCGAAGGAGCAGACGCTGCCGGAGGCCATGGCAGACGCTTTGCGGCGGGTTGAGGGCGCGTTCTCGCTGGTGATGATGAGCAACGACCGGGTTTTCGCGGTGCGGGATCCGCGCGGGTTCCGGCCTCTCGCCATGGGTCGCATTCCAGCGATAGAAGGTCAGAAGCATGACACCATAGTTTTCGCGTCGGAAACTTGTGCGTTCGATCTCATCGGTGCTGAGTATGTGCGGGACGTGAAGCCGGGGGAACTGGTCGTCGTTGGTTCCGAGGGCGTCAGTTCGCGGTTTTACTCCACGTCAGCGCCGCAGTCGAGTTGCATCTTCGAGCATGTGTACTTCTCGCGTCCGGACAGCCTTGTGTTTGGCCGTTCCGTGCAGACGAGCCGCGAGGAACTTGGGCGGCAACTTGCCCGGGAAGCTGGTGTGGACGCGGACCTCGTTGTACCCGTACCGGATTCGGGAGTAACGGCCGCAGTGGGCTATGCCGCGGAAAGTGGCCTCCCGTTTCGCTTCGCGCTGATCCGGAATCACTATGTCGGGCGGACATTCATCGAGCCCAGCCAAAGCGTCCGCGACTTCGGCGTGAGGCTGAAGCTGAACCCGGTGCGTTCGCTGCTGGAAGGAAAGCGTGTCGTGCTGATCGATGACTCGATCGTGCGCGGGACTACCAGCCGCAAGATCGTCCGAATGATCCGCAATGCCGGTGCGAAGGAAGTGCACATGAGAATTTCATGTCCGCCGACAATTTCCCCGTGCTATTACGGTGTCGATACGCCATCGAAGAAGCAGCTTATTGCGGCAAACAAGTCGGTCGACGAGATTCGCGACTATATCGGCGCGGATTCGCTGGCTTACCTTTCGCTGGATGGGCTCAAGAAAGCTTGTGGTGAGGGCGAGAAGATCAGCTACTGCTCGGCTTGCTATACGGGGAAGTATCCGACGGATGTCGTAGACGTGGATGAGATCTTGCCGGCCGCCGTCCGGCGGTAGCGGATTTCTGATTTTTCTTCCGCAGGTTGTTCGGCGAGAACGAAAACAGATTCCTCTCCTTCGCTGGCGCGAAGGGTCGGAATGACAAGCAAATTAGGAGATGAGCAGAAAAAAAGGGGCAGCCTTATGGGCTGCCCCTTCGCTTTGGAGGGTGGAATTTTATTTCATCGTGTGAGCGACCGCGTCCGGGTTACCACGCGTGGTCTGGTTCTGGAAACTTCCAATGAACCCGGAGTTCGAGTTCAGGAAATCACTCGTAAGCTGGTCGTAGTCGCCCATGTAGACGGGATTGATGAAGAGATCAATGCCATGCGTGGGCGCGAACGGCGGCATGCCAATATCGCTATCGGCGAAAGTGGTTCCAGCATTGTTCGACTCGCCGCAGTGACGCCGTATGCCGAAGTTTTCGGAATCGGCTCGCCGGTCGTACCAGCAGACGCCCACCACGCCGCGCCGGTCGACGGCCACACCGGATTGATAGTGGTCGTGACCTACGCCCGAAGCGGGTTGTGTATCGCTGTTGACCTTCTTCGGAGCGGCTCCCCAGGTGTTGCCGCCGTCGAAAGAGGCCCGCAGCAAGACGTCGTCATACGCGTAGAAGCCTTGCGTCGCGAGCGGATCGGAGACCTCTTTGTCGCGGCCATCCGCCCATGTGATGTAGACGGCGCCGTCCGTTGCCGTCCCGGAATGATCGATGGCCATTGACATATCGAGGAAGTCGCGGAAATCTCCCTCGAGGGAGAAGGAATCGCCGCCGGGCTGAACCGAGCCTTCGACGGTGACGGCAGGTGTCAGCATGCCGTTTCCGGTTCCCGAATTAGCGATCTGAATACTTCGCGGGCCCAACGGGAAATTGCTGCCGAGGTTGACCCAAGAGATATAGAGGACGCCCCGGGAGTTGACGGCAATTTGCGATCCCTGGAGTGCTGCCGCGCCGCATGCCGTCGCAGCGACGATCGGCTGGGACCAGGTCACACCGCCGTCTCGCGACTGCACGAACTCAATCGCGGTTCTGTTCGGAAAATTCGTTCCGCAACTGTTCGTCTCTGAAGAATCGAAGTCGGTGTAGGAGACAAAGATGTGTTTATGGTTCGAAGGGTCAATCGTTGACCAGGGCTTGTCGAGGAAGTGGGCGACTGCGCTCTTCGAGATAGCCGCGACGGGATCTCCCCACGACTTTCCGCCGTCGGTCGAAGTGCTCACAGCCACAGCAGCGAAAGGATTGCCGCTGGCGTCATCGAAGTCAAAGATCTGGCTGTAGTAAAAGGTGTTGGAGTCCGCGCAGTTCAGTACCGGATCTCCGCCAAGAAAGTTGCCCGTATTGCTCCCGGGATTTATAGGCCCGATATCTGTAAATGTCGCTCCACCGTCGGTGGAGTAAGACGATCCGCTGAAGGACTGGCCTCCCATTCCGGTGAAGAAGAAAGGAGTTTCAAAAACGCTGCCGGAATCGTTGTACCCGACGACCACGCTATTGCCGCAGCGGGCGGTCGACGTCTCACTCTGGGTAAATCCTCCAAATGCGGAGAAAGCGAGGTCGGTGGAGGGATCCGAAACTGGGGTCACGCCTGCGCTCGGAGTAAGGGTGCCAGTGGCCTTTGCCATCTTTGCGCGAGCGATGAAAGAAGGATCGACGAGACGCATGCCATAGACCTGCCAAACGTCGGCGAGATGCCCAATGTTCGAGTAGCCGTCAAGCATGAGCTGATGCGAGGGGGGAAGCCGGTTGATGCCCGTCTTGATTTGCTGAAGGAGTTTATTGGTAGCGGCCACTTGGTCCACTGAAAGCTGGGCAACCGCAGCCGACGAAGCAAAAACGGCCGTCATGAGAGAAGCGGCCAAAAGGCGCGAAATCCTGGGTGAAGTCATTCGGTGAGATCTCCTTATTCCGCAGCGAAATCGGAAGTGTGGTTAGGTGACTGGGGAATTGTCGACGCTGGGGCCTAGTACTAATTGGGTTAGTAGTTAGCCACTTCAAGAGGGCTGCCGTCAAGCGAAAACATTGAAAAAGCCTCAAAACCAGCAAAAGGTGCAAAAAGATCCATACCTTTGGAAGGCTTTCCCAGAGCGGGGTTCCGCCCGCTTCGGCGACTGTTTGAAGGAGTTAGATCGATTTCCGAGCGCGAACAACCCGAGGAATCGACTGCAAATCGTTCGTGATCCCGACGTCTTCCCACCCACCCAGCAAATCGCGGACACCGTCGACAATGGAGCCGCTGATTTCAATCACCATCCACCCGCCGGGGCGAAGCGCCCGGTGCGCCCGCGGGATAAGACGCGCGATAATTTCCGTTCCCACCGGACCACCGAATACAGCGGAGCGCGGCTCGTATTTTCGGACTTCGAGCTGCACCTGATCTTCTTCCGACTCGCCGACGTAGGGCGGATTGGAAACGATTACATCGAAGGGAGGAGTCAGAGTTGCGAGCAGGTCCGTTTGATGAAACTGGATTCTATTTTCAAGTTGATGTCGCGCCGCATTGGCCTGCGCAACTTCGAGAGCAGCAGTCGAAATGTCCGTCGCGTGAATTTCGGCATTGGGCAGCTCTTTCGCTAGAGCGAGAGCAATGCATCCCGATCCGGTTCCGACGTCCGCGATTCGATGTGCGGATTCAGGCGTCCACGAGCTCGAGGACCGTCTCAATCA
This sequence comes from uncultured Acidobacteriota bacterium, assembly GCA_963771765.1. Classification (GTDB taxonomy): domain Bacteria; phylum Acidobacteriota; class Terriglobia; order Terriglobales; family Acidobacteriaceae; genus Sulfotelmatobacter. Next base: position 23,757 of record CAVYUY010000024.1, read on the forward strand.
CATGCTCCGTCTCGGGGCGTGGGATTAAGACGGCGGGAGTTACGATCAGATCCATTCCCCAGAACTCCTGATGTCCGGTGATGTACTGTGCGGGCATGCCTCGAGAACGCTCGCTGAGCGCCGACTGGTAACGCCCGTTTTCTTCCTCGGTAAGTTCGCGCTCAGGATGCGCGAAGAGGTAAGCGCGGTCACAGCTCAAAACGAACATCAAGAGAAGCTCCGCGTTCAGGCGTGGCGAGGGAACGGACCTTGAAGCCAGATTCGAGATTGCGTCGGAAAGCGCTTGCCTGAGCTGCACGTCTCTATTTCAACACGGGAGTGAGGGAAGTACGAAGAGGCTCTGAGATCAGGCGAATTGCGGGTTCCGCCGCACGATTTCGGCGTTGAGCACGGTGGCGAAAGCGACCCATGCCGCATAGGGGATGAAGGCGTTCGCGGCGCCACGGTCGACTTTGCGTGCCGCGCTGATGTAGGAAAATATCGTTCCTTCCAAAGCGAGAACGTCGGCGAGGGCGAGCGTCGGCCGGTGTTGGCCGAAGAACAATTTGGACCACTGAGCGTTTTCTGCGAGCTGGGAAATCCAAAGACGGAGCGCGGCGTTGCGTTCGCGGGACGGAGTTGCGTTCCATATCCGCCATCCGGACCATGCGATCAGCGCGTACAGAGTTGTCCAAACCACGGGGAACACGGCATCTGGAGGCGTAAAGCTGGGTTTGTCGAGCTCGTCGTACCAGGGATCGCGGTTGCTGTTCTTGCTGTAACGGGCGCCGTACCATGCCACTCCGGCGGTGGCGAGACCGAATCCGGCGAGAGCGAGCAGGGAGCGGGACCGTTCTTTGGTCATGAGCTTTAGGTGACGCAGCGAAGCAACAAGGTTGCCTCCGCTATTTCGAAGCCGCGCGCCGCTCCCATTCGTAGAGGATGTATATCATCTGGCCGATATGATGCTGCATGTGCGCTGCGCACTGTAGCACCATGTCGAGACGGTTCATGGAGTTTGTGCCGCTGCCAGAGTACTCCTTGGGCCAGTCCTCCGGCGATTGGCCGCCAATAGTCTTGACCACCATCACCACCGCCTCATGTAAAAGCTCGAGCGCTTCTTTCTTAGACGGAGGATTCGGGTCGTCGAATTCCCGTGGACGATTGCGGACGTAGCCGGTGTTTGCGATCTGTGCTCCGATGTAGTAGTTCAGGTTGCCGGTCAGGTGCAGGACAAGGTGCCCGAAGGTGTTTCCGTAGGGGAAAGGCTTTTGCCAGAACTGTTCATCGGTGAGACTGGCAGCCAATTCATTTACCCGGAGAAGGTTGTTGAAATATTGGCTGGAAAGAGTGACTCCGAGCGTTTCAGTGAGATCGGGCATGTGCTCTCCCATGCTACTCACGGGCGAGACCGCCCGCGCACACTTCAGACGACGCTGGCACTTTCCTGCTTCAGTTTTTCGGCCTGATAGTGAGTGATCAGGGCTTCGATGAGCGGCTGAATCTTGCCGTCCATCACTGCGTCGAGTTGATGGATCGTGAAGCCGATGCGGTGGTCGGTCAGCCGGTTTTGCGGAAAATTATACGTACGGATTTTTTCGCTGCGATCGCCGGAACCCACCATGGCCTTTCGCTCTTTTGCCAGGGCCTGTTGCTGCTTTTCCATTTCGATTTCGTAAAGCCGGGAACGCAGAACACGCATCCCTTTTTCGCGATTCTTGATTTGCGACTTCTCGTCCTGGCAACTGACGACGGTATTTGTGGGAATGTGCGTGATGCGCACCGCGGAGTACGTCGTATTCACCGACTGGCCGCCGGGGCCGGAAGAGCAGAATGTATCGATGCGGAGGTCTTTGGCTTCGATCTTAATGTCGACGTCCTCGGCTTCAGGCAACACAGCGACGGTGACGGCTGAGGTGTGAACGCGCCCTTGCTGCTCGGTAGCGGGTACGCGCTGCACACGATGCACCCCGCTTTCGTATTTCAGCTGCGAAAAGACTCGATTGCCTTCGATGATGGCGATGACTTCTTTCAGGCCGCCGGCAGACGATTCCGACGACGACAGCACTTCCACTTTCCAACGCTGCAGCTCCGCGTATCGCGTATACATGCGGAATATCTCCGCAGCAAAAAGCGTAGCTTCGTCACCGCCCGTGCCGGCGCGAATTTCAAGGATGATGTTCTTTTCGTCGTTCGGATCTTTAGGCAGGAGCAGAACTTTCAATTCTTCTTCGACGCCGCCGACGCGGGCTTCGAGTTTGTCGAGTTCCTCTTGCGCGTAAGCGAGCATGTCGGGATCTTTTTCATCCGCCAACATGGCCTTACTGTCGGATATTCCCTTGGTGAGGTCCTTATATTCCCGATATTTCTCGACGATAGGCGCGATTTCGGCGTGCGCCTTGGCGGTCTTCTGATACTTGGACGAATCGTTGACGATGTCCGGCGAAGCAAGAGCATTTGTCAGATCGTCGTAGCGGGCTTCGATTTGGTCGAGTCTTTCAAACATTGTCGTTAGTCGGTCGTCGATGGTCGTTGGGATCTGGCTTCATGCTGTTTTTTCGCGCAGCGAATTAATCAAACCATTCAGGCTTCGACCAATTGCATCAGAAGATGCAATAAGGCGCTCGCCTGCCTCGGCTGGTATGTATTCTAAATCCTGCGCGATCATAATTTGTGTTTGCACTTCTAACAGAGACCCTCTCGCAGGCAGCAGAAAATTGCCGAACTCTCGATCCGAACGATGTCCCTTACCCTCTGCGATGTTGCTGGCACCGAAACTGCCGCGCGACGCAACTGTTGCCCAGCCCGTATAGTTCGTGACGCGGAAACTGATTCGTCGCCCGATAAACCTCAACCACAAACTTCATAGCTTCTTGCCAAACCCGCAAGTCCCTGAATGATGACGGCATTGTAGGAGCCTCCGTAGTCACTCTAAAAGGCAGGAAGTATAGGAGGCCAACGACTAACGGCAATCGACGGAGGGCGCAGTTCCAAGGAGGTGGGACTGCTAAGCAATCACCAACTCGCCGCCGCGTTCTTTTTCGAGCGACATGGCTTTGTCGAGGGCGACGATGGCGCATTGGGCTTGATCGTCGGTTGGAGGCTTGGTCGTGATGCGTTGCAGCCAGAGGCCGGGAGCGGTCATCAGGGCAAAGAGCGATCCGCGATGCTTAGCCGCGAAGCGAATGATCTCGTACGAGACTCCGGCAATCACCGGCAGTAGGACGATGCGCGAAGCGAAGCGGGCCCAGAACGTGGTGTAAGGGATCAGCATGTAGAAGCCGATCGAGATCAACATCACCGTCATCAGGAAACTGGTTCCGCAGCGCGGATGGAAGGTCGAGTACTTTTGCACTTCCACCGTATTCAGCGAGTCTCCGTTTTCGAAGGCGAAGACCGTCTTATGTTCGGCCCCGTGATACTGGTAGACGCGCCGTATATCCTTCCATAGCGAAACCCCCCAGATAAAGAGCAGGAACAGGAGGAGTCGAATGGCGCCATCGATCAAGTTAAAAATGATGCGTCCGCCGAGGGCAGGATCGATCTTCTTCAGCTCCGTCGCTGCCAGTAACGGGATGTATTTGTACATGAAAATGAAAAACGCGAGTGAGATGACGATGTTGACGCCAGCCAGCCAACTGCTGATTGCGGCTGCCTTCTCGCCGGATTTGGATTTGGCAGAATCCGTTGCGCTTTGCGCCGAGGGGGCCACCGCTACCGGAGTCTTCTCGCTGCCATCGTCCATGATGTCTTCGATGGCGACGTTTGCCGAAAATCGAAGCGCCCGGTAGCCGAGAGTCATCGCGTACCCGAGGGTCATGACGCCGCGAACGATGGGCCATGCCATCCATTTATGTTTTTCCGAGGGACGATCCAGCGGCTCACGTCATGGTCACAACTTCGCCGGAAGGTTTGCGACAGGCGATAGCCCACGCATGAGGAGAGCGCATCATAACGCCCTCAAGCACGGCTTGGCCGCCAACCAGAGTCTCTTCCCCACTTTCGAGGGCGGGAAGAAGCTGCACGGCGGCGAGAAATCGAAGATAGTTAAGAAACCGGCGCACGACTATTGGATGCTCCTGGCGAGGGCACGACGCAGTGCTTAGACTATCACAGAGGCGGGTGACCTTCAGGGCGACGCTAAAGTCCTCTAAGTATAGGTAACAATTAAGGTTACAGATGACCGTCTAGCCCCGCAAGCGGGGCGCGAATTAGACGAAAAGGCGAATCAGAACGAACGTGCAGAAGCTAGCCAAAACTTGCGAAGCGATTGCGGGCACGACGAGAAAGCTGCAGAAGACGTCGCTTCTTGCGGATTACTTCAAATCCAGAACCGTGGACGAGGCAGCCGTGTCGGCCGTGTTTCTGTCAGGGCGGCCTTTCCCGGTGTGGGACGAAGCGACGCTGCAGATCGGAGGACGCTGGCTGTGGCGGATTGTCGCGGAACTCTCGGGATCTTCAGAGAGCGGTCTGACCGCAGCCTATCGGCGGTTTGGTGA
>CAVYUY010000025.1:0-64895 GCA_963771765.1 uncultured Acidobacteriota bacterium
CGCCGTCGCTGTGATCGTAAAACCGGGGCTCTTGCGCAGTTGCCGTAACGCATAACGGACGTCCCGGCCTAGTTATTCAAACCAACCTCCTCCCCACATCTGGCGCGTCACATCCTGCACTAGAAGAATGTTTCCGAACTCCCGGGCGGCCGCTTGTCGTGCCGTCTCTCCGCCTCGCCTCGCTCCAGCCGATCTGCAATCGCCATCTGCAGGTGGGCATCGATCTCTTCCTGCAATTCGCGGTTTCGCCGCTGAAAACCGAAGTTCGAAAACCATTTCACGACTCACTCTCCTCCGGCTTGACGTACATCACCGACCCAATCGCTTCGACAATCCGCTCCCATCGGCCCAGATCCGTGGCCAACTGCTTTTTCCCCTTGGCTGTGATTCGGTAGTATCGGGCTTTTTGCTTGCTCTCTGACTGCTTCCATTCAGACTGCACCCAGCCCTGACGCTCCAATCGATGGAGAGCCGGATACAGTGATCCGGTCTCCACCTGAAGCACATCTCCGGATCGCAAACGTAAAGCCTGGACAATGCCATATCCATGCTGCGGTCCCCATTGCAGCGTCTGAAGAATGAGCATGTCGAGTGTTCCCTGCAGCAGCTCAATCCGGTTCTTATACTGGTCTTTTTCGTTCATAGATGTAGACACTCTACTCCCAATGGAGGTAGATTGTCTACTTCGTTTTGTATAGCGCAGCGAGCAGCCTTGCCCACTCAGCAGATTTAAAAGTACGTCAGTTCTCAGGACGAAAATTGGTGATTCTGCATTGGCGCTAAATCGCCAAACCACTCACCGAGCCCGAATTGGTATTGGGAAGTCGGCTTCTCGTCACCACTCGCATAACTAACGACACCCTTCGAGATGCGAAGAAAGGTTTCGACCTTACGCCTCTCTTAGAAGCTCGGTACGGTACTGGGGGGCGAGCGCTTTCACCCTTTCGATGAATGCCGCTTGTTCCTTTTCAGAGAGTTTGGGCGGAGGTGTGGTGCGAGTGGACACCGGAACTCCCACTTCCAAAAAGAATTTCTCCTGCCCGGCAGGAGAGCAAATACAGAGCATGCGTACGGCCTCACCAGATGCGTTGTGAAACTGATGTGGAGCATTGGCAGGGATGTTCAGGGTTTCGCCGGCGCGGACGGTCGACTTCTGACCACGAAAGGTAGCTTCCATCTGGCCCTCAAGAAGGATGAAAGTCTCCTCGAAGTCATGCCGGTGCGGGGGCGGACCGCCGCCAGGCGGGATGTGCATGTCGATGACGCAGAAGCGTCCGTCAGTTTGCTCGCCGGTCACCGTGATGGTGTAGGTATCTCCAACCAGTCCGATGTGGGGGAGGTTGTCGGGTTGAGCATGGGTCAGGTTGCGTTTTGGATCGTCCGCAGGGATGTGCGACACAACAGATGACATTTCGTTCTCCTGAAGGTCCGGTTTTGCGTGTTTGATGCCGATTACGACTTCCAGAGTGCGGCCGTTTCTGCGGCGAAGTCCTCGTAGCTGCGAGGCACGTGGCCGAGGAGCTTCGTCAACTTCTCGACATCCTCCGGTTCCGCAACGAAACCGCGTTCGATGTGATAGATGCGGCCCGGGTCCACTTCAAACATCTTCCTTGCGCCAACGTCCCCACTTGAACCCGCGCTTCCATGTATCCGCGTTCGTAGTCGCAATCTGAATCACGTAGGCCGCGTACTGTTCGGAATTGTTCTTGTCAGTCCATCTTCTCCCAGTTGGAATTATCCGCAGGCAACTTACGAGACTGTCTTTACTCGGTTGCGAACTTCCCAGAAGCCGACTTCTGACTCGAAATGATTTGCGGTTTGCCCGTCATCTGGCATTAATCGAAAGGGATGCGTGAGCATTCGAGTGTTGCTTGAGTTTGAAAGGCGTCGCTGACGTGTCGCTGTGCTTTTTCAAGCGAATCGCGCTCGAAGGGGATGTTGGGGACCCGTCCTCGGGACTGGTTGTGTTCGTCTAAGACTATCGTTCTCGCGAGTACCAGATCGAACCGGGCGATCTGTAGTTTTGTCCTTCTCCCCACACCGCATGAGTGATGCCGAGATTATCAATACCCAGCGAGAAGAGATTTCCAAAAGGAAATAGAAAACCAGAAGGCCGGATGTAGTCGTATCCTCGCGACGGACCTGAGAGTTGCGACTCCGGCGACCAGTTAGCCCCGCCGTTGGTGGATGCTCGATAGAAGGTATTCCAAAGAGGGTGACCTGCGTTGTCCTTTGCTCTCGTGTCCATCCAGGCGATTCGAACATCTCCCGCTCTGCCAGCGGTGACGGTTGGGAAGGAATGCTCGACACCGGACGGCGCATTCGAGACGTCAACTTTTGCTGACCAGCTCGCGCCGCTGTTGGTGGAAGACGAAAAGTAAATGCGCTCCGGTCCGCCGGTAGCTGAGCCGGCATTCCACACGGCATAGATAGTTCCGGATTCGTCCGACGCCAAAGCAGCCTGGGCGGCAAGAAAACCGGGAGAACAGAGTTCAGCAGCACAATTCGGTGCGGCGCTGGAAACGTCTAATTCCGTCGTATTCCAGCTACGGCCGCCGTCGGATGAACGGCTAACAAAAAGGTTAACGGGGCGATCGAAAAGATTCTCGCGAGCGTACGCCATCCAGGAGAAGTAGACATTGTTAGACGGATCCACCGTGGCGCCGGCGGCTAGAGACCATCCTGGGTCGGCGTCTGGATTCACGATCGTTGAGGAGAAATTCTGTGCATAATCATGCGACGCCGCGATGGAGAGAGTCTGATCCTGGTTCGAGCTCACGTAAATGCTAGAGCCGCCGCACAGCCAGTACCGGCTTGTCGATCACCATCTCCGGCGAGTGTTCGGCGACGGCGAAATACCATGAGCGGCCGAAATCCTGGGATCGCGCAACGATCACATCGTGCTTGCCCTGTAACCATGACGCGTAAAGGGTCTGACCATCCACTGGGTCGACTTTAACTTGAGCGTCGAACTGGCCTGACGATCCGGCCAGCAGGACGCGTGGCTCTCCCCACGATTTGCCATTGTCGTTGCTGACCAGCAACGCCATAGTTGGCGCGGTGCAGGCAGGACAAAAGGGAATCTGACCGTATTCGGGGAACAAAACATAAATATGACCGTGAGCGTCCGCTGCGAGCGCAGGCTCCCATTGGTCACCTTGGGTGTATCCAAGACGATGTTGCGGGGTAAATACAGAAATGGCGAAAGTTACTTGCGCAGCAAAGAATCAACGCCAGACAGACCGTGAGTCTTTGAATCTTCTTGAGATGGCCGATTGCAAAGACCACATACTCTCCAAAGGCCCTGGGCGCTCGAAGCCCGGTCCATCGCCTCGTTTTATCATCCCCCTCGATCCGGGTCAATTGCACGAGGAAATCCCCGCAGGCGCGATTCTGGGCATTAAATTTACACAGCGCTGCGCATCACCGTTCAGTCCTGGCCACTCCATCTACTCTGAAGTTTTGGCGGCTTTACCAGCGTTTGCATGACTACGCAGTACTGTTCCGTTTTCTCGCGTAGAGCATGCAGTTGCTCCGGCGTCGCTTTCGGCGCGACGACATCAAAGTTCAGCTGGATGTTTTCAAAGCCCACGGGCACATCTTTCGCGATTCCGAGCGTACCGCGCAGGTCCATCACTCCTTCGACGGTTACCTCAATTTGCTCGGTGGGTATGCCCATAGCAGCAGCCACCATTTGACATGTGATCTGCGCGCACGCCGCCAAAGCTCCTAACAAGAGATCGCCGGAACATGCACCTGCACCGGCGCCGCCAACTCCTTTATGAGCTTCCGCTTGATAAATGGCGCGACCAATATCGATGGAGCAGGATACAGGAGCGTCTGTCTGGCTACCTTTTGCGCGGATAGTGATTCGCGATGCGCTCGGATCAGCGCGATACTGATCTTTTAGTGGCTTCTGAAGAGATCGAATGTCCATTATCGACTCTATCCTTGGCAAACTCTGCGCAATTCGACGGCGCACGCGACGTCAAATCACAGTAACTGATGCTAGCACTTTCACTTTTTGGATTTGTAAAGATGACGTGACGTAAGTGCTTTAATCCAAGTTTCTTTAACTCAAGCTTCTTGAATTTTGTCATTCCTCGCGAAGCGAGGAATCTGCTCTTTGTTTTGTCATTCCGAGCGAAGCCAGGAATCTGTTCTTTTTTTTGTCATTCCGAGCGAAGCGAGGAATCTGCTGTTCGCTTGCAACTTTGAGAATCGCATCAGCCAATGATGGTTAGTATTTCCAGCCCTTCCTGTCGGTTCTCGCAATGCACGAGCACGCAATCGTCTCTTCGCTCGAGCAATAGGTCGGTGACGGCCTTGCCGCATCGTAAATTGCGAATCGAAAGCTGGGGGATGCCCTCTGGCAGAAACGGGCGGTCGAAAACAATGCGCCCTCGTTCTGGTTGCACAGAGATCCCGAGACATCCTTCAAGAATCAGAAATGGAGCCGCCGCCGCCCAGGCTTGCGGAGAGCATGCAACCGGATAAAGTGTTGGCCCCTCCGTCGGTCTCCGCTTGAGACCGCAGAAAAGCTCAGGAAGGCGATGGAGTTCTACCTCATCGCTCAAATCAAGCAGGGCCAGCAACAATTGTCCGGCTACCTGCCGGTAACCAAACTTCGCCATGCCGCTTGCGATGATCGAATTATCGTGCGGCCACACCGATCCGTTGTGATACGAAAGCGGGTTATATCGAGACTCGGTCGTATCCACCGTCCGGATTCCCCAGCCGGTAAAGGAATTCGGATGCATAAGCGTCTCGACAACACTCCGCGCTCTTTCCGGTGACGCAATCCCGGTGAACAGGCAATGACCCGGATTCGAAGTGCGTACTCGACAAGGTTTCTTTTGCCCATCGAGCGCCAACGCATACGTGCCAAGATCGCTGCACCAGAACTGTTCCTCGAAATGACTCTTCAGTGTTTCTGCCTGCATTTCGAGTTCGCAACTCTGATCCACGTTCCCCAGCATGCGCGTCAACTTTGCAGCAGCGAGTTTTGCAGCGTACACATACCCCTGTACTTCGCATAGAGCGATTGGCGGTTCAGCGATTTTGCCATCTGAGTGAAAGACAGAATCGTTCGAATCTTTCCAACCCTGCTGCACCAAACCTTTTCCGGATCTTCTGCTGTACTCCACAAAACCGTCACCGTCGACATCTCCGTATTCATCGATCCAGCGCAATGCCCGCTCGATGTTGGGCCACACGCGCTCGATAAACGGCCGATCTCCTGTGCGCTCGAAATATGCGCCTGCCAGCATGACGAACAGCGGGGTAGCATCCACACTGCCGTAGTAACGGCCGAAAGGCACCTCTCCGAGTTCTGCCATCTCACTGCGGCGCATCTCGTGGAGAATTTTTCCTGGTTCCGAGTCGGCCACCGGATCGATGGCGTCGGCTTGCGTCGAGGCAAGAAACTCAAGAACACCTTTCGCGATATCCGGATTCAGCCACAGCGTCTGTAGCGCAGTGACAATGCCATCGCGGCCAAAGACCGTACTGAACCAGGGCACGCCCGCATACGGATAGTTCTTCTCAGGATTCCCCGCAACCATCATCTCTAGATCCGACATCGATCTGGCAATCCAATCGCTGAACCGCGAATTGGGACTCGTGATCTGCGGAAAGGCCTTCGCGAGGCCGGCAAGCTCAAATCGTGCCGACGACAGAGCATCACCGTAATCGACCGAACTTCGGTTTTGTCCGGGATTGCAGCAGATTTCAAGTTGCAGCGTTACGGTTTCTTTCGGACGAAGATTCAGCTCAAATTGAAATCCTGAGTCGGACGCGTATTGTGGCCTCAGATCACTTCGGATCGATGTCTCTCGAACAATATCGTCCAGCCCCTCGTACCGAAGGACGACGGATGAGCCGTGCGCCTCGCTATTCCAGCCGGCGCCCGCGTCGCTCGCGCACCGTTCCGCGGACTTCAAAGATATCGGCAAAGTCAGCGTCGAAGCCGATCTTGAGCGGAAGTTCGAGCTCATCCATCCCGTGATTTACAAACGACAACTTTTCAAAACACGAATCCTGCCAGAGGAATCTGGAGCGTACGAGGTGCAGCGCGCCGCGAGGGATCGCCATCTCTCCTTCATGAAATACATCGAGATTCGCGATGTCGGCCGTGAAGAGAAAATTGTTCGTCGCAACGGTCGAACTAAGCAACAGCGGGCGCGCGTTCCAAAGGCACAGAGACAATTTCGAAAGGTGGCGCATGCCATCGTAGAAAAGACCTTCTTCGCTGAGGTCGGACTTGCGCACGTCGCCCAAGCGGTCGAACACAAAAAACATCTTGCCGTATTTGAGCACGCGGGGTCGGTCGTCCGCGCGGGAAGCGGTGGTGGCTATGTAGTACTGGGCGTGTGCGAGTCCACTTCCATCCAATTCAGCACTCCTTCTTCGACGGTTAATGCCGCCGATTTCGGGCGAAGCAGCTTCTGATAAATCCGGAGATAGTTTTTGGCCATGAGGTCATCGGTGAAGTTCAATTCGAAATGTTTGCGACAGGCTTGACGGTTGATTTCTCCTATTCTCTTCACCGCATTCACGCCCTGATCGATGCTGCGGATCAAGAAGCCCGACAGTCCGTCCGAAATAATTTCTGGCACGGATCCGAAAGGAGAAGCAATTACCGGTGTTCCGCACGCCATCGCTTCGATCATCACGATGCCGAACGGTTCCGGCCATTGGATCGGAAAAAGCAACGCTGCTGCATTTCCGAGAAATTCCTGTTTCTCAGAATGTCCAATTTCCCCGATGAAGTCAATGAGCGGGTGGTCCAATAACGGCTTGATCTTCCCCTCAAAGTATTCGCGATCGGCGCGATCGATTTTCGCGGCGATCTTCAACTTCATTTGCGAACGGATCGCGATTTCAATGGCGCGATCAATTCCTTTTTCAGGCGAGATTCGTCCCAGGAATGCAAGATATTGACCGCTTCCACGATCCAGTGAGAGCGAGTCCGCCGGCATCCCGTGATGGACCGTTCCCATCCAATTGACCCAGGGAAGCGGCTTCTGTTGCGAATCCGAGATCGAAACCAGTGGCATCTCCCGAAACTCTCTATAGAGCGGTGCGAGATCAGGAATGTCGAGGCGGCCGTGGAGCGTCGTAAGGCTCGGAATGCGTTCACGGCGGCTTCGCGGAAAATGCAGGTAGTCGATGTGAAAGTGGATGAGATCGAAATCCTGCCGCTGGCTGAAGACCTCTTCGATCATCAAAGTATGATGAGCGAGAGGATCGACACATTCCTTGTCGAGACGGAGCGCTCGCTTGCACGCCGGGACCAGCTGTGCATTCGTGATGGAATCCCCGCTGGCAAACAGGGTGACTTCGTGACCGAGAGCTACAAGCCGCTCGGTTAGCCAGGAAACAACCCTCTCGGTCCCGCCGTAATAACGGGGTGGGACGCTTTCATAAAGTGGCGCAACTTGCGCGATCCGCATCCGTCAGCTCCCTTTTTCCCGGATCACCGTGAGGCGGGCACACGAAACCCCGGGAAGTTCCTGAAGTGGCTGCTTCTTGGAGCCTCTTGCGAAGGTCTTTCGCCCCTGCAACCTATGTACCTCAGATGTGTTTTGCCGTCTTGTGGTTGGCGAGGAGATGACCCGTAAGCTACGGCAGGCTCGAGGTCTGCTGCTTTGGCCGACTCTCGGTGCCAATCCAGCGCCACGCGACCCCCGCACTCGTCAGAGAGAGACCGGCGCAAATCCACATCACAATTCGGAACCCATACACAAACGCTCCCGCAATCGCCGACTTGAGGTTCGCATGAGTTTTCGGGTCGAGACCCGGCGGGATTTGTAAGCCTCCGAGTCTGTCGAAACTTGAGCGAAGGTTACTCAGGGTTTCAGGATTCAGAGAAAGTTGAGTCAGCGCGTGATCCAGGCGGGAGCCGAATGCCCGGATCATCACAAGCCCGAACACCGCGACTGATAGCACGCCGGCGACGCGCGCAACTGCGTTGTTTACACCCGAAGCCGTGCCGACACGTTCCAGATCAACTGAGTTCATAACTACCGTGGTAAGCGGGGCGACCGTGATTGCCATTCCGAGCCCGAGAATGATGGCGGCCGGAAAGAAAGTTGTCCAGTAGTTGTCGCCTACGGATGGAACGACGAACAAAGCGAAACCCAGCGCGACGACAAGCGGTCCGAGGATCAGAGGCCCCCTCGCTCCGTAGCGCGCCACGAGCCCTCCGGACCAGTGTGAGAGAAAAAACATCAGGAGAATGAAAGGAAGCATCGCGGCCCCAGTCACGGTTGTCGAGTATCCCTGTACCTGAATCAAATTCAGGGGAAACACGAAGAAGAAAATGCCGATTGCCGCGTAAAGAAATAAGGTCAGCAGGTTCGCGCCGCTGAAACTCGAGGACGTAAAGAGCCGCAGCGGAAACATTGGCTGCGTAACCTTCGCCTCCACATAGACAAATGCCGCGACGGCCGCAAAGCCTGTCAGCAGGCTTGCTGCGATGAAAGGATTGTGCCAGCCCAGCGTGCCCGATTCAACAAATCCGGCAATCACGCCACCAAGTCCCACGGTGGCCAGCACCGCGCCGACCCAGTCAATCCGTCCCGTTGTCGTGCCGCGGCTCTCGGGGATTTGCCACATCGAAATCACGATGACAGCCAAGGCAAGCGGAACATTGATGTAGAAGACTGCTCGCCAGGAAATGTGTTCCACCATCCAGCCGCCCATAACAGGGCCGAATGCGGTCGTGATCGCCGTGAAGCCTGACCATGTACCGATCGCCTGTCCGCGGCTCCTTTCGTCGAAAGAAGCGCTGATGATTGCAAGGCTTCCCGGAACGAGCAGAGCCGCGCCGATCCCTTGAACGCTCCTCGCAATCACCAGCAGATGAATGTTCGGGGAGAGGCCGCAGGCAACGATGCGATGGCAAAGATCGCAACGCCTGCGACAAAAATCAGCCGCCGTCCGAAAAGATCGCCCAGTGAGCCCCCGACCAGAATCAACGCGCCTAGAAAAAGGCCATAGGCCTCCACCACCCACTGCACGTCGACCACCGTCGCGTGAAAGCTGGATTGCAACGCAGCCAACGCAACATTGACCGCCGTGCTGTCAATGAACGCGAGGCTAGATCCCAGTATGGTCGCGGTGAGAACCCATTTCTTCGCCTTCGCGCCGCAAGGAACGGCTGCACGAGGCGGAGTGCACTACGGCTTCGTCACAAGGCGTTCTCACTGGAGCTATGGATGCGCTGTAGAAGGTTTTCGCTTATCAGATCGTTGAATGTGAATGAAACTCATTCTTCCGGCGGCTGTTGTACAACGGAGACTGCGTGAATTCCCGCCGCAACTTCGCGGATGATTCCTTTTTGCGCGTAGATCGGCCGAATGATTTTTCGAAGCGAGGTCAGTTGCATCGCAAATAGAGCCGCTCCTCCTACACAGATCGCGCCGCCAATCATCAATGTATCGGATGCTCCAATCCGGTTGGCGGCCACTCCGGCCACCAGACTTCCGAAGGGCGCCACTCCCTGGATTGCCATCGAATAGAAGCTCATCACGCGTCCGCGTTTCTCATTGTCCACAATCGTTTGAAGAATTGTGTTGCTCGAAGCCATCTGCTGCATGAAACAAAAACCCGTCACCACGAGAAGGAGCAACGATAACCACAACTGTCGCGACGCAGCGAATGCCACCAGCGATGCGCCGAATCCCGCAGCTGTCATCGGAAGCACTCGTCCCAACCCAAGCACAGTCTTTCTGGCCGCCAGCCGAATTGCGCCCGCGAGCGCACCCACGCCCACGGCTGCCATCAGAAACCCTAAGGTGTGTGCGCCTCCGTGCAAGATCTTGCCGGCAAAAATCGGCATGAGTGCCGTGTAGGGCATCCCGACGAGACTGATCAAAGTAAGCAGTAAGAGTATCGACGAAATCGGTAGCGAGTTTCGAACGTAATTCCATCCGTCGCGCAGCTCTGTAATACGCTCTCGCGCGCCCGTGCGGTCGATCGCGCCGAGACGACCATGAGAAGTAGCGAAACGATCACGGCTACGTAGCTGATCCCGTCAATCAGAAAACAGTATCCCTCCCCCACCACTGCAATCAGCATCCCTGCAACAGAAGGCCCGATCAGCCGCGCAGCATTCACCAGCGACGAATTCAGTGCGATGGCATTTCCCAGATCCTCCTGATCTTCCACCATCTCAATGACGAACGCCTGCCGCGCCGGCATATCAAAAGCATTCACCGCTCCCTGAAAGAGATTCAGCAAAATGACTTCGTGAACCGTGATGATCCCAGCGAGAGCCAGTGCAGCGAGAGCAAACGATTCCAGCATCGACAGGATTTGCGTGACGACCAGCACGCGATGCCGGTTCCAGCGATCTACCCACACGCCCGCGAATGGTCCGAGGAACAGAATTGGAATTTGCCCGGCGAAGCTCACCAATCCTAGGAGAAGAGCCGAACCCGTCAACCGGTAGACCAGCCAGCCGGTTGCCACCCGGGTCATCCAGGTGCCGATCAGCGAGATCCCCTGTCCTCCGAAGAAGAGCCTGTAGTTGCGGTGCCGCAGCGCGCGTACCACCACGTTCCAGTTCATGCCGGGTCGCGCCCGCGTCTCCGTTCTCGACGCCAAATGCACTCCAACCTTGAAAATTTAAATCCGTCAGCCTTGGATGCAAAACCGACTCCCGGGGACTCGAATCTGAAGGGGATGAATTGCTGGGATTCGCGGGCGGGGCAACCGGAAGTTCGCGTAACAAAGCCGACAATCCTACTGCCCTTGTCTTTCCTAGCAGCGCAAGCATACGCGGAAGATCGCGCTGCCGGCGGGCAGCAGGTTCTCTTGGTGACTGACAAATGTTAGGTGTCCCAGGCTACGCCCGCTCCGCAACCGTCGATCCGAAGTGCCGCAGCAGTGGCGCCTCGTGTCCGCGGGCCGAGACTAGCTCTGTAGACTCGATGCGTCCGTCGCGCACCACCAGTGCGCAATCAAAATTATTCACCGTTGGGCAAATGTGGCGCGGGAGAAGGAACACGATTTCGCCAATTCGCGGGATGCTTTCCCGTAACTCGAATCGGAAGGTGCTCTTCGCTTGGTGACAAGGGCTCAAGCTCTGAATGTCCAACGACGACACAAGTCGGCACGCCCGCATCGGCGGACACTGCCTTGTGCCCAGCGTCGCACGTCACAATGTCTGCATGAGGATGGCTCACGACCCGCGCCATGACCAGCACCGACGGAGCGTAGCCATACTCGGCTGGTAGTTGCGCAAGGCTGGTCGCATCGCAGTAGACGATCGTCCCAGGCGACACGCGGTGGATAAACTTGGCATTCTGAAACCCTGTGTAGGACAGCGAGCAGGGAAGAGTTGGCGTCCCCGAAGTCACAACTTCTGTCACACCTATCCCAACACGCTGGATTTCATCCACGAGATCCAGCAGGCGGTCGTAGCCCGCATGTGCCACTTTTGTTCGTTCCGGTTCTTCCAGTCCTCCAAATTGACCGTCGTAGTAGTGCAGCCCACGAAACTCCAGGCCCGCCTTTTCAACCTCGCGGATCATTTCGACAATTTTTGCGCGTTGATCCAGTTGATCCCGGTGCGATTCATGCCGGGATTCAGGTCCAAAAACACACTGACCCGGCTTCCCCGCCATTGCTCAACTTGTTCTTTATTTTCAGTGAGCACGCTAATCCGCACTTTAGAAAACTCTTCTGCAATGTCACGAGCCCGCGCTGCATTCGCCGCCATTACTGGATAGGCGAGCAAAACATCAGCAGCGCCGTTGCGGCACGCCTCGACAAGTTCGAGAGTGGTCGCGCACTTGAAGTTTGTGACGCCGCGATCAATGAGCATCCGTAGCGTATATCCCAATTTCGACGTTTTGATGTGCGCCCGCCAGCGGTTGGCATCGCCCTTCATCAGCCGCAGGGTGCAGGCAATATTCGATGCGATCATCTCTGGATAGATCGCTAGAGCCGGGGTGAGAACGTCTTCGACTCCCGAAACGCTGTACTTCTCGTCCCAAGGAAACTCGCTCAACATCATCTTTATCTGTGGCATTGCGGCTTAGATGATACTCGCGCGCGAGCGACGGCTCCAAACTCCAAGCCACCCGCCTCAGTTGACCAGTTCAACCTCTGCGAGTACGCTCTGGATTCCGTTCCCAATGCCTGACACCCCAAAGCATCATCAGACTGAGCCTTCCGGCCTAATTCGCGGCCTCGGCCTTTGGTCCGCAACCTCGATCGTTATCGGGGACACCATCGGCACTGGAGTTTTTCTCGTCGCGAGCGACATGGCCCGCGCCGCCGGTTCTTCGACTCTGGTCATCGCCGCCTGGATACTCGGCGGGGTGATCGTTCTCTTCGGCGCTTTTTGCTATGCAGAACTCGGTGCCGCTTTCCCCCAATCCGGGGGACCTTATGTTTATCTGGGCCGCGCTCTCGGTCCGATGTGGGGATTTCTCTTCGGATGGATGAGTTCATTCCTCGACCGTCCCGTAGCAATGGCTGGTCTCGCGGCCGGATTCATCCGCTTCCTCAGCTTCCTGTTTCCGGTCGTCGCAACCCCTCTCTTCACGGGACACATTGGCAGCTACGTTTTTGAATTCACGACGGCGCAGCCGCTCGCAGTGTTGGTGGTGCTAGTCGTGACCGGAGTCAATTACTTCAGCGTGAGACTGAGCGGTGGAATTCAGGTTCTGCTGACCACTCTTAAGATTGGCACGATCATCGCGATCATCGTGGGTGGGTTTCTGTTCGGCACGAAGCATGCAATCCAGCTCGCGCCGTCGTCGCCGTTTGGAATCAGCACGTTCAGCTTAGCGACCATCGTCGCGCTGCTCACCGCACTTGTTCCGGCCATGTGGGCCTACAACGGTTTCAACGATCTCGGAGACCTGGGCGAAGAAATTCTGCAGCCCCACAAAAATATTCCGCGGGCAATCCTTCTCGGTCTCGCCACAGTCGGCGCTCTTTACCTGATGGTAAACATCACCTACCTCCGCGCTTTGCCATTCGCAGCGGCCGCCCAGTCGCAACACATCGCTTCAGACGCGGTGCAGTCTTTCGCGGGAACACGCGGTGCCACGCTTCTCACCATCGCGATGGCGATTTCCGCTCTGGGCGCATTGCACGTTGTGATTCTCACTGGCGCCCGCATCCCATACGCCATGGCCCGCGATGGCGTGTTCTTTCAATTTGCGGGACGCCTCCATCCTTCGACTCATGCGCCCAGCGGTTCCCTGACTTTCCTCGGATGCGTCGCCTCGATCCTCGCTTTGACCGGAACATTCGAAGAGCTCTATTCGCTTTTTGTTTTTGCCGTTTGGATCTTCTTCGCCCTCACCGCAGTGGCGCTATTGCGCCTCCGCTGACATTGCACCCGATCTTCCCCGTCCATACCGCGTCTGGGGATATCCCTGGACGCCGATCATCTTCCTGCTGGCAGCAGTTGCGCTGACAGTCAACCTCTGGACGGTTCGTCCAATACGATCATCGATCGGATTGCTGGTAATCCTCGGGGGAATTCCATTTTTCTATCGCTGGCGCAATCGCTTGCCCGAGAATTCTTCGGAAAGCGGCGGACTAAAACTGGTCGCCGTCGCAAGGGCCTGTGCCACATGAGAAACTGACGTCATCATTTTTTCTCTGTTGAACTTCTAGGCGCATATGAGCCGGGCTGCGTTTGCAATTCGCTGGTTGTTCGACTCCCAGCAGGCTCCGACCGACCGCTTCCTCTCGCGCTGGTTCTTTCTTCGCGCGCTCGGGTTGATCTACTTTTCGGCGTTCTACTCGCTCGTTTTCCAGATTCGGGGCCTCATCGGGCCGCAAGGAATTCTGCCCGCCGGTCAATATCTCCAAGCCGTTGCTCAACTCTCTCGGACACGCGCGCGGCATGTGGTTTGCTCCAACGTTGTTCTGGCTTTCCTCCAGTTCGCACATGTTGATCGCCGTTTGCTGTGTTGGCATGGCCGCATCACTCGTGCTTACATTTAATATCTGGCCCCGCGGCATGTTGTTTGCCTGCTTCTTGTGCTTTCTCTCGTTCGTCACGGCCGCACAGGATTTTTCCAGCTACCAATCCGATGGCATGCTTCTCGAAGCCGGATTTATCGCTCTTTTTTTCGCTCCGCCAGGATTTCGCCCGCGCTTCGGTCTTCCCTCGCCACCGTCCCGCGCAAGCCTGTTTCTCTTGCAATGGGAGTGGTTCCGCATCTACTTCGAATCCGGCGTCGCCAAAATCGCCGGCGGCGACCCCGAGTGGCGGCACTTCACCGCGATGGACAACTACTATCAGGATGGCCCTCTGCCCACCTGGGTCGGTTGGTACGTGCAGCACCTGCCCCACTGGTTTCACGCATCGAGCGCCTTCGCGACGCTCGCACTCGAATTGGTACTCGTATGGATGATGTTTCTCCCGCGACGTTGGCGCATCATCTGCTTTCTCATCGTCACGCCATGGGAAGTGGGCGTAATTCTCACTGCGAATTACACATTCCTAAACTACCTGGTTTTGGTTTTGGGATTTCTTCTTCTCGACGATCGTTTCCTGCGGCGATTTCTGCCGTTGAAATGGAAATCCTTGCTGCCTCCGGCGGTCCCATCAGGAGCGCAAGTAACGGGCCACGCAGCGCAGAGCGCGACCCGCCAAGCGTTCCGTGTGGTGAAGCTCACTGGAGCCGGAATCTTTTTAAGTTGGATCTTCTACGCCACCTCGGCCGAACTCTTCTGGATGTTCTCCACACTTCCATTTCCAACCGCTCCCATCGCGGCCCTCGAGCCGTTCCGCATCGCGAATCGCTATGGCCTGTTCGGAATCATGACGCGCGGCCGCTACGAGATCGAATTTCAAGGTTCCGAAGACGGAACGAACTGGACTCCGTATCCATTCCGCTACAAGCCGCAGGACGTTTCGCAGGCTCCTGGCAATCTACGCACCCTATCAGCCAAGATTCGACTGGAATCTTTGGTTTGCTTCTTTGGGCTCATGGCGCGAGTATTCCATTGTGCCCCGGACTGAGGTACTGCTTCTGTCGAATGACCGCGATGTGCTTGGACTTTTCGCCTCGAATCCGTTTCCGCAGCAACCGCCGCGCCAAGTCCGCGCAGTAATCTGGCAATATTGGTTCACCTCGATATCGGAAAAGCGATCGTCGGGCCACTGGTGGCGCCGAAAATTGGTGGGACTTTACGCTCCAACCCTCGAGCGCTTGGCGGACGGTACGGTCCATGCCATTGAATGGCCTTCCAATGCCGACTTTGAAAGAAGTGATTAATCTGAATCTCCCGGAGCATCGAATGAATAAAGGGCTCAAGCTCGGACAGCCTTGCAGAGGAGGGGCGTGAGTCGTCAAAGCTTGTATAGTCGGCGCAGGGCCCAACGGCCTCGCTGCCGCGATCGCGCTGGCTCAAGCGGGGATCGCCGTCGACGTATTCGAAGCCGAGCCGCAGCCGGGTGGTGGAGCGCGCACGCTCGACCTCACCCTTCCCGGCTTCCATCACGACTTCGGATCGGCTGTGCATCCGCTGGCGATCGGGTCACCGTTCTTTTCCTCGCTATCCTTGGCAAAATACGGCCTCGAGTGGATCCATTCGCCCGCCGCCCTCGCGCATCCGTTCGACGACGGCACAGCCGTTCTACTCGAACAAGATCTCAAACTCGCCGGTTCCTCTCTCGGAGAAGATGCGGATGCTTGGCGTCGCTTGATGTCGCCTTTCGCAGACCGCTGGACTGAACTAGCGGCCGATGTACTGCGTCCCGTCCGCCCAATGCCGCGACATCCTTGGCTCATGGCGAAGCTCGGGATGAAAGCTCTGCCCTCCGCAAGATCCATAAGCCGCTCCTTCCGCAACGAGCGTACGCGAGGGTTGTTCGCCGGTCTCGCCGCTCACTCGTTCCTGAGCCTCGATGAGCCGATGAGTTCAGCCTCCTGGAGTCCTTCTCGGTGCTGCTCTCCATGCAGTCGGTTGGCCGATCCCTCGCGGAGGTGCGCAATCCATTACGACGGCGCTATGTGGAGTTCTGACAAATCTGCGTGGCACCGTGACGCTTTCGACGCCGATCGAAGATCTAGCGGCGCTTCCGACGTGCGACCTGACGCTCTGCGATGTCACTCCTCGGCAACTGCTCAAAATCGCCGGCAGCCGACTGTCAACCTCGTATCGAAATAAGCTAGCGAAATACCGCTACGGCCCCGGTGCCTTCAAAGTCGATTACGCTCTGCGCGACCCGATCCCATGGACGGCCTCCGAATGTCTGCGCGCGGCTACCGTGCATCTGGGTGGCACGTTCGAAGAAATTGCAGAATCTGAAGCCTGCATGAGAAAAGGCGAACCCGCAGAGAGACCGTTCGTCCTGCTCGCGCAGCCAACGTTGTTCGATTCCACGCGCGCTCCGCGCGACCGCCACATCGCTTGGGCCTATTGCCACGTTCCGCACGGATCTTCGTTCGACATGCTTGATCGCATCGAAAATCAAATCGAGCGTTTTGCTCCAGGATTTCGCGACTGCATCCTTAAGCGCAGCGTTTTCTCACCCGCAAGGCTTGAAAGCATGGACGCGAATCTCATCGGTGGCGATATCTCCGGCGGCGCCATGGATCTCCGCCAGCTCCTGATCCGGCCTACGTGGAGCAGTTACGCAACTTCCGCCAAAGATATTTTCCTGTGCTCTTCCTCGACCCCGCCCGGCGGAGGAGTGCATGGAATGTGCGGGTTTCACGCGGCTAAAGTTGCTTTGTCTCATCTGGGCTAGCAGACGCGGCGACGCGGCTAAGGTCAGCCTACATGTGCTTGCGAAGTTGCCAGATGAGCAACGAAATTCCCATCCAAGCGGCTGCTGATGCCGCGATCACGAGAAGCGGCTGGTAGCGCGATATGTATCTCGCGATCAGGAACGCAAAAACGAAGAGTCCGACGCTTCCCATGGCCGCTCCAGCGGCGTCGACACCTACGGCCCTCCTTGCCCGTACCGATCCCTGCAGGCCTTTGCGCTCTTTTCTCTGCCGCTCGTGCTTTTCAATCAAAGTTGCACTCGCTGGCAAAATTGCCGGGAATGCGAGGAAGAGGCCTCCGACACTGGGACCGTACTTCTTCGCGATGATTCCAGTTGCGGCCGTCGCCAGCCCACCGCAGCAAAAGCGGAGAGCGGCTTGATACCATCTCGTGTCCTTGAGCGCCGCGAAATCGATTTGAACGCGCATCCGTTCTATCTCAGCACGACGTACCAAAGTCCGAAAGCTCCGACCGCCCACACCGTAAGCAGAGCCATGGTGACTCGAAGAGCGCTGTAGGATCGCCGCATCATGGTCCAGCTCACGCACCACGCGTAGACGAAGAGTGCTACGGCTGACACCATCATCGAAGTTGCTTCAGTGGCGGCGAATTGGGTGCCGCTGGTCTTCACTGTGAGAGCCAGAGTGGCAAGCGCTACCGAGGGAGCCGCCCCAAACAGTCCGGCGAAACTCTTGGGTTTGAAAACATCGCCCAGAAGTGCAAACAAAGAAACCGAAAGTCCTCCAATCAAAAATCGGATCGCGATTTCTTTCATAGACCGTCTTGTCTCGCGTCTCCTCATGACGCAGATTGAATTACGCTCGCGCCTTCTTGATCAGCTTGCGTGCCTGCTTGGGCCCACGCAATCGCAAAACCTCGAATTTCTTTCCTTTTTCCTTGTTGTAGTTCACGAAAAATTGTTCGATCTCTTTCAGCAAGTTTGAATTGAGATCGCCGAGCTTCTTCACATCGGAATAATCCCGGCTATGCGCGGCCACTGCAATGAGCCGGTCATTCCGCTCGGTTTGCCCTTTCTCCGTCTCCTGCGCCTCCATCACGCCGACGAGCCGGGTTGGAACGACACACCCGGTAAAGGTCGGCTCATCCATCAGGATCAGAATGTCTTCTGGATCCCCATCCCCAGCCCTCGTTTGAGGAACGAAGCCGAAAGCGTGGGGAAACACCATTCCTTCGGGCAGCACTCCGGAGAGGGCAAAAAATCCAAGGCTCTTCGTCGTACTTAAATTTATTTCGGCTTCCGCCCGGAGTTTCGATGACCGCGTTCACGACATCCGGCTTCTCTTTGTCAAACGGGTTCAGGCGAGTCGGATTGGTTGTTTTTCTCTTCGTCTTGGTTTCGATTTTGCCATTGCCTCTATCGACCCTAATTACTGGTTCATTTCCTGCAGCAATGACTTTGAGGGTAGTAACCTGTAAATAGTTGTTGAGCAATTGCATTGTGCGGGATGACAGACCGCCACGACGAAATACAGGGAAGACCGGATGAGCACACCGGCAAACGACGCCTATAACTTGGTGGAAGCACGGGAAATGACTATGAAGCGAAGAAAAGAAGACTCTCTCGATGAACGATCTCCTGAACTCAAAGGCGATCTTGAAGCTCAACTCGACGAACTAGGCGACGATCCTGGCCAAGTCGGAGTCGATAGCGCAGGCCAGTCCGGGGACGCTCAGGGACTTTCCGACATCGCCGACGCCAGCGATGAATCGGTGGAAGAGCTGGCCGAAGAAGAACAGGGGATCGAAGCTGCCGTGGTAGAGGGAGCGGAAGATGCAGCTGACCATCCGGAACGTCCCGTTCACACCCACAACGAATATGGCCGCCCCGACGATGCTCCGCCACGCCGGAAGAAAAACGACGCAGCGTAGAAGTTGCCGGGTCAGTTCGGAAAATATCTTTGTGACTTCTGAGGAGCGTACCGGCTAGACCTGCCTTCCGTCTAGCGGGTGGGCAGCGTGCTGGCCGCGTCTCACGCCGCTTTTCGCGAAGGTGCCTGTGCGTGCACGTTTCCGGCTTTCCGTGCGCGGGACGATGAATTTCCTGACGCAGACGTGGCCCTTTCTTTCATGAATAGTTCCGGTAGCCGCACGGGTCGCTTCGTTCGTAGGGATTCATAGATCGCTTCAACGACTCTCACATCTGCCAATCCCTCCAGCCCCGAGGGTTCCGGATCCTTATCCTTGATCACGCACTCTGAAAAATAAGCGATCTCGGCGGCGAACTGGTCGCGCTTCGGAAACGTCTTGGTTTTCGTCTTCCCGCCGATCGTCACCTGATGCTTGATGCTCCCGGCATACCCGTAAGCCGGATCGGCGCGAAGTATTCCCTTCGTCCCCACGAGCGTGTAGCAGCTTACGTCCGCCGCCCCAAAGCTGCACGTGAACGACGCGATGCGGTTGCCCGGGAAACCGCAGCGTCGTCGCGATCATTTCCTCTACGCGCTGGAACCGCTCCTTCTTTCTTGGAGGCCGCCATTGCGCTGACCTCGACCGGCTCCGCGCCAAACAGGTATCGCGCGGCATTAATGCAATACACGCCCATGTCATACAGCGGGCCGCCGCCGTGTGGCGGAACTCTCGTTCACCCGGACGTTATCGTCCGCAACCTGCTGCGCGAATTCGCTGCTGAACATCCGCAGTTCGCCCAATTTCCCGCTCTTGGCAAGTCGAGATTGCCTCCAGATTCCCGGCTTCGAAATGAAGCCGGTACGCCACCATCAACTTCGCGTGATTCTGTCGCGACGCCTTGATCATGGCCCGGCAATCTTCTTCATGCACCGCCATGGGCTTCTCGCAGAGTACGTGAACCCCGGCTGCAGCCGCACGCACCGCATATTCGCAATGCAGATGGTTTGGCAGCGCAATATATACCGCGTCGACATTCGACAAAGCTCTCCCGTAATCGGCGTAGGAGTAAAGATGTTCAATACCGTATTTCTTGCCAAGTTTTGCCAGCTTCGTAGGATCGGACGAAACCAGTGCAAATAATTCGGAATTCGATGTGTTGCGAAAGGCGGGAAGCACCGCCACTTGGGCGATATGACCCAATCCCACGACCGCGTACCGGATCCTCTTTTTCGATGGTTGCTTCGTCATAGTTCCCCCGAAAAGAAATGCAGCTAAGCGGCGGCTAATAGATGCCATTTTCCGGAGTGGAGTCGACCTGTTGTGAAGCGATGCCAATCTAAAACACCCGCCGGCCGCGTACTCTGAAGAAAGCATCGCAAGATCACGCGCCGGCGCACGGACCTGCCATTGGCGGCAATGTCGACAACTTCCGTCAATTCAATCGCATCTGATCTCATCACGGGGCGAGCAGGTTCGCCTCGCCATATAATTTTTTTCTCCAGCGACGCGCCACTCTTCACTGGAGTACGGATTTCGGAATTTCTATGCGCTTTTCGCTCCCCGTCTTTTGGTTGATCAGCGCAACAATGCTTTTGGCTCAACTTGCCCCCCAGCCTCCCCAGGCGGCCTACGCCGGTCAGAATGTGAGCGCCGTCTCGCTGATCGCGAATCCGCATCGTGACCTCACCTCTTTGTATGCGCTTGTCGAGCAGACAGGCAAATACGCCGTACTCTGAAGAGAAAATCCAGCGAAGTGCCGCGGCACTAAAAAAGGCCGGCAACTTTCCCGACGTAAAGGTCGAAGTCGTGCCCGACATCACCGGCCTCCGCGTCAGCTTTCTTCTCGAACCCTCCTTTTACCTCGGTGTAGTTGAATTTCCCGGCGCTATCAAACGTTTCTCTTACATACGCCTGTTGCAGGTCGCCAATCTTTCCGACGAAGATCCCTACGATCCCGCCCGCGTTGCAGTGGCCGAGAAATCAATCACCGACTTCCTGCATAAGAACGGATATTTCCAGGCCACCGTCCACGCGAAACCTTCGATCGACGATTCTCACGAGCTCGTGAATCTGACGTTCGCCGTCGACATGGGAAAGCAGGCTCGCATCGATTCTGTCAGGATCGACGGCCCCGATCAGCCTGAGAACACTCAATTACTCCACGCGATGCAGTCCTTGCGCGCGCGCTTGTCCGGTGCTCTGTTGAAGCCGGGCAAGCCCTACAGTCCGTCCCGGATTACGGCAGCGACTACGCAGATGAAAAGGATCCTGTCGAAGCAAAGGCGGTTTGCCGGCAGCATTCGAGAAAATCCTCCGCAATTTGATTCCGCAACGAATCGCGTCGCGGTCTCTTTTCAAAGTGGATGTAGGGCCGGTAGTGGTCGTTCGCACGGTCGGCGCCAAGCTTTCGTTTATTCCTCTGCTGGCGAGCCGCCAGATGAAGAAGCTGATCCCGATTTTCTCTGAGCACGCGGTGGACCGCGATCTTGTGGAAGAAGGACAGCGCAACCTGGTCGACTACTTTCAGAAAAGAGGATACGACAACGTCAAGGTCACCACCGACTTCAAGCGTCAGCCCGATCAGATTCTCGTCACCTACACCATCGACCGCGGAAAGAAACACAAGGTCGATCGCATCAGCTTTCACGGTAACTACGCCGTTTCGGAAAATGACTTGTCTGGCCAGCTTGTGGTGAAGCCATCGCACATCTGGACTCATGGCAGCCTCAGCCAGAAATTGCTGAAGCAGAGCGCCGGGAACATCGAATCCCTCTATCGCGATCGCGGCTACGAAGAGGTCAAGGTCACCTCCCGTACTTCCGAACACGACAACAAGATTGACGTCGATTTTGACATCGCGGAAGGCCCGCAGACTTTGGTGCAAGACGTGAAGATTTCCGGCAACGATCACGTCCCCTCCGGCGAGCTCGCCGCTCCGAAAGGATTTCAGTTAAAGGCCGGCGAACCTTTTTCGCCGCGCAAGCTCGCCGAAGATCGGAATCGCATCTCCGCGACATATCTCGATCGCGGGTATCTCACCGTCGATGTCAAAGCTACTGTCGCTAAAAATCCCGGCGACGCTCAGCACGTAAACGTGGCTTATGAAATCGCTGAGCACCAGCCCGTACGAGTAAGCGAAATCGTCTATCTGGGACAGGACCACACCCGCGAGCCCCTGATCGTAAAGTCCGCGAATCTCCATTCTGAAATTCCGATGCAGCGTCAGAAGCTGCTGGAAGCGGAAAGTCATCTGTACGATCTGTCGATTTTCGACTGGTCAAGTGTAGGTCCGCGTAAGCCCATCACCGATCAGACCGATGAAATGGCATTGGTGAAAGTCCACGAAGCCAAGCGGAACGAACTCACCTACGGTTTCGGATTTGAGATTTCCCACCGAGGAGGCAATATTCCTACCGGAACCGTCGCTCTGCCTGGCGGAGGAGGAGAGATCGGATTGGGCGGGAATCAGATTGCCCCGAGCCAATCCACATTCGCGAGCCCGCGTGGCCTCATCGAATTCACCCGACGCAACATGCGCGGGCTGGCGGAAACCGCGAGCGCTTCCATCCTTCTTTCAAGACTCGACCAGAAAGCGCTCACCACCTACGCGCAACCGCACTTCATCGGATCGCAGTGGCAGTCTCTCACCAGCTTTTCGCTGGAACGGAACAGCGAAAATCCGCTATTCACCGCGGCGCTCGGTGATCTGTCGTTTCAGGTCGAGCGCGTCATCAGCCCGCGTACCAACACGCGCCTCCAACTGCGCTACGACTTCAACAAGACGGATCTTTCGCACCTTCTTGTCTCGGATCTCGTCCTTGATGAGGACCGCAGAGTGCGTCTCTCCACCGTTTCGGCTACCCTCATCCGTGACACCCGGGACAAGCCTCTCGATGCTCACCGCGGCGTTTTTTCTACACTCGATCTGAGCCTCACACCGACCGCTTTCGGATCCAGCGCGAATTTCGCGAAGCTCTTCGGCCAATACGCGTTCTACAAACCCGTGCACTCGATGGTTTTCGCCAACAGCATTCGTTTGGGATTGGCCTCGCCGTTCGCGGGAAGCTTCGTGCCCACCAGTCAATTGTTCTTCACAGGAGGCGGCACGACGCTCCGCAGCTTCCCCATCGATGAAGCAGGACCGCAGCGGCTCGTACCTTTTTGCAATGTATTGCAAAATCAAACCGGGTGTGTGAACGTCACGGTGCCGGTCGGAGGGCGTCAGCTTTTCATTCTGAACTCCGAGCTGCGTTTCCCACTTCACGTCAACAAGTCCCTCGGCGGAGTCGTCTTTTACGACGGCGGTAACGTGTATAGCGCCATCAATATCCGCAACTTCGTTGACAACTACACCAACACCATTGGGATCGGACTCCGCTATGCGACTCCGATTGGCCCCGTCCGAATTGATCTTGGACGCAACCTCAACCCCGTTCCAGGAATCAATCCAACGCAGTACTACATCACGATCGGACAGGCTTTTTGAGGCGCTCTATGGGGTGGAAGCGAATTCTCGGTTGGTCCTTCGCAGGCATTGCAGCCTTGTTGATCGTCGCCGCGATCGGCGGATATCTCTACCTGCGCTCGACGAGCTTTCAGCGCTTTGCGATCGGAGAAATTGCCGAAAAGGCTAACCTCGCGACCGGCGGGAAAATTCAAATTGGCCGCCTCGATCTGGACCCTCGGCACATTGACGGCTCACCTCTACGACATTACTTTGCGCGGCACCGAAGCAAGTGATCAGCCGCCCTTGCTCCATGCAGACAAACTCACCGTCCAGCTCAGAATCATTTCGGCTCTGCGCCGCCAGGTCGCGTTGCGCGAGATTGCGGTCGACCATCCAGTCGTGCACGTTGAGGTCACCGCCGATGGAAAGAACAACCTTCCCACTCCTCCGCCCAGTCAGAGCAGCGGCAGCAGCACCAGTATTTTCGATCTCGCCGTCGAGCACGCCCAGATCACGAACGGAGAAGTAAATTACAACGATCGCAAAACTCCGCTCGATGCGGACCTTTACGAGCTTGGCACCGACATTCATTTTGAGTCTCTCGCGAAGCGCTACTCGGGCGACCTCTCTTATAAAAACGGGCATCTTCAATATGCGCAGTACGCACCGCTGCCCCACAATCTTGATCTCAAATTCAGCGCTACTCCAGACCGCATGGATCTCAGTTCCGCGGTGCTGCAGATTGGTTCATCCGACATCACGCTGCACGGCCAGGTCTCCGGCTACGCCAATCCCGTCGCAGACGGTTCCTATCAGATCCGCATTCATACGCAGGATTTCGCGACGCTCTCTCCATCGGTCAAGCCCGTGGGGGATATCGCTCTGAATGGAACGTTGCATTACCAGGCCGCGGGAAATCAGCCAATTCTGCGCGACATCACCATCGACGGAGAGATCGTCAGCAACGCTTTGACCGCCATCGCTTCCGGAAAACGGGTCGACGTCAAAAACCTGCAAGGGAAGTTCCGTCTCGCTGACGGCAATCTGGAAGTCAACAATCTCACTGTAGATTCTCTCGGCGGAAAAATTGTCGCCGCGGCTCGCGTGCAGCATCTCGACACAACGCAGGAGTCCGTCGTCCAGGCATCGCTCAATGGCATCTCTCTCAAGGATCTCCAACGTACTGCCGGCGGCCAGCAAATTCCTGGCGCAACCCTGTCGGGAACGCTTGGCGGAAAAGCCGAGGCCCGATGGAAAGGCTCGATCGACAACCTGCAGGCTCACGCGGACCTTGTCGTCAAAGCCCTCGCCTCCAGCCGCGCGAATCCCTCCTCGAGTGACGCGCCGATCAATGGTGCGATCCACGCCTCCTACGACGGCGCCAAGCAGACAGTCGAACTGCACGACACCGCCTTCCAGTTTCCCGCCGGGAAAATGACGGCGCAGGGAACCATCAGCAACCATTCCAGCCTGCGCGTGCAGCTGGTCTCGAACGACCTGCATCAACTCGTCTCACTCGCATCTTCATTCAGCCCATCGCAGGCGCCACCTCCGGCGGTTTCCGGTTCGGCGACGCTGAACGCGACAATCCAAGGATCGATTCAGAAGCCGGCCATCACCGCACAACTCGACGCTGAGAATCTGGAAGTCGAAGGCAGCGCGTGGAAATCCGCGAAGATCTCGATGCACGCCAATCCTTCTGGCGCCACGGTTGACAGCGCCTCGCTCGTGAATGCACATCAGGGGCAAGCCAATCTGACTGCCGCTGTCGCACTGAAAAACTGGTCATACGATTCTTCGAACGCGATCAAGGCGCACGTGGACGTGCAGCGATTGAGTATCACTGATCTGCTGACCTTGACGAAGCAGCACTACCCGATCAGCGGAGACCTGTCGGCGAGGGCTGATTTGCAGGGATCGCAACTGGCGCCGTCGGGATCGGGCTCGGCTCAGATCGCCAACGCGAGCGCTTACGGTGAACCGATACAGGAACTAACCGCAAAATTCCACACCGACAACGATGCCATCGTCTCCACACTGCGCGTGGCTGCGCCTGCCGGAGCAATTGACGCAGACGCTCTCCTATACTCCGAAAACGAAAGCGTACAAGGCCAAGCTCGAAGCGCCGGCCCTTGTGCTCCAAAAACTCCAGACTCTGCAGCAGAAGAATCTTGGAATCACCGGAACCGTTGCTGCTTCGGTCAGTGGTGAGGGTACGGTCGACGATCCGCAGCTAGTCGCCTCAATCCAGCTACCGCAACTTCAGATTCACCAGAATTCGATTTCAAATTTCAAGGCGGACCTGCGCGTCGCCAACCACGCCGCCAACATCAACCTCGATTCGCAAGTGTCGCAAGCCACCATCCACGCCCGAGGAAAGGTCAGCCTGGAAGGCAACTACGAAACCGACGCGGCAATCGATACGGAAACTGTTTCCCTCGCACCGTTCGTGGCCGCTTATGCTCCCAGCGCTGCACAGGGCTTTCAGGGACAAACCGAGTTGCACGCGACGCTGAAAGGCCCTCTGAAAGACAAGTCCAAGATTGAGGCGCATCTTTCCATCCCGACCTTGAAGGCGACCTACAACTCGCTTGAAATTGGGATCGCTCAACCCATTCGTGCCGACTATGCCGATTCCGTCGTCACGCTCCAGCCTGCGGAAATTCGTGGCACGGAAACATCACTACGCGCGGAAGGGCGCATCCCCATCGGAGGCAACTCCGCGCCCACGCTAACCGCGCAAGGGTCGGTCAATCTCCGTATTTTGAAGATTTTCGCTCCCGACGTGAACAGCTCCGGAGTTCTGGCTCTCGACGTCCGCTCGTCCGGGCAGGATATCACGGGCCAGCTTAAGCTGCAGAATGTTTCGGTGATTCCGGCTGATGCTCCACTCGGCATCGATAAGTTGAACGGAACTGTCGACATCGCCAACGATCATCTGCAGCTGTCCACCATGACCGCACAAATCGGCGGCGGCCCCGTTTCGCTTGGCGGCTCCATCACGTACCGCCCTAAGCGTCGAATTCAACCTCGCGCTGCAGGGCCAGTCGATGCGCCTTCGTTATCCTGACGGGTTGCGTTCTCTGCTCGACGCCAACCTGACGTTCAGCGGCTCAACCCATGCGTCCGTGCTGAGCGGCCGCGTGCTCATTGACAATCTTTCGTTCACCCAGGACTTCGATCTTTCGAAATTCGCCGACCAGTTCAGCACGGGAAACACACTTTCTCAGCCCGGATTCGCCGACACGATTAGGCTCGCGATCAATGCCCAATCGCAGCAGGCACTCAATGCGGTCAGCTCGCAGGTCAGCTTTGCCGGACAAGTCGCTCTGCAAGTCGGAGGCACCGCCGCCAATCCCGTTATCACCGGTCGCACCACTCTTACGTCGGGCGAATTGTTTTACCGCAACGTCCGCTACCAGTTGCAGCGCGGCGTCATCACCTTCGACAATCCGAACGAAACTCATCCCGTCCTGAACGTCTCTGTAACCACCACGGTGGAACAATACAATCTCACGCTGACCATGCGCGGTCCGCTCGACAAGCTGACGACTGCCTACGTTTCCGATCCGCCACTCGCCACCGCTGACGTCATCAACCTTGTTGCGCGAGGCAAGACGACTGGAGAATCCGCGGCCAACAGTCAAAGCACAGACTCGATGATTGCGTCTCAGGTCGCCGGACAGGTGGCCGGCAGCGTTCAAAAACTCGCCGGACTTTCCGGCCTCGAGATCGACCCAACCCTGGGCGGAAGCCAAAATCCATCCGCTCGCGTCGCCATCCAGCAACGTCTCACGAAGAGCCTCCTCTTTTCCTTCTCGACCGATGTTTCCCAGCCCGGCAGCGAAATCGTCCAAGGCGAATATCAAATCAACAAGCGGTGGTCCGTCAGTGTGCAGCGCGACCAGCTCGGAGGCGTCGCCGTCGACGGGCGCTACCACAAGAAGTTCTGAGACTTCCGTAGCTCGATCTCGGCTTTAGTCACGGCCGCCCGCAAAATCGCTGCCGCCGCCTACAGCAACCGTCAGTTCTGCCTACAGAAACTTATCGATGCACCTCAGAAAACTAAACCGCTACTTTTGCGGAAGGAGGTTGCTATGCCGGAAAAGGAAACTATGGAACGGGCGCGGGAAGATGCACGCGAAGGAAAGTCCGCAAGCACGCAAGCGGGAGAATTTGTTCGCGAAGAGATGCACCACGTGCGGGAAGGCAAACATGGTGCGGCCTCGACGAAACAGGCAATCGCAATCGGCCTCTCGAAGGCGCGACGCGCAGGCGTGAAGTTGCAGGCGCCTCGCAAGGGAACTGCATCAGCCGACGTAGCCAAACGCGCAAGCCGCGACAACCGCAAAGGACAAGACCATACTCTTAGCAAACCGTCTGCGACCCGATCGCGCGCAACGTTGAATGCTCTGAAAAAAGAAGGCCACTCTGCCGCTTCGCACAGGGCTCTATCCAGGCAAGCTCAAGCCTCGGCAAAGAAACGCGGCGCTGCTGCCCGCCATAATGCGGCTGTAAAAGCCAGCAGAACCCGAAGCGCTCACAAGGGTTAACGAGCACTCGAATCGCGGCGCGAAGCGCTATCACGAACTGAAGTCAGCCTTGACTATGAATAGGAGGGAACTCGATGATCCGGAAATTGAAAAGCGGCCAATATCGTCTCTACTCGCGTAAGAAAAATGCAAAGACCGGTAAGCGCCGCAATCTGGGAACCTTCGGCTCGATGCAAGACGCCAAAGCACACGAGCGAGCCGTTCAATACTTCAAACATCACTGAGCGCGGAACCAGGGAGGCAAGCGAAGAACTGAAGCCTGGCTTCTTTCACAAATCAAAAGGATCCGCTGTCATATCAGCGGATGCCCGCAAATGCGTAGTCCTACTTCTTCAACCCGTAGATATCCAACTCTCCTTGCGGATCGGTCGCCGTCACCAGGTCATGCCCCGTTGTGATGAACACCTCGCCATCCGCCACCATCGGCGCGCTGAACTTGATGCCGTATCCCGGCGTGTCCGCCGAGTTTTGCGAGCTGTCATAGATCTCGAGCGCCAAGATTGCTCGGATCGAACGCCCGCAAGATCGCCGATGTGGCCGTTCCCGAACTCTGGAGGGGCTGTCCGTGATCAATCATCCACACCACCCCTGACGCTGTCCCCGCTGCCGAAATGGCGGGCGTGGTGCCGTAACTGCCAGACAAAATGCTCTGACTCGTCGTCGCACCTTGTGCGAGCGTTCCGGAGTAGGGGAATTGCCTCAGTGGTGCGGGCACTCCCGCAGCGGTCGGCGTGACTCCCAGATAGACGGAGCCGTTGAAATAGGCCGACGTGGCAAAAATCTCGTACGAGTTAATGTCCGTGGTCCAGGTGCCCGAACTGTCTGTGCAACTCGTCGAGTACGGAGGGATCAGGTCCGATTCGAACCACAACGTTTGTGTCG
This sequence comes from uncultured Acidobacteriota bacterium, assembly GCA_963771765.1. Classification (GTDB taxonomy): domain Bacteria; phylum Acidobacteriota; class Terriglobia; order Terriglobales; family Acidobacteriaceae; genus Sulfotelmatobacter. The sequence goes on from CAVYUY010000025.1 coordinate 28,507, forward strand.
CACCCGCATCGTTTGGCTGCATGCCTCCCAACCCCGCCGTGTTCGCGAGATAAAGTTTGCCGCTCTTTCCTCCCGCCAGAACTTCTGTGCTCCCGGGAATCAGCATCAATCCACCTGCAGCCAGATCTTTATCGCTGCAATCCATGTACTGGTAATCGTAAGGAGTGAAGTGATCGAGCAGGTGCAGTGTTGAATCGAACTTCAAGATCGAATCGCCAAACGCCGTCAATCCGTCGTACGGACCGTTTCCCGTCGTTATGTATATGTTGCCCAGGTCATCAGCCACCGGCCCGCCGCCGCCCATCCACACTCCGCCTGCGCCGCCGAACGAACCTTCGCCATTCAGATTTGGACTGGCGTTGAACACTCCGGTCTGCGTCAGAGTTTGGGCATCGTAAGAAAGCAGCCATCCGCTGTGGCATGCTCCGAAGCCGATGAACAACGATCCGTTAGCGAGGAGCAACGCCGGACGCTGGATGCAAGACGTCGTCAGATAGACGATGCCGTTGATCGAGTCAGAATTCGTTCCCGGCACCTGCGCCTTGATCAGCACCGGGCCGCCGAATTTTTCTTGCCCAGTTGTGATGTCGAGCGCGTGCAGCCGAAAGGTGCCACTCGTCGCCGGAGACGTTTGCGTGGACACAACGTACATCGTGTTCGTTGTCAGATCGATCGCCGGAGTCGACGTCACTCCAATCGAAGGTTGAATGCTCGCGTTCGTGATCAGCGATTCGCCAGGCTGCAGCAGTGACACCTGCCACAGCGGCGCGTTGCTGGTGAAGTTGCTGGCGTCAAACGCGTAGACATTGTCGGTCTCCGTCGCGACGAAAACCACATTGTGCAAGGCGCCATTTACGGTCAGGTTCGAAACGAGCAAAGGTTGTCCGTAGATGTATCCGTCGACGGTGTAGGAGAAAAGCTTCCCGAACGTCGCCGACGTCACGTTTTGCGGTGTCAGAATTCCTTCTGCTGCGTTCAATCCGGATCGCTGGTTGTCGTTGTGCCAGGTCGCCACGTTCGCACCAACAGTGATCGTCGCGCTGCCGCTCATGCCTCCGGAAGCCGCCGTCATCGTGGCGGTGCCTGAGGCGACCGCCGTAATCGTTCCGGCAGTCACCGTCGCAGCCGTGCGGGTTCGATGTGGTCCACGTCGCCGAAGAAGTCACATTGGTTTGCGATCCATCGCTGAAATTCGCGGTCGCGGTGAGTTGCTGTGTGCTTCCGGCAATCAGTGCCCCGCTCGTGGGCGACACGGTGACGGACACCTGCGTCACTGCCGTTGCGACGGACACGGATGCCGTTCCCGTCTGTCCACTATCCGCGGCACTGATGGATGCGTTGCCACCCGCAACGGCTGTGACCATTCCTGCGGAATTAACCGTTGCAATAGAGGCATTGGAGGTCGTCCATTTCGCCGCGCTCGTCACATTCGCGGTCGAGCCATCGCTGTATTTCGCGGTCGCGGTGAGTTGCTGGCTCGCACCCGCGCTCAGCGGCAGCGTTGAAGGACTGATCGAAATCGAGGTGAGAGTTTTCTGTGGAGGAGGAGTCTGGGTGGCCGTCGATCCGTTTCCACACCCTGAAACGAAAAGCACGCCGCACACGATCACGGCAATCCCTGCATCAACCAAGCGAATCTGCATAACGTTCCTTCATTGGGAGGGCGCACTCGCTCGGTGGGGAACGAGCTGTCAATGCGGTCGCCACCGAATTAGTGGCACAACGAGGCCGTTTGGTTGGTATTAGTACTAACGATTATAGTGGGCGCGCTAATACAAGATTTTCCCTTTGACACTCAGGTGAACCCTGTATAGATTGGGGGCACTCCGCTGAACGTCCCCGCTTTTCGCCCTCTTTACGGCGCGAGCGGTCTAGCAAGACCCAAGTGCAAGACCCAGAGTGGTCCCTCTTGCCCGTGTGGATACCTCTGTCTGTACTCCGGACCGACAGGTCCTCAAGTTAAAACGAACCGGAGAAAAGCCCCATGAAGAAGTGTGCCCTCCATTTTTCGGCAGTTTTCGCATGCCTGCTCATCGCAGTTTCTGCCTTCGCCGGTGTCACCGTCACGAGTCCCGCCAATAACAGCACCGTCGGCACGTCCGTGAAATTCGTCGCTACGGCATCCGCCTCTTCTTGCTCAAAAGGTGTCGCCTCGATGGGGATCTATCCTGAGCCCTACGAGCTTTCCTACGTCGTAAACGGCGCCAGCCTCAACACCAGCCTGAACTTAAATCCCGGCACCTATAACGCCGTGGTGCAAGAGTGGGATCAATGCGGCGGATCTTCGACCTCGACGGTCAAAATTACGGTTACATCCGGCGGAACCACTGGAGTATTCGTCACCTCGCCGGCAAACAACAGCACCGTAGGGTCTCCCACCAATTTCGTCGCCACCGCAACCACCGGTTGTTCTCTCGGCGTCGCCTCAATGGGCATCTACACCGCGCCTTCGAAACTCGCCTACGTTGTCAACGGCGCCAGCCTCAACACCAATATTTCGTTGAGCCCCGGAACCTACAACACAACGGTCGAAGAGTGGGACAAATGCGGCGGAGCGGCTACGAGTCCGGTCACGATCACCGTGGGCTCCTCGGGCGGCGGGTCGACCTTCTCCAACCTGCACAGCAGCGGCGGATGGGCTGGATATGCGCAGCAGCCACCCACCTACGCCGACTGTAACGGATGCAAGTCCGAGCGGTCCCGGTACCACCTGGTCCATGATTCAAGAAGTCAAGTCGCCCACGATGTCCGGCAACTCAACTCAGTTCAGCCTCGGCGGCAACATGGATTACTCCGATGTTCTCTGGAACAACCACCTCATCGGAGACTTCTCCTCCCAGGGATTGCCTGACACGAATCACACTCTCGTGCCCACCCTCCACAACTTTACCTACGACGTTTATTTCTACGGCAGCAATCTCGGAAACTCGCAGGCCCTTGAGTTCGACATCAACCAGTTCTTCAGCGGACTCGGGTTCACTTGGGGCCATGAATGCCGCATCGCCGGCGGCAATGAATGGGATATCTGGGACAACGTCAAGCTGAAGTGGGTTCCTACCGGCATCTCCTGCTACCCGCTGGAAAATGCCTGGAATCACGTCGTCATTCAGGTCGAGCGAACCTCAAGCAACCAGTTGCTCTACCAGTCCATCACATTCAACGGAGTCACGCACACCCTGAATTGGACCTACGCTCCGTTCTCGGCGCCGGGATGGTATGGAATCACCGTCAACTACCAGATGGATGGGGATTACAAGCAATCCGACTACACCGTCTACGTCGACAAGTTGAATTTCACCTACCAGTGAGGTGATCAAAAGCTCCGCTCACGGCCACGCCGGGATTTTAATCGGCGTGGCCGTTTTCTCGTAGTCTTCCGAAGTTCCCGGCCGTTCGTCGATGTCATCCTAAACGATTGATTAATAATATATTTACAGAAAATTAGGGTCGGGCAACTCGAAGCCTATGTCTCGCAACTAACAAATTAGTTGACGTTTTTGATCTGCATCTGCGTCTTAATAGATAGGCAACAGGAGGCTCCTTGGCCCGCAGCAAATCAGCGACCCTAACCGAAGCTGAGCTTCGCATCATGAATGTCCTGTGGGACAGAGGTTCCGCGACTGTTCATGAGGTCCTGCAGACGCTGCCCAGTCAACCGGCTTTGGCCTACAACTCGATCTTGACCATTGTTCGCATCCTCGAGAAAAAGGGATACGTGAAGCACGAGAAAGATAAACGCGCTCACGTCTATACGCCGAGCGTCGATCGCAAGGACGCCTCCCGCTTCGAGGTTCGCCACCTGGTCAGCCGCTTCTTCGGCAACTCCGACGAACTTCTGGTCCTGAACATTCTCGAGGAAAAGAGCATCGACCCCGGCGAACTCAAACGTCTTCGCGATCTTCTGGAAAGGAGCAAATAGCGCGCCGATGAATCCCGCACTACACGCGATCGCCCAGTTTTCGGCTCTTCGCATCGTCGACACGCTTGCTGAAGGCACCGTCATCGCCCTGTTTGCCGCCTGCTGTTGCGCCTGTCTCGCCGCCAGAGTGCAGGCACGCGCTTTGCCATCTGGTTTTCGGCTCTGATCGCCATCGCAACCTTGCCGCTGGTGGCCACTTTGTTGTCGCCTGCGAATCTGCCCGCAAGAATTACTCATGCGGCCATCACCGTCCCCGATTCTTGGGCTCTCTACGTATTTGGCGCGTGGGCCTTGATCGCCGGATATTTCCTCATCGGCATCGCTCGCGCCGTCTTGCACCTCCGCGCTCTGCGCAACAGCGCAACGCCCTTGAATCCCGCGTCGCTCGATCCCGATTTTGCAAGATACTCTTCGCCGCAACGCAACCCGGCGCGGCGTCGTTGTCTGCACGTCGAAAACAGTCCGCGTGCCCACAGCCCTTGGCCTGACAAGGCCAGCCATCGTGATTCCGGAGTGGGCGATGCAAGAGCTCTCGGCCGCGGAATTGAACCAGATTTTTCTGCACGAACTCGCGCATCTTCGACGCCGGGACGACTGGACCAACCTCGCCCAGCAATTCGTGCGCGCCATATTCTTCTTCCACCCAGCTGTGTGGTGGATCGAAAACAACGCCTCGCTCGAACGTGAGATTGCCTGCGACGACGCGGTACTCGCCGAAACTGCCAGCCCGCGCGCCTACGCCGAATGCCTCGCGCACCTGGCGGAACGAAGCTTCGTTCAGCGGAGCGTTGCTTTGGCGCAAGCTGCAATCGGACGCATTCGGCAAACGTCTTCCCGCGTGGCGCGCATCCTCGACGTGAATCGCGCGAAGTCGACCCAGCGCAACTGGAAGCCTGCCGTATCGTTGGTCGCAGCTTTCAGCTTCGCATGTGTCGTATCCGTCTCGCGTGCGCCGCAGTTGATCGCCTTCGAAAGTACGCACGCAGCTCAAGCTGGCAGTCGCACCGCAGAATCCGAATTCCAACATCACGCCCGCGCAGGAATTTCCAGCGCGCGCTTCCCATGATTGCGGCGAAATACACGCCGCAGCAGACTCAGCCAAAGCCTGCGCTGCATGAGCAGACCGTCGCTCCTCGTCGCGTAATCCTGCATCCGAAGGCCGGCAGGATGCTTCATCTCACCAGCGTCACCGTCGACCCCGTCCCCGTCACCGAGGCGGTCTTCGTTTTCATTCAAGGACAGGCTCGGAATTTTCCAGACCTGCCCGGCTTCCAGATCCAGATGTTGCGCGTGACTTTCCTCCGCTTCGTGCCTGACGCAGCAGCCGTACAAACTCCGCCGAAGAAAACTTAAGGACATTTTTGACATGGAAACGATTGCGTCGTACTTCAGCTCGAACAACTAACGAATTAGTTCTATCAATCTCGAAAGGATATACCTCCAATGAATGCAGCAAAGTGGTGGAACGAAAATACAAAGAAATGGACACGGCGTCTCGCCTTGCCAGCACTCGCGCTGGCCTTGGCTGGGTCGCTCACAACCTATGAATTCGCAAAACCAACTGCGGCCAGGGCCGCCAGCGCTTCGCCCGCGGCTGCTCCGCTCGATGCCGACAGCGTTGGCGCTCTGCTGTCGCTCGACAAGGCCATGGAAACTTTGGCTGCCCGCGTCACTCCAGCAGTCGTCAATGTAACCGTAACTTCGCGCGTAAAGGCCGAAGCGAACAACAAAGAAATTCCCGAAGACATGCAGCAATTTTTCGGCGGACAGGGCGGACCCTTCGGCCAATTCTTCGGTCCCCACATGCAGCAACGCCAGCCGCAAATCGAACACGGGCTGGGTAGCGGCGTCGTGATCTCGCCCGACGGATACATCGTGACCAACAATCACGTCATCGATGGCGCCGTCGACATCCGCGTGACGACCAGCAACCGCCACATTCTCAAAGCAAAACTGATTGGCACCGACCCGCTCACCGACCTCGCGGTTATCAAGGTCGACGCCACCGACATGCCGAGCGCTCCGTGGGGTGATTCGAAAGAAATCCGTCCCGGACAAACCGTGCTCGCCTTCGGCAATCCGTATGGCTTCCGCTTCACCGTCACCCGGGGAATCGTCAGCGCGTTGAACCGTGGCAACCCCGATCCCACAGATCGCAGCAAGCCCGGCCAATTCATCCAGACCGATGCGGCCATCAATCCCGGAAACTCCGGTGGTCCGCTGGTCGATGCTCGCGGCGAAATCGTCGGCATCAATACGTTCCTGATCTCGCCCTCCGGATCTTTCTCGGGTATGGGATTTGCCATCCCGACGCAGATTGTTCGCCCGACGGTGGAAACGCTGATTCGTTCCGGCAAAGTCAGCCACGGCCACATCGGCATCGGTATCTCTGATGTCACTCCGGAAAACGCGAAGTTCTTCGATGATTCGAACGCCAGTGGAGCCGTCGTTACGCAAGTCGATCCGGATTCCCCGGGCGGCAAAGCTGGACTGCAAATCGGCGACGTGATCACCGAAATCGATAACCAGAAAGTCACCGATTCCGGCGAACTTCAGGTCGTCGTCGGACAGAAGCAGCCTGGTTCGAAGATCAACCTCACCGTCCTTCGCGATGGCAAGACGATGAAAGTCGCCGTTACGCTCGAGGAACTCGGCAATCGCACCGCCGAGGGAGATAAACCATCCGAGGGCACGGGCAAAGTGCGTTGGGGAGTTGGTCTTGCCAACCTGACGCCCGATATGCGCGAGCAACTGCAAGCTCCTCGCGACGTTCACGGCGCGGTGATCGAACAGGTGCAGCCCGGCAGCTCCGCCGATAACGCCGGCCTGCAGCAAGGCGACATCATCCTCGAGGTGAATCGCCATAAGGTCCAATCCGCCAGCGACGTGCAGCAAGCCTTGGCTAATGTTCCCAAAGGCCAGGATGCGCTTTTGCTGGTCTGGTCCAACGGCGGCAACACCTTCCGCGTTCTCCACTCCCCCGAGGGCGCGTGAGGAAGAAGAAGCAAGGAAGTATGAAGTATGAAGTATGAAGTATGAAGTATGAAGTATTTAGAATAGTGGTAAGAAATGGTTGCCCCACTTCCAGCCTCCAGCGCCGGAAGTGGGGCGTTCTTTTGTTCTGAAATGTAGGGACGGACGCCTCGTCCGTCCGGCGGAGCGCCAGCGCAGCCTGCAATCAGCCGGCATGCCGTACCATAGATCCATGCCTCACCTGTTCGATCCCCTCAACATCCGCGACCTGACCTTCTCCAACCGCATCTTCGTCTCGCCTATGTGCGAATACTCCAGCCACGACGGATTCGCCAACGATTGGCACCTCGTCCATCTCGGAAGTCGCGCCGTCGGAGGGGCATCTCTTGTCCTCACTGAAGCGACCGCCGTTCTTCCCGAAGGGCGTATCAGTCCGCAGGATCTCGGCATCTGGAAAGACGAACACATCGAGGAACTCGCCCGCATCGTGCGCTTCATCAACGGGCAGGGAAGTGTTGCCGGAATGCAGCTTGCACATGCCGGCCGCAAAGCCAGCACCTATCGTCCGTGGGATGGAAATGGCGCGATCCCCGAAAGCGCCGGCGGATGGAACAAAGTCGTCGCTCCCAGTGCGATCGCTTTTTCCGACAGCTACCCCATGCCACAGGCGCTCTCGCTGGATGGGATTCGCGAAGTCGTCGACGCCTTCGCCGCCGCAGCGAAACGGGCGTGGGACGCGGGATTCGGAGTCATCGAAATCCACGCAGCACACGGATATCTTCTCCACGAATTCCTGTCGCCTCTCAGCAATCAGCGCACCGACGCGTACGGAGGTTCGTTCGAGAACCGCATTCGCATGCTGCTCGAAACCATCGTTGCCGTTCGGAAAGTCTGGCCGGAGGGAGCACCGCTGTTTGTGCGCATTTCCTCCACTGACTGGATTGAAGGTGGATGGGACATTCAGCAGTCCGTCGATCTTGCCCGCGAGGTAAAGCGTCTAGGCGTCGATCTGATCGATTGCTCTTCGGGAGGAAACGCGCCTCAGGCAAAAATCCCGGTGGGTCCGCTGTATCAAACTCCGTTCGCGGATCAGATCCGCCGCGAGGCCAACATTCTGACCGGCACAGTCGGCATGATCACCACACCCGCGCAAGCCGAACAGATCATCACCGAAGGCAAAGCCGACGCAGTCATCATGGCCCGGGAATTCTTGCGCGACCCCTACTGGCCTCTCCGCGCGGCCCGCGAACTCAAGCAACCCATGTCTTGGCCGATTCAATACCTGCGCGCCGCTCCCGAGGGCTCACGCCCCCGCGACCCGCATGAACCAACTCTGCGTCCTGCAGGCAGCCAATCTCTTGCAAGATGGGATCAAACAACAAACAACTATCTGAGAGGTCGTATCTTGAAACCGTTTCTCACTCGTTTCGTTCCTGTCTGCTTTGACGTCGATAGCGCTTGCGCAAACTCCCTCTACAAAGGGCCTGGCCGGGAATCCCGTCTATCAAAAGAATTGCGCCAAGTGCCATGGCAAAACGGCCGAAGGACGATTCATGGGCGGGCCCTCTCTCGTTTCCGCCGACGCGACTGCCATGCCGCGCGAGGATCTGATCAACACCGTCACCAACGGCAAACATCGGATGCCGAAATATGCCGGGAAACTCACTCCCGAAGAAATCTCGACCTTGGTCGATCAAATCAAATCCTCCGCCTCAAAATAGCCGGCCGAAGAGCCTTGTAGGGGCGGACGCCTCGTCCGCCCGGCGACGCGAAGCGACGCCTGTCAACGGGCTATCCCACAAGAAGGCCGATAATTTCCCTCGCAAGCTCTAATCCCCCACCCGTTCATTCCCCAGAGTCGAAAAGGGACCAGGCGCGCCGAGCATTTCCTGGGAACAGTTGGCGCGCCGTCCCCGTCACCGATGGGAGGAGCGCTATGAGTCCAAAGATCGTTCTGACTTTCTTGTTCCTGCTGATTGTGTCCGGCTTTGTTGTTCTCGATCACCGCGACGCCACCGCCGGAGAAGTCATTCCCGGCTTCAAAGTTCTCGATCCAATTCGTCACGGTAACCTCACGATATTCCCGGTCGTCTCCGAAAAGAGTTATCCCACCGGCGAGTTCCTGACACTCGATGAGGGCCTTCGCTCCGGAGAAGTCGTCGTCACCGAAGCCGGCAGTGTGCAGGGATTAGTTCGTCGTCGCACCACGGAGCCGCCGTTCATCACGATGGCGCTGAGGTAAACCGCCTCGTACTCGTCAACAATTCCAGGCGGCCGCTCCTCCTCTTGGCCGGCGAGATCGTTACCGGAGGCAAGCAGGATCGCGTGATCGGCAAAGATCGAATCGTCCCCGCGGAAAGCGACCCCATCGACCTGAGCGTATTTCTGCGTCGAACCTGGCCGATGGGTCGCGACCAGCGAACAGTTCCGAACCTCGGGAGACACCTACGCCTATCACGGCGCAGGAACTCCGTCCCCCGGCAAGGCAATGGCCGGCACGTTGATGGCGCAACCTTCCGTTCGCGCCAAAGCCATGGGGGATAAGAATCAAAGTAAGGTCTGGGATGAAGTGAATAAGCAGAAAGAGGCGATGACCGTCGAAGTCACCACAGCTGCACCAATGGTCGCTACTGAGATGTCGCAGACCAGTTCCTACGCTAAGGTCAACGAGAACGCAGAAGTCAGAAAACAGGTGGACGCAGTCGCGAAACCGATCGAGCAAAGTTACCAGACCTTGATTCGGCAACTGCGTGATCGCAATGCCGTAGGCGTAGTTGTTGCCGTCAACGGGACAAATCATTTGGGCTGACGTCTTCGCCAGCAGCGACCTGCTTTCGAAGTACTGGCCCAAACTGGTTCGTTCGTACGCGTCTGAAGCGGTCGTCAGCCGCGCGAAACAGATGGAAGTCACGACCGAAAAAGCACAAGACTTCCTCGCCGACATGGACGGGCGCAAAGAAATGATCGAAAGCGAGCCTGGAATCTTCCGTCATACCGAAGTCACCGGCGACGGATTCAAGGCGTTCTCTCTCACGTCCTTGTTGCCCAAGACCGGCTTCGACGTTCACGTTGCGAAAATGGCAGAGTGAGAGGAATGTAAACGCAGGGGCGGACGCCTCGTCCGCCCCGCGGCGCGCAGGGAAGCGAAAGTTCGAGTCGGTTGTTTGAGAATTTCGTGATGCGCTGGCCTAGTCGGTCCGACCAAGCGGGAGAAATCCGCTAGCGCGGTGGCGATCAAATCTCATTGGTGCGAGTACCACTCCCGCCAAGCCGCCGAATCGTTCGGCAACCGTCGATGCGTAATATCCCCGAGCGCCTGGAACGCCCACGCATGCGTCTGCGCGTCGAGAGACGAATCGTCGGTGTATGCCAACAATCCAGGAATCGCGCTGGCACGTTGCTGCGGCGAAAACGTTCCCGACTCAGCCAGACTGCAGGCAGCCCGTTCGCGCACCATCGGCGACGCATCGTCGTGCATCACCTTCAGGATCGTGTCCATCGCCTGGTCAGAACCAGAGAGCGCCAGCCCCTCAACCACCCACCGTCGCGCGTCGGCGTCAGAATCCTGCAAATGTACGATCAGAAAATTCACCACGCGTTCGCTTTGCACTCCGCGGTTCGCCATCAGGCCGAGCGCCCATAACGCCCAGATTTTCTGCGCGTGATCCGATGACTGTGCTGTCTTGAGCAGGTAATCCAGACTCGCAGAATTTTTCGCGAGGCCGTAAGCTGCGAGCTCCACCTCAATGCCGGACTCCCTGACCCGCATGTCGTTGGAATTCAGTGCCGCCGTCGTTAGACTTTCGATTTGCGAACTCCACTGGAGTTTTCCCTGCCAGCGATCCACTCGAGAAGAGATCTGATCGACCGCGCCATCGGAATGTCCCAGCGCAAGTTCCAGCAGAGCTTCGGCCTGTTTCTGCGGCTTCAAACGGTCGATTTGTCGCGAGTCCTTCGCCGACGTCGGCAGCTTGGTGTGTGGCGTGAAAAGATCTTCCAGGTCAGACCAAGCTGCGTTCGAATGCCCCACCGCGCCGTAGACGAGGGCGCCGAGCACTCCCGCCAATATGGCAATCAAGTGCGCGGTGCGCAACCCAACGCCGCGCGGCGTCCGCTGAATCGGGTCGGTTGAGGTTGAATTTGGAGATGAGAAATCCGATCCCGGGCCGAATGTTCCGTAGTCGGGAGTCGGTCGCAGGCGCGGGTCGGAACTAAGAGCAACGTTCGCACCTTGTTCCGGCGAGATGGGCCGGAGTACATCCATACTGAAGATGAGTCTAGGACGAGGACCAAAATAGGGTAAAGTTACTTCAGTTTGAACTCTAAGCGAGTTCGACTCGACAATTCTCTGCGGCGTTCCGGGAAGGGGCCCCGGTTCGTAGCCGCATGCCTATCCATATGAATTGCCAATCCAAGGAGGAGTTATGTCCGTGAAGCCCCTGTCGTTATTGTTGTGGATTCTCATCATCAGCCTGAGCCCTGCGGTTGTTGCTCGAGCCGCCGCTGGTCCGGGATACCACGTGATCACATCCTACAAAGTCGGAGGCGAAGGCGGATGGGATTACCTGACAGTCGATGCCGCAGCGCGCCGCCTCTACATTTCGCGCGGCACTCACGTCATCGTTCTCGATTCCGACTCCGGCAAAACTGTTGGCGATATTGCCGACACGCCCGGAGTTCACGGAATCGCCGTTGCGGCCGATCTCGGGCGCGGCTTCATCAGCAACGGCCGCGAAGGCACCGTCTCCGTTTTCGATCTCAAGACGCTCGCCACCAGCAGCAAGGTCAAAGTCGGCGAAAACCCGGACGCCATCCTCTACGATCCAGCAACCAAACGCGTCTTCACGTTCAACGGACGCAGTCACGATTCGACTGCGATCGACGCCGCAAGCGGAAAAGTTCTCGGCACGATCAAACTTGACGGCAAGCCTGAGTTCGCCGCCTCCGACGCCAAGGGAGAAATCTTCGTCAACATCGAAGACAAGAGTGAACTGGATGCCATCGATCCCAACTCGCTCGAAGTGAAATCGAAGTGGCCGCTTGCCCCGTGCAAAGAGCCCAGCGGACTCGCCATCGATCGCAAGAACCGCCGCCTGTTCGTCAGGATGCGACAACAAGATGATGGCGGTTGTCGATGCTGACTCCGGCAAAGTTCTCGCCACGCCCGCGATCGGCGAAGGCGTCGACGCCACTGCTTTCGACGACGAAACCGGACTCGCTTTTGCCTCCTGCGGCGAAGATGGCGTTCTCACCATCGTGAAAGAAGAGTCGCCCGAGAAGTTCAGCGTTGCGGAAACAGTCAAGACCGAAAGCGGAGCGCGTACCCTCGCCCTCGACACCAAGACTCACAACGTTTTCGTTGTAACGGCGAAGTTCGGGCCGCCACCCGCACCCACGACCGACAATCCTCACCCTCGGCACACCATCCTGCCTGATTCTTTCGTGGTTCTACGGGTAGGGAACTAGGAGACCTGCTCGGATCCCCACTTCTGGTTACGGCTTGAGAGAGGTGGGGAATCCGAGTTGTTCCTTGTTTGAAGTTTCAATCGAGGAGATGGTGCTGAGAGTTCGCCTTCCATCTACGGGTTCCCCCGTATGCCACGCGAATTCCTCGAACAGTTACAATGACCTGTTTGTCGAAACCTCAAGATCGAATAAGACTGACCTCATGACCATGAAAGTCCGCAAAGCCGTATTCCCCGCCGCCGGTCTGGGCACCCGTTTTCTGCCCGCCACCAAGGCGCAGCCCAAAGAGATGCTTCCGATTGTCGACAAGCCCATCATCCAGTATGGCGTCGAAGAAGCCATGGCCTCCGGCTGCGATCAGATCCTCATCATCACCGGACGTGGCAAGCAGTCCATCGAAGATCACTTCGACGTCAGTTACGAGCTCGAAAAAATGCTGGAGGAGCGCCACAAAACCGACCTCCTCAATATCGTTCGCAATATTTCCGACATGATGCACGTCGCTTACGTCCGCCAGAAAGAAGCTCTCGGTCTCGGGCATGCCGTCCTGATGGCCCGCGAGCTCGTGGGCAACGAACCATTCGCCGTTCTACTCGCGGACGATGTCATTTACGCTCCCGTTCCCGCCTTGAAGCAGATGGTGAATGTATTCAACGAAAAACAGTGCAGCGTGATCGCTGCCCAGGTCGTCGAAGGCAAGATGATTTCTTCCTATGGAGTTTTCGACGCCCAGCCCGTCAACGGATTCGACGGACGCCTCTTCGAAATTCGCAACATGGTCGAGAAGCCAAAGCCCGAGGAAGCGCCATCGAACCTCGCCATCATCGGCCGCTACATCCTGACGCCTGCAATTTTCGATTGCCTCGCGAAGACACAAACCGGCGCGGGCGGAGAACTTCAGCTCACCGACGGAATGCGGATGTTGTTGAAGCAGGAAAAAATGTACGCCTATGTCTACGAGGGGAGCCGCTACGACACGGGCGACAAACTTGGCTTCCTGAAGGCCACCGTAGAGTTCGCGCTCAGGCGCAGCGACCTCGGCGGCCCCTTCCGCGAATATTTACAAGGACTGAAGCTGTAAGGCTCAAAAGCTCCCCGCGTTCTTTGCTCTTTGTCATTCCGAAAAGCGAAGCGCCGAGGAGTCTGCCGACCCCGTCCACCATTCCTGTAGCGGCGGACGCCCCGTCCGCCGGGAGCGAAGCGAGTGAAAGCTACGCCCCTTTCAATTTCCGCGACTTCTCCTCTACTCCTCGTGCCAACTTTTCCTTGTGCGCGTACATTTTCTTGGCCAGCGACTTGTCGGAAAGAGCGATCATCTGCGCGGCCAGAATGGCCGCGTTGGTGGCGCCCCATTTGCCGATCGCTACCGTCGCTACAGGGATCCCCGGCGGCATTTGAACTGTGGACAGCAGCGAGTCCATGCCGTTCAACGGCGTTGAAGGAATCGGAACCCCGATTACTGGCAGAATCGTATGAGCCGCGATTACGCCGGCCAGGTGCGCCGCTCCCCCCGCCGCCGCAATGATTACCTTAATTCCACGCTCAGCCGCTTTCTTCGCAAAATCCGCGGAACGGTCGGGTGATCGATGTGCCGACGTCACGTCTATTTCGTAAGCGATTCCGAAATCATCGAGAGCCTTTCCAGCCTCCCGCATAATCTCCAGATCCGAATCACTCCCCATCACGATCGAAACCAGTGGCTCGCTCATAAATCTTTTCTCCGATTCTTTATGTTTGTCATCCTGAGTAGAAGGATCGTCTTCGCAGACGGAAGCCGATCAACAGTCGAAGGATATCCCTCTGATGCAACTCAGACCTCACAAGGGATTTCTTTCGAGAAAGTTATTTCTTCAGCGCTCTCGCCGCAATGTCTTTCCGGTAGTGTGCTCCCTCAAACGAAATCTTCCCGCAAGCGGCGTACGCGCGGGCAACCGCAGTCTCCAAATCGGCAGCCCGCGCCGTCACTCCCAGCACGCGGCCTCCGGCGGTGTAATACGCTCCATCTCTCTTCGAGGTTCCGGCGTGAAAGACCTTCACGCCCTCCATTGCCCCAGCCTCTTCGAGGCCGTCGACTCGCTTGCCCATCTCAAACGTCCCCGGATATCCTCCCGACGACATCACCACGCATACCGAAGCATCCTGCGACCATTTGAAGTCTCCGTCACTCACGCGCCCTTCGATCGAGGCTTCCACTGCATCCAGGAGATCGCTTTCGAGACGCATCAGGATCGGCTGGGTTTCCGGATCTCCAAACCTGCAATTGAATTCCAGCACCATCGGTCCGCGCGCCGTCATCATCAGGCCGCAATAGAGCACGCCCTTGAACTCGGTCCCCTCTGCTTTCATTCCCGCGACGACCGGTCGCGCAATGTGATTCACGAGCCAATCCCTCATCCCATCGTCCACCAGGCTCGCCGTCGAATACGCGCCCATTCCGCCGGTATTCGGACCCGTGTCGCCGTCGCCAACGCGCTTATGATCCTGCGCCGCCACCAGAGGAGCTACGCGTTCGCCGTCGCTGAACAGCAAGAAGGAGAGTTCCTCTCCCGTCAAACATTCTTCCAGCACGACCCGCGCTCCAGCCTCGCCCACCATGCGCCCCGTGAGCATTTCCGACGCCACGCTCGCTGCCTCTTCCCGGCCCTTTGCGATGACTACGCCTTTGCCCGCTGCAAGTCCATCCGCCTTTACCACGACTGGTAGATGGAAGTGTCCGAGCGCCGATCGCACCTGCTCGATCGAATCGCAAATCGCAAACGGAGCTGTTGGGATGTGGTGCCGCTTTAGGAATTCTTTCGCGAAGCTCTTGCTTGATTCCAGTTGCGCCGCGGCCCGGGTCGGACCAAACACTTTCCATCCGCGCAGGTTAAATTCATCCACGACGCCAACGGTCAACGGCAGTTCCGGACCTACCACGGTCAGGTCTGGCTTGACCCGCAACGCGAGCGCCGTGATCGCATCCAGGCTTTTCAGGTCGGCAGGAAGGCACTCCGCTTCGTCGGCGATGCCGCCGTTTCCTGGCGCGCAATAGATCTGCGAAATCCGCGTCGATTGCCGCAACTTCCAGACCAGCGCATGTTCGCGCCCGCCGCCTCCTAGCACCAGTACTTTCATAAGAAGAGAAAATTAAGGTTAGGGGTTAAAGCGGAATGCTGTCAAACTCGCGTGCGGCCCATTGCTGGATGATTCTCACTGCGGCTGTCTTTCAATCAGCGATCGGCACTTCGGGAGGCATCCCAGGTTCATCGTCACTTCAGATACGCCCTGACCAGCGAGATCAAATCCTCCGTCAACTCCTCGGGCGATTCCGGACGCCGCTCCGGATGAGTGATATGCAGCCGTATGTGATCCTCCAGAATCTCCGCCATCAGACTATTCACGCCGCCGCGAATCGCCGCCAGCAGCATCAGGATGTCCGCGCACTCGTCGCCTTGCGTGACCGCCCGCTCGACCGCGCCGATCTGCCCGCCCATGCGCTTGATGCGTGAAAGCAGTTTCTGCTTTTCCTTCGAGATTTCCCGTACCTTGCTTTTCATATCCCGCCCCCGCACTCTCGGGTACAAACTCACACGGCGACGCCTGCGACCGTTCTCAACTCTCGATATCTTTCCGAGCAGCTTCGTATACCCTAGGGGGGTATGATATAAAATCGGAGAAACCGGGTCAATCGCCGTGCTTCGAAAAAAATGCCTGTAACACTCCTTTCACGAAAGGTGCGTAGGCTGATCAGATTTGCGATGCCACGGGTGCAAGGGCGCGCGATTGTGAGTGCATGACGTGAAATTTGGATTCAACACGGTGAAAGTGGGGGCGAACAATGCGCTCCGACCCTATTTATGCCGTCTCGTGAGGCGTCTACCAGTTGTGATCACGCCTGTCGTAGCGTTCCTGGTGTTACTGCCTGTCCACGCCTTCACTCAGCAGACCGTGAGCAACAGTCCCGCGCAGCAGGCAGACGCCGCTACACAAGCGCCCGCGAGCAGTGCTGATCCAGATCCGGCCGGTACCGCTGAATCGATGCTCCCTCATTTGCATGACACCCGCTTCTGGCTTTCGGGACAGGCGAACTTCATCTTCCAGGCGCATCCCGACTTCCCGGCGCCTTACAGCGGAGTCCATAGCCTCAGTCCGCGCTATGAGAAAGCAACCTCCCGCGTCCTCACGCTCTACACGGGAGTTCGCCTTAACGATTCAACTGAAATCCTTGTCGACATCGAAGAGGCTGGCGGTGCGGCGCTGACTCAAGGCTTTGGGCTTGCCGGAAATACCGACCTTGATATCGTTCGCAATCCATCCTTGAGCAAGGCTCCGTACCTTGGGCGCGGCATGTTCCACAAAGTTTTTGCGTTGAGCGACGATAAGATCGAGAACCAGCGCAACGCCTTCTCGCTTTTCGAGGAACTGCCAAGGCGCCGCCTCGAATTCCGCATCGGCAAGTTCAGCATGCCCGATTTTTTCGACATCAACTCCGTAGGCTCCGACACCCACCTGCAATTCCTCAACTGGACCACCGACAACAACGGCGCCTGGGATTACGCCGCCGACACTCGGGGTTACACGGTCGGCGCGGTCGTTGACTTCGAGGATCGCAATTGGGGATTTCGCTTCGCCGAGGCCCTCATGCCCACGGTCGCCAACGGCATCGATCTCGTTTACAAACCCTGGCAGGCGCACGCCGAAAATTTCGAATACGAACTGCGTCGCGGCTTCATTCCGAAAAAATCCGGGGTTGTCCGCGTCCTCGCCTACACCAATGCCGCCAACATGGGCATCTATCGCGATCAGATCGTCAAAGCTGCGGACGCCGGCACAACGCCGGACATCACTGACCATCCGTGGCATATCACGCGGAAGTACGGATTTGGCCTCAACGTCGAGCAGAATCTCGCGCAATATCTCACTGCCTTCGCCCGCATCGGTTGGGACAACGGCAAAACCGAATCCTTTGCCTATACCGAAGTGGATCAGACTTTCGTGGAAGGAATTGGCGCCAATGGCAGCTGGTGGCATCGCAAGCAGGACCGGGCCGGCGTCGCATTCGTCAGCAATGCCATCAAGAAAGATCACCAAAACTATCTCGCTGCCGGAGGCCTCGGTTTCCTTCTCGGCGACGGCCATCTCGCTTACGGCCGCGAAAATATCCTCGAGTCCTACTACACGGCGCACGTTTGGCGCGGAATCTATCTCGCGCCCGGGGTCCAGCACATCAATCATCCCGGGTACAACCGCGATCGCGGACCAGTCGTGGTTCCCACCTTCCGCGCCCACGTAGAGTTTTGAGAGCAGGGAGCAGGCGCCAACACCTGAATCCTATTTCACCAGTTGCGCCTTGTATTCCTGGATCACTCCGTAGCATTCACATGCGGTACTTTCTAGCTTCTTGCGATTGAGTACCCGTACCGCTCCGTGGGTGTATTCGATGATCTTTTTCTTCTGCAACGCTCCAGCCGCCAGGCTAACGCTCGGACGATCCGTGCCGAGCATGGTCGCCAGAAAATCATGTGTGATTCTCAGCAGCCCCGATCCCACCCGATCTTGCGTAAGTAACAGCCAGCGCGCCAGCCGCTGGTCCAGATCGTGCAGCCGGTTACAACCGGCGGTCTGCGCTACTTGCAGACCATGCAGTGCGGCGTAACGGTGCAGCAACTCCTGCAGCCGCGGACCGGACTTCATCGCTGCGTCCAACCGCTCCACACTCAGTTTGAAACCTGAGCCACCTACTTGCATGATCGCCCGGTGCGGACTCCGCTTCAGTCCAGCCGCCGTCGATACAGGTACGAACCCTTCATTTCCCACGACTCCCACTTCGACTGTTTCTCCCTCGCGCGTCTCAAATACAAGAGACACCATGCCCGAGTTGAGAAAATAGGCGAACTCAAGCTTTTCACCCGGTTCGTGCAGTACCTGGTGAGGGGGTAGTTCGACGAACTCCAAGTCTTTTCGAAGGTCGTTGAATTCCTCGTCTGGAGTGGAAAGCAAAATGGCATTCGCCACGGGCTTGCCCTCGAAATTCGTCCGCTCCCCGGCGTGCACTGCTTCAGGTCTCTTGTTCTCAAAATCCTGCTGGGTTGTCTTCCTCACGTTCAGCCTCCGAAACAGCTAAACCTGTAAACATCATTATTTAGGATGCGTTCTACACGCCTGCGGACATGCCGTCACCCTTCTAGCTCGACGGCCGAAACCCGGTATCCCATACAGCTTTCGCTGTATTCGACTACGAATACCCGATAAGATATTTTGTAGGCCATCTAACAATCGCGTTGATTGGTCAAGGAGCGGGACGCGACCGTTCAAGCACAGGAACTCGCCGCATGCCGCTTCGAATCTTGATTGCCGATGACAATCCGCTCGTCAGAACGAGTTTGCGCCATCTGCTTGAACGTAGCGGTCCGTACGAGATTATCGAGGCATTGGACGGGCAGGACGCGGTAGAAAAAGCGCTCGAATCTCATCCCAATCTCGTCGTCCTCGATCTGGCGATGCCACGGATGGACGGTCTGACCGCCGCGGGAAAAATCTCGCAAGCTTATCCCGACATGCCGATCCTGATGCATACAATGCACTTCTCGCGGCATATCGAAGTGGAGGCGCTGAAGCACGGCGTGCGGAAAGCAGTTTCGAAGACAGACAGCGCCGGGCTGGTTTCCGCCATTCGCGAATTCCTGCCGGCGCAGCCAGCATCCCCAGCGCAAACCGCGATAGAAGCCCTACCCCCGGTAAACCTCCTCGACAATCCAGCGCATGAAAAGCCGGAGGCAACACACCTTCAACCCGATGAACCCGAAGCGCCCAGTGTTGCCGAGCCTCCAGCAGATCCTCCCGACCCAAAGCTTTCCTGATCGAGCCTGTAGTCGTAACGGTCACCTGGGGAGTCTGCTGATTTGCGGCGGTTCTGCTCGGCGTTCGAGATCAGCAGATTCCTCGTCGCTTGCGCTCCTCGGAATGACAAGGAGAGTGTGATCAAACTGCTGCAAGTTGGTGCCAACCGGCACAGGATTCGTAACGGTCACGTAGTGGAACTGATGTCTCTTGGAGTGGACGTCCGGTGCGGGGAGTCTGCTGATTTGCAGCGGTTGTGCTCGGCGCACGAGATCAGCGGATTCCTCGTCGCTTGCGCTCCTCGGAATGACAAGAGTGGGAGCTAACGCACGCATTGTTGCTTGCGTGACGCAAGAGTTGTCGAGAGGGTGAACGCGAATGAGACTTAGACTCATTGCAACTGCTCCGAATATAAAGTGGCGGGAATGTCTGGTGATTTGCAGCGGTTGTGCTCGGCGCACGAGATCAACGGATTCCTCGTCGCTTGCGCTCCTCGGAATGACAAGGAGCTAACGCAGGCATTGTTGCTTGCATGCCGAAAAACTTGTCAAGAGGGTCGGAATGCGGGAACGAACTTAACTCATTGAAACTGCTCCGAATATAAAGTGGCGGAAATGTCCACTTTGCCCCGGTCAATTTGATATTCTGGAAATAGACAGAAAAAAATGAAGGCGCGGCCTACCGGTCGCGCCTTTTTTATTGGCTGATACGGGATCGCGGCAAAATTTCACCTGGTGAGAACCGGCAAAAATAATTCACGGACCTCGAAATGTTACTTGACGACTGCCCCGCGGCGATTGCATAGTGAACCGTTTTAATTGGGGAATTCAGTCTGATCGTCAGGGGCAAATCGACCCCGGTCCGAAACCAGTCGTCATTGGAGGCAGTCATGCGTACACGTTCCGCGTACACAGCGTGCTTGGTGGTTCTGACTTCTCTAGTGCTAGTCCTGCCGTCTGTTGTATTTGGCCAAGCCTATTTCGGAACCGTGAGCGGCGAGTTAACTGACGCCACCGGAGCGGTGGTCGAGGGCGCGAGCATCGTTCTCACCGACCAGCAAAAGGGATTTTCCTTCAAGACTACCTCGGATAATAGTGGGCGGTATCTATTCCGGTCGATTCCGCCGGGAATCTACACGGTTACCGCGGAACATCAGGGTTTCAACAAGGTTATCAGCGGCAGGATCAAAGTCGACATTAATGAAAACGTGTCGGAGAATCTGAGCCTGAAGGTAGCTGGAGCCAGCCAAACCGTGCAGGTGGAAGCGCAGGCGCAGGCCATACAGACGGAAGACGCGGAAACCGGTCAGGTTGTGAACCGCCGGTTCATCAATGATTTGCCGTTGATCGACCGCAATGTGATAGCTCTGGTCAATCTGGCCCCCGGCGTCACCGAGATGGACGACCAATGCGACGCGACGTGCACGGGCACGAATTTTGTTTCGAATGGAAGCCGTGGGTCCACGGCCGACATTCTGACCGATGGGGCTTCGGTGACCAATTCGGAGCCCAACGGCGGCATCACCGCGGCGACGTACGTGCCGTCGCCGGAAGCGATTGAAGAATTCAAAGTGCAGCAGACCAACTTCAGCGCAGAATATGGATTTTCGGGCGCGTCGGTGGTCAACATGATCACGCGGTCAGGCACGAACAAGTTTCATGGCAGCGGGTACGACTTTTTCCGCGACGACAGCCTCGATGCCAATAACTGGTTCGCCAATCGAGCTGGGCAATCCATTCCGCCTCTCCGTCGGAATAATTACGGCTTTACCATTGGCGGTCCGATCATCAAGAACAAGACTTTCTTCTTCTTCGACTACGATGGTTTGCGCTCTTCTGGACTGAGCACGCGCGTTCGGGGCTGTTCCCACCGATCTGATGCGGACGGGCGATTTTGGCGAGGTATGCGGGGCGCAGGGGGGAACGTTCGACAGCACGGGACTCTGCACCGTGGCTGCCGGTCAGATTTGGGATCCGTACTCCGGAATGCATGACGACAATGCCGGTGGAATCGTGCGCACCGCGTTCATTCCCTTCAATAATATTGCTAACTACATCAGCCCCGGGAATCCAACGTTGCCATCGAACTTGCAGCCAACACCCGGGCGTGAAGCGGGAACCTGATTGATCCCGTCGCGCAGAAGATGATGAGCTTGTTTCCCGGAGCCTAATTTTTCCGGGGGCATTTACCAGAACTGGTTCGGTTCCGGATCGAGCCAGAGTTTCAACGACCAGTTCGATATCAAGGTCGATCATCGTTTCAGCGAAAAAAATCTGGTGGCCGTGAAGTTCTCTTACCAATACAACCACAGCAAGGGCCTCGACTGCTTCAAGAACTTCACCGATCCCTGCCAAGGCGGCCCAGGATGGACCAATGCGCACCTGTTTGCCATCAACGATACCTATACGTTCAGTCCAAGCCTGTTGTTGAATGTAACGCTCGGGTTCACGCGCGGCGTATGGCACATTGACACCTACAGCCCACATGGGGTTTCGGATCCCCTGAGCAATCTCGGATTTCCTTCTTACTTGCAGAGCAATGGATTCGTGGGCGTTCCCGCAATCTTCATCGATCAGTACCCAAGCGCCGGCTATGCCAATATCGGCTCCGATCCCTATGGGAATTACCGCCTGGGTCAAAACACAGGACAACTCGCGGCTGTGCTCGACAAGGTACACGGTGCGCATGAGATCAAGTTCGGGTTCGACGGCCGTATCCACCAGATGAATTACATACAGACGAACGCGCCCAATGGCTCGTTCACCTTCAACGCAGACGGGACTTACCAGTGCCCGGGAGGGCTCGACGCGTGCGGCGGTGATTCGATGGCCAGTTTTCTGACCGGCCAACTGACGCAGGGATGCGGCGGGAACGGTTGCGGCTCGTCCTATGAGATTCAGTTCCGGCCCGCCACCACAAATTACCAGTACGGATTTTTCGGGCAGGATAATTGGAAGGTCACGTCCAAACTCACTTTGAATCTGGGCTTGCGCTATGACCTCACGTTGCCGCGTACGGATCGCTACAACCGGCAAAACTGGTTCGACCCGACGGTGGCGAGTCCTTTAAACGGGGGCAGCGTTTCGTACACCGATGCAGTCACCGGTCAACCTGTAACGGTTGCATTGAATGGCGGGGAAGTGTTCGCCACCCCCAACCAACGCACAAACTACATCACTGACAAGGGCGACTTCCAGCCGCGCGTTGGCTTCGCGTTTCAGTTCGCTCCGAAGATGGTCGTGCGCGGAGGTTATGGCATCTATTACGGCCAGTCCCGCTCAGGGGTTACAGGCGTCGTGCCCTACGGTTCCGAGGGCTACAACCAATACACCAACGTGATCACCACGTACCAGAACCTCGGGAACACTCCCTGGCTGCATCTGAATAATCCGTTTCCCAACGGTTTGATACAGCCCCCGGGCGCGTCGCTGGGGCTGCTGAACGACGTAGGCTTCGGGGCGAATGGGCCGCTGCGCACATCCGTTGCGAACCGCACGCCTTACGAACAGAGCTGGAGCCTTGGAATCGAGCGTGAACTGCCCAGCAATATTCTGATCAACGCAGAATATATCGGGAAGAAGGGAACTCGCCTTCCGTTTAGCGGCTTAAACCAGCTTGACCACCTGGGATCGTGGGTGGAAGGTTTGCCCACCACAGCAGCCGATCCGAACAATCCGTGCCAGACGCTGACGGTGCCTTGCCTCAACAGCTTTGTGAACAATCCGTTCTCGGGAGATCATCACCGATCCGAACAGCGGCTTGTCGAGCTCACAAGTCGCGTACTCTCAATTACTGCTTCCGTTCCCGCAATTCACCGGTGTGGCGACGGAACCTCAGCTGGTGGCCAATTCCATTTATCACGGGCTGCAGTTGCTCGCGGAGAAGCGGTATTCCAACGGTCTGCAGTTCCTCGTGACCTATACGTATTCGAAGTCGATCGACGACTCTTCCCAGGCTGACGACAACGTAACCTGGCTCGGCAGCTTCACCAGCCTGCAGGATCCCAACAAGCCATGGCTCGAACGGAGCCTTTCTACTTTCGACATCCCGCACGTGGTTCAGTTCAGCTACAGCTACGATCTGCCGATTGGACACGGGCACGCGTTGCTGGGGAATATGCCGCGCTGGGCGGATGCGCTCATCGGTGGATGGAAGACAAACGGGATCTGGCGCATTTCCGATGGGCGGCCGCTGACGTTCACGGTGGCAGATGGCAACCCTCTTCCGACCTATGGCGGACAGCGGCCCAATATTGTGGGGACGCCGAGGCGCAATCATGGCTCGGATTGGGTGGACAACTACTTCGTGGATAACAGCGTGTTCCAGCGCCCAGCCGATTTCACGATGGGCGACGCTCCGCGCGCGCTGGGGAGCGTTCGCAGCCCGTGGTCGTTCACGACCGACCTGTCTTTAGGGAAACAGTTCGCGATTCGCGAGGAGATGAACTTTGAAGTTCGCATCGAGGCCAGGAATGCGTTCAATCATCCTGTCTTCGGCACGCCGGACGTCTCAGTGGACGATGACAACTTCGGAAAAGTCACCTATACGTCGGTCGGACCGCGCGAGGTGCAACTGGCAGTGAAGTTCAACTTCTAACGCGTCGGCTGTCGTTCTGATAAGCATCTGCGGATCTCGCTACGAACGGCCTCGGCAGGAGAGACCGGGGCGGTAAAAAGCGGGTTTTCGCGCTGATTCACCGGACAGAATTCTTCGGTGCCGGGAAGCCGAGGTGCCTGGAGATCAACGCTCGCATTGTCCTCAACCGCTACCCGTGTCTCTCCTTCCGTCGTGGTATCGTGCAGGCATTGCGACAGCAATATCCGGAGGGGCGATGGCGAATCGCGCGAGACCAGTGAAGTTGAGAGCCGCCTGGTTGTCGAAATCTCTTTCGATGGCGGGCGTTGCGTTGTTGCTATTGGCAAGCGCCGGATCTGCCTTCACTCAAACTGCGGCTGACGGTGCAACGGCACCGGCCGTAGTGCACGTCGATGTGACGCCGGGCCATGCCATCAATTCATTCGACCCGGACAGCGCATTAGGGAGTTCGATCGATGTTCTGTCGCACGCCGGCATCGACAAGGTCTACACTCCGCACATTATCCAGGAATCTTTGTCGGCGGGATGGGGCCCGATTTCCTACCGTAACAACAGTGAACTCCGGATGGCGGCCTGGCACTGGACCGAGAACGGAACCTGGAGCGACCCCGCCCATAAGAGCGGATACTTTACCGGCAGCACCGAACTGAAGGAGCCGGTGCGCTACATTTTGTCGTACGCGCTGCCGCATCGCGGCTTCTCGACGAGCGGGGACCGCCCGATCATGGGGCCGAACCTGAGTTACTGGAAAAGCAATCCTTATCTGACCAGCAAGTTCACCGGAGAAAGCGACTCTCTTCATCCGCAGTGGGTCATCGTCGACCTTGGAGCGGAAAAGCCGGTGAGCGCGATTCGTATCGCCTGGGAGAATCCGTACGCCACCAGTTACAGGGTCGAATACTGGGTGGGAAAACGCGCTCTGGACTTTGACGCGGGCCCACAAGGCGAATGGAAAACATTTCCGTCGGGCGAGATGAAGTCATCCACGGGCGGCACTGCCTTCTCTAAAGCTGACAGAGACCCCAGTATCAACTCAGTACGTGCGCGTCCTGATGACGGAGTCTTCGAACACTTGCGATGAACACGGGTCAGACGATATCCGGAACTGCGTCGGATATGCGATTCGAGAAATTCGAGTCGGAGGCGTGGATAGCAGTGGGGCTTTCGTTGAAATACAGAAGAACATAGGGGAGCGGCCGACTACGTATTGTTCGTCCTCGATCGACCCCTGGCACTCGGCGACTGACGTCAACGCTACGGGAGGCTATCAACATAGCGGTTTCGATATTTTCTTTAGCAGCGGCCTGACCAACAATCTGCCTGCAATGATTCCGGTAACCATGCTCTATGGGACACCGGACGACGCGGCCGCGCAGATTGCGTACATTGAGAAGCGCGGCTATCCGATCTCATATATAGAGATGGGCGAAGAACCCGACGGCAAACATGCCATGCCCGAAGACTACGGAGCGCTGTACCTGCAGTGGGCGGCTGCCATTCATAAGGTCGATCCGAAACTCAAGTTGGGAGGCCCAGTTTTTGAAGGCGTCAATGAAGATATTCGAGTTTGGCCCGACGCCAAGGGCCGCATCTCGTGGATGGGCCGGTTCGTCGACTATCTGAAAGAGCATGGCCGGATCGCGGATTTGAGCTTTGTATCGTTTGAACATTATCCGTTTGAACCTTGCGACATCACATGGAAGAGTCTCTACAGTGAACCGGCACTGGTGAAGCACACACTGCAAGTGTGGCGCGACGATGGTGTTCCCAAGGAAGTGCCGCTGATGATCACCGAAGATCATCTCGCCGCCAACCTGACCGGACCGATGACGACGATCTTTGCGGCATTGTGGCTTGCCGACAACGTTGGCTCTTTCTTCGAAGCGGGAGGCGCGCTGTTTACACATTCTCCCATTCAGCCCCAGGGCATTCAGAACAGCTGTTTGGGTTGGTCCTCATGGTCGAACTTTGTGTCGGATGAGGAGACTCTCGAGGTCAAGGGATATACCTCGCCATACTTCGCTGCGCACATGATCAATCTGGAATGGGTGCAGCACCGGGCGGGCGTGCATGCGATGGTTCCGGCTTCCGTCAATATCAAAGATAGCGACGGCAATCTGCTGGTGACGTCTTATGCGGTGCATCGACCCGATGGCAACTGGTCATTGATGCTGGTCAATCGAGACGAGAACAATCCTCACACGGTGCGGGTTGCGTTCGAGGACGCGAAAAGCAAGAGAGCAGAATCTTTTGCGGGTCCGGTGACCTTTGTGACTTTCGGAAGCGAGCAATACGTTTGGATCAACGACGGACCCGAAAGCCATGCTGATCCTGACCATCCGCCGGCGGCGACCATGATAAAAGCGGACTCGAATACCGTTTTCACTCTGCCCAAGGCTTCGATCACGGTGCTGCGGGGCAAGATCGAACCCCCGAAGAACTAGGCTTTCGCAGATTCATTTCTTGAACTCAATCTGAAGGAGCTTCTATGAGAATCAACACTCGGCGAAATTTCTTTGGCAAGATCGCGGCAGTCGCGGCGTTTGTGAGCGGCACGCCGAAAATCTTCGGTCAGCAAGCTCCTGCGACTGCAACTCCCAGCACGGCCGGCGTTGCGCCAAGCAATGCACCCGGTCGCCCGAGCGGGGACAACCATAGTCAGGAGGGGATCCACTACATTTCCGGGACCGGTTCCAACGATGGCTATCCCAAGGAAGATCACGTCCTGGTGACCGACCCCTTCGAAAAGCATGTTACCCGCACGATGGACGCTCTCAAGAAGTCGGTCGAACGCGCGGGTTGCAGCATGGACAGCATCCTTCACCTGCAGGTGTTCCTGTGCCTCCCTCTTGCTGATGGGATTGCAATGCCCGACAGGCAAGGCGCGCTTCGATGCGCACAAGGCGCAATACGACGCGTTGAATAAGATCTACGGAACCTATTTCTCTCCGGGCAAAGCTCCGTCCCGAGCGTGCATGGCTGTCGAGTGGATTCCTGGCGATTCGTTGATTGAAATCGTAGGCAGCGCGAGGAAGGTCGATCCGCCCAACATGGCTGCGGATCGATAGTTGCTCAATTTCAGGGGAAGCTGCACATGAATCTGAAGTTCGGTTGGAATCGTCGGTCATTTCTGGCCGCAGTGGGGGCCATGTGGGGCAGTCTGGTCGCGCCGGCTGGGTTGAGCGGTGCCGGCATGTTTGGCAAAAAAGCCAAGCCGTCGCCAGCACCTATCGACGGCGGCCCCATCGTACCGATCACCAGCGGGACTTGGCTCTACCGGAGACATCTACGCCGAGCTGGGAATCACGCCTCTGGTCAACATCAATGGAACGGTCACCGTCATCGGCGGGTCGGTGATGAAGCCCGAGGTGATGGAGCTGATCCGAAGAGGCAACGAACATTTGTTTTGATCGACGAGCTTGAGATCGCAGCCGGCAAGTTTATTGCGAAGCTGTGCAAGTCTCCCGCGGGCTATACCGGACTGGTGACGGGGGGCGCGGCGGCGGCCATGGTCGTCGGCTACGCCGGCATGATGACCGAAGACCTCGAGCCCCGCATGCGCGACATTCCCGACGTCAGCAATTTTCCCAGAAACGAAGTCATCATCCAGAAGAGCCACCGATATCCGTTTGACCACCAGATCCGCCAGACCGGCGCAAAACTGGTCGAAGTCGAGACGCGAGAAGAGATGATTGCGGCCATCAATCCGAAGACGGTGGCAATCCACTTCACCAATATTCTGTCGGACAAAGGAAAGGTCAGCGGCCCGGAGACCGATCGCCATTGCGAAGGCGCACGGCATCTACACCTTCAACGATGCGGCCGCAGACGTGCCGCCGAAAGAACGGCTCTGGGAGTATCCGGCGCTCGGCTTCGACATGGTGACGTTCAGCGGCGGCAAGGATATTCGCGGACCGCAAGCCTCCGGCGTTCTGATCGGCAAGGAAGAACTGATCCGATATTCGCTGCTGAACATGAGTCCGCAGGAGGATCGCATCGGCCGTTGCTGCAAGGTCGGCAAGGAAACCATCTTCGGGCTGCTCAAGGCGCTGGAGATCTTCGTCAATCAGGACTTCGATGCCGAGCTGCGGATATATGACGCGCGCGCACAAGTGATTACCGATGCGGTGAAGAAGTTCGGAGTGACGCCGCTTCCCCGCGAGTTCAATCCTCAGGCGCTGGGTAATGTCACGCCCCGATACAGTTGGCAGATCGATCCGTCAAAACTCAACATTACTGGGCCCGAAGTGATGCAGAAGTTGGCTGAGACGCGGCCCATCGCCATCGGCAGCATGGGCGCGGGTGCCAGCGGCATGCGCGGACGCAATCCGGATGCGCCTGCGGTCGAGGACCATCGCGGTCACAATGGTCATCCAAGAGATCCGAATACATTCGGCTTCGCCGTCTGGCAGCTCAAAGATGGCGAGGACAAGTTGATCGCAGACCGTTTAGTCGAGATCTTCAGCGCAGCTCCGAAAGCGTAGCTCTGCGGGCTGGCATGTCTCCTCGTTCCGTTAACAACCGTGAGTGGGATTGCAGCGATTCTCATCGAAAGATCGACATCGGGAGATCGTGCCTTTGACATGCTCGACCTGAGCGTGGAGGATGTCACGACGGGTTCAGTTGGCATAACCCCCAACCAGAAATTAAAACCATTCCACATTTCCCTTAGGGAGATCCTCATGACGGGCAGAAAATTTGGACGTGCAAGCGGAATGCTACTTTCAGTTTTCCTGAGTATTTGTGTAGCGACGGCAGCGTCTTCTACGGTGAATTCGGGAGTTGTGGCTCGCGACGCCCAAGTCGATGGAGTCAGGATTCACTACCTGACGGCCGGGCACGGACCAACCGTGATCCTGTTGCACGGCTACACGCAGACTTCGCGGATGTGGCGGCCCATCATTCCTCTGCTGGCAGCGAAGTTTACCGTGATTGCGCCTGACCTCCCTGGGATCGGCGATTCCGAGATCCCGAAAGATGGGCTCGACATGAAAGGCGCCGCGGTTCGCATTCATGCGCTCGCCAAATCACTTGGGGTCGAGAAGGCGAGAGTGGTTGGCCACGATATCGGGCTGATGGTCGCCTATGCCTACGCCGCGCAGTATCCATCGGAAACCGAAAAGCTGGTTCTTATGGATGCGTTCCTGCCCGGCGTCGCGGGATGGGAGCAGGTATACAACAATCCTGGAATCTGGCATTTCCGGTTCAACGGCCCAACGCCGGAAGCGTTAGTGAAAGGGCGGGAGCGGACATACTTCGAACACTACTGGAACGATTTTGCTGCTGATAAATCGCACTCGATTTCTGAAGCCGACCGGGTGGCGTATACGACGATGTACGCGCGTCCCGGCCGCATGCGTGCAGGCTGGCAATATTTCGTTTCATTCATACAGGCCGCGAAGGATTTCGAAGAACTCGCGAAAACCAAACTAACGATGCCGGTACTTGCCATCGGTGGCGAGAAGGCAAACGGCGAACTCCTGGGACAGCAAGTCAAGATCGTCGCCACCAACGGAACCGAGATTGTTCTGAGGAATACAGGCCACTGGGTGCTGGAAGAGAATCCAAAAGAAACAACGGACGCGCTGATGAACTTTTTGTGATGGGCTCGGTTCCGACAGACGTGGTGTGGGCAGGTAACGAGAACGACCCGGGGCAGACGAGGGCGGTAGGTCTGGGGTTCAGCGCCGCCTGAGGCGCTTTTCAAAGCCCTGAACCGAGATTTCAAAGGCGTTGTATCAATATCCGTGCGATGTCCTTGGGAAGTTGCGCTACGATGAGTTCTCGCTTGCGCGAGAACAAAAGGACGGCACAACAAATGATTCGGAAAGCTGCGTTGCAAATCGCGGCCCTTGCCCTACTCGTCTTCGTGGCTGTGAACGGCTACTTCGCCCTCAGCCACTTGAGGCAGATTCAGAAGAGCACCGCTCTGATTCTGGAAAGTTCCACGACCGAGGCCAACATCGCGGCAGTCTCCCAGGACTTGACCGACATGGAGACCGGGCAGCGGGGATACCTGCTGACCGGCGATGAATCGTACCTGCAGCCATATACGGATGCAAAAAGCAGGATTGGCACCCGTTTCGCGGGTCTGCGATCAGTATTGTCAGATCGTCCGGAGCAAGAGCGGTCGCTCGAGACGCAACTGGAAGCGCTCGCGGCCTCAAAAGAAGATGAGATGGAGCGGACGATCACTTTTCGGCAGAAGGGATACCGCCATCGCGCCTTCGTGCTGGTCAACACCCACGAGGGTAAGGGCTACATGGATCGCGCTCGCGCCCTGGTATCTTCGTTGGCAGCCCTCGAGAATGAAAACCTTGCAAAGTTCAAGCAAGAGCGGAATGACTCCTCGCGCAAAGCGTTTTCGAAGACTGTCATGTCGAATGCGCTATTGCTGGGGCTGACGGCTTTACTCTTCGTCCTGATTGCCTTCTACGTCCGCCGCCTGGAGCGAAAGGCTGCTCAAAGCAACACGGCGCTGGCCGCGCGCGAATCTGAGCTGGAAAAACTGGTTTCGGCTCTTTCAAATCGCGCACCCGTGGAGATCAAACTGATCGAGGACAACGCTCATCTGTTGCTGGGGAAATTTGGAGGATTTCTGCCCAAGCAGGGATACGAATATGCAGAGCAGATACAGGACGCGGCCGGAGATCTGCAGAAACTGATACGGGAACTGCTCAATAGGCCCGACAACGCGATCGAACGAAAGGCTGCGTGAGGATGAGGTGGGGTCAAGTGCTTTGAATCAAGGTCCGTTTGGTACCCAATCCCCGAGTTACCGTTGATCCCCATGTTGCCCATTGGAGCTATTGCTGCCAGGTGGGGTAGGTCGTAGTCTGGTGGTGAGCAGTTTTCGGGGGAGGACTGATCAACGAGCGCTCCATGACTCTATGAGTCTGGAGCGCTTTGTTATTTGGGTATCGACTCAATTTGCGGGGCTGTTCGAGCGTCAGAACCGCGTACGGCGTGCTGGGGCCTATGAGGCCTGTTTAACGAGGTGCAATCGGGATCGGTGTTTATCCATCCGCTCTTCCACCGATAGGACCTTGTTGCCAAGCTGAGCCAGCTGGTTCAACTCTTGCTGAATCTGTTGCAGGCGTTCGTGCCTCTGACCGTGGGCGACCTGAGCGTCTGCGAGATTTCCGCCTCGCATCCGATATTGCTGATTCAGTTCTTGAATCTGGGCGATTTCGGCCCGGAGCCGGCTGATCTTTTCGCGGAGAACTTCGAGATGATCCATGCCAATAGAATATCTCATCCGGGCGTTCCGGCTCCTAGCCACGGTGTTTTGCCTTCCGGTTCCGGCTACGAATGCCTGTTGTCAGTCATCAACTTTTCCGCATGAACATCCTGCAATCTTTGGGCTATAATCCGCGGCACTCGGGAAGTGCGGTATTCGGTTGACCCCGAAGATCAGCCACGAAAATCGAAAAAGGCACAGGCCAACGCGTGGGAAGAGAACCATTTCGATGGTTGCGGCCCCCGTGCGTTCGCAGTCTGGAGTCCTGTTTCTGGAGGCAATGTCGATGATGCCAATCCGTCAGGGAGCGAGCAACAAGCGATCCGAACCGTGGTATCAACCAGGCGTTCGATGTGCCCGCGTGAAGCGCGCCGCTGTTGTAGTCGCCGTATTGGCGCTGTTAGCGGCAATGGCGACAGCGCAATCGACGAGTCAGCTGAATGGCAGCGTCACCGATCCGTCCGGAGCCAGCGTCGATGGTGCGAAAGTGACTTTGACAGATTCGGGCACCGGACTTCAACGAACGACTACAAGCAACAGCTCCGGGCTTTACCAGTTCCTGGATGTGCCACCCGGAACATACCAGGTCGATGCAGCGGCCTCGGGCTTTGCCCCTTACCAGGCATCCAAGGTAGTCCTCGTGGTGAAGACGCCCTCCACGTTGAACATTAAGTTTCAAGTTGCCGGCACGACAACTTCGGTGACGGTCGAAGGCCAGGCACCTCTCATCAATCGCACTGACGCCTCGCTGGGCAACACGATCGAGGAAAACCAGATCGCGCAATTGCCGATCGCCGATCGCAACGTAGTCTCGTTGCTGAGTCTGCAGCCAGGTGTCGCTTACCTAGGAACCGAGCTGAATGCGGATACGGACACCCGTAGCGGCGCAGTCAATGGCATGCGCAGCGACCAATCCAACGTCACCCTCGACGGCATCGGCGTCAACGACCAGAATTTTGGCTATGCCTTCACCAGTGTGTTAAACATGCCGCCGGACTCGGTTGAGGAATTCAGGGTCACGACTGCCAACTCGAATGCCGATTCTGGATATTCGAGCGGCGCGCAGGTTGCGCTTGTCACTAAGAGCGGCACGAACTCCTTCCACGGATCGGCCTACGAGTACAACCGCAATACGGTTTTCAGTGCGAACGATCCCTTCTTGAAATATTCGCAGCTCACGAGCGGCGAATCGAACAAGGCTCCGAAACTGTTGCGCAACGTATTCGGAGCCAGCGTCGGAGGGCCAATCTTGAAGAACCGGATGTTCTTCTTCGCCAACTATGAAGGCCGCCGCGATGCTCAAGGCACAAGCGTGCTGCGCACCGTACCGAGTGCGTCCTTGCGCGCCGGAAATCTCGTCTATCTCTGCGCGCGGAATATGGATGGCAGTCTCGATACAGCCGACTGTCCCGGCGGGACGGTCAACGGCGTTAGCGGGGTGCAGCCGGGCTATTATGCGCTTGGGCCAGATCAGATTAAGGCAATGGACCCGCAGGGAATCGGTGTCAGTCCAGCCGTTCTAGGCATCCTGAACCAATACCCCGGGTCCAATGAAAGCTCGGGGGATGGTTCGAATACGCTCGGATACCGGTTTTCTTCGAACGCGGATTCAAGCTTCAACACATACATCGCTCGATTGGATTACCACATCACTTCCAATGGTTCCGAGAGCCTGTTCGCGCGCGGAGAAACACAGAATTTCAAGGAACCGGGTTTGCAGGAATTTCCCGGACAGTCCGCCCAGTCGACGATATTGGACGATAGCAAGGGCATCACGATCGGGCTCACCTCGATTTTGACGCCGAGACTCATCAACGATTTTCACTGGGGATTCGTCCGGCAGGGGGGACAAACGGCTGGGGTTTCGAAAGATCCTGCAGTGCTGCTTGATGGCCTCAGCAGCATTGTGCCTTTCACGCGATCCACCATCTTTTTCGTTCCGGACCACCAGTTCACTGACAGTTTGAATTGGACACGCAAGAACCACACCTTCCAGTTCGGGACCGATTTATTTTTCATTCGCAACGACCACACCAGCTTCTCCAATTCCTTCTCCGACGTGCGCACCAACGCTGTCTATCTCAATACTGGAGGAATCGCTGGCACTTCCAGCCCGCTCGATCCGTTCAACAATGGCTATCCGGCGGTGGACGGCAACTTCGGTCCGAACTATGACAGCGCGGCCACGATCGTCATGGGCATTTTCCCCGAGGGCGACGGGCACTACAACTTCGCGCGTGATGGGTCTGCGCTGGCGCAAGGCGTGGCCATTAATCGCCGTTATGCGATCAACAATTATGAGTTCTTCGGTCAGGATACGTGGCACATCAAGCCACGGCTGACACTGACGTATGGGCTGCGCTGGGTGCTCGAAGCTCCGCCGTACGAAACGAATGGGTATCAGGTTGCGCCTTGCATCGAGGCAGGGGGCGGAGGCTGCACAAAACAAAACGCTGCCGATTGGTTCAATGACACGGCCTCGTTGGCTGCTGCCGGGCAGCCCGCCAACAACGCCGGAGAGCTTTCATTCATTCTCGGGGGTCCCAAGAATCACGGTCCGGGCTTATGGAACTGGGACCGCAAGAACTTCTCGCCAAGAATTGCCGTGGCATGGTCGCCAGATACGGGAGAGGGATGGGTTTCAAAGATTCTCGGTAAACGAGATCAATTCTCGGTTCGTGGCGGCTACAGCATCATGTACGACCACTTCGGTATTCCGATCGTGAACAGTTTTGATCAGAAGGTTCTTTCGGACTTTCAACCATTCTCGGAAACCCCGCTGGCGTCGTGTCGCCCGCGAACGCTCCACGCTTTACTTGCCTGACTCCCGGAACGGCCGGTGCGTCCTGCTTGCCGGCCCCGTGCGCGTCCATCAACGATCCCGGCTGCCTGTTCGGGCCTGCTCCCGCGGGTGGTTTCCCATACACTCCAGGCAACACTACCTTTGCCATCAACTGGGGGTTGGACCAGAACATGAAGACGCCGTACTCACACGTTTTCAATTTTTCTCTGTCCCGCCAATTCAACTCCCGATCGTCGATTCAGGTCGCTTATGTAGGCAGCATCGCTCGACGTCTGCCCATGCAGGTCGATCTGGCCATGCCAACCAACCTGACGGATCCGGCTAGCAACACGAAGTATTTCCAGGCGGCCACGATTCTCTCGAAGGCCGCTGCCGCCGGAACGAACGTCAGCCAGATTCAGCCTATACCCTTCTTCGAAAACATCTTTCCGGGCTGGGCAGGCGCTGGAGTCAATGGCCAACTCACCACCAATGAATTCAGTGTGCACCCAGGAAACCTCCCGGCAAATCACACAGCCACGCAAGCCATCTACCAGATATGGACTTGCTATCCGCATAACGAAACCTTCTCTCTATTCCAAATGGATCTGCCGGGCTCCATCACCCAGCTTGATGTTCCCAACAGCAAGAATGGCCCCTACACCTTCTTCCATGACCAGTTCAGTTCGCTCTACGCCTGGCGCAACATCGGGACCTCCGACTACAACGCCTTGCAGGTGACCTACAACGCCCGCTGGGGATCGAACCTGCAGGGACAATTCAACTACACATTTTCGAAATCGTTCGATGAAGCCTCGGCTGCCGAGCGCGTCGGCCCTTATGAAGGAACTGGCGGAACGGGCAGCGAATTGAATGGTGGGGGCATCGTCATCAATTCTTGGAACCCGCTGTCTCTGCGCGGGCTCTCTGATTTCAATGCCTTCCACCAAGTCAACGCCAACCTCGTTTACAGCTTCCTTTCGGAAAAGGGCAGCGTCGGCGGTGGTGCAGGCACGCTGCTCAACGAATTAATCGGTGGATGGCATGTTTCCGGAATCTTTCGGTGGACGACCGGATTCCCCATCACCATCGACAACGGCTTTACCTGGGCTACCAACTGGAACATCGAAGGCGATGCCATGCCGAACGGGCCCGCGCCTAAAGCGAGTAATCCCAAGAATGCGATCGTCAATGGCGTGGGCATCGGCCCTGACATTTTCGCCGACCCGGCGGCGGCCGAGGCCGCTTTCCGCCCGAGTGGCCCGGCGAATCAGGGGTCCGCAACAACGTGATCGGCGACGGCATGTTTGATATCGATACCGGCGTCAGCAAGGACTTCTCGCTCGGAGAACAGCGTCGTCTGGAGTTCAGTTGGCAATCGTTCAACGCGACCAACTCAGTGCGCTACGACGTTCGCGGCGCTCAGCCTTCGCTCTCCTATGATCCGTCGCAATTCGGCAAGTACTCGATACACTGACCACGCCTCGCTTCATGCAGTTCGCTTTGCGCTTCGTGTTTTGAGACAAGGCAGACGGGTGGGATTGTCGGAGCTGAAGACCGCGGTGCTTCATTGTTGGGCGAAGAGCATTTTAATCGGGTTGAGGGCGTTACATTTTTTGCCTCGCGTTGTCCACAATGGGTGTTTGGTTCTCGGTCGGAAAATATTTCGGCGACCGTTTTGAGGTGCCGATTTTCGGCCACGACACGGGCGGCTGGACTTACGCTAAAACCGCCCTATCCGATAATGGTGGGTCTTGGGGCTTCTGATTGGCTATGTCTTCCAAGGCGTCCTGGCTGGAAAGGTTGCTCTGCACCCCTGGGTATGCGCTCTACCCGCTGTGTATCTTCTGTCAGGTTTGATTTCTTGGGCTCACGCCGGTTACGGATTGGGGGATACGATGCATCATTTCTTCGGCTTGGACTGTGGGTTCTTATGCCGAGATCAACAACAATGGACCTTTCCGCTGTACAGTAGCCTTGCATTCTCTCTAGGTGTGACCTTGCATAGGCGGCGTGTATCACCCGACGACAATTGCACACGCAACAGTTGAGCGTAGGTTCGAAGTTCTGGCCTCGGCCTTTCAAGCCTCGACTGGTACCCGCACCTACTTGCCGAACGTTTCCAGAAACCAGCGCGTGAAGAAGGTAAAGCCGAAAGCAAGGCTGGCTATTCCTAGCGCTCCCACAACCCGTTGCGGAGATTCGATTCTTACTGGTCAGATCCACCAGGATTGCGGCTGTTGCTGAGGAAAGCGGGGTTTGTCCCGCTGATCATGCCAAAGACGCTCGTTTGGTTTCGAGCTGGCAAGAGCGCGAGAATCCGGAAGCGAAAATCTGACACCTGGCCTACCGCTTCATGGATTGGCGCCGAAATTCTTCAACGTCGTGGTCGCAGCGTCCTCCCTGACGATCGCGACCCCCCAGGCAGGAAGAGAGACATCGCTGTTTGGCCGTGCAGTGCTGCCGGTAAGCAGATGATCTTTTCCTTCCGTGTAACCGTAAGGAACATGAACTGGGGCAGCCGAATAGTTGAGAATGTAGTGAACCAGTGTGGCCGTCTGAGAAGGTTTCCGTTCGCATGATGGTGGGAAAGT
>CAVYUY010000026.1:0-5379 GCA_963771765.1 uncultured Acidobacteriota bacterium
GATTGGAACTGGTGGTAGGGTCCGGAGCGCCATTCGGCGAACGATCGCGATTTCGATGACTTTATCGGAGCATCTTTCCAACGTTATCAGGCTTTGGGGGCGACGCCTCCGGATTACCTGGCACAGCCCATCGCGGGCGGCGAAGTACGTCCGGCGTTCATCCCGCAGACGGCTTACATCCATCCACGAGTGGCAGGCGATAAGGTTCGCTACTTCGAATGGATGGGAGCGGCGATCTATACGGCGGATCATCGTGCAGGAGCCATGCATGGCAAACAGTTCTTGCTTGACGCGGTCTATGCGGGCATCGACGCGACTTACCTCTATGGACGTCTTGATTTTGCAGGAAAGATTCCGGAGGAGGATTTTGAAGTCGTTGTGAATATGGAATCTTGGGCTCCCGCAGAGCCAAGACCCCGAAGAACTCTGCGTGCCGACGCTTCCGTGCGAGGACGCCGGCTTGCAGAGTGGAGAATCGAAAACGGATCGGCGGAGCGCGTGATAGCTTCGTCCTCCCAGCCAGATGAGCACGTTAAGATCGCTCTTCTGCGAAATTTCGAGTTTAGAGTGCCACTGGCCTGGCTGCTCGCCACTCCCGGCTCACCGCAGGCGGAGCACAAGCACGCCGCATCCTCTGTGGCAGCGACCAACAAGCTGAAACTGCGGTTCAGCCTTTGGCAGAACCGGCTGCCTGTCGATTCTTTGCCGCTCGAAGGTTGGATCGAACTTCAAATTGTGAGCGAAGGGGAACTGTTGTTCGGGACGTAGGTAGGTACTGACCACCCTTTGGGACCATGCAAAAATTTGCGTCAAAACGGCTTTAGGCCCCATCCTTGTACCGTGAGACATTCCGAATCTGCCATCTTGCCGCGGCGCGTGGGGTGCCGCGCTATTTCGCGTCCAGCGACTCTTACCGTCCTCCATTTCTTCCTATGTGTCCTGTGCTGTTCGGTCTTCGCATTCTCACAGAGTAGCGCCTCGGCGCAGAAGGCTCTTGCGAAGAAGGCCGCAGCTCCTGCAATGCAAGCCACGCAGTTGCCAGAGAAACTCCACGCGGATCCACCGGGCTTGCGCTATCAGGGAGTTCCGGCTGCGATTCCTCAGGACGAAGGTGTGGCTGGCTTGCATTTGGAATTGCTTCGCCTCGGCACCACGGCCCGGCTGATGCAGGTCGTGGCTCATCCAGACGATGAAGACGGAGGCATGCTGACCCTGGAAGCTCGCGGTCACGGTATCAATACGCTCCTGATGACGCTGAATCGCGGAGAAGGTGGGCAGAACAAGATCGGCAGCAATTTGTCGGACGTTCTCGGTGTGCTGCGCGCGGAGGAATTGCTCGCGTCGGATCAGTATTACGGAGTGCAGGAACGGTTTTCACGGGTGGCGGACTTTGGATTCTCGAAGAACGCGGACGAGACTTTTGCAAAGTGGGGTGGCCACGACGTCGCCCTCGCGGATGTGGTGCGCGTCATTCGCACGTTTCGTCCGGATGTTCTGGTTGCGCGCTTTTCGGGAACAGATCGCGATGGGCATGGAAATCACCAGGCGTCGAGCATTCTGGCGAAAGAGGCATTTCGCGCGGCTGCCGATCCGAAGCGCTTTCCAGAGCAGCTTGCGGAAGGGTTGCAGCCCTGGCAGGCAAAAAAGTTTTATATCGGCAACGTTTGCGGCTTCGGAGCCATGACCTGCCCGGACGCGGATTGGACCTTGAAATTGAATACCGGTCAGCGCGATCCTGCGCTGGGAACTTCATACATCCAATTCGCGATGGCGGGACTGCGGCACCAAATGTCGCAAGGAGCGGCGAACTGGACCGTCGATCCCGGCGACCGGTTTACTTTTTACAGACTTGTAGATTCGGTGATCCCTTCCAGCAAGGGAAGAGACGGGCACGAAAAAAGCTTCTTCGATGGCATCGACAACAGCCTTCCCGCGCTGGCCGATCGACTGGGAGACGAGGAGAAGAGGGTTCCTGAACTCAAGCAGCAGTTGACGGCAATCGCAAAATGGATCGCCGAAGCGACTGATGATGCGAAGAGCAACGATAGTTCGGATGCTAGTACGAACTTGATGCGCGCGGTGTCGGGCCTTGGCAATGTGCAGGCGAAAATCAACGGCAGCAGCTTGAGTGCGCCCGCGAAGACGGATTTGCTGACACACGTTGCGGAGAAGCAGCAGCAGGCTGAGACCGCGTTGAATCTGGCTTTGGGAGCAACTCTTTCAGCGAATGTTTCACTGGACGACGGACGCACCCAGACTATCGCGAAGGAATCTGAAGCGCTCACGACGGTTTCTCCGGGGGAGGAGTTTGTGGTTGCGGTGACATTCCACAACGGTTCGAAGAGTCCGTTGCTCATTGATCATGTCGCTCTGGAAGTCCCCGCCGGATGGAACACGATCAACGGAAAGACCAAGCCAGAAACAGTCAAGCCGGGGGACGATCTCCACGTGAATTTCCGTCTGCGTGTTCCAAAGGATACGCCGTATACGCGGCCGTATTGGCATCGCGACAATCCCGATGTTGAAAGTGTTAATCACATCGATAACGAAAAATACGCGACGCTGCCCTTTCCACCGCCGTCGCTGCGGGCGCGAGTGGAGTATTCGGCACAGGGGGCTGGCTGTGTCCATGCACGGAACGGATTGACGGTTCCGGTGGTAACGCCTTTTCTCGATGAGAGCGGGAAGCAGTTGACGCGTCCGTTGGCGATCGTGCCGTCGTTTTCTGTGATGCTTGAGCCCGGAACTCTCGTGATCTCTACCCACAACGGTTCGACCTCGACCGTCACGGTCGGCGTAACGAGCAATCTCGCGCGCAAAGTGCATGGCGAATTGCGACTGGAGTTACCCTCAGGCTGGCGCTCGGAACCGGCGCAGGTTGCCGTTGACGCGACCCAGCGCGGGCAGAAACAAGATTTGCACTTCAAAGTATTTCCCGCCGGATTGCAGCAAGGCCGCGCAGCGATCCGCGCGGTCTGGAATCGGAAGGCGCGAAATACAGCGAAGGCTACACGCTGGTCACCCGCGAGGATCTGGGCAGCTTTTATTACTACCAACCGGCGCTGCAGCGCGTGAGCATCGTTGACGTGACAGGCGCCGCATGACTTGAAGGTTGCTTACATAATGGGAGCAGGGGATGACATTCCGACGGTGCTGCAACAGATCGGAATGAACGTGACCGTAATTCCACCAGAAAAGTTTGCGGCGCAAGACCTGAGTCAGTATCAGACTGTGGTGTTGGGCATTCGCGCTTACGATACGCAGAAAGAGATCGCTGCAAATAACAAGAAGCTGCTCGATTTCGTATCGGCTGGCGCCACGCTGGTTGTTCAGTACAACGCAAGCACGGGTGAATTCAACAACGGCAAATTCACACCTTATCCGGCAGACCTGAGCCGGGCCCGCGTTTCGGTGGAGGAAGCGCCAGTTGAAATCCTGGCGCCGGACGACCCTGTCTTCCACTTCCCGAACCCAATCTCGCAACGCGACTTCGAAGGATGGGTGCAGGAACGCGGTCTATATTTCATGGACAAGTGGGACGACCATTTCAAGCCGTTGTTGGCTTGTCATGACCCCGGCGAAGAACAACAAAAAGGCGGTTTGTTGCGGGCACAGTTCGGGAAGGGAACGTACATCTATACCGGCTACGCCTTTTTCCGTCAGTTGCCTGCGGGTGTGCCGGGTGCGGTGCGGCTTTACGTAAATTTGTTGAGCGCCAAGGGTAACGGTCAGCCGTAGAGACGCAAGGTCCCTACGAAACCAATGGACTCTCCACCAGACTCCTCTTCAAATTCCGGCGGCCTCATTCGTGGCATGGGTTTGGGCAGCGCTACCGCCCTGAACATGATCGACATGATTGGTGTCGGTCCATTCATCACGATGCCGTTGGTGTTGAGCGCAATGGGCGGACCTCAAGCCTTGTTGGGTTGGATTGCTGGAGCGCTGCTCGCCGTCTGCGATGGTCTAGTGTCCGCGGAGTTGGGAGCCGCGCTCCCCGCGTCTGGTGGATCGTACCGCTATTTGCGCGAAATGTACGGCCCCCAAAAATGGGGACGGCTGATTTCCTTCCTGTATATCTGGCAGGTTTCGTTCAGCGCTCCACTCTCGATTGCGACCGGCTGTATCGGTTTGGCGGGCTATGCCGCTTTCTATTGGCCGGAGTTGGAGACCGTCTACGCGCACCACGACGCAATGCTCCATATTCCTTGGGCGGGGACGCTGCAAGTCAATTGGGTCGTCACTCCCGGGACAGCGGTCGCGGTCTTGGTGTGCTTTTTTACGGTCCTGCTGCTGTACCGGCGGATCACGGCGATCGGACGACTCTCGAAGATTTTATGGTTTGGGGTGATGGGAACGATCGGATGGATCATTTACGCCGGTCTGACGCACTTTAGTGCTGCACGGGCATTCGACTTTCCACCTGGCGCCTTTACTTTGTCGCGACAATTCTTTACAGGGCTGGGCGGAGCGATGCTCGTCGCAACCTACGATTACTGGGGATACTACAACGTTTGTTTCCTGGGCGACGAGATCGAAGATCCCGGAAAGAATATTCCTCGCGCACTGCTGCTTTCCATTCTTCTAGTCGCCTGTCTATATCTAGTGATGAATGTCTGCATTCTGGCCGTCGTTCCCTGGCGGGAAATGCTCAAGGCGGGACAGAACAACAGCGGACTGTATGTTGTGTCGCTGTTCATGCAGAGGGTCTACGGAGATTGGGCGGCACGGCTTGTGACGGGATTGGTAATCGTAACGGCATTTGCGTCGGTGTTTTCCCTAATGCTTGGTTATTCGCGGGTTCCGTACGCTGCAGCCAAGGATGGCAACTACTTCAAAGCGTTCGCAAAAATTCATCCGGTGTACCGATTTCCTCACATTTCACTGCTGGCACTTGGAGTGGTCGCGGCCGCCTTCTGCTTCCTACGTTTGAAGGACGCGATTGCCGCGCTGGTCGTGATTCGACTCATTTTGCAGTTTCTGGTTCAGGCTGTGGGATTGATCGTGTTGCGGATCACGAGGCCGGAAATGCCCAGGCCATTCCGGATGTGGCTCTATCCGTTACCGGCGTTACTAGCCTGCGCAGGCTTTCTCTTCATACTCTTTAATCGAGAGAATTGGCAGAAAGAGATGCGCTATGCAGCCATCATTTTGCTTACTGGAGTGGCGATCTACTTGATTCGAGCCTGGAAAGATTCACAATGGCCGTTCGCCATCACTACAAAGGCGTGACCGAAAGAGTTCAGCAAGACGACGTCCGCAATGGCTGATCCGATCACAGTTCCGTCAGTGCAAGGCTCGAATCGGCAGCGAGCTGATGCCGCTTGGGCGCCGCTCAGCGAACCATTGTTCCGATCGTTATGGATCGCGGCCGTCGTCTCA
>CAVYUY010000027.1:0-31583 GCA_963771765.1 uncultured Acidobacteriota bacterium
ACCCTGGTCCGCCTGCGAATATCGTTCAATGCTGCCAGGTTGCGATCTGGCTGCGCGAGATTTTCGACCACTTCGGCCTGCAAAGCTTTCCGAAGACTTCAGGATCGAAAGGCATGCAGATCTACGTGCCGCTGAATACGCCGACCACTTTCGATGCCACAAAGGATTTTTCACGCGCTCTGGCGCAACTGCTCGAACAAGAACATCGTGAGCTTGTTGTGTCTGACATGAAGAAACAGTTGCGAACAGGGAAGGTATTCGTCGACTGGAGCCAGAACGACGAGCATAAAACGACCATCTCGGTTTATTCGCTGCGAGCGCGGGAGCGCCCCACGGCGTCGACTCCGATAACGTGGGAAGAGGTGGAGCGCGCGCATAAGAAAAAAGACGCCGCCTTGCTGGTGTTCGAGGCGTCAAAGACCGTGGCAAGGTTCGAGAAGATGGGCGACCTGTTCGAGCCTTTGCTCGAACTGAAGCAAAAATTGCCCGATCTGAAAGCGACCGCGGCCGCTTCGGGTGCCGGACGAACCGATCGAAATTGCGGCGCAAGCCGACGAGAAAGAAGGGCCGGGGCCGTTCGCGGCCGAAGAAGTCGAGCAAGAAGGGCGCGTCGCGAAAAAAGAGCAGCAAGGTATAATCGCGGCCGAGTCATATCCCACACTCTCGAATGTCGGATCATGCCGCAACTTTACGCTGGGACCTCCGGATGGGCTTATCCAACATGGAAGCCCGACTTCTATCCAGACAAGCTGGCGCAGAAAAAATTTCTGAACCACTATGCGACCCGTTTGAACACGGTGGAAGTGAACTTCACTTTCCGCCAACTGGTTAAAGAAACCACAATCCAGAATTGGCTGCAAGCAACTCCGGAGCATTTTCATTTCGGAGTGAAGGCGCATCAGGTCATCACGCACATCAAGCGCTTGAAGGGAACGGAAGAATTCGTTCCTCGCTTCCTGGCGACGATTGAGCCACTTGCGGCAGCGGGAAAACTCGGGCCAGTGCTTTTTCAACTTCCACCAAACTTG
Source organism: uncultured Acidobacteriota bacterium (assembly GCA_963771765.1). Taxonomy (GTDB): domain Bacteria; phylum Acidobacteriota; class Terriglobia; order Terriglobales; family Acidobacteriaceae; genus Sulfotelmatobacter. The sequence goes on from CAVYUY010000027.1 coordinate 1,029, forward strand.
AAGTCGGATGCGGCTCTTCTCAAAGATTTTCTCGCCGTCGTGCCTCGAACGGTCCCTGCGGCATTCGAGTTTCGCCATCCTTCGTGGTTCAGCGATTCAACCTACGATCTGCTGAAGTCGAGCAACGCCGCGTTATGCGTCGCTGAGACCGAAACCTTGACGACCCCGGAGGTCGTGACCGGTCCGTTTGTCTATTACCGTTTTCGAAAACCGAGCTATACGGGCGAAGAGCGCAAATCAATGATCGACCGCATCGGTCAGCACATGGCAAGCGGGCACAATGTGTTTGCCTATTTCAAGCACGAAGAAACTCCCGAAGGCGCACTCTACGCGGTGGAGTTGCTGCGAGAGGTGAGCAGTTCGAAGGTAGGGTGACTTGCGGTGAAAGCAGCTTTGTCCTTTCGATCGGAACTAATAGCAGACCTGTGGGCCTGCATGTCGCTTTTGTCCGTTGTAATGATGGCGACGTCCGCGGCAGGTCAGGCTCCGGCCTTGAGGACCGTGCATGTTTTTGTCGCGCTTGCCGACAATGAACACCAGGGAATTGTTCCGGTTGCTGCTCAACTCGGCAACGGCGAAGACGCTGGGCACAACCTCTACTGGGGATCGGCGTACGGTGTGAAGACTTTCTTCAGTCGCTCCGCCGACTGGGAAAGGGTTCGGTGTGGAGAAAAGCCCAAGCCCGAGATTCTTGAGCGGTGCGTGTTCAAGTTCCGCGCCGCGTAACGTCTATCTGATTGCAGATGCTTACCGCGGTAGCGAAATCAAGCAGGCCATCCTCGATTTCCTGGATTCAGCAGCGGGAGACGGTGCCGACACAATCACCATTACGACCGTGACTGGGCCTCTGCACTTGCCGGTCCGAGGCGGTGCGAATCTCGTCGCGTACATTGGGCATGACGGACTGATGGACTTCAAGCTTTCTCGTTTTCCGCGTCTAAAAGATGATCATCATCGCGATGCCATCCTGCTTGCCTGCGCAAGTAAGCAATATTTCGCCGAGGCCTTGCGATCTTCTGGCGCGTCTCCTTTGCTCTGGACGACCGGTCTTATGGCACCCGAAGCTTACACGCTAAAAAGCGCGCTAGACGGTTGGATTTCAGGGGAGAGCGCTGAACGGGTGCGCGACCGATCTGCCGACGCCTACGACAAGTATCAGAAGTGTGGCTCGCGAGCTGCACACCGATTGCTGGTTAGTGGTTGGTAAGAGAGCAAGAGCCCAACGAGTATTGAAGATCTTTCCCCCGGGGCATCCCGCTCACCACTTTTCCCAGCGTCCGATAACGCGCATACTAGAGTCCCTTTTCTGATGGCGTCCGAGAACAATTCGTTCGTGATTTCCGGATTTCTCGATTATCTCCGGATTGAGAAGGGACTGGCGCGCCTGTCGATCGGCGCATACAACACCGACATCCTGCAGTTTGCAGAGTTTCTCGAAAAGCAAAAGCGATCGCTGCTGACGGCTCAGCGCAAAGACGTTCGCGAATTCCTGCAACAACTTTTTTCTCATCAAGTGGACGGTCGCAGTGTAGGACGAAAGCTCTCGGCGTTGCGTCATCTTTATCGCTACCTTTTGCTCGATAAGAAAATTAACCACGACCCAACATTGAACATCGAATCGCCACGGCAGTGGAAAGTTTTGCCGAAATCTTTGGCTCGAGATGAGGTCGAGGCGACACTTAAAGCTCCATTGGAGTCCGTGGCCGCAAGGGGCGGAAACAAGGCTGTTGCGACAGCGCTGGCGCTTCGCGATCGAGCGATGCTGGAATTGCTGTACGCAGGGGCGCTGCGCGTTTCCGAGCTGGCGGGCGCGGCCCTCGAAGATCTAAAACTCGAATCCGGCTACATGCTGGTTCGCGGCAAAGGCGACAAAGAGCGCATCGTGCCGCTCGGCAAGCCAGCCCAAGACGCGCTGTCGGAGTATCTGGCTACCGGGCGTGTAGTGTTGGCTCGGGTGGTTGAGCCGAAGACCGTGAAAGCAGGAACGAAATCGCCGATGGTCAGGAATTCTCCGTGGTTGTTCATTGCTCGTGGTGGACGCAAGCTGACGCGGCAACGCATATGGCAGATGGTTGGCGCAGCGTCTGCGGCATCGGGAAGGCACGCATCGCCGCACATGCTCAGGCATTCCTGCGCCACGCATATGGTTGAGAACGGTGCCGACCTTCGTACCGTGCAAACGATTTTGGGGCATTCCGACATCTCGACCACGCAGGTCTACACCCATCTTGCGCTCGACCGTCTAAGAAGCGTTTTTCAAAAACATCACCCCAGGGCAAAGGCGAAATAGCGAATGCCGAGCATGACCACGGTAGAAAAGGCGACAGTCGATTTTCTGCGGCATCTGCGCGAACGAAACGCCTCGGCACATACGATCAAAGCGTATGCCGGCGATCTCGCGAACTTTTCTGCTTTTATCGGGGCACGAGGCTGGAAGCAGATCGATCACATTGCCATCCGAGGCTTTCTCGCACAGCTCTACGAGAAAGGTCTCGGCAAGACATCGGTGGCGCGATCGCTTGCAGCGGTGCGGTCGTTGTATCGCTGGCTCGCTCGGGAAGGCGTGGTCGAACAGAATCCGGCGAAGCTCGTCGCCACGCCAAAGTTGCCAAAGAAACTGCCTCGCGTTCCGACAATCGAAGAAATGAATTCTGTTCTCGACGGAACCATGCCAGAAGTTGCAGCCTTTCCCGAGCGCGACCGGATGATGCTTGAGTTGCTCTATGGTTGCGGCATCCGCAATTCTGAATTGACCGGAATCAACATCGACGACATCCGCCTCAGCGCCGAAGCGATTCTGATTCGCGGAAAAGGGAAGAAGGAGCGCTACGTTCCGTTCGGGGACGCAGTGAAGGGTGCGCTGGCGGCGTATCTTCCAGCGCGCCAAGCGTTGCTTGCGGAGTCGCGAAGGAATTCTGTTGCCTTGCTGATCAATCGGCGCGGCGGACGCCTGACCACGCGAAGCGTCGGACGGATTATCAAGAAAATCGCCGTGGCGAAGGGACTTTCTCCAGACGTGCATCCGCACACGCTGAGGCATGCGTTCGGAACGCACATGCTGGAAGAGGGCGCCGACCTTCGGGCAATCCAGGAATTGCTCGGCCACGAGCGGCTCGCCACAACGCAGCGTTACACGCAGCTTTCCATGAAGCATGTGCTGCAGGTTTACGATCAGACTCACCCTCGGGCGAAGTAGCCAGGTACGCTAATCCTCGTTCAGGGTTTCGCGCATCACCAGGATCCGCTGTTTCAGGTCTGCGGTGAGCTTCGCGTACGCTTCTTCCGAAGCATCGGATTCCGGAGGAGGCATGATTGGATCGCCAAACATGATCTTCAGAGGAGCAAATTTCTGGAACGGGTGATTCCGCGGCCACGACTCGTAAAAGCCGTCGATCGCGATGGGCACAATCGGAACTTGCACATGAATCGAGAGGATGGCCGCGCCTTTCTTGAATGTCTTGGGTGTTCCGTCAATCGAGCGTTCTCCCTCCGGATACAAGATCAGGGCAAGCCCATTCTTGAGTCCGAAGGCTCCGGCGCGCATGGCTGGAACCAGGTTGGCGTCGGGATCGAGAACGACGACCTTGATCGAACGAGCCAACTTGCGCATCAATCCCTTGCCGAATATTTCGCTCGTCCCCACTGCAAACGTTCGGCGGAACACATCTTGTGGAAGCACGCTCGCCAGGATTAAAGGATCGAGGTAGCTTTGATGATTGGATGAAAGGATATAGGCTCCGCTCTTCGGAAGCTTCTCGATCCCGCTCACTTTCAGATGAAAGCGATCAAGGGCGACGATCTGAATCAGCCGTGAGCAGATATACCAGAAGGTGTCGTTGAAGCGTCCGGGCTTGGCCAGCGCGAGAACGTCCGGATCGTCGGGGTTCTCAGCCAAAATGGCATGCCATCCCGCAAAGGCTGGACGCGCCCCTGAATTACCGCTGCCGGATGAGGCACTCTGCAAAACCGCATCGATCAGATCGCGGACAGTGTAGATCTCCGCCAGTTGAGCCTCTTGCACGTCGCCGCCCAGTTCTTCCTCAAGACGGCTGAGTACTTCCACTCGCTGCATGGAATCGAACCCGAGGTCCAGTTCGAGGTTGAGAGTGGGGCGCATCGTCGCCGGTGCGGATCGCGCCGACTCTCGGAGAATTGCCAGCCCGCGCTGGACGTCTGGTTGCTCAAGCCACGTGTTTTCCTCCTCGCTGAGAGGTTTCTCGACCGGCAGTTCAGAATCGTCTGCGACTTTTTTCGATTGGTTGGCTCGAACGCGTTTCTCGACTTCGAAGCGTTTGATTTTGCGAGTCGTGGTACGGGGCAGGTCCTCTTGCCATATCTCATAGCTGCTCACTCGTTTGGTTGATGCAATCTGCGGCGAAAGACTTTCGATGTCGAACCGAATGACTTCTTTTGCGTTCACGACTTTGCGTTGCCGCAGAACATCGAAGTTGGGGACGATTACGGCGTGCAATTTGTCCCCGCCTTCGCCGGGCTTGCCTTCAAGGCCCATCACGGCGATTTCCTTGATGAATGCGGACTTCAAATAGTGCGCCTCGATCTCTTCCGGATAGACGTTCTTGCCGTTACTTAGAACGATGACTTCCTTCTTGCGACCGGTCAGAAACAGGTGACCGTGGGAGTCGAAGTATCCGAGATCGCCGGTGAGGAACCATCCATCGCGCAGGACGGCGGCGGTGGCATCGGGACGGTTCCAGTATCCCTTCATGACCACCGGGCCGCGCAGCGCGACTTCTCCGACCGGCGGACCCTCCTCTTGTACCTGCGGATCGATGATTTTGCCTTCCACACCTTTCATCGCTTTACCGACGGATCCGATCTCGTTGTCGTGAGGAGAGTTTGCGTAGACGGCCGCCGTCGTTTCGGTAAGGCCGTAGGCCTGTAAAACGTCGATCCCGAGATCGTGAAACGCGTTTGCGATGGAAGGATCGAAACGCGATCCTCCGGTCACTAGATAACGCATTTTTGGACCTAGCGTGTCGTGAATTTTGCGGAAGAATATCCGGCCGGCGTTGATTCCGATCTTGCGCAACGCTCGGTTGATGGCAATCATGCCGCCGAAGATTTTCCTGGTGATCGCGCCGCGCTTCCCGATCTCTTGCATGACGCGTTCGTGAATTAGGTAGAAAAATTGCGGAACGACAGCGAATGCAGTGATATTCCGTTCAGTCAATGCGCGCAGGAGTTCAGTCGTGTTCAATGTTTCCAGATACACAACGCGAGAGCCCTTTACGAGCGGCAGGAGAAGGTTCGCCATCTGCGCAAGGACATGAAACAGGGGTAACACACCAAGCAGCGCATCGCCCGGCCCAAGGTCGACCCAGTTGAATACGGCGTCGACCTCGCCGAGGAAGTTGGCGTGAGTCAGCATCACACCCTTCGGATCGGCGGTTGTTCCGGACGTGTAAAGCAGGGACGCAAGGTCATCCTCTTTCGCGTCATGGGGCTTGAAACCGCCGGGTCCGCTTTCGAAGATCGGCGGCAGAGTGGCGAGCCATTGGTCCGTCGAGGGTGCCGTCATGCGGTCCGGGTCCATCAGGATCATCCCCAGCTTGAGGTCAGTCGCTGCAGGACGTGCCACAGGTACGTGCTTCACGTCGCAAAAAATCGCCGCCGTACCGCTGTCTTTCAACAGCTTCGTAACTTGATCGTCGTGGAGGGCGGTATCCAACGGAACGACGGCGCAACCGGAGGCGATGATACCGAGGTAGCAGGCGACCCATCGCGGATGGTTGTCCGCCAGGATGGCGAGACGCGATCCTTGCTGGAATTTGTTCTCAGTGATCCAGCGCCCGACGGATTCGGCCATGCGGCGTAGTTCCGCGTAGGTGCAGCTTTCGATGCGATCATTGCGCTGGAGTTCGAGCGCGACGTTGTTCGGCCAGCGCTCGGAACATTCAACAAAGCGGTCGTAGAACGTGGGCATGAGTCGTGGGGAATATACACGAAATGCGGCTGGAAGCGGAGGCGATCAGCAGGTTGGGTGAAGGCGCTAGATAACGAAATTCAGCAAGGCAAGGACGCGGTTCAAGTTTTCATCGCACGACTTCCAGCGCAAGCTCGCATCACGCCCTCAGTGTTTCTTCTGCGCCTTTTCAGACGCGGCAACTGCTTTGCGGAACTGTTCGACGGCGGGAACATTCGGTGCTTTCAACGCATTTTTCGCCGTATATCGCCACAGCGGCGTCGAATGCTGCGAATAAGCCGCACCGCCTTTGTAGACTTCGAATGTGTCCTTATCGCGCCCCACTTCTTTTCCAATGTGCGGACCCGTCTGCTGAGGTGACAGTGTGGGGTCGCTCAGCGCAGGACCTCGCCCTTGGCTTGCCTCGATGCCAAGCCGCCCGTCGCCGGGACGCACGCTGGCGCGGTTGTCGGTCGGACCAGTCTCGATGGTCGGCGACACGATCTGTCCTGTTCCGGCGCGGACAGCAATGACCAAGTCGGCGTCGTTTCCCTCGACGACAGTGAATCGTCCCCAGGCCCTCAGCGCTTCCGCGACTTGCTCTCGGGCGTTTGCATTATCCATCGGATGATTCAGCGACTGCCCAGCGTCAGGACTAACAACGACATAGACCGTCGTCGCGCGCAAGACCGAGTCGGGCAGCGTGTTTTTATCTTTCGCGACAGCTGCGGCTGTCAGCGAAAGTGGTAACGCCAACGCGAAAAACAGGCGAGCATAAGTCATAAAGAGCCTCGTTGGTTTGGACATCACGATCTGTGCCGGAGTTGCCTGCCGAACCGTCTTTTAGGTCCCACCCGATTGGTTCAAGGCTTGGCTGGCGGAGGCGCAACCGGTTTCTCGGCATCGGCAAGAGCCTTACGAAATGCTTCAACAGCCGAAACGTTGGGCGCTTGCAAGCAATCCTTCGAGATCAACCGCCATACGGGCGACGAGTCGAGCGAATCGTTAACGTCCCCCCGGTACACCGCGAACGTATCTTGCGAAGGCCCAATCTCGTTGCTCATATGAGGTTGCCGGTCCATCGGATCGTTGCTCGGATCGGAGAGGGGATTTTGGCCGCGTTGGCCCCCAATTCGAACCGTGCTATCGGTACCTTGTGCGACTCCCCCTCTTTGATCGAGGGGGCCACCCTTGATCGTAGGCTGCATGGCCTTGTCGCTCCCGGTCCGAACCGAAATGACCAAATCGGATACTTCTCCATCCATCACGATCCTGAAGCGTCCCCATTCCGACAAAGCTCTTTCGACGTTTTCCCGAGCGGCCTCGTTAGCTCGCGGACGATCGAGTGGTTCTCCTGCGTCGGGAGCAATGACGACCCGCACCGTCTGCGCCCGCAGGACGTATTCCGGGAGAACAGCCTTCTTTTTGTCTTTCGCGAGAGCCGGCGCGATCAGCAGAACCGTGAGTGCTACTAGAGAGGAAAGGCGAGCGGTCATAGGAACCTCCGACCTCACCGCATTATACTGATAGGGGGCGTTCCAGGTCCGCCGAGGACAACCGCCGCATCTAATATGCTAGGCTTTTGAAGATAGTATTCGGGCACACTCCGCTCTTTGAAGGATTTTCCGTTTGATTAACACACTGCTGGGTAAGGTTTTCGGCACCAAGAACGAACGAGTCGTGAAATCGTTGATGCCGAACGTGCGCGCGATTAACGCCCTTGAGCCCGAAATCCAGAAACTCTCGGATTCCGAATTGCGCGCCAAGACCGATGAATTCCGCCAGCGCATTCAGGAGCGGCTGAGCCGGGTTACGAAGGTTGCGCCGGAAGCGTCCCCAGAGACGGGAGCCGAAGACACCGACTTTGATGAGCGTAAGCAGTTTGAGAAGCAGGAATACGAGGCGCTGCAGGAAGTACTACAAGATATTCTGGTGGAAGCATTTGCCGTGGTTCGTGAGGCAGGACGCCGCGTGCTGAACATGCGGCATTTCGACGTGCAGTTGATCGGCGGAATGGTTCTGCACAGTGGAACCATCTCAGAAATGAAGACCGGAGAAGGAAAGACTCTGGTCGCAACGCTCCCCGTATATCTCAATGCCCTCAGCGGACGCGGTGTCCACGTCGTTACGGTCAACGATTACCTGGCAAAACGCGACTCGGAGTGGATGGGCCGGCTCTATCGTTTTCTGGGACTGACCGTCGGCGTGATCGTTCACGACCTTGATGACGAACAGCGCCGCGCAGCTTACGCCGCTGACGTGACCTACGGGACGAACAATGAGTTCGGTTTCGACTACCTGCGCGACAACATGAAGTTCGACATCAAGGATTGCGTGCAGCGTGGGCACAATTACGCGATCGTCGACGAAGTAGACTCCATCCTGATCGATGAGGCTCGCACGCCGCTGATTATTTCGGGCGCAAGCGAGGAATCGACTGACAAGTATTACAAAGTCAACCGGATCATCCCGAAGCTCGAAAAGGGTGAAGAGATCGAAGGAGCGCCCGGGGAACAGGCGCAGCTCACCGGTGATTTCGTAGTCGACGAGAAGCGCCGCAACATCACCGTGACCGACGAAGGCTGGGAGAAGGTTGAGGGCCTGCTTGGCATTGGCAACATCGCGGACCCCGAAAACTGGCCGCTCAAACACCACGTAGAGACAGGCATCAAAGCCCATGCCCTCTATCGCCGCGACGTGGAATATGTCGTGAAAGATGGCGAAGTCATCATCGTCGACGAGTTTACCGGCCGCATGATGCCCGGCAGGCGTTGGTCCGACGGGCTGCATCAGGCGATTGAAGCGAAAGAAGGCGTAAAGATCGAGCGCGAGAACCAGACTCTGGCGACGATTACTTTTCAGAACTACTTCCGCATGTTCAAAAAGCTGGCCGGGATGACCGGTACGGCCGAGACGGAAGCCACCGAATTCGACAAGATTTACAAACTCGATGTCGTGGTGATTCCGACGAACAAGCAGATGCTGCGTATCGAGAATGCCGACGTCGTTTACCGGACAGAGAAGGAAAAATACTTTGCGGCCGCTGACGAGATTCAGCAACTCGCCGTGAAGGGGCAGCCGGTGCTGGTGGGCACTACCTCTGTCGAGAAGTCCGAGCGCCTATCCGATCTCCTGAAGAAAAAGGGCATCAAGCATGTGGTGCTGAACGCCAAGTTCCACGAACGCGAGGCCGAGATCGTGGCCCAGGCGGGCCGAAAAGGCATGGTCACAATCGCGACCAATATGGCCGGCCGCGGTACCGATATCCTGCTTGGCGGCAATCCTGAATTCATGGCCAAACAGGAGATGGTCAAGAAGGGAATCGCACAGCAGCTCCGCGTGGCGCAGGGAAAGATTGAAGGACCACAGGAAGATGGCGAAACGTCCATCTTTTATTACAACGGAAATGAATATACCGTTCCTACGGATAAATGGGCTGCAGCCTATAACTTCTACAAAGAGCAGACCGACAAAGAGCACGACGAAGTAACGGCAGTGGGCGGGCTGCACATTCTCGGTACAGAGCGCCATGAGTCGCGGCGCATTGATAATCAGCTGCGCGGCCGCGCCGGCCGCCAGGGCGATCCGGGATCGTCCCGCTTCTACCTCGCTCTCGAAGACGACCTGATGCGCATCTTTGCCAAGGAGTGGGTCTCGACCCTCCTGCAAAAGCTCGGGATGGAAGAAGGCGTTCCGATCGAATCAAAGATGATTACTCGCCGCATCGAGACGGCACAAAAGGCCGTCGAAGGACAGCATTTCGAGTCGCGCAAACACCTGCTGGAATACGACGACGTGATGAACAAGCAGCGGGAGGCCGTTTATGGCCTCCGGCGCCGGCTGCTTGAAGGAACCGATCAGAAGGATCTCATTCTCGAAGACTACGTCTCGTCGATTCTTGCCGATCAAATGGAGGAGTTTTGTCCGCCGAAGTCGCACGCCGACGACTGGAATATCAAGGGGCTCAAAGACGCGATATTCACGCGATTCGGAGTCGACATTCTCGCCGAAGGCGTGAAGCCAGAAACGCTGAACCGGCAGGAACTGGGCGATGCCATTTTCGGCAAATTGAAAGAGCGTTACGACGCGAAAGAGAAGCTTATCGGCCCGGTTGCCATGCGTCATCACGAGCGGATGATCATGTTAAGCGTGATCGACCAGCAGTGGAAAGACCATCTGCTTGGCATGGATCACCTCAAAGAAGGCATTGGCCTGCGCGGATACGGCCAGCACGATCCGCTGGTCGAGTACAAGAAAGAATCCTTCGACATGTTCGAAGCGATGATGCAGCGCTTCCAGGAAGACACCGTTCGATACCTGTATCTCATGCAGATCATCGAGCGGCCAGTGGACTCTGGACCGACGCAGCCGCAGGACGCTGGTTCGAATGGTCAGGAGCCTGCCGCGGCTCCGCACGCCGGAGACGGAAACGGAAGGCGCTCTCCGAAGATGGTGTCAACCTCTGCCGACGAACTCGAAGAGGCTTTCATGCGCCGCAAGCGGCGCGAACTCGAACAGGCGCGTATGGCTGGAGGCGGCGAAACGCCGCAAGTCCAGCAGGTGGTACGCGGACAGGACAAAGTAGGTCGGAATGATCCGTGCCCTTGCGGGTCAGGCAAGAAATACAAAAAGTGCCACGGGTCGTAGAGTCCACAGATCGAGTGGAGCGCGCGCCCGGGTTCGTTCTTCCAACGGGATGACGCATTCAAGCCATTGAACTAGTCGATCCCCAAAATCATTTTCGGACAGCCCTGAACGTCATCTCCCGCGCGGAACTCTTTGTTTCGCGCTTCCAGTCGAGGAACAACGTCGCGTAGTTTTTTGTGATGTACTCCGCGCTTGAAACTCCCAATTTCTTTGCAGTCGTGTCGATCCATCGAGGCGGGCCTTCGATCTCGCAGAAATTTCCGATCGGAGTTTCGTCCACTACCACCTGTCCCTTGCCGTCGGTCCATTCCGCGCGGAATTTCTCATATCGAAATGTCGGCGAGTAGCCCAAAGCTTTCAGGATTGCATCCATTTGTTTCCCGTCGTCAACGGCCGTTTCCAATTCCAGGCGGCTGCTGTGCTTGTCGCGCTTGGTGCCGCTTTTGTGGGTGATCGTCCATCCGGCGCCATACTGCCGTATCCGAAGCAGTTCTTTGCGCCGTCGCAGGACGTCGCCAGGCAAGTCATACAGCGTATTCATTTCGTGAGTCCGAGGCGTTACCAGCCGAAAGCGAGCCTCTCGTAGTTTCAGCGCGAGCGCGCGCAAATTTGTGACTCGGAATTTAATTTCGATTTCCTGCGGCATGGAAGAAGTTTATTACGGTTGCAGTGCATCCGGTACGTGCGCCGTCGGTCCGGCAATCGGGGTTCGAACGAATTTGGCCCAATTGATTTCTTCGATGGGTCCGATAACGAGGGTCCAGGCCAGCGCGCCGACGCCGGCAACGCCTGCGCTGATGAAGAATGGCCAGTAAAACAGGCCGGTGCGGTCCAATAGATATCCGGTGAGCGCGGGCGCAACCGCGCCGGCAAAGTTTCCCACAAAGTTCTGCATGCCGACCCAGCGGCCAACCATTTCTGGGCCAGCCAAAGTCTGCGGAATCGCCCACGTTGGGCATGCACCGATGCCGAGGAACATCCCGGTAGGGATGAGCAGCCACGTGAAAATATGCTCTGGCGCGACTGCGAGAATTGCCAGAAAGACTGCGACGCCACCGCACCCCAACGCCATGGAACCTTTCCGCACGAATGTTGTCGAGGAGCCGGCACTGATCCATTGATCCGACAGTTTCCCCCAAATGGCCGCCGTGATCGCTGACATGACGAACAGCAGTCCGCCGTCTCTGGCCATCGTATTCATCGAGAGGTGGCGCCCGCGCACCAGGTAGAATGGCATCCACGTCACCAGGAAATATAGGTAGTAGTTGACGCAGAACTGCCCAATGCAAGTGCCCCATGCCGAACGCTGGCGCAGGATCGGACCTAACCCCGACCACGGAGCCGCCGGCAGCCGCGAGGGCTTGGTCCGAGGCGGCATCCAGATCACCCACGGGATGAGCCAGACCAATCCCAACAGGCCAAGAACAAGGAAGAATGGCCGCCAGCCAAAGCGCCCGACGACGCGTCCGCCCACCAACATGCCAATCGCCGGACCGAGCGATAAGCCCGCAATAATCATTGCATTCGCGAAGCCCCTGCGCTCCTCGCGAAACAGAGTCCTCAGGATCTTGCTGTAGGAGGGAAATGCAATGGATTCTCCAACCCCGAGAATGATTCGTACTGTCAGCAGCGCGACGAAGCCGTGAAGGATGCCCGTAACCGCAGTTGCCGCTGACCAGATAAGAAATCCTGTGGCAAAGACCCACTTGACATCGAAGCGATCCACCAGCCAGCCAGCCGTCAGCTGCATCAGGGCATACGTCCAGAAGAAGGCGGAAAGCAGCGTGCCCAATTGTGTATTGGTGATATGAATTTCGCTTTGCAGCAACGGCGCTGCGATCGAGAGATTGCTGCGATCGATGTAGTTGATCAGAACTGACAGACTCATGAGAAACAGCACGCCATTCAGATTTGCGTTGCGGGACTTATCCGGCGTGGTTTTCAGGGTCATCGTGAAGCCGCACAATCCTACACCCACCCCGGAAACCTCGTCTTCGAATGCAGATTCGAGTGGCCGTACGAGTGCCGATCTGCTGCTATGATTTTTGGGCAGTCCCGTTCGTGAGTGGGGCAATTATGAAGAATCTTTTTGAACGAGAGACGGTCGATGAAGTGATCGCGCGCGTCGAGGCATTACAGCCAACGACTCAGCGCCACTGGGGAAAGATGGACGTTGCGCAGATGATGGCTCACTGCGCGGGGGCATTAGATCTGGCTTCCGGGAAACTAAAGCTCCGGCGAGTCTTAATCGGCAGACTGCTTGGGCCGTTCGTCAAACCGATCTACACCAACGAGAAGCCTTTCGCTCAAAACTATCCCACCGACAAGCAGTTGCTCGTTGCCGACGAACGAGATTTCTTGCGCGAGAAGGAACGTCTCAAAGGATGCATCCGAGCATTTCATGACGGCGGCGAGTCGGAGTGTACCAGGGACCCACATCCCTTTTTTGGAAAACTTTCCCCGAGCGATTGGAGTCGCGGAATGTACAAGCACCTCGACCATCACCTGAGACAATTCGGGGCGTGACTTTGGTTCTTCCGGGATACGCGGGCAGTAGCGATCAGCTGAATGTTGGCAGTTTCACGAGATCGTTCTTGGGAACGGATTCCAGGGGTTCCCCGGCTTTGCGCCAGGCCGCCAGACCTCCGACGATCACGAAGGTATTGAATCCCCTTTCGCGGAGCAGATGTGCCACCTTAGCGCTGGTGGCGTCGCGCGCGCATGTGCAATAAACGTAGATATCTTTGTCCTTGGGCAAATCCTTGATCTCATCTTCCAGATTGTTGGGCTCAATGCGGATCGAGCCAAAGATGCGTTCCGCGCCAATGTCGTAATATCCGTGGCTGCGCACGTCAACGATCTGAACGCGATCTCCTTCTCCTTCGGACAAGCGCTTCGCCAGTTCCTGCACCTGAACGCGAGGGACGATTCGATACTTGCGAAACTTTCGGAACTGCAGGATTCGATAGATCGCGTAAACCACAAGGGCGCCGATGACGACGATCTCCATCGCCTTGCCGGCGGCGTAGAAGCCCTTCAGCGTTGCCGCTAGAAAGTCACGGCAGAGGTATCCCACCAGCAGGTAGGTCGTCGTATAGAGCAGGGCGCCTGCGAAGTCCAGCCGCAGAAACTGGCCAAATCGCATTTTCATGCTGCCGGCTAACGGCGCAGCCATCGTGTTCACGCCGGGAATGAACTTGGCGATCACCAACGTGATCTTGCCGCGTTTATAGAACGATTCTGCCGAACGGAGAATGCAGGTTTCGGGATTGATCGAAACACGGCAGAGAAAACCCAACAGGGCCCAGCCGGTGTGGCGTCCCAGCCAAAATTGAGCGGAGTCGCCGATCATCAAGGCTGCCATGGAGGCTAAAAGGATGCCGGGACCCGAAGTCGTATGAGTCGGGATCGCCGCTCCGGCCGCGACCAGAGCGATCGAAGACGGGATCGGGAAGCCGACCGCCTCGGCAAACAGCACGGCGAACGTCAACAGATACGCGTTTCGCGCGACGATGGAGAGCAACTCATGCATAACGATCGCTACAACCAATGTTGGATTCCCGAGAAGAGGAATGGTTTCAGTATAAACAAGGCCGGGCGTGTCCGATGGAAACACGCCCGGCGCTGGCGAGGAGCGAGTCTCTCAGGAGGACTTCCTCGTCAGGGTGAGCAAGACGGCGGCTTGCACTCGAAGACTTTCCGGCCCTGTCCGGGCCGGCGCGTCGAAAAACCAAGGCGCCTTTCGTCTAAAGCTTCGACTTAAGCCAACGCTCGCTCGTTGAGGAGTGATCCCGAAGGAAATGACCCGAGCGACCCGCCTTTCGTCGGGTGCCAGGGAGAGAGAAGCGAGGTACGTCGCCGCGCCTCACCGCATGCCAGTGCGTCTCGTTAGCTTTCCTTTGCGGGCGGCACTTCCGTCAACTGCGGATGATTTTCGTATGGATTCGGTAGAAATTCCGTAGGCTGTGTCACGTCTCAACGTGATGAGAATCATGCAGAATGCAGGATAGTTTGGAAGAAAGATTGCTGTTACGGGCTCCCCGACTGCACCTAACGACACCGAGCGCCCGTAACAGCTGCGTTTCACTTACTTCATCATTGAGTCGGTCTTTGCTCCCTTGAGCATTTTCACGCTCATCACATGGATGGCGTTCTTGTCCGCATACACATGGGCGCTCAGCTGGACGTGGTGACCGTCATGAGCCTTCAGCTCTTCAGGATTCATAACGTCCCAGCTCTTGCCGTCTTTGTCGTTAACAAATGAAACCTTGTCGCCTTCAGCCTTGACCGTGCCCTTGAGTGTCATCAAAGGCGCTTTGGCCGATGCATCGGCGGACGGTGCCGCCATCGTGCTGTCCTGCTGGGCGAAGGCGCTCAGGCTCATAACGAACGTCAGCGCAAGCAAACAAACGGCTAATCTCTTCATTGGATGTGTCCTCGATTTCTAGATTTGTCAACCAGAACCGCTTACTCCTATTACGTAACTGGACCGTGAACGGATTTGACCTGGAGTAGCACGCCAAGGTTCGGTGTCGTCCGGAGCCTGCGGGTTGCCTCAAAACAGGCCGAACCGGTCTTCAACGAGGAATAATCAGGAAGGGGGAGAGGGAACTGCTACGTGTGCCTACTTGTCTCGCGAAACCACAAATTCAGGAGCCCAAAGCAGCGCGCGCTTGATTTCCGAGTCAGGAAAGGTGCAGATGGCCTTCTGGGCCGACTCCGCGTACTCCACGGCACGCGCCGTGGCTGCCTCCAGCGATCCGTATCGATCGAGGATTTCAAGAATCTGTGCATGGGTCACGCCATTGAATGCGCCATTTCGCAGAACGGTCTCGATCTTGGCGCTTTCGTCGACGGTGGAATGTTCCAGGGCGTGAATTACGGCCATCGTCGCCTTGCCTTCTCTCAGATCGCTGGCAACGGGCTTGCCGAGAACATCCTCTGATGCTGTCAGGTCAAGAACATCGTCCACGATCTGGAATGCCATACCGAGGTCGTGGCCGTATTTCCCAAGAGCAACTTCTTGCTCCGGCGTGGCCCCGCCCAGAATTGCTCCAAGCCGCATGCATACTGAGAACAGGCAGGCCGTCTTGCGGAAAATCAGGTCGAAGTGTTCGTCAAGAGTGATTCGCTTGCCCAGCTTTTCAATCTGCAGCAACTCGCCTTCTACCATTTGCTGCGTGAGTTCGATGAGGGTATCGAGGATGCGGAAGTTTCTCTCCTGCACCGCGATCTTGAAAGACTGCATGTAGAGCCAGTCTCCGGCCAACACGCACTTCGAATTCCCCCATTTTGTATTCGCCGCAGGACGGCCGCGCCTGGTCTTTGCCTCGTCAATAATGTCGTCGTGGACAAGTGTAGCCGTGTGGATGATCTCGACGACTGCGCCCAGACGTACAGCCCCTTGGCCCTGATAGTCGAGCAACTTGGCGGATAGAAGTAAAAGAGCAGGCCGAATGCGTTTGCCTCCGCCGGCGCGAAGGTATTCTCCGATTTCGGTGATCGCCTCTACGTTCGAGACCGTATCTTTGCCGAATTCGCTCTCGATGGCGACGAGGTCGTCCCGGAGCAGATCGAAAATCTCTTTTCCGTTAATGGTGGCGGACGCGCTCAAGACACCCGGACCTCGGCCCCTCTAATTCGTTCTGTAGTTTAGAAACTGCAGGTCAATCCCGAAATCATGCGCTCTCAATAAGGCGATGACTTCCTGCAGCGTGTCACGATCTTTGCTGCTGATGCGCACCAAGTCTCCCTGAATCGAGGCTTGCGCTTTTTTCTTCGAATCCTTCACGAGTTTCACGATCTCGCGAGCCTTTTCAATCGCGATTCCTTGTTGCATCGTCGCGCGCCGTTTCGAGGTTCCCCCCGCCGCCGGCTCGACCGCACCGTAGGTAAACGCTTTGATCGAAACTCCCCGCTTCACCAACTTCTGCTGCAGTATGTCGTTAACCGCCTTCAGTTTGTACTCGTCGGCGGAGTGCAGCACAATCGCATCTTTCTCCAGTTCGATATTCGATTTGGAATCTTTCAGGTCGAAACGCGTGTGGATCTCCTTTAGCGCCTGCTGGATGGCGTTCGAGACTTCCTGCAAATCAACCTTGCTGACTACGTCGAAACTATTATCGGGCATACATTTCTAATCTTTCTGAAATGAAGGAATCTTTACGAGAGGTTAACAGAACTTGGGGTTTATCGGGCGGGAACTTTCCTTTCAACCGTTTCAGATATTTTGAAAAAATTGTAGAACGTTTCTGATGTCCGTTCTCCGACCTCTTCTGCCGAGATTCCTCGCAGCTCTCCCACTTTACGGGCTGTTTCCTTCACATGGACAGGCTCATTGCGCTTTCCGCGATGCGGCACGGGCGCCAAGTAGGGTGAATCCGTCTCAATCAACATGCGATCGAGAGGGACGAGCAGCGCGGCGTCGCGAATCTGCTGCGCTTTTGGAAACGTCAGGTTCCCCGCAAACGAAATCATAAATCCCATATCCAAGGCTCTTTTTGCGTGCGCCCACGTTCCGGTGAAACAGTGCAGTATCCCGCCTATGCCCTTGGGGGCCCATTGCTGCTGAATGAGCTCCAGGCAATCGTCCCATGCGTTCTCGCTACCGTCTGACGGGCGGCAATGGATGACGATCGGCAGCCGCGCCGCCCCGGCGAGTTCCATCTGCCGCAGAAAGACCGCTTTCTGTATATCTCGGGGAGAGTGATCATAGAAATAATCGAGGCCAATCTCTCCCCAGGCAATCACCTTGGGATGTTTCGCCAGTCGTTCCATCTCCGTGTACGAGTCCGTCGTTGCAAGGTGAGCCTCATGCGGATGGATTCCCACCGTTGCGTACATACAAGGATATTTGTCGGCGAGTTGAATGCCGGCATCGAGATTCGGAGGGCCGTCGCCGTTCCCGATGGCCACAATTGCCTCAATTCCGGCATTCCGCGCCCGTTGAATCACTTCCTCACGGTCCGAATCGAACTGCTTGCCATCAAGATGGGCATGAGAATCGACAAACATGTCCGTAGTTTATCGCATCGGTTTCGGCTGAGATGGGCGCGGGACAAGGTTAGCGCTCAAGACCTACAGTTTTCGCTCTATCTATAAATTTCCATACAGAGCCACAAAACTACCTTGCGACGTGCGTTGGGGTTGGTCTACCTAGATGCAGCGCCAGCATCTTCCACTGGACCCCGGCGTGCAAGGAGTCGAACGCGGCAGGGTCAAATGCATCATTTTGGGACATTCGGTTTGCGAGCCAGGGCGAAAAGCGTGGATGCCGCGTCCCGAACCGATTGGACCCTCCAGGCTCTTCTGCTGCTGTGCTCTCCGCTACTCCTCATGCCGTTGGCCGCCTCGGGGCAGACCACCGCAGCGAGTGATTCTCTCGAGACCGTTGTGCAATCCATGGAACGCGCTCAGTCGGGCATTACGATGGCGCGCCATGTGACTAGCGAATACCATCTCGGATCCCCGGCCAGCATTTCCACCGATTCGGAGGTCGTGGCCGAAGTGGATTTCGCTGCGCCGGGGAAATATTCGCTTCGTAGGCGTTCGGGTGGAGTTCGAGCCGAATACATCGTGAAGAACGTCGTTCAACATGAGATTGATCTTGCCAATTCCACCCAAAAGTCTCAGAGCACGGCGTTGAACCGGCGAAACTACGACTTTCAGTATCTTGGGCAAGAAGTTCTGGACGGACATGTTTGCCACCTTCTTCGGATTGCCCCTAAACGTCAGCAATCTGAACTCATCTCCGGGCGGGCCTGGATCGACAAGGATTCGTTCCTTGTGCGGCGAATTGAGGGAGATCTGGCGAAGTCTCCGTCGTGGTGGGTCAAGAATGTTCATGTGGACCTGCACTTTGCATCATTCGAGGGCGTGTGGGTCCGAACGAATACCCGGGCCATCGCGGACGTGCGCTACTTCGGGGCGCAAGAGCTGACATCTCATGTGTTGAACTTCGATCCGGCTCCCATCGAAGCGAAGAATTCCAGGCGATGGATCACTCCTCTTTCCGCCTCGGTCGCCGCGCACTAACTCAAAACAATCGCACATCGCATTTTGAAAACGGTAGCGTCCCGCGCAGCAAGCGTTTACTATGTGGCGGTTTCTTCCGAACTGGGGGCCTCACATGGTCGGACGTCGCCGCTTTCTTCGCACTTCCATCGCTGGTGCGGGCGCTTTATTTGCAGCAAAAGTATCCAAGCCCTTTGCCTGGTCGCAGTCGAATTCTTCCGACTCTCGAATCGAAGTTCTGCCCAATGAGCCGATCGGTATGATCTCCCCGAACATTTATGGTCACTTCACCGAGAACCTTAGCGGCGTCGTGTACGACGGAATCTGGGTCGGTCCGAATTCGAAGGTGCCGAACGTCGACGGCATTCGCAAGGAACTGATTGACGAGATGCGCAAGATCAATCCGCCCGTGGTGCGTTTTCCGGGAGGATGCTTCGCAGACAGTTACGACTGGCGCGATGGCGTCGGGCCCCGGGATAAGCGGCCGAAACGAACGAACTTCTGGGCTGAAGGCGAAGCGAACGGCGCGCCGACAAGCCATCGCTACGACCCCAATGAGTTCGGAACGAATGAATTCGCGCATTTCTGCAAGCTCATCGGCAGCGAGCCATATCTTGCGGCGAACTTGCGAAGTCTGCCCGCGGAAGAGTTCTATCGCTGGGTGGAATATTGCAACTCACCGGCCGGCAGCACGACGCTCGCGGAGACGCGGGCTGCAGCGGGCTTCGCGGAGCCATTTAACGTCCGCTACTGGGGTGTCGGTAATGAGGCTTGGGGATGCGGAGGCAATTTCACTCCGCAGGAATATGCGGAAGAGTTCCGCCGGTTCTCGACATGGGTGCCGCGGTTTGGCACGCCTCTGTCGTTCATCGGATCAGGTCCGAACGTTGATGATTGGTCCTGGACGCGCGGGTTCTTCGAAGAAATTGCCCGCAAAGGCCACGGTGAAATCCGCAGCGTTTGGGGCTGGGCTCTTCATCACTATGCCTGGAACCTGAGTCGAGGACAGACGAAGGATTGGGTAAAAGGCAAGGGAGATGCTGTGAAGTTCGATCCTGTCGATTGGTACGAACTGCTGCGTGAAGGCGATCGCATGGAGGGATTGATCACCGGTCACTGGCAGATCATGGCCGAAGAAGATCCCGAACATTTCGTGAAGCTGGTGGTGGACGAGTGGGGGCCATGGTACAGGGCGGGCAGCGAAGCGACACCGGGCGATCAGTTAGAGCAAATGCCGACCCTGCGTGACGCAGTATTCAGTGGAATGACGCTCGACATCTTTAATCGCCATCCCGAAAAAGTTGCGATGGCTGCTTGCGCGCAGCTGATCAATTGCCTGAACAGCCTCTATCTGGCGCATGAGGATCGCTTTGTGGTAACGCCGGTCGGCCACGTTTTCGCCATGTATGCCTCGCATCAGGGTGGTCAGGCGTTGCGAACAGTCTTCTCGTGTCCCACAGTCGATTACGATCGCGACGGCAAACCCGCAACCTTCTGGGGATTGAAAGGTTCAGCATCGCTGCGCGACAAAGTCCTGACCTTGACGGTCGTCAATCCTCACGTCAGCGAGCCTCGCGAGTCGGAAATCAACGTGCGCGGCGCGAGCATAAAATCCGGTTCCAGCACAACTCTTGCGAACTCAGATATTCACGCGCACAACACCTTTGAGCATCGTGACGTGGTCGTTCCAAAAACAACACCGGTAGAAATTAAAGGGCGAGTGTTGAACTACACGTTTCCGCCTGCGTCGGTGACAAAGCTCGCACTGACGCTCAGCTAGCGAAACAGAGACGCTGGTCATTCGAAAAGAGGTCTCTTCAGACGCGAAGCCTGATTCTTCGCGCCTGGGCTCGTACTCGTGCTACGAGTTCTAATGGCTGGAACGGCGTCTCCACATACTCATCGGCTCCGAGTTCAAGAAAACGTACTTTCGTGTTTAAGTCGGAGTGTGCGGCGAGCACCATCAGCGCGCTGTCTGGAGCCAGCTCCCGGACTCGCAGGAAAGCCGGGATCGAAAAGGCAGCGGCATCCACGCCGAACAGAATGACTCTGGGAGTTCTCGCAGGGATCACTGTCCGTCCAATATCCGCTTCGGCGACAGAGCTCACGTCGAAGCCGGCATTTTCAAATAGTTGTGTGAGAGCCTGAGAAGATCCCGAACAATCCACTAAAAGAACATTCTCTGTCATTACTCGACACCTGGGAGAGCGTGCACTCGGGCTGCCGAGCCCGAAGCAGTTCCTCATCGTGAGCGTCGTGCCCAATGACGATGTCATCAAGACGTAAATCTCGTGTTAAGGATTTCGAGCGTTTTCAGCCCAGCAGGCTCGAGCGCGACGCATCGTTACGTCGTCCTGCACTCGATGCATCGATTTAACAAGAATGTGACTGTTCCGTGACAAGCATCATCGACGCCAAACGATACGGTAGCGAATGTAATAGCTTTTGCGACCGCATTGGATAGTGAGCATGACGGAACGGCAAGTCGAAAGAACCAATCATGTCGCCCAGTTCGGCGATTTCTCGCTGGACTTCCGCAAAATGGAACTTTGCCGGGCTGATCAGCCCGTGGTGCTGACTCTGCAAGAGTTCAAAGTGCTGAAGTTTTTGGTGTCGAGGCCGCAGATCGTCATCTCGCGGCAAAAGCTGATTGGATCGGCGTGGCCGAAGCGGGAACGGTCAAGCCACCGTACTGTCGACAACTGCATCGCCAGACTGCGGCAAAAAATTGAAAGCAATCCAGAGTGTCCCGTTTTCATTCGTACGGTCCACGGAGTTGGTTACAAGTTTGTGCCTCAGGGAACGGAACGCCCGCAGTAGCGAAGGGCGCCCGGGGTGAGAAATTTCGGAGGAAACATGGCAATTGCGACCTTGAAGAGAATCGGCCTGCAGCTGGCGTCCATCGCAGTCCTGTTTGTTTGTGTAAATCCAGCGCACGCGATTCCTGCCTTCGCTCGCAAGTATGGTCTCCCATGCTCCGCGTGCCATGAGGCATGGCCGATGTTGAACAATTTTGGCCAAACCTTCAAAGACAACGGATATCAGCTTGGCAACGGGCGCGATGCACCGATCTATCAAGAGCCGTCGTACTGGCCAATCATGTTTCGCACTCAGGTTTTCTGGCATCGCGAGAGCAACAACCGGCAGGCCGTCGACCTGGTTTCCGGAAACCCGTCACTGGGCCAGGCTGAATCCACCGTTACTTCATCGGGCTTCGACCTGGCCGGCGTCGACGTGATCACCGCCGGTACTCTGTACAAAAATATTTCCTTCTTCGTTCAGCCATTTATCGGAAACAGCAGC
Organism: uncultured Acidobacteriota bacterium; assembly: GCA_963771765.1. GTDB lineage: Bacteria > Acidobacteriota > Terriglobia > Terriglobales > Acidobacteriaceae > Sulfotelmatobacter. The sequence goes on from CAVYUY010000027.1 coordinate 22,915, forward strand.
ATTTCTCTGGCTCAGGCGTGGGCTCGGCTCGACAACCTCGGGGGCTCGCATTGGCTCAACGTAAAAGTCGGAAAGTTTGAACTGGATGAGCCGATCTCTCAAGAGCGGATGCTTGTCCTCAACAACACTGGCGGTGCCTACTACAACTACTTCTTCACGCCTCCGGGAGATAGAAACTTTTTCGGCGGCATCGGCTTTGATCAGCTTGGTGTCGAGCTGCAAGGACACTCCGAGAACGACTACACGCGTTACTCCGTCGCATTCGTGAGCAACAGCAACGGGCAGACCGGGCTTCCGTCGAGTCAGGCATACGATCTTTATGCGAACTTCAATCAGTCGTTTGAAGTGCCGAAACTGGGAAGCCAGCAGGTCGGGGTGTACGGATTTCTCGGCCAGTCACCAACCTTCTTTCAGACGAGCGGTGGAAATCCGATTCCAGGCACAGGTCAGGGCAATCGGAGCTTCTACCGCCTCGGAGCCTACGGGCACTGGTACGTGCAGAAGTTCGACTTCTACACATTCTTCATGCACGGTTCCGACAACGTTTTTCTCGGCAACGGCGTTGCTTCAAACCAGCCGCAGAATTTGCCCGCTGGCGCCGCAGCCCCGACATGGAACGGTGGATTTGTCGAAGGCCACTACAATCCGACTCCCCGGTGGATCCTGACGGGCCGGTACGAACTCGCTCGCATGTCGCGGCAGGCGAATCCGTTGACTCCAATCAACCTCGGCAATCTCGACACTTGGACCGTCGGGTACCGCTGGTATCCGATTATGAGTCCGCGCGCAGGCCTTGCCTGGATGCAGGAATACTCACACATCATCAATGCCGGCGCGTCGCCGATAACGGGGCGAGACGATGCCCGCAATAGCTACCTGATGGGTTTTGACTTCGATTTCTGAGGAGAGTGATGCGTGCGCTCGACAATGAAAATAACTAACGCGGCAATGCTTCTCCTGTGCGCCTTTTGGGGAACGATGGGCGCCGCGCAAGACACCCATATCGGCAAATTCACGGGCAACGTCAAGCACGGCAAGGCGCTCTACGAGCGTTATTGCATCTTCTGCCATGGCGCGCAGGGCGATGGGCAGGGCGAAAGCGCCCCGTTCATCAATCCCAAACCGCGCGACTTCACGAAGGCGGTTTTCAAATGCCGGTCGACTCCGAGCGGGACGTTGCCGCTCGATACCGATCTCTATAACACGATCACCAGGGGAATTCACGCCAGCGGAATGCCTTCCTGGAAACCGTTGTTGAAGCAGGAGCGAGTCGATCTGGTCACTTACATCAAAACCTTCTCCACCGCGTTCCAGGAGGAGAAGCCGGGCGAGCCGGTACAGATACCGCCGGAACCTGCAAACTCTGCTGACAGCATCAAGCGTGGAGCCGATCTTTTCCAGAGCATGAATTGCTGGCAGTGCCATGGGAAGGACGGGCGGGGTCACGGGCCCTCGGCTGCGACACTCACTGACAACAAAGGAAATTCGATTACGCCCTTCGATTTCACGACTGGAGGGCAATTCAAATGCGGTGAGACCGACCAGGATATGTTCCGCGATCTCGTCACCGGCCTTGATGGCACACCCATGCCGTCTTTCGTGAGCGCTATGACGGCAGATCAGAGGTGGGATGTCGTGCACTATATTCGCACGCTGAGTGCGCCCAAGGCGCGGGAGCAAGCGAAGAATCAGCCCAGTGCTCAGTAGGCTCTGGCCTTCGAACAACTCGCAGGTGGCACCGCTCTGCCTCCTCTTAGTCTCATGCAACCGTCCTCCACAACGAGGACAGAAAGTTGGCACTCTATGAAGAAATCTTATTATCTGTTTCCTTTAGTTGCTCTCATCACTGTCTGCCTCATGATTGCAGTATCGCCCGTTTTCGGGCGTCCACCGGACGCAGCCTCTTCCTTGAAAGGCACCGTAAAATTTGAGGGGACTGCACCCAAGCCGACGCGTATCGACATGTCCCAAGATCCGCTGTGTGCGAAAGCTCACTCAACTCCGGCGACGACAGAAGAAGTTGTAGTGGGGCCCAACTCCGGCCTGGAAAACGTGGTCGTCTATGTGTCTGACGGGCTCACAACCCACACCTTCCAAGCGCCGCAGCAACCGGTCACCTTCGAGCAGAAGGGCTGCCAATACAAGCCGCACGTTCTTGCGATGCAGGCCAGCCAGAAACTTGAGATCGTCAACAGCGATGAGACGACACACAATATTCACCCGAATCCGAGCAACAACCGCGAATGGAACATGACCCAGCCCCACGGTGCGCCACTGGAACAAACATTCGCGCGGGAAGAAATCGCAGTGCCGATCAAGTGCAACGTACACCCGTGGATGAAGGGATACATTGCGGTCTTCAAGCACCCTTATTTTTCGGTCACCGACAAGGACGGAGGCTTTGATATTAAGGACTTGCCGCCCGGTACCTACACCATTACTGCGTGGCAGGAAAAGCTGGGAACCCAGACTCAAAAGGTGACGATCGCGGCTGGGGAATCGAAATCGCTCGACTTCACGTTCAAACAATAACCTGAAATCGGGCGTTTGACCGATGAGCTCACGACGGCAGAATTATTGCTTCGTGAGCTCGTCTTGTCTTGGGATGTGAAGTGAGCAAACACACCTACGGCAAATCGGGTTGTGTTCCACGTCGAGTTGCGATCGGAACTGCAAGGCTTGGGGACTGTTCAAAATCTCAGGAAGAGTCTGGTTATGGAGATTCCCCAATACAGGATGGAAAAAACAGGGCCGCACGTCGCCCGACGCTTCGATCACGGTTGATACCCAGGGCGCATTGCAGCGAGGCGCAACGTGGTCGGCCTGTCGCAGGTGAGCCCGAAAATGTTGCACGATGCGCCGCAGTTTTCCGGGAGACTCGACGACGAACCCAGCCCCAAGCTTCGAGCGCTCACGATGCAAGCGTTCCATTTCCAGCTCAAGTTCGTCGGTCTCTTTCGATGTCAGTGCGACACGGCTTGTCCGGTCCGGAAGCCAGCCTTCGGGCCGATTAAAAGCGCTGGACGTCAGATCGGCGGCGAGAAATGATACAGAGGCCAATCCGATCTGCTTGGCGTATGCGGCTACTGCGCAAAGAGAATGGTGGTTGGCTTTTTGTACAGTGCAGCGCGCTCGGACCGGCAGGTCGGGTCGCAATCGGTGCAGTTCGCGCACCCCGTCCGCCATTTTTTCAAAAGCCTCAGGGATTCGGCGAATTGCGTTGTGAACCGCGGGAGGGCCGTCGAGCGAGACGATCACATCGTCTACCGAATCGACAACGGCTTGCGCCTGCGCTTTTAACAGGAGGCCGGCAGTCAACAAGGTCACACGGCTGCCCACAGAACGCAGCATTTGTGCCAGCCAGCTCCACTTCTCGTTGAGCTGAGGCTCGCCGCCTGAGAAAACAACCCACCGCACGCCCAGTTTTCTGAACGATTCCATGTGTCGCTCAAAGTCTGCCGGTGATATCTGTTGGGCTTCGCGAATCCGCCAGATATCACACATTACGCATCTGCAGTTGCACTGGTTGTGAGGAAAAATCACGGCGACCGGAAGGGAATCGATCTTGTGCTCCGCCTGTACGGCACGATTTTCTAATTTCGAAATCGAGACCAGGGAGCTCATCTCTCAGCTAATCCTTAGCGGAGAATTATTTCGTTCCAGGTGGATCAACACGTGGTCGGCTAGGACGCGGATTCCCGGAACTCTACACGCCAACAGATCCACTCGCTCACAGATACGAAGCATCCGCGGATGGCGCTGTGCAAAGGGCTCAACGTAGCTGGGAGGCACGGCAATTCCAATGCCTTTGATCGACCGGACGCGAAAGTGCGAGCTGAATGACCGAGCCAGGCTTCTTACCGTTGGATAATGCACTCGAACGAATGCCCCATCCGCGACTCGCGCATTTACTCCGCCTCGCTTCCAGCGCCGAAAGGCTTTTCGTGTCTCCCCACGTCCGAGATACCAAAGTGTTTCCCAGGCACAGCAAGACCCCATCCAACAAAGCATCACGTCCGCCCTCGGTTTGAGAACTTTGGCGAGGCTGGTCGACAGGGACGCTAGATCTTCCACGCAATTCAAAACGCCGAAATTCGAAAACGCTCCATCGTATGCATTAGTGGGGCTCAACCTGTCGAGATCTTCGGCGCGCAACACCAGCGGCTTAACGAGATGCTGCAGCCTGTCTGCTCGTATGCGCTGGGCCGCGACTGCAATCATCTCGGGTGAACTATCGCAGGCTGTTACATGCACTTCGCGTTTCCCCAGGAATGATGCATCGATACCCGTCCCGCATCCGATTTCCAGGACGTGTTGACCGGGATGAAACACCTTGGCCAACTCGTTCCAAACCGGAGCCCGCTGAGCCTGTCCGATCCACGAATACGTGAAGCTTTGATCGTACCGGCCGGCGATCGCGTCAAATGGCGCACTGTACACGTGTTGTTGAGCGGCTGACATGCGTCAGACCTCGACCTCGGAGATCGTTGCCTGCAAACCCGCACGTGCCTCCGCAATCCCGGTCTGCAGGGCAGCCAGCGAGGCAGCGTCCGCGTCGGGCTTGTGCCCCAATCTCTTCAGTTCAACTTCGCTTCGAAGCAACTTGTCGGCAAAGCGATAAAACTGGCGCGAATGGCGGTTGCGCACCTGGAAGTCGCGGTCAGAACTTTGACTCCATGCCTTCGCGTTCTCGACGCGGTCCGCAACTTCAGAGAAGTACGGTGTGCCCTTGATCGGATAGGCCACGGTCGTGAAAAAGATATCCGGGTCGGTCTTCTTCACGTGCTCAACGGTGGCTTCGATGTCAGAAAGATCCTCGCCCTCGTAGCCCCACATCAGGAACATTCCTGTTTGAATTCCAACCGAACGGCACAGCTCGACCGACGTCTGAACTTGTTCGACCGTGACACCTCGTTCCATCGCATCAAGAATTCTCTGCGAACCGCTCTCCGAGCCGATCCAAACTCGAAAACATCCGATCTCTGCCAGCGTCTCCACAACCTTTGTGTTCAGGCGATCGGCCCGCGAGATGCATTCGAACGGGAGTTTGATGCCCCGCTTCTTGAGTTCTTCGGCATATTGAAACAACCAGCCATGATGGATGGTGAAGACATCATCAGCCATCCATGCCATCTGTGGCTGATAGCGATCGATGAGCCACTCGAGTTCGTCCGCTACCGATGCCGGCTTTCGACGGCGGTGAGTCTTTCCAAATACTTCGTGGCTGCACCATTTGCAGTGATAGGGGCATCCTCGGGCAGTGATCAAAGAAACGGATCCCATCCCGTGGTGTGTGCGCCAGACTTCGACATATCGCGCTGTGTCGATTGATTCGCGAGCGGGCCATGGCTGGGCATCGATATCTTTAATTTGTTCCCTTGGTTTGGTGCGGACCACAGATCCGTCAGGCGCGAGAAAGGCGATCCCGTCAATCTTGTCGAGCTTTGCGAAGGCGCCAGCCTGCAGCGCCGGAACTACTTCCTCCAGCGTGAGCTCACCTTCTCCGATGACGACCACATCCGCCCCTGCCGCGAGATATTCCTGGACATAGGCTCCCGGCTCCGGTCCACCGACGAGGGTTCGCCAGCCCGCTTGCTTCGCAGCGCGAAGAATCTCGATGACGTTCGATCTCGTCATCAAGTTCGCATAGATGCCGATCACCGACGGCGGGCCCTTTTTCAGCAAGTCCCACAAATCCTGACGCGACGAGAATGTCGAATCGAAGACCTCCACATTCAGGCCCTTCTTCCGCAAATGCGAACAGATATAAAGAATTCCCAGGGGAGGGTAGGGCTTCATAATCTGAAGCTCCTTGGGATCTTCGTACAGAAAATAACCGTGGGTAAGAAGGATATCCATGCGATGGATTAGCTGGCGAGCACGTTCAACAATTCCTCGAAGCTTGTCGCATACACTGGCGCTTGCAAGTGAACCATATCGTCGCCCGGAAAGCTGTGCAACATCGTCGGTCGTGGATTTCGGCAGGTTTTTTCGAGCTTCATCACCCGCTTCCACAAATCATCCGGATATGGTTGTTCTTCTTTCGCGGGCGAAGCGGAGGAGTTCCAGAGATCTACCTGTGCGTGCAGAGCATCATGCAGTGCGCGATAGAACTCGTTGGTGTACGCGCCTTGAAACATCATGGCCATATCTTCACTGTCGGACCAGTTCGTTTTTTCACCCAGCTGAGCTCTCACGCGCTCATGGAATTTGGTTCCGGGCAGAGGATAAGAAACGGATACGCCAATGTCGTCTGGCCTGGTGTCACGGACGAGTTTGATCGTGTTCTGAATGTCTTGCCAATTCTCACCGGTGTAGCCGAATTGAAGAAAGTAACAGGCCCGAATTCCTTCGTGCCGCAGGTTCTCCCGAGCCATGGAAATCTGATCGACGCGCGTTCCTTTGTCCATCGCGTCGAGAATCTTTTGCGATCCGGACTCGACACCCATCCAGACTTCTGCGCAGCCGGCGCGGCGCAGCGAGCGGACGTTCTCCGCGCCCATCAGGTCAACCCGCGACTGCATCTTGAAGGGAATCGCGGCGTCCAGGCGCTCCACCTCAATCGCCAGTTCGCGAACCCACTTCGGCCGCAAGCCGAAAATATCGTCAGCAAACCACAGGTGCTCCGCTCCAAAGTCATATTTCAACTGCCGCATTTCTTCGGCGACCATTGCAGCCGAGCGGATCGTAAACGAGTCTCCATAGATCGGCTTGGCGCACCAATTACAGCGGTAAGGGCAACCGCGGCTGGACACGATGTTCATTGAGAAGTATCCATGCGACGATTTCCACGCATTGCGATACTGGGCTACATCGATCAGATCTCGAGCCGGGAATGGCAGATGATCCAGATCGCGCATCAACGTCCGTGAACCGGTTTTCACGACTTCATGGCCGTTTCGGAGATACGCCAGACCCGGTACTCGATCGAGCGCGTCGTCTTCACCTTTCATCAGGTGCGTCACGGCTTCAATGAGGGTCCACTCCGCTTCACCCAGCAACACGCAACGAAAGCCCTTTTGTAAGTAGTCCAAACTGTGATCAGAGGAGTCTGAGCCATTGACCAGCACCGTTGCCCCTGTGCGTAGAGATGCTTCAAGAATTTCATAAGCAACCTCCCGCATCCGCGTGAGGCACATTTTGGAGAGGAAATTAAAATTGTCTTCGTACACAACGACTATGCGCGGTTTGTGCCGGTCGAGCGCAGCCTGGAATTCCTTCTGCGGATCGTTGAGCATCGTGTCAAACACGGCGACCGATAGCCCGGAACTGCGTAGCAGGGAGGCGGCATAGAGCGTGCCGAGGGGAAGGTACGGCTGCATCTTTCGCGTTTGCTTGCGGTCGTAGTAGAGGTGATAGGAATGCGTCAACAAAACATCGGTCACGTGGTCGCCTCGATCAGTAGCTGATTTCCTTAACAAACCTCTTGCGTACCTTCGGCTAAAGGTCTACCGGTAAGAAGTGATCGTTTCGTCACGACTTTTTCCACTGTGCGTGACAACCACAATTCCCACGGAAACGAGTAACTGCTCCTGCCGATCCGCCAACGGACAGGCGCTCCCAGCAGCCGGCGAACGCCCCGTCGCGCCCAGGGAAGGGTTTTTGTAATTTTGCGAATCTGATTGTTCAGCAAGAAATATTCGAGGCTTCGCCGAAGTTTCCGCAATTCTTCGCCGCGGAGCCACGGCAGAACGTTCGTGCCTAAGGCCAGAATTTCCCATTCTTCCAAAGTCTGAGGTTCGCGCACTCCCATTTCCTTGAGCTGCGGCCAGATCGGAATTCCGGGATACGGGGTAAAAATGTTTGGCGAGAAGCTGACGTTGGGATATTCCTTCGCGATGTCGCTCATGACACGAAATGTTTCCTGGCGATGAGCGTCCGTTTCTCCCGGATAGCCGAGGATGATATTGAATACGACGTGAATCCCGGCGAGACACGTCTTGCGCGCTGTCTCCACCATCTGCTCGACGTGCTGAAAGCGCTTGTTCATCATCGTCAGCACTTCCTGCGAAGCAGACTCAGTGCCGAAACCGATGTGCTGAACGCCGCTTTCGGCCAGCAACTGGATGTCGTCGTCACTCATCAGCGACAAGAAATCAGTAGACGTCTGGAAATCCCAATGAAACTTGGTCCCGGCTGCGATGATCCCCTTGGCGATCGCTACGGCGCGTTTTCGATCGACAAGAAAATTCGAGTCGAAGAAAGGCACATGTTCGATGTTGTATCGCGGCACGAGATCAGCCAGTTCCTCGACGACACGCTCGACGCGGTAAGCGTTAAAGCGACGCTTGTAGAAAACCATGTCGGTGCAATAGTTGCATTGGTAAGGACACCCCACGCTGCTTGTGTACGCGAGCTGGCGCACGCCCGACACAGCCGCATAAACACTTGGATCAGCCAAGTGATACGCCGGTGCAGGCAGATCGTTGATATTTGCGACCGGCCTCTCCGGTTCATTCACGATCGTTCCATCGTCGTCTTTAAAAGAAAGTCCGCGTATGCCGTGCCACGATTGGCCTTCCGCGATGCGCTGCACAAGTTCAAGCAGGGTGAGTTCGCCTTGCCCTCGGACGATCGCGTCCACGTAGGGTTCATTTAGCGTTTGCTCAGTGGCCAGGCTCGAGTGCCAACCGCCAAACACAATTGGCAGATCCGGCCGCAACTTCTTC
>CAVYUY010000028.1:0-34896 GCA_963771765.1 uncultured Acidobacteriota bacterium
GGGGTATGAGCGTTGGGCTCCTACTTACGACTCTGCTCCAAATCCGTTGTTGGCTCGAGAGGAACGGCATCTGCTACCGCTTCTCGAGACTGTTCAAATTGAACGGATGCTCGATCTTGCTTGTGGCACCGGCCGTTGGCTCGCGAAGCTCTCAACCCAAAGCAAGAAATCGGGAGTGGGGATCGATGGTTCAGCCTCGATGTTGCGAGTGGCACGCCAAAAAGGCGCGCTCGTCGGAAAGCTCGCGGAAGCAACGTCCGAGAGTCTGCCGTTCGCGTCTGGCGTTTTTGACTTTGCCATTTGCTCGTTTGCGTTGGGGCACATTCGAGAACTCCTCGCCACGACCCGGGAATTAGCGCGAGTCATGGCTCCGGGGGCAGCTTTGTTTATCACCGACCTTCACCCCGATGCCTACGCGCAAGGATGGAGAGTCGGTTTCCGCGACAATGCCGGTCCCGCTCAAATCGAACTGGCGCCGCGTTCGGCTGGCGAGATTGTGGAATCGTTCTACTGGAACGGATTCGAATGCCTTCAGCAAACGCCTCTCTGGCTTGGCGAACCTGAGAAACCAATCTTTGAGCAGGCCGGGAAAGCCGAATCCTTCGAAAACGCGTGCTCGGTTCCGGCCGTTCTCGCGCTTCAATTCCGAAGATTCGATTCGCGAAAGACTCTGCGGAGAACGCAATGACCTCCTGTCCGGGATCCCAGAGTCATTTCCGGTTATTCGGTGAGCCGTCATGAGGCGACGTCTTGCAGAGAGTGTCGTCGGCTTCCTGAGTTTGTCGAATTCCAACGCAGACACCCTGAAGGCTTTCAGCCGCACTGATTGGGAGAAGGCCCTTCAGTGGATGGATGATGCTGGTTTGCCGTTTTACTTTTTGCGAAAACTCAAAGAGACCGGATACGAGGGCGTCGTTCCAATGTGGGTGGTCTCGCGACTGGAAGCGAACTACAACGCCAACCAACAACGGACTGAGCACATGTCAAAGTACTTCGACCTGCTCAACCATAAATTCAAGGCAGCGGGAATTCCATACGCAGCTATCAAAGGTTTTTCTCTCATTCCCGAGTTTTGTCCGCTGGCTTCGCTTCGCCATCAGAGCGATTTGGACTATCTCGTCGACGAGAAATCGCTGGCCCACGCCAAACAAATCGTTGTAGAGGCTGGCTACAGGCCGAAAGATTCATGGTCCAAGTTGGAGTCGATTTTTGTCATGAATGGCGAAGGATCTCCTTCGCGAGATTCTCGGCAATTTTCCAAACGAGCGGCACATGCGGTTGAGTTGCACCTCGACATTTGGGACGCAGACCTGCACAAATGGCCTTCGATTCCGAAAATGTTCTCGGTCGACCGCGTAATAACGCAGCGATGGAACGAAAAGGAGTTCTCTGCGCTGCCGGATGAAGACGCGTTTCTTCTCCAGGTCTTGCACGCCTGTCATCACTTTTTCACCCTCTGGATCCGTATGTCTTGCCTCTATGAGATCGCGTATTTCTTGAACCGGCGGGCGAACGACTGGGAACTCTGGGATCGTCTCGAACAACGCGTCGGTGAGAATTCGGTGTTGCGGGAATTCGTTGTCGTGGTGAGCCAAATGGCCGCCAGTCTCTTCGCAACGCCGCTGCCTCCGCTTATCTTGCGATGGAGAGAACAAATTCGCACCGGCCCGCGAGTCTGGGTCGAGAAGTATGCCCGCCGCTGGGCATTCTGCGAAGTGCCGGCCTATGAATTCAGCCTGTTCCCAACCGCCAAGTTGGCGCTATTCCTCCACCAGCAGTATCGCGACGAAAGCACAGCAGACGAAGGAACAGTCCGGTATTCGAAACCGCGATCTTTGCGGCTGGCTCGCATCATTTCGTCCCTGAAAACGAAACCTTCGCTGCTCTGGGATACCGCATTTTGGAGACATCACCTTTTGTTCCGGCGAGGAGCATTTCAATTACTGTCAGGACTGCGGTATCTCTACGAAATTCCGAGGTGGCGTTGGCTCAACCGGGCAAGCAGTCGTGAGACGCCTCTTGAGACCTGAATCCACGATCGGTCGCGTCTTTCAAATAAGCCCGATAACAATCCCCCAACCTCCGAAGAATTGTCACAATTTCGCCACGCAGCGCGACATGACGAGCGAGCTAAAGCTAACCGCAGAGTGATTTTGCAGAGTTTTAACAATTCGGAGACAAATACGTTTCGGGTCGTTGCTACTTTGAACCATCTGAATCTTGAGTACGCAAGAAATGCCACTCTCTAACCGGCAGTCGAGACACCGACATCTTCGGCAAGAATTGAAACAACGAAAGGCGCTTCCATGAAATCGTCCAAGAAGATTGTATTTTTCGTTGCTTCATTTTCCAGCATCGAAGCCACCGCTCCTCTCGGAATTCTTGCCATCTCGACGCCGCTGCTGGAAGCAGGGTATGACATCTGTATCATCGACGCATCGATCGAACCAAACTACAAAAAGCGAATCATGGAAGAAGTGAAAGATGCTCTCTGTCTGGGCGTCTCGTTGGTCACCGGTCCCATGATTCGCGAAACAGTCGATGTCGCAAAGGCGATCAAGAAGTGGGATCCGGATTTCCCCATCATCCTTGGAGGGTGGCATCCCTCCTTGCTCCCGACGCAAACACTCGAGGCGGAGTACGTCGACATTATCGTTCGCGCACAAGGTGAAGAGAGCATGTTGGCGGTGGCCGAGCACTTGCGGGATGACGCCGCCCTCGACGACATTCAGGGAATCGGCTTCAAGCGCGACGGCAAGCTGATCTTCACTCCAGAGCGCCCTCTGAAGCGGCTTGAAGATATGCCCGCCAAGGCTTATCAACTGGCCGATTTCGACGCATACGAGAAAATCTGCGGCCGCCGTTGGGCGATGTACGTTTCCAGTCTCGCTTGCCCGTTCAATTGCGCTTATTGCACGAACGCCGGCGTGTACGGACGAAAATGGAATGCCCTGCCGGTCGAGCAGGTGGTCGAAGAAACGATGGAATTGACCAACCGCTACCGGTTGGAACTTTTATGGTTGGCAGACGACAATTTTCTGGTCGATCTCGATCGCTCGTTGCAGATTGCCGAGGGCCTGGTTAAAGCTGGTGCCAAGTTTAAATGGAGTATTCAGGCAACAACGAATCTCACCGCTCGCCTTAGCATTGAAGAACTGACTCTGCTTCGCCGCTCGGGCCTGCATCAGATTTGTCAGGGGATCGAGACCGCTTCTCCAACGGTCATGAAGTTGATGAACAAAGATTTTCAGGTTCTTGGCGATATTTATCAGTCGACCGAACGTTGCATCGGCGCCGGCGTGATTCCTTCCTTCAACATCATTTTTGGCTTCCCCGGTGAGGGTTGGAAAGAACGGCGTGAGACCGTCAATTTCATGATGGACATGTGCCGCAAGTTTCCCGGTGCGGAGTTTTGGACCAACATTTTCACGCCGTACCCCGGATCACCCATATTCCAGCGCACGGCGGAGCTGGGAATCGAAGTGCCAAAGTCTCTCGAAGGTTGGGTTGACTATTTCCCTCGCTACACGGTCTTGCCGTGGCTCAAAGGCAGCGATCATCAACGCGTGCAGACCATGCGCGACTACCTGCGCATCGCTTTCGACCGAGAGCCCATCGCGACGACCGGCCATGGCAAGTTCGCGAAAGCGGTGCAGCATCTCACCGCTTATCCGGCGCGCGTTCGTTTGAACTACGACTTCTACAGCTTTCCTGTTGAATTGTGGATCAACCGGCAACTGAAGAACATCGTGAAGCTGCCGAAGCCAAGCATTGATGCTAAGCGCCTTCAGCCAGAGACAGCTCCGAGTTGCTAGTCCCGGTGTACTGACCGGTTAGCCGTGACCCATCAAGGTCAACCGTCGATGCGGTGCATCCAGGCGTCACCATCAAACTCTTCCGGCCAGCCGAATACGCAAGAAGGAAACATTTCCGGTGGGACAATCCAACGATTGGCGTATCGCTGCTGCCTCAGCCACTGCTTAATCTGATCGGACGCTTGCTGGTGATGCACTTCTGCCACGAGAAGCGGTCGCCCCTCTGCAAATAGCTTTGTTCCCCCGCGAAGCACTTCGTATTCCCCGCCTTCCACATCCACTTTTACCAGGGCAGGTATTGGTCCTCCGTTGCCGATGAAATCGTCCAGCGATATTGCCGGCACTTTGACGATTTCTCCGCTGCTCATCACGGCTCTCTGTCCATCGCTTTCGACGCCGCCGTGAGTGCTTTGTGCTCCACCCTGACGAAACGAAATATCAGGCGCGCTGTAGGACCACACCGCCGAAGACACGAATTGAAGCGAGGTCAACTGGTTCCGCGCTGCGTTACTCTTAAGAGTGTTGACATTCTCTGGATCAGCCTCGAAAGCCACTACTCGTCCCGTCGGACCGACGAGGCGGGCTACGCCAAGCGCGATGCTTCCGGTATGCGCTCCAACGTCGTAGACCACGCATCCCGGCGTTACCGCCACCAGAATTGCCCGTTGCACGGTAATTTCATGTTCTCCGCGCCAGAGGCGGACTTCCCGAGGGAGGAGCAAACGCATCCACAAGCCTTGCGATATGCCGGAACGAACCCGCACCCACTTTGCAGCTTCGGGAAAAAGCGTGCGTCTCAAGCTCCTGCGAGCAGAGGCAGGAACTCGTCCCAACATCCCAGAACCTAGCCCTCTGGCGGCAAAATAGATTCGATATTTGAAGGCATCGAAGTTCATCGATTTCAATCGCTATTCCGGCATTGCCGCTTCCGCCAATGCCGTCAGGCCCAGGCCACGTCCGCAGTCCGTTACATAAATGATCTGTTTTGAATCAGCCGTCCACGCCGGGCTCACAGAGTTGCAATCGGCAGCGGTGAAACGAAGTTCTTTTCCGTTTTCAAGCTCCATTGCGTGGAGTTGCCATGTGCCATGCTCGCTGCAGCTGTAAGCCAGCCATTTCCCGTCAGGCGACACCGCCGGATATCGTACCGAGCACGCGGGCTTCGACAATTGTGTCGTCGCTCCTGACTCCGCTGCCGTGTAGAGCGCGAATCGTCCATCGTGCCGTGAGCTGAAAATCAGCCTGTGGTCTGGAAGGAACGTGGCTTCGCGCACATCGTAACTAGATGCCGCGACTTGATACGCTTCACTGACTCCGCCGCGAATTCCCGTGTTGTCGATTTTTCGGACCCACAAACTCCCTCCGCCACTTGTCTCCCGGATAAAAGCAAGAACTTGCCCGTCGCTCGAAATCACCGGCTCTTGGCCACCCGAAGTTTCGAGCGCAGGTAACGCCTCCTTCGTATCCGGCCGCAGTCGAAAAATGTCAGAGCCCTTGGCTGTCGCCTGCTCGAGCCAGACCTGATTCGTTTCTGAAGCCACCGTAGGATGGAACCAATCGCCGGTTATCGGAGGAAGATCAAGATCGCGGCGGTCGTTTCCACGGCGAATCGTATATCCACCGGGCGTCATTGCCGTGAATAGGACATCGTTGGATGTGGGTGCTGGGTTGGAAGCGAGCAGATTGTTTGGAGTAGTGGCGATGCGCGAATTGTAGTTGTCAAACTGCCCTTTGAAATGATGTTCAGTCGAAAGAAATCCGAACAGAGTCAGCGCGGCTACAAACGCCAAGGCCGGCGACGCATTTCTGAAATTCAATGAGACTACGGGATCCCAGAGGATCCACAACAGCACGCCGCCAAGCATCATCATGAATGCCAGACGCGAAAAGAAGAGAAGGTTCCACCATCCCGTCTCTGATATGCCGTGCCACCGGATCGCCGGACTACAGATGAGGCAATAGAGAAAGAGCGCGAGACATCCGGGCACGCATTGCCCGCGACTGAGCAAACGATCTCCCACAAACGCAGCTGTCAAAACTAGCGCGATGAAGTGGTAGGAGCCCGGCTGCGATGATAGGAGTAATAGAAGAAATAGGAAGGCGCCCCACTCCAATCTCTCGCGCTCCTTGTCGCCAGAACGTGTGCCGATCACGCAGAGAAATCCAACCAAAATGAAAGCGTGGACCAGCGGTTGCAACACAGCGTACAGGTGGGGCAAATGAGCAACTGGGCTCGGATTCAGTTCAGGCTCATAGATCAAAAGGCGCCGCAGCAGCGCGGTCAGAGAATTCCAGCCTGTGCTGTAAGGGTCCAGGCTCTCGCCCCTCAACCCGGCCGGCAAAATCTCTGTGGCATAAAGCACAAAAGCGTTGCGTCCGAACAAAAACAAAGACAAGGCTGCGGTCCCGATCATGCCGGCGACCACTCCAGCTGCGGCACGCCATTGCTTCTTCCACAAAAAGAAGATGAGAAACAGTGCAGGATAGATTTTTAGAGCTCCTGCAATCGCTAAAGTGATCCCCGAGGCAAATCTCTGCTCGCGAAAGTAGAGCCACGCGGCGAGAACGAGCAAAAGCAAGACCAGAACATGCATCTGTCCGAGCAGGAAGTTGTTGCGCAGAGGTCCGAAAGCCAGAAACAACAGCAAAGCGGCCCGCTCCCATCCGAGAGCCGTCATGCGGGTAAGCAGCAACAAGATCGCGCCTAAAAAAATAAGATTCGCGATCATCCACTCGTGCTTCGCTTCGAGCGCCGGGAGCGAACACCACGGCAAGATGGGCAACGCCGACAGCAGCGTAGATGGGACAAAACTCACCAGTCCCTGCGGTATTCCTGCATGATCCTTCTGCCGTTGGAACCACGTCCAGTCATACACGCGATCCAGGGAGTATCCGGCTTTGTATAAGCGCGCGACGAGGTAATAGTTGGGAAAATCTGAGTTGAGATTCTTCCACGCCGGAATGAATCCCTTGACGACGAATCCCCCCACGAGGACCAGCAAGAGAAGGTGTTGCATCCATCGCACAACGATTGGTCTTCGAAGATAGCCGAGCAAACTTCCCGAGGAACCGTCCGCCGTCATGACTGGGATTTCCGAAGAACCCTGCCAACAATCTCGAGTCCGCGCTCACAGTGCGCGGCAACATCGCCGGAGTTGAGTGTCCCCAGTATCATCAGAATTCCGCGGAGCGCCCGGCCGGTTTTAATAGATGCCGGGAATTACCTTAGCAGTGTCCTGCGCGTAGGATTCGTATGGCGCGCCGAAGACTTTGCGTAAATGCTTTTCTTCTACTTCGATCTTGTTCAGCAACAGCAATCCCCAAGCGAGGGCTAGGAGCCATCCCATGACGCTGCCAAAGATGAGGGCCATCGCGATCTTGCCCAGGATCGCCGCTCCGTAGCGGGGATGTCGGACATAGCGGTACGGACCTCGATTCATCGGTGCCAGCGGCGCTGCAGCCTGATCGAAAAATCGCGCCAAATACGCATCGGTCCAAATTTGCCAAAGTGTAACTGCGACATAGATTGACAGACCCGTTATCTGCAGAGACGAAATCAGAAGCCACGGTGTGAGACGCCAATGACCGTAGTCGAGGAATACAAGAAGATCGAGGGCCATGAGCACCATCACCCACTTCGGCCCCTCGGGGTCTGAATCCAGCGCCCACCATTCGTTCCGCACCGGTTTTGACCGGAAAGCTCCAAGGCTGGAAACGATGGAGTGCAACGATCCCACAAATCTGCACGCGAAATACAACCCTGCGAACCAGTCGACTCGGATCCACCGATCGGATCCATTCCACTGAATCAGGCACGCCAGCGCCAAAGCCAGGTATCCCCAAGAGCAGGCGACAGTCTTCCAAAGTGTTTTCATCGCAGCATCCTGTCGATGATATTGGCGGCGATCATCGGATCGCTATCGTAACGCAAAGCGAATGACGGCTTCTTACTCAATTCCCATATCGCTGCCAGAATTTGCGAGTCGAATCGAGAGTCTTCCTCAAAAAGTACACTCTCTCGCAATCGCGATAACACCTCATGCTGGGTTATTTCCCGCAACTCCGACTCGCACCCTGCCCGTCGATCCAGGAAAATGTTGTACATCGGCAAGACGGGCTCGGCCCAGCGCGACTGAAAAGCGCCCTTATCGAAGTAATGAAAAGTGAGATCGGAGTATGTCGAAAAGTGAGTGGCCGACCCCAACTCCGGCAGAAATTGCAGCGTCTCAGGACGGAACACGGCGGGAAACGGGTCGCCCCAAGCCCGAAGGGTGCCTTTTTCCATGTCCAAAAATACAACTTGGTCTGCGTGAAACTTCATCCCCATCCTCGCGGCGAGGTACGACGATGTCGTTTTGCCGGAGTTCGGAGGCCCAAAAATCAATGCCGCTCGGTCCTCAATCCCGACGCAAGCTCCTGAAAGCGCCGTCAATCTCAAACTGGCAGCGGTCATGCAGAGCAAGACGTCTAGTGGAGGTCGGTGTCTGAGTCGAGCGTCCGCTTCAAAGAACAATTCGGCAAGATAGCCAGTGGCCTTTCGTTGCTCAACATCCACCGCCAGAAACCCGCGCTGACCGACGTTCAAGAACCGAACGCCATAGGCGGAAAAAGCGGAAAGGTTTACGGCGGTGGAATTGACGCCTGAGTTCGGTTCAGAAACAATGCGCCAGATAAACTCGGGCTCTCTGCGATGTCCGTGCTGATATCGCTCGAAAAACTTCTGCGCCAATTGCAAGACCACCTGGTTGTTTGTCTCAATGCGAACGGTTCTCTGCATCAGTTGCAGATTTGTCGCGTAAGGAGTCTTGGTCAGTCGCCGCAGTGGATCCTTGCGCAGACCAGCGTCCTCCGCCCCACCGGGAAATGGAGGGCCGGCGGTTCTTTCCGCGATCGCCCATTTTGAGGACTTGTCTATGACGCCCTTCCTCGCTCGATACAGTCAAAACGATTCTCGTCCAGCAACATCTCACGAAGGTTGCCCGCAACACTCTCGGGACTTCCGCCATAGGTAAGGCGACAACAGGGCAACCCCATAAGCTTGTCGACAGTCTTTTGCTGCTTCTGGACCGCTGCCGGAGACTCAGCCATGAGTTCAGACTCGATCCGCGATCGGGCTTCGTTTCGATCCATCGCCGTTACTCGAAAAGTGGCGCTTTCCTTTCTCTCAAGAAAGATGAGCGCTTTCGGTTCACACGGTGCCGGAGGTCCTTGCCCTGCCTTGCCATTGGAATTCCAAAAAAACACATTCTCGCCGTTCTGCACTTCGATCGGTTCTCGATCTTTCCATTCATCGAACCACTTGCCCGCGTCGCGCCTGAGTTTCAGCGGCCTGGGCAGCCCGTATGCCTGCACCTTGCCGTTCTGCAGGGAACAAAATACGCGGTCATCCGAGAGCAGACGGAATCCCGCGTTCACCAATGCCATCGCGATGGTTGACTTGCCGGAGCGCGAGGGTCCGATAAAAATCAGACCCTCTTTATCCATGGCAGCGCACGAAGCGTGCAATTCGACGATGCCGACCGAGCCGGCAACGATCGAAAGCAGCATCGGGAAGATCGTGGTCCTCCAGTACTTGGTGTCGTTTGCCATCGCAGCCGAAAACCGTCCAAGGACCTTGCGGTTCGCAAGATCAGCGATCAGAGAATTTTTGGCGTCAAAGCCCGCAAAGACCATGTCATCGAGTCCGCGCAAGTATGGCTTAGGCCAAGGCGGGCCCGGTGAGTCGCAGCCGTCCACCCAAAAACGCAGAGAAATGTCGGGCTTGGGTCCGGATGAATCCAGCGGCAAAAAACTTTCTCTCGCTGCATCGAGAAGCAACGGCGAGTTCGTCGATAGTGCGCAGACGGCTCCCGCGGCGAGGTAGTTTGCCGTGAGCGCCGTTTCGGCAAAAATGTGGAGAAAATCCCGAGTATGCGCGCTGACCGACGGGTCCATATCTGCAAGAAAACACGGAGTCAAAACTCCGAAGGGAAACCACTGCAATGGTCGTCAACCTCGGGCATATGCATGTCATGTTCTTGTCAACAACTTGTAAACGTTTTGAAGGTCTTTGAATGAGAAACACGGCCCACAATCGGTCGATGGCGGGGGAAACACGCTGGTCTCGCCCGGCGTTGCGACCGAGCTGACAGTGAAACTTTAAGGACCGGCCCTAATGGATTGATAAAATGCACCTGAAGGCCCCACTTGGGCCAGGCCGTTGGTCGGGCGGAATTTGAGATTCGCAGCGCAATTCGAACGGCTATCGAGCAGCATCTAAAGGTTACGCTTGTGGCCGGACCGAGACTCCGGAAAAAAATCCGATGCCAAAATCCGGACACACCAAAAACCCTGAACCCTCAATCGAGGATAAGCCCATTCCATCCGTGCAACCGGATGCCCTCGGTTTGTTTCATCCGGCGGCTAGCAAATGGTTTCTGGATGTCTTCGAAAAACCGACGCGTCCGCAACAAATGGGCTGGCCCGCGATCGCGCGCGGCGATTCGACCCTCATCCTCGCACCCACCGGAACCGGCAAGACGCTGGCCGCATTCCTGTGGTGTTTGAATCGCCTGATGTTCTCGCCTCCGCCGGAGAAATTGCGGCAATGTCGAGCTCTTTACATTTCGCCGATCAAAGCTCTCGCTGTCGATGTTGAGCGCAACCTGCAATCGCCTTTAGTCGGCATTGCACAGGCTGCTCGGCGCTTAAATATTGATCACTACACTCCGACCGTCGCGATTCGGACCGGTGACACTCCATCCGCCCAGCGGTCGAGGTTTCTGCGTCATCCGTCGGACATTCTGGTCACAACTCCTGAGTCGCTTTACCTCTTGTTGACTTCGAATGCCCGCGAGCTTTTGTCATCCGTTGAAACTGTCATCATTGACGAAATTCACGCTCTTGTCCCTACAAAACGCGGATCTCACCTGGCACTCTCCATCGAACGGCTGGAGCATTTGTGCCAATCGAAAATTGCAGCGGATCGGACTGTCTGCCACCCAGCGCCCTCTGGAGGAGGTTGCACATTTCCTCGGTGGAGTCGATACAGCAAAGCAGCCAAAGTCGGACGGGCGAGGATAGCGATTTATCGCCGAGCGTCCCAACCGATGCAGTCTCGGAGTTTCAGGCTGCGAGAACGCAGATTTTTCGGCCCGTAACCATTATCGATGCGGGTGAGCCAAAGAAATTCGCGCTCAAGGTGGAAGTGCCCGTCGACGACATGGCCCGCCTCGATGATCTCGACACGCTGCCAAGCGGCCCGGCTTCTCAAGGACCCGTTCGGGCTTCAATCTGGTCGGCCATCCATCCCAAGCTTTTGGAATTGGTAAAGTCGCACCGATCCACACTCCTGTTCGTGAATAGTCGAAGGCTCGCGGAACGTATTTCCGGCGCCATCAACGAACTCGCCGGCGAAACTCTGGTTCGCGCCCACCATGGAAGCGTGGCGGCCGAGCAGCGCAAGGACATCGAGGATCGCCTGAAACTTGGCACCCTTCGCGGGCTCGTGGCCACTTCTTCTCTTGAACTTGGGATCGACATGGGGGCGATCGACCTTGTGGTTCAGATCGAATCGCCACCATCGGTTGCGAGCGGCATGCAACGGGTAGGGCGCGCAAGCCATCACGTCGGAGCCGTCAGCACCGCGACGATTTTTCCCAAGTATCGCGGAGATTTGCTCGCCTGCGCCGCATTGACGCGCGCGATGTACGAAGGCGAAGTCGAGTCGGTGCATTATCCGCGAAATCCACTCGATGTTCTGGCGCAGCATGTCGTCGCGATGGTGGGAATGCAGCCGTGGGACGTCGCCGATCTCTACCAGGTCGTTTGCGGCGCGGCGCCGTTCGGTGGGCTGACGCGCTCCGCGTTCGACAGTGTCCTCGATATGTTATCCGGCCGCTATCCGTCCGACGAATTCGCAGATTTGCGGCCGCGGCTGACGTGGGATCGCATTGCCGGAAAAGCTCACCACTCGCGAAGGCGCACGCAGAGTAGCCGTCATCAACGGTGGAACCATTCCCGATCGCGGCCTCTACGGCGTGTTCCTCTCTGGAGCGACGAAAGGCGCCCGGGTCGGCGAGTTGGATGAAGAGATGGTCTTCGAAAGCCGGACCGGGGACACCATCATTCTTGGCGCCACCACATGGCGGATCGACGAAATCTCTCACAATCGCGTCAACGTCTCTCCTGCGCCGGGCGAGCCCGGAAAAATGCCATTCTGGAAAGGCGACGGCCCGGGGCGTCCGGCCGAATTCGGAGAGAAGATCGGTCGAGTTGACTCGCCAACTCCTCGCGATGCCACGCGCCATCGCTCTTTCCAAGTTGATCGAGGAACACAGCCTCGATGAGAATGCGGCTGAAAATCTCCTTCGTTATTTCGAGGAACAGAAACTCGCCACCGGTGCCGTCCCCAGCGATCAGGACATCGTGATCGAAATTGTGCGCGACGAACTTGGAGACCGGCGCATCTGCGTGCTGACTCCTTTCGGAAATCGTGTCCATGCCCCATGGTGCATGGCAGTCGATGCAAAGATTCGAGCCGAGCGAGGTTGGGAGGTCGAAAGCCTTTGGTCCGATGATGGGTTCGTAATCCGTCTCCCTGGCAACGAGGAGCCGGTCGAGACGTCATTGCTTTTGCCAACGGCTCCGGAACTGAAAGACCTTGTGCTGCGCGAGCTTGGGGCTACGTCTCTCTTTGCTGCGAAGTTCCGCGAAGCGTCGGCCCGCGCCCTGCTGCTGCCGAAGCGGCGAGCCGGCCAGCGCGCGCCGTTATGGCAGACGAGAAAACGAGCGGCCGATCTTCTCGCCGTGGCCTCCAGATATTCTTCTTTTCCCATTCTGCTCGAAAGCTACCGCGAGTGCGTGCGCGACACGTTCGACCTCGCAAATACAGCGGCCATTCTCGGAAGGATCGCGCGCGGCGAAATTCGAGTCACCACGCTTGAACCGGCAAAACCGTCTCCCTTCGCGGCATCGCTGCTGTTTTCCTATGTTGCCAATTACATCTACGACGGCGACGCCCCTCTCGCCGAGAGGCGTGCGCAGGCGCTTTCGATCGATCAATCCCAGTTGGAGGAATTGCTCGGTGACACGGACCTCAGGGAATTGCTCGATCCAGTTGCGATCGATGAAGTGGAATCCCGCCTCCAGATGCTGGACCCTGAGTATCACGCGAAACATGAAGATGGCGTCCACGACATGCTGCTTCGATTGGGCGACCTCACCCAGCCCGAGATCTCCGCGCGCGCATCGGAAGTGGACGTTCATAGGGCTCTGTCCGATCTTTCCGCGTCGCGCCGTGTGTTACGAGTAAGGCTTGCTGGAGAGGCGAGGTATGTGCCGGTGGAATATGCCGCTCGGTATCGCGATGCATTCGGCGCGCCCCTGCCACCGGGTCTCGCCGACGTATTTCTCCAACCAGCCAGTGAGCCTCTCTCTGAGATCGTCAGACGATACGCCCGCATTCATGGCCCGTTCACGGTAATGGATGTTGCGCGTCGCTATGCTCTGGAACCTGCGTCGATTGAACCAACTCTGCATTCACTGCATGCTCAGGGGAAACTGCTGGAAGGAGAGTTCCTCCCCAAAGGGACGCACCGCGAATGGTGTGACCCTGACATCCTCCAGCAGATTCGTCGAAAAAGCTTGTCGAACCTGCGGAAAGAGATTGAGCCGGTCCAGCAGCAAACTCTGAGTCGATTGTTGACGCGGTGGCAGGGAGCGCACGTTCCGCGAAAAGGTCTCGACGCTTTGCTCGACGCCATCGAAGTTCTGCAGGGGTCAGCTCTGCTCGCATCCGATCTTGAGCGCGAAATCCTGCCCGCCCGCGTCGCTGGATATCAACCTGGCGATTTAGACACACTGATGTCCGCCGGCGAAATTGTCTGGACCGGCGTTGAACAAGTCGGCGAACGCGACGGCAGGCTGGCCCTCTACCTGACCGAAGCTCTGCCGCTGCTCGCGCCGCCCATCGGGGGTTTGGCTGATTCGGCACCGTTGAGCGAGCTTGGCCATCAGATTGAAGAATTCTTGGCGAACAACGGGGCCTCGTTTTTCCCGGAAATTCGTGCAGCTTGTGGCGGCGGATTTTCGGGCGAGGTTCTCGATGCTCTATGGGAACTCGTCTGGCGCCGCGAAGTCACCAACGATACGTTTCATACCGTGAGAAGCCGGCTCTACCCGCCGTCTCGAAAAAACGAACGCAAAGATGGCCCAGCCGGCTCACCTGAGTTCTTGCGTCGCCTGCGTGCGCGAAAAACAGGCGACGGCATTGCCGGAGGCCGCTGGTCGCTGCTCCGCAATCGTAGATCGTCATCAATCTCTGTGACGGAGTGGAGCGCCAACAGCGCGCAACAGTTGCTTACCCGCTATGGGATTGTGACGCGCGAAACTGCGTTGGCGGAAGGTCTCCCCGGGGGATACAACACGATCTATCCCGCACTGCGAAAGATGGAAGAGAGTGGCCTGATTCGGCGAGGAATGTTTGTGACCGGATTGGGCGCCGCGCAGTTTGCCATGCCCGCCGCCGTCGATCTGTTGAGGACTCTCCGCTCGCTTTCCAATGAACCGGAATCGATCGTATTAGCGGCAACCGATCCCGCCAACCCGTATGGTGCGATTTTGCCCTGGACCAGCGCGGAGCGTGAAAACTCAGATTCAGCATCCCACGCGATGTCGCGCGTGAGTGGGGCATCGGTCGTCCTCGTCAATGGCGAGCTGACTGCATTCCTGCGCCGAAAGAATCCATCCATCAAAGTATTCTTACCGGAGTCAGAACCCGAGCGCTCCCAGGTCGCCAGCAAGCTGGCGCGCCAGTTGGCGGAATTAGCAATTCGCCGCCAGCAGCGAACTCGCTCAGGGCTTTTGATCTCAAAAATTAATGACCTGTCCGCAAAACAACACTTCCTCGGACGCTTCCTCGAACAAGCTGGTTTTTCTGATACCGCTAGCGGGTACTACATGCGCCGTGTCGCCAGCATAACTACCGCCGTTATCGAAGAAGAGGAGCCCGACATCTCCGAGCCCCCCGACGCTTCGGAGACGGCTTGAGTGCCTGAGGGGGACACAATCTTCCGCGCGGCCCGCACTCTCAACCGGGCTCTTGGCGGCCGCACCGTCATCCAGTTCGAAACTGTTTTCCCCAAGCTTTCCCGAGTTGATTTCGATCAAGGTATTTGTGGACGCACCGTCGAGCGGGTCGAGGCGCAAGGGAAGTGGCTTCTCATGTTTTTCTCGGGCGGAACTATTCTGCTGACTCACATGCTCATGAGCGGCAGTTGGCATATCTACCGCCCCGGGGAAAAGTGGCGCCTCCCGCGGCAAGGCATGCGCGTGATGATTGCGACCGATCAATTCGTTGCGGTCGCCTTCAACATTCAGATCGCGGAGTTTCATACGGAAGAATCGTTGCGTCGGAGAAAGGGCTTTGCGCAACTCGGCCCCTCGGTCCTCGGCAGCTTCGATGAGCAGGAGGGAGCCAGCCGGCTCCTTGCTCAATCGCAGTTCGAAATCGGTGAAGCACTCCTGATGCAGTCGGTCGTTGCCGGTATCGGCAATGTATATAAGTCAGAGATCTGTTTTGCCTGTGGCGTCCACCCTTTTCGAAAAGTTGCGTCACTATCCCAGCCGGAAGCGGTAAATCTCATGGCGACGGCGCGGAAGTTCCTGCGAGCGAATGTCCGAGACGAATCGAACAACCAGATCGTGACCTATACCGGCCTTCGCCGTACAACTTCGCGATCGAACCCGGAAGAGCGGTTGTGGGTTTACAAGCGGGCTGGCCAGCCTTGCCGCCGCTGTGGGACGATTATCCAATCTCGCAAGCAAGGCCTCGACGCCCGCTCGACTTTCTGGTGTCCCGAATGTCAAAAATGACAAACTTCTTCGAATCGCCATACTCGTTGTAGTTATCAAAAATAGTGTAAGCATGATCGAATGGAGAGTTGGCCAGTGAAGTGTCTGCGCATTTCTTCGAAAAGCCGATGAGACCTATCGGTGAGTCGCGAGCGCGGTTGAACGGCCTCTCGGGTACCAGAAATCCCGACTTCCCATTCCTCAGAAGGGACCATGCACACTGTTTCCGTTGATACCGATATTCTGATTGCAGGCGCGGGCCCTGTAGGCTTGTTTCTCGCCAACGAATGCGCCCGCCGCGGAATCCGATTTCGCATCGTCGAAGCGAACGCCTCCCAATCGGAATACTCCAAGGCGCTCGCCATCTTCCCCCGAACTCTCGAAATCTTTGACATGGCTGGACTCGCTGATCCGTTCCTCGCGGTGGCCAACCGCGTAACGTCTGTTGCCCTGACGACTCACGACCGCACTCTCGCCCACATGCAGTTCAGCCCCGATGAATCTCCTTATCCCTTCGTTGCGATGGTTCCACAGAATGTCACCGAGCAGTTGTTGGCCCAGGAACTCCACCGGAAAGGCTGCACAATTGAATATGAAACGTCGTTCGTCACCGCTGTCGATCACGACGACTACGTCAGTGTGACCCTCAGCCGCCAGGGTCAACGTGAGGATCTCACCGCGCGATTCGTAGTCGGCTGCGATGGCGCGCATAGCGCTGTTCGGCATGTCTTGAACCTGCCGTTTGAGGGAGCGGAATACACCGATTTGTTTCTGCTGGCCGACGTCGAAACCAACGAAGCTCTACCATCCGATCAGCTTCAACTCTGTCCCAGTGAATCTGGTCCGCTTGCGATCTTTCCCATGAACGCTCATCGCCGTCGTATAGTGGCCACCGTTGCGAACAAAGATGGAGAGGCCCCTTCGCTCGAAGTCGTCCAGAACCTGCTGAAAGAGCGCGCGCCAAGCGGCATCCAGGCTCAAAGCCTGCACTGGAGCAGCTATTTCCGCATTCACCACCGGCAGGCGGCAAAACTGCGCGTCGGAAATATGTTCATCGCCGGAGATGCCGCGCACATTCATAGCCCCTTCGGCGGCCAGGGCATGAATACTGGCTTGCAGGACGTCTGGAATCTAGTCTGGAAGCTCGATCTCTTTTTGCGCGGTCACGGCAATCATGCTCTGCTCGATAGCTATAGTGCCGAACGTCGTCCCGTCATCAAGCAGGTCATCGAGACTACCGATTTCATGACGAAGGTGATGAGTACACCGAATAAGCTTGCTCAGGCTCTTCGCAATACCGTCCTTACGATGGTTTCGCGGCTCGCGCCGTTTCAACACGCATTCGTCGAAAGGCTGTCGGAATTGGGCATTGCCTATCAAGGAAGCCCTATTGTGGATGGAGCAGGTAAGCGGCACTTTGACGATTCGATTCGCGGAGGGAAGGGAATCCTTAGCCGCTTTATCCTCTTGGTAGACGACGAAGCGGAACCCTCAACGAAAGACGCAGCCAAGAACTTGGCAACATCGCAAGAGGAAACATTGGATCTGCGCTTTGCGCCGCAGTCTGGATTGACGCTTATCCGGCCCGATGGATACGTTGCCTACTCCGCTCGCAGCAGCGACAGCGTCGCTGCATTGCGGTCCATTCGCTCGCTTCTTGACTCTCAAACCAGTCCAGATTTCGAGAGCGATGGAGGACGTCAGCTAAAAAAGCAAGAGATAGCTTAGGAGTTTCTGCAAATTAACGTGAAACCACTGCCGCTTCCGCCAACGGCAGATCCACGGTCATCGGCGGGTGATCGGAGATCCGCTCCTCCGCTGCATCATTCAGTTCGCGCAGGGTGATTGGAAAGTAGGGGGCGAATTGAGCCTTTTGTCCCCCGCGGCGTGAATCTTCAATAAACGGCTTTACGAAGATCCAATCAAGTTTAAATTGTCCGACTAAGCCTCCGTAGCTGCGACTAAATGCGTAAGTTGGAATGAAGCCTTTTCGTCCCCTTTGATTACTGTCCGCGAGGGTGCGGCTTCTCGATGGAGCCGTGCGGCTCGGCAGGCCGCGAAAATCGAACGCATGCCCATCCGTGAAGCGGAATTTCTCCACGGTCGTAAACAGTGCGCGCTCGCGGCTCTCCCACAAAATAGGAAGATGCAACGCAGTCGGATCGTTGTGCCCATAGAAGTAATGGATTGGAAAGAGCGCGTGCTTCAGCGATCCGAGGGGGTTGAAGTACGAGACCGCTTGCTTGATCCAGAACTTGTAATCCGTAACCCGAATCATGATCTCGTTTCGGATGGACGTCGGCGTATTGTCGCGGCTGGTTGTGTTTAGATCTCCGGCCAGGATTACCGGATTTGGATTGGATTGTACGTCCGCGAGCAGAGCGTTCATTTGCCGGAGCCTGCACTCTGGCTTGCACTTGTTCTCCAGGTGGGCTGCAACGATCGTCGCATGTCCGGTCGGCAAGTCAGGCACTGAAACGTCAGCGATCAGCGCCATCCGGCCTCCCTGGCGCAATTCCCGTTCGACTCGTTCTGCAAAAAGTTTGTGTGCCGACCACCGTTTTCCGCGTTCGAGCTTGGAGATAGCTTTGAACTCCTGGCCGTACCAGTCATAACAAACGGGAAACCGGACAATGCGAGCGTGCTCGATCGGATAGCGGCTCAGAATGGCTGTCCCGTGCAATCCGTGATAACGCTGGCGGTCGACCTGTAAATCCTGCTGCAGACGCTGGTCCTGCACCGTATCTGTCAGATGAACTTCTTCCGTGCCGAGATCGAACACCGGATCCACCTCGACGAACTCCACTCCGTACGCATAATTCATGCGGAGGGCAGCGGCCAGTTCTCGCGTTACATCCCGGTACTCGGTGCGCTTCATGCCCCAGTCCGCTTCGTTCAAAACCAGCACGTCGACGCGTTGCAACGTGCCAAGTTGTTTTCGGACGACCTCGATCTGTGGAGAATTCTGTCGGTCCGGACCGCCAGTAGCCTTGAGAAAAGCGCCTGGATCTTGCAGCGCAGTCCGGATAAGGTCGAAATTCCGCCCTCTCTCGATGTTCCATAGTCCCACGCGAAGGACGGCTCCCAAACCGCCTACCGTCGGGCGAAAAGGCTTGATCTCGGTCGGCACGCTCTCGCTTCGCACGAACGGAGTATTCAACAGAGAGTTGAGCCGAGCCGCCAATGGCCCTTCCGGTTGGGCTGTCGACGCAAGCGCCACCAGATCTTCGAAAGAAAGAACTGCAGGATTTGTGGGTTCCCTCAGCGCGCCTGCTCGCGATTCGTCCCCAGGCTTGTCTTGGGCCAGGGACGCCAACGTGAGTCCCAGGAACAAAAAGCAGATCAGGGATCGTTTCAAACTTGCTTCCACGCCTATCCTCGAAATTCCCTTCGTGTCGTCCGCTTCACGGTTTCAATTTTCCGGCAGATCACGGCTACGTTCCGTTTGTAACCGGGTTCCTCATTTTATTACTAGCTTGTGTGAGTTCGAGAACCGTAAGCTAGAAGCCATCGTGATCGAGCACAAACTGAATGAGTTTTTCGGGGATGCTGAGTCTACTGGCTTCGGAACAGGCTGGTGGAGCGGAATATTGTCCGCGTTCTTCGGATTTCTTTCATTCGGAGGGGTACTGTGCCTGCATTTTCCCCAGCTGCTAACCTCGCCCGAACTACGCCCCCATTATCCGATGCCGACTATGCGCGTTTTGATTGAATGCCTCATCGGGGGCGCGATCGTATTCGGAATCTTCTCTTCGATCCGGCGAAAGAAGAAGACTTTGGCCTTGACTGGAATGTTGCTTGCTATCGCAGCCGCGGCGTTGGGCGGATCAAGCGTACAGATCAACCAGACTTTGCATGATGGGCCCGCAATCGGGCTCGACTGGTTTTTGCTCGATATGTTCTTGATGGCCCTGATCTATGTTCCGCTCGAACGGCTCTGGCCGCAGTATCCAGAACAGGGAACATTCAGAAATGAGTGGACCTTGGACGTCGTCTACTTCATGTCCACGCATCTTCCGCTTCAGATCTTATCGTTTCTCGTCTTGTTGCCCGCGACCCAGGCAGTCAAGTACTTAGGCGTTCCCGCCCTTCAACATCTCATCGCCCAAATGCCCTGGCTGTTGCAATTCTTGCTGGCGGTGGTCGTGGCCGATGTCGCCGAATACTTCATTCATCTGGCCTTGCACAAAGTGCCGTTTCTGTGGCGCTTTCATGCCGTTCACCACTCTTCTAAGGCACTCGACTGGATCGCGGGGTCGCGATCGCACTTTGTCGACGACACACTGGTGCGCGGATTTATCCTCGCGCCGCTCATGCTTGGCTTTTCGCAATCCATCATTTTTGCCTATTTGATCTTCGTAACTCTTCATGCCACGTGGACGCATTGCAATTTCCGCCCTAGTGCGAAATGGATCGAAGGATTTTTGGTGATGCCCCGATACCATCATTGGCACCATACCTCGCAAAAAGAGGGTATCGACAAGAACTTTGCCATTCATTTTCCGTGGATCGATAAGCTTTTTGGCACGTACTATTATCCAGACGAGTGGCCGGAACGATACGGCCTCGATGGCGAGGAGATTTCGCCTGACTTCCTGGGGCAAACGATCGCGCCATTTACGGGAAGAAAAAGAACAGCCTAAAACTGCAGCGCTCCGAGTGGAACGTCATCTGGCAGTTCTTCTCCGCGCTTGGTCGCCTTCACCAGGCCTATCGATTTCATAACTTTTACCGTTTGAAATCCAAAGTCGTACTCAGAATCATCGTGGCTGAGCCGCAAAAGACCCGGATAGTGATGATGGTTATTTTGCAAACACGCGCTGAAGCTTGCCGTTACTGGTAACCACTCCCCAATATTCATCGCGTTGTCGATGTCATCGTGGTACCGGCGATATCCGAATTCGCGAGTGTGGGTCCAGTAGTTTTGAATCATGTTCACCCACAGTGCGAAAATCCGCATTCCAAACCACATCACCAGCGTGAACCTCAGATCTCCCACCAGCTTCCAGAAGAGATAAAAACTGAACGCTTGCGCAACGATTGCGAACAGCGGGTTCGCACAGACCCGAAAAGACCACGACTTCAAAATCTTGTCTGTGGCCACGTTCTCCTTGCATCGATACGGCATTACGCACAGATACATCGTTCGCCAAAAACCATCCCCTGCCAATTTATTCGGATCCCCGTCGTGATCGGCATGCCGATGGTGCAAGCGGTGGCGGTTCACCCACGCGATCGGATCGACATAGAGCCCGAAAACGTTATTCACGATGGTTACGGCTTTCATGAACCACTCTTTGTAGTCGAGTGAACGATGCGCGATTCCCAGATGGAGGACGTCGGCCAAATACAACCCACCCATAAACCAACAAAAAACAAAGTAAGCTGCGCCAATACATATTGCAGCCCAGAGGCTCAAATGCGGCGGGGCGAAAAACATGCAAGCCAGGAAGTAGCAGAGAATAATCAGGTAACCAATGACGTTGTAGATTTTCACGGCGACCCTCCGTTCGATGATTCAATCAGAAATCCGCGCTTTTTTCGAATGACAAGTCTGATGCCGCGGGCGACCCGAATAAAGCTCTGAAGGAGCCGTCGTCCAAGCTTCGCGTGGGAGGTTTCTTCGATTCGGATGTGACCATGAACGAACAAGGATGGATCGCGAGATGGGCGGGAGGCGCACAGTCCCGAATGATCCGGGCTCATATCCAGTTCGGACGGGACATCCCAAACTGATTTTGCGAGCCGCGGTTTAGCCTGGTCGACCCGCCGGCGTGACTTGAGCCGCGACGATCGCCGCCGCCATCGCGATCTTGTGGTCGTTGCTCCAGGGCGCCCCGATGGACTTCCTCAGCTTCACGAAGTACGCGTCGAGATCCTCGATGCGCAGCGCCTTGCTCGCTTCTCCAAACACTTTCCTCGCGTCGAACCAGTGGACATCCCAGCCGCGCGACTCGGCCGCCCCGGCTAGCGCCTGCCGGTACATGATCCAGTCCGCATTGTTCTGGGCGCGATAGTCCTTGATGCGCTCGGCTATGGTTGGCGGCAAAGACGGGCACTGGCGAAGCGCGACTCCGAAGACACGCCCGGGAAACATTTTGTCAACTGCTTCAAGGACGAGTTCGGAGTGCTGTTCCGCTGACAGGCGCACGCGTTCCACCAGAGCCACTGCCTCATCGATCGGAAGCCGTTGCGCTTCGCTATGGTGCGGAATCTTCGGCAGGTCCTCGTCCACCAGTTCAACCCGGCGACGGTCAAGGAGCGTCCCTTCGGCCGTAGCGATCACGAGCACCGCCCAGCCGCCGTGATCCGAGATTCCGATAGTTGCGTCCTTCGATGCCATGGTCCCTTTCAGACGGGTCGCCCACTCATGCAAGTTCTGGCTTGAGGGGGGCCGGTCTATCTCTCTCCCGTCCGCTTCTTGCTTTCCATCATTACTCTTCGCAAGATTCGGTTGATTCGCGTCTGGTAGCCCGGGCCTTTGGACCTGAGCCAGTCCACCACTTCGATATCTACGCGCAACGAGATTCTTCGCTTTCGTGGGCGGTTCCACCGCGAGTCCGCATCCGTCGTCTCTTCCGCCAGCCTAAAGAGGTCGTCCTCCACCGATGCGTACAGGTCGCCAATTCGCTTGCGCCGGGCGCGCGCCCTTGAACTCTTTGCTTTCTTGGCTTTAACTGTCATGACGCTAGTGTACAGCCGTTACTGTCATGACGTTACGTTCCTGGAGGAACACTCGAGTTCCCCGAGGCAGTCTCCGGTTGGTCAGGGCTGGGATTGGCGGCTGTACGACAAGTCAACATAGCCGTTCTTGTAACCGAGCACATTCTTTAGATGCCACCTCTGCTCGGGTTCGGAATTGCCAAAGAGGCGCAGCCCATCTCCCAGGGTGATGGGCGCGATCATCAATCTGATTTCGTCGACCAGGCTCAGCCTGAGAAAACCCTGGCCCAACACGGCCCCTCCCACGATCCAGACATTTCGGTATCGAGGCGCGAGTACGTCATCCAACAATCTCTTCAGGTCGCCTGAGTAGAACTCGACAGTCTTCCTTGTACATGGCAGTTTTCTACTCGTGACCACGATCGTTGGAGTGTCGCCGTAGGGCCAGCCAAGTTCCAGCGCGTGCTCGTACGTGCGAGAACCAAGCACGTAGCAGTCGATCGACTGCGGAGTCTCAGCGCCATCGTCAGTGACTCCCTTTTCGTAGACGTCGGACGTGTCCATCCACGAAATGCTGTTGTCGTGTTTTGCGATGTAGCCATCGAGGCTTGCAACTACATGCAGCGTCACCGTCGGTCTCTGGACTGCTTCATCGGAGCTAGTCATTCAATCCCTTGCCAGCCAAAATTGCCTTCATCGATTGTTCCACTCTTGCCTCACGAGTCTTGGATTGCTTTGGTTTCGAGAAGTGAAAAATGTAACCCCTCTGCCGTCCCGGTGTTAAGGCGTCGAAAGCAGCTTTCAGGGCAGGGAGCTCCTTCAGCTTGCGTTGGAATTCATCCGGAAGGTTGAAGTCGGCAGTCTTTTTCAGCTTCACCTTCAGGCCGGCTTTTTCCGCTGCAATGGCTTCATGGATGTAGGCCTTCACGACCGGCTTCATCTTCACGATCTCGCGAACATTCGTAAAGCGGATCTGGCGCGCCGCCTGATGCTCCCCAGGCGTTGCCAGAATATGCTTGGAATCTTTCAGGAGAGCACCTTTAAAAAACAGAAGCGCGCAGTATTCTTTGAATCCGTGGATCAGGACTACGTTCTTGTTCTCGAGCATGTAACAAGGCTGATACCACTTGAGCTCTTCGGTCAGCCCACAATCGAGGGCGATCGTTCTCAATTGGTCGAATTCTTCCCGCCACTGGGTGGCCTTCCGCAAAACACTATCAACTTTAGGATTTCTTTCACTCATTTCAGACTCCAGATTCAGACGGTGAGCGAGCCGCGGAATGCTCTCGCAGCATAGTACGACTCCGCCCCGTTGTGGTACACGAATACACGACCAAAGCGGCGATCGCCAAAGATGGCGCCGCCGAGTTTCCTGACTTCAGGGGGCGTGCGCAGCCAGCTCGAAGTCTTCAAGTCAAAATTGCCGAGTCTCTGCAGCTCTTGATATTGTTCTTCGGTCAAAAGCTCAATGCCCATCGCGGCTGCCGCATCCAGCGCGCTGTTTTTCGGCTTCGCTTCTTTCCTCGAATCGAGTGCTTCACGGTCGTAGCAAAAACTTCGACGGTCTTTCGGACTCTCCGGGGAACAATCAAAGAAAATATATTCTCCCGTCTTCTTGTCGTGACCAACCACATCGGGCTCGCCGCCGGTTCTTTCCATTTCGCTAAGTGACCAGAGTTTGTCGGGAAGAGCCTCCAGCTTCGCCTTTACCTTAGCCCAGTCGAGACCTTGGTGGCGGCTCATGTTTTTCTCAAAGCGTGCTTTCAGGGTTGCGAGGAGTGACTCGCTTTGTACCGGTGATGACTTGCCGTGTGCCGCAGCGCTTTTCATATCGAATTGCTCCTGTCGCTCTCCTGTCACGCCGTTCGTTTCGCAAGCAGCCGTCGAACGGCGTGCCCTTTCCACATCCACAATCCCGTCAGGACCATGAGAGGGAAGAAGACAAACCGGGTTGGCGGCGCGTAGGAGGGTAGTTTGTCAAACGGACTGTAGATGTAGCCGTAGATCGGGATGCTGATGACAATATGTATCCAGCGAAAAACCTACGCGTGCTGGGCCATTTTATTTGCACGGTCAATTCTCCTTATCAGAGGCAGCGCTATGCGGACGCTGCGAGCACGCGCTCCATGTTGCCGATGAAAGTGTTCCAGCCGTAGCTGGCACCCTTGTAAGCCGCGTCGTGATCGACAGGGAAGCCAGAGTGCTCCATGCGCACGAGCGTTCCGTTTGCGGTCGCCGACAATGTCCAGACGACGACGCTCTCAAGCCCCAAGGTTCCCCACGAGTAGGAGAGCTTCTTGTTCGGCTCCACGACCAGGACTTCGCTCTCGATTACGCCATTCCAGTTGGCCACTGGTTTCGACCGAAAGCGAAAGCGATGGCTTACGACCGGTTGGAAGTCGTTGTCCATGAGCCATTGTTTGATGAGCGCACCTTCCGTGAGAGCTCGCCAGATTTTCTCGGCAGGGAAGGGCATTTCCTTTTCGATTACAAGTGTGCGTGTCTGGTTAGCAGTCATCAGTCCATCCTTTTCAGCAAGTCTTCAAGGCGTTCGAACCGGTCGCGCCAGAAGGCGCCGTATTGAGTTATCCAATCAACGAGCGGAGAAAGGGCTTCGGGCCGGGCGCTGTAGTGCGTCTCGCGGCCTTGTCGACGATGGCGCACAAGCTTGGCGCGCTTCAGTGCAGACAGATGCTTTGACACCATCGGCTGCGATACGCCGGCGCGTTCCGTCAAAGCATGAACTGTCTGAAAGCCTTCGCGGGTCAGGCGTTCAAAGATCGCGCGGCGGGTTGGATCGGCGAGGGCTTTGAAAACGGCATCCGCGGCGTTCTGCATGTAGAAACCATAACCGTATGGTTATTAATTGTCAACAGGAAAGTGCAGCAATCGCGGGAAGAGTTTGTCGCATCCATTTGATGAAAGTTAGTTAAAGAAAGTCGTGCGCCTCATTTACGGATGGTCAGCAAGTGGCGGGTCGATGACTTTCCGTTGTGAAGCTTTGCATCCGAGGACATTTGGGAGGAACCTTCGATGACACAGCGTCATCGCAGCGTTGGCGAAACATCCAGAGGCGTCCCCGGTCAAGTCTGGCAGCATCGTTTTACGACTTCGACGTTGATAGTCGGCGAAAGAAAGTGAGAGACTGAAACGTATCCAGCAGAATTCCGTCGTTCGCTGATTCGTCGGAAGGTCCGAGGACTGGTCTCGGGGCAATCACGGGTTCTACGCGTACGGCGAACATGACTAGGTCGAATCCTCGACCGGAGAAGGTGGGGAGAAGCGAATTCGCGACGCAACACGGCGAGGCAGTCATCGACGGAATCGAAGCTGCACCACTTTCTCGCGCAAAATGCTGAGCAAGAAATAGAGCACTCGGCGATCCGAATGTTAATGAGTGCTTGAAAACAGGGTAACCAGGATGGCGTTAAACTGCCGAGCTATGGTTTGATATCTACGAATTCGTCTTGCCAAACCAGCTGACACCACCAGTTGCTGAAATGAGAACACTGGGTCTTTGAAACCTTCTGGCTGGCCATCCGCTCGAGCTCTCCGTTCTGCGACCAGCGCAGAAGCTTGCCTCAGCCATGCGGAGGCTACTGCTTCACAGGGTTTCCCTCCGCCATGTAGGTAAAGCGAACCCCGAGTGTCTATGGTCATCAATCACAAACCCGGAACTTGTATAGCTAGTGATGGTCAATGTCTGCCCACTAACCTCGATGTCTTTCGGAAGCTCGCGTTCAGCCACGGGACACCAGGCGGCATGAACATCAGTCGGGTGGGCGCTGCTCCAGGTTTATTTCCTTGTCACCGTTTCCCCCGTTGTAGCAACAGTAGCGGTATGTGCTCCCGATTGGGGACTTGCGGCTTACCAACCACCGTCGCGCTGTCTCGGATTCCTGCCTTCCAGAGACGGGCCACTTGACGGCGGAGAGGCGGGATTCTCGTTTGTCCGCCTGTGATATGGATTAAGTGGCTTCGGTTCGGAAACTGCTGGAGAGGCATTGTCCAGACGGAAAAACCTGCGAACCTCCGGGCTGGCGATAGTGGCAATCAGCGTTGCAATGCCGATAATTACCACCGCGACTAAACTCCAAAACCCAATCTTCGCCTCAACACTCCAGTTTCTCGTCGCCGACGTGTTCTCTCGCTTAGAATTCGCTGTAGCCGCTTCAGTTACCGTGGAACGGTTGGACTGCGCTGGCGACGGCTGTTCAATGTGCTTACTTGCTGCGGGGGGCTGTGATATTATGGCCAGTTAGCGGAACGAGCACGACTGCTTTTCCCGTTCGTGTCGTACATATACCCATTATGGTAGCTATAACCATCGTCATCTAAGCTCTCCAAAAGCCGCGTACATCGTCCGAATAGGCTGCCTGCTGGTCATAGCTCAGTTCGTCATAACGTCGCAAGGCCACGCCAGCAAAGACCAACAGATATATGTCCCCAATCTCCCGTGCCCTTTCCGGCGAAAGAGCATATTTCGAATTAAGGTAATGACCGACGCTGTCAATGGCTTCGCCTTCATGCAGTGCCCGAGTGATGGGTACGGGAAGAAAGCTGTATTTGTGTCCGGGTAATCGAGCAGTTTCGGTGGATGCCTTCCTGATAAAGCAAATTGTAGTAGTTCACCGTATCCAGTGGCGCACTAACCCCATAGAAGACGGCAGTAAAGAGTCCCGTCAGCACCCGCTGGAATTTCCCGACCGTTCTCTGTGAGAGCACATCAGCATTTTAGGATAGTTGACCACGATTCCCCGAATGGAGCGCAGGTACATAGTGGTTGACCGCGAGTAGTCAATTGCCAGAGGACCCCACCGTGTCTATCGTGGGAAAGACGCCCCATGCGAACACTTTGCATTTTCGCGACTCACCATCAATTCCAGTGCGACGACCCGATGGATTCTGCTTTCCACACCAACCTGTGTGCCGTCATTGAACAGAACAAAGTAGACACCGTCTGCGAAGAGGCAACCGGATTGCTGTCAAAATCGTGTGTTGAGTCTTTAGCTGACGGACTTGGAATTAGGTGGGCGAACATCGATCTGACTGTTGACGAGCGTAAATTATTGCCGGATAGAGGCGACGGCGACCAAATTCAAGACCTCGACCTGTACGAACAGCGGGAAAATGCGTGGGTGGAACGAATCTCTGACGCGGTTACAGAATCGGGGCTATTGGTTTGCGGGTTGTGTCATGCATTCACGATTGCTAAGAAATTGCGCGGACTGTTTGACGTGACTCTCCACGTTTATGACCCCCGCCGCATCTACAATTGGTCAGGACGGCCCCGAATTGCTGTAAAGCAGAAATAAGAGCCCTTCTTTGCACGTCCGCTGCTTGGAACAGAAAAGGGCGCGAGGTCGATTCTGCGGCAGCATGAGAAAACCGAGAATGGACTGAAGTAGCCGCAAACTCAGTGTTCGTGGAGACCGGGCGGTTCGTATTCCCAAACCTCTTTCCCATCCTTAACGGTCGTACAAATCACTCTGAATTTTGTCGTGTCGTCCATACACGGCATTGAATGTCCTGACGGAGATTTTCTGAAGGATTGATGGTCTGCGCCTACCCTCTTGTGAGCCTCGGTCACGATCTCATCAAGCCTGTCGTAAATGGTTGCACAAGCCTCCAACACTTCGCAGGCCAATCCATCCATTTCCCAATGCCTCGTAAATTCGTGCGCGTGGTCGGTGCGCCAACCGATCCCGATGTAATAGTGAGTACACGCGAACGGACTGACGTTATAAAGATCGGAGCCTTCTTCATCTTCATCGTCATCGAAATGGCGTTCGCGTGGGTTGTCGATACAGCGCATCTTGAGGTAGCTCTTTGGTTCCAACGCTTGACGGTGTATGAAATCAGTGCGTACATCATTAAGCCATCGCAAAAACCTATCGTCTTTCGCTCGCAGCACCCATTCGTCGTACCATCCAAAATCCTCGAACTTTGAGCTTTCCTTTTGAAGCATGTAGGTCACGCTACGCGCAGCAACCACGAATGCTCCCAGCCTAAAGCGGAAAGGCTCCGGCTCGTGGTAGTAGTGGGCCATCTCATGCCACCAGTGATGAGCTTCGCTCACGCGGTCATGCGTAAATGGAATCGGACATGGAGAACCCTGTGCTCCCAAACTCTCAGCGAGCGTCTTGGGGTCAGGATTTCGTTTTGGCACTGCCACACGGTTAGCTTACTACGCAGGCAACCTGAAATGGTTGGGTGAGGCAAACCCCGGCGTGTCCGCTAAATTTTTGGGAACA
Source organism: uncultured Acidobacteriota bacterium (assembly GCA_963771765.1). Taxonomy (GTDB): domain Bacteria; phylum Acidobacteriota; class Terriglobia; order Terriglobales; family Acidobacteriaceae; genus Sulfotelmatobacter. Next base: position 28,565 of record CAVYUY010000028.1, read on the forward strand.
GAATGGAACAGAAACAGGGTTAGGGCGGATGCAAATGGTTGAAAACATGGTGGCCAGGGACGGAGTTGAACCGCCGACGCCAGCCTTTTCAGGGCTGCGCTCTACCACCTGAGCTACCTGGCCACGTTTCCATACCCGCGGTCTGCGGGCTGCGAGGACGGTTCGCTTCAGCCGATTTGCGGCGGGACGAACGACCAAACCCAAACGCGGAAGCGTGTGGAACGAAATGATTATAGCAACGGCATCGTTTTCCCTCAACGGCGCCACGTCAACCACGAATTCACGCTGAGTAATCCTGAGAAGAGATCTGCGCCACCGTTCCTCGCGCGGGAACAGGTGGCGCAAATTCCTTTACGCTGCGAAGCCCTTCACAAACTCCACCAGGCTGCGCAGCGCGATTCCCGAGGGACCTTTCGCAATCCACGGCTTCTGTTCCTCCATCCAGGCCGTTCCCGCGATGTCGAGATGAATCCATGGAGTATCTTCGGCGAATTCTTTCAGGAACATCGCCGCGTTGATGGCACCGCCCCAACGCCCGCCGGAGTTCACGATATCGGCGATGGTGGAATTAATGTTCTCTTTATATTCATCGTCGAGCGGCAGCCGCCACATCTTTTCGCCGGCTTCGTCGTTGGCCTTGTGGAAGCGCTCGTAAATGGTATCGTCGTTGGCGAACACTCCAACATTCGTGTATCCGAGCGCGACGACGACCGCGCCCGTAAGCGTGGCCGCATCCACCAGGTGCGTGCAGCCCAGTTGCTTGCGCGTAGCAAAGGCCATCGGCAAGAACCAGGCGGCCTTCGGCGTCGGTGTTAATAATTTCGATCGACTTGCCGGACATGGCAATCTGCACGTCACCGGGCTTCTGCGCTTTTCCCGAAGGCATATTCTCGGTGGCGCAAACGATGCCGATGACTTTCACCTTGGGCTTCAATAACGCTATGGCACGCATGGCGCCGATCATCGTGGCGCCGCCGGCCATGTCGTACTTCATTTTCTCCATGCCGTCGGCGGGCTTGATAGAGATGCCGCCAGTATCGAACGTAATGCCTTTGCCCACCAGTCCCAGCACCGGTTTTGCCGGCGCCCCGGCCGGTTCGTAGGTCATCACAATCAGTGCGGGCGGCTCGTCCGATCCCTGGGCCACACTCCAGAAAGCGCCCATCTTCAATTCTTTGATTTTGTCGGCGCCGTACACTTCGCACTTCAGACCGGTTTCGGCGCACATTTTCTTCGCGCGGTCGGCGAGAATTGTGGGCGTCATGCGATTGGAGGGCTCGTTCACCAGGTCACGGGTGAAGTTCTGCGACTCGCCGATGACCTGCGCTTCGTTCGCCGCTTGTTCCAGCGCCGCGTGGTCGTTCCCGCTGGCCAGAATGTGAGCGCGTCGATCTTCTGATCCTTGCGGTCGCTGCGGTAGTAGTCGGGATCGAAGTTGGCGACGAGCGCGCCTTCCACAATTGCCCGAACCGCTTCCTCGGCGGGAATTCTGGGAGGGGCAAAATGCAAAGCTGCGCAGTCCGCGCGCCTTGAGCGTACGTACCGCAGTTCCAGCAATGCGCCGCAATTCGTAGCTGGTAAATTTCTTCCCGCGCCGCCGCCGAGATCAACAACAACCGTTTGGCCTTTAGTCCCGAGGGCTTGTGCAGCAAATTGCTTTCAAACGGCTTGCCGTTCAATTCTCCACCAGCCAGCAAATCAGCCGCGACGGAACTCACGGCGGCATCGGCGGGTGAGACTTTGAGTTCGGGCTTTTTGTTCTTGTCCGTCGAAGCAGAGGTGGATTCATCCAAAACGACGGCGACGAGAGCTTCGGTTTCAACTTCAGCGGGTTTTGAGACAGAAATAGTTATTTTCATCATAGGATTGAGGTAGTTCCAGTATCGTCGGCAGGGAGGCCAAAGCGCAAGCCTCGCCCTGCTGGTGAGGATGCGATCCGTTATGGACTCGAGTTTGTGCCGGGGGGTTGTCGCGCCTAGCTTGAGAGCGCGCTGGGGAATCGCGTTTTGAAGTCCAGTAGTCCGACCCATTCCGGTGTCACCGTGATTCGCACATGGAAGAAACTTTCGTCCGGAGTTGTTTGAGCCAGCCTTGTGCCAGGGCGGGATCGAAGTACCGCGCAGCACAAGCTTCATACTCCGGGACAATGCCTTCTACGTTCTCGAGCCGTGCGCTTCCGCGGATCAGCAGAACCTTGTGCGGAAATGCTTCTTCATCGATGGTTAGCGCAACTTTCGGGTTCTTGCCAAGAGCCTTGAGCTTTGGAGCTTTCGGCGGACTGGCCATCACGATGTCTCGCCCATTCCAGTGAAACCAGATGGGAACGACGCGGGGATTTCCGTCTGTCCCGACGTAGGCAAGGCGCGCGGGAATTTTTGATTTGAGTAATTCCTGCGAGGCGGGATGTTCGAGGAGGCTGAGATCTCCTTGCGGGACTGGCTTCATGGGGTGACTCCTTGTGGCTTTGATAACAGGTTTCGAGGACGACGGCCAAACTAGGATGGGATTCTACTCCCTGGGCCTGGACAATTGAGCCGCGGCTTTCTTATCCGGTGTAGGCAGGGACCTGCTTCTCGCCGGCAGTTGGGCGCTTCTCACAGAAAGCAGGTTCCTCGGCGGCTTCGCCGCTTCGGAATGACAATGGGCGGGGGTGGTGGGCTGCGTCCATCGTGCGCGGCGCATCTTTCGCGGCTGGGCCTCTTATCCAAGTCGGCGCCAATTCGGCGCGGCACTGCGCATCCAAGTCGGCGCTGGGTCGACGCCGGGACTGCGGATCCAGGTCGACGCCAGGACTGTCGAATCCAATCGCGACTTGATGACGGGTTTCTCGTGCGTGCGGTATGATTCAAGGCCGCGGAAGGTCCAGGTGAAACGTTCATGTCGAATCGATGGAAGATGAGCAATCCAAAGACAAGCGCGCTGGTAATAATTGTGGTTATGTGCGGGATCGTCGGTTTCAGCCGAAAAACCGTGACTGCAGCGCCACCGCAAGCGCCAATCCTGGCGAATCCCAAGGCAGCGATCTCACAATCTACGGGGCCCGTTTCGATTCCCGATACCGTGCTGGCCATCAACTCTCCGACCCCCATGTCACAGCGGGTCGTTCACTACGAGATTGAGGCGAAGTACGACGCGGCGAAACATTCAGTCGACGCCACCGAGGTCCTCACCTATCACAACCTGACCGGACAAGCCCTCGATCATTTTCCGTTCCATCTCTATCAGAACGCCTTCCAACCCAAGGCTACGTTTGTGCGCGACGCCAAACTGATGGGCAGCCGCGACACTGGGTACGATAAGTGGGAAGACAAGTACTACGGGTCCGAAGACATCAAGAGCATTGAGGTCGTCGACCAAGGGGACGTCACGCAGAACTTGCAATATATCGCTCCTGACGACGGGAATAAGGATGATAAGACCGTCGTCGATCTGCACATTCCGAAACCGATTGCTCCGGGCGCATTCGTTCAGTTCAAGATTGCCTTCCAGACAAAATTTCCCGAGACACAGGCCCGATCAGGCTGGAAGCGAGATTTCCTGCTTGGCGGGCAATGGTTTCCGAAGGTGGGAGTGTGGTGGCACGGAGCGTGGAATTGCCACCAGTACCACAACACGACGGAGTTCTTTGCGGATTTCGGTGTTTACGACGTGAAGCTTACGGTCCCGCAGTACGAAGTGATTGGCGCGAGCGGAGTAGAAGTCGCAAACGTCGCGAATTCGGATGGGACGAAGACCGTGACGTACCACGGCGACGACATCCACGACTTTGCGTGGACGGTGAGCCCGCGTTACAAAGTCCGCGAGAGCACGTATCAATCGCAGATGGGGCCTATCAAGCTTCGATTCCTGATGCAGCCTGCTCACTGGAGCCAGGCCGAACGGCACGAAAAAGTTACGCGCGACACGCTGGATCGCTTCGAGAAATTCTACGGTCCTTATCCTTACAAGACGTTGACCGTCGTCGATCCCGAACCCGACTCTGCGGCCGGCGGGATGGAGTATCCGACGTTTATCACTGGCGAAACGAACTGGTTTGCGCCCGACGGGATCAAATTGGTCGAGCTTGTCGTTGAGCACGAATTCGGGCACCAGTACTGGTACGGCATGGTCGCTACCAACGAATTCGAGGACGCCTGGATGGACGAGGGCATCAACAGCTATACCGAAGTCAAAGTGATGGATTCGATCTTCAGCAAGGACACATCCGTTTTCGATCTTGCCGGGATAACGGCTGGCGAGCGGGCACTTCAGCGCCTGAACTACATCGGCGTGGCGGATCGCGACCCGATGGCGCAGAACGCGTACGCCTATTACAGCTCTGGTGCTTACGCGGGGGTCACGTACGGGAAGACTGCGAGTGTGCTGCTTACTCTGGAAGGAATCATCGGGGAAGACACCATGGCGAAAGCCATGCATACGTATTTCATGAAGTATCGATTCACCCATCCTGACAAGGAAGATTTCCTGAAGACGATCGAAGAAGTTGCGGGCAGGGACTTGCACTGGTACTTCAACCAGGCCGTCTACGGCTCGCAAGTGCTCGACTACGGCATATCGAGAATCGATTCCTTTCCCGTCGATTGGTACGTAGAGAAAAAAGACAAAAACGCGAAGAAGGGCGACAAAGACACGACGGTCTATCAATCCTACGTCTCGGTGGTGCGTAAAGAAGATTTCGTTCTACCCATGGAGATCGAAGTCCGATTCAGTAATGGAGAAAAGGTTCGCGAACACTGGGACGGCAAGAATCGCTGGACCCGCTTCAGCTACCAGAAACAAGCAAAAGTCGTCTCCGCGGAAATCGATCCGGACCACACCATTCAAATTGATCGAAACAACTTTAATAACGGTCACATTGTGGAAGGCGATCCGAAGCCGACGTTGAAGCTATCAACGTACTGGGTGTTCGTGACACAACTTGCGAGCCAAATGATGGCTTGGTGGGCGGTCTAAAAAATGCAAACACTTCTGGATGATAGTCCGCAGACTGGTGGAATTCTCGGTGACGGTCTTGGCATGGTCATGCGCAACAAGCGCTACATTTTCTGGTTTTGGCTTCTCGACCTGCTCCTGGCTTGGCTCGGCACTGCAGCATTCCGAGATAGCGTCCGTCCGATTCTCGACAGTAGCCCGTATAGCGCGAGGTTGTTGCACGGATTTGATCTGTCGGTCATGTTCGAGCTGTATGCGCGTCCCGAGTTCGGTTCGATGGCTGCGGTGGGCACTGCCGCCGCGTTTTTCGCAGTGCTGTTCTTCTTGATGACGGCGCTATTCCTGCCCGGAGTGTTTCAGGGATACGCTTCTTCCTACCGCCTGCCGGGCGAAGACTTCTTTCGCGCCTGCGGGCGCAACCTGTGGCGCTTCATTCGACTGATGATCGTCGCCGGAATCGTGATGGGGATCGTTGCGGGAATTCTGTTTGCTGCGAACGGCGCCATCGTTAAGAAGGCAGGGGAAAGCACATTCGAGCTGCTTCCGTTTATTTTGCAGATGACCGGGCTGCTCATCATTTTTCTGGTGATGACGACGCTGCGCATCTGGTTCGATCTTGCCGAGGCTGACGTTGTCCTCAATGATCAACGCGCGGTTCGCCGATCGATCGCTGCCGGTTTCCGGCATACATTCCGCAATCTCGGTCGGCTGCTCAGCAGCTACGTCGTCGCAACCTTACTGGCCGCGATTTTCCTGGTTGGCGGCGTTTGGTGCTGGATTCACTTTGTTCCGGCCGAAGGGATCGTGCGAGCGTTCCTGATCAGTCAGCTGATTGCGATGCTGTTGCTCATTCCACGATTCTGGCAGCGCGGGATTGCTACTTCGTACTGGCGCCAGCACATGCTGGTACCTGTAGTCGCAGCAATTCCTGTTCAGCCCTTAGTCGTACCGGCGCCGGTGGTTGTGGAGCCGGCTCCAGTCGTGCCGCCTCCGATCGTTCCACCGCTGCCTGATCCTTCAGTGTCGTGAGCACGGTTGCGATTCGGAGCGACGAGGCTTCTCATAAGAGGATGACAGTAATTCCTGGATTCTTCTGCCCGAGGTCTCTGTCGGCCTTCAACTCAGGTTGCTGACGGACTAGTCGCCAGGTGACTTCATCTGAAGTCGACCAGTTTTCCCCGAAGATACATCCGCGGATCACTCCGTTTGCAACGTCCTGTTGCAGCCGGCTCTGGACGGCGATTCGAATGTCTCCGCCTTCTCCCGAAGAACCGTATCCGTGGATGATTTTTAGAAGAGGGTGTTTCTGTTGGCGCGCGAGGGCGATCTCGCGATCCAGGCGCTGCAACGCCTCGGCGACGGGAGGAAGATCCGATTTCAGATTGACAGTTTTGATGGCA
>CAVYUY010000029.1:0-134298 GCA_963771765.1 uncultured Acidobacteriota bacterium
AGCGCGTCTGCAGGCGATATTAAAGTAGAGCGCATAAGTTCTCGAGGGTAAGTGTGCGACTGGGTATCCCAGCAATGCCCACCCCAAAACGTAAGAATCGAAAGGAAGTCTGTCCCTCAGACGAAGTCCATGACGACGCGTCTCAACTCGAAGAATGCGGTACCACCCGCACAGGGTCTCTACGACCCAGCACACGAGCACGACGCTTGTGGCATCGGGTTTGTCGCTAGTATTTCGGGCAATAAATCGCACGACATCATCCAGAAGGGTATTCAGGTTCTGCTGAACTTGGCGCATCGCGGCGCTTGCGGCTGCGACCCGGAAACCGGCGACGGCGCCGGGGTATTGATTCAGATCCCGCACAAATTCTTCGCTCGCGAATGTGAAAAACTCGGATTCAAGCTGCCCAAAGCTGGCACCTACGGCGTCGGCATGATTTTTTTGCCGGTCGAGAAACACCCGCGCTTAGTGTGCGAAGGAATTCTCGAGCGCATCGTTCGCGAGGAAGGGCTTACGTTGCTAGGATGGCGGGATACTCCCGTCTACGCCTCCGCGATTGGACGAGTGGCGCGCGCTTCTCAGCCTTACATTCAGCAGATTTTCGTACGCAGCGCTCCGGGGATGGACGAGGAAGCGTTCGAGCGCAAACTCTACGTCGTGCGCAAGCGCGCCGAAAATGAGGTACGCGAGGCGGGGATTGAAGATGCTGAGATGTTTTACATTCCGTCGCTTTCCTGCCGCACGATCATTTACAAGGGGCTACTGCTCGCATCGCAAATTGAAAATTTCTACCGCGAACTCTCCGATCCCGATGCGGTCAGCGCGCTGTGTCTCGTCCATCAGAGGTTCTCGACCAACACCTTTCCGAGTTGGCAGCGGGCACATCCTTATCGCTACATCGCTCACAACGGCGAGATCAACACGCTTCGCGGAAATGTCAACTGGATGCACGCGCGGCAGTCTCTTTTGCGTTCTCCTCTGTTCGGCGATGATTTGCAGAAGCTGAACCCGATCATCGCGCCGGACGGCAGTGATTCTTCAAACTTTGACAATGCTGTGGAACTGCTTCTTCAGTCTGGGCGCAGCCTTCCGCACGTCATGGCGATGATGATTCCTGAGGCGTGGTCCGGCAATCCGCACATGAAGCCGGAAAAACGCGCGTTCTACGAGTATCACGCCTGTCTCATGGAGCCTTGGGACGGTCCGGCGGCGATCGCTTTCACGGATGGCCGAGTTATTGGAGCTACTCTCGACCGCAACGGTCTTCGACCCGGACGTTACGTTGTGACGACTGATGGCCTGGTCGTGATGGCCTCAGAAGCGGGCGTCCTCGATATTGCGCCCGAGCAAGTTCAAAAAAAGGGACGTCTGCAGCCGGGCAAGATGTTCCTCGTCGATACGGTTGAAGGCCGCATTATTTCTGACAAGGAAATCAAACAGAAGCTGGCATCGCAGCAGCCTTATGCGGAGTGGCTGGCGGACAATCAGATCACAATCGATCAATTGCCAGAACCATCCCGCATGCACTTTCCGGATGGTGAGACGCTCCTGCGACGCCAACGCGCATTCGGCTATAGCGACGAAGATCTGCGAATGATCCTGGGCCCCATGGCTTCAGCTGGACAGGAACCGGTGGGATCGATGGGAACCGACACACCTCTGGCGTGTCTGTCGGACAAACCGCAATCTCTTTTCAACTATTTCAAGCAGCTCTTCGCACAGGTTACGAATCCACCGATCGACCCCATACGTGAAGAGATGGTCATGTCGCTGATCAGCTATATCGGCAGCGAGCGGAACATTCTCGAAGAGACGCCCGCGAATTGCCATATGTTGAAGCTGGCGCATCCGCTCTTGACTAATCGTGAACTCGAGAAATTGCGCCGAGTTTCGAATCGCGACCTGCTCGCAACGACGTTGCCGGCGCTGTTTCGAGCAGTCGATGGAGAATCCGGACTACGCCGGGCTCTCGACGAACTTTGCCGAAGAGCTTCGCAAGCGGTCAAAGCGGGATACTCGCTGTTGATCCTTTCGGACCGCGGCGTCGATAAAGAATACGCGCCCATACCATGTTTGTTGGCGCTGGCTGCTGTGCACAACCTTCTCGTTCGCGAGGAGACACGAACTCAAGTCGCCCTCATCACGGAATCGGGGGAGCCTCGGGAAGTGATGCACTTCGCTTTGTTGAGCGGATACGGCGCTAGCGCAATTAATCCATATTTAGCGCTTGAGAGTGTCGAAAACCTTGCGTGGAGTGGAGAACTCGGTGACACCGTTACACCTGAGATCGCGACGGCGCAATTTCTCAAGTCGGTCAAGAAAGGCTTGCTGAAGACATTCTCGAAGATGGGCATCTCCACGCTGCAGAGTTATCAGGGCGCCCAGGTCTTCGAAGCAATTGGACTGAACAAAGAATTAATCGATGCTTATTTTGCCGGAACAACTTCGCGACTCGAAGGAATTGGTCTGGATGTTCTGGCTGCTGAGGCCCAGTTAAAACATGAGTATGCCTTCCGACCGCTCACAGAGTTCGAGACTGAACTGTCGGTCGGCGGAAACTATCATCAACGCGTCAATGGCGAATATCACTTGCTCAATCCATTGACGATCAGCAAGCTGCAGCACTCAGTGCGGCAAAATAGCTTCAAGACTTTCCAGGAATATACGGACCTGGTCGACAACCAAAGCTCCAACCTCTGCACTCTTCGCGGCTTGATGAAGCTGAAAAAGGCTGATACGCCGGTTTCCATCGACGAAGTTGAACCGGCAAAAGAGATCGTAAAGCGTTTCACGACCGGCGCAATGTCATTTGGCTCGATCAGCAAAGAAGCTCACGAAACGCTCGCCATCGCGATGAACCGAATCGGAGGGAAGTCCAACACCGGTGAGGGCGGGGAGGACGAAGAGCGTTTCAAGCGGGATGCGAATGGCGACCTGCGTCGAAGCGCCGTGAAGCAGGTTGCATCGGCCCGTTTCGGCGTCACTGCAAACTATCTGGTAAACGCCGACGAACTCCAAATCAAAATGGCACAGGGCGCAAAGCCCGGCGAGGGAGGTCAACTCCCAGGTCACAAGGTGGATGAAGTTATCGCTCGCCTTCGCCACTCGATCCCAGGTGTTGGGCTGATTTCGCCTCCGCCACATCATGACATTTATTCGATCGAAGATCTCGCGCAGCTGATCTACGATTTGAAGAATGTGAGTCCACACGCTCGGATTGCAGTGAAGTTGGTTGCGGAAGTGGGCGTCGGAACGGTGGCAGCAGGCGTCGCAAAGGCTCATGCGGATGTAGTGCTGATCAGCGGAGATTCCGGTGGGACCGGAGCTTCGCCTCTCAGTTCGATCAAGCACGCGGGCGTTCCTTGGGAACTCGGCTTGGCTGAAACGCAGCAAGTGCTGTTGCTGAATGACCTGCGCAGCAGAATTCGCGTGCAAACGGATGGCAAACTTCAAACCGGCCGTGATGTCGTTGTCGGTGCGCTGCTGGGCGCGGAAGAGTTTGGTTTTGCTACAACGCCGCTTATCGCGATGGGTTGCATCATGATGCGAAAATGCCACCTGAACACGTGCTCAGTCGGCATCGCGACTCAGGATCCAGCGTTGCGGAAACAGTTCCAGGGCCAGCCCGAGCATGTGATCAATTTCTTCTTCTTCATTGCGGAACAAGTTCGCCAATACATGGCGCAACTTGGTTTTCGCACCGTCGACGAGATGGTCGGCCGCGTCGACATGCTTGACGTTGAGCCTGCAGTTGAACACTGGAAGGCTCGTGGGCTCGACTTCTCTGCGATACTTTACAACCCGCCCGTGCCGTCTCGCGTTTCACGGCGGTGCGTACAGTCTCAGGATCACGGTTTGGAGCAGGCTCTTGACCACAAGATTCTCGGACAGGTGCATCACGCACTCGAAACTCTCTCGTCGGTAGACGTCCGATTCCCGGTCCGCAACATTCATCGTTCGGTTGGCACCATGTTGAGCGGAGAGATCGCTCGCCGCTTCGGTTCGGCTGGATTGCCTGAAGACACGATCAATATCCACCTCAAAGGGTTCTGCGGGACAGAGCCTAGGGGCATTTCTTGCGAAGGGCGTAACAGTCTCGCTCGAAGGGGAAGCGAACGACTACGTTGGCAAGGGCCTCTCGGGCGGTCGCATCGTTGTTTTCCCGCCTCGCGGGTCGACATTCGCGCCGGAAGAAAACATCATCATTGGGAATGTTGCGCTTTATGGCGCGACCAGCGGAGAAGCCTTCTTCAACGGTGTTGCTGGAGAGCGTTTTGCAGTTCGCAACTCCGGAGCCACGGCAGTGGCGGAAGGCGTCGGCGATCACGGCTGTGAGTACATGACAAATGGCCTCGTTGCGATCTTAGGGTCGTGCGGACGAAATTTTGCGGCCGGCATGAGTGGCGGACTGGCCTTTGTTTACGATGAGCGCGGAGATTTTACCGAAAAGCGCTGCAACCTCGACTCGGTCGATCTCGAACCTTTGCTCGACGGCCAGGACTTACAACTGGTAAGGGATCTCGTTACCCGCCATTTGAAAGTAACGGGCAGCCGTCGCGCTCAGTGGATCCTCGACAATTGGTCCGATGCCGTATCGCGGTTTATCAAGGTGTTTCCGCATGAATTCAAGCGGGTTCTTGCGGGTGAACCGCTCCGAGGTTGCATACATTCCGTCTGCACCCGTTGAAGTCTTGGCGAATGCCGAGCAGGTGCAACATGGGTAAGACTACCGGCTTCATGGATTACTCGCGTGAGTTGGCACCCCGGCGGCCCGTGCTCGAGCGCGTCAACGATTGGTTCGAGATCTATCAGGATTTTCCGGAAGACCAGCTTCGGAAGCAGGGAGCGCGCTGTATGGATTGCGGCGTGCCGTTTTGCCAAACGGGATGTCCCGTAAGCAACCTCATTCCGGACTGGAATGATCTGGTTTATCGCGGACGCTGGAAAGACGCCGTTCGTCAGCTACACGCGACCAATAATTTTCCGGAGTTCACTGGGAGGATCTGCCCGGCGCCGTGCGAAGCTTCTTGCGTGTTGGGGATCAATCAGCCGCCAGTTGCGATCAAGCAGAATGAAAAGAACATCGTCGAACGTGGGTTTCTGGAGGGTTGGATTCGTCCCGAGCCGCCTGCAGTGCGCACTGGGAAAAAGGTTGCAGTCGTAGGGTCAGGACCGGCGGGACTTGCTGCGGCGCAGCAACTCTGTCGCGCCGGTCATGCTGTCACCGTGTACGAAAAGGCCGATCGTATTGGAGGACTGCTTCGTTACGGGATACCCGAATTCAAGCTCGAGAAACACATCATTGATCGCCGCCTCGATCAGATGTCGGCTGAGGGCGTGAAATTTGTGGCCAACGCTGAAGTCGGCAAGAACGTTTCGGTCGAAGACCTGCGCCGCGACTTCAACGCGATCGTCCTCGCGGGTGGTTCTGAGCAACCGCGCGATCTCAAGATTCCTGGCCGTGAATTAAAGGGAATCCATTTCGCGATGGAATTCTTGCCGCAGCAGAATAAGCGCTGTCATGGCGATACTCTCGACTCCGCGACCGATATTCTTGCCGGCGGCAAGCACGTCGTCATCATCGGTGGAGGCGACACGGGCGCCGATTGCCTTGGTACCGTTCATCGCCAGAAGCCTATTTCTGTCCATCAGTTTGAGATCATGCCGAAACCGCCGGAGGAGCGCTCTCCATCGACTCCCTGGCCCATGTGGCCCATGCAACTGCGGATCGAGGGTGCTCACGAAGAAGGTGGCATCCGCGATTGGAGCATTGCCACTACGAATTTCAGCGGGGATGAAAGAGGCAACGTAAAACAACTTCATGCAGTGAGGGTTGGCCCTCCTCCGAAGTTCGATCCGATCCCCGGTTCCGAATTCACGATGGATGCCGACCTCGTTCTGATCGCAATGGGATTTACCGGGCCCGTTCGTACCGGCATGATCGAGCAACTCGGGGTTCAACTCGATAATCGGGGAAACGTCGCGACCGATCAAAACTATATGTCCTCTGTGCCCGGAGTTTTTGCCGCAGGAGACATGCGGCGCGGCCAATCTCTGGTCGTGTGGGCGATCTCCGAAGGACGCAAAGCTGCGGCCAGCGTTGATTCCTATCTCAAAGTGCCAGCTCCCCGGCCTGTTGCCTCGGCGACTTCCACCGGACAGCAAATCGCGTTGTGATCTCACTGCTGGGCGTGTTTGCACGTTAAGATGGAGCGGAGCACCGGTCACCGTTCCGCCACAATGATTCAGCTCTCCGACGTACAAACTGCACTCGGGAAAATCCGTTCTGACATTCGCGTCTCTCCCTGCACGCATTCAGAAACCTTTTCCGGCCTGACGGGAAACTCTATTTTTCTGAAGCTCGACAATCAGCAGCGTACCGGTGCGTTCAAAGAGACGAGGCGCTCTCAACAAGTTGCTTGCACTTAGTGCCGAGGAAAGGAAGCACGGTGTAATTGCCGCGTCGGCCGGCAATCACGCCCAGGGCGTTGCCTATCACGCGGGACGTCACGGAGTTCATGCGCGCATCGTGATGCCACTACCTACTCCTCTCACCAAAGTCTCAGCGACGCGCGCTTACGGCGCGGAAGTGGTCTTGCACGGCGCCAATTACGATGAAGCATATGAAAAGGCTGTTCAGCAGAGCGAAGCAGAGAGTCTGACTCTGATTCACGCATTCGACGATGATGCCGTGATCGCAGGGCAGGGAACTTTAGGACTTGAGATTCTGAACCAGCATCCTGATATCGAAGTCATCGTTTCCCCGATCGGTGGCGGCGGCCTCATCGGAGGAATCGGCTGTGCCGCGAAGGAAACAAATCCCAAAGTGAAGGTGTTTGGGGTTCAGCCTGCTCGAATCGCTTCGATGAAAGCTGCGGTAGCACAAGGCAAGCCTGTGACCCTTGCAGCAGCTAAGACCATCGCCGATGGGATTGCCGTGCGCCGCGCGGGAGAAAGAACGCTCCCTCTGGTTCAGAAATACGTCGACGACATCGTTACGGTAGAAGAAGAGGAAATCGCGAACGCGATTCTTTTGCTGCTCGAGCGTGAGAAGACTTTGGCTGAAGGAGCTGGAGCTGCGGCGATCGCGGCCGTTCTGAACCGCAAACTGCCGCTGCAAGGCAAGCGGGTCGCGGTGCTGGTCTGCGGTGGCAATATCGACGTTACTCTGCTGGCACGAATCATCGAGCGCGGTCTCGTGAAAGACGGCCGCCTGGTACGCCTTCGAGTTCACCTGCCCGATTATCCCGGGGCGTTGTACCGGCTGACAGGTATCCTTGCGGATCATCGGGCCAACATCGTAGAGACCGCGTACGATCGCGCCTACCACGGCGTCAATCTCGGTGACACCGCCATCGATATCACAATGGAGACCCGCGGTCCCGACCACATCGCGGAGTTGCTGGCAGCGCTGGTGGTCGCCGGATACACGCACGAAAGAATTTTGTAAGTTGATTTTGAGAAAAACTACGGCGCAGCCGCGCTCATTGGGGTCTTGTTGGTTCCACCACCACCGCCGCGGCACAGTAGGATGCAAAGCAACGCGGCCCCACCGGCTGCCGATCCAATCTCAATCCATTTCGGATTTGCCATGCCGGGGCTGGCTGGACCAGGAGCCGCACCGCAAATCTCTGTTTCGTCGTAACTGTGCTGTTCCCCTTCGTGCACCGAAGCGCGCCCTGAGTTTTCTAATGCCGGCTTTGGCGCCGGCGTGCGTTTTTCTGCTTCGTGCTCAACATTCACGTCATCTTTCCGCGCCGCAACTTGCACGGAACGGTTTACATCGGTGACTTCGTATTGCGTCCATTCGTTGCGAACCGGCACAACGCGGATACAGTTGACTCGTACCTTGAAGCCTGTAGAAGTCCCTACCGAAACGCTGCCGTGATTCAGTTCCAGATAGTCTCCCTGAAATTTTGCCACGGACTCCGGCCCTAGAATCACCGTTGATCCTTCGACGACGAGGTTTGCTGAAAATCCGGACTTGGTCTCGAGTACGTCTCCCGCAAAAACTGCTGATGAGTCAGGTGCTTCATTGCTGTTGACCGAGACCCCGCCCTGCGTATGAAGGATGGCGCCAGCTGCCTGACCGGTCGGCGCTGTTTGTCCTGCCGCTGGGGATTGGCCAAGCAAGGTCGATGGCAGCAATACCGTCAAAGCCCAGCAGAGGAAGTAACGTAAAATAGAAACACGCATCCGAGGCCTAGTTTCCACAAATATCCAATCAAAATGCTAACCGGGGGTGTACCTGTCGTCTATTAGCAGGATGGATACGTCACCGACTTTGAATTTCTCGTAGAGGAGAGGAAGTTTTGGGCGTCGCTTTCTCTTTCATCTAGTGCCCGGTAAAGCCTCGGTAAAACTTTGTAAACCATGGAGTTGCGTGCCTCATAGGCATGTAAAGTAAAGGTTGGACAAATGAATAAAAAATTGGCAACATCGGCCCCTCTTTTGCTCGCGCTAGCGGGTGCCATCGCGATAAATCTCGCCCTCAGTTTTTCGGCTTCGGCGCAGGCCGCGGACGCCGGACAGCAATCGATTGCCAAAAGCATCGGTTCGATCAAAACAATCAGCGGGAATGCACTAACTCTCTCGGCGGATTCCGGCGCCGATGTAGCGGTCAGCGTCGAGCCAAGCGCGCGGATATTGCGCGTGACACCCGGCGAAAAAGATCTGAAGAGCGCCACGGCGATTCAGATTCAAGATTTGAAGGTGGGCGACAAGGTCCGAGTTCGCGGACACGCGACTGCCAACGGGCTCGATGCATTGGAAGTAGTGGTCATTACAAGTTCCGCAATTGATGCGGCACGGGATCAGGTCCGCGAAGATTGGCAGAAGCACGGCATTGGCGGATTGGTAGACGCCGTCGATCCCACTGCGGCCACAATAACGCTTTCAATACCCGGATTAGCGGGCAAGCGAACGGTTCAGATCCGTACGACGGCAAGCACCGTGATTCGCCGCTATTCCCCGGACTCTGCGAAGCCTGAGGACGCCAAAGTCTGCACATTGAAAGACATTCTGCCCGGAGATCAATTGCGCGCGCGCGGCAATCGCACTGGGGATGGTACCGACTTTGCCGCGGAAGAAATCTTCACCGGGGTGTTCCCGCAGCTCGTGGGAACAATCAAATCGGTGGATGCAAGCTCAGGCACTTTGACCGTTCAGGATCTAGTGAGCAAGAAGACTGTGCAGTTGAAAACCAATCCAGATTCGCAGCTTCACAAGATCCCTGCAGATACGGCTCAAAAGTTTGCCAGCATGTTCAAGATGGCGAAATCATTCGCGGCGAATGGCGGCTCGGGTACTCCGCCTCCCACGGCGTCGTCGGGCTCTCCGAATCCGCCGGCTGTAAGCGGCGCCAGCAACTCCGGTCCTGGCGGCCCTGGAGCGGGAACAGGCGGCAGACGTGGCGGAGGAGGGATGGCGGGCGAATTTCAGAAGACCCTCGATCAGACGCCTGTCGTCACTCTGGCGGACCTGCATAAAGGGGATGCCGTTGCAATTCTGGCCACGCAAGGGACGCCCGCTGCAGGCGGCACGGTCATCAAATTATTCAGCGGAGTTGAGCCAATTCTACAAGCTTCTCCTAGCGCCAGTCAGGCCATGATGCTTTCAGCCTGGAGCCTCGGAGGCGCACCCGGTGGCGATGCCAGCCAGTAACGCGGCAATCGCTGAACATGCAATTGAGTTCTCGCGGTTTCGTTCTTATTTCCTGAAGATGGAAGGCAAGATGAGGCTAAGGCAATACCTGCATTTTTTTCTGGCCGTGGTTTCGTTATCTCTTCTGATTGCATCGTCGGAGGGGCAAACTGCGCCGACTGGTGCTCTTCGCGGCCAAGTGACGGATCCTTCGGGTGCGGCAATTTCTGATGCTGATGTGATCATGACTCCGGCCACTGGCGCCCCCGTTGTCGTGAAAAGCAACCAGCAAGGTATGTTTGAGTTCAAAAGCTTGACTGCCGGCAAGTACACTCTCACAGTTTCAGCGACCGGCTTTACGCTTTACGAAAATGACAGTGTCACAATCGCCGACCAACCTCTTCGTCTGAATGTAGCGCTCGTCATCGCGGTCGAGCAGGAGAAGGTACAGGTCTCCGACACGGCTCCGACCATCGACGTGAATCCGAGCAACAACGCTGGCGCAATTGTGATCTCCGGGAAAGAGCTCGAATCGCTGCCGGATGATCCCGATGAATTGCAATCGGACCTTCAAGCGCTCGCCGGCCCATCGGCGGGCCCCAATGGCGGCCAGATGTACATTGATGGCTTTACCGCCGGCCAACTCCCGCCGAAGTCGTCGATCCGCGAAATCCGCATCAACCAGAATCCGTTCTCCTCGGAATACGACAAACTCGGATACGGACGCGTCGAAGTCTTTACCAAACCCGGCACTGACAAGTTGCACGGTCAGTTCATGGCGGACGGGAACGACTCTGCGTTCAATGCCCCAAATCCGTTTGCCGGTTCCGAGCCGCCGTACTATTCGACTCAGTTCAACGGCAATATCGGTGGGCCGATCAACAAGCGAGCTTCATTCTTTTTCAACGTAGACCGCCGCGATGTCAACGAACTATCAGTCATCAACGCAACCGATCCTGCGTCGCTTACTGGGGATGAACGAATTTCCGGATCCATCGGGAATCCGCGTCAGCGCACGAACATCGGTCCGCGGTTCGACTTGGCGGTCAACAAGAACAACACGCTGACAGTCCGCTATCAGTATTATCGCGATACTCAGAATGGAGAGTTGACCAACCAGTTCAGTCTTCCCACCCAAGCCTATTCACCGAAAAGCACGGAGAACACGCTACAGATCAGCGACACGCAGGTTTTTGGCACGAAAGCTGTGAACGAGACGCGCTTTCAGTACAACCGCGATCTCAATACACAGACCCCGGTGGACACGAATCCTGCCGTGAGCGTACTGGGCAATTTTCTCGCTGGCGGTAACGGAGAGGGAACTCTAAACGACGTGGAGAATAGTTACGAAATTCAGAACTACACGTCTCTGATCCACGGAAATCACACCATCAAGTTTGGTGCGCGTGTGCGTGCCACGCATCAGACGGATGACTCCACCTCTCAATTTAACGGCACGTTCATCTTTCCGACATTCTCGCAGTTTCAACTTGGTGCTCCGACCCAACTCAACATTACGACCGGTTCACCGAACGCAACGGTGAACTACGTTGACGTCGAGCCTTATGCACAAGACGATTGGAGGGTGCGGCCAAACATCACCCTGAGTTTCGGCCTGCGATTCGAAACACAGAATGCGATTCATGATCATGCCGATTGGGCTCCACGTTTCGGATTTGCATGGGGCGTTGGTGGTCGAAGCGGGCCCCCAAAAGTGGTCATCCGCGGCGGTTCTGGTATTTTCTACGATCGCTTTCAGGTCACCCAATTGCTGCAGGCCGCGCACTTGAACGGCATCAATCAGCAGGAATTTGTGTTCACGAACCCAACGTGTTATCCGGGCTTCGATACTCCGCTCACGGCCGTTCTGACTGATTGCGGCACTCCGACGACGACAACATCGACGATTTATCAAATCGGTCCAAAATTGCACGCGCCGTATACGATCCAAAGCGCGATCAGCGTCGAGCGTCAGGTGACCAAGGCCGCGACTGTATCGGTGACATATCTGAATTCCCGCGGCTTCGATCAGTTCCTTACTATCAACGCGAATGCGCCCTTTCCCGGAGATTCCTGTTATCCGAGTTGTCCAATACCGACCTCAAATACTTATCGGTATGTCTCGGAAGGAAACTTCAAACAGAATCAACTCATCGCAAACTCGAACGTTCGAATTGGTTCCAAGGTTCAAATATTTGGTTACTACACGCTGAACTATGCGAACAGCGATACCTCTGGAGCGTCCAGTTTTCCGACAAATTCGTACAACATCAGCCAAGACTACGGACGCGGCGCGTTCGACATCCGGCACAGACTTTTCCTGGGCGGTAGCATTGCGTTGCCATACCTCATACGGCTCAGTCCGTTCATGATTGTGAGTTCAGGTTCGCCTTTCAACATCACTTCGCCCTTCGATTTGAATGGCGACTCGCAATACAACAACCGCCCGGGACTGGTGTCGACCGCGACATGCCCGACAACCGTGAATTCGGCAGGATCTGCCATTTACTGCACGCCTCTCGGCACCTTCGATGCGACAGGGCTGACCGGGACGCCTCTTCCCATCAATTACGGGACCGGTCCGGGCCGTTTCGTGATGAACTTGCGCCTGACGAAGACCTTCGGATTTGGACGAAGCACAAAGGGTGCGGCTGGTGTTCAGGGCGGTGGTCCCGGAGGGCCAGGTGGTGGGCGGGGCGGCGGAGGGCCGCGTGGCCCACTGTTTGGAGGCGGAGGTCCCATGATGTCTTCGTCGAACTCTGACCGTCGCTACAATCTGACGCTCGGCATCAGCGCGCGAAATGCGTTCAACAATGTCAATGTGACTAACCCCAGCGGAGTCTTGGGCTCGAACTTCTTCGGAGTTTCCAACAATATTCAGGGCTTCCCGTATTCTCCTGGGACAACGGCAAACCGGCGTTTCGATCTGATCGCTACTTTCAATTTCTGAGGGGAGGTGTTCCCCTCGTCAATTGCGAAGGAATAGTCTCGGGGTATGCTGAAAAATCGACGCGGAATTTCCGCGAATTTCGAAATGGCAAAACCTCAAGGCTGATTGGCTTTTCCTTCCATCAACAGACGAAGATTTCTTCGGCTCGCCGCGACTGCGGGAGCGGCCGCATTTGCGGCCGACGCGTTGCTGATCGAACCTAATCGCGTTCGAGTCGTGCGGCAGGAGATTCGGTTGCGCCGGTGGCCCTCTCGCCTGGATGGCTTTACCATCGCTCAACTCAGCGACTTTCACTACGATCCTTATTTTTCTGTTCATCCTCTTCGTGCTTCGATCGAAATCGTCAACGCTCTCCATCCCCAGTTGATAGTGCTTACCGGGGACTTTGTTTCCGTTCCTCTTTTCGGGGAACCTGAGAAGGGCGCACTCATGGCTGCACCCTGCGCTGAACTGCTCAAGAAGATGTCCGCACCTTATGGGCTGTGGGCGGTGCTGGGGAACCACGATGCGTTTAGTGATCCTGATCAGGTCACGAGCGCCTTAAGGGCGGAAGGAATCCAGGTGTTGCTGAATCAGTCCACTCCAATCGAAAGCAACGGTGGAAGATTCTGGTTAAGCGGAGTAGACGATGTTCTCGGTCGAGGCGCCGATCTCGACGGCGCTTTACACAACATTCCGTCTACGGAAGCAACAATCTTGTTGGCGCACGAACCGGACTTTGCGGATCGTGTTGCACGCTATCCGGTAGATCTTCAACTTTCCGGCCACTCGCACGGAGGTCAGGTCCGGCTTCCTTTTTATGGTCCCCTATACCTGCCGGATCTTGCGAAGAAATACATCCGGGGTCTCTTTAAAATCCGCGCCCTCACCCTTTACACCAATCCCGGCATCGGCACGGTGTCGGTTCCAGTGCGATTCCACTGCCCTCCGGAAATCACGCTATTTACGCTGCGCTCATAGTTGAGCCTGCGTTGTGAAGAAGGTTTTGTCATTCCGGCCAAAGGAAGAATCTGCTTGTTTTCCCCGCCCGCGTGGGCGAGAGTGTGCAATATCTTTCCTGTTTCCCAACCAGCGCTTGAGTGCTATCAGCTAAAACGATGTAAACAATAGGGATAAATGACTGGCCTTGGTGGTCGACTTGCCCATATCAATGGCAGCGAACTGGTTTCGCTACCGGAGTGAACTCCATGAAAATTCGCATCTGGCCTGCGACGTTTTTACTGATGGTACCCGTTTTGGCGCTGTCGATGAACACCACAAACGCGACGCCACATTCTTCAAACCTTGACCTGCGCGAACGACACTTTTCGGGCGCTCTACGAGCGGCTGCCCAGTTCGCCGACGTTCATCACGTGAGTTCGGCCCCAGGTTGCGACGACGTGCAGCCCCCCGAGGCGATCGCTACACCGCATCCGCTTTCTTCACCCGAGGCGCGTGGAGAAAAGGTGAAGGTGAGCTTCATCATAGGTACCGACGGAAAAGTTCACAGCCCACTGATTCTGGAAAGCGCCGGAAGCGCAGGTGATTTCAGAGTTCTTCAGACCGTAAAGACATGGAAATATCGTCCGGCGACGTGCCATGGCATTCCGACCGAGACTGAAGGCAAGATTGAGTTTTCCAGCCGATAGAAAGGAGTGATTGGGCTAGAATTGCCTGAGTAGCGGATGACCCAATTGGTAGAAAAAGACAAAAAAACGCAAGGACCATTCGGTTCGCCCATGGACACTCCGGTGCGGGGCGCGGAGATTGAAGAACTTTATCGCAGACTGCAACCCGCTTCGCGGCGTCCGAAAGGCACTTCGGAGCCGGTAGCTGCCGCTCTCGAGGCTGCACAGCGGTTGTCGACTGAGATGGACGTCGAAGATGCGGTGAGTGACATGGCAAAAGAAGTGAGCGCGGATTCCTCCAGCGTGGCCTGCGGCACGTGCGGATATCGAAATCGCAAAGGCAACCGGTTCTGCGGCAAGTGCGGTGCCGCAATCACGGACGCGGGCGCAGCAACCTCTATGGTTCCCGTGGCAAATCCGGCGCAAGTATTCGTGCCGCCACCGACTCCGCAGCCCGGGGCGCTCGAGAATCATCACTACCATCACCACTATCATCACCACTATTTCAACGGTGTGGCCGATGGCGGTTTTGCCCGCTCGGGCGCGGAACCAGCGCGGGAAGACAAGATGCGTCCGAACGCCGCTCTGCGCGGCGACATGAGCCGGGCGGAGGCTGCGGTCCGGCGTGTGACCCAGGAATGGGTGCTTGCCTGCAATACGCGGCATCTCGATGATCTGCTTGAGCTCTACGTTTCCGACGCGATGGTTCTTCGGTCCAATTACCCACCGATTCGGGGAGCTGCCGCGGTGCGCGAATTCTTCTTTGGAGCTCTTGATTCCGGGCTCGGCGAGGTGGAAGTGGAGCCGCTGCGAGTCGACATCGTCGGCGATCTCGCTTACGAAGCCGGACGGTGCAAGGCGTTGAGCCCAAGTTCCACAGGAAAACGTCGGGAAGAGCGAGGCAAATACTTGTGGGTGTTTGCGCGCCAACCCAACGGCGAGTGGAAGTTGACCGCAGATTGCTGGTCCAGCGATCTGACGCTCACCACGATGGAATCTGATATTCCAGCAAACGCGGCCGTCAAAACGAATCCTGTACGCAAACCGTGACTAGCTAGGGCGACACTCCAAGGTCACCGAGTCGTTTGCGCAGTGCTTCCAAGCCCTGCATCTGAATCGTGTGCATGCCCAACTTTGCCGGAGCGTCCAAGTTTCCGGCACGATCATCGATGAAGCAGCACTCATCGGCAGGAACCTGCGTTGTCTCTAGCGCCAGCCGATAGATATCGCTCTCAGGCTTACGCAAGCCGACGAAGCAAGAGCTGACAAAAAAGCGGAAGGTCTTTCGTAATCCAAATTTCTCGATTCGCTCGTAGTTGAGTTCGCGCGATTCGTTGTTAATGGTCGCCATCAGGAACCGTCCGGAATCGGCGAGGGACTGCGCGAATTGCAGCACTTCCGGAAACGGGCGTGACATCGAAAACATGAATTGCCGAAACTCTTCGCGGCTGAACGGGCGATCGCGATAAAACACGGTACGGTCGAGATATTCATCGATCGTGAGATTGCCGGTTTCAAACGCGGGGACCAGCGGCTCGTGGCGGCTATCGAATTCGTTCTTGTCGAGCTGGAAATGATTGAGTGCTTCGCCGCGTTCTGTGTGATCCCAGGCGTTGGAAAGCAGAACTCCGCCAATGTCCCAAAAAATGGCACGGATTTGCAAAGGTCCTCCAGTGTGGTCGTTCTGAAAAGTGTAGACCAGCACGGCCAAATTTTGGGATGAGGGGAATGAGGAATGCCAAGATCACGTTGGCACCCTTCAAGATCACGCTGACAGGTGTGCCGGCACACGGCAGCCGATTCCTCACGGATAACTGATCCTGAGTGAAAGAACGAGAGAGGTTGAGCGGGGAATTTGCGACGCCTTGCGTCCCTCGGTCGGAGGGTCGCCGATAGAGCACGACTATCGCCGTTCAAAGATCGTCGTGTCCGGATGGTAGTTGCGCCAATCGAACCAATAATCTTTGAGGGCAGGGAGGCGATCGAGACATTTGCCTTGCGAAGGTCCGGCGATTGCACATCCCTGAAAATCCCACTCACTGCCGGTCGTCGAATCGAGAAGTATCCATTCTTTCGGCGCAGGTGCGAGCAGGAGGCTGGGTTTTCGTGGCATTCGAAGTCGCCGCTTTCGCCTCGATTGCTGGCTTTGACGTGGAGGCCGCAGCCTGGCATTGCGGTGCTTTTAACGTCGAATCTTGCGGCCTCGACTCCTCAGCCGGCTTAGTGATCAGCTGGCTTCGCTGCACCCGTTTCGCTTTCCGAATCTCTCTTCAGAAAGAATTCCGTATCCTTGCCGTCAATGCGGCTGACGAAAACACGGAATGATTTTCCATCCGGACCCACGGCAACTAGTAGAGGCATTCCCTGAACGTGATCCATTATCGGCGATTGTTTGACGAGGGCGTCCCATGGGTATGCGCGGCCGGGTCCGTCGATTTGCAATCCGACAACGACATCACGCGATTTCAGTTCCGTCCCCGGGAAACTGATTACGACGGGGAGCTTCGCGACTTCGGGTTCCCAGTTGGGATCGTATTCCTTGATGTACTTTGGAACCTCGGCAAGAACCTGGCCGCCAGAGACTTCAGACTTCCATTCGCCGAACGTAAGCTCGTCACTCTGAACGAGCTCGAGCGAAGCCCCGCGCAGAGGGCCATAGATGGCCTTTCCGGTGATCTGCTGCCACCAGGAGCCGGTCTCCTTATCCCGCATGAGGAAGTTCTGATTGTTGATGCCGGCGAGGTAGAAATGTAATGCCTTGCCGTTTACCGTCCGCGTCCACACCAGACCGGTGTGGCATAGCGTTCAATACGTGACGGCCACCGGCACTCCCCCAACCACGTCATTCAGGATGTGATGGTAGGCCATTTCCTTGATCGGATAAGCGCGAGCGTCGGCGCCAAATCGCAGAGTGAGGATCATCTCGCCCTTGTCGAGCTTGCTCGACGCCTCCGGTTCAAATCGCGCGCTGTCGACAGGATGAAACATCCATTCGAAATAATTCTGGCGGGACATCACTGCAGAACCAGCGGCGACGAGCAGGATGGACGCGAGTCCGGCTCTCGCGAAGATTGTGCAACGCCGCCACAGCATGGCAGAAGCAAGAAGGCAGACGACGACGCAGATGAGCGAAACGATCGGAGCGCGTTGGCGGACGGCCATCGCGAGCAGAAGCCCGCGGGGAGTCTGGTGCGAGAATGGCCGAATAATGAAAGCCGGAAAAAAGAAAGCCTCAATGCCGATCAGGGCGGCGGCCAGCGCCACGATCCAGAGCACACGCGAGCGAGTTTCGACAGGTTTTGTCACGAGCAGTTTGATTTCCCCAATTTCCCCGGAATGCACGAGGATTCTAGCGGATCGCTGCAGTGGCGGAGGATAGTCGAAACATACTATCGTTGCCTTCCCAGTGTCCCGGCGGGGTGCACACAGTAGTCGAACGTAGGCATCTGCTTGGGTGGTTGAGCATCGCATCCCTTCGAGGCAAAGAATCTGACAGCCGGGTAGGAGTCCAAGAAAAAGCCCCGGGCTTTTCGACCGGGGCTTTCGTCGAACGCTCAATGTTAGTTCGTGCGTGCGACCTGGTTCTGACGATAGGTCAGGTTATCCACGTTCCGGAACATTGGAGTTCCAGGAGGCAGGTTCTGAGGCAACGCGAACAGGTTGTCAAAGGTGTACTGCCGGTTTGGTGGATTGTAGACCGTGTTGCAGCACTTGAACGGCCCGGTCGCGTAGTAGCTCCAGTAGAGGCTAACGATCGAGCCCTTGTAATAGAGTCCTTGTTGCGTTCCAGCTGCAGCCGGGCCGCCCCAATCCTCGAGGAAGCGAAGGAAGTTATGAACGCCGCCATCCATCCCGTAGGAGAACTCGGGGTTCTGTGCGGTGTTGTTGAAGGCGATGTTTTTCCCACCCGCGACTGCTATGCGGTAATAGGTTGACACCGCGATGCGGTTTGGAGTTGTTGCCGGAACGGCTTGTCCGCCCGGGTTGATCGGGTTTACGAGACTGCCGCTGGTGTTATTGAGCGCGCTGGTGCAGTTGCCGCCCTGAGGGGCGCAACCTACGTCCTGCCAGTTGTTCGACAACAGGGTCACGGCGTCTGCAATCACTGCAGCAGCGGCGTGAATCGGCTCTGCTCCGCCACCCCAGGTAGCGTCGTAGTTGGCGTTGTTCGGTGTACAAGTCGTACCGGCCGAAGGGCAATTGGAGTTGTAGTTGCCCTGGATGTACACCGGGTTTTCCGACGCGACCGTAAAGCCACCGCAACCGGTGGGATTCGCCGCAGTTGAAGAGCAGTTATTACTTGCATTGCCCGGAGGCATTGTGGGCAGGTTGCCGATCGAACCGTCAACCAGCTTCAGAACGTGGCGCGCGCCGGTGACGCGGTTGGCGCGGCCGACGGTAAAGGTGTTAAGACGGTGACCGATGGCATAGGGCGACGGCGTAGCAGCGGTGTCCGTATCAGCCGTGGTGGTCGGTCCAAATGCATCGCCAACATACTTGACGCCGTAGTTATCGAGCAAGCCGTTGCCGTTGAGATCCTCAGCCGAGACGCCGTTATAGTTGACGGGATCCAGTTGCTTGTCCGGCGCAAAATTGTTGCCGGCATTGTTGTAGTTGACACTGTCTTCGTAGCCGTACTCGCCCCAGTAGGTCTGATAATTCGCTCCCTGCGCCGCTGTCGCAAACTGCATTCCGCGACGGTCCGAGAAGTAGAGGATATAGCCGTTCTGGGTTACGAAGTCGACGTTAGTACCGGTCGCCCCAGTGGTACCACGTAACCAGTTCCTAAGGTTGCCCACGTCGATTTCCACTGCGTTCAAGATGCCGTTCGGAGTTCCCGATCCATTCGCAAACGTCCCGGAGGCATCGTTATTTTCGCCTTCGCGCGCGTCATAAAGGTTGATCGGGTACCAGTTGTACTGCGAACCCGCTCCATAAGGATTAGCGGTGATAGGTTCGTCAGTGCCGGAACCAGTGCCGTTGATCGTGTTGTTGCCATTGCGATCGGCCGTCTGTTGCAGGTAGAGAATCGCGTCCTTGTGGTCCTGGATCGCATTGCTTCCGTAGACTCCTAGCGCGTTGGACGCCGGAGCGGTGTACGGTGTGCCGGGTTGCGTCGGTACCTGCAGGCCGCGTGCAAAGCCGAGTTGCAACCATTCCCTAGTCACTCCGTGCCACAAACCGTCGCTCGCCCACTTCACCTCGACCAACAGCCATCCGTTGACTAGAGGCCATTCAAGACCGTTGGTGCTGTTGTTCGCGGTTGTGAAAGATCCAGCTGCCGGAAACGTGGTCGGGACGAGGGCTGCACCACCGGGGCCGTTCGAGACTGGCCCGTAATATGGCGGAATCACCTGGTTGCCATCTCCAGCGTGGTTCGTCGGACAAACTCGGTTTGCAGCATAGCTGGCGACGGTCGCTGTTCCCGCGCAGTAGCTTTCGCCGAAGTAGTAAGTATGGGCTCCTGCTGCAGGAACGGTGATACCGGCTTGAGGTTGCGTGCCGCTTGCACCGCCTTGGTTGAGCCCCTGAAGCGCAGTCGGCAGCATGCTGACCAGTTGATAGTCCTGGGCGGCGTTGCCGTTCCAGTCTGCGAGGTGAAGTTGCGCCTCGTTGTCTGCGAGGATGATTCGAATCTGAGCCAGGTTGGCTTCACGGTTCTGGCCGAGCACCGAGGTGATGATTTCGCCTGCCGGAGGCAGACGCACGATCTGCGCTGCGTTCGTCGCACCGCTCACGAATGGCAAGGTCAGGTCCGTCGCGCCGGTTGAGTTCGGACCGTCCGCACCTGTAATCGGGTTTCCGTTGCCGTCGATGAGGTATCCCTGATACGTGCTGCTGGAAACGTTTTTCCACGATGCGGTGTTCTGCGCGGAGCCGTGGCCTCCTTGGACGCTTCCCAGGCTGGCTCCCAACGAGGTGGTCGAGATATCAACGCATGTTGTCCCGTTCGGTATTGCGCCGGCGACGTTGGCCATCTGTGCGGAGCAGCCGTTATTCTGCGTCGGGATCATGACGGTTCCACCATCATCGTTTCCGGCAGCTACGACGCCATTGTCCATTTGTTGTCGAATCACGTTGCCGAAAGCGCTGATCTTGTCGCCAAAAACGAGGTTAGCCCCGTCAGCGACTCCAAGATAAAGATCGCCATTGGTATGCACACGCCCAGCGAAGCCAAGATTCGGGCTGCGTCCAAAGAACAGATCGGAGTCGGAGAAGACACCGAACTGGAACACGGGGATCAGTGCGACTTCCGCGGTACGCGTCATGCTGACGGTTTCTCCGCTGCCGCGCTGCGCGACCACGTTCATCGTGATCGGAATAATCTGTGCGTAAAGGCCGGCATCAGGACCAGACTGAACCGGGCCCCATGCTGTGGTCGGGCTCGGGTTCGCAGCGAGAGATGCCGCCGAGCACGGATTCTGTCCGAACGCCGTAGGGATCGGGGCAATGTTGTACGTCTGATAAGTGATCGACGAATCCCACGTCGGATAGTTACTGCTGAGGGCGCAGATTTGCGCCGACGTCGGCGACTGAATACTCTTGAACGTGCTGGCCACGTCGGAGGTCATCTTCTCGATGGCCCCTTCTGCAGCATGGTACGTGTAGTTATTATTCAGGTCGAAGCCGCCGACACGCTGCTCGGTGTTCACCATCATCATCAGGCCGAGCGCGAACCCCGACAGCAGTAAAAGCATCAGGAGGGAGGCGATCAGTGTGAAGCCCCGTGAACCGAACTTTGCCTTACGCATCGTGTATCTCCTCATCGTTGCAACCCTGGCCCGCGCGACTGGCGCAGATGCCGGGGACTTTTAACTTCTGATCTCAGTAAGCACTGCCAGAAATCGGGTATTCCTGTCCCATCGTCAAGTTTCGCGCGCTGATCGAAGTCTGAAGGTCGAGGCCTTGATATCCAGAAACGCCGATCTGCTGACTTCGAATGCTCATGTGCAAAATGTTGACTTTCGTGATCATGTTGGGGGTAACGCCCGCGGGCAGCGAGGGTTGGTTGGAACTGATCACTCCGTTGTTGTCGACGTCATAGCTGAACTTGAGATAGTTGACGTTTTCCGCCACCGGCATCGGCGCTTTGCCGTTTTGAATTCGCATCAAGCGGGGAGTCACGCCATCAACGGTAGAAATGTCGAGGTAGTACGTGATCAACAATAGGCGGACGGCCGATAGCGTTGCGCTGGCGCCGAGAGGAAGCTGGTGCATACTTCCTCCGGGGACCGTGGACTGGTCGATATGTCCGGGATCGCCATTGTTAAATGTCACTGTAAAGGCGGCGCTGTTACCCGCGGTTGGCGTTGCGGTCGTAACGTTGGTGACAACACCCGCTGCCGATTGGCCGAAAAGAAGGTAGTCGCCCGGCTGAAGACCAACGCCTGCCGCGTTCAGCAACGGGACTGTCGTGGTCCCCGTAGGGAGAACGCAAGTCGCTGCTGGCGTCGTCGGAAGTTGAAACAAGACTTGAGTCGCCGACACGATATTTACGGAATAGCAATTCAGAGCGAGATTTGCATCGGCATATGCGACCGAGATGATGTCGGTCGTCTGGCCGTTCACCGTGATCCCAAGGTTGTAGCCAGGAATAATCGAGAAAAGATAGGGAGCTCCAGAAACCGTGGGATACGCGACTGGTGCGCCACCGATGTAGTTACAGGTCGTTGCGCTGCAAGGGTAAACGGGAACAATGCTGCCGGCGCCAGTGGGCAAGCCGACACTGTTGGCGGCAAGGCCGGATTGGCCGAGCCCGCCCGAGCCCGCCATACTGATGTCGCGCTGCAGTAAGTTCGCGGCTGCTCGGAAATCTTGTTGCATTTCCGAACGCTGCGATGTGACCCAGGTCGCATTCACCGCCTGGCGATACATCGCCAATGCGCTTCCAAGGAGCAGGAGACCGATGGCCATCGACACCATCAGCTCAAGCAGTGTGAAACCACCGATTTTTTGAAGTTTCCGCCGCATGAGTCCTCTTCTCGTTCTCAGTGATACTCGGAGACGTATTCGTTAATCACGTAATTCTTTACCGTCGACGAATTCGGAACCGTGTATTGAACCGTGACGGCAACCTGTCTCAAGGTCTGAATGGGATTGCCGTTCACATCGAGCAACGATGTAATCGCAATCTGCCGTTGATAGTTGTTGAGCGAGAGCACGATATCGTCGGCGGTGCCCATCACGCCGTCGGGTCCAGGCTCGTTGAGACACTTCAGTCCGCCGTTGGGGCAAGTGGCACCCGAAGCGGCGAGACAAGAGACGTCATCTGCCGTGTCGACGACGCCATCAGGTCCAGAGCACCTGATGGGGTGCATCCCGTCGGTGAACAGCCCGCCATTGGAAACGTTCTGGATGGCTGGAAACCCAAGCTGAGAGCTGTTTCGCGCGGTGTAGATGCTTTCGATCGCTTCGGAACCAAGCTGCCGCGCGATCATGTCTTCCTGCGACGTCTGGCTGGCTTTTACGGCGAGTCCGAAAACGCCGAGCAGACCCACGGACCCGATCGTCAGGATCACCATCGAAATTACAGTTTCGACGAGGGTGAAGCCGCGTTGCCCATTCTTGGTTGCAATCTTCGCAGCCATTATTGTTGCCTCCAGGTTTTGACGGTCGCGACGTTGAACAGGCGCCATCCTCGGATACGGCCTGTGGTTCCCCAAACCGTAATCGCACGAGCGCTATATACGTCGCCCGCACGGCCCATATAGACCACGCCGTTGTTGATGTTGCCGAGCACGTCGGTCGCGGTGCCGTCGGGGTTGAAGCAGATCGAGGTCGCGCCCGGAGCGCTCGGCTCATCAAAATCAATCGCTACGGTGGCTGTTCCCATCTGGTCCGGCGTGGTGGGAGCTGTTGTATTCGAAGTCGGAACCCCTGGCTCAACCATGAACGAAACATCCGTGGGCAACGTCGTGGTGGTCAGCACCGCTCCCGTGGGAGGAATCTGACACGACGTATTGCCGGGGCCGGCCTGCTGAACTGTAATTGTGTTTGGGGCGGTAAACGTGACCACGTAAATTCGCATATCCGCCGCGGCCTGATCGTGAGCCCGGCGCAACGTGCCGAGCGTCGAGTTGTAGGCCGTAGTCATGTGCTGCTGGTTGGAAAGCGGAATGAAAGTGGTGGTTGCGACGGCGGCCAGAATCAAGCCAATACCGATCACCACCATCATTTCCAACAGCGAGAACCCGCGATTTTTTCTCGAGATCATAAGTTTCTTTCGGACCCAAAACTGCTGTCCGCACTGCACTTTCCAAGCCCCGTCGACTGCCTCGCCGCATGCATGCGACGCTCCTGCTTCGAGACAACAGGGCAGGCTCGCGCTTCTGCATCGCGTCATGATCATCGTAGGAAGGGGTTGACGTTGCGTCAAAGCACGAGGGGTCAATGCTGATGCACTGGCCTTTCGGGGTCTTCGATGGTTACTGATGTCACCGACTGAGAATGTGCGGGTTAAAAGTCTGAGCCACGGTTAATACACGATTCATCGTGACCCAGGTAACTTGTGCAGGGAACGGCCGGATCCTACAGTTGAGGCACGTATGACTTTATCTGCCCTGCTCGTGTCTGCGGATGAAACGTCCGCTCAGGTATTGCGGCAAGTTCTGGAAGAGCTCAATATTCGGGTCGAGTCTTGTCCGGACTTTGCACGCGCCGAGTTTCGCCTCGCACAAGAACGATTTGATGTGGTGCTGATTGACGGAGACTCCGGCACGGAGGTCATTTCTTTATTGCGTGAGACGCGGCTGTCGCGACTAAACGATGCGACCCTGGCCGTCGCTGTCGTGCCTTCACAGGAGAGCATTCGCGAATTGTTTTCACTGGGAGTGAATTTTGTTCTGTACAAGCCGGTTGCCTATGACAGGGCAATGAGCAGTCTGCGGGCTGCGCGATCGGTGATGCGGAAGGAAAAGCGTAAGAATGCCCGTGCAGCGGTCCATACGCACGCGACAGTCGACTACGCCAACGTCGAGCAGGAAAAAGCAACATTGATTGATTTAGCTGACGACGGCATGTGTGTGCTCTTCGGCAAGAAGCTTCCTCCTACCAGCAAAGTTTATTTCCAATTCAAGCTTCCCGGCCAGTCGATGAGCATCCGCCTCTCCGGGCAAATGATCTGGCAGGACTGGAACGGTCGCGGCGGAGTTCAATTTGTTGACGTGCCAAAAACTTCTCGGCGATTGCTGACGGAATATCTCAGCGCGAACCGACCGAGCGATGTTAGGGAAGAACTGCCCGATGTCACCGTCGATGTGGAAGATCCCATGATTGTGACAAGCGGATCGGCCTCCATCGAGCACGGGTTTCAGGCGCAAGAGGAAAGATCACAGAAGGTTGCTGTGGCGGAGCCAGTCGCAGCGGTTGAAGTGGATCCGAACAACCGGCGTAGCCAAAAACGTTATGCCTGCCGGCTCGGCGCGGAAGTTTATCGCACAGGAACGTCGGTCCCGACCTATTGCTGCCTGACCGACCTCAGTGCCGGCGGCTGCTATCTCGAGGTTCCGCTGCCATTTCCAAAAACCTCCGAGGTTGAGATTGTGGTCCGAACTCATGAGATGAAGTTGCGCTTGCGTGGAACCATCCAGGCCGCCCATCCGGGATACGGAATGGGCGTTGCCTTTGAATTGAAGACAAAGGAAGAGCAGGCGAACGTTACGAAGTTGACTGACTTCGTGGCCGCAACCACCGAGCCTTCTAACTGAGGGCTGATTCCTCTGCGACCGCTTTGCGAAAATAGTCGAGCGAGATTCGCAAGCCAGCTTCGAGACCGATTTTAGGCTCCCATCCCAGCAGCCGGCGCGCTTTCGTGATATCCGGTTGGCGCTGCTTGGGATCATCTTCCGGAAGCGGTTCGTGACGAATCTTGCTGTTCGAACCGACCACCTTCAACACAAGGTGAGCGCATTCGAGGATCGTGAACTCGTTAGGGTTTCCGATGTTCACGGGCAGGTGCTCGTCTGATTTTGACAGTCGGATAAAACCGTCGATCTCATCGCTGACGAAACAAAAGCTCCGCGTCTGGTTGCCTTCCCCATAAACCGTGAGATCTTCGCCGCGTAGCGCCTGTTTCATGAAATTCGGTACAACGCGCCCATCGTTGAGTTGCATACGAGGGCCGTAAGTATTGAAGATGCGCACGATGCGAGTGTCCACTTTGTGATAGCGGCGATAGGCCATCGTCACGGACTCGGTGAAGCGTTTCGCTTCGTCGTACACAGAGCGCGGCCCGATCGGATTTACATTTCCCCAATAGGTTTCTTTTTGCGGATGCTCGAGAGGATCGCCATAGCACTCGGAGGTCGAAGACACCAGATATTTTGCTCCATACTTATGAGCGATATCGAGGGCGTGAAAGGTCCCGAGAGAGCCGACCTTCAACGTCGCGATGCCGTGAGTTCCGTAGTCGACCGGACTTGCCGGGCAAGCGAAATGGAACACGTAATCGACTTTGCCGACATCGAAGGGCTGGCAGATGTCCTGCTCCACAAATTCGAAGCGGGGATCGTTATTGAGGTGTGCAAAGTTGGCTCGTCGTCCGGTCAGAAGATTATCGACGACAACCACATTCCAGCCGTCCGCTAAAAGAGCATCGGCGAGATGCGATCCCAGAAATCCCGCGCCGCCGGTAATCAGAGCGCGTCCCGAACTCATGCCTGCTTGCCGTTCTTCAGGACGACCGCCGGAACGCCGTCGGGATGCGAGGCAGGGCGCCCGATGCTGTAGTACGTGAATCCTTGTGATGCCATGGCCTCAGGATCATACAGATTACGTCCATCGATGACGATTGGATACTTTAGCTCCTGGCGTATGCGTTGCAGGTCAAGGTTGGCAAATTCTTCCCACTCGGTCAGGATCAGCAGGGCGTCAGCATCGTGAGCCGCTTCGTAAGCCGAGGAGGCGTACGTCACGCCTGATCGTAAAACGTCTCTTGCTCTATCCATGGCCGCAGGATCATAGGCACAAACCTTGCTGCCCTCCTGCAACAGAGCTTGGACCAACATCATGGCTGGAGACTCACGGATGTCGTCGGTACCACCCTTGAATGCAAGCCCAAGAACGCAGAGATTCTTTCCGCGAAGCGTCCACAGGGCGCTATGTACTTTGCGCAGAAACCGGTGCCGCTGTTCTTCGTTGATTCGTACGACCTCATCCAGCAGGCGGAACTCGTAACCGTTTTCGCGGGCGACGGATCGGAAAGCCATCACGTCCTTAGGAAAGCAGGATCCCCCATAGCCAATGCCCGGATTTAGAAAACGTGCACCAATGCGGGAGTCTGTGCCAACTCCGTGCACAACCTGATTCACATCCGCTCCCACCGATTCGCATACTGATGCCACGGCATTGATAAACGAGATTTTCATCGCAAGGAATGCGTTGGAGGCGTGCTTGATGAGTTCGGCGCTTTTCGTGCTGGTGACGATGATGGCGGGCGGAACGGAAACACGATCCGGCCTCGGGATTGCATCCGACCGTTCGTAATAACTGCCGTCGGTCAAGGGCTCGTAGATTTGGCGAAGCACTTCAGCTGAGCGGTCGCCATCGCAGCCGATGACAATGCGATCCGGAAAAAGGAAGTCCGTGACGGCTGTGCCTTCGCGCAGAAATTCGGGATTCGAAGCCACGTCGAATAGATTCGGATCGGTCCCGTTTCGCAAAATAATTCTGCCGGACCCAATCGCTGGTGTAAACCGGGACTGTACTCTTCTCGACGATGACCTTATAGCTGTCGATCCCGCCGGAAATTTCGCGAGCCACAGACTCGACATAGGAAAGATCGGCTTCACCGCTCTCGGTGGGAGGGGTTCCGACGGCAACGAAGATCACAGAACTCAGCTGGGCGGCCTTCTTGAGATCGTCCGAAAAAGTAAGACGCCGTCCCCGATGGCGGTTCAGAAGTTCGGGAAGAAATTTCTCGTGGATCGGAACTTCACCGCTGTTCAACGCTGCGAGTTTTTGTTGGTCGTTGTCGACCAGGATCACGTCATGACCTAGGTCCGCGAAGCAGGCGCCCGCGACCAATCCGACGTATCCAGAACCTACGATAGCGACGCGCATTCGAAAATTCCTTGAGAACCGGGACTGTTCTCAACGGCGCTGTCAGAGGAGGCCGTCGGGAACGCTACGATTCTACAAAATAGTATGGTCCATCCTTCGGCTGCGCGTGGGAATAATTGATCGGTGACACTCAAATCGGGAATCAGCCTATCGGATTGCTTGGTCGGGACGAAGACTTGTTCTAAAAGCGATTTCGAGTTTTTCCAACGCTGTTTTCGGTTGACATCGCCGAGGAATCGCGCAAGACTCCGCAGATAGCCAAGGTATGAGTCAAGACCCCTTGTTGCGGCCCGATTCCTTCCGTTCGAAACCTTCCTTTGACAAAAAATTCTCCTCGCTCGATAAAACGTCTCCGGCCGCCAGAAATCGAAATGAACTTGACTCGGGTTGCAAAAACGCTTGCTGCGGTTGGGGGCGGCGAAGTCGCTTATGAACTTGCACTGGATCTTGTGCTGAACGAGGTTGTGCAGCAGGCACTGCGAGCTGACGGGCGCAACTGGCGCGGCGATCGCCTTCGCGCGTAACGGCGAAATGAAATGCCGTGCCACCGCAGGCCGGGACGCTCCGGAACTAGGAGTGCGGCTTGAGACAGAGGTCGGCCTTTCGGGAGCGTGCCTGAAAACCGGGGAAATCCAGATTTGCTCGGACACAGAAACAGATCCGCGCGTCGATGCCGAGGCATGTCGTCAACTCGGGTTTGAGATCGATGGTTGTGATGCCGCTTGACGGCGGTCAAAAGCCATTCGGACTTCTCGAAGTCTTTTCCGCGCGAGCTTACGCATTCGGAGAGCGAGATATCAACGAGCTCTCGATCGTTGGCCGCGAAGATTATCGCAAGCAAAGAGGAAGCGGAACGCGGCCTCCGGAATCGGCCCGATTTGCAGGAGAACTTGTTTGTCCTTCCAAAAGCGGAAGCGGAACCAGAACCAGAATCCTGCGGAATCTCCCGATGCGAAAATGCCAGAACCAGCGGCCGTTGAAGAGCTTCTGAGGTGCGGCAAGAGCCACGCGAGCGCGATTTCTGGACTTCAGTGTTGGCGGTCCTGGTGGTTGTCGCGGCCATTTCTCTGGGAGTGATGATTGGGTGGAGGGCGGCGGCGAAGACACGAATGAATACCAATCGCGCCAAAGCCAATGCTGCTCGCTGCTGCCAAAGTCCCGATAGTGGCGACCGCCGCTCCAATACCGCAGGCGATCCAGAAGATATTCAACTTCAGTTACCCGATCCAGGCCATCCCGAAGACTGCTCCGACACAGTCGAAGACGAGTCCCGTTGCTTCGCCGAAGCCGGGGAAGCCGATTACAAAATGCCGGCGGGGGACTGCTAGTCACAGAGAACGGGAAGGTGATTTACCGTTTGGCGCCTTCGTCAGCTGCAGGATCGTTACGAAGGCGGACCCGGCGGAGGGTCCATCGAGCCGTCTCATCCACCGGGTGACTCCTGAATATCCCGTGAGTGCAAAGGCAAAACATATTCAGGGCCACGTCGTGATGAATGTACAGGTCTTGAACGACGGAGGCGTGGGAAATGTCGAGTAGTGTCCGGAAATCCAGTACTAGCAGAAGCGGCCGTCAACGCGGTAAGGCAGTGGAAGTACCAGCCTTACTTTGTTGACGGCCGCTCCGTTGAGAGTCAGACGCGCGTCACGATCAACTTTCTGTTGGCGCCCCCGAACTAGTTGAGGTACCGGTCACCCGGCTGAGCGATCAGAAGCAATCGCTCAAACGAAAGCTCGCGAATCAAACTCCGAACCGACTTACAGCGAGCCCAGGAACGCTAAGCAGATTCGCCGAGTCGGTCGAATTTAGGGCTTTGTAGTTCGACACAACCGTTGCGGCCTCGCCAGCATGGCGGCGAATTGCTGCGTCGATCGAAGCCGAGCCGTTGTCATGCATCAAGCCACCCGACTTTGCCAAGATGTTGTTCATACCCCAAAGCGGGGATGTACGCCACATGGTCAAAGTCGCCTGTCCCATGCCCGTGAGGCTGGAAGGGAAGGCCTCCCGACTCGGATGTTCCCATATCGTGGAGCAGGAAATCGGAGTAAGGGCTGAAGGTGACGTTGCTCAAAGAGGGGATGACGGCTGTTTGGCCGCCATTCGTGGTCTTGAGCGTTACGTTCTGCTTTGTTGTAAAGCTCTGGATGTGGCAGATGCTGCAGCCAGTGCTGTTGAATACCGCTTCGCCAGCCGTGGTCTGAGACGTCGGAGGTTGTGGCGGGATAGGAGCCAGCAAAGACTGGAACTGCGTCATCTTGATCATGTTGACCTGAGCGACGTCCTGCGGAGAATGCGTGTCCGGCTGACATGCAGTCGGAAAAGCAATACCCTTGAGGCAGGTGCTCGTTCGGGTTGAACTGATCGGCTTGGCCGAACAGACTGTTCGAGGTCGTGATGCCAAGTTCATTGAATTCCGCGTTTGCTGTGAACTGGAAGAGTGAAGCCGCGTCCAATTTCTGACCAAATCGCCCAGGTCGGATCACGTCGTTCTCGTCCGGAACCATGTTCGCGATGCCTGTCACGCCGAACTTTTTCGTGACCGCGACGTTCGCCAGAATTGCTGAGTCCGGAATGTTGTCGATCAGACCGAAACCGAACAACTGCGGGGATCGGACCGTGCTGACGACGGTCGCATCCGCGGGAACAACTTCGTGCGGCAAGTTCTGCGCGGTGCCTGACCCCGACGGTGCAAGTCCGGAGGTAGGCGACGTGTAAGTGAAGGTTGTCGAAGTAGGCGTGCTGGCGATAACGAACACACCGTTGTAGCCGGTGACGCCAACGCCATTGATCTGGACCGTCTGTCCGGTCTTGAACAAATGGGACGCTGTCGTCGTGATCGTGACTTTCGTGCCGGACTCGGTTGCGCCGGTGACTCGTGATCTTCATCTGATTGCAACCCGGTAGCGTCCCGAAGGCTGCGTTGGAGGTACCGTGCAAAACTGGGCCGCCTTCGTTTTCAGGCGAGGTGCCGGTGCCGTCGAGATAGTTGAATGTGTTATCGGGATTAAACTTGCCGAAGCGGGTTCCGACGACCGTGCTGATGTCCCCGGCTGTGCCGGTCAGTACGTTGACTCCAGCTCCATGGCATGTGAAACAGCCTGGCTGTGTTGAGACCGGGCCGAGGCCGCGAATCGGATCCCATTTAATGACAAAGTTACCGTAGCCGCCATTGAACAGGCCGGTGATTGACGGTGAAAGGCCAGCCAGAGGACCACCAAACTCGCCAACCGTTGGCGGAGGAGGTGGTGGCGGCGGACAGGTGGGGCAAACAGCACCTACTTTTTTGACGTAGCGAGACGGCACTGCCAGCATGCAGAGGATAGCCAGAAGGCAAAGTGCAAAGGGTGCAATACAACGTTTCATAGCGGCTCCTAATGCCTATTGTTTAGTAAAAGGGTGACTACGTCTTCGCGAAAAGGGGGGAGGCGCGAAGGTGGTTGTCGAAAGGCTGGTTTCGGTACCGGCTGCCGCAGGCACAGCAATACACTTTGGAAACCGCCCCAATCGCAGCTTGTCCGGAAAGCCAGAGAGTGTCAAGATGAAAAAACTTGCATACTGTTCCGGGAAAACTTTCCCCTCTTTGGATCGAGATTGCTCTACGACCCATGATGGTCAACACCGCGACTGGCGAAAGTGTTTCGAAATAATTTTGCGGCATTCAGGTTGCTAGAGTCTTTCTTCTCCATTGAAAACAAGCCATTTAGCCCTAGTGAAGTCTTTGGTCACCACCACTTTCTTCCCATTGCAAGAATTTGCAGGACTCGATAGATTGGAAACACTTGATTTGATTCATACGCCGCGCCGTTTGCGGCTATTCACTGGAAGTCATTTCCCCCCTTTTAACCAACGCGAGCCAAGGGTTTCTCGCTTATCCATCGAGTCGGCAAAGCCCTATTCGTCGGTGTTTTCAAAGTCGCCGGATGGGACTGAGAGGGCGGAGCTGTGAACGGAGTTGCGCAAGTGGAATCCGGCACTATTCCAGTGGAGGGAATTGGTCCTCAAAACGACTCCCACTGGTACGCCATCCGCACCCGCTCCCGTCACGAAAAGCTGGTCGCTCGGCAGCTCGAGAAGATGGGAATACAAGCATTCCTTCCGCTGGTGACCAAGATCAGCCAATGGAGCGATCGGCGCAAACAAGTCGAAGAAGCTCTGTTCTCAGGATATGCCTTTGTTCGACTGAACCCGTCCTCAAGCGATCGGGTTCGCGTTTTGCAGACCCAAGGGGTCGTCAATTTCGTAGGGGTTCAAGGGTCGGGAGTACCGATCCCGGACCAAGAGATCGAAAACAT
Organism: uncultured Acidobacteriota bacterium; assembly: GCA_963771765.1. Classification (GTDB taxonomy): domain Bacteria; phylum Acidobacteriota; class Terriglobia; order Terriglobales; family Acidobacteriaceae; genus Sulfotelmatobacter. Next base: position 31,551 of record CAVYUY010000029.1, read on the forward strand.
AGCAACTCTTTTAGCCAGTAAGGTTTCGTATCAAGAGCGGCCTTATCTTCACGTGGGCCAGAAAGTGCGGGTTTGTGGGGGCGCGCTGGACGGGTTGGAAGGCATCCTGACGGCGGAAAATAGCGACCGCAGCGTCGTAATTTCCATAGGACTGATCCAGAGATCTCTCAGCGTGCGGGTGGCAGGTTATGAAGTAGAACCCCTTTAAATTTTTCTCTCCCAGTCCGAATCGGCGTTTAAAGCAGTTTCGAGGTGCATTGTTATGAGCGAAACAGAGATCAAATCGACGAAAAGTGACCCGCAGCAAACCAAGGGCAAGTTTTCCCGGAGCGAGATGTCGGGGGCGGACAAAGACCAGGGGAATCCGCCTTCTCTTCGCAGCTTGAGGGTAGAGGCCGAAATCTATGCCATCAGCCGTACGCTCGAGTACACCGGATGGAACCGCAGAAGGGCCGCTCAATTGCTCTCAATCAGCTACCGGGGAATCCTCTACAAGATTCGGCAACACAACCTGTCGCCGCGTCCGCGGGGCCAGGAAGAGCCGGTTGGCGACGTTTTGAAGGCAGAGTCGCAAAGCTGAAGCAAATTCTGTTTCTCGTTGCAGGATGTTCGCAACTTGGAGGTTTTCTAGTTATGACGAAAAGTTTTCTTTCGCCGGTACGATTGTTTGCAGTCCTTTTGGCCGCCTGTACGTTCAGCGCGGCGCAGGCCGACAAGGCGTTGAGCGGGCCGACAACCCCGCCAACGACCGCGCCCGACGCCACCAAAACGGCAGCGGCAAATACGGGATTCAAGGATCGCAGCCCCCGATATCGAATCGAAGCGGGCGACACCTTCGACGTGACGTTTGAGTTGAGCCCTGAGTTCAATCAGACCGCCGTCGCAGTCCAGCCGGACGGTTTCGTGACGCTTCGCAGCGTCGGCGATATCAAAGTCGCGGGCGAGACGGTGCCGGAGCTCACGCAGACCTTGAAGCAGGCATATTCCAAGATCCTGAACGAGCCGCTGATTTCGGTTGTCCTCAAAGATTTCGAGAAGCCGTACTTCGTGGCTGACGGGCGCGTTGCCAAGCCTGGCAAATACGAGATGCACGGAAACACCACATTGACACAGGCAATCGCGATGGCCGGCGGGTTTCAATCGGACGCAAAGCACTCGCAGGTTCTGCTGTTCCGGCGCGTGGACGATCAGTGGACCGAAGCGAAGTTAATCAACGTGAAGAAAATGCAGAAAGATCGCAACCTGTCGGAAGATCCGGTCCTCCATCCAGGCGACATGCTGGTTGTGCCGAAAAACACGTACTCGAAGATCGATCGCTTCATCCCCAACTTGAGTATGGGTACATATATCCCCCTTCAGATCCCGTAGGTTGGGATGTCTGAAACGAAGCGTGAAGATTACGAAGGGACTACGGAGACTTTATGAATGAATCGATCAACCCTTACGGAAACCGGCCTTACTCGTTCACGGCGCGCGACGTTGCCGCCATTGGCTTCCGCCACCAGAAAGTACTGGTTCTGTGTTTCCTCGGCGTAATGCTGGGTGTAGGTGTCTCGTCGCTGTTTCTGCCGACGAAGTACCGGTCAGAGACCAAGCTGTTGGTGAAGCGCGAGCGCGTCGATCCCATCATCTCGCCGGAACAGAATGCTCCACTGACTTTTCACGATACGGTCGGCGAAGAAGAGATCAACTCCGAAGTCGAGTTGATTACGAGCTCCGATGTTCTGCAGAAAGTCGTCACCTCCTGCAACCTGGACCGGAAAAAGTTTCTTTCCGGCTTGATTCATCCGTGGCAGACGCCGCAGAACCGCACGGATAAAGCAGTCGCTGAATTGCGTGCCGATCTGCAGCTTGAAGTTCTGAAGAAGACGAACGTCATCAGCATCGCGTACGAATCGCAGGATCCGAAGACAGCACAGAGGGTTTTAGCGACGCTCGACGAGACATACCTGCAGAAACATCTCGACGTGCATCACCCCGCCGGACAGTTCGAGTTCTTCGACCAGCAGGCCGAGAAGTATAAAGCGGACATGCTGGCTGCTGAAGCAAAACTTAAGACATTTGCCGACACGCAAGGGCGGAGTAGCGCCAGCGACTATGCGCGACATGACCCTGCAGAAACTAGCCGATTTCAAGGGTTCGTTGGCAACGACGCGAGCCTCGATCGCCGAGTCGCACAAGCGTATCGCAGATCTCGAGAAGCAGGCGCAGTCCACGCCGGCTCGCTTGACCACGCAGATGAAGCAGGGAGACAACGCCCAGGTCCTGGAAAACCTTAAGTCGACACTGCTCACGCTGGAGATGAAGCGCACCGAACTCTTGACGAAGTATCAGCCGACCTATCCTTTGGTCCAGGAAGTCGACAAGCAACTCAATGACACTCGTCTGGCGCTTGCGAAAGAAGAAGGATCGCCGGTGAAAGAGGAAGTGACTGACCAGAATCCGACGTTCGCCTGGGTTAGCGGAGAACTGGCGAAAGCGAAAGCCGATCTGAGCGGATTTGAAGCCCGCGAAATCGCTCTGACCTCGATCATCAAGACGTATGAGGACCAGTCGCAACAACTTGAAGAGCAGGGAATTCTGCAGAACGATCTGACGAGGACGGAAAAAGAAAACGAAGCGAATTACGCGCTCTACACGAAGAAGAAGGAAGAAGCCCGCATCGAAGATGCTCTTGACCGGACGCGCCTGTTAAACGTTTCGGTAGTCCAGACTCCGATGCTGCCAAGTATCCCGACGAGGTCGCCAATGATCCTGGTCGGCGTAGCTATCTTGTTGGCTGCCGCCGTTAGCCTGGGCGTGGTATTCGCGATCGACTATGCCGACCAGTCGTTCCGGACGCCGTCGGAAGTCCTCAGCGAACTGCGGATTCCGGTGTTGGCTGCAGTTCCGATGCACTACGAAGTGGATGGCATCGAGGTGGTCGACCGGAACCATAATGGTAACGGAAACGGTCACAGCAATGGCCACGGCCGCAGCGGTCTGAACGATGATGTTCAATACGGGGCGACGAGCACCACCGGTACGATTGTTGAGGAACGAGGATAAGGGCCATGTTTCTAGACTTTTTCGGATTACGAGAGCAGCCGTTTGGCGTCACGCCGGACCCCAGATATTTATATCTCGGGCAAGGACACCGTGAAGCGCTTGCATCTCTTTATTACGGGATCGAAGCGAACCGTGGCTTCCTCTCGCTGATTGCGCGGCCAGGAATGGGCAAAACGACTTTGCTCTTTCACCTGCTCGCAAAATTTGACCGCACGGCTCGCACCGCGTTCCTGTTCCAGACACAGTGCAGTTCGCGCGAGTTCATGCGATTCCTGTTGGCGGAAATCGGCATTGAGACCGAATCGCAAGATTTCGTCCGCATGCACGAGCAGTTCAACCGTTGCCTGGTTCAGGAAGCGCGCGCCGGGAAAAGGTTCATTGTTGTTATCGATGAAGCGCAAAACCTCGATCCAACTGTGCTCGAGACAGTTCGCTTGCTCTCCGATTTCGAGACGCCGCAGGCAAAACTGTTGCAAATTATTCTGGTCGGCCAGCCTGGTTTGGCGGACAAACTTTCGAGCCCGTCACTCATCCAGTTGCGGCAACGTATTACCTCCGTCAGTGGCCTGAGCCCGCTGAACTCGCAAGAAGTGGGGCGCTTTATTGAGCACCGCATGCAGGTAGCTGGATATAAGGGTTCTAACCTGTTCACTCCCGATGCACAAGAATTGATCGCTCAGGTCAGCGAAGGAATTCCTCGTCAAATCAATAACTACTGTTTCCATGCGCTCTCACTTGCTTGCGCGATGCGCAAGAAAACGATTGATGCCCAAATGGTGCGCGAAGTCATGCACGATCTCGACATCAGCCGGTTCGTTTCGGATGTGGGAGCGCCGCGTTTGCATCTCGGGCTCGACAAAGGGGACAACGATCCCTTTCGTCCCGTAGAAGAGCTGACGGGAGTGGCGCAGGAGTACGTGAATGCGGATGTACCGGCCAACTTATCGGGGAAAGAAACTCTCAGCCCCGCAGAAGCGATTGAGCACATGCGCGACGTAGCGCGCTTGCTTCATAACTGGCGCGGGAGCAATGACCGACAGTCTGCTTGAAACTCCGCAATGTTTGCGAGCTAAAGCGGTAGAACGACGAGACAGGGCAATCACGAGAATCTTATGAGCAGAAATTTTGAGTTGTTGCAAAACCTGGGTAGGGAACGCGAGATGTTCGAAGCGCCCTTGGAATCAGCTCCGCCGGCGCCGGTTGCCACAGCCAGCAGGCTGGAAGAGCCGGTGATGAAGGCGGTTTCGGTTCCGGTGGAAGTTCATCCTCTGCAGCTGCAGAATGGAGGAGTCTCAGCGCGATGAGATGTTCAAGCTGGTGCAGCGCGTGTTCTTGGCGCCTGGCGCCGGTCGCGGACGCATGGTGGTCGCGTCTGCGATGGAGGCGGGCAAACGGTTGCAGCTGGATTTGCGCACGCATGGCGGAAGTGCTGGCATCGCAAGTTTCCGGAACAGTTTGCGTGGTAGATGCGAATTTACGTTCTCCCGGATTGCACCGCGAGTTCGAAGTCCCCAATCATTTTGGTTTGACGGATGCGCTTCAGGTGACGGAGCCGGTTCGCCGGTTCGTGACTTCGCTGTCTCGGCCGAATCTGTGGCTGCTGAGCTGCGGAGCGGAAGTCGAGGGTATGCAGAGCATGCTCAGCTCCGATCGCATGCGGGCTCTGTTACCGGAATTACAACGGGAATTTGACTACGTTCTAATCGATGCCCCGCCGATCGAGAGTGGCGACGACAGCGTGGTGCTGGGACGAAACGCCGAAGGAATTGTCCTTGTACTACGGGCGAACTCGTCGCGTCGCGAAACGGCGCGCAAAGCCGTCCGCGACCTCGAGAGCGCCAACGTTCGTGTTCTGGGAGCTGTCTTGAATCGCCGCACGTTCCCCGTGCCTGAATCCATTTACCGGAAATTGTAGGGAGAATCATGTTCGAGAACCTTAGGGCAGATATAAGCAGAGCAATGCGGGAAACCCGCAATGACCCGGACTGGCAACCGAGCTTTCGCCAGAAAGTGGATGCCTGCTTGCGTCACTCGACCTGGCCAGTAACCGCGTACCGCTTTGGACACTGGGCGCTGGGAGTAAGAATTCCCGTTGTCGGGCAGTTGTTGCGGATTGTTGGCCTCTTCTTCCGCAAGTTCGTCGAGATATTTACCAGCGTTCATATCAATGTGAACGCCGAGATCGGGCCCGGATTTGTGATTCATTCGGTGTATGCCATCAATCTAGGCAAGACGAAGATTGGCAAGAATTTCACGATTGCGACCGGATGCCTGATTTCGCATGCATGCCGCGGCATCGGAGACGATGTTTATTTCGGAGCTGGAGCGAAGTTGGTTGGCGACGCGAAGATCGGCAGCAACGTCGTAATCGCGGCCAACAGCCTCGTCCTCACTGATGTGCGCGACAACATGATGGTGATGGGTGTTCCGGCGCGCATTAAGTTGCCGGGCGGAAGGCCACAGCGATTCGTGAAAAAGACTGCGACAGCGGTGGTTCCCGCAAAGCCTGCGCCTGCATCGGCACCGGCGCCCGCGAACGCCTCTGTAGCGGCGTCAACAGCGACACAGAAAACGTCCCCTGCTTCTGCATAAACAAAGCTCAAGGGTACTTGGGCCGATCGATCATCTTGAGGAGAAAGAGACCTTGGACTTTGCATGGAGTGATGAGCAGGCGGCGTTTCGGAAAGAGGTTTTGCGATTTGCTCGCGAAGAACTGAAAGACGACGTCATCGCGCGGGACCGCAACGAGGAATTCTCCAAGGTCCTTTGGAAGAAATGCGCCGACTTCGGCATTCAAGGTCTGCCGATCCCGACCGAATACGGCGGCGGCGGAGCGGATACGCTCACCACCGTTTGCGCCCTTGAAGCCCTTGGCTATGGATGCGCTGACAACGGTTTGCTGTTCTCGATCAATGCGCACATGTGGAGCTCCGAAATTCCGATCTGGAATTTCGGTACCGAGGAACAGAAGAAAAAGTATCTTCCTGGCTTGGTAAGCGGCGGATTGGGCCTGCATGCGATGACCGAGCCGGGCTCGGGCTCAGACGCGTACAGCCTGAAAACGCGCGCCGAGAAGAAGGGTGACAAGTACATTCTGAATGGCTCGAAGACATTCAGCAGCAACGCTCCCGACGCGGATGTCACCATAGTTTTTGCGAATCTCGATCCGACGCGCGGACCGAACGGCGTCACGGCATTCCTCGTAGATAAAGGGACGCCGGGCTTCACGGTTGGCAAGAAGCTGCACAAGATGGGCCTGCGCACCTCGCCAATGGCGGAACTGTCACTGCAGGATTGCGAGATTCCGGTATCGAATTTACTTGGCAAAGAATTCGGCGGCCAGGCAGTTTTCACTTCATCGATGGAGTGGGAGCGCATCTGCATCCTGGCAAGCCATCTCGGTGCGATGCAGCGGATCATGGAAACCTGCATCAAGTACGCCAAAGAGCGGAAGCAATTCGGCGAACCCATCGGAAAATTTCCCGCGATCAACAACAAGATCGCCGACATGGATGTTCGTCTCGAAACCGGCAGGCTCGCGCTCTACAAGGCGGCATGGATGAAGAGTCAGGGACGGCATCCGTTGCGCGAAGCTTCGATTGCCAAGCTGTACGTCAGCGAAGCCTGCATCAAGAGCTGTCTGGAAGCGATTCAATTACACGGCGGATACGGATACATGACCGAGTACGAATTGGAACGGGAACTGCGCGACGCGATCGCCGGAACGATTTATTCGGGAACATCCGAAGTACACAGAGTGATCATTTCGAGCTTTTACGGGTTGTAGTAGTTGGAAGTTGTCTCCCCTACACTAAATTCAATTGGGGCTGGGTCCTGAACTCATGGCATACGTACTGCAGCAATTGCTGAGCAAGAGCGCGAAAAACTATCCGGAAAAGCCGGCGGTATGGGCTCGCGGCAAGAGCATTACTTATCGAGAATTGGACGAGCGCTCGAACCAGGTCGCGCATCTTTTGCAGAACCGCGGAATCCAGAAAGGAGACCGCGTTGGACTGTTTTTCCCGAAGTCAGTTGAATCGATCATCAGCATGCTGGGCGTGCTGAAGGCGGGTGGAGTTTATGTTCCGCTCGATCCGCAAGCGCCGGCTGACCGCGTTGGATACATCATCGGCAACTGTGGTATTCGCATCCTTATTACGACCAAAGACAAGCGTGCCGAACTGAGTGAGGAAACACGGGGCTTGCTCGAAGCCAGCATTCTCGTAGAGGGTGAAGGGAATGGCAGCGATTTGATTGCATGGTCTTCGCTCAGCAATTTCCCGCCATCGCACGCGCCGGATGTCGCTCTTATCGAAACCGATCTGGCCTACATCCTTTATACGTCTGGATCCACGGGACGTCCTAAGGGCGTGATGTTGTCGCACCAAAATGCTTTGACGTTCGTAGAATGGTGTGCGGAAGAATTTGGGGTACGAAGCGAAGACCGTCTCTCGAATCACGCTCCACTGCATTTCGATCTCTCCGTCTTTGATGTCTACAACACTTTGGAAGCGGGTGCGACGGTCTATCTCATCACTGAGGACCTGGCGCTATTTCCGACCAGCCTTTCGAGCTTCATCGAAAACCAGAAAATTACGATCTGGTACTCGGTTCCATCCGCCCTCATGCTCTTGTTGCTCCATGGCCGGTTAACACCGGAAAAGTTGAAGAGCTTGCGGGTGATCTTGTTTGCCGGTGAAGTTTTCCCGATGAAATATCTGCGGCAACTGGCGGAAATCTCGCAACAAAGCTCTCTGTACAACCTCTACGGACCTACCGAAACGAACGTTTGCACCTATTACAGGGTGGAGCGCGAGCGGTTGGCCAGCATGGATAAACTGCCCATCGGAATTGCCTGTGCCAACACGGAAACCTTTTCGGTAAATCCGGACGGTCAACTGGCGGGCAAAGGTGAAGCTGGGGAACTGTACGTTCGGGGCCCCGGAGTGACCTATGGTTACTGGGCCGACCAGGAGAAGACTCATAAGATGGTCGTGCCTAATCATTTTCAAGAGCATTTTGAAGAGAAAATGTATCGCACGGGTGACATCGTGACGGTAGGCGACGACGGCAATTACTACTTCCAGGGCCGCCGCGACAGCATGATCAAGAGCCGTGGGTACCGGATTGAGCTGGGAGAAATTGAAAGCGCGCTGCTGAGTCATCCCGGCGTTCGGGAGGCCGCTGTGCTGGCCGTTCCCGACGAGATCATTGGAAATCGCATTCGCGCAGTGGTAGCTGCGCACATCCCAGGATCGGTTGGGGTCCTGGAGCTTCAACAGTATTGCGCCTCCCGCGTTCCGAAATACATGATTCCGGAACTGGTGGATTTGTTCGACGAATTGCCCAAGACTTCGACCGGAAAGATTGACCGGGTGAAGTTGGCGTCAGAGCCGGTGGGTGCTCGGAGTTGATGGGGTAACAAACTTTTAGCGGTTGCAATAAAAAAATCACAGTTATTGGGAGAAGAAAATGATTCAGGCAGCAGAGGTGAAAGATCGGATCCGCGAGTACGTGCTGGAGGAGTTCGCCAAGACCAAGGGCATCGACCAGATCACGGATCAGGAAGTGCTGACAAAGAACGGCATCATCGACTCGATGGGGATCTTCCGCCTGGTAGCGTTCCTCGAAGAGACGTTCAACGTCCGTATTGGGGACGAAGAGATCACGCACGACAATCTCGAAAGTATCGATGCGATCGAGCGCTTGGTGCTGGCGAAGGCCAAGAAGTAGGGGTTGCCGGAAACAGATCTGGGGCGGGCATCTTCAAGATCGCCCGCGCCTCCTAAGCTTTCCTCTCCCCTGATGCACCAGCTGAACTGTCTCTCTCAGGATTCCTTATGCGTAAAGGCCGCAAAGTTTTTTCAAACGGTGTAAAGCTGTTTGATTTGCTTTTGATGATGGTTGCTTTCGCTATTTCCACTCTGCCCTTGTATCACCGGGTGGGGCGGTTCAGTCTGGCGGAATTCTTTGAGCTGCGTATTAAGCTCGGCAACCTGATCCTGTTCGCTAGCTTTGCGCTGATCTGGCACATCCTGTTCAGCGTAGTGGGATTGTATGGTTCAAAGCGCCTGACGAGCCGCTGGGATGAAATGTGGGACATCGCCAGGGCCAGCACCCTGGGAACTGGCGTCATCGCGGCGTTCGGTCTGCTATTTCGAATCTGGGTGGTGAATCGCACGTTCCTGCTGCTTTTCTGGGTCCTTTCGACGGTCTTGGTCATCGCGAGCCGTACGATCATTCGCGCTTCGCTCGCATATCTCCGCCGGCACGGCAAGAACATGCGAAACATGCTGGTAATCGGGACCAACCCCCGGGCCCTCGAATTGGTGGACCGCATTCAACACAAGCCGGAGTTGGGTTATCGGATTCTTGGATTTGCGGACGAGAACTGGAACGGTATCGAGGACTTCAAGAAGACGGGGTTGACTCTGGTCTCTGACCTCGACGCGCTGCCAGCTTATGTGCGCCGCAACGTCGTCGACGAAGTCGTTCTGGCATTGCCGATTCGCTCATTTCACACATTCGCATCGCAGATTGCGGCCGCGTGCGAACAGCAAGGCATCATCGTTCGCTTCCTGCCCAACATCTTTGATCTTAAGGAAGCCCGTCATCGCAGCGATGAACTCGACGGCGATCCGCTCATCAGCCACGACACGACAATCACGGATTTCTGGGGGCTCACGATCAAGCGGACGATCGACATTTTTGTCTCGCTGACCGCAATCATCCTTTTGTCGCCAGTTATGCTCCTGACCGCGTTGCTGGTCCGGTTGACTTCGCCGGGTCCGATCTTCTTCATTCAAAAACGCCTTGGCCTTAACAAGCGGATGTTCCACATCTACAAGTTCCGAACGATGGTGGTCGACGCCGAAGCGCGCCTGAAAGATCTCGAGCACAAGAATGAAGCGAATGGCCCAGTCTTCAAGATTAAGAAGGATCCGCGAATCACTCTGATCGGAGCCTTCTTGCGGAAGACGAGCATTGACGAGCTTCCACAGCTCTTCAACGTCCTCAAGGGCGAAATGAGCCTGGTGGGTCCACGTCCTCTGCAGGTTCGCGACTACGAGTTGTTTGAGACGTTTTGCGGCGATTGGCAACGCAAACGCTTCAGCGTTCGTCCGGGAATCACCTGCCTCTGGCAGATCAAGGGCCGAAGTTCCACGACGTTTGAAAAGTGGATGGAGTTGGATCTGCAATACATTCGTACTTGGTCGTTGTGGCTCGACCTGGAAATACTGGCCAAAACCGTTCCTGCGGTTCTGAAAGGTTCTGGAGCGGCGTAAACAAAGGCAATAGGTAGACGCCGAAGAGTAAATCAGCAACGAATTGGTGTTGGTTACAGGTATGAAGTACAGGGACACGGGGACAGGCTGGGCTTTGCGTAAAAACATTGGCACTTTACGAATGTTGGAATTTGCCGGAGGTGTGCCGATGAGGCTGCAACTGCCCACGGACCATCCTAGGCCGGCTACGCCAACTTTCCGCTGCGCCTCGCATTCGTTCACCCTTCCCAAGAATCTCTCCCAGAGCCTGCACCAGATGGCAGACCGGGAACACAAGAGTCTCTTTGATACGGTTCTGGCTGGGTTTGGTGCTCTGTTGCGCCGATACAGCGCGCAGGAGGAATTTCTTATCGGCGCTTCTCTTCCGGGTGGCGATGAGATGGCTACACTCGTCGTGAAGTTCGACGGCGACCCCACATTCCGCTCCCTGCTTGCTCGTACCCCCTTCGAGAGCGCGATTTCCTCCGGACAATCCGATCAAAAGCCGGATGTCATCTTTTCCCCGATGGGAGCGCTTCGAACTCCGGAGCCGCGAAGTGCGATCTCGAGTTGCAGATCAAGGGTGCGCCCGAGGGAATCGAAGCTCGCTTTGTGTATTCCACCGAACTTTTTGAACTCCCGACGATCGAGCGGATGTCTGGACATTTCCAAACGATGATGGAAGCGATTGTCGCGAATCCGGACGAGAAGATTTCCTCTCTTCCCATGTTGTCGGCGAAAGAGAAACAGCAGTTCGCAGAGTGGAATCGGACCGAAGTTGAATATCCCCGGCAACTTTGCATCCACGAACTGGTCGAAGCGCAAGTTGCGCGAACGCCGATGCGAGCGCTGTCGAACACGGTGGCCAGCGGCTCACGTACCGGGAACTCAACGAGCGTGCGAACCAACTGGCGCGATTCCTGCGAAAGCGCGGTGTTGGACAGGAGTCGAGAGTTGGCATCTGCTTGCGGCGTTCCCTGGAACTGCCAGTGGCGCTGTTCGCGGTTTTGAAAGCAGGAGCGGCGTGCCTGCCGCTCGATCCGGCGTATCCGAAAGAGCGCCTGACCTATATGCTCGAGGACTCGGAAACTTCTCTTGTCCTTTCGCAGCCCGGGCTCTTGTCCGAAGTCACGGACTTCCAGGCGGAATCGTTAACCTCGAACCCAACTGGAAATTGTTCGAGGGCGAGAGCCATGAAAATGTTCGGAGCGGTGTCGAGCCGGAAAATCTGGCATACGTCATCTATACATCAGGTTCGACCGGCAAACCGCGCGGCGTCCTGCTGACTCACGGCGGGTTGGTAAACCACAACGTCGCGGCCACAAAGATATTCGGGCTTACTCCGGCGGACCGTATGTCGCAGTTTGCCTCGATTTCGTTCGACATTGCCATTGAGGAAATCTTCCCAACGTGGATCTCGGGCGGATCCTTGATCGTTCGCGAAGAAGATGCGTCGCTCGCCGTTGGAGATTTTTTCCGGTGGGTCGATCAAAATCGTGTAACCGCTCTCGATCTGCCAACAGCCTACTGGCACGAGTTAGTTCGAGAGCTTGCCGAATCGTCCATCAAATTGCCGAAGAGTTTGCGGTTGGTCATCGTCGGTGGCGAGAAAGCGCAATCTGGCGCATTGAGGACTTGGTTCAAGATTGCCGGTACCAAAGTTCGTTGGGTGAACACTTACGGCCCGACCGAGACCAGCGTTATCGTCACGTCTTACGAACCGAAAGCGGACGAAGAGATCCCCGGCGGTGCTTCCGATCGGACGCCCGATTGCCAACACAAAAATTTATATCCTCAGCAAGAATCTGCAGCCGCTGCCAGTCGGAGTTGCTGGTGATCTGTTTGTTTCCGGTCCTGGATTTGGCGCGCGGCTATCTGAACCGTCCCGAAATTACTGCTGAGAAGTTCGTAGCCGACCCGTTCAGTTCGGAACCGAGGCGCCCGGATGTACAAAACTGGCGATCTCGCGCGATATCTCCCAAACGGTGAGATTGAGTTTGCGGGACGAACTGACGATCAGGTCAAGATTCGCGGCTACCGGGTTGAGCTGGAAGAAATCGAAGCAGTTCTCGGATCACATGCAGGTGTTCACGAAGTCGTGGTCGTAGCGCGCGAAAATTCGTCGGGTGAAAAGACCCTCGTCGCATATTTGGTGCCGTCGCGAGAGAGCGTTCCGACGGCCAGCGAATTGCGAACGTTTTTGAAGCAGAGACTTCCGCATTACATGGTCCCGGCCGCAGTGGTGCTGCTCGAGGCGATGCCAAAAACGCCGAATGGCAAAGTGGACAAGCGCGCTCTGCCTGCGCCTACCGCAGCCGATTTCGCGGCCACCCAGGAATACATTGCGCCTACCAACGAACTTGAGAGGAAGCTCGCTCGAATCTGGGAAACAATTCTCGACAAGAAGCCGGTTGGTATTCGCGATAACTTCTTCGAACTCGGCGGACATTCCTTGCTCGCTGCGCGCCTGATGCACCGCATCGAACAGCAACTCGGCCAGCGTCTTCCGCTAGCGGCCTTGTTACAAGCCCCTACGATTGAACAGCTATCGAGTTTGATGTCGCAAGGAGAAGGATCAAGTTCGTGGTCGTCGATGGTGCCGCTGCAACCCGAAGGTTCCCGCGCGCCGTTTTTCTGTATTCACGGCGTCGGTGGAAATGTGTTGGGATTCCGAGATCTGGCAAAACATCTGGGATCGGACCAGCCGTTTTACGCGCTGCAACCGCAGGGGCTCGATGGCAAACGTGAATGCCTCACCAGCATCCCGCAAATGGCAGAGCGTTATCTCCAAGAGATCAAACGCATTCAGCCGTATGGCCCATATCGCATCGGCGGATATTCCTTCGGCGGTCTGGTCGCGTATGAAATGGCACAGCAACTGGACGCGCAAGGGGAGCAAGTTGCTTTGCTGGCATTGTTCGATTCGTATCCTGGCAAAGTCGAGACGCGAGGCGACCAGGTTCGGAGCCTCATGGCTCTTCCGCTGAAAGAGCGGGTGAGTTTTGCGGTGAAAAAGGGAACCTTCGTCATCATGACGCTCCGGAAGCGGCTGGAACTGCAATTCTTGCCGAAGGCGTTGCGCAACGTGCGCATGGCTTGTTCAAGAGCCGCCGGAGAATACGACGTCCAGCCCTATCGAGGAAAGGTCACGCTGTTTCGTGTGCGAGAAAAGTCGGCGGGAAGCTTGCACGATCCCTATGCCATCTGGTGGCGTATTGCCGCCGGAGGCGTTGAGTTGCGGGAGATCAGTGGGGACCATCTGAGCCTGTTGAAAGAACCGCAAGTACGATTTTTGGCGGAGGAGTTGGGCGATTGTCTCGCCAATGCCGTCGGGGAAGATTCACTTGCGGTAGTCGGCAAGTAGCGGGCGTTAACAGAGCTAAAAGGGACATCAAGATCAATCTTGAAAATTGAATGACTTCATTGGGCACGGAGCAGGTCATAGATCGGGAAGGCATCGTGGAGGCAGCGGTGAACGCTGAAGCCGACGGGGGCAGCGGTATGGACACGGAAAGCAGGTCCAAAACGGCTGCGCGTTGGGCCACCAAGGGTGGTCTGGCGATTCTCGATCAGGGACTGATTTCGGGATCCAATTTTCTGATCGGCATCCTGCTTGCCCGATGGCTTGTGCCTGCCGAATATGGAGCGTTTTCGCTCGCTTTCTCGGTATTTCTGCTGGTTTCTTACGTATACCAGTCGGTGCTCTCCGAACCGCAGGCCGTCTTTAGCGGATCGGCTTATCGTCAATGCCTGCGTGGATATTTCAAGGCGTTGCTGAGCATTCAACTGGTGTTGACGGTGTTCGGGATTGTGACGATGGGCGGTGCCTCGGCGATCGTGTACGCGCTGGGGAAAGCGCAGGGATTGCCCGGAGCCTTGGCGGGCGTGGCAATTGCTTCTCCGTGCCTTTTATTCTTCTGGCTCTTGCGGCGCTCTTGCTACATGAACTTGGCACCTGCACGCGCGGCGATGGGCGCATTTATCTACTTCGTGCTCGTAGCTACCGGGCTTTTTGTTGCCTACAAGAAGGCGATGGTCTCGCCATTCTCGGCGTATTTGCTGATGGCCGTCGGTGGGCTGGGCACGGGATTGTTTTTGCTGTCGCAGATCAGGAAAGTGTTACCGCCCGATACTTGCGATCCACCGACTGCCACTCAGGCATGGCGCAAGCACTGGGAATACGGCAGATGGGCGCTTGCTGTTTCCGTGGTGACGTGGATTCCGTATTACATGTACTACCCACTGGTTAGCGCATTTTCAGGAATGGCGCAGGCAGGGCAATTGAAAGCGCTGATGAACCTGTCCCTGCCGTTGGAACAAAGCTACACCGCGCTCTCAATTCTGTTCTTGCCATACGCGGCGCGGCGTTGCCGGGAAAAGGGCCTATCAACTTCGGGACCGCTGGTTCGGCGCATCACGATTCTATTCGTGGCGGGCGCGGTGGCGTACTGGTCAGTGGTCATTCCATTCAAGGCGAACGTGTTCCACCTCTTGTATGGCGGAAAGTACCTGGAAGTCGCGCCCTTGCTCCCATACGTTGCCCTTGGTACCACGTTGTGGAGCGCAGCGTTCGGTCCGGCGATCATGCTGCGGGCGATCGAATCTCCGGATTCCATTTTCTACGCGCGAATCGTAGCCAGCGTTTTGTCGCTCATTGTAGGAGTGCCCGCAACCCGCGCGTTCGGACTGTGGGGCGTGATGTGCAGCATCGTTGTGGCGAATCTCGCTGCCCTGGTGATCTCGCTGTATATCCTCCAACGTAAGTCGAATTCGATGGGCATTCCGAATCCGGTTCTCCAAGGGGAAAGCTAACTGATGAACACTCTCAAGACTCTTCGTTTCAAGGCCTCTCGCACCAAACTGCGGACTCCCAAGTCGTGGTGGGAGCATCGTGGCCTGAAGGACAATGACGTGCTCTTCGCGTCCTTCGAACGCTCTGGAAATACGTGGTTGCGCTTCGTGTTGTTCGAGGTCTTGACCAACGATACAGCTGGATTCCTGAATGTGAATCAGGTGCTGCCGGAACTTGCCACCCACCAGGGCGCTCAGCATGTGTTGCCGAACGGTGGGCGCTTCATCAAAACTCATCACCAATATCGGCCCGAGTACAAGCGGGCCATCTACCTTATGCGCGATCTGCGCGATGTGATGCTCTCGAACTGGGCCCGCGATAAGGAAATGGGCTTCTCGCAATACTTCGACAACGGCAAGGGTATGGACGGATATATCGAATCGTTTCTGCAGGGTAAAGTTACGCGCTTCGGTTCGTGGCAATCGCATGTGGATTCCTGGGTCAACTGTCCTCTGGCCAAGAACGGAAACCTGCTGGTAGTGCGATATGAAGATCTGCGCAAGGACACCGAGAGTGGCTTGGTCGAAATGCTGAACTTCCTCGGCATCGATCGGGATCGCGAACAGATTCAACGCGCCGTGGAAAATAACTCGCTACGTGCGATGCGTGAAAAAGAAGAAAAGGCCAAGAAGTCTGGCGCCGCAGTCAAGAAGGGAACCCTGTTGCGGAAGCACAATGTCGACCGCGAGGATGCCCGGTTTGTACGAAGCGGTTCGGTGGGCGGATGGCGGGAGAAGTTGAGCCCAGGCGCAGATCGACATGGTCACCTCGTACGCCGGAGAGGCGTTAGTACGTGCTGGATACCCGGCGGGCGCGAACGACGAGATGTCGGCGGAACTGACGTCCGGCGCAAGAGTTTAACCCGCACGATAGTCACCGGCGAGAGTATGACCAGAGTAATGAAGAAATCCGGATGGTTTTTGGCGATGATGATGTTACTAGTCCCGCTTGCGGTGGCTCAAAAGAAGGATGCGGCATCCGACAGCGGAACACTTCGTCAGGCTGCCGATCCCATGGGATTCTGGGTCGGCACAACGATTCAGGGGCGGATGTGGAATCACGATCCGCAGTATAAGCCCGTGATGGGGCGGGAGTTTAACGCCGGAGTTTCCATCGTTTTTCCGAATCTGACTGAACCGGAACGCGGCCATTTTGATTTTGAAGCGATGGATGAAGCGATGAGTTTCGCAAAGCAGCATCAGATGAAACTCATGGGTCATTGCCTGGTCTACCGCAACATGCAGACTGCGCCGTGGCTCAACTTCAAAAGCGAAGCTTGTGGCGGATGGTCTCCAAAAGAACTGGATACGATTTTGAAAGATCACATCCAGGCGGTAGTTCGGCACGGCGGCGACACTTATTACTCATGGGAAGTGGTGAACGAACCCACGAACCCGACGCATAACGGTTGTTGGTCGCGGGTTTTGGGCGAGGATGATTACATCGTGAAGGCGTTTCAGTACGCCCGCGAGGCCAATCCCAATGCGCTGCTTCTGCTGAATGACACGTTCGGACAAGGGGGAATCGACAAGGAGCGCGTCGATGAATTCTTTTCTCTGGTTGATCGCGTGAAGAAAAAAGGTGCCCCGATCGATGTAATCGGCACCGAAATGCATTGGGAACTTCCGGCTCTGCGCCCGAACTATCTGGATGAATTCAAGGATCTTGCTCGACCGGGCACGCAAAGTCGGCGTGAAGGTTCACATCACCGAAATGGACTTGTATCAGGGGCCTGAAGATAGTCCCGAAGCTTTCGCGAAGCAGAAGGACGTTTTTTACAACATTGTTCGAGCTTGTCTGAAAGATTCGAATTGCATTGGTTTCACGACCTGGGGAATCGCAGATCGATATACGTGGCTGCGTACATCGGACTGGAAAACTTATTCCGAACGCGAAGCCGGTCTTATTTGACGACGATTACAAAAAGAAGCCCGCCTATTACGGCGTGCTGCAAGCCTTAAAAGAGGGACGATGAGTTCGGGAATCGTAGATCGCGCAAGAGCCCGCGGGTTTGACATCCGCAATCGGCAATCGATGTGGATGCTCGGCGGCTTTGCCGTCCTGGGCTGCATCATATCGATTTCGCTTACGCTGCTCGCCGGCACATCGAGCTACGGAGTCCTGATCGCCGCTGGAGGCATGCTGCTTTCGATCCCGGCGATTGCGCTGATCCTGGCGGCGTTTCCTGCGGCGGTAGCGAATCTGAGAACTCTCAGAGCCAACTGGACCTGGTGGCACCCTTTGTGGTTCTTCATTTACATGAGCACGTTGGTTTTCCGAATTCGCGACGTCGGCAACGGGCAGGGAAATCTTATCGACGCCTGGGCGATGCTTCGAATCTTGCCGGAATCGTTCGTATCTCTAACGCTGATTACCCGGCTGATCCTTAAAAAACCAAACTGGTTAGGTTCGCTATTTCGAGGCATCCCGTGCGCGTTGGCGATCTACTGCCTCGTGTCGCTCGCCTCTTGCGCGTGGTCTGTGAACGCCGCCTGGACGGCGTACAAGTCGCTCGAGTTTCTGGCAGACGTTTCCTTGCTGGCCGCTGTGGTGGCCAGTTCTGAAGGCTTCGTCACCTGGGATAGCCTCGTGCACTGGACTCTGGCGTTCTACGGCCTTCAGTTGATCGGGGTTTGGATCAACCTGCCGATTTGGCCCACGGAAGCAATGGACGGAGGCCGACTCACGGGCGTGTTCCCAGTCGAAGCTTCCAACAGCGTCGGAACCTCGGGAGCGGTTCTGGCGATCATTGCATTCTGCAGACTACTGCCCGCGTTCGGCGCCGCCAAAAACCGAGCCTGGTATGTGTTGCTGTTTCTATTTGGCATGACCTCGATGGTGTTGTCAAAAACCAGGAACGCAGAAGGGGCATTTCTCTTAGCGGTAATGATGGTCGCTGTGTTCTCGAAGCGCCATCGCAAAATGGCGATATGGGGAGCCGTTGTTCTCGCTCCAGTGTTGGCAGTAGCCACGGCGATCAACAGCCAGTTGCCGGGAGAGTCGTACGACGTCGTGATGAGCGCAGTGAACCGCGATCAGTCCGAGGGCGCGATCGGTACTTTGAGTGGACGTACGGGCTGGTGGGAATACGGCCTTGAACAGTTGGGCCATCATCCGTTGACCGGAATGGGAGCATACGCGGCCGGAAGGTTCGCCGTGCTGGGCAAACTCGGCGTGGGCACAGCATCCATGATGCATAGCGACTGGATTGAAGTCGTGATCGGGACCAGTTTCTGGGGACTGATTCCTTTCGCAGGCGCTTTGTTCGCTACCTGGTGGTACCTGTTCCGGTGCATTCGCGGTGAAGGATTTCCGGCTGAGCAACGGCAGCTTGCGCTTGAAATGTTTGCGCTGCTCGGGCTGCTGACCTTGCATTCGTTCTTTAACGACGAATTGGCCTGGCATTGCCCTCTGCTTTATTTTTCGATTCTCGGATACGCCAACTTTATAAGACTGGAATTGAAAAGCAGATACACCTATGTTCCGGCGCGGCAGCACCTGAGTTCGCAAAGATATGCGTTCGAAGAAGTATCTTGATGGTCAGTTGGGAAACAGCAATCTAAATAGAAATATAACTGGGGGAATAAACGAAATGGCAAACAAGACTAGGATTCTCGTAACTGGGGCGGGTGGATTTATTGGTCATCATCTCGTCAAACGTCTGAAAAAAGATGGGCACTGGGTTCGCGGAGTGGACGTGAAGCGCCCGGAGTACGAAGCTTCCGCCGCTGACGACTTCCAGGTCCTCGACCTGCGCATCTGGGAAAACTGCCTGACTGCCACACAAGGCATCGATCAGGTTTACAACTTGGCTGCCGACATGGGTGGCATCGGCTACATCACCTCGTTCCTGGCCGATATCTCGAAGAACAACATTCTGATCAACGCCCACATGCTCGAAGCCAGCAAGCAAAATGGAGTTCAGAAGTTCCTGTTCTCGTCGTCTGCCTGTGTGTACGCGCAGTACAAGCAGAAGACTCCAGACCTCGTTCCGTTGAAGGAAGAGGACGCGTATCCTGCTGATCCCGAGCCGGGCTATGGCTGGGAGAAGCTGTTCGCGGAAGAACTGTGCCGCTACTACTACCACGATTACAAGTTCGAAACGCGCATCGTGCGCTTCCACAATGTGTACGGCCCATTGGGCACGTACGATGGCGGCAAGGAGAAGTCTCCGGCCGCAATCTCGCGTAAAGTCGCGCAAGCCAAGAACAACGGATCGATCGAGATCTGGGGCGACGGCGACCAGACTCGTTCTTACATGTACGTCGACGATTGCGTGGAAGGCCTGATCCGCCTGATGGCTTCAAATCACCGTGAGCCTCTGAACCTGGGGACCGACGAAATGGTCAGCATTAACCACCTCGTCGACATGATCTGCGGCATTGCCGGCAAGAAACTGGCCAAGAAACACGATCTGAGCAAGCCACAGGGCGTCCGTGGTCGTAATAGCGATAACACCCTGCTGCGCAAAGTGCTTGGCTGGGAGCCGAACACTCCGTTGGATAAAGGCCTGGCCATCACCTACAAATGGATCGAAGGCGAACTGAAGAAAAAAGAAGTTGGCGAGCTCGCCGAAGTGAGTGGTGACTAAGACTGCTTTGGGGTTCCAGGTAACAACAGTCGAGCTCGTTCGTTAGAACCTTGGGTGGCACGGCGCAGGCCGTGCTACCCAAGAAAGTTTTCTCTAACTTCAGCGTAAGAATTTGAAGGAAACTTTTCCGAAACGAGGATAAAGGGCCAGGCAAGTTATTTCAGAAGAAGGTGTAAATCATGGCGCAAATCAGTCAGCAGGTGCCCAATCTCGCAATGGATGACGTTGACGCACCTGTGCAAGCGCTCGTCGATCAGAAGATGGCCGAGGGTAGGCAGATCCGCGTGTTGGAGGCGGGAGCAGGTTCTCGCAGCCACATCCGGCTCGGAGAGAATAGCTATATCGTCGGGATCGACATCTCGCAAGACCAGCTCGACAGGAATAAAGAGCTGCATGAGAAAATTCAAGGCGATCTCGAGACGTACCCCCTTCCTCCGTCGTCTTTCGATATCATTTTTTGCTGGGATGTGATCGAGCACCTGAAACATCCTGAAAAAGCTTTGGAAAACTTCGTCCGCACTACCGCCCCTGGTGGGCTAGTTGTCCTCGGTGCGCCCGTGGTGACTTCGCTGAAGGGAACGATCACCAAGTACACCCCTCATTGGGTGCACGTTGCGATCTACCGACACTTGCTGGGGGCGAAGACGGCCGGGAAGCCGGGCTACGGTCCATTTCCCACATATCTTCGCTACTCGATTACCCCTCCGGCTATCCAAAAATTTGCGAAGAAGAACGGCCTGACGGTTGAGCACCTGCAAATCTACGAAGAGCAGATGCAGATCAAATTCAGGAAGAATCATCGAGCGTTTGATTTGATTTATCGGGTAGTCGGACCGCCGCTGAAGGTTCTCAGCTTGGGCAAGATTGATCCCAGCATTACTGATTTTGTGATGGTGCTGAGAAAGAACGGTAAATCCGCGGCTTAAAGAAATTTATTCAGACAAGGCCTACGAAATGGGACAAGGTTCGGTTGACAGTAGCGTGAAGATACTCGGGCGTCAAGGTGCATGCCACCAGCATGGACCGAGCTCTCTCGCGCTTGGAAACCGCGGTTACGCAAAATGAAAAGGGATACGTCTGCGTGACCGGTGTTCAGGGCGTTATGGAAGCGCAGGTGGACACCAACCTCAAGCGGATCATTAACAACGCTTTGCTGACCATTCCGGATGGACGTCCCACGGTGTGGGTTGGATGGCTGCGAGGTCTGTTTCAGATGCGCCAGGTTACCGGGCCAACGATCATGCTTCGCATCTGCGCGCTCTCGGCCGAAAAAGGCTACACGCATTTCTTTTTCGGTGGAAACGACGGAGTCGCGGACCAACTTAGAGACGCGCTGACCGAGCGTTTTCCCGGCTTAAAGGTTGTTGGGACATATACACCTCCGTTTCGGCCGCTCACTGCGGAAGAGGATTCAGACCTTGCCCGCAAAGTAGCTGAACTAAAGCCGGACTTTTTCTGGGTCGGACTGAGTACGCCGAAGCAGGAACGGTTCATGGATCAGTACATCTCGAAGCTCGACACGAAAATCATGCTGGGTGTCGGTGCTGCATTTGACATCCATACCGGCCGAATCAAAGACGCTCCTTACTGGATGAAACTCACCGGCACACAGTGGCTGCATCGGATCTATCAGGATCCGAAGCGTTTGTGGAAGCGGTATCTGGTGAACAACCCGAAGTTCGTGTATCAGATCACACTGGAGCTTTTGGGTATCCGGAAGCAGCAGGAAGTCTAGAGCAGTTTCTATTCCCGGCGGCGACAGATTGAAATTGAATAGCGCCAAAATGATTTCCACGCATGAAGGTTCTTCTCGTTCACAGCGCGTATCAGCAGTTTGGAGGAGAGGACTCCGTGGTGCGGGCGGAGACGGACCTGCTGCGAAGTCACGGCGACGAAGTCTGTCTTTATAGCCGCCACAACGACGAAATTAAAAGCTTCAACACTGTTCAGAAAGCCCTCTTCTTTCCCCAGACGGTTTATTCCTGGAAGACGAGCAGTGATCTGGATGCTGTAGTTCGGCGATTCAGGCCCGATGTAGCATTCGTCCACAACATCTACCCGCTCATCTCCCCTTCGGCCTACCACACTCTGCATGCCCTACGCGTCCCAACGGTGCAGGTGTTACACAACTTTCGTCCGTTCTGCATCAATGGCCTTTTTTACATACAGGATAAAGTGTGTGAGAAATGCAAAGATGGAAACTATCTTCACGCGGTGAAGAACCGTTGTTACAAAGATAGCTATACCCTAAGCGGACTGTACGCCCTTACCATGGCATCAAACAGAGCCGCCGGCATGGTCGATAAGATCTCCGGTTTTATCTGCCTGACCGAGTTTTTTAAGATCAAAATGCGGGAAGCGGGGGTTCCCGAAAACAAGCTCTTTGTCCGGCCCAATTTTGTCCGCGCACCGGAACTGCCGCTGAGCGTTAAGCCGGGCAACGGCTACGCGCTGTTCATGGGGCGTCTCTCCCCTGAAAAGGGCTGTTGGACGCTGATTCGTGCGTTTGAGCGCTTGCCGCACGTGCAGCTAAAGATCGTTGGAACCGGGCCCGTTGAAGACAGTCTCCGCGAATACATTCGGAACAACGGCATTCACAATATAGAGCTACTAGGCTTCAAAAGCGGGGATGAAAAATGGCAAATCCTGCGCAACTCGACGTGCCTGATCGTGCCTTCGGAGTGGTATGAAAACTTTCCGATCACTGTGTTGGAAGGTTTTATGGCATCCAAGCCTGTGATTGCGTCGCGGATCGGCGGACTGCCCTATATCGTTGAAGAAGGGAAGTCCGGACTGCTGTTCGAGACCGGTCAGGCCAACGAACTGGCCCAGAAGGTTCAATACCTGGTAGACCACCAGGACGAAGCCATGCGAATGGGGCAGCGAGGTCGTCAGCTGACGGAAACCAAGTACGGTCCTGATGAAGGTTACAGAAATTTGATGGGAATTTGTTCGCAGGTGCAGTCGGCGTGAGTGATCAAGAGATGAACGACGGTCAGCAGAATTCGGAAATGAGAAACGGGCCCCTTTTTGTCGTTGGGATGTGGCGTTCGGGGACATCGCTTTTGTATGCGCTGCTCAATCAGCATCCACAAATCGGGCTGATGTATGAGTCGGATATGCTGACGCTCTCGCCGCTGTTCATGATTCCGCGAAAGAGTGCCTGGTGGCTGAACAAAGTAGATGCGTGGAACGGCGCGCTTACACGCCACAAGATCGACGCCACAGCGATTCCCAAGGACATCACCAAATTGCCGGAAGCGTTTCGCGCTGTCGCCGAGCAGTATGCTTCGAAAAAGGGTGCCATCGTCTGGGGATGCAAGTCGCCGACTTACTACGATTGCATGAACCAGTTCGCAGGCTGGTATCCGAATGCGAAGTTCATCGTGATATGGCGCGATCCGGCCGACGTTTGCAGGAGCATCGTGCGCGCCGCCAAAAAATCTCCTTGGTTCGCGCAATCGGGGATGGACCTCCGTGCAATCCTGGGCTATCGCCGAATGAAGCAAGAAGCCGACGAACTGGTCCGCCGGGGAGCCGGAATTTATCAGCTGCAATACGACGATCTCGTACGCGAACCGGAGAAGACTCTGAGTTCCATCTGCGAGTTCATCGGCATTCCGTTCGATCCAAAGATGACTTCGCTCGAAGGAGCCGATCGCTCGGCTGTGTACAACGGCGAACATCATTCGATGGTGAAGAGCTCCAGCATTGTCGCGAAGCGTGAGCGTCCAGAAGTGTTGTCACCGGCGTTAAAGAGCAAAGTTGAGCGCTACGTTGTTTTCTGGCGGAATCAGTCGGGCGGGCAATGGCCCGCGAAGGCTGCGGTGACGGAAGGTACAGCCCCAGCCTCCTTGATGGAGCGCGCGGTCGACCGCATTCAGCACAGACTGTTCCGTATCAAGGATTTGATCGTTCCATTTGCTTATTCCGCTATTCCCGTCTCCCTTTGGCAGAGGTACCGCCAGATGAAATCGCGTTTCCAACGGGTTGCACCTGAGCGAAGAGAGAGTAAAGTTGTTCAGTAGAGGAAACCTGTAAGTCGCTGAATATACATGATGTTATGGCCATGTCCACCTCGTCAATTGGCAGGCGACGTGCAACATCACGACTAACACCCCCAAAATCGAATAGGGAGTATCTGCGTTGACTTTACGGGCCAAATTCGCGGCGGCATTGGTGTTAGCGGCTTCCGGACTCTGCAGTTTGGGTTTCGGGCAG
Organism: uncultured Acidobacteriota bacterium; assembly: GCA_963771765.1. Taxonomy (GTDB): domain Bacteria; phylum Acidobacteriota; class Terriglobia; order Terriglobales; family Acidobacteriaceae; genus Sulfotelmatobacter. Next base: position 55,528 of record CAVYUY010000029.1, read on the forward strand.
GCGGGAATGAGTACGATTTCCGGACTGAACACTGTCCAATATCGGATGAACTCGACAGCTGCTCCAGATGTCACGATCGCCGTGGGATTGACCGAGTATTGCGAGCACGTCAACAGCGCCTACCAGTGCTGGTATAAGAACGGGCCTAACGCAAATCAGCCGGTCAACTTCCTCGGAAACACGAGTCCGAAATCGGACTCTGGACCCTGGAGCCAGAACGGTAACAACGGCGGTAATACAGCGCATTGCCCGACCGCGTTCTCACCGAATTCCGAATTGCTGCATGACAACGTCTACAACGTGTGGGTAATGGAGAAGCGGATTACGGCGCCGTCGACGGGCCACAATTATTTGTGCGTTGCCGTGAGCAACATTGACGACGTGTCACAGAGCACTTTCAGTTGGTTCGCGTACGAATACGATCTCGACTCTGTAATTCCGACCAATTCTCACGGAAATTTCTATTATCCGGACTACCCGCAAGTCGGACTTTGGCAGAGCTCAACCACCACGGTCGCGCCTTACACACCGGCGAGCGACCAAGCCTTGTGGATCAGCTATGACCTGCTCGATCCGAACAACGGAAGCAACATTAATGGCGTTCTGCTCTGTGCCGTCGACATCGCCGGACTTCGCGCGAGCACTGCCAATCCGTGGGTGAATAGCTCGAAGACTCCAGCCTGCGCAGTCGCGCATCCGCTTACGGCGTTCAACCAGCGGCGGAGTTGGGTTCCTGCGAACAACTCGGATACCACGCCGCCGATTTCCGCGGATGGCGAGATGTTCACCTACATGATTGAGCCGCCGAAAGACAACAAGTCTTACTTGACGGATCCGAATCACACGCAAGGTGTCGAACAATGGACTATCAACTGGAGCAGCGCTACTCCGACGCCGACGTTCTTGAATAGCTGGGATCTTCCATCGACTCAGCCTGGGGGAGATCAGTTGGGATGTTTCATTCCCAGTAATTACTACAACACCGCTTGCATCCCGCAGCCCTCGACCTCTGCCACAGGCATTCACATTGATTCTGTTGCCGACCGCATGCAGCAGTTCTTTCACTACACCTCGCAGGCCGGGCAGGGAAGTATCTGGACTTCTTCACACGACATCCAAATAACGCCAAGCGTGAGCGGTCGCACGCAGACCGAAGCGGTCATTCGCACCCTGCAACGGAACACGCTGGCTCCCAACGCTGTATTCCTGGCGGGTGACTATCCGATTCTTGATCCTTCGGACAGAAGCGCATACGTGTTCCTGCCGAGCATCGCCCGGGATAAGGCTGGCAATCTGCTAGGCATTTTGGGAACTTCGGGAACTGGCGTGACTGAGCATCCGGGACTCGATAGTCTGCTCTTCAATCCCGGAACGCTCGCGTCATCGAGCTATGGTTACATCGCGAATCCGGCAACCTCCGGCGACGCCGAAGACACCGACAACCTGAACTACCGCTGGGGAGATTGGCAGAGCGCGGTACTCGATCCAAGCGATTCATGTACGGTCTGGGTGGCGGGAGAATACCTTCAGACGAACCGCACGACTTCGACGTTCTGGTACACGGAGATCGCCTCGCTTCCTGCGGCAACGACATGTGCCGGCGGGCCTGTGCTGCTTTCGAATGTCAGCCTGAATTTTGGCAGTCAACAAACGGGACTGAAGAGCGCACCCATAGTCGAGACCATCACGAACAACCAATCGATTCCGCTCAATATCACCGGAATCTCGATCGGCGGTGGAGATTTCAGCGAAACCGATACGTGCCAAGGAGCGGCAATTGCTCCGCAAGGCGCTTGCACCATCAGCGTCTATCTCACCGCTTCGGCGTCCGGCATACGTAATGGTTCACTCCTCATCAACGACGACGCGAGTAACAGTCCACAGACGATTGCGTTGGCGGGAAGTGGCGCAGCGGCCTCTATTTCGATGTCAGCGACAACGCTCGCTTTCGGCAACGAGGCTTTGAATTATCCGAGCGCCGGTCAGGCCGTGACTGTCACAAATAGCGGCTTGTCCAACGTCAGCATCGGTTCTGTCTCGGCAAGCGGGGGCTATTCTGAGAGTGATACTTGCGGCGGAGCGACGCTAACTCCGGGACAGACTTGCACGATCACAGTCGTTTTCAATCCGGTTACAACTGGCAGCGTGCCGGGAACGATTACTGTCAACGACGACGCAACGGGCGCCCCACATATCGTCACGCTGACCGGCACCGGCCAGCTACCGGTCACGTTCTCTGCGAATCTGACCTTCCCGGCGGTGAATGTGGGAAGTTCCAGTGCCGCTCAGACTCTGACGATGAGCAACAATCTCAATCAGACCCTGAGCTTTTCCTTCAGCACGAGTGGCAATTTCTCGGCAGTGGGCAACGGGACAACACCCTGCAACGGCACGCTCGCAGCGAAGGCGAAATGCACCTTTGCGGTGACATTTACGCCGACCTCCAATGGCACGATCAAGGGCACTGTGACGATTTCGTTTGGGGCCGCGGGAAGTCCCGCCTCAGCAGGATTGACGGGAACAGGCCAGAACGGTGCGGCCGCCCCACTTACTTTCAGTCCCGTAAACCTGGGCTTCGGAAATGTCGCGCTGAACAATGCGATTTCGAAGATCGTGACCCTGAAGAATGCCGGCACTACGGCCATCACCTTCACTAGCCTCACGGGCAGCGGCTACTTTGTTGTGGTGCCGAGCGGAACGGCTCCGTGCAGCGGAACATTAAATCCCGGCAAGACCTGCACCATGACCGTAACATTCACTCCTCAGGTGACAGGTACAACAGTTGGCGGAATTACGGTGATCGACAACGGATCTGTCAGCACGCAGGTATTCGACGTAACGGGTGTCGGAGTTTTGCCGTTGACGATGTCGCCGGCGACACTCTCGTTCGGAACCATATCCGTGGGTAGCACGAGCGCGATGCAAGTCGTTACTGTTACAAACAGTCAAACCACAGCAACGGCAATCAATAGCGTCGTGGCGAGCGGAGATTTCATTTACACCAGCGGCGGAAGCGTTCCTTGCGGAGCAAGCATTCCCGCTAGCGGCAGCTGCACCCTTGGGGTGGAATTCAGTCCTACCGCCTCGGGAGCGATCAGCGGGAATCTGACGCTGAACTACGGTGCCGCTTCTTCACCGCAGGTTGCAAGCCTTTCTGGCACCGGGCAGTAGAAGTCACTGCACACTGATTATTTCGTATCGGCTTTCGTTCGACTCAATCGGCTCCAAGGTTATCCCTTAGCGGGATCTGCCTGGGAGCCGATTTTCTTCATGAGATCGAGAGCGAACCGTTGGCTCGTGGTGATGCATTGTTCAACTTCTTCGATCGTCATCCACCGAGGAGAGCCTTCCCACGAATCTTCCACCATGCCGGTAGCATTGGCGGAGAAAACCGAAATCATGCAGGGGATCTCGATGTTGCTCGGGTAACGGCCCAGCAATTCGAATGAAGTCACTTCCAGTTTTGTCTCTTCTCGCACTTCGCGGCGGAGAGTCGATTCTTCCGGCTCACGCCATGCAGCAATACCTCCCGGCAATGAGCAGCCACGACCGTCGTTGCGACGGATAAGAAGGAATGTCTGGTCTCTACGGATGATTGCGATTGAAGCGCGGAGGGATCCGAAGATCGGAAAAGTGCCGTACAGTTTGAAACATACCCGGGAGACAACCCAAAAGAGCCGCCTCTTCAGCCTCGCAGAAAAGGTTTCCAAGTCAGAAGTCTAGCATCCTGCATGAGGTGGCCTGCTTCAACCGGCGCCAAAATTCCAAGAGAGAAGTGCAAAGTGAAGAGCCCGCATCCTTTGGATGCGGGCTCTTGTTTTTGCGATGGGGCGCAGGGCTTATTGGTTTTCCAGAAGGATCGGTTTGTATCCGATCGCCACTGTCTTTCCACTGAGCGCCGACCGGTTCCCGTCGAGATCGTAGGACCAGACGTAGCTTGCGGGGTAGGTGTAGCTTGAGGTCGTGCACACGCCGTTGCTGCAGGCCTGTGAAGTGTCCCAAACCACTTGTCCGTAATCGAGGGCGCACGAGTAGACGGTTCCCGTCACAGTGCATGGACTGATCTGGTGCCCGATAACCCAGGTGGCAACTTGATTCCACGCAGTGCCGGAATTGTTGCCCTGCAATCCATATGGAGCCTTGCTGTCCCAGGTATAGACATATTGGCGTTGAATCCCGACGCCAGCCCGTAGAACGGCCGACCGAGCAACATAGCCGGCCAACATATCCGGATCAGTCACGCCCTGATTCTGCAGGATTCCGTGTTCGTCATCCCACAAGGGAAGAGAAGCCAGATTACGCTTTTGAGTTTCCGCGACAACTTGGCCATAGACGGTCAAGAACGCTTCCGGACTTCCATTCGTACCGTTCTCGCCGCGCATGTGCACGTTGACGATGTCGAAGTTTGCAGCGCCACCGGCCGCAACGTATCCGTCGAACCATGACGCCATGGTCGGACCGTGTGCCGAGGGGCTCAGGATTTTCGCGTTGGGATCGAGCGACCGGATGATGGCGGCAGCGTCCTTGCCCATGCGAACTAGTTGTGCGGTGGTACCGCTCCAGAAGCACTTACAGTCTGGCTCGTTCCACAGTTCGTAGTACGAGATGCGGCCCGCAGCATGAGTTACGAGCGCGGTCACGAACGCAGAGAAGTAAGCGTCGGTGCCCGTACCATCGGAGTTGACGTCCGTCGGAGCAGCGCAGCTATAAGCGCCAGGCGCTACGCATCCTCCGGGAGCGGTGGAAGCAGCCGCGAACTGCGGAGTGTCTCCGAAGGTGTAGAGGACGTCCATGTTGGCCGAGGCTGCGCGATCGAGCCAGTTATCCAACCCAGACCAGTTGTAGACGCCGTTCGAAGTATTCAGCTGACCCCACTTCACACCGTCGTCCCATAGTCGTACGCCGCTCAGGGTTGCGATCTGATTCTGTCCGTCGGTCGGCGGCCATACTTTGCTGCCGTTGAAGCCCGCACCGAAGAAGGTCGACTGAACGCCGTTTCCGTTGCCAGTCGAGCCATTAACCGTGAGTACCAAGGCCTGCGACGCAGTCTGTTTCGGCGAAGACGCATCGGTCACTTGAACCGTAAAGTTATACTGTCCGGTTTTCGTGGTTGTTCCTGAAATCGAGCCAGCGCTGCTGAATCCGAACCCGCTCGGAAGCGATCCGGACGTGAGGGCCCAGGCATACGGAGCCGTTCCGCCGGAAGCCTTCAGATTCGCCGAATAGGTGACGCCGGAACTGACTGAGGTCAACCCGGTAGTCGTGACCGTGAGAGCGGCCTGCGCGGCTGGACTGATCGTCACGGATGCACTGGCCGATTTCGTTGGATCGGCAGTGCTGGTTGCCGTTACGGTGGCCGAGGTCGTTGTGGTGACCGATGGAGCTTTGTAAGAACCGTCGGTGCTGATGGCACCCGTTGATGCCGACCAGGTCACGCCCACATTGCTCGTGTTGCTGACGGTCGCTGTGAATTGCATCATTGCCGACGATTGAACGTTCGCAGTAGCAGGATTCAGCGTCACTGCGACACCACTCGCACTCGAGACGGTCAGCTGAAACGGGGAGGCGTCGCCAACTCCGCGCGAGTCGACTACGTGGACGCCAAACTGATAGGTTCCACCTTTGGCGGGTACTCCCGAGATCAGTCCGCTATCGGATGCGAGCTTCAGGCCCGGAGGCAGCGAACCCCACGACAGGCTGAAGTCGTAAGCGGGTTTTCCGCCCGACACGCTAACGTTGGCGCTGTAGGGCGTTCCCAGCGAAGCAGCTGGCAAATTGGCCGACAATTGCAGCGTGCTAACTCGGGATGCCTTGAGAGGGGTTCGAGCTTCGGAGATCAGAGGCTTGTTGCCGGTGACTGCTGAGTTCGCCGCGGTGCAGCCGGTAAACCATGGTAAGCAAATCGCGACGACGAATAAAAAGAGAATTTCGAGGACTTTCGGTGTGCTGTGCTGCTGGTCATTCCGAGCCGGAGGAAGAACTGCGAACCTCATCGGGTTACCTCGCCAAAAGGGGGATTTGTTAGGACGTTTCTTTCATGGCGTCCCGTGAGGTAACACTAGACAGGGAAAGCAGATGAACGTAGATAACCAGCGGTCAGTGACCCACCGGTGCATGGAGGTACATGTTCTTGAGAGGACTTGCGCGGACGGGAAAAGTTCTCGCGCGGTTGCACGAGAACAGCGCAGCTATCGAATGACTCGGACTGGCGAATCAGCGCGGGCCGGTGCCGGCGACGAAGCATCCTTTTTGGAGGCTCCGACAGCTTCGGACTTGTTCGCGCCGTTCTGATTTCCCAGGGCGTAAAGCACAACCTCAACGCGGCTGGAAACCCCGAGCTTGTCGAAGATGCGGAACAAATAATTCTTGACCGTGTGTTCACGCAGCGTGAGGCGCTGCGCAATTTCGCGGTTGCTCAATCCTTCAGCCACGCAGCGTACAACGTCGAGTTCGCGGGCCGACAACAGCGCGTCACCATTGGCGCTGGTGAAAGTCATGGGAACCGGCTCTGCCATGGCTTCCAGGATGAATTGCAACTCGCTGCTGCTTGCCCAGATCTGTCCTTCGTGAACGCAGCGAATAGATTTTGCGAGAAGCTTCAGGGGTTCGGTGCGGCAGAAAACTCCGCGTGCTCCCGACCGGAACGCTTCAATCACGGGCGTGCGCTCAGACGAATCCAGCAACATGATCACGCGCGTCGTCGGCGAAGCATTGCGGATTTCGCGGCTGAGAGCGAATCCGCTCTTGGCGTCCCCGCCTTGTCGCGCGCTGATCAGTGCAACATGGGGATGCTCGCGTTTGATCGCGGTAAGCATCTCGATTCCCGAAGCGGCGGGCGCGGCCATGGTGAATTGGCCATCGCGGCCAAGCGCCTCCACCAGTAGCTGCGTGTTCATGGAGGTGTTGTCGGCGGCGAATACGCGAATCCTGTCTTGCAGCGGGAAACTGGTCAATTGGGCCATGATTAAGGAACCGGCGCTAAAAAAAGTATGAGAGTCCTTAGTCTCTCAACAGGTCTCTTTTTTAGACACTCTTCGATCAGTTGGTAGAGGGGAACGTTCAAATATTTGAATTACGAGCCGGGAGCTTTCGCTCCAGCCTCGACCCGCTTTCGCGGGAAAAAGCTCATGAGACAAGGTATTCGGCGCATCCAGTCCCGGTAAATGGCACTTTGGAGCCAGTTACCTAATGGATAACACCGTTGAATCGGATAGCGAAGTAATTACTGGGTCGCACACCGGTATTGATCGATCGTGTGCATTTTCTTTCACGGAGACCATTCTCTCATTGACACACTATTGGCCCTGACCCTATGGTGCTATCCACGATTCAATTGCCAAACACCCGGCAAGAATCATTTTTTCCCCGATAGTCTCGTTCAATCACGCCGCCGAAAGGCGGTTTCAACCGTATTTCAACGAATTGGTATGAGAACAGGTTGGGAACCCATGCGCGAATCTGGCAATCCCGTCGTCGATAGAAGTTCGCAAGGCTCATTCCGTCAAGTCGCCTACTACATCGCATTGGCAGCTCTGGTTGCCACGTCGGTAGCCGCGCTGATGTCACGCCCCGCAGTGGTGCACGGTTCAGCGCTCGCCGTCGATCCGGGACCTCGGCCACTCCCCGCCGCTTCCGGCGCTTTCTATTCGACACTGTCGAAAAACCAGAGCTCGACTACCCACCGTCTCACCCAGATTTTTACCGAAGTCAATTTTGTTGCGGGAGGTCCTCTGGTCAAGACCGTCGGGTTGGGGCCTCGTTTTAATTCGAATTCCTGTTCGAGTTGCCACGCATATCCCGCGGTCGGCGGATCAAGCCCGCCAAGCAATCCTTTGTTCGCCATCTATCAGCTGATGGGCGCAACGAATACAATGCCGTATTTCATAACGACGAATGGCCCGGTCGTGGTGGCGCGATTCCCATTTAAGGCCGATGGCGTGACCCCGGACGGTGGCGTGCATCAGATGTTTACAATCTCAAACCGCACCGACGCGCCGGGCTGCACGACGATGGTCCAGCCGAATTTCACGAACGCTCAGCAAACCGACAACATCATTTTCCGCCAGACCACGCCTACCTTTGGTTCTGGCCTCATTGAACTGATTCAGGAAAGCGACATCCTGAACAACATGAATGCCAACGGAGCGCTGAAGGCGTCTCTCGGCATCTCCGGCCATCCCAACTACAGCGATGACGACGGCACGATCGCGCGTTTCGGATGGAAAGCACAGAACAAGTCGCTACTGTATTTTTCGGGAGAAGCATACACAGTCGAGGAGGGCGTCAGCGACGAAGCTTTCCCCAGCGAGAATGACGAATCCATCGTAAGCTGCTTGCCGCCGTTCCCGGTACCGCCTGGAACGAACAAGACCAAGGGCGTTCCAGATGATCGCAATGATACGGGCGAAGCGCCAAAGCTACCGGTAAACTTCTCCGGCGACCTCGAACGCTTCTCTTTGTTCATGCGCTTCCTCGCGCCACCTGTGCCGGTTGCGCCAACGACTTCCACGCTCTAATGGCTTGGTGCAGTTCAACAACGTTGGCTGCAACATGTGCCACACCAATTCGTTTACCACGCCGAGTGCTTCCATCGCCGCGTTGAGCAAGGTCCAGGCGAATCTCTATTCAGATCTCCTTGTCCACGACATGGGACCGCTTCTCGCTGACAACGTTTCCCAAGGCAACGCGACGGGAGATCAGTTCCGCAGTGCGCCTCTGTGGGGCATTGGACAGCGGTATTTCTTCCTGCATGATGGCCGTACGACGGATATTGTCCAGGCAATCGAAGATCATTTCAGCACGGGCAATGGAACCTATCCGAACTCGGAAGCTAACACGGTCATCAATAACTTCAACGCGCTGTCCCAGCAGAATCAGCAGGATCTTGTGAACTTCCTGCGGTCGTTGTGAACTTCGGGAAACGATCAGACGAAAAGGACACCATGTCATTGCGCGGAAAAAACGAATCTGGTTCACCCTCAATCGAGTCGCGGGAAGTGGGTGCGCGTAGCCCTTCCGATTGCCTCCCTGCTTTTTATCTGTGCCGCGGCTGCTGCGTACTTTCCCAAGGGAGCGAAATCGAACAAGCCGATCTCGGCGACCTCGCTCCGGGCGAATGTCGTGGCGCCTCCCACCCTGAGCGCAACGGATCCAGGTCCGCGGCCGTTGCCGGCGAACGTGGGCGGATTCATATCGACGCTGACTCCAAACGAGAAGCAGATCGAGCCCAGCATCACTACGGAATTCGAGCGCACGCACGACGTCGTGGTGACCTCGCCCGCCGATGGCGGCCTTGGCCCACGTTTCAACTCCAACTCGTGCGTAAGTTGCCATTCTTATCCAGCGGTGGGCGGATCCAGTCCGCCTTCAAACCCACTGTTTTCGGTTTACACAGAGAAAGGCGCGCACAATACGATGCCGTCTTTTATTACCACTAGCGGCCCTGTTCTCGAAGCGCGCTTTATCAACAAGCCGGGAACGAACATCGCGGACGGCACGGTGCACCAACTTTTCACAATCGCCGGACGCAGCGATGGCGGCTCTTGCGGCATCTCACAGCCCGATTTTGTGACCGCAGCGGCCGACAATAATCTCGTCCTACGCCAGTCGATCCCAACTTATGGCGATGGGTTGATCGAAGTCGTCCGGAACAGCGACATCATCAACAACATGAATGCGAACTTGACGGTGAAGGGAACTCTTGGGATCACCGGACACCCGAACTTTAGTGGAAACGACGGCAGCATCCAGCGCTTCGGATGGAAAGCGCAGGTTCGGTCCACGTTTCTGATGGCGGCGCAGCAAATCAAACGTGGAAATGGGCGTGACCAACGACACCTTTCCCAACGAAATTGATCAGACGTCGGGATGCGTTCTGAATCCCGTGCCTGAAACATACTCGAACTTCACGCCGGGCATTCTGACGGAAATGTTCCCGGGCGACCCAGAGCGCGCGGAATATTTCACGCAGTGGCTGGCGCCTCCGACACCGCAGAAGGCGACAACTTCCACCAGCAACGGCAAAACCCAGTTCACCAATGCGGGCTGCGTTTACTGTCATACGACATCGTTCAAGACTCCTCCCACTTCGCGGCCAGCGCTTGGCAATGTCACAATCAGCCTCTACTCCGACCTCCTGGTTCACCACATGGGGCCGGGCCTTGCCGACGGACTTGCTCAAGGGCAGGCGGGTCCCGATGAGTTCCGTACTGCGCCGTTGTGGGGGATCGGGCAGCGGCTGTGGTTCATGCATGACGGCCGCACGAACAATATCGTCACTGCGATTGAGGATCACTTCAGCCTGGGCAACAGCACCTATCCAGCGTCAGAAGCGAATCAAAGCGTGACAAACTTCAACAACCTGAGTTCGAAAAACCAGCAGGATCTGGTGAACTTCCTGCGCTCGCTGTAGACCCGACAATCGAATCGAAAAAGGACCGCTCGAATTGCGGAAGAGACTTGCGCGAGTCCTTGCCTATTTCGACACAATCTGACCTTGCGGGTTCACTTGCCTTTCCGGGTCATTCCACAGACATTGTGGCCGACCACGTTTTCGAGAGACAAACGGGCGGGCAAGAGTTCTTTACTTGGAGTGAGCTCGGGCCTGTGCGGACGTCGGCAGAGCGTCCTTGAACGTCGTACAAGTCCGCGAGGCCAGACCACAATCTAGCGTCATCCGGCGCCAATTTCACGGCGTCTTCTTGAAAGCGGACAGCGTGCGCGATGTCACCCAACTGATAGCAGGCTTTTGCCCGGCCGGTTGCGATGAGAGAATTGAAGCCAGCACCGATGCGATTCCGTCCCGTCGCGAAACGGGCTCGACGCTTCCGCTTTAGTGAATGCTTCAAGCGCAGGGTTGGGCTGCATGTAGCTGAAGCTCCGCTTGACCGAGCATCATCCACATCTCGTGCGGACGGGAAGACGACTCGGCAGATTGCTGGAAGATCTGCGCCGCATCTGCGTACCGCTTTTCGGTCATATAGAACAGTCCGAGATCGAACCACGTCTCGTCGCTTTTCTCGAGATTAAGGCTGGCGCGAAATTCTTCCTCGGCCTCTTGTCCGCGGCCCATCTGCTGGAAAACCAATGCACGCAGAAAATGGACGTTGGCATTCTCGGTGAACACGGACTGGGCGCGATCAAGAAACGTGAGTGCCTCGGGATAGCGCTCCAGGCTGTACAATACGGCGCCCGCGTTGGCCCACGCGTTGAACAACTCGGCTCTGGCTCTCGACGATCGCGCAGGGTCCAAGTTCGCGAGGCAGATCAAAGGTTACCTTGTCGCAATCGACTCGCAAACGATCGGTATGCGCTTGAGCGTCAGACCTCAGGAAGATGGCCGAGACTTCATCGATATAAATCGGTGCCCACGATTTACTTCGGCAGAATTCATGGAGATGAGGAAAGAGGCTCATTCCGTTGTAGCGCGAGAGCGGGACGATGATCGTGCGGATATCGCGGCTATCGGCTTCCTGACGCCAGGCAAAAGAATCCGGCCCTCGAGCGGAAGTTCGACGACCGAAAAAACAAATCCGATCCGAATGGGACAGCCCGGCCGTCGATGTAGTCGCGATACTCGGGAAATAGACGCCACGTCAGATAGCCACCGAGACTGAATCCATTGAAGATATTGCCGGGCAATTTCTCGCGCTCGATGAAATCGAACGCTCGTGCGGGATACCACCACGAGAGCCCAGTACCAAAGAGCGAGAGTTGCGAAGACCTCATGTAGTAGCGGTTGGAGATCAGGTCCACAGAACGGACGACAGACATCCCAAGGAGTGCCGTGGTGAGGACTACCAGTCCCGCGCTTCGAAGTTGGGTAAACCGGCCTATTAGTTCTGTCCTGGGTTTTCGCTATGTTGCTGGACGTGCCGAAGAGCAAGTCCCGTCGATGACCGATCCTCCCACCACTACGGTGATGCACGCGAATAATGCTTGCAGGCGAACATGCTCCATCCCGAAGTAGATCGAAACAGCGAGAAGAATTGCTGCTCCCCATTGCTTGCGCCAGATGGCGAAGAAGACACAAACCAATGTGGCGAGGGCTAGCCACCAGAACGAACTCTGCGGATCGCGCCAATCGATGGCCTGATGGAGGCTGCCCCAGGACGGGCGAACACCTTCCCATTCGACAATCCAGAGATTGTGAACTGCCTGCACTCGCTGCTGTCGAAGTATTGCCGTGTAGATCCCTGGTCCCCACGGATTGAGCAGTGTGGCGATAGCCGAGAGCATCAACCAAGGGCATGCTCGCCTCAGCCTTCCAGCCGCCGAGAGCATCTTCGAAGCGAAAGGCAAATCGATCAGTTCTAACAGTAAATAGGCGAGGGCTATCGCGAGGCCGGCGATGAATCCGAGGTGCAGGTTGACCCAGAAAAGCATCAGGATCGGAAGCAGCCAGAGCGGCGAGCGGCCCCGTCGATAGTGGCGCCAGAGCAGAGTAAGAGAAGCAGCGAACAGAACCGTCGTGAACATTTCTGCCCGAGGTTGCGTGCGATTTGCGATCAGAGGCACGGCGAGGACGGCGAATGCAGAAGTAGCCAAACTATTCCTGCGAATCATCACAGCGATCGTGGCAGCCGACGCCAAGGCTCCAAGCCAACAAATGAGACCATAACCTCCCAGGAGAGAGCACACATAAAAGATCAGGCCCGATAGAGCGGGATATATCCAGGGTTGACCGTTAGCGGTGTAGGAAAAAATATCCGTCGAGAAAACGTGGTGGTGCTCGAAGACCCAGCGCCCTGTCGCCAGCTGCCAACCAAGATCAAAGTCCTGCAAAGTGTGCAAGCCGGCGAGCAGCGCATAGATCACAGCAATTCCGCCCAGGGACCATGAGATGTAGTGCCCAGCTAGGGATTGCAGCCTTTTCTCGAGGAACTCAGCGCTCTGAGGAGAACGGACGGCCATTTAAAGGGGCGCGTGACAACATCGCGGCGAGTTATTGTAAGCGATAGATCCACGTCTTGGCCGTACTGATCGATGCGGAATCATACCCTCCAAACAATCGCACCGACCCATCCATCAATTCGATGGCTGCAGGGTAGTAGCGAGGGGTATCTATACTTCCGGACACGGTTTGAAACGATGCAGTTCTCGGATCGTAAATCTCAGCAGAGGCCGCCCCGCCAGTAATCAAAATTCTTCCGTCGAGCAGGGCGGCAGCGTCAGGCAGCTTCATCCGTTGTTCTGATAGCGCTCCCGTTTTTGCGAACGTTCGACTTGCGGCATCATAGATTTCGGCCGAAGCAAGAGCGTGCGTGCCCTTCGAATCGGTTGCGCCTCCGGCGATCACCACCTTACCGTTGGGAATCAGCGCGGCCGCATGTGAGAAACGCCCCTCCTGAAGAGATCCGGTTTGCGCGAAGCGATTCGTTTTGGGATCGAAAAGTTCGGCAGTCCGCAGCGCCGAGCTTCTCGCACCCATGCCACCCACAAGAAGCACAGATCCGTCGGAGAGCATCGTCGCCGTGTGGCCGGCGCGTGGGGACGCCATCTTGCCAACAAGCGTCCAGTTTCCCGTGAGCAAGTCGTAGGTTTCGGCGGAGTCGAGTGACTGACTGCCATCCATGCCTCCAGTGACGAGAACCCTTCCATCACGCAACACGGTTGCTGTCGGCCTGATTCGGCGCGCGTGCATATTCCCGCGTGTCGTGAATCTCCCAGTTTCATAGTCGTACACTTCACAACTCGACAAAGCAGCTCCACCGCTGGTTGCTCCGCCCGCGATGAGAACTTTCCCGTCTGCAAGCGCGGCCGCCGCGTGCCCCTCGCGAGGTTTCGCCATCTTGACACCCGGCGTGAAGGTCTCGTTTGTTGGGTCGTAGATTTCCGTTGTTGCGAGGACAATCCCGCGTTCCTGCTTGCCGCCTGCAATCAGCACCGTGAAATTGGGCAGGATGGTCGCAGTGTGGCCGCCGCGTGCAAAGCCCATGTCTCTCGCTGCGGTGAGATGTCCGGTGGGGGGAAGAGGACGCTTAGGAATCGTCTCCGAAATGGAGGCGGCGGCCAAGAGTGCGCCGACCAAGGCCCAAATCCCGGCCGCCGATCTCGTCATGAAAAGGGAATTCCATTCCATCTGGCCAGCCACCAATCGCGTAATGTCGAGTCTTGAGAGAACGGAGAAATTGTATATGGTTCGCTGGCGACACTAGATCGGCGGGACGGGCGAAAATAAAATCTCGCCTTCCGCTTCGGCTGAACGCCGGTCAGAAGGCGAGATCTTAAGGCCCTAGCTAACTGTCAGCTGCGTGGTGACGGTGTGGGTTAGGTTTCCGCTGTTCACAATCACGGTGATCGAATACGTTCCTTTCGGAGTGTTCGTCCCAGCGGTAACTGTGAGCACTGAGCTCCCTGATGTCTTGATTGAATTGGCGCTCAGCGTGGCCGTTAGGCCCTTCACTTCAGAGATGCCGTCCAAGGTCAGGGTCGCGGTGCCGGTGAAGTTGAGAGGAATCAACGCGAGATTGTAGGTAGCCTTCCCACCCGGCTTTACCGACAACAAAGTGTTGTCGATTGTAATCCAGAAGTCGGTTCCCGCTGCGGTCAGGTTACAAGCGGCGCCAACATTGCTTGCAGGAGCTTTGAAGCTCGAGCTGGAATCCTGACCAGTCGTGCTCTTCCATCCCGAGAAGCTCTCCTGAGTTCCGGACCGCGGCGTTGGCACGACGAACTCGGTGGTCGAGTTCGAAGCATTCCACCACGTGTTGTTTGAAGAATTCAGCGTGCTTTCAAAGTCGGTCCAGTCCGAACCTCCCAGGTAGCTGTCTTGCAAGAGAACCTGGCTGCTGGTGTTGCCTTGAATCGTGTTGGAAGTGTTGGTGAAGTTTTCGGTGAACAGAGTCTTGGACGCGCCTGTTTCCCAGTTTTTTACGCTGATGCCGCCCTTCAGGCCGATAACGATGATCTGGCTTGGCGCGTTGTTCATGAGGACGCTATTGGAAAGAGATACTCCTTCAGTATTTCTCACCACCAGGCCGCCCACGTTCAAAGAGGATGTCTGATTGCATATGTAGCTGTTCGAAAAAGTAATGGGGCCTTCATCTTTTTCGAGGAAAACTCCGCTCATCAAATTGCTGGTCGAATTCAGTCCGGTTGAACTGATGTTCAGGTTGTCAGTGTCCCAGTGGACCCCGTAGCCCTGGTTGTAGCTGATTGTGAGTCCGTCAATCGTGTCATTGTGAACCTCCCAAGCGTGCAGACCCCCGGTGTTGCAAGCGTAATAGCCGGCCTGAGCTCCGCGCCAATTGTTGTACGAAATAGTGTCGGACTGCCACAGGCCAAATTTTGTCTGCGCTTCCTGAACGCCGGAGTCTCCGTTGTGAATCATGCTGCTATTTTCGACGGTAAAGTTGGTCACTGGATTCGAAATGCTCAGTCCCTGTCCGTTATTCCATTGGAACGTGTCGCTGTCGAACAGAATATTGCTCGAGGTACCCATCACTTCGACGGCCGCTGAAGCGCGGCAGCTGTTCGAATATTGAAATGTAATGCCGCGGATTACGATGTTCGACTTTTGCTGGATTAAGAGCAGAGTCCCTGTGGAAGCCGCCTCAACCGTTGCCGTTCCCATGTTCGTACCCGAGGGCGGCCAGACATAAATCTGCGCTCCCGTTTGATCGACGAAAAATGTGTTTGCCACCATTTGCGTCAATGACAGCACCTGCGTCAGGACGGTTCCATTCACGGCGACCATCTCCCGCCGCATCATGATGTTCTGCTGAAAAGGACACGAACCCAACTGCCCACAGGTTCCCCACTGGTTCAGCCAGCCGTTTGTATATATGTTGTTGTTCGCCGAATACGTGGCCCAGCCCGAATAGATTGTGGCGCCATTGACGACAACGGTCCCATTGGTGGCAGCCTGGAAGGTGATCGGCAGCGACGTGTCTTTGCTGTTGTGCTTCAGGGAAATGCTTTCGCGGTAGGTCCCGGGATTGATGGTGACGCGAGTCCCGATTCCGCTCTGGTTGTTTGTCTGTGCGACCGATGCGCCTTTCCCAATCGTCTTAAATGGCTGGGATTGGGTTCCGGGGTTTGAATCGGATCCTTTGACTGCGTCGACATAAACGAATGCAGTTTCCAAACCTTCGTTAACGTTGGCTTGGGCCGACGCGAAACTCGACAACAAGCAGAATGTGAGTGCGGTGATAAATCCGTAAAAATGTTTTTGCAAAATAACCCCTCAGCGACAACGTGGGAATGTTCTTAGCCAGATGAAAGCAGGGCCCAAGTTCACCGACTGCCAAACCCTTAAACCTTGCTGGGACGAGTGGAACGGAACTAAGTGAATCAGACGAGGCGGTACGTGAAATATAGCGAAATCGGCGCGAAGTTGGAATAGCAGGGCCTTCCGAGGGCTAATCGGAAGGGCAGGACCCGCCGTGGGTTCCCGCCAGGGATTGAGGTGAAGTCTTAAGAAACGCCTTGGGCACCCGCGATTAGCGGGTGCCCATACGTTCGCCGATCAAACGGGACTCATTGAACTCGGCATAGGTTCACGATATCCGTTGCAATCGTGCTTGCACCATCTAACACAGATGGTATCGGGTGAGGCGCATCGCTGACGCAGCTTTGCGCTTTTGTACTGGTGATCGCGCTGCCCCAAGCCATTCCTTGCTCAACGGCAGCGGAGTTATCGAGGCCGCCGAATACCTGGTTCACGCGCGTTTTCGGAAAGCTGCGCGCCGGTCCGCCTAAGACACTGTCAGACAAGAAGAAGCCGTCAGGGGGTGTGGTTCCAGTAATCGCGTTTTGGCACATCGGCTGGGAGTATGCCGTGTCAACTATTTGAGCGTCGCCCTGCGAGTAACAAAGCGAAAGGTTTTGCGGCTGATCTCCGGAATTGCAGGTGAACTGCATCGGCTGGCAGACAGAATTCGACGCCGGGACGCAGGCTTCATCCAGTCGCGACATCGGAGGGCCGCTGGTGGCTTCAACCATCGAGAAGATTGAATCCAAGCCGTAGTCGGTGACTGCATAGGCAATGGCCGCAGAGCCTGCGCTGTTTCCCGTTCCGCACATCGGGGCGGTGGTGTTGGAGTTGTGAATGTTCTGATAGACCCACTGAGCTACGGTCGCATAACGACAAGCGAGTCGTCGTACGCCGCCCGGACCGGTAAGCCATCCGTTCGGCGTCGAGGCACTGAATGGCGAGCCGAACGAAACCTGAACCGTGGTGAATCCACCATCTAAGACCTGTTGGACGACGGCCAACCCTCCATTCGTGCTTCCATTGAAGAAGTCCGGTTCGTCGTCGTCGTAGAGTTGGGTGCCGCCTGTTCCCGTACCGAACAGTACCGTTCCCAACGGAGTTCCGGCTGGTTGGTTCACTTTCAGATAGGCCGAGAAGTCCGCGACGCCGTCACACGATGTATTGACTTGATAGCAGGTCGATCCCGAGTTCGGCAGGCCGTTGGCGAAAGTAGGACAAGAAATCATCGTTCCTTGGGCGGTACCGACCGGGTCGGACTGTGTGACCGAAAACTTTGCCGATGCGGTGAGAGAAGAGTTTGATTGAGATGTAACCGAAACGGTGACATTCATCGGGAATGTCCCGGTGGATGGAGCAATGTAGAGCCCGCTGGAATCAATCGTGCCTCCATTCGCGGTAGTCACAGCCCAAGTGACGCCCGAGTTTCCGGACGCCCCAGACGCAGTCGCGGTGAATTGCCAGTTGGCGCCCGCTCCGATCTGAGCAGGGAAAGCGGCGATGGTTACGGCGGTGGGACCGGTTCCCCCGCCTCCGCCGGAGGACGAAGAGGAACTGCCACCGCATCCGGATAAGGAAAGAACAGCACCGGCGCAAACCAATGCGAACAGGGTAAACGGCAGGGGGATACGCACTAACACCTCACTGGGATTCGAGTCCTGAGGACTTCTCTAGATTTTGAAACAGACCTGCGAGTCACGCCCCGAAGGCTGTCCGACGATTTTCGTCTCGGCTTTCAGATGCAAAAAGGCAGCCCGCAATATTGTCAAAATGAACTTCTGAGCGCGATTTTCACGATTGTGTAATAAGGTTCATTCCCTTTGATGGAAGGTAAAGCGATGTTGCACTATTCCTTTAATGACAATCGTTTAGGGTCATCAGTGGTGCTAATCTCTTTCTTGGTTACTTGAGGTACGTGTGCAATAATTTTCAGCTTGGCGAATTGACGGAAATTTGATTTACTTATGGAACACAGCTCGGTTGTAAATGTAGCGTTCCCCCTCTGATTTTTTTGGTTTTTCTTGTATCCCCCGCGTTCTAAGTGTTGGTTTAAGCTCCTTCGAGGTCAACGACTTACGGTGTTTGAGAGCGAACCGGGGAACCGAAACATTCCAACAGCAGCGAAGGCTTTTCTGAACAAAACATCCTTGGGAGAAAAAGGCAGCTATGAATGCGTCTGTGCCCGATTTTGAAGTAGGAATTATTGGAGGCGGCCCCGCTGGATCGAGCATGGCCGCCTATTTGGCGAAAGCCGGCGTCAACTGCGTGGTGTTCGAGAAGGAACTCATGCCCCGCGAACACGTGGGAGAGTCCTTGGTGCCGTCTTCGACCCGCGTGTTTAAAGATCTCAATTTTCTTCCAAAGATGGAGGAAGCGAAGTTTCCTCACAAGCTGGGCGCGGCCTGGACTGCGGCTTCCGACGCCAAGGTTTACAACATGGATTTCGGCGGAGTATCCGCGGATTGCCATGTGGACATCCGCTTCGCCGAGCGCGAACAGGGCGTGGGCCAGAACTACACCTACCACGTGGATCGCGGCAAGTTCGACCTGATGCTGCTCCAGCATGCCAACGAATTGGGCGCCAAGGTATACGAAGGAATCGGCGTGACCGGCGTGGACTTCAGCAATCCCAACCATGCAAGCGTGAAGTACACCATGGGCAAAAAGGAAATGGAAACCACCTGCCGCATCGTGGTGGACGCCTCCGGCCGCAAGACCCTGGTTGGCAATCAGATGAAGTGGCGAATTCAGGACAAGGTTTTCAACCAGTACGCCATTCATACCTGGTTCGATGGATACGATCGCCGCTGCATGGCTTCCAACAAGCAGACGCAGGGTGATTTCATCTTCATTCACTTCCTCCCGATCACCAACACCTGGGTCTGGCAGATTCCGATCAACGAAACAGTTACTTCGATCGGCGTGGTCACTCAGAAACAGAACTTCGCCAAGGCAAAGGAAGATCGCGAGAAATTCTTCTGGGACTGCATCAAGAGCCGTCCGGAGCTCTACGAGGGCCTGCGGGCGCAGGGATCGATGCAGTGCAAGCCTTTCAAGGAAGAGGGCGACTACAGCTATGCGATGAAACAGATTGTGGGCGACCGCACGCTGTTAATCGGCGACGCTGCCCGCTTCGTCGATCCGATTTTCTCAACCGGCGTCAGCATTGCGCTCAGTTGCTCCCGCTTCGCTCACAAAGACATCCTGAAGTCGCTCGAAACCGGTAACTTCAGCCGGGAAGCGTTTTCTGAGTACGAGCAGACGCTTCGCCGAGGCACGAAAAACTGGTACGACTTCATCACCGTCTACTACCGGCTGAACGTGCTGTTCACCGCGTTTGTGGCGGATCCGCGCTACCGTCTGGACGTCCTGAAACTGCTGCAAGGTGACGTTTACGACGATGCCCAGCCGGAAGTGCTGAAACGCATGCAGAGCATCGTGAAGCAGGTCGAAGCGAATCCGAACCACGCATTGCACGGGTTCCTGGGCGATCTGACCGCCGACGCCTTCGTTGAGCAGGCTTCGGTCTAACCAACTTCATCAACGGGGCCGTCTCGTACACGGGACGGCCACATAGCTAGTCTTTGGGAGACTCAGGGGATATGAATCATTCAGTGCCGGATTTTGATGTAGCAATTATCGGCGGCGGGCCCGCAGGCTCAAGCATGGCGTGCTATCTCGCCAAAGCTGGAGCAAAGTGCGTCGTGTTCGAACGCGAACTCTTTCCGCGGCCGCACGTCGGCGAGTCCTTGGTTCCATCTTCGACTCGCGTATTTAAAGATCTCGACTTCCTGCCGCAGATGGAGGAAGCAAAATTCCCGCACAAGTTTGGCGCAGTGTGGACGACCAATGATCAGAATCCGGGATACGTCCATGATCTCGAGGGACTTGCGCCCGATTACAACGTAGATATTCGGTTCGAAGAGCGCAAGCAAGAAGGTATGGAAGATCGTAACTATACCTACCACGTGGATCGCGGCAAGTTCGATCTCATGCTCCTGCAGCACGCGCATAATCTCGGCGCGACCGTTTACGACGGTGTGAAGGTCTCACGTGTCGATTTTGGGCCGCAATACCCCGAAGTCTTTTTCAGCATCGGATCGAAGGAAATGAGCGTTAACTGCAAGATGGTGGTCGATTGCAGCGGACGTCAAACCTTCCTGGGCAATCAGCTCAAGTTAAAAGTTAAGGACGCGGTGTTTGACCAGTACGCCATTCACTCGTGGTTCGATGGATACGATCGCAAGGTTTTCGCCAAGCGCGACACGAATCTGGACTATATCTACATTCACTTCCTGCCAATCTCGAACACCTGGATCTGGCAGATTCCGATCACCGATACGGTCACGAGTCTCGGCGTCGTCACGCAGAAAAAGAACTTCGCCAAGTCGAAAGAAGACCGCGAGAAGTTCTTCTGGGAGACCGTCGCGAGCCGTCCTCTGATCGAAGAGACGCTTCGCAAATCAGACCGCATTCGTCCCTTCAAGGAAGAAGGAGACTACAGCTACGCGATGAAGCAACTGGCCGGGGACCGCTTCATGCTGGTCGGCGATGCCGGGCGTTTCGTTGACCCGATATTCTCGACGGGTGTGAGTATTGCGCTCAACAGCTCGCGTTTCGCGCACAAGGACATTCTCTCGGCTCTCGAGAAGAATGACTTCTCGCGTCAGGCTTTCTCTGATTACGAAACCAAGTTGCGCCGCGGCACGAAGAACTGGTACGAGTTCATCTCGGTTTATTACCGGCTCAACGTGCTCTTCACTTACTTCATCAGTGACAAAAACTACCGGCTCGACGTGCTCAAACTGCTGCAAGGAGACGTGTACGATGAGGACGCGCCAGAAGTGCTCGTCAAGATGAAGGAGATGGTGACAAAAGTCGAGCAGAATGAGAAACATCCGTGGCATAAGTTGCTGGGCGACTTGACCTCGGACGCCTTCCGTCCGTCGGTCTGATTGCCCGACTGTGCTATTGGCAAATTAGGCAAATTACGAGAAGATTGAGGAAGCCTGAGACCGTCGGGCTTCCTCAAGTTTTTTAAACTCCCTCAATCGATTCCCAGGGGACCCATGCCTCATACGGGCCGCAATTTCGTAATTGCATATATTTTGCTCGTAGGCCTCCCATTGCTCGGCCTCGCTGGAGTTTTGCGAAGCGGCCGCAAACTGATTGCTCCGATCTCGATTGACGGAACCTGGAAAGTGGAAGGCGATGCGAGCCGGATTTCGAATCAGCCCTGCGCCAAGACCCTATCGTCCCTGCTCAACACGTCTCTGGTGATTTCTCAGTCTGGCAAGAATTTAGCTATCACTTTCAACAACCCTACCAAGACCGTCGGCTCGGGGCTCCTTGAAGGCAAGAGCCTCAGGGCATCGATTGGGCCGCAAAGAGATTCGGCCGGCGAAGCGGGTTGCGGTGGCGATCAGATTCCAATATTGAACGCGGCCATTGATCCGAAGTCTGAGCCGAGAATTCTGACGGGAACTCTGTCAGTAAGTGAATGCACATCTTGCACTCCGGTAGCGTTTCGCGCCGTGCGCCAGCCGCGCCCCACGACCGGAGGAGTGCACTGATGCCGAACCTTTTTACGCTCGTCCTTCAGCTCGCGGTGGTGCTTGCAGTATGTCGTCTGGTCGGCCAGATCTTCCTTAAAATCCATCAACCTCGCGTCGTTGGCGAGATGTTCGCCGGTATCATGCTGGGGCCCTCACTCCTTGGATTGGCTGCTCCTCATATCTCGGGTTATCTCTTTCCGCCTTCGAGCCTCGGATTTCTTAACGCACTGAGTCAGATCGGGGTTGTCGTATTCATGTTCCTCGTTGGTTTGGGAATAAATCCCAGGGAACTCAAGAAGCAAGGACACGCTGCTGTTCTGACCAGCCACGTCAGCATTACCGCCCCGTTTGTTCTGGCAGCCTTTCTGGCCCTTTACCTGTATCCGCGATTGTCAGATGACAGCGTTGCGTTCACCAGCTTTGCCTTATTCATGGGATCGGCCATGAGCATCACGGCTTTCCCGGTGTTAGCCCGAATCCTTTCTGAGCGCAACATGTTGGCCAGCCGTCTGGGCACGGTTGCGATCGCGTGCGCTGCGGTCGACGACGTGACCGGATGGTGCATCCTCGCCTACATTGTCGTTCTGATTCGCTCCGCACATTCGAGCACGTCGATGTGGATGACCCTCGGGGGTTTGGCGGTCTTCGGCCTCGTCATGATCTACGGCGTCAGGCCGCTGCTGCGCGGTTACGAGCGCGTGTACAAGGCGAAAGGTGAGATCAGTGAGAACCTGATGGCGCTCATGCTCCTGTTGGTTCTGATCTCAGCATTGTGCAGCGAGGTTCTGGGCATTCATTTACTGTTTGGTGCATTCCTGATGGGCGCGATCATGCCAAAACAACGCCATTTCGTCAGGTATGTGCTCGACCGTTTCGAAACCATTACGGTGACTCTGCTGTTGCCGCTGTTCTTCGCCTTCACCGGCTTGCGTACCAATATCGGGTTGGTCAAAGGGCCGGAGATGTGGATGTATTGCGGCCTGATCATTCTGGTTGCGACGGTTGGAAAACTTGGCGGATCGACCTTAGCGTCCTGGCTGACGGGCATCCCGCTGCGGGAAGCCGCCGGCCTGGGAACTCTGATGAACACACGCGGTCTGATGGAGTTGGTGATCCTCAACATCGGTTTGGACATCGGAGTGATCTCGCCAGCGCTGTTTTCGATGATGGTCGTCATGGCTCTTGTCACGACCTTCATGACGACCCCGCTTCTGCGTCTGATCTGTGCCAAGGAACTCGAAGAAAGCTCGGCGAGCGTTCCCAAGGCTTCATCCGGGCAGCCGTTGGTTTCCACGACCGCGCACGCTTCCTAAAAAATGGATCATCCCGAAGCCCCGGGTTTTCACGATCGGGGCGAGGGATCTGGCGCGCAGATTTATCCTAGCGGCCCCGCCCCGCATAGCCATTCTCGGCATGCTCAGTCATCACCATGAATGGAAGCTCACCCAGCTCCCTCGCTCCGCCTGAATGCCGGCTCTGCCCAGGGTGACACGGGGAAGATCGGGCGGTAACTCAAGTGCTACTCCGCCCGCATCGCTGGCCCGCAGCAAACCGCCTGCGTGCTAGACTCGTGCCAACACATGGAATTTCTGTATGAATATCGTGCGGAAATTCTGCAATCTAACTTTGAGGGTTTATGAAACCAGCCATCGAGACGCCGGGCGGCGTCTCTTCCGATCCATACAGCAAAACTGTCTGCTGCCTGCGTTGTGAACAGAAGCTCCAGCGTTACCAACTAATGCGGCTGAGCCTGGTTGCGGGAGCTGCAGGACACGCGATTTTGTCGTGCCCGCGTTGCGGACATGTCGAGTTTGTTTCCGAGTCCAGTCCGCTGCTGCAGAATCTTGAGCTGATCTCGGCTGACACCGGCGACGGCGACTAACGCAGCCTGTCTCATTCCCGCGAGCAACTAAAACGGGATATCTTCGTCGGTGATCGGCCCCGATCCGGCAGGTTCGTGCTCCGGAGTGCGCTGATCAAAGGAATTACTGGCGCCTGCGGAGGAAGCTCCACGCGAACTGCCCGCAAAATCCCCACCACCTCCACCCTCGCCGCGACCACCCAGCAGGATCAGATCACTCGCGACCACCTCGGTCATATATTTCTTCTGGCCCGAAGTCTTGTCATCCCAGGATCGCGTTTGCAACCGTCCCTCGATGTAAACCTTGCCGCCCTTTTTCAGATACTCGCCTGCGATCTCAGCAAGGCGCTGCCAGAGGACGACGTTGTGCCATTCAGTGCGGTCTTGCCATTCGCCAGACTTGTCCTTGAAGCGCTCGTTGGTGGCGATCGTGAGCTTGGCCACGGGCGTCCCTTGCGGCGTGTATTTGATTTCGGGATCTTTCCCCAGATTGCCGATCAATTGAACCCGGTTCAGACTCTTTCCAGCCATGGCGGTGCTCCTTTGCAGGGGCCACTATAACAGAAGCAGGCCGGTGGATATGACGCCTCGTACCCTCCGTGCCCGCGAGACGGTGCCATTTTGAACCAACGTCGAGCGGTGATCTCTTGCTGCGGAAATTAAGTCGACGAAGGCCCAAAATCCTACTTTAGGTCGACGCCCAAAGGCCGAAGTCCGACGCCGTTTTTGGGGTATAATCCGTCGCATGCCTGCCGCACCCGGAGCGACGAAAGCCGTGGGGATGGTTCCCGACGAGCAGAAGTTTGAACCGAAGTCCAAAGGCCTTGCCACCCCTCGGAAGAAGAAGCCAAAAGAGTTGGCTGTGATCACCGAGTGTTGCACTGGATGCGCCGGCTCTCCTGCCTGCGTCGAGTACTGCCCGGTCGAAGATTGCATGTTCTGGGTGCCCGACGAAGATAATCCGCCCTTCGGCCGCATCGCAGTGGATCCCATCCTCTGCATCGGCTGCAAGAAATGCCTCAGCAAAGGTCCCGACGGATGTTTCCTCGATGGGTGCCCTTGGGACGCCATCGCAATGGTTGACACCGTTGAGGTCGAAAAAGAAGTCGGCCCGATGGCGATCTAGCTGGGCTGCTTTTAGCGTTCAGCTTTTAATTGCAGCAAGTCCCACTTGTTGCCGTAGAGATCTTCGAACACCGCGACCGTTCCATATTCCTCCGTCCGCGGATTCTCATTGAATTTCACGCCCCGCTCGATCATTGCTTTGTAATCTCGCTCGAAATCGTCGGTATGCAGGAACATGAATACTCGTCCCCCGGTCTGGTTCCCGATTCGACTTGCCTCTTCGAGGTTGGAGGCCTTTGCCAGCAGGATCTTGGTGCCTCCGGGACCTGGAGGAGCCACGAGCACCCACCGCTTTGCTTCACCAGTCCGATCTCTTCGAAGGCGAATCTTCAATCAGTTGGAAGCCGAGAATCTGCGTGAAGAAGGTAATGGCTTCGTCATAATCGCGAACCACAAGAGCAACGTATCCCAATGTTTGAGCCATAAATTTGTCCACGCGAAGAAAGAACTCGAAATGAGGGGATCACTTCGCGGAGCGCTGGAGGATTGCTTTCTCCGTTTCTACTGCCTGTGTCCGCACGTCGTTCGAGACTTCCGGGATATCGCGTTCATAAGGGCGGACTGCCGGCAATGTCGTCGACCTGTCCAACCAGATACAGCGCTCGTAGCGCCTCCCAAACCTGTTCCGTTCCCGGATCGATGACGGCTATTTCCGATCCTGCCACAACGGTCGCTCCTGTTTGAGGCACCGAGCGGATGCGTCCGGGAATGGGTGAGCGTACCTCAACCGCCTGCGACGATTCCGCGGTCGCCAACTTGGCCACCAAGCCGCCTTCATGAATGGGAGTTCCGGGGCGATCGGAATCTACAACATGACCGTTGGCCGGTGCGGTGATCGGAACCGGTTGCAACAGTTGCACGATCTGCGAGCGGCCGCTGGCGTCTCCAAAACGCACCAGCGACAGCGCCGCGTTGCCCCTCACGACTTGAGATGAATCCTGCATCATTTTGAGCAGCGCGGCATGAAAATCCGTGCTGCCTGCGTCTTGTCCCATGACCCATGCATCGGTATTCCGAACTTCTTCGACAGGATATGCCGCGAGCCGAACCAAGTCCGGATACCACTGCTTTGCTGCAGCGTCGCCGTGCGACATTCGATCGCCGAGCTGAACTAACGCATGTTGAATGTGCCGCGGCTTCTTGTCGTCATGCAGAAATTCCGTGATCTGCTGATCGGAAAGATGCCGCCCAAACCACGTATTCCACCAGAAAAGAAATGGCATCAGTACGATCAGCCATCCTGTGGCAAAGAACAGGATCTTCTGCGTGCGCGACATGTCCGGCTTGGGGCGTGCCGGCTCCGCGGCAAGGTTTGAAGGAGAAGTCTCTGGTTGAACCGACATGAGTACCCGGAAACGAACTATAGCAGACGCTGTCTATTCCACATCCGCGTCTAGCACACGCTCCTGTTCCAAATAGTGGGACATGGCGTATTGCGCCAGAAGTGGCGTCTGAAGCCGAATCTCGGCGCCGATCCACTCACCCTTCGCGTGGGGAGCATCCGCCGGATGATTGCACCGCCCACCACTTCCGAACTGAGGTCCGAAGTCGGCGCTCTGGATTTGATCGAACTGCTGAATCTCTTTCCACGCCGCATCGCCGACCGTTCCCGAGACATCAATCTTGAGTTTCAGAACCGACATAGAGGTTTCAACCACGAAGCTAGCGAGCCCTAACTGTGCGGGAACCACTGATAGAGCATGAAGTACACGATCACGCCGGTCACGGAAACGTACATCCACAGCGGCCAAGTCCAGCGGGCGATGGCTCGATGCTTCGCGTAACGGGCGCGAAGTCCTCGACTCAAAGTGATGATGGCGAGCGGCACAATCACGATAGCCAGCGTCACGTGCGAAATTAAAATCGCGAAGTAGACAGGCCGCGCCCATCCTTGCCCAAGGAACAAAATGTTGCCGACCTTGAAATGGAAGAACAAATAGCATCCCAGGAACAGAGCGGACGCGGTTACGGCAGCGATCATGCAGGAGCGATGAGCGGCAACCTTGCCTTTTGCGATGAGAACGCGACCAGTTAACAAAAGGATTGCGCTCGTCCCGTTGAGTGTCGCGTTCAAGGCAGGGAAGAACGCGTATTGCTCCGCAATCACGCCGCAGGCCTCGTTGATCGACGGTTCGCCACCAATAATGCCACTCCAAACATCACCAGAGAAAACAGCAGCAGTGTCGCCATGGCGGAGGAGAGCGGGAAACTTGTTTCCACTCCGGGATATAAAAGTCCGCGCAAGGCTTCTACTCCATAGGTCAAAGGATTGAGGCGCATGATAACGCGAATCCATCCGGAGGCCCCGCTGATTGGGAACAGTGCGCCGGAAACCAACCACAACGGGATCAGGAACAGGTTGACGATTCCATGGAACGCCTGGGAAGAATCCATCGGCCAGGCGATCGCGAATCCTAACGCGGTCAGCGAAAATGAAACCAGAAAGACCACGACCGCGACCAGTAGCACCTGGAGCGGATCCAGATGAATGCCGGTAAACGGGGCGAAGATGAGAAAGATCAAGCCTTGCACGGCAGCCAGCGTCGTGCCTCCCAAGACCTTTCCCAGCACAATCGCTGTGCGCGGGACGGGTGCTACCAGCACGGATAGCAGGAACCCTTCCTTGCGATCTTCGATCACCGACATCATAGTGAAAATTGAAGTGAAGAGTACGATCAGAATCAAGATGCCGGGATAGGAATAATCGAGATAGTGCTGTTGTCCAGCGCCCCCGCCAGCCCGGAATGAAGTTCCGAAGCCTGAACCCAGAACGAGCCAGAAGACCAAGGGAGAAGCGAGGACTCCGACCACGCGTCCTTTTTGCCGGTAAAACCGCACGATCTCGCGCCACCACAATGTGAATGCAGGCAGCATCACGCCGGCAGATGCCGGGCTAATAGGTCTCGTGAGCGTTGTTGCCTGAGTCGCCATTCGTTAGCTCGCTTTTGCCGGAGGAGTCTTCACCACAGGCGCAGGTTTCTTTCCGTCCCGCATTTCCCAATATGCATTCAGGAGAAAGCAAGCCGACAGCGTCAGCAGGATCAATGTCATGAAAAGCCCGTCCATGGTCACCGAAAACGGAGAGAGCGTGATCATTCCGCTCACAAAAATCCAAGCCACTCCTACCAACGGGATAATGCCGAGCACCAGAGAAAGCACCAGAATCATCGGACGCAAGTTACCTCCTCTTCTTCTTTCCTTTTTTTGTATCCGGATTGGAATCCGCTTCGCTGCTCTCACTCCAAAATTTGTGGCCGGTGCGCCGGATGAAAACGTCTTCCAGCGCCGGCTTGCTTACGGAGATCGCCTGGATCTCGCCCGGGAAAGCCTCGACCACGTCGGGAACAAAGCGGTGGCCGCCTTCCTGCTCGATTCGTACCTGATTCCCTAAGACGGTTGTGGCGACGTGGAATCGCGCTCGAATGTGTTCTGCCAATATTCCGGCCTCGCGGGCAGCATCAAGGAGAATGATGTCTCCACCTATCTCGTTCTTCAACTCCGATGGAGTTCCCAGAGCCACCAGATTTCCTTCGTTCATGATCGCGAGACGATCGCAACGTTCCGCTTCTTCCATCAGATGCGTTGTGACCAACACCGACACGCGCTCGTCGTCGCGAAGGATTTGCAGATACTGCCACAGGTCACGCCGGGCCCCGGGATCAAGTCCCGTCGTGGGCTCGTCGAGTAGTAACACAGCCGGATGGTGCAATAATCCCTTTGCCAACTCGATCCGGCGCTGCATTCCCCCTGAGAATGTTTCGACGCGCTCTTTGGCGCGATCCGCCAGCCCCACGCGTTCGAGGATTTCAGTAACCCGCTTTTTCAGCGAGGCGCCTCGCAATCCGTAAAGATGCCCCTGGTGCCAAAGGTTCTCGTACGCAGTGAGCTTCGGATCAACACTTTGCGCCTGAAAAACAACGCCGATTTGGCGCCGCAACGCCGCAGCATCCTGCGCCGCATCGAAACCCATGACCATCGCGCGGCCGGCAGTTGGAATCATCAATGTCGAGAGGATTCTGAAGAGGGTAGTCTTCCCGCTGCCGTTGGGGCCAAGAAGCCCGAAAAGTTCGGCGGGCCGCACGTCGAAGGAAACTCCATTCAGGGCCGTACGATCATCGTATTTATGAATCAGGTTTTGGATGGAAATAACAGGTGAGGCGGAGTGTTCCAACTCCTGCCCAACATCGGCGAGCGCGGCGACTTTTGATACCAAAGTGAATCCCCGGGAACTACACAACATTTTACGACACTTCGATGACCGCCAACGACAATCGGACCGTTTGAATGTCACTCAAACGGCACAGTTCGGAAACTAGGCGATCGATGGATCCCGTTGCGCCTGTGTCAGTCTCTCCTCGAAGGCGACCGGAACATGCCGCCATACCTGTATCGCAAGAATCACGGTCGTAGCCAGGAGCAACGCTCCGACTGCCACGTGCGCCACCGTCGAGATCACCATTGGGAGTTCGGGCTGCACTGCGTCATGCCCCCACGCGACTCGCGTAAGAAATGCGGTAAAGCCAAGGCATAGCTGGGCAATCACAAGGGACAACATCATGATTGCTGGGCGTCTTACCGCGTCGATATTGGGATACACGGTCAGTGCGCGAATCGCTGTCCATGCCAGAACAAACGAGACAACAACGGCGTGGGTCACGTGCGGCCACCAGCTCAGACCATGATGCCGGAACATCGCCCCAAGCAGCAGTTGCACGTAGAGTACAAAGATCGAAAGCAGTGTCAGTGTGAAAAGGCTCGGCCGCCTCTGATCGAATTCGACCCGCGGCTGTTCTTCTACCCATCGCTGCCCGGTGAAAAGCGCGATCGACACGGCGATGCAGAAGAATGTTTGCGCCAGAGCCGCATGAGCCGACGAAACGGCTGGAGGCAGGTAGTAGAGCACGGTAATGCCGCCAAGAATCCCCTGAGCAATCACAGTGCCCACTGCTGCGAGGCCCAACATCCGGAGCCAGCGCCGTTTCTCGGCGCGCCATAACCAGACAGCGAGGACGATCGTCAGCAGCCCTGCACCCTGCGCAATCATACGATGCGTATGCTCGAACTTCACCCCGCCGACCAATTTCGGAATCTTGTAGAGGGAGCCGAACGATGTCGGCCAATCCGGAACGGAGAGCCCTGCGTCATTGCTTGTGACGAGAGCACCAGCGATGATGAGCAGAAACGTCCAGCAGGCAAGAACGACGGCCAGCCGGTGTAGCCCGCGATTGTAGGATATAGCGACGGCCTTCAGGATAGTGCCTCTTCAGGGAGGATGGCAGAGGCTGGAACTGTTTCTCTGCTTTGGATGGGAGCAGGCCGGTCGGACCTGCTCTCTCCAAAACAGTATTTTATCAAACCAGAACCGCTACTCGCCCGCAGCCTTAAAGGACTGATCCACGGTTTTCGAGTCTTTCGGAGCAACGGTGATCTTCTGATCCTGCTCTCCGAGTTTCTCGTGAACGAAAGCGAGAGTGTAGTCGCCCGGGGGCAGGCCCTTGATTTCGTATTTCCCGCTCTTGTCGGTGACGGCATAGAACGGGCTCTTCACGACGTTCACGTACATCTTCATCCACGGATGCTGGTTGCACTTCACCGGCAGCATGATCTCTTCGCGCGCGAAAGTCTTTTCGATCGCCGGAGCCGACGGCGGCTGCGACTCGTTCCATTCACGATTGTCCTTCGGCGTGGGATGGATGTTGTGCGTAGTTGGATCGCTGTTCTTGATCTGAACGGTTTGCCCCGCCATCACACCGAGCACATGCGGGTGATATTTGCAGCCTTGTTGCTCAAGAACCACCGGGTCTTTCGGCGTGTCAAAAGTGCGGCTGCCCAATCCATCCTTCACATAGACGAACACGTTGGCGAGATCGCCGCCGTTGACAACTACGCTTTCGGCTTCATTCGTGCCCTTGCAGCCTGGATCTTGGCTCATGTCAATCTTCGACGCTTTCGGAGCTGTGCCATCGAACTTTACCGTGCCGCTGACCGTTGCAACTGTAGCGGGATCGATCGGTGTCGCCGGTTGAGCCGGCGCCGCTGATTCTGCGGGCGCGTTGCTGGATTGTTCTGTGTTGTCTTTCTTGCTGCATGCGGCCAACGTAAGCAGCGCTGAAAGCGCCACCGTCCCGATCATTGCGGATTTCCATCCTCGTCGTTTATTCATGATTTCGCCTTCTCTCCTTGAAGTTGAAAGTAGCGCCGGCGTGCCGCCAGCAATCGCGAAGGACTGCGGCCCTCGCTGTGAACTGCTACCGATGAACTGCGTCTCGGAAACCGGCCATTCTACCGCGAACCACCGCCCGCCGTATGATGCGATTCCAACGCAGCCTGTTTGCGATCAGTTGCGGGAGGTTGAACAGCCGCCTTGGCCCGCGGCATCGAGGAAGCAACCCGCTTCTGTTCCTCGGGCGTAAGTTGGAAGATATAGTCGGTTAACAGTTTTCGATGATCCCCCTGGAATCCGTTGAACGTCGGAGGCGTCGGACCGGCAAATACCCATTGACTGTCTTGTTGCTTAAACAGCCCTGAAGGCATCGACGTTCCTGGACTCACGGCCTGTGGATCAGTGATCCAGCGTTCCACCCAGTCAGGTTTCAAACGCTCTTTGGCAAGCAGGAAGTTCGGCGCCGTCGCAATCTTGTCGTGCGCAGGATCGCCCGTAGCATGGCACTTCAAGCAGGGAGCTGCCGTGCTCGAGAACAGGCTTCGCGCCATATCGCTTTCTTTCGCTGACAGCGTCGGTACCTGCTCCGGAATGTAGGGCAACGGTTGCTGCGAGAGTGCCTCGAAGAAGCGAACCAGCTTCCGTAGTTCGTTGTCCGAGAATGAGAATGTAGGCATGCGCACTTTTAAATATGGGCGCACGCCGTTGCGGTTC
Organism: uncultured Acidobacteriota bacterium; assembly: GCA_963771765.1. Taxonomy (GTDB): domain Bacteria; phylum Acidobacteriota; class Terriglobia; order Terriglobales; family Acidobacteriaceae; genus Sulfotelmatobacter. The sequence goes on from CAVYUY010000029.1 coordinate 87,159, forward strand.
GTATCCGTAGTAGTCAACGCGGGATTGGAAAGGAACTTCCGCAACCACTCTGGATCGACTCTTGCGCCTTCTGTCAGCAATTTCGGTGGTAGCTGATCTTGCGCGTCCTGATATTGCTTCAACCCCATCAGGATCGTCGTTTGCCCAGGGATGAACTGGTGGCATCCCATGCAGTTGTACTTCTTGATCACCCACCAGCCTTCCTGAATGTCGTGCCGTGCATCGCCCGGCTTGTAAATGTAACTGGAGGGTAGGGAAGTTTCCTGGCTGCCCATCAGGAACGTCGTCAGATCGAGCACCTGATCCTTGGTGAGGTGCAGGTTCGGCATGCGCAGAGCTTCGGTCTCGCTCTTCACCTTGCCCTGATCATAAATATTGGGTTCGGCGAGTTTGTGCTCGAAAAATCCTTTGTGGTCGTACCAGGGTTCTGTGGCCGGACCATCCGGAAGCCGCGCTAGATCCTCTTTGTCTTTGATGGGCTCGGCATCCTTGCCACCGCGCTGCGATACTTCCGTGAAGAGCGCGAAGTCGAGTCGCTCGATCGGCTTGCTGCCTTCGTATGTCAATTCCGTGCCGATCCGGCCTTCATCTTCGAAGCCTGCGATCTCGTGGCATCCGGAGCATCCGAAATGCCGCACCCATTTCTTGCCCTCGTCTTTCAGTGCCGCGTCGTCCATAAAAGACGCATCCGCGTAGGCCGAGGGTTCCTGCTTCTTCTGCGTCATCAGGTACGTCGCGATGTCTTCAGCGTCTTCCGGAGCGAGTCGCAGGCTCGGCATCACAGTCATGTTTTGTACTTGAAGTTCGTGCCCATCGTTCGGACACTTGCTGTGATCCAGATCGAACTGATACGGAATCCCTTTCTTCGCGTAGTCCTCGGGACCGATGTCTTTCTTTTCGTATGGACAGTAAGGACGCGTTCGTTCCCGCGCATTGTGAATCCAGCGAACGAGATAATCGTAGTTCGCTTTTTCGCCGACCCGCGTCAGATTGGCAGCGAAAGTTCCGCCCATGGTCTGGTCGCCTTCGCCGATGGAGTGGCAAGCAAGGCATCCGCGAGTCTCAAACAATTCTTTTCCGTGAGCAGCGTTGCCCGGTTTGTGCTTTGGGAGCGCATCGGTGAATCCCGATTGCCAGATGTACGCCGAAATCGCCTGGATCTGATGGTCGTTGAGGCGGAAGTTCGGCATTTTCGTGGTTGGCCGGAAGTCGGAGGGTTTCTTCAGCCAGACGGGGATCCAGTTCTTGTTCAGCTTGAGACGAACGTCTTTCAGGTTCGGCCCAACCTTCTTCATGTCCTGCATCAGGCTGTGCGATTGAAAATCGAGCTGCTGCAAACGAGCGTCGAACTTGCTGTTGGCAACTCGTAGATCGACCGCCTGGCCATTCAACTTGTTGGCTTCGTCGTTCGACTCGGCCGCATCGGCCTGCTTCATCAGGTAGGCCGTCTGCTTCACATTGTCTTTTTTCTGTGTCTCGATCTGCTTGATTTGTTGGCCGACGGAGTTCAGATCTTCCGGTTCTTTATCGTATCCCTCGTAGCGGTGGCATCCCATGCATCCGCGCTGACGGAACAGATCCTTGCCGGCGTTGATGGTCTGAAACTGTACGTCGTTGCTGGCGAGCACCATGTCGGCCGCGTGACAGTTCTGGCATCCTGCCTGCGAATTTTCCTTCGGATAGAGCGGCCACAACCAGTGCTCGTAATTGCCGTGAGCTTTTTCGACGCTCGTCGTCGCGCGCCCATTTCCCTGGTGGCACGGCGAACAGCCAAACTTGTCTGGATCGTGAATCTGCAGAAGTTCCGGACTCGTGTGGCTCACGAAGGCCTGAGCGTACTCGTCGGGCTTCTTGTCGCCCTTCTGGGTCATCGCCGCAGGAGTGATTTTCAACGGTTCGCGCGAGCCCAAATGGCACGACTCGCATCGGTCCACGATGTTGGCATCGGCGACGTTGATCTGAACAATCTTTGGATCCCAATCGGCCGTCTTCTTTTTCAGGCCGTCAATCTGGGCCGGGGTCAGATCGACCATGTGATCGGTGACGTACTCATCCATCTTCGTCTTAGCCGCTGTCACCGGTTTCAGAACGTCGCCGAGTTCCAGACTTAACTTGGTTCGCTCGTCGCGAATCTCGTTGTAGGTCTCTTCCAGTTCCTTAAAGTTAAATTCCTTCTTGCTGCCGTCGGGGAATTGAACCGTGGCTTGTTTCCGCTTTATACTTGTCGATGTCCTTTTGCTTGCTGGCCTTGGAGGACGCGTCCGTACTTGTTTCCAGTTCGTAAGTCAGCGCGTTGACATACGCCCGCCGGTCAGTGAATACGCTCTGCACGGCTAGCAGCCGGGCACTGGCATCATCCAATTTCTTGCGAGCTTCTTCTGCTTGCGATTTCGAACTTTCATAGGCCTGTTGATAAGCATCTTTCAGCTTGGCGTAGTCCGGGTCCTGTTCTACATCTTTTTGAGACGTGGCCGATTTCGAACGCGCAGTGTTGAGGAATGCGACGTAGCGATCCTTGATATTGATCCTGAAATGCCTTCCACGGGCGCTGACCCCAGGCTTCATCCCACAAAGCCCAGAACAGCGTGGCAATCAGAAGGATCGTCGCGATCAGGTAATGCGCCGCGTACGATTTCCCGGTAATCGGATCTTGCTCGGGGACGGGTTTATCAGGCACCACTTCCTCCGAAATCGGTCGTTAGTCGTTGGTCGATCGTCATTGGCTACAACTCCGCAACGAACTTGCTCGTCACGCCACTTCACGAAGTCCGCTAACCGGCGACGCTCTTCACACGTTGAACCAAGGCGTAATCCACACGTACTTGATGTGCCACAGAAGCCGCAATGCCATCTTCAGAGGCAAAGCGACCATCGAAAGCAACAGGAAATTCATCAGAGAAAATTGCAACAAGCTCATGCGCTGAAAATCTTTACCCATGCGACGGCGGAACAGGGAATACACCAGTCCCCCGCCCAGCAAATAAAATCCGCCGACGACAATCCCGCCGAAAATTCCTTTGCCAAGATTGGACGTAATGCCAAACAGATCTGGGAGGTCGCGGTTCACCTCATAGATCAATCGGTTGTGGTCCCACGTCTGCCCCGGCCAGAACCACTGCCATCCAGGGCCGCGGATGAACGTGCCGATGATGATCATTGCCACCCAAAGGATGATGAAGCCGAATAAGAATGTGCCAATCGAAAACTTGCGCTGCTTCCAGGTGTAGTAGCCGCTCCCTAGCGGATTGGTATCGATGTAGGGAATCACCATCAAGCCGATGATGATCATGGTCGGCATGACGACGCCCGCAATCCACGGGTCAAAATAGACGAGCATCTCCTGCAGTCCGAGGAAGTACCACGGAGCCTTCGCAGGATTCATAGTCAGGTTGGGATTGGCCGGTTCTTCCAGCGGCGCATTCAATGTGATCGACCAAACCATCAAAATGATAGTCACGATAATCGCCGCCAGGAACTCGATGCGTAGCAGAAACGGCCACACATGGACTTCTTTGGCCCAACCCTGCTTGAACGGCCACGTTTTCCGATGATGCGTCTTCGCCATCGCCGGATCGGCCTCAAGCTCCGCGATCAGTTGATCGTTGGCATGCGCTTGCTTCCACGCTAAATAGATGTAGAAGCAAAGCAGTGGAATCAAGCCGACGATCGGCACGTTATCCGGTGCCGAGCAGATCTCCCAAAGTTGTCGCCAATCCATAAGGTTTGCGTCCCGTCTCTTAAATCCTTGTCATTCCGAGCAGAGCGAGAACTGCCTCTCGCCAGCATTATCGATCCACCTTGGATTACTCGCCCGCCGCCTTCGGCCCTCTTCGGGGCTTGTCCGCCTCAGCTTCGAGCATCACCGGCGCCGGACCCGAAATGCCTCCGTCTTTACGCACTCGCCAGAAGTGCACGATCATCAACACCGAAGCGACAATCGGAATTCCGATGCAGTGCCAGATGTATGAGCGAAGCAAAGCGTTCGCATCCACGATCGACCCGCCCAGCAACCCGAACCGAACGTCGTTATATGGAGTCATGCCGAGCATCGAACCGAACGGTCCTTCGTGTCCCAGCAGCGGGGTTGCGCGAGCCATATTGGTGCCGACCGTGACGGCCCAAAAGCCGAGTTGGTCGTCTGGAAGCAAATATCCGGTGAACGACAGAAGAAGAGTGAAAACCAGTAGCAATACACCAATGTTCCAGTTGAACTCTCGCGGCTTCTTGTAAGAGCCAGTGAGAAACACGCGGAACATATGCAGCCACACCCCGATCACCATCAAGTGGGCGGCCCATCGGTGCATGTTTCTAAGTATTTTTCCGAAGGGGACGTCATGCTCGAGGTAGAGCACATCGCGGAAGGCCTGCACCTTCGAAGGGTGGTAATAGAACATCAGCAACACGCCGGTGTAGGTCAGGATGATGAACAGATAAAACGTAATCCCTCCCATACCCCATGTATAGCTGTAACGCACGGCGTCGCGATTGATCTTTGCGGGGTGCAGATGAAGGAACACGTTTGATAACACGCCGAGAGCACGATTGCGGGGCGTGTCGTCGTGCTTGTGGCGGAAAATCGACGTGTAGACCTGGGTCTTTGTCGGATCCTTTAGCCCTTCGATCTGTTCCTTCGCCTTGGCGGGGATGTCGGTCTTAAGGGACTGGATGTCCTCTTTGACACGATCGACCAGCCCGACCTTGCCGTTCTTCCCGTTGGTTCCGTTCGGAATGTTTTCGTCAGCCATGATTCAGAGCCTTTTCCTTGTTTTCATTCCGAACCGGTTGCCCGGCGAGGAACCTGCTGTGGTTACGCTATACGCCAGTCAAAAACGCTCCCGGATCGTTGAACTTGCTTGGCTGTCCCTTCGGCCATGAATAAAGCTTCGAGGTGTCTACCAGGATCTGGCCATCTGGCGCGAGTTCGAGATGCGCGCGATCCATCGGACGCGGTGCCGGTCCCTCAAAGTTAATGCCCTCGCTGTCATATCCGCTGCCATGACATGGACACTTGAACTTGTTCTCGCTCGGCTTCCAGTCTGGTGTGCACCCCAAGTGCGTGCAGCGCGCGTAAATGATGAAAAGCCGGTCAGGCGTGCGATCGACCCAAATGCGATATTTCTGCTGAAATTTGGTGTCGACACCGAGCGCGAACTCAGACGGGTAACCGATCTTGAATACGGAATTTGGTTCGAAGAGAGTTCGAGGAAGAAAGAATCTGAAAAATGCGAGGAACCAAGCGGCGAGAAATCCGGTCACCATCGTCCACACAAAACGCCGGCGGTGGCGATCAATCTCGGTGAAGGGAGCAGTTCCGGCGACGCCGCCTGCCGCGGCCGCTTTCGAGGTGCCGACTGCCGGCGTGCCCACATATTTAGTGGCATCGGCCGCGGGCTTCGCCGCGGGTTTTTCCGGCTCCGGATTCGGATTGACCTTGCCGGTCTCCAACTCCGCCATGAATCTCCTCCTATTTCACTTGGACGTGGCCCTAATCTAATCCGGCAGCCGCCGCGTACTCCGGCGACGCCAACTTCCTCCCAAGACTGCGAATCGGAATGGGCGCTGCACACTTCCTGCTCCAAAATTTCCGACACCATCTGCGCCAGAGCCTGAATGAACTTTGGCGAGTCGTTCAGCCCCGCGCTCATCTCAAATTGCGTGATACCCAAATCTGCGGCTTCGTGCCGCGCTTCGTGATCAATTTCCCCCAGAGTTTCCACGTGGTCCGAAACAAAGGCGATCGGAACCACGCACACTTCACGAACGCATTCTGCTGAAAGCTGCCGAAGGGTTTGATGCAGCGACGGCTGCAGCCACTTACTGGCTCCTACTTTACTCTGGTAGCAAAGCCGGTGCGGTTGCTCCATCCCCCGCGTTCCATCAGCAACTGGACGGTTTCCTCAATCTGCTTTTGATACGGATCGCCTTTCTCGATCACCGATACGGGGAGACTGTGCGCGCTGAAAACAATCTCGGGCGTGCCAGAGCGGGGAAAGCGCGCCAAAGCCTCGTTTACCCTGTCGGTCAACGCGTCCAGATACATCGTATTACGATAGAAAGTTTCGACGCAATAGGTCGGCATTTCGTCTTTGAAGAGACGCCGCCATTCGTTGACGCTCGATCCTGTCGTCGTGGATGAATACTGCGGATACAGCGGTAAAAGCACAACATCATCGCATTCCGCGGCCCGCAGCTGGGCAATCGCTTCGCTGGTAAACGGGTGCCAATAACGCATGGCCACGAAGCAATGTGCGTCCATCCCCTGATGTCTCAGTGCGCGCTCCAACGATCGAGCCTGGAGGTCGGTATTTGGTCCGATCGGGGATCGGCCGCCGATGCTCGCGTAGTGATGCTGTACCTTCCGTGCGCGAGTCGTCGAAATGAGTTTTGCAAGAGGTTTGCGGCCGATGCGGGCGAAAGGGAAGTCAATAATGTCGGGGTCGCAGAAAAGGTTATATAGAAAAGGTTCGATCGCTTCCAGCTTGTCGGGTCCACCGAGCTGAAATAGAACTATCCCAACACGCCGATTTGTGCGCGTCATTCCCCAGAACCCCAGAACGGAAGGCAATGTACTCCGAACGGAGCACGCGAGTCAATGGTTGCTGTTGTCAAATCTTTCACTGAGTCTCCGAGATGTGCACCCGCATTGCAAAATTCATGCGCCACAAGGCAATCTGTTACTGTGCCTGAGTTGCCTGACATCGCGGCGTATTTGAGCGCTCTCGAATCACGCATCGTCAATCAGCCGTTGCAGCGTGTTCGTCTCGGCAGCCCATTCTTGCTCCGTACAGTTCAACCATCGCTCTCGGATGTCGAGGGGCGAACCGTTAAGCAGCTCCGACGGATTGGCAAGCGAATCGCTATTGGGCTCGAAGGCAATCTTTGGATCGTGTTGCACCTGATGATTGCCGGACGTCTTCACTGGCGAAAGGCGGGTGTCAAGCTCGGAGGCCGCCAGAATCTCGCCGCCTTCGACTTTCCGGATGGTTCGCTTCTCCTGACCGAAGCCGGCAGCAAACATCGGGCATCGCTCCATTTGGTCAGCGGAGAGGAAAATCTAAGTTCTTTCGATGCCGGCGGCATCGATGTATTCAGCTCCGATCTCGATATTTTTCGGTCAGTTCTGACCGCTGAAAACCACACGCTGAAGAGAGCATTAACCGACCCACGGCTCCTCAGCGGAATCGGAAACGCGTATTCCGACGAGATACTTCACGCTGCGCAGCTGTCGCCGATCACCTTGACCAGCAAGCTCGCGCCGGCCGAATGGCAACGATTGTTCGACGCCACCCGGCAAACGCTCCAATTATGGATTTCGCGCCTCGGAGCAGAGGCGGCGAAGGATTTTCCGGAAAAAGTGACAGCCTTCCGCAAAGAAATGGCGACCCATGGCCGCTACGGTCTGCCATGTCCTCGCTGTGGCGACAAGATTTTGCGCATCCGGTATGCCGACAAGGAAACGAATTACTGCGCCCGCTGCCAAACCGGTGGCAAGGTTCTTGCGGATCGCAGCATGTCACGACTCCTGGGTTCCGACTGGCCTCGCACTCTGGACGAGCTTGAAGCGCTCAAACGCAAATAATCGCCCAAATGCTTCCCTCGGCTCTCCATTTACACGATTCTGTAACAAATTTGAAGTTTCCCTACAGAAAACATCCCGACTTTCGCGTACTCTTAAGCTTTTCAAGTAGAGGTCCGGTTCGGCCTTTACCCGGCTTTATCATCGTGAGCGTAGCCGTTTTGTAAGCCTAGCGAAGGATCTCCCGCTTAAGCGGCCAGATAAGTGCGCCGGACTGTACCACAACACGTTTTCAAGAGGCCGTGACCGATGAATTCCGTTGCACCCATATCCTCGCCGCCCGAGGACCTCTTGAAATTCGATTTCGCCTCTTCCCGCGAACGCGCTACTTGGGTCTACGGAATGTTGCGGGAAATTATTGATGTTCCCGTGACGCAAAGAACCGAGCGCCTGACTAAGCTGACCGCCCGGATCGACGCGCACCCGCACCGCGATGAGATTCGGGCGGCCTTTCGGGATTTCTGGTCTCATCATTCCTATGTCCGCGTCATCTCTGAAGCTGGTCTTCCGGATGAAACCTTCCTTCTGCGCGAACTCTTCGTTCGGGCCGCCAAGCGGCTCTTGCCTGAAGATGAAGTCCGCGGCGATCTCTACATTCTTCTTGATTCACTGGGCCTGAAAGAGCGTGACGCTGGATGGCTCGCGTCGCTCCCCGCCGAATTGGTCACCTGGTGGTCCGGTATCTTCAGCCTCTCGACTTCTTCGATGCTTGCGTCCTGCAAAGTGCTCGCCTTGCGGGCCGCCAACATCGCTCTTTCGCGCGACATGCTCCTTCTGACCAGTGATGACGACATCACAAAGTCCAGCTTCTTTCACTTGCCGTCACTGGTGGAGTCGGTGGTCCTGCATCCTGAAGAATTTCCTCGATGGGAGAAACAACGGGACGCATGCGTGGTGCAACTTAGGGAGATCAGCAAGAGGCTCGAAAAAGAGGGAACTTCCGCCGGACAGATTTTTCGGCTCCGCTTGTTGCGATCTTTCCTTTGGAGGATCGACCAGGTTCTTTCTCTTCGCCGGCCGGGCGCTGATGCCCGCCGATTCGCCGTAACGGTCGTCTTGGGCTTCGCATCGCAGCGCCGGATTCTGAGAGTAGTCAGCACGACCTTCCGCCGCATGGCACGCAGCCTGGTCGAAAAAACGGGCCGCGTTGGCGTCCATTACATCGCCCAAAACGCAAAACATTGGCGACGGATGGGTGCTGGCGCGATCATGGCTGGTGTCATCACTTGCTTCACGGCTCTGGTGAAATACAGCATATCTGCGAATATCCAGGCGCCGTTCCTTGTGGCGCTCGGGCATTCGCTGAACTACGCGGCCAGTTTCCTCATGATGCAGGCCGGCGGATTTCTTCTCGCTTCGAAAATGCCTGCCGCCACTGCCGCCGCCCTCGTCGATGCCATGGAGGATCCGGCGAAGGATCACATGGCGCGCCTTCGCGCGATTTCTCAGACGCAAACCATCGTGACGATCGCCAACTTGATCGGCGCAATTCCCGCTTCGATGGCTGTCGACCGGCTATGGATCGCGGTCCTGCACCACCCGTTCCTTACTCAGGCGGAATCCGAGCACGGCGCCCATATGCTGATTCCGCACCAGTCTGGGACAATTGCTTTCGCGATCGTCACTGGAGTCCTGCTTTGGTTGTCCTCATTGGCGACCGGTTGGACGGCGAATTATGTTGCAGCAAGCAAGCTCGACGTCGCGATATCCAACAGTCTTCGCGTTCGGCAACGCTTCGGATTGAAGCGTGCAACACGCCTCTCGGACTGGGTAAAGCATCAGGCGCCCGGATCTGCGGGATACATCGTCTTGGGATTTCTCTTGGGCACTGTGCCGATTCTCGTTGCTCTTTTTGGAATTCCTCTCGAGGTACGGCACGTGACCTTGTCGGCTGCCAGCTTGGGTTATGCCCTCGACGGCCTGCTCTTCTACGGGGGCCTAAACCGGCATGATGTCATTCTGTCGTTGCTCGGAGTGCTACTGGTAGGCGTTCTTAATATCACAACATCGTTTGTGTTGAGCTTCCTGCTCGCGGTTCGAGCCAGAGATGTAGGGGATGAGAAAGCTCGAAACTTCTTGAAAGAAGTGGGACGCGAACTAGTGGCGAATCCCAGTGGATTTATTGTGCCGTCGCGGACGCAATCCGACTCGTAGTGCGCTTCTGCTAGGCTTTCGCTTCGTGTGCTGTTTTTCCTTTTTCCATTTCCTCGATCACGGCATCGGCAAATTCTGAGGTTCCCGCCTGGCCGCCGATATCGCGCGTGAGCTTTTCCTTGTGGCGATAGACACGCTCGAGCGCGTTACGAATCTGCGTCGACGCATCCTGCTCCCCGAGATGCCGTACCATCAGCAGAGCCGAACGAAGCAGCGCAGTTGGATTTGCCAGATTCTTTCCTGCAATGTCAGGCGCGGACCCGTGTACCGCCTCGAAAATCGCGCAATCTTCGCCGAGATTTGCGCTCGGAACGAAGCCCAATCCTCCGACGAACGCCGCGCAAAGATCCGACAAGATATCGCCGTAAAGGTTTTCCATCACCAGCATGTCGTACTGGTATGGATTCATTACGAGTTGCATGCAAGTATTGTCGACGATGTGCTCCGCGTAGGTGATCTCGGGATAGTCCTTCGCCACATTTCGCGAGCAGCGCAGGAAAAGGCCATCCGACAACTTCATGATGTTGGCTTTATGGATGGCATGAATCTTTTTCCGCCCGTTCTTTCTCGCATACTCAAAGGCAAATTTCGAAATCCGAGTTGACGCTTTCTCGGTGATCACCTTCAGGCTTTCGACCACTCCGGGTACGACTTCATGTTCCAACCCGGAATACAGTCCTTCCGTGTTCTCACGAACAATGATCAGATCGACGTCTGGATATCGCGTAGGGATGTGAGGCAGATTTCGAATCGGACGGAAGTTCGCGAACAGCTCGAATTTCTTGCGGAGCGCGACATTGATGCTGGGGAAGCCTCCGCCCACCGGAGTCGTTACTGGACCCTTCAACCCGACGTGGGTGCGCTCAAGCGACTCCGTCAATTCCTTGGGGATGTACTGGCCCGATTTTTCATAGGCTTCCGCGCCGACCGCAAAGGTTTCCCATTCAAACTTGACGCCCGTCGCTTCCAGAATGCGAACCGTTGCCTTCGTCACCTCCGGGCCAATGCCGTCGCCCGGAATCAGAGTTACTTTGTGCGTCATAAATTGTTTCCTAGGAAATCGTGGACTATTTGCCGTCAGTCCGACATGAGTTGTGATCCTTGGCGAGCGAACGACCTACGCGCTACCGAAGCGACTAGGGCACTTTCGTCTTCACCAGATCCTTCAACTCATTCATGAACTCTTTAACGTCCTTAAAATCAAGGTAGACCGAAGCGAATCGCACGTAAGCGACTTTGTCGTATCGTCGCAGCCGATTCATGATCAGCTCGCCGAGTTCGCTGGTCTTTCGTTCCCGCTCGGGCGACTCCAGAACAAATGTCTCTGCCTCGTTGACAATCTGCTCCAGTTTACTGATCGGCACTGGACGCTTCTCGCACGCTCTCAGCAGTCCATTGAGTACTTTTTGGCGATCAAACTTCTCCCGCCGCCCGTCCTTCTTTACGACCATATAGGGAATTTCGTCGATTCGCTCGTAGGTCGTGAAGCGCTTTTCGCACTTCAAGCACTCGCGCCGCCGCCGGATGGAGTCGGCTTCTTTACTCTCGCGCGAATCGACAACCTTGTCATTCGCAAAACCGCAGAAAGGACATTTCATGATGATTCAGAGCGCGGTCAGCGGACACAAGTCGATCTGTCATTCCGTTGCGCATTGATGCGAGACGGCGGAAGACTAGCGAAATCTGTGCCTCTGGCCGAATGGAAATTGTAACAGTTGACGGAAAACTGCCGCACCGTTCGGCACACGGTAAACCCTGCCGAGGTATCTACTCGGTGACGACGGCCTTCACCAGGTTGCGAGGATGATCGACGTCATATCCCTTGTTGACCGCGATGTGGTAGGCGAACAGCTGAAGTGGAATCACTTCGACGATCGGCAAAAGCAGTTCGGGAGCCTCCGGAACGTAAAAGATGTGGTCTGCGATCGCACCGACTTCTTTGTCGCCTTCGGTGGCAACGGATACGAGAGGTCCCTTGCGCGATCTCACTTCCTTCATGACCTCGAGAGTCCGCCGGTAGCGCAAGACGGAGTCCGGATCGCTGCGATCGCAGGTCGCCAGCACGACCACCGGAAGCTTGTCGTCGACGAGGGCGTTCGGGCCGTGTTTCAATTCGCCTGCCGGATAACCCTCTGCATGTGCGTATGAGATCTCTTTCAGCTTCAGAGCGCCTTCGCGCGCGATGGCGTAGTGGACACCACGGCCGAGGTATAAAAACTTTTCTGCTTTGAAATGCACTCCGCCGAATTCTTCTGCAAGGTTGATCCCAAATCGCGAGATTCTTCTCGATTGCATCCGGCAAGCGCATCAGCCTTTGCAGGTATGATCGCGTGACCTCGGACGTCATGCGTCCACGTTTGCGGGCTAGAAACAGCGCCATCAGATACAAAATCGTGACCTGCGTAGTGAAGCTTTTCGTAGCAGGGATTGAGACTTCCGGCCCCGCTCCGGTGATCAGTGCCGCGCCTGCTTCTCGGACGATGGTCGTATCGGGCATGTTCGAGATCGCAATCGTTTTCACGCCGCGAGTAAGAGCTTCGCGCTGTGCTGCCAACGTATCGGCCGTCTCTCCCGATTGCGTAATCACCATCACAATCGGATCCACGGCTGCGTGGGTGGAGCGGTAGCAATACTCGCTGGCATACTCCACGTCCACTGCTACGCCTGACAGATCCTCGATCATGATCTCGCCCGCGAGTCCCGCATGGCGACTTGAGCCGCTGGCGGCAATGATCAGCTTTTCAAACGTTCGCAGCGCGCTCTCCACCGGGTTCAACTCACCCGGAAAGATCATGTCGTCTTTCAAATGTTTCTCGAACGGTCTTCGCAATGGCCGCAGGCTGTTCGTAAATCTCCCTCCGCATGGCGTGCGAATGGTTGTTGTTCGCAGCGTCTTTGGTTTTTCTTATCGGCAGTCATCATTGCGGAACGCTTTATGTTTCCTTTCTCTGAATCAGCGGGAGTCTTACGCCTCCGCGCCTTCGAAATGCGCTTCAATCTCCTCAAGCGTCTTGCCTTTCGTTTCCGGCAGGAACCAGGTCGCGGTCACGAAATAAATAACCGTGCAGGCAGCGAAGCCGAAGAACATGGTCGAGTATCCGTACTTGCCAACCGTTGGCAGAAAAACCGCGGCGATTGTGGTTGAGACCGCCTGGTTCAGAACCAACGCGATGCTCATCCCGTTGGAGCGGATGCGGGTTGGCATCAATTCCGACAGCGCGAGCCAGACGCAAACCCCAGGTCCGACCGCATAAAAGGCCATGAAGACGAAAAGGGTGATCGCGACAATCCATCCATTTCGTTCGGTCGGTACCGGAGTAATCAAAGCATTGTCGATATGCAGTGGTGCCATTCTAGCGGCTTCGAGGTCTCCAAACGGATTCGAGAAAAACGCCACAACTTTGTTCGCGGGAAGCACGCTTGCTCGCCCGATCTCGATTGGTTTGGCTCCTGGGTCATCGGATCGAACCACCGGGCTCGCCGCCCGAAAGTCCCCATATGAATAGATCACGACCAGCGACGTCGGAGCGCCCGTGCTTTCATTGTTCGCGCTAGCTTTCAGCAATCGTGAGGCGAGTTCCTGATTGAACGTGAGGTGCAACGTCTGATCTTGCGCGGCCATCGCCTGCACCGCATCCCGCGAGTCCACCCGGAGCTTCTCGGTGCTCAAGAAGAGAATCCCGGTGCAGACCAGAGAGACGATAATTCCTGCTGTGCCAATCCCAAGCAGAAATTTGCGCCCCTTGCGATCCACCAGCACCACGCCGCCGAACGTGACCAGGAAGTTGATGATCGTGAAAACGACGTAGCCCCAGTGCGCGGCGACGTCAGACAGCCCGCTTTGCAAGAGGATGTTGGTGTTGTAGGCGATGATGGAATTAATGCCAGTCGCTTGGTTGCAAGCCAGGATGATGCAGGCCAGCACAAACGGAATGATGTATTTGCGGCGCAGCAGCGACTCTTTCGTTCCGCTGCCATTCGACGTTTTCGCGATTTCGGCCCGGCTGACCTCTTCCATCTCTTTCAGTTCCAGGTCTGCCTGTGTCTTCGTCCGTGATCGAAGCAGGGCATCGTAGGCGGCCTCTTTCTTTCCGCCTTGCAGGAGCCAGCGTGGCGACTCCGCGACCATGAAGCTGCCAATCACGAAGAGAATTCCTGGGGGCAATGAGACCCAAAAGATCCCTCGCCAGGCCGTGTCTTTGAAAGCGAGCAGCTTGGCGAGATCGCCAAGTTTCGCCACTTCGTCCACGCGATAGCTAAAATAGGCTCCCACCAGGGCCGCTGTAACAATGCCCAGTGTCAGCAACCACTGAAAGATTCCTGTGCCTTTGCCTCGGTTCGAAGCGGTCAGGCACTCGGCCAAGTACAACGGGACTACGACGCCGATCAGCCCGGCGCTGACTCCTTGCAACAGCCGGCCAAACACCAGCGGTCCGTAGCCGTGAGAAAGTGCAATCATCGGGATGCTCACGACAAACATGACGCCGCTCAACGCCATCAGCGATCTGCGGCCCATCCAGTCCGCCAACAAGCCAGCGAACAAAGTGGAGATCACGCTTCCGAGCAACACCGCGGCCACGACGATGGAAAGTTGACCGCCGGTGAAACCCGAGGTCGCCTCGAGATAGGGCAGCGCTCCCGCGATGATGCCGACGTCCACGCCATACAGGAGCCCTCCCAGTCCCGCCACGATCAGGAGAAAGCGGTTGTAAAACGCCTTGTTGTCGTCGGACGGGGCCGACACCGTATTCTTTGTCTCAGTGGCCATAAGGTCGATTCACGCGGATATTACTTGCTACCGGGGAAAGCACGACTAACACTCCACTGCTTTGCCAATTGCACCCTGAATTGTAGCGTAGCCCTCAAATAGCGCATTCGAAGTGCTATACATGAGGCCCGCCAAAAGTTCACATCTGGACTCCGGTCTCAAAGCCGTCACTAACGGCGAAACCCGCGTCGGATACAATATTCACGCTGCACAGCTGTTCGACGATTTTGTTGGGAAGTGCCTTCGGGAATGCGATACGGATTCATCATTGACAACCGCAAGTGCATTGGCTGCCACGCCTGCACTGTGGCGTGCAAGACGGAAAATCACGTTCCGCTAACGGTCAATCGCACCTGGGTTAAGTACGTCGAGAAGGGAACCTTTCCCAACACCCGCCGCGTTTTTCAAGTCACGCGCTGCAATCATTGCGAAAACCCACCCTGCGTCACGATCTGCCCCGTGACAGCGATGTATCAGCGCAAAGACGGCATCGTCGATTTCAGCGCGGAACGCTGTATAGGCTGCAAAGCGTGCATGCAGGCCTGCCCCTACGATTCCATTTACATCGATCCTGACAACGGTACCGCGGCCAAATGCCACTTCTGCGCTCATCGCACCGAAGTCGGGCTCGAGCCTTCCTGTGTGGTCGTATGCCCCGAGCACGCCATCATTGCCGGAGATCTTGACGCTTGCGACGGAGAGATCGCGCAATTGCTCGCCCGCGAACCGGTTCGTGTGCGCAAGCCGGAACAGGGAACTCGGCCCAAGCTGTACTACATCGATGGCGACGAGAGTGCCATCGTTCCCACGGCGGCCCGTCACGAGCCCATGTACATGTGGTCCCAGCGAAACGAAACCATCCACGGCGGAGGGGCGCTTTATCCCCCCGACAGCCCGCTGTTGCAGAAGAATGCGCTTGCCGCGTATGACGTCTCGCACGCGCGTCCTTGGGGATGGCAGGTTCCCAGCCTATTGTTGGACCAAGGCCATCGGCTCAGGAGCTCTCACCATCCCCGCCTTCGCAATGCTATTTGGTCGTATGGGAGCAGATCGCGTGCGCGATATCGTACTTGCTACAGTTGCCCTTGTTTTCACCGCGCTTACGACTGTGCTTCTCGTCTGGGATCTGGAACACAAAGAACGCTTCCTGCGTGTCGTTTTCCGGTCCGCAGACCAAATCATGGTTGGCTCGCGGTGCCTTCATCCTCATCGCTTACAGCGGGCTTGCAGGCCTTGTTTTGGATCGCATCCGTTTTGAATGTGCCCGTCGTCGCGAGCGCGCTCCTGTGGCCAACGGTCGTGCTCGGATTTTTAGCAGCGGTCTATACGGCATTCTTGTTCGGGCAGTGTGAAGGCCGTGATCTATGGCAGACGCCGCTGCTTCCAGTCCACCTGATCGTGCAAGCTCTGATGTGTGGAGGCGCAGTTTTGCTTTATTGCCGGGTGTCGGGGGCGGCACAGCAGAGACTCTCGTCGGTTGCGCGAATCTCGCTGCTTGGTCACCGTGCCGCTTCATCTCCTGATAGTCGCCGCGGAGTTCATGATGCCGCATTCAACCGACAATTCCGCTTACGCGGCTCGCCTGATTACTCACGGCCCATTCAAAAGCTGGTTCTGGGCAGGATCGATTCTGCTCGGTGGAATTCTGCCACTGTCGCTACTCGCTGTGCCTCTGAACGCCCTGTTCGTGCCGATCGCTTCCGTTTTGAGCCTGTTGGGACTTCTCTCCTTCGAGTGGTGCTTCGTCATGGCGGGGCAGAGCGTACCTAACAGCTGAAAATTATGGAGGGTCTGGAATGACCGATTTCAAGCGCGACGGCAGCCATCTCGCCTACTGTCCCCCGGTTGAGAAGTGGGACGATTGGGTCGAACTCGATGCCGATGCCTGGCCGCGTCGCGTCGAAAAGCATTACCAGTTGGTTCCCACCGTTTGCTTCAACTGCGAGTCCGCTTGTGGACTTCTGGCCTATGTCGACAAGGACTCCGGCAAGGTTGCAAAGTTCGAAGGCAATCCGATGCATCCCGCAAGCCGTGGACGTTTGTGCGCCAAGGGTCCTGCCACCATCAATCAGATTCATGATCCCGATCGCGTTCTATATCCGATGAAGCGTGTGGGTCCGCGCGGAGGCGGTAAATGGGCACGCACGTCTTGGGATGAAGTTCTTGAAACTTTCGGCACTCGTATACGCAAAGCAATTCAGGAAGGTCGTGGCGAAGAAGTGATGTACCACGTCGGCCGTCCCGGCGCCGATTTCATCATGGAGCGAACGCTGCAGGCGTGGGGCATCGACGGACACAACTCACATACCAACGTGTGCTCATCCTCGGCGCGCCTTGGATATTTGTTGTGGCACTTTGCCGATCGGCCATCGCCGGACCATGCCAATGCGCGCTTTATTCTGCTTCTTTCTGCGCATCTCGAGTCTGGGCACTATTTCAATCCACACGCACAGCGCATCATCGACGGCAAGATGGCGGGCGCAAAACTAGCCGTCATGGACCCGCGTCTATCGAATACGGCCAGCATGGCCGACTACTGGATGCCCACATATCCTGGCACCGAGGCGGCCGTTCTGCTTGCGATGGCAAAGGTGATCCTTGAAGAAAATCGTTACGACGCCGCGTTCGTCAAGACCTGGACTAACTGGGAAGAGTTGGAGATCGATGGATTCAAAGCGAAAGGCCAGAGTTTCAACGCTACAATCGACGCGCTGAAAAAGGCACTACGCTCAATTCACCCCGGAATTCGCGGAAAAAGAAAGTGGAGTTAGAGCGGAAGTCATCGTCAAGATCGCTCGCGAAATCGCCACCGCCGGAAGCAAGTTTGCGTCGCATCTCTGGCGCGGCAGTGCCTCGGGCAATCTCGGAGGGTGGCAGCCGGCTCGAGCGCTTATGCTCCTGCACGTCCTCACCGGATCGGTCGGCACCGAGGGCGGCCACAATCTAAACGCTTGGAATAAGTTTGTTCCCAAACCATTTTCGTCGCCTCCGCCTCAGAAACGTTGGAATGAGCTGCTGTACCCGAAAGAATGGCCGCTATGCACGCATGAGATGTCATTCCTGTTGCCGCACTTTCTGAAAGAAGGCCGCGGTCGCATCGAAGCCTATTTCACTCGAGTATTCAATCCGGTCTGGACTTATCCCGATGGCTTCTCCTGGATCGAGATGCTGCGTGACGAAGAAAAATTGGGACTGCACGCAGCTTTAACTCCAACCTGGAGCGAAACTGCTTGGTTCGCCGACTACGTTCTTCCGATGGGTTTTAGTTCCGAGCGCCACGACCTGATGAGTCAGGAGTCGTACGCCGGCCGGTGGATCGGTTTTCGCCAACCCGTCAAGCGTGTTCTACGCGAACGAGCCGGCGAGAAATTTGAATACACCTACCAGAGCAATCCAGGCGAAGTTTGGGAAGAAGATGAATTCTGGATCAGCCTTTCATGGGCGATCGATCCCGATGGATCGATGGGGATTCGCAAGTATTTTGAATCTCCGTACCAGCCCGGAAAGAAGCTGACCGTTGACGAGTATTACGGCTGGATGTTCGAAAACTCCGTTCCCGGCCTGCCGGAAAAAGCAAAGAAGGAAGGCCTGACACCGCTCCAATACATGCGCAAGTACGGAGCGTATGAAGTCACGCGGGATGTCTACAAGCAAAACGAGAAAGCCTTGTCCGCGACGGAACTCGAGGGCTCGAAGGTCGAGGCAAATGGCGTGGTCACCAAACACGGCAAGCCGGTCGGCGTGATAATCGCCGACAAAGCGGTTGCCGGCTATAACACGCCATCCCGCAAGCTGGAGATTTTTTCCAAGACCATGGCCGACTGGAAATGGCCCGAATTTACGCTGCCCGAGTATTATCGCAGCCACATTCATCGGTCGGCTCACGCGGCGTCAGTGGGGGACCCAGCACCGGATTTCGATCCTCAGTACGCACCCACCGTGATATGGCCTGAAAACGCCCACGGCGAAATCTATACGTTGCTGCCAATTTTTCGTCTGCCAAATCTGATCCACTCGCGTTCGGGGAACGCCAAATATCTATACGAGATTTCACACAAGAATCCTCTTTGGATAAATCCCGTCGACGCGAAAACTCTCAAGGTACGTACCGGCGACTTGATGAAGGTTCACACCGAGATTGGTTTCTTCGTGCTGCACGCTTGGGTTACCGAGGGTTTGGCACCCGGTGTCGTCGCCTGTTCCCATCACCTTGGCCGCTGGCGCGTCAACAAAGACGATCAGGTCGAGCGCATGACCAGCGCATGGGTCGATCTGAAGGAAGTCGGTAAAGGCCAGTGGAAGATGCGACAGTTGGAGTCGGTCTCGCCTTACGATAGTGCTGATCCCGAAACCAAGCGCGTTTGGTGGAGTGACTCCGGTGTGCATCAGGACATTACGTTCCCCGTTCATCCCGACCCGATTAGCGGAATGCATTGTTGGCATCAGATGGTGAAGGTCGAAAAGGCCGGAGCCGAGGATCGTTACGGAGATATTTTTGTCGACACGAATCTTTCATTCGCGGTTTACCAAAGATGGAAGGCACTTACCCGTCCTGCGCCTGGACCGAACAACTTGCGGCGCCCCCTGTGGATTCCGCGAGTCGTTCGTCCCGACGAATCTGCGTACTACTTCAAATAAACAGAGGATCAGTGGTTGGCTGAGTGTCGTTCCCCGAGACTCGACTTCACGCACTTCGCGGCCTCTCCAGGGGCAATGTGAACGAGAATACCGATCCACTCCCAAGCTGGCTCACAACCGCAATCGTTCCGCCGTGGGCCTCCACGATGACCTTTGCGATAGCTAACCCCATCCCAGTACCCGGCGCTGAATAACGCTGGTTCTGCCCGCGATAAAACTTCTCGAAAATTAACGGTTGCTCGAATGAGTCGATACCGGGACCACGATCGGCTACACTGATCACCAATCCCTCTGCTTGCACTGCAGTTGTAACCTTGATCGGCGCCCCCGGAGGCGAATACTTTCCCGCGTTCTCGAGCAAATGCATCAAAACTTCGCGTATGCGATCAGCGTCAATCCGTACTGATGGTATTCCGGGAGCGACAATTGTTTCGACGGGATGGTTCTTGAGTGACGGCTCCGCATCTTTTACTGCAGACGCGAGCACGTCAGCAATCGAGTGCGATTGCAAGTCGAGCTTGAACATTCCCGAATCCAGTTGAGCCATCTCCGCCGCTTCTCCGACAAGACGGTTCAATCGATCGGTCTCCTCGTCGATCACGGTCAACAATTCCGCTCTTCCTTGTTCGTCCAACGTCGCGCCCGACATCAAGGTGGTGACGCTCGCTTTTATCGAGGTGAGTGGCGTTCGGAATTCGTGGGTCACGGAATCGAGCAGCGCGGTTCTCAATCGTTCGTGTTCCTGTTCAGCCCGATTCTTGCTGAGAGCCTCAAGGGCGCGCACACGTTCCACCGCAAGGCCAGCCAGGCTTCCCAGTGCGTCCAGAGTTTCCCGGGATAATTCATCTCCAGTGACGCCGAGCGCCCCGACTGTTCGCATGCCAAGGCGCAGCGGCACGTAAGACACGCCTCCCTGCGTGACCGGTTCGCCGCGCAGCAAGGTCGAGCGCAACACGCTCTCTTCGAATTTTGCGTCGAGAGACGACCGGTATACCGTCGGATGGTCCGCGGCCATGGCCACAGCACTGCTCACCGAGAAAGTTTCCTGCAGATATTGCGGTAGCGCGTTCAGCAGCTCGAGCACATTCTCGGCTGCGAGCAGTCTCTGGCTCAGGCCGTACAGACGTTCCACTTCTTGCCGACGTTGTTTCGCCCCTTCCGCCTCGCGACGTGCGCGCTCCGCCAGATTGCTGGCGACCAGCGCCGTCACCAGGAATGCGAACAGCGCAATCCAATTCTGGGGGTCTGCGATGGTGAAGGTTCCAACCGGCGGCAGGAAAAAGAAATTGAAGGCCGCCGTCGCCGCGATCGCCATGACCACGGCATACCGCAGGCCCCAATACGCTGACGTCAGCAGCACCGTGACCAGAAACATCAACGCAACGGTCGTATGGTTCACGTGCACGCGGTAGTTAATCGCAGAGATCACCGCGATCGCTGCAATCACCGTTGCGTAGCGCGTAGCCTGCGTAGATGCACTCTGTTTCACAACCGCATTGTACGATGGAGGTGACTTGCGGTAGATTCCGAACGACAATAACGCCGATGCAGAAGACTCCCGAGGATTGGCTGAATGAAGTTTCTCCCGACAAGCCGCGCGGGATATTCAAGCTCTTCCTCGGCTACGCTCCCGGCGTCGGCAAGACCTATAGCATGCTGAGCGAGGCAATCCGTCGCGCCAGTCGCGGTGAAGACGTTCTCGTGGGAGTGGTAGAGAGCCATGGCCGCAAGGCTACTGCGGAACTCGCGAGCAAACTCGATCGCATTCCTCCCCGCAAACTAGAGTACAAGGGAACGCTTTTCGATGAGATGGATGTCGATGCCATCGTCGCTCGCCATCCCTCCGTTGTGGTCATCGATGAACTGGCTCATACGAACATCGAGGGCAGCAAGCACTCCAAGCGTTACGAAGATGTAATCGAGATCCTCGATGCGAAGATCGATGTGCTTTCCACCATGAACGTGCAGCACGTCGAGAGCGTCGGCCCTACGGTCCAACAAATCACCGGAGTGCAGGTGCGAGAAACAGTTCCTGACTGGGTGATGCAGCGCGTCGATGAAATTGTGTTAGCCGACCTCACGCCGCAAGCGCTTCAGAAGCGAATGGAACGCGGCGATATCTACCCTGTCGACCGGGCCCAGCGCGCCCTGTCGCATTTTTTCCGGCCCGGCAACCTTATCGCACTTCGCGAACTAGCTCTCCGGCAAGTGACCGGAGTTGTCGACCGAAGCCTCGATGCGTTCTTAGAGAAGGACGGCACGCAACCGGCTCATACCGTGCGCGAGCGCATCGGAGTTTGTGTGAGTTCCAATCCCGCGGCACAATATTTGATCGCTCGTGGATCGCGCATGGCCCAGGCGATGGGAGGCGATTTCTACGTCTTCTACATCGACGTAGGACGTGACACCCGACCCGAAGACCAGAAAACGTTGGCTGAGAATATTCGCTTCGCAGAAAATCTCGGGGCGAAAGTCGTACGCAGCTCAGGTGGCAGCATCGCAGATGGCCTCGCTCAGCTTGTGCGCGAGCATCACATTACACAGGTTATTTTCGGGCGCTCTGCGCGTACCGGGTGGCAGAGATATTTATACCTCTCCGCGATTCAGCGATTCCTGCGAGATTCGCCCTCGGTCGATGTCCACATCGTCACGCAGGAGGCTCGCTGATGGTCGACCGTCCTCACATTCTCGTGGTGGACGACGAACCACAAATTACCCGAGTCCTCCGCACGAGCCTGTCGGCGCAGGGATACGACATTCGCATCGCCAATACGGGCGAGATGGCGCTGGAAATCATGAAAGATTGGCAGCCGCACTTAATCATTACCGATCTCTCGATGCCGACCGTCGACGGGATCCAGCTCTGCCACCACGTACGCGCCATTTCCCAAGTCCCGATCATCGTACTTTCCGTTCGCGATAAGGAGCAACAGAAAGTCGAGGCTCTCGACGCCGGGGCCGACGACTATGTGACCAAGCCGTTCGGCATGAACGAACTCCTGGCTAGAGTTCGCGCCAACCTGCGCCGAGTTCCCGCAGAGGACGATGCGGACGCCGTGATCGAAGTTGGAGACTTCCGCATCGACACCGCAGCTCACAGAATCACGGTCCGCGGCGCGGAAGTACGCCTGACTCCAAAGGAATTCGAACTTCTGGTGTTTCTGGCGCGCCGGCCCGGGAAAGTTGTAAATCACCGAACACTCCTTGGCGCAATCTGGGGGGGCCAGAGCACAGAGCAGGTCGAATATCTCCGCGTCTTTGTCGGCCAGTTGCGTAAGAAACTGGAGCCCGACGCGTCTTCTCCTCGATACATCGTCACCGAACCTTGGGTCGGCTACCGCTTTGAGCCCGGCGAGTAGTTAATCGCTCTTCGTCAGCGTCCTGCGCGTTTCTTCAGCTTACAAAGATTCTACGGACTCTTTATCCAATCCTTACGTTCTCCGGAATCAAACACTTTCAGGCGGCACGAAACAGTGACACACAGGCCGCCGATAGGGAGCAAGAGCCCATGTCAGCAATTCAGGAAGTTTCCGCTGAACAATTAGCCAGAATCTTTCATCACTACCGCGATGCTTTGGCCCACGACTGTACAGGGCGCCGCGAAGAATCGGCGAAGTGTTCCTGGGATCGCACACCCGCTGAAGAGCGCAAACTGCTCGTGGCCGCCGCTCGCTTGGCGCTTCTGGAACTCGCCACCGCGGAACCGGAACAGAAGTCTGGCCGCAAGTATTTCGCGAATCCCGGAGAAGCCGACTGGGGCTGCTGAACGCCACGCTCCATGTTTTGTAATCTTTACGAATTCTTTATGAAGTCCTGATCCCATTTTTACGGCCGGGATTGTTGAATGGCGATGGAGAGTCTTTTGAAAAGCACCTGCGCGCAAGCGGTAAGCCGCGGACTTTCCCGCCCTCGGTACCTGCTGCAGCACCCAAACGACGGTCTGAGGGAGAAGGGCATGACGCAACATGAGAACCGGCCTCATCAGCATCATGATGGCTTTCCCCCTGGTGTGCTTCGCGCAAAGTTCTCAAACCGTGTCGCCTGATTCCTCGAGCTCGTCTGACGATTTGAGGATCCGAGTACAGCAATTGGAAGCCGAAGTGACCGAGCTCAAACAAATCGTGAGCAAACTGCAGCTGGCCACGAACGGCACAGCGCCCCTGCCAATCGCCAACGGCAGCGATGTGGAGGCTTCACAGACTCCTAACACCGTACCCGCTCAAGAGCCGTCATCGCAGAGCGTGACCTCCGCAGCCACTGCGGAAGGTCAGAAGGCTCTCGAATTCCTCCGCGGTACCACGGTCAGCCTCGGCCTCGATGCCTACTACGATTTCGACTTCAACCAGCCCGTCGGGCGCGTCAACTTGCTTCGCGCCTACGATGTATTGAGCAATGAGTTCAGCTTGAATCAGGCCGACGTCATCCTCGAACATGCTCCGGATCTCAGTGCCGGACGCCGATGGGGAGCGCGCCTCGACCTCCAGTTCGGGCAAGCCACGGACACGCTACAAGGAAATCCCTCAAACGAGCCCCGGCCCGATATTTATCGTAACGTCTTTCAGGCCTACGGCACCTACGTCGCTCCCGTCGGTAAGGGCGTAACGATCGACTTCGGAAAGTGGGGAAGTTCGCTCGGCATCGAAGGCAACTACACCAAGGATCAAATCAACTATTCACGGGCTTTCTGGTTCAATTTCCTGCCTTTTTATCACATGGGTGTGCGCGCGTCGATTCCTCTGACCGAGCGCTTCAGTCTCAACTACTGGGTCGTCAACGGAACCAACCAGGTCGAAGCGACCAATGGTTTCAAAGACGAACTTTTCGGATTCGTTGCCAAGCCCGCCATGGATGTGGTCTGGACCATGAACTACTACCTAGGCCAAGAGCATCCCGATCGCGCCGCATCTGCCAATTGTGGTCCGATTCCCGTCCAGCCAGGCCTTTGCTTCTCTGCCGTCAAACCCGCGCCAAACGGCAGAACAAACATCTTCGACAGCTACCTTACCTGGCAACCCTTGCCAAAGTTGACGTTGGCGATCGAAGGCGACTACTTCATCGAGCGCTTGTGGAAGAATGCCGCGCCCGGCGAATCTTCGGCTCCTTCGCGCGTCGACGGTGGCGCCGCCTACGTTCAGTATCAGCTCTCCCCTAAGGTAACTGTCGCGACCCGCGCGGAATATATGTCCGATCGCGGCGGATTGTTCAGCGGGCTCACGCAGGCCTTGAAGGAGAACACCGCAACTTTGGACTACAAGCTTGCCGACAACTTTTTGATGCGTTACGAGTGGCGCCGTGACTTCTCGAACCAGCCATCATTCCTGTCCGACCGGCAAGGCTTGCTTAAGAAACAGCAGAATACCGCGACGGTCGGATTGGTCTGGTGGTGGGGCGGAAAAGAAGGATCCTGGTAACGCCAGCAACAAGAACTGCAGGAGGAATCTGATGCAAGACATTCTTTGGGTTGCCGTCACCGCTGCCTTCTTCGCCCTAGCCATCGCCTACGTGCATTTCTGCGATCGCTTGAGATAGGAGATCTATGGACGCGCAATCACTCGTCATTCTCATCATCAGCGCCGTGACCATGATTTATCTGTTCTATGCGCTTCTACGTCCGGAGAAATTCTGACCATGACCATCAATGGATGGCTGCAGATCTTCGTTTTTCTGGCCCTGATTTTTGCTGTTACGAAACCGCTCGGTGTTTTCATGACGCGGGTCTTCGCCGGCGAGAGAACGTTTCTCGACCCGGTTCTGCGTCCCGTGGAAAAAATCATTTACCGCGTGACGGATGTTGACGACAAGCACGAGATGCGCTGGACGGAATACGCAATCTCGATGCTGCTCTTCAGCGCGGTCTCTATGCTGCTGCTCTACCTGATCCAGCGCATTCAGGCTGTTCTGCCCTGGAATCCGCAGCATCTGTCCGGGGTTTCGCCCGAGCATCTCGCGTTCAACACTGCCGCCTCTTTCACAACCAACACCAACTGGCAGGCGTATTCGGGCGAGACGACCATGAGCTACTTCACGCAGATGGCCGGGCTCGCGTTGCATAACTTCATTTCCGCTGCAACGGGCATTGTTCTGGCGATTGCCTTCATCCGGGGTATCGCGCGGCGGCAGATGCAGACGCTCGGCAATTTCTGGGTGGACTTGGTTCGCTGCTGCCTTTGGGTACTACTGCCGTTTTGTGTCGTTGGCGCGCTGTTCCTCGTATCCCAAGGCGTAGTCCAGAACCTGAAGCCGTACGAGTCGGTGAAGCTCGTTGAGCCGCGGATGGTGCAGCGTGTTGGCACGGATGGCACGCCCGTGATGGACACGTCGGGCAAACCTGTGATGGACATCGTTGACACCCAGACCATCGCGCAAGGGCCAGTTGCCTCTCAGGAAATCATCAAGGAGTGGGGAACAAATGGCGGCGGCTTCTTCAATGCAAACAGCGCTCATCCATTCGAGAATCCGAATCCGTTCACGAACTTGTTCGAAATGTTCTGTATTTTTGCCATTGGTTCGGGACTGACCTACACACTCGGCAAGATGACGGGATCTCCCGGCCATGGATGGGCGGTGTGGTCCGCGATGGCCCTCCTGTTTCTGGTGGGAGTATCCGTTGCGTACTGGGCGGAGGCGCGCGGAAATCCTCTCTATCCTGCGACCGTCGCCCAGCATGCAAGCATCGCGCAGTCCGGCGGCAACATGGAGGGTAAGGAGACACGTTTCGGCATCGCGAATTCCGCCTTGTTCGCAACCGTGACCACCGATGCCAGCTGTGGCGCGGTCAACGGCTGGCACGATTCGTTCACGCCTCTCGGAGGCCTGGTCCCGCTTGTAAACATCATGCTGAGTGAAGTCATCTTCGGTGGCGTGGGTTCTGGCATGTACGGCATCCTGATTTATATCGTGCTGGCCGTTTTCATCGCCGGGCTTATGGTTGGGCGTACCCCCGAATATCTCGGCAAGAAGATCGAAGCCTTTGACGTGAAGATGGCGATGCTAGTGTCGCTCGTCTTTCCACTGATCATCCTGACGCTGACAGGAATATCTGTCGCGAAGGGCTTCGGAACCGCCGGAATCACCAATCCCGGACCCCACGGCCTGAGCCAGATTCTCTATGCATTCGTTTCATCGGCAGGGAACAACGGATCGGCATTCGGCGGGCTAACCGTCAACACCCTCTGGTATGACGCAGCCACCGGAATCACCACGCTGGTTGGACGTTTCTTAATGATCATCCCGATGCTTGCTATCGCGGGCAATCTGGCGCGGAAAAAATACGTTCCGCCGTCTCTGGGTACGTTTCCGGTCACCACGCCGCTGTTCAGCTTTCTGCTGATTAGCGTGATCCTGATTCTCGGCGCGCTCACGTTCTTCCCGGCGCTCAGCCTTGGACCGATCCTTGAACACCTGCTCATGTACGCAGGGAAGACTTTCTAGAAAAATATATGGCAAGCCACCACAAGTCGATTTGGGACGTAAACCTGGTTCGCAGTGCCGCGTGGAGCTCGATCCTCAAACTCAGCCCGCGAAATATGATGGGCAATCCCGTCATGTTGGTGGTCGAGATCGGCAGTGTCATTACCACCACTCTTCTGATTCTGCACCCACACGAAGCCTTCCGCTTCAACCTGCAGATCACGCTGTGGTTGTGGTTCACGGTGCTCTTCGCGAATTTTGCGGAAGCCATGGCGGAAGGACGCGGCAAAGCGCAAGCGGAGACCCTGCGACGCGCAAGGTCTGAAACGGTAGCGAAGCGGTATTCCTCCAACAGCAAAATTGATGAAATCCCTAGCGCCCAGTTGCGGTCCGGAGACTTCGTCTCCGTTTCCGCCGGAGAATTGATTCCCGGCGACGGTGAGATTGTCGAGGGAGTAGCATCGGTCGACGAGTCAGCTATCACTGGAGAATCTGCCCCCGTGATTCGAGAGGCGGGAGGCGATCGTTCAGCCGTCACCGGAGGGACGCGGGTCTTGAGCGATCACATCAAGGTCAAGATCACTTCGAACCCTGGCGAGACCTTCCTCGATCGGATGATTGCGCTCGTCGAAGGAGCTGCACGCCAGAAGACTCCGAACGAAATCGCGCTGAATATTCTTCTCGCCGGCTTGACGATCATCTTCCTGCTGGCGGTTGTCACGCTCCAGCCGTTCGCCATTTATTCCGGATCGCCACAAACTGTTTTCGTTCTCGTGTCGTTGCTGGTCTGCCTCATCCCCACTACCATTGGCGGCCTCCTCTCTGCCATCGGCATTGCCGGAATGGACCGACTGGTGCAGCATAACGTTCTTGCGATGTCCGGACGCGCGGTTGAAGCAGCCGGTGACGTAAATACGCTCTTACTCGACAAGACCGGCACGATCACATTCGGCAACCGGCAGGCCACCGAATTCCTGCCCGCCCCCGGAGTGACCGAAGCCGATATGGCCGACGCAGCACAACTATCTTCGCTGGCCGATGAAACCCCTGAAGGCCGGTCGATCGTTGTTCTCGCCAAGGAAAAGTACAAGCTGCGCGGCAGGGAATTCGGCACGCACGAAGCGGAATTCATTCCTTTCACCGCGCAAACCCGTGTGTCTGGAGTCAATCTCGATGGGCGCGAGATTCGCAAGGGCGCGGCCGACACCATCGCGAGACTCGTCGAGACCAACGGTAACGGCGCCATGCCGCCGGAGGTTCGCGCTGCGGTCGAGCGAATTTCAAACTCTGGCGGTACTCCCCTCGTCGTCGCCGAAAATCGTCGCGCCATGGGCGTGATCCATCTAAAAGATGTCGTCAAAGGCGGCATCCGCGACCGCTTTGCCCAGCTTCGCGCCATGGGCATTCGCACCGTGATGATCACGGGCGACAACCCTCTGACGGCGGCGGCCATCGCGCGCGAAGCCGGAGTCGATGACTTCCTCGCGCAGGCGACACCGGAAGACAAATTGAAACTGATCCGTACCGAACAGGCAGGGGGCAAACTCGTCGCGATGACTGGCGATGGCACTAATGATGCTCCCGCGCTGGCGCAAGCCGATGTTGGCGTCGCGATGAATACTGGAACTCAGGCAGCCAAGGAAGCGGGCAACATGGTTGATCTGGATTCCAATCCCACCAAGCTCATCGAAGTGGTCGAAATCGGAAAACAGTTGCTCATGACGCGTGGCGCGCTCACGACATTCTCAATCGCCAATGACGTTGCGAAATATTTTGCCATCATTCCAGCAATGTTTGCGGCGACATTCCCCGTGCTCAACGCGCTCAACATCATGCGGCTGAAGACTCCGCAATCGGCTGTCCTGTCTGCTGTCATCTTCAACGCTCTCATCATCATCATCCTGATTCCTCTTGCCCTTCGCGGCGTAAAGTATCGCGCCATGAACGCCGAGGCACTACTGCGCCGCAATCTTCTGATCTATGGAGTCGGCGGCCTGATCGCGCCCTTCGTCGGCATCAAGATCATCGATGTGCTGATCACTGCCGTTGGATTAGCCTGAGGAATCGCATGAAGAAAAATTTCATTACCGCTTGCCTGATGACCGCCGTCATGACGGTTCTGCTAGGGATCGTCTATCCACTGGTCGTCACCGCGTTGGCGCAGGTGCTTTTCAAAGACAAGGCGAATGGCCAGATCCTTCATCGCAACGGAACTGCGATTGGATCACGCATCATTGCCCAGCCATTCAGTTCGCCGCGCTACTTTCATCCTCGTCCGTCCGCAGCAGGAAACGGCTATGACGCAGGAAACTCCGGCGGAACCAATCTCGGGCCGACCAACCAGAAGCTGATCGATCGCGTTCGCGCCGACGCCGCAACGCTTCATCAGGAGAATCCTTCGCAGGCAGTGCCCGTGGATATGGTCACGACATCAGCCTCGGGCCTCGATCCGGATATCTCGCCCGCAGCCGCAGATTTTCAGGTTCCCCGCGTGGCGCGCGCGCGTGATCTTTCCGAAGTGATCGTGCGTGCGTTAGTCCAACAACACACGCATCAGCGCGATCTCGGCTTGCTCGGGGAGCCGCGCGTCAACGTGCTGGAACTCAATCTTGCACTGGATGACTTGTCCGTGAAGCCTTAGGATAAGCACGTGAAATGCCGCGATGTTCTGGGTAGGTGAGCACCGAGGCCTCCAAGGCTTATGCAGAAAAAGATCTTCTGGCTGATCTTCATCCTGCTGGGATTCTTCGCCGACTTCCTGTTACCGTTCTGGTGGGCCTTTTTCGCGATGATTCCAATCTTGTTCTTCTCGTGGTGGATAGCCTATCGCAGCGACTGGTTTTAGCGCTCTCGGTACCGTCCCTTTCCAGTTTTAGCTAAAGCCGGAGAACGACTGCGAGCTGTGTACAGTGCCTCGCAGCCGTGCTAACTTGGATTTCGAGGGCCCCGTAGCTCAGATGGATAGAGCATTCGTTTCCTAAACGAAGGGTCGCGTGTTCGACTCACGCCGGGGCCACCAGCCTCTCCTCGTTGGCGGATGGTGGAAAGATCCCTAATGCCCGCCGGCCTGGTGACTTTCCACGGAGAGTTTTCTCAGAGACAGTCGTTCGTGATGCGAGAGCAGGAGACCGGCCGGGACGACCGCCGCGAAAGTCACCAGCCACAACAAAATCCCGCAGCTGGCCGCAAGTTCGGGTGGTACATCGAATACGCTCGAGAGTGTGGCAATGGTTGCCATTTGCGACCCCCCGCCGACGGCCGGCAACTGCAACATCGATCCCAGCATGCTTGAGAACATCAAGATCAGTAATTGCGACACAGGGATCGCCAGCGCGTCTACCCCATAAGAGTGCGTGACTTCCTGGTATGCCAAGGCGATGACGTACCACATTCCGACAGAGACTAGTGTCAGCGAAAGCATTGCGACGGGACCCTGGATCGTATTCAACCCCATTCCAAACTCGCGCACTTTTTCGGCGATACGGTGTCCCAGGTTCGACGACAGGTGCGAAAAACGTTGCTCCATCCATGCCGCAACGCGTTCACCGTTTCGCCGGATTACCACTGCCGCGATCGCAGTTCCGGCAACCAGCGACGTCAGAATGAATCCCAATTCGCGAAAGCGCTCGTAGTACTCGGGGTGAGGAATTGACGGAAGCGCGCTGGGAAGGAAAATGGCAAGCATCATCAGCACGGTGAAGGCGCCAATGTCGAAGATGCGCTCAACTCCCCAAACTGCAATCTGTGAAGAAACTGGCAGATCCGTGCGCCGTGCGATCAAGTAAGGCCGAATGAATTCCCCTGCCCGACCTAGAAGCGCCAAACCTGTAAAGCCAACCAATGTTGGCGAAACCATGTCGACGGTACGGGTCTTGGGGCGTACGGGCTGTAGGAAAATCTTCCAGCGCCAGGCCCTCATCAAATACCCGAGGTAAATCAGTGCAATTCCATGCAGGACATGGAGTTTGTTGATGCGGTGGGTCTGGCTCCAGAACGTTCCCCAGTCGAAGCTTCGCCAATGACGGTACTGAAGGTAAACCAGAGCGGCCAGGATTAGAAACACAACCACGGTTATCAGAATGCGTTTCTTATCCATGAAGTGGAAAAACTCCGCGCGCCGCGACCCCGGGCAACGCGAAGCGGGAAACGGCAACACTCAAGGTAACCGACACCGCCGATAGGGTCAAACTCCGCGGTGTATAGCTTCAACCAATCTCAACTTTGACCGATGGCTCAATTTGAGTTTCTGCCGGTGTCTTCGCCCGTCGATTGCGTCATCGTGAGCGCAGCGTTATTCAGAGGAAGCGGTGGATCTCCGCTTCGAGGCAATGCCCCCTTCGAATTTTAGTCGTGAGAAGAAGTCGCGGAACGCTGGCCAGCGGGATTGGCCTTTGCCTGTACAGCTCCGGTTGTTGCGTGTTTCGCTGCAGGAGCCTTGGCCTTCACATCTTTTACGGCACTACTCTTTTTCGCGGCAGCTTCCGCCTTCTGCTGCGCAATCTTCTTTTTGTTGAAATCCCGCACGATGCGCGCTACGTAGGCTCGGGTCTCGTAGTAAGGAGGCACGCCACCAAAATGTTCCACGCGTTGAGGTCCGGCGTTGTACGCGGCCAGAGCTTTCACAATGTCGAAGTTATATCGCTCGAGAAGTTCTCGCAGATATTTCGTTCCGCCGTCCACATTGGCTGCCGGATCAAACGCATTCGGAACTCCTAACTGCGAGGCCGTTCCAGGCATGAGCTGCATCAAGCCGCGCGCGCCCTTCGGCGATACGGCATGCGCATTGAATCCGCTTTCGGCCTTGATCACACTGTTGACCAAGTCGGGATCTAATTGGTATCGCCCGCTTGCATCCTTCACAACTTCTGTCAGATCGCTTGGCTGCGAAACCGGAAATCCGGAGCCAGCCCCGGGTGCGCTTGCGGCAGTCCTGATGCCTGGCACCACTCCAGTCGCTCCAGACCCGTGCGTCGGAAACGAACTGCCCGGGGCTGGAATCTTCACCGCAATCGCCGGTTGCTCCGGCGCTGCTTCGAAGTGATCAACCTGCGCGCTCGGGACGTCCACAAAGCTCGACCCATCTGCCGTTACATACAACCGAGTTACATCCCCAACGACCTCGCGACGCTCATGTCGAACCGAGAAGCCGTTCTTCAACACCGCAACCTCGGTGGCAAAGCAGGGAAGGGCCGACACGACGACCGTCGCGGCCAAAACCAATTCCGACAATGCTGCGATCCGTCTCATCCCACCGCCAATAAGATGCGCTTATGATCTCGTCACAACGGAGGTTTCACCCAAGGCGAATTCTACGGCTGCCGCCACTCCGCCCGCGTCATTACCGCGTGTGACCGCCCAACCGCGGTCCCGGAGCTCCTGGCACGCATTCCCCATGATAACCGGATGCCCAGCAAACTCAAGCATTTCCACGTCATTATGATTGTCACCGACGGCCATGACCTCTTCGCGCCGGTAGCCTCTATGGCCAGCCCAACGTTCCAGTGCATGGCCCTTTGAGCACCCGCCGTTCAGCACATCGATCATCGACAAATCCCGGTCCGGGTATTCGGTCCGAAGGATCGTCACCGCCCCATCCAGTCCAGCCTCATCAAGCCTTTGAAGCGCTTCGTTCATCCGGGCCATCGTGCCGCAGAACATCGCCTGCACCGGATCGGACACCAACGACTTCTCGATGGGGATGACAAATTCGATGTATTCCATATTCTTTTCGAGCCAGCGCCGGATGCTCGCTCCCAGTTCGTCCAACCGCTCCAGAACAATCGCGCCCTTCGTTTCCTGATCGAAAGTAAGAACCGTATTTCCGCGAAACGGCAGCATTGCTTCGCAAATACGCCGGCAAGTCTCCGCCGGCATCATGTCCCGATGAAATGTTTCGCCCGCCAGCGAGCGGGTCACAGCTCCGTTTGAACTGATCAGGCAAACATCGAATCCAAGTTGTTTCACGATCGGCAGCGCAAACGAGTGACGACGCCCGGTGACCACGACGATTTCAACCCCCGCTGCATGGGCTCGTCGCAGGGCGTCGAGATCACATTGGGATATTTGGAATTGGGGATTAAGTAAGCGTGCCGTCGATGTCCGTCGCCAGCAGTTTGATGAAAGGTTTCGAAATCGTCACTACCTGAATCTTATCATCGCAAGTTTGTGGACTTGTCCTACCGAAATTACGGCGTCGGGGTCAGGTTTTCAGTCGTCCCAACACTGACTTTCGCCTTCCGAAACCACGGCCGCTCGCGGCGTTTCAAATAGGTCGGCATGGTGGCTTTCTTTTCTAAAATTTTCGTAGCCCACTCCCGAGCCTCGGCATTCCGTCCTTGCGATTCCAGGAACAACGAGTAGTGGTAATACGTTTCCGAGATCGTCGATATTCGCACGGCCTCCCGGAACATCGCATTGGCTTTATCGACCTGTCCAGTTTGCGCGTATGCCCAGGCGAGCAATCCTTTTCCGCGATGAAAATCGTAGTCGGCGTCTGATTGCAAAGTGCGTTCCAGATCAGGTACCGCGGCCGAAAAGTCTCCCAAGTCGATCTCTGCTACGCCTCGCCGGTAAAACGGGTCGATCGAGTCCGTTCGCGAAGAAATGGATTTGTCATAGCAGGCTCGCGCCCGCGCAAAGTCTCCGTCATCGAGGTACAGCAGACCTAGTTCTTCATAATTGCCGGCGGAAGGATTGTCGAGGATCTCCCGCTCCAGTTCATGAATGCGGCGACGCCGGGGAAAAACTTGAAAGGAACTTCGCAGCAGTCCTGCATCAGGGATGACTTCAACGCAGATGTAAACCAGCGCTCCCACCCAGTGAAATAGGATGACCCAGAGCCAGAAAAAATTGGGTCGTCTCCGGATGAAGTGAATGATCGCCACAACTCGGAGCGCGATCGCCCACCAGGAAAACGCGAAGAAAAGGAACGATCCCATCGTGAAATCGCACTATAGCATGCAGGAAAGATGCATCCGGACCGCACCGGCGCTCGGATCGAATCGCCGCGCTTGGACGTGGATACCTACTTTTGCAGTCGTCTTATTTCTTGATTTCCGGGGGCGGCGGCGTGGGCTGCGTCGGCAACGACGGCGCGGAAGTTGGAGCGGACGTCGGGGTTACGGAAACCAGACTATCTTTTGCTGACTGTGGAAGTTTATCGGCATTCGCGAGCAGAAGACTGACTTGCCACATTTGCGTCGCTGAAAGCGTACTCGAAAAGCCCGGCATTCCCGTCATGCGGATGCCGCCGGACACCTTCCAGAAGGTTTCTCCTGCAGGGTCGTCCGTCACTCCGGTGCCTTCCATCAACTTGGGCGGGTGCGGGTACATTCCTTTGGCAATTGCCGTTTCATGCGTGAGTGGCAATCCGTGGCAGACTGCGCAATGTTCTTTATAGATTCCCGCTCCGGCGAGATAAGCCGATTCGTCGGCGGCAATGGGCGGTGTTTGCGATCCGGCTTTTCCCATGCTGGCATGCAGCGCCATGTGAGCGAACATTCTTTCGAAGGGCATCGGCGATGCATTCGTCGCTACGGGCGCCATTCCGGTCGAAAAATATACATAAACAGCGAGTGGGATGATTACCAGTCCGACGATCAGGCCACCGACAAATTTTCCCATTTACGCTTCTCCTCAGAGATGTACAACGATGGATAGTAACGCACGATTCGAGAGAAGCGTTATCAAATCGCCGTAAAAGTTTTTCGCCGCTCCTTACTTCTGGTCGTAGACGTAAACCACATTCCCGCCCTGATCCTCCCAGCAGCGGAGAACCCACCACCAGAGTCGTCGCGTTCATTGCCACCGAATACCCATCCGATCCGTTTCCGTTGTGGGCGGGAGCCTTCAGGCGATACGACGGCCGCATGTTGGTCCATTCTCCGGAGGGTTCAACGTACAGATCAGCAAACGGCTGATTTTCATACGGAGAGCCTGCAAGGATCTTGTTCTTGTAAATGGCGACGGAATTGAGCCCGAAGAAGGTATAGGCGGTACTCGACAATTCGGCTACCTGAGTGTTGCTCGCCCATCCGGTTGACGGTTTGACGAAGATATAAACCTTGTCGAACGCCGCTGCCGCGATCACGCTTCCGTTCATGCTCAGGCCAATCCCCATCACTGTGACTTCATGTCCATCGGAAGCGGTCAGCTTTGCGGTCTGCGTTGCGTTTGCCCACTCCGTTCCGCTCTTTTGGAAGACGTAAACCGCTCCTTCGAGCGTCGTCGAGTTGATTACCGCGTTCGGAGCGCCTACCGCGATTGTGTCTCCTTGAACGACAACGCTATATCCAAAGTCGTCACCCGCGACTCCATCGGATGCAGTGAGTTTTGCGGTCTCGGTCATATTGGCCCAGCCGCTGGCGGGCTTTACGAAAACATAGGCGGCACCGCCCCCGTTGGGTTCACCAAAGCGGATGCCAACGGAATTATTTTCATCCGCACCGACGACGACCGTGTTGCCTGAAATGCTGACCGAGGTGCCAACGAAATCTCCTTGAAGGGCATCCGATGCAGTTAGCTTTGCGGTCTCGGTCTTGCTCTTCCATCCACTGGCAGGCTCGACGAACAAATACGCGGCGCCGGTGCCGTCGGCCTGAATCGATCCCGCAACAATAATGTTGCCGTTGATCGCGACGGAAGTGAAGACTGAACCATCGCTTGCGGTCAGCTTTGCCGTTGGTGTCGCCAGACTCGCCCAGCCTGCGGCGGGCTTTACGTACACATCAACGGCGGTATTGGCGGTTGTCACAATCGTGTTGCCGCCGACTGCCACGGAAAAGCCAAACTCCAGTGGGCTTCCGGGGGCAGAGAGAGTTGCCCGCAGCGACCATGGATTCGGCACTGCAGCCGAGGGTGCAGGTCCGCGATCAGCCGCCGAGGCGACTTCAAAACAAAGTAGACATGACAATGCCAGAACTACGAATCGGCGAGAGTCTTGCATGGGGTGCTCCTTCTCGAGTTGCGCGAATCAAACTCTTGCGGTCATCCGGTAGAGGCGGGGGGATTAACTGCCTCGAAATGCACTATGCCACACCGTCCTGAGGATTGCCAATCAGTAAAACAACCGAGCTAAAAGCCGCGCCCAGCGCCCGTCCGCTGATGGCACCCCCCGATGGTACACTCGGATTTCGCATGCTGACCCACCTCGAATGCACACGTTGTGGAGAGCCTTATCCCGCGGATCGTCCGCAATCGGTTTGTCCCAAAGATGGCGGCATTCTTTATGCCCGCTACGACCTGACCGCGATTCGGCGCTCGTTTTCTTCGGCCCGACTCGCTGGTCGCGCCCCCACCATGTGGCGCTATGACGCGATCCTGCCCGACGCGGACCCGGTTTCCCTCGGGGAGGGTTTCACTCCGATGCTCCCCAGCCGCGAGTTTCCCAACGTCTACATCAAGGACGAGGGCCTCAATCCCACAGGATCGTTCAAAGCCCGAGGACTTTCCGCCGCCGTCACCATGGCCCGCCATTTCGGACTGAAGAAACTTGCGATTCCCTCCGCCGGAAACGCCGCCGGTGCACTCGCCGCCTACGCAGCCGCAGCGGGGCTGGAAGCTCACATCTTCATGCCGAAAGATGTGCCAATGGCGAACCGCATCGAGTGCGACTTCTACGGCGCTCACGTGACGCTGATTGACGGGCTCATCAGCGACTGCGCCCGCAAAGTGGCAGAGATGAAAGACTCCAATGCATGGAGAAACGACGGATGGTTTGACGTTTCGACCACCAAAGAGCCCTACCGCGTCGAGGGTAAAAAGACCATGGGATACGAAGTTGCCGAGCAACTCGGGTGGCGCGTGCCCCAAGGCATCATCTATCCCACAGGTGGCGGAGTCGGACTTCTTGGAATGTGGAAAGCTTTTGACGAAATGGAGGCGTTGGGCTGGATTGGCCGGGAGCGCCCGAAAATGATCGTCGTGCAATCGTCCGGCTGTGCGCCAGTGGTCAAGGCTTGGGACGAAGGAAAGCCGACGGTTGAAATGTGGGAGAACGCGTCTACCCTGGCTTCTGGCCTGCGCGTCCCCAAGCCGTACGGCGACTACCTCATCCTCGACATACTTAAGAAGAGCAACGGCACGGCGGTCAGGGCTACGGACGACGAAATCGTTGGAGCGACGCGACACTGGTCGAAAGTCGAAGGCATCTTCGCCGCTCCCGAAGGCGCCGCCTGCCTCGTCGCTTACCGCAAATTGCGCGCCACCGGATTCTTTAAGCCCGAAGATACCGTTGTCCTCTTCAATACTGGCTCCGGCCTGAAATATCTCGACGTATTGGATCCCCGCTCAGAGCAGTCCTCCACTCCAAAAGCCAGTCCAGCCCGCAAAACCTCCCGCCCGCCAAATCGCAGGCATCATCGGCCCATACTGAAAGCCCGTGGGCCCTGTGACCATTTATGCCCCTTGTGGTAAAAACGCATTCGTTGAAGCTGGGTGTCCGAGCGGAGCCTCGCAAATTCTGTCATTGCGAGCTGCGAAAGCCCCCGGGTATCGGCTGAAGCCCCACGATAAAATGAGCGGCAGCCCATGACCGATCGCCTCTACTATCACGACTCCTTCCTCTACAGCTTCGACGCAGAAGTCCGCGAAGCGGCAGACACGCCCTCGCCCATTCGTCATTCTCGACAGGAGCGCGTTCTATCCCACCAGCGGCGGACAAATCTTCGATACCGGAATTATCACCAGCGATACCAACGAGTCGATCCGCGTGGTCGAAGTCGCTGATTCCGAAGATGGCCGAGTCATCCATTACCTCGAAGCCCCGCTGAAAGCCGCGGCACCCGGAACCCGCGTCCACGGGAAGGTGGATGCGCTCCGTCGTCGCGACCACATGCAACAGCACTCCGGCCAGCATGTTCTCTCGGCGGCATTTATTCGCCTGTTCAATCTTCCGACGGTCTCATTCCATATGGCCGACGACTACTGCTCGATCGATCTCGACACCCCCACTCTGACTAAAGACCAAATTGAAACAGCTGAGCGCTCGGCGAACGAAATTATTCTCGAGAACCATCTCGTAGACATTCGTTTTGTCAGCCGCGAAGAAGCAGGGAAGCTCGGACTCCGCAAACTTCCGCCTGCCGAGCGCGACGAACTCCGCATCGTTGATATCCGCGAGGTGGACGTGAGCGCTTGCGGCGGTACCCACGTCAATCAGACAGGACAGATCGGATGCATCTTGGTCCGAAAAGCCGAGAGAGTACGTCAAGGATGGCGCGTCGAATTTGTTGCGGGCCAACGCGCAGTCGCTACCGCGCGGCGCGATTTCACTACGCTCACCGAGGCTGGGGGATTGTTCTCTGCGCACATTTACGATGTTCCGCAACAAGCTCGCAAATCGCTGGACGAAGTGCGCAATCTACGCAAGCAAGTCGAGCAATCGATGGAGGATCTAGCCACGGCGCAAGCGGCAATGCTGCTCGCCGAAACTCCGGAATCGAATGGCCGCCGCGTGGTCGTCCAGAGCTTTTTCGGACCGCGACATGAACTCGCTGAAGCTTCTGGCTCAGAAACTGACCCGCCTCTCTTCAAACACCGTCGTCGCTGCTCGCGACCACATCCCCAACCCCATCGCTCGTTTTCGCACAATCCGCCGGGACAGCCTTTCGATATGGGAGCGCTGCTAAAACAGGCACTGTCCACGCTCGGCGGCCGAGGTGGCGGCTCCAAGGACATGGCCCAGGGTGGATTCACCCAGGTCGAAGGTCTCGACGCCGCGCTCCAGACCATGGCCGCAAAGTTGAATTCTTAACTGAAATTGGGACTTCCACTCGTGCCCAATCCCTTTACCCCTTGGAATTGCTATTCCGCAGCAGAGCGAGGAATCTGCTCCAATTTTCATCTGATCTTCAGACGCCGCGTGTTTACTTTCCCTTGTTCGGCAAAAAAGCACGAACGAGGACGGCAGCCCCGCATTGCCGTCCTCGTTCGTGGAATAAAACTGACCGGTCGCTGCTAATCGCCCTGCGGAGTACAATCTCCTGTAAGCCACTCCTAGCTCAAGGAGGATCCTGTGTACCGCTCTGCACTGATTCTTCCGGCACTTCTCTTTACTCTGCCACTCGTCGCTCAACAACCATCTTCCAACTCAACTCCCCAAAAGCCGTCGGCATACGCTGCCATTCCGGTTGACGCCGCCAAGCGGCCGAATCCCATTAAATCGTCTCCCGAATCCCTGACGCGCGCGAAAAAGTGGTGGACCCTCGATTGCGCCATGTGTCACGGCAAAGACGGAGATGGGAAAGGCGAAACCGCGAAGGACATGAAGCTCACGATGATGAACTTCACGGATCCAGCCACGCTCAAGGATCACACCGACGGGGAACTCTTCTACATCATCACGAAGGGCCACAACGATATGCCCGCCGAAGGTCCGCGCGTGAAAGAAGAAGAAGCTTGGGATCTTGTGAACTACGTCCGCTCTTTCGCCAAGCAAAAGGACTCGGACACGAAGCCCTAGTAGCTAAGCCGAACGCAGGCTGGCTAGATAGCGTTAGATCTGATACCGCGAAAGTGCGTCTCACAATTCGAAAGCGAAGAAGTTCTCGTCCTGCCTGAATTGTTGGGGAAAAGTCCCGACTTTATCCCGCTCTCCGGAACTTGCCGGATGGTTGGCCTTCATCGCCTGAGGAGAGCAGTCCAACCACGCCGCGCAGGTTTTCCCATGCTGCTTCATTGAGAGACGGCTCAGCGCTGACGAGATCGCGAATCATCTCCCACGCCGACATGTTCAGCGCTCCCTCCGGCGGAAGCCCCATCGCGAGGGACACGGCGCACTGCGGACAAAACGAAACCCGGCTCGCCGTGGATTTCTGTTTAGGCCGAACCCCTACCGTCTGCGCAAACATGTAAACCGCAACCGACTTCTGCCCCGATTCGATTTCCCGCCTGCATCGCAGACATTGAATGAGTTGCAAGGTTGGCCTTCCTGTCGCCAAATTTTAAGATGTGAAAACATACTCTCAGTCACACCCTCTTCAAGCGGCAAGTACAAAGGAGGATTCCCGCAGTCAAAGAAGGTTCTGGAACGATGACTGTCTCTGCCAAGCTCTGTGCTCTTTGTCAGTCCGACCGAAGAGAGCAATCTGCTTCTCTGTCGGTGGTCAGATCCCAGCCCCCTTGACAACCCTCCGCTCACATCTTACAATTAGCACTCGATAGGCGTAACTGCTAACAGCATCGCCTAACCCAACCAAATCATAGGTTTACGCAGATCAACTGAGAAGTCGATCAACCTCTAAATCATTGAAAGGAAACTAAGCTATGGCGAAATTCGCACCGCTCCACGACCGCATTCTGGTCCGTCGCGTCGAAGAAGCTTCCACCACCCGTGGTGGCATTATCATCCCCGACTCGGCGAAAGATAAGCCGCAGGAGGGAGAAGTTATCTCCACCGGCAAAGGCCGCAGCAACGACGAAGGCAAGGTATTTCCGCTGGCCGTCAAAGAAGGCGACCGCATCCTGTTCGGAAAGTATTCCGGAACCGAAATCAAGATTGACGGCGAAGACTTCATCATCATGAAAGAAGAAGAAGTCCTCGGCATCCTCACGGGCGCCGCAGCTCCGGCCAAGAAAGAACTCGCCGGCAAGAGATAGTTCTCGGCCGTCAGCTGTCAGCCCTGTGCTGACATGTTGCGGCCCCCAAGCTGAGAGCTGACAGTTGATAGCTGAAAGCTTCCAGCCAAGTAATCTCGCAGGTTGATCCTGCAATCGAATCTGATTAGGAGAAAAAAGCAATGGCAAAGCACATCGTTCACGGAGAAGAGTCGCGTCAAGCGATCCTCCGCGGCGTCAACCTTCTGGCCGACGCCGTGAAGGTCACACTCGGCCCCAAGGGCCGCAACGTCGTTATTGAAAAGAAATTCGGTTCGCCGACCATCACCAAGGACGGCGTCACCGTGGCAAAAGAAATCGAATTGAAAGACGGCCTCGAGAACATGGGCGCCCAGATGGTCCGCGAAGTTGCTTCGAAGACCTCGGACGTCGCCGGCGACGGCACCACCACCGCCACCGTTCTCGCCCAGGCTATCTTCCGCGAAGGCGTCAAGACCGTCGCAGCCGGCGCCAATCCGATGGCCCTGAAGCGCGGCATCGAGAAGGCCGTCACCATCATCACCGGCAAGCTCGACAAAGAAGGCAATCGCGTCAACGGCGAACTCGACAAACTGTCGAAGCCCGTTAACAGCGACAGCATGATCGCGCAGGTCGGCACCATCTCGGCCAACAACGACGAGACCATCGGCAAGATCATCGCCGAGGCCATGAAGAAAGTCGGCAAGGACGGCGTCATCACGGTGGAAGAGTCGAAGACTCTCGAAACCCAGCTCGAAGTTGTCGAAGGCATGCAGTTCGATCGCGGATACCTGTCACCCTACTTCGTGACCGATCCCGAGCGCATGGAAGTCGCTCTCGAGAACGCGTACATCCTGATCCACGAAAAGAAGATCTCCTCGATGAAAGACCTGCTCCCGCTGCTCGAGCAGATCGCCAAGGGCGGCAAGCCGCTCCTGATCATCGCGGAAGACGTCGAAGGCGAAGCGCTCGCTACCCTCGTCGTCAACAAGCTGCGTGGCACGCTGCAAGTCGCGGCCGTTAAGGCTCCTGGCTTCGGCGATCGCCGCAAGGCGATGCTGCAGGATATCGCCATCCTCACCGGCGGCAAGGCCATCACGGAAGATCTCGGCATTAAGCTCGAGAACGTCCAGGTGTGCGACCTCGGCCAGGCCAAGAAGATCACCATCGACAAGGACAACACCACGGTGGTCGAAGGCAAAGGCAAGCACGCCGAGATCGAAGGCCGCGTGAAGGAAATTCGCAGCCAGATCGACAAGACCACCAGCGACTACGACCGCGAGAAGCTGCAGGAGCGGTTGGCGAAACTGGTCGGTGGCGTGGCCGTCATTAAAGTCGGCGCCGCAACCGAAACCGAAATGAAGGAAAAGAAAGCCCGCGTCGAAGATGCAATGCACGCGACGCGCGCAGCCGTGGAAGAGGGAATTGTCCCCGGCGGCGGAGTGGCTCTGGCGCGTTGCGCCGCAGCGCTCGACAAGGTGAAGGCCGAAGGCGATGAGCAGATCGGTATCAACATCGTGAAGCGCGCCATCACCGAGCCCCTGCGCATGATCGCCGAGAACGCCGGCGAAGAAGGCGCAGTGATTCTGGGCAAGGTGCTCGATTCGAAGGAGAACAATTACGGCTTCAACGCCTTCTCCAACGAGTACGAGGATCTGGTCAAGGCAGGCGTGCTCGATCCGACAAAGGTCGTGCGCACCGCCCTGCAGAATGCCGGCTCCATCGCCAGCCTGATGCTGACCACCGAAGCCCTGATCGCCGAGATTCCTGAAAAGAAGGAAGCTCCGGCCCCGGGCGGCGGACACGGCGGCGGCATGGGCGACATGTACTAAGAAGCTGTCGGCGATCAGCCGTCAGCTTTCAGCAAGAACCATGTGGGGACAGCCGCCATCGGCTGTCCGCCGAGCGAAGCTCGGCACCCACTGAATGCAGAAGCCCCGCTCGCAAGAGTGGGGCTTTTTGTTTCTGAGGCGCATTCGCGAATCAGGAAACTCTCGAAGAAATATTCGTGCGACACAGGGGGCTGGCCCAGCCCATCCCCTGGAATTCCCAATCCGGGGTTGCCCCACCCTTCCCGCGTTTGTTGCGGGAGGGTGGGCCACCGCGCCGACTACAATCTGCAATAAATGCACGTCAAACCGGTCCGCTATCAAAATCAGGGCTGCCAAGTCTACTCGCTCGTTAGGAGTCGACAGGGTTATCTCATCAGTCCTTTCATAAGTTCTCGGAATGACCCCACTCACGTGCTATTTACCGTGCGCAGACCTTTGCGCTGAAATGTTTGCGGCTCACGTTAAGTACCAGAGGTCGTACCACTACAACCAAGCTCGCGAGAGGTGATTCATGATCGGGCCCCTCCGGACGTCGTGGCTGCTCCTATTTGTGATGGGCTTCCCATCCCTGTTGATTTCCCAGGCTGTGCCCCAATCCCCGACAACACCGAAAACTGTTGCTGGCGAGATCTATCTTAAGGCGTCACCGGCGGTTGTCTTAATCGAGACGTACGACGAAAAAGGTGAAGTGGCCGCCGCTGGTAGCGGGTTCCTTATTAGTGCCGACGGCAAGATCTTGACGAACTATCACGTCGTCGCCCACACAAAGAGCGCAACAGTTCGATTGGCGAACAAAGATGCCTACGATTCCGTTGACGTGCTTGATATTGATAAGAGAAAAGATATTGCTCTGGTGAAGATCAAGGCCGTTGGTCTACCGTTCCTGTCGCTTGGCGAGTCAACCGGGGTCGATATCGGGGACGCAGTGTTTTCGTTAAGCACTCCTCTTGGGATTCTGCAAAATACCCTTTCGGATGGAATCGTAAGTGGAATCCGCGCGGGCGATGGATACAGGTACTTTCAAGTTACAGCACCGATAAGCCATGGAAGCTCGGGCAGTCCGATCTTCAACGCACGCGGGGAGGTTATCGGTATCGCTGCGATGACGATCTCCGAAGGTCAGAATCTGAATTTTGCGATCCCGATTGATTATGCCAAAGGGATGATTGCATCTCCGGGCAGCCCACGGGCTCTTGCAGCAATCTATGAGCCAGAACCTGCGTCAGCGCCGGTTGAAGCCCCATCCGCTGCCAAGTCAGCCGAGCCGCAGAAGGCCGCCGTTACCCTCGACGACAAAACCAGCGCCTATATCAAGCAATACGGCATTGGAGCTTACCTTGAACACCAGTTCGGTATCTGGACGCTCGAAAACTCGAAGTTAGTTCTCGGCGAACCTCATGGGCACCGGTTCGGTTCGGGCGACCCGATTCCTGAGATTTGGGCTTTTGACGACCCGACGAAATACGCTCAGAAGATTGAGCTTTTGTT
Organism: uncultured Acidobacteriota bacterium; assembly: GCA_963771765.1. Taxonomy (GTDB): domain Bacteria; phylum Acidobacteriota; class Terriglobia; order Terriglobales; family Acidobacteriaceae; genus Sulfotelmatobacter. The sequence continues at coordinate 130,597 of CAVYUY010000029.1, forward strand.
TGACGGTAAGACGAAGACGCTTCACGATATCTACCTATATCCAATCAACGTTACTTGGAACGACTGCAAGAAGCTTTGGGGTTCCGACGCTCGCGAAAAGAAAAATGCGAACGGAACACGCTTCTACTTCTACAAGAACCGTCATCTGAATGTCCTTGTCTCTTCTAACGATACAGTTATCAGCGTTGGGGTCTATTCCGTACCTTGAGTGAGATCGCGGGGAAACACCGGGACAGACAAGGTTGGGGCGCGGTGGCCTGCCCTTTGACCGTCCACGCCACCACGGCTGGCGGGTGCCCTGCTCTTGCGCTTCTGGCAACGGCGGTACCACGAACGCACGCGGCGAGTGTTCTCGCGGTGGGCTCAGGCCACGCGATTGCGAGTGCAGGGCGACAGGCATAACATCTCATGGTATCGGCAGCATCGTACCCGCCCCTGCAAAAAGCGCAGGGACGGGGCACCGGCAGTATCGGAACGGGAAAGAGAATCAACAGAAAAGGATGGGCCACCCGGCGAAGGCAGCCAGAAATGGGGCACCCTCTTCTTTCAAGCTAGAAGCTAGTAGCTAAGATCTTACGCTGCCTGCGTCAGCCACTGCTGCATCGTAGTGGCGTCGACCAATCCGGCTTGCTGGAAGGCGAGGCGCCCGTGGGAGAAGACGGCGAAGTTGGGAATGCCGCGCACGTTGTACTGGGCCGCGAGGCCGGGGAATTTCTCGGTATCAACCTTCAATACGACGGCGCGTCCGGCGAGATCGCGCGCGGTCTGGGCGACGTGCGGAGCGGCCATGCGGCACGGTCCGCACCATGCGGCCCAGAAATCCACCAGGACGGGAACCTTGCTGTCGCGAATCACCTGCTGGAATTCGTCCTCGTTGACTTCAATGGGCTCGGCGACCGGAGGAAGCGCGGCCTTGCACGCCCCGCAGCGTCCGGTGTCGGAGAGATGCGACGCCGGAACCCGGTTCGGCTTCCCGCACGACTGACAATTGCGAATGAATGGCATGATCTTTCTCCAGGGGTGACTGATGCGGCGCACACGGCTGCCAACCTAGATTGTATTTCGGAAGACGGGGGGTCGGGTCAACTTACAACAGGCTGTTTCCTGTCGGACCGGTGAACGTTCCGTCGGTCTCGGGATTTACGAGATTTCGACGGAGTCGAAATCCGGCGCTGCATCCCGCGACGTGCCCACCCTTCGCAAACAGCAGGAAGAGTGGGGGACGGGTGGCCCCGCCTTTGACCGTCTACGCCACCACGATTGTGGGTGCCCCGCTCTTGCGCTTTTGGCAAGGGTGGGTACCACAAACGCATGCGGCGAGTGCTCTAGCGACGGGCTCAGGCCATCCGATTGCGAAACTAAATTTCACCCTATCCCGCATTCACGCGCACGATTCCCGGTTCGCCGAGAAGAAATAAAGTGCAGATGATGTGAGCCGTAAGTGCGGTGTAACCCGGCAGGCATAACATCTCATGGTATCGGCAGCATCGTACCCGCCCCTGCAAAAAGCGCAGGGAGGGGGCACCGGCAGTACCGGAACGGGAAAGAGAATCAACGGCAAAGGATGGGCCAGCCGACCACAATGCAGTAGAAATCTAGTGATGCATAGCTGGGACGCCAGGGACGATGCGCGCGAGATCCCTCGCTACTCCTGAAAAACGGCTCCGCTCGGGATGACGCAAGTCGCGGAGGACGCAGGTTCGAAGTCGAGACGGCACGGCGGTTGAGGTTATCCGCTGATGAGATCCCGAGAGAAGTCAAAGTCCCCACCCTCTTTCGCAAAAGACGCGAAAGAAGGATGGGGCAACCACCTGAGGTCACGTCGTCCGAATTTCCTAGTGTCATTCAATCGATTGCGGGAACGGCCGATCTTCTTTTCGCAAGCACTCGCGTGCTTTCCGACACACTGGACTGTGATGACGTTCACGGAATTCACTGATCTTTTCTGAGAGCCTAAACTCGCCACAAAGTGTGGCTTGGCCTCCACGGACTTCGGGTCCGCGGGGGCTTTGTTTTGGGCGGCGGGGGTCGAGCTGCGCTCGACGGACAGCCGAGGGCGGCTGTCCCCACATGGACCCAAATTGATCTTTGACAATCTGGATGGCGGGAAAAGGTCCTGCTCCTCGTTTCTTGCGAGGGGCGGGGTGGGTGGAGCTTGTTGGAAGTGTTGGTCCAAATTATGAAGAAGGGAATCTTCGGTGGTGGTATCGGGGAGAGACGGTGACGTATGGGAGACGAGTTGGTTGGGGGAGAGAGCGGTGCGGGAGAGTGCGGAGACGCGGACGGTGAGAAGCAGGTTCCTCAGCTTCGCTTCGGAATGACAAAGACTGGAATTCGCCTCGGAATGACAAATACTAAAGACGAGGAGCAGGTTCCCCAGCTTCGCTTCGGAATGACAGGAACTGAGGTGGGGAAGCCGCTTCCTCGGCTTGGCCCCGGAATGACAAAAGCTGGGGGCATAAGAGCTCGGGTCACAAGAGATGGAGGCACGGGTTGGGTCGCGCTGACGCGGAAGCAGCGCGGGGAGATGGCGGAGGCTGCGTTCCTGGCGAAGGCTGCGAGTCTGGGTCTGCGAGTGTCCAAGCCCTGGGGAGAGGGGCGGTACGACCTGATTGTGGACAACGGAAAAAAGTTGCTGCGAGTGCAGGTGAAGTCGGCGCATCGTCCCGGGAAGGAGAACGAGTACAGGATCTATGCGCGCGGATGCTCGATGCGGGTGTATGACGCGAGTGAGATTGATTTGCTGGCGGCGTACGTGGTCCCGGCGAATGCTTGGTACCTGTTTCCGGTGGAAGAGTTTCTGAAATACAAATCGATGAGGCTCTATCCGGTGAAGCGGAGGAAGGCGTCGAAGTTTGAGAAGTTTCGGGAGAACTGGGAAATCATGAGATAGCAGAGGGTATCAGCGACGACAAACCGCGTCACGATGCAAGGCGATTTGTCGCGGAAGTCGGGGCTGGATGCTCACCTTTCTTGCTGTGGATCCGTCTAACGCGGCAGTTCAGGGGATATCCTCGATGAAAACCATCCTGCTGTTGGCGTTGCTTGTTTTGACGATGACAATTCGGCTCTTTGCTGCTCCGCCCATGTCCAGCGCCGATCGCGAGCATCTTCTGGTGCATTTCGAAATGACGACGCAAATGGTAGCCGAGCAGGTTCGCGGATTGTCTCCAACACAACTGGAGTACAAGGCTTCGCCGGACCGGTGGAGCATCCGCGAAGTTGTCTCGCACCTAGCGGTGGCCGAGCCGGATTATTGGCACGAGATTCAGAAAGCCGTCAAGGCGGCGCCGGACATGAAAGTCAAGAAATCGCAGGCGACCGACGCTGACATCATGTGGTACGGCATAGACCGCGTCGTGCATACCAAGACCGGCGGCGGCCACGAAAAAGTCGACACGTACAAGGACATGGGCGAGGCTCTGGGAAAATTCCAGGCGCTGCGCGCGACGATGATCGAATACATCAAGTCCACCGACGACGACTTGCGCGCCCACAGCTTCGGAGACTATGGCGAAGTGATTGACTGCTGGCAGTGGATGCTGGAAATCTCCACACATGCGGAGAGGCATATCCAGCAAATTCGAGAAATCAAGAACGACCCGGATTTTCCCAAGAAGTGATGGACCCGGATGCCGTGCGGGTGGCTCACTCAATATCCTTACTCTGCCCTGAGGTCGTCCTCCCCACTCATTTCGCATT
>CAVYUY010000030.1:0-23650 GCA_963771765.1 uncultured Acidobacteriota bacterium
CGACAGAAGTCAAAACAAAAGTGCTTCCCTCGGTTGAGCAGGCGCAGGAATTGATGACTGCGATGCGGCCTAAGCTGGAAGTCATCGTCGACAATCTGCAGGACGCGACGAGCGTGGTTCGATCTCAGATCAACCGCGTCGATTCCACCGTCAATGATGTCGTAGACCGCACTCGGCTGCAGGTCATTCGGGCCGATGAATTGATGACGCGTACTTTAGATCGGGTCGAACAAACTACAGATCTCGTTCAGAAGACTGTCGTATCTCCGGTACGCCAGCTCTCCGGAATCATGCAGGGGATCACCGTAGGCCTCGAATTCTTGTTTGCCGGGCGCGGACGAAAGAATGGTCATCACCGGGACGAGAGACGACCGGTACCGCAAGATGAGATGTTCATCTGACCGGGCACCCACGATAATCGTTTCTCATTTTCCTAAAAATCAGTGCATGACTAGTGCTCCGTTTCTGCGGCAGATTCGACCGTTCGCACGCTTTCTGATCGCCGCTTCCCTCGCTTTTCTGTCGGTATCCATTTTCGCGCAAGAAAAGACTGTCTGGAGCGATCAAGAGAAACCGATCGTGGAAGAGATCCGCGGCTTGCGGAAACTCGACGACAAGGTGCGCGTGCAGACGACCAAGAGCCTGGCTCTGCAGATCCGTCAATTACCGGCAGTCCCGAACAAGCTAAAGCTGGCGGGGGCACTGGCGAACCTGTCGACCGAAGGCGATTTTGGCCGCGATACGTTACAGGAAGTCACTACTACACTCGCCGAGTGCGTGCGCGAACAGCCTCCAGCGGGCAAGCCGGGACAGCCCAATGACGCATATGTCGAACTAGCATCCCTGGTACGTTACGAGCATATGAATGCAGCGTCCGACAGCCCTCAGTTTGCCGAGGCCATGAAGAAACTTGAAGCCGACGACACAGCGCGCCAGAAGGCGGATTTCGTCCTGACCGACTTGCAGGGAAAAACCTGGCACCTGCGGGATCTGCGCGGAAAGGTGGTATTGGTGAATTTTTGGGCGACTTGGTGCCCTCCGTGCCGCAAGGAGATGCCTGATCTGCAGGCGCTCTACGACAAGTTCAAGGATCAGGGATTCGTCGTGCTGGCCATTTCCGACGAAGAGTCCGCGAAAGTGGCGCCCTTCATCGCCGAACGTAAGATTAGCTACCCGGTCATGCTCGATCCCGGACGGAAGGTGAACGATGAATTCGTCGTTGAGGGTATCCCGAAAAGTTTCGTTTACGATCGTGACGGCAAGCTGGTCGCACAGTCGATCGACATGCGAACGAAAAATCAATTTCAGGGGATGCTCGCCGAAGCTGGCCTGAAGTAACAACTATGCGCTATTTGGTGCGGGCAAGACTTAAACCTGGTCAAGAAGCCGAATTGCTGCGCGCGATCGAGCGCGAGACATTAGGGCAGGGATCTGTTGCCGAAGGTGAATATCTTCGCAACATGAAAGACGCGCGGCTGTATGCAGACGAGACAGCGCGCTGGGTCGAAGTCTGTTATTGCCCGTCCCCGCTGCAGGAGGAGCGTCCGTACTGGGAGGAATATTTCGATCTTACCCGGGTCCAGGACGCGCATGACCGGCGCAAGTGTCGTGATCAGAATGGATCGGAATTCTGGGCCTGCGGAGACTGCGATTGCACAGCACGACTGGAAGAGAAGTTAAAGGCTTCCGGCACATCATTTCTGGATTCGCTGCGTCAGCCTCTGGTTCACATCGACGCTGATACAAAATCCAAGTCTGAACGATAACGGCCCTCTCACAGACTGCAGCGACACGCGCTGCGCCTACGCAAGCTCGGGCACCATCAATTCCAGTTGTTTCAGATTCTCCGCGACCTCCTTCAGGTTAAAAACCAACGCCCAGAACGGCAGCATGCGATCGAGAGCGAAAGGGGCCGTAGCGCGCTCTACTCGCAGTCGTTCCAAATCTTTGTCGAGAGCCTGGATGGCGTCGTCAAGATCGGCTGTGCTCGCGCCAGGACGAGGACTTCGAATGGCCGAAGCAAGATTGGCAAATGCCACCGAGGTCCGGTCCGCCAATGTCGGCAAGGACGGCACAAGTCCCGGTTCCACTCGCGCATGTACATACAGAGAGCGGTCTTCCGCCATTGCCGTCAGTCGACGGCGCACCTGATCTCCCAGGCTGACGAATTGCTGATAAGCGCTCTGATTGAATCTTGAGAAGGCCAGCTCGCTGCGGGCTTCGTCCATTTGCTGAGTGATGCCACGCCGCAGATCATGCAGCTTACGATCGAGCTCGCGAATCTCCTGTTCGTTGTCGATTCCTTGCAGAGCGGCCGCGGCGAGCGCGCGATACAGGACGCCGGCCCCGTCGATGATATTGGCAATTTTCAGGCGGAGCGCCACTCGTGCGCGCACCGGCCAAATAAGAGCTCCGACAGCGAAAGCAACGAACGCTCCTTCTGCGGTGTACACCACACGAAGCCACGCCATGTGCCACGGTTCGCCTTGGCCTCCGAAAACGAGAATGATCGCAGCCGTGATGCCCGCCGCGGTGAATGCGGTGTGAATCGCGGTCAGGTATCCGAAGAGGCTACCGAGGACAAACAGGATAATGCCTGCCCCCAGAGTTCCTTTTCCGAGAGTGGGGACAAGCAACGCCGCAGCGATAGCGCCGCACGTCGAGCCAATCGTCCGGTACAGCGCAGCTTTCCAAGAGGCCCCGAGATTGGCTTGCGTGACAACAAGGGCCGCAAACACTGCCCAGTAACCCTGGTGAAGATGCCAATTCGCATAAATTGCATACGTGATGGCACCAGCGAGGCCGATCTTGATTCCCTGCTTGATCGCCGGCGATTCACGGGACCAGAACGACGGCTGACTGGGGATGGAAGCGGTAGGCAGTGTCGCCAGAGGATTTGCAGACGTCATGTGCGCGATTATATTCGCGGCGCGGTCCGGGGTCGCCGAACCGAATTACCTGATCCAACCGCCGCCCACGACGATGTCACCGTCATAAAACACGGCAGCCTGTCCGGGCGTGATCGCACGCTGCGGCTCGTCGAACCTGACGAGGATCTCGCTCTCATCCCCGCGATCGCTCTTCACTTGTTCGATCAATGCGGCCGCAGGCTCATGACGGTGGCGAATCTTCACTGCCACACGCATCGGATCGCGCAAGTCATCGACCGAAATCAGATTCACGCGCCCCGCACGCAGAGTGCGAGAGTAGAGATGCTCCTCTCCGCCCACGGTCACCTGCTTCTCGGCGCCGCTGATCTGAATCACGTACAGCGGAGAACCGGTGGCGACGCCAAGTCCCTTGCGCTGTCCCACCGTGAAGTTATGAATGCCTCCGTGCTCGCCGATTACCTCACCGTTCGTCGTGACCAAATCTCCGGCGGTGTCGGGCAAGGACTCTCCCTGCTCCGCGAGGTATGCGTCGATGAAGCGCTTGTAGTCCCCGCCGGGTACGAAACAAATCTCCTGCGAGTCGGGCTTCTCCGCCAGAGCAAGGCCCTGCTTGCGCGCCAGATCGCGTACCTGCGGCTTCTTCATTTCGCCCAGCGGGAAGAGAGTCCGGCTCAACTGATCCTGCGTGAGTCCGAACAGAAAATACGTCTGATCCTTGCTGTGATCGGCGGGCCGCTTAAGCAGCCATCGCCCGCGATCTTCGTCAAAGGCGACCCGAGCGTAGTGCCCCGTGGCGACGCGGTCCGCGCCAATCTGTTGCGCAACAATAAGAAGCTGATCAAACTTCAAGTGATTATTGCAGAGACTGCACGGGATGGGGGTGCGTCCGGAAAGATACTCTTCCACGAACGGCCGGACAACATCGCGCTCGAAGCGGTCCTCGTGATTCACAACGTAGTACGGAATTCCGATCTGCTGGGCGACTCGGCGCGCGTCGTAGACATCGTCAAGAGAGCAGCAGCGTCCTTGCACGGACTCCGGCATCCCTTCATGCCCGGCGAGGCGGCGCTGGTTCCAGAGCTGCATCGTCAGTCCAATGACGTTGTGGCCCTCGGCGCGCAGCATGGCCGCGACGGTGGACGAATCCACACCGCCCGACATGGCTACGGCGATCGTGTCGTTTGACGGCATAATTTGCGATCCGAGCAATCGGTGAATGCCAACTCCTAGGTGCGAATGGCCTGCCTCTTGTAACTCGGTGACAACTCCCTCAGCCGTGCCACCGTTTCCGGTACAAGCGCGAGGGCAAAATCGATGTCTTCGGCTGTTGTCTGCTTGCCCAGGCTGAAGCGAATGCTCGACCGGGCGCGGCCGGGTTGCAGCCCCATCGCCAGGAGCACGTGAGACGGCTCGATCGCTCCCGAAGAACAGGCTGCGCCTGACGAAACCGCCAACCCTTTCAGATCCAAAGCAATCACAAGAGATTCACCTTCGATGTGATCGAAGTGGATATTTGTCGTATTAGGCACACGGGGTGCACCCGCGCCGTTGACGCCGGCGTCGTCGACTTGCGCCAGAATGCCCTGCTCCAAACGATCCCGCATCGCCGACATCTTCTTGTCGTCGCCACGGTCGAGCGATTCCTTTGCCAGCCGCGCCGCCCTACCTAACGCGACGATTCCTGGGACGTTCTCCGTTCCAGCGCGCCGCTGGCGCTCGTGACGGCCTCCGTAAAAGAGCGGCCGCAATTTGGTTCTTTTTCTCACATAAAGAGCACCGATTCCTTGGGGCGCGTGAATCTTGTGGCCTGAGATCGTCAGTGCGTGACATCCGATTCGGCGAACATCGATCGGGATCTTGGCCGCCGCTTGCACTGCATCCGTATGAAAATGGACTCTGGCCTCTTCGGCGATCGCCCCGATTTCCTCGACCGGTTGTAGAACTCCGGTCTCGTTGTTCGCCATCATGATGGAAATCAACTTGGTATTCGCCCGTAGGGCACGCTTCACATCCTTGGGATCTACCAGGCCGCGTCCGTCTACGGGAAGAATCGTCACCTCGCAGCCCAACTCGTCCAAATGCTTCGATGCGTGCAGTACCGCGTGATGCTCGACGCTCGACGAAATCACGTGGTCACCGGCTTCGACCAAACCGGCAATCGCCAAGTTGTCGCTCTCGGTGCCGCCGCTGGTGAAGATGATTTCCGATGCGCTGCACCCCAGCAGTTTCGCGACGGATTCGCGAGCGTCCTCAACCGCGGCCCGCGTCTCCTGTCCATGGTGATGAATCGAGGACGCGTTGCCGAAATGATCGAGAAAATACGGGATCATAGCCTCGAGAACTTCAGGCAGCACCGGGGTTGTCGCGTTATTGTCGAGGTAAATACGGAGCATACACAGCCCGCTTCTATTCTACAGGGAAGGCCTTATTTTCCTGCGCAGACTCGTGCGGCGGTACTGGCAGGGTTGCGCACTGACCCGCGTCGCCGAGAGGCCGCCAACCCACAGGAATGCCGATTACGACACGGCTACCGCTGGTCGATGGCTACATAGGCGTTGGGATACGCAGGTCCGAGATACTCCGCCCGAGGGCGGATCAGGCGGTTGTCGTCGAGTTGTTCGATGACGTGCGCCGCCCAGCCGCTGACGCGGGAAACCGCGAAGATTGGTGTGAACAAGTCCACGTCAATGCCGAGCGTGTGATAAGTAGACGCGGAGTAAAAGTCCACATTGGCGTTCAATTTCTTGTCGGCCTTCACGAACTCTTCGATTTTGTGCGAGATCTCGAACCACTTCCCTTGCCCGCTGGAATTTCCCAGGTCCCGAGACATCACGCGCAGGTGCGTCGCCCGCGGATCCTCGGTGTGATACACGCGATGCCCGAAGCCGGGAACCTTCTTCTTTTGCGCCAGCATGCCCTTGATGTAATCGACGGGGTCGGCACCCGATTTATCGATGGCCTCAAGGATGTGGAACACAGCCTCATTGGCCCCGCCGTGTAACGGCCCCTTAAGCGCGCCAATCGCCGAAGTGATAGCCGAATGCATATCAGAGAGGGTCGCGGCCGTCACGCGGGCGGCAAACGTCGATGCATTCAGCTCGTGGTCGGCATGAAGAATAAGGGCGATGTCGAGGGCCCGCTCTGCCGTTGCCGACGGATGTTTGCCGTTCAGCATCAGCAGGAAATTCGCCGCGTGCGAAAGTGAACGCTCGGGTTCGACGACGGGATGTCCTTTGCGAATACGATCGTAAGCCGCGACGATCATCGCAATCTGCGAGGTCAGCCGGATCGCCTTGTCCACGTTGGCTTTTCGATCGTTGCTCTTCTCTTCTGGATCATAAAAAGACAGGGCCGAGACAGCCGTTCGCAGCACGTCCATAGGCAGAGCGTGGCGCGGCGCATTTCGCAGCAGCGTGATGATAGAAGCATCGACCTTACGCTCCTCGGCAAGGCGATCGTGTAGCTCGCGGAGTTCGCGGCGCGAAGGAAGCTTGCCGAACCAGAGCAGGTAGCAAGTCTCTTCAAAGTTGGAGTGATCGGCAAGTTCGTGGATGTCGATGCCGCGATATGCGAGGACTCCGTTGTCCCCGTCGATGTAACAGATCTTCGAATTGGCGGCTACAACGCCCTCGAGTCCCTTCGGGGGCTGAGTTGTGCTCACGCTGGGCATTCGCATCTCACTTCGCTTCAGGATTTTCGTTGCGGGACTACGCTGGGAGAAGCGCGCAGAAGTGCAACCTTTTTTTATACCTGAAACCGTAGCAAGTTTCCAACGCGCCGCGGACGGCGGCCGAGCGGCTCAGGCGCCTTTGCCAGCGCGCTTTTTCGGGGCGTAAACTAAGGGGTTTGGCCGCAGTTCCATCCGGTTCTGTGGGCATCGTCATCTTCCTGATAGAGGAGCCAGCCGAGAATGAGACGTTTGCTATCGATTCTGCTTGCCTGTGTATTTGCCTGTTCCAGTTTGGCCACCGCCGACGAAGGCATGTGGCTCTACAATGCCCCGCCCAAAGACAAAATCAAATCCAAATATGGCTTCGAGTTGACCCAGGAGTGGCTCGACCACGTGCGGCTCTCGTCGGTGCGGTTCAACAATGGCGGCTCGGGATCGTTCGTCTCTCCGGATGGGCTGACTTTCACGAATCACCACGTCGGAGCGGCGTGTGTCCAGCAACTGTCGACCGAAGGCCGCGACTACATCAAAACCGGGTTCTATGCCAAGACTCAAGCTGAAGAAGCGAAATGCCCGAATCTGGAATTGAACGAATTGGTCGGCATCGAAGACGTAACCGACAAAGTGAATGCCGGAGTAAAACCCGGGATGCCTGCCGCTGAACTCGGTCAAGCGCAACGGGGCGCGATGTCGCAGATAGAAAAAGATTGCGCGGCTTCGACTGGACTGCGCTGCGATGTTGTTACCTTCTACTCTGGGCAAGTTTACAACTTGTACAAGTACAAGAAATACACCGACGTTCGGCTCGTTTTCGCACCGGAATTCGATATTGCGTTCTTCGGCGGCGACCCCGACAACTTTACCTACCCGCGCTATGACCTCGACATCACTTTTTTTCGCGTGTACGAGAACGACAAGCCGGCCCACCTGGATCACTATTTGAAATGGTCGCAGACGGGAGTGAAGGACGGCGATCTGATTTTCGTATCAGGTCATCCCGGCAACACCGGACGACTGCTGACGACAGCGCAAACCGAATTCTTGCGCGACGTGCAGTATCCGATGCTGCTGAAATTGTTCGCCCGCCGCATCGCCCTTCTGCAGGATTTCAGCAAGCAATCAGAAGAAAATGCTCGCGTTGCCAAGGAAGATATTTTCGGCCTGCAGAATTCGCAAAAAGCGATTACCGGCTATCAGTCCGGACTTCTCGACAAAAAGATCATGGATAAGAAGTCGGCCGATGAAACCGCGCTGCGTGCCGCGTTCAAGGCCGATCCGAAAAATGCCGGTGCGCCCGATCCTTGGGACGAGATCGCGAAGGCCATCAAGACGCAACAGACCATCTTTCCGAACTTAACCTACCTGGAACGTCTGCGTGGGTTCTCAGGGCGCCTCGCCCAGTATGCTCGAGTTCTGGTGCGAGCAGCCGAGGAGAAGCCGAAACCAAATTCAGAACGCATGCGCGAATTCCGGGATTCCGCCCTGGCCTCGCTCGAGCAACAATTGTTTTCGACTGAACCGATCTACAAGAGCCTCGAAACGGCTCTGCTCTCTGATTCCCTTGGAGAAATGCAGGAAGCATTGGGCAAGGACAATGGCGACGTGCAAAAGGTCCTTCAGGGTAAGTCCCCCGCCGACGCCGCCAGGGATCTCATCTCGAATACGAAGCTCGATGACGTTGCTATTCGGAAACAACTCTATGAGGGCGGGAAAGCTGCGATCGATGCGAGTAGCGATCCTTTGATCGTTGCGATGCGGTCGATCGATCCCTCCGCTCGAACTGCGCGCAAGGAGTTCGAGGATAAGGTCGATTCCGTGATTCGGCGCGATGGCACCATCATCGCCAAGGCTCGCTTCGCACAAAGCGGTTTCACCCAGCCGCCGGACGCCACGTTTACTCTCCGGTTAAGCTACGGCGAAGTGAAGGGTTACCAGGAAAACGGAAAGGCGGTTCCTTTCGACACCAACCTCGGAGGCGCTTTCGAACATGCTACTGAGCACGGCGACAAGCCTCCCTATAACTTGCCCGAGAGTTGGATGAAGGCCAAGGCGAAGCTCGACCTGAAGACGCCTTTGAACTTCGTGTCCACGGCCGACATCATCGGCGGCAATTCCGGCTCGCCCACAGTAAACAAGAAGGGCGAAGTGGTCGGAATCATCTTCGATGGCAACATCGAGTCGCTTCCGTGGAACTTCGCCTATAGCGACGTCCAGGGCCGGGCAGTCTCCGTCGATTCCCGAGGTATTCAGGAAGCGCTGCGGAAGATTTACGGAGCAACGCCGTTGGCCGACGAACTCGCAGGGACGAAAGCCGAGGCTGCGAAGGGATCAAAATAGCGCAGAATTTATTTTCGAATACATGGCCCGCATTGGCAGCGGGCCGTTTTTTTTTGGCCAAAAGCTTTAGTCCGCGCCTTTCACCTGGCGCTAACGACCGCGTGTTATTATGACCGCCATTTTTCTTCCACGGAGATCATCATGGGACAGCCTGTAGTGCATTTCGAAATCGGATGCCGCGATTCTGCCAAGACCGCTGACTTTTTCTCCAAACTCTTCGGGTGGCAAATGCAGCCGATGGGGCCGGCGACGATGATCAATACCAGTGCGGACAGCGGAATTCAAGGCCATATCAGCTCTCTCGGACACGAACCGCACAATTACACCAACATCTACGTTCAAGTCGACGATGTGCAGGTCTACCTGGATAAGGCCGCCGCATTGGGAGGCAAGACGATCGTTCCTCCCGTTGAAATTCCAACCGGGACCTTCGCCTGGTTTTCGGATATCGAGGGAAACACAATCGGCCTCTGGAAGCCGAAATAGCCGGTTCAGGCAGGCCAGATTGAAAGCGCAGTTTTGCTGAGAATTTGTTGCTGAACCGCCTCCGTCAGAGGCAGGGCCCGAAATTCGTCGAGATTCTTGCCGATGTCAGGCACGCCGGGTCCCGGCCAATCTGTCCCAAACAGCGTTTTGTGCGCAATTTCGTCGAGACGTGGAAAATACTTGAGCAATGTTTTCGGCGGAATTCCGCTGATGTCGAGATACACGTTCGGATGGCGGCGGATCAGAAAAAACGCGGTCTGCATCCAGAGCGGGCGCCCGCCATGGGCCAGCAGTATCTTCAGTTTTGGGAAATCGACCGCCACATCGTCGACATAGATCGGGTCGCCATACTTATTGCGGGCGCCGGGAAAGATGGACGTTCCCGTGTGAAACATCACCGGGACACCGTTCGCTTCGGCTGCGCGGTAAATGATCTCGAGTTCCTTCGCCCCGCTCAGATAGTCATTGGGGAACAATAGCTGATGTGGCGGATGAATCTTGATCATCTGAATGCCGAGCCGCAAAATCTGCTCCACATCCGCCAGCACGTTCGTTGTGTGACGCGGGTGAAGGCTTCCGCACGAGAGCAGCCGCCTGGGATTTTCCTTTATGTAGTCCGCCACGAACTGATTCACGCCGTTAGTAAAGCCAATCACTTCCGGGGCGACGTAGTTGATCAGCATCGCGCGGTCGATGCCACTCGCGTCCATGTATTTGAGAAATGCCTTCGGCGATTGGCAGTATTCGCAGATCTGATCGAAGTTCGGCCGCTTTTGCTTCATCAATTCCAGTGCCTGGGGCTTGAACATCTCCATAGGCTGGATGTGAATGTGGCAGTCAGTGATCATGCGTATGTGGTCAATGATTCGGAGCGAGAAGGATAGCAGACGAATCGCTGCGCAAAGAAACCGTGATCCAACGACCCTCAGTACGTTGGAATGGTGGGGTCCACAGAGCGCGACCAAGCATCAATTCCGCCGCGCATGGACTGAACCTTTTCAAAACCCTGCTGTCGCAACCATAGGGTGACGTTCATCGATCGCACGCCGTGGTGGCACATCACGACGATGTGCTCTTCCGGGTCGAGTTCCTGATGAGCCCTCGACGGCACATCGCCCATCGGCATTAATTTGGCGCTGTCAATGCGGGCAGTCTCGACCTCCCAAGGCTCACGAACATCCAGCACGGTGAAAGCTTCACCGGCATCCAGTTTGGTCTTCACTTCTTCGCACGTAATTTCGTAATCCATTGAGATCCGATAGGTTTGAGTTTTTATCTACTTCCCTATCCACTTCGGCTGACGCTTTTCCATGAAGGCTTGGATGCCTTCTTGTGCGTCCGCTGTCTTCGTCAACTGATCGAGATAAATCTTTTCGGAACGAGCCAGTCCCTTGTCGAAATGCATCGAGTCCCATGCGTAGTTCGCTTTCTTAGCAAGAGCCAACGCCGCCGGACTCAAACCCGACAACTCAGCGATGATTCCCTCCACCGTGCCTGTTAGCTGGCTTTCTGGGACGGAGCGATTGGCAAGACCCATTTGGGCAGCTTCTATGCCGCTGATCGTGCGCCCCGTGAGGATCAACTCTGCCGCCCGCTTCTGCCCAACCAGCGCAGCCAACGCCGTACACGCAACCGGTGGATAGCATCCGAGCTTTATTTCCGGAAATCCCCAGTGTGCTTCGTGCGAGGTAAATGCGAGATCGCAAACCATCGCCAACTCTGCTCCACCACCTAGGCAATGGCCGTGAACGGACGCAATGGTGATACGCTCGGTACCCATCACATTGCGAATCACGGCATGAAACTTCGCCAGCATTTCTGCGACCTTTTCCGGGGTGTGAGCGGCCACGTCGACCCCGGCAGAAAACGCCTTGCCCGCCCCACTGAAAACGACCACCGAAACGCCTGGCCGCGCTTCGATTTCGGCAATTGCCTGAGACAACTCTTCCATCATCAAGATATCGATGACGTTGAGCGCCGGGTTCTGCAGCACGATACGAGCGACTCGCCCGTCGATCTCAAGCGAGGTGCGCGTAAGCTTCGCGTCGGTGGAGATGGTGGTCATCGATGGCTACAGATTGATCGCCGACTTCCGGACCTCGCCAATGCTGGATAGAGGATCACGCGCTCCGGTTTTCTCAGCGATCCATTTCTTTTCGGTCTCGATGATGTCGAGCAGAAGTTTTTTGTCGGCCACCGAAGGCATGTAGTCCTTCATGTGCTCGTCGTAGGCGCGATCATCCAACGGTTCGCCGGTTTCGGCGTGAAACTTCTGGCCCGCCCATTTTCCGATGGCTCGATTGAACTTGATGTGTGGCGCGTACAACCTGGGCTCGCCGGCCTTGCGCGACGCGTTGAAGCGCTCGATCAGCCCCGACACTTCATCGCGATACAGATTCCGGTTGTAGTCGTTCAGGTCGTCAAGATCAGGAGCGGTTTCGTTCTTAGGCTCGTCGTAGCGGCCTTTCACGCCCCATACGTACGCCCAGTGCGCCGACGAAGAATGATCGGTGCCGAACAGATCGTAGGAGCTCGAGATCCATTTGTTGAGATATTTCTGCATGAGCCAGCCGGGGATGACGCCCGCCTCTACAATTCGCCGTAGGCCGTCATTCCCCGTACCCATGTGGAACGCTTCTTCGCGCAGCATGTACGACATTGAACGCCCTAAGGGAGCGAAAGCTGAATACTTCAGCATCTGGAGCTGGAATTTCCCGTCCCGGTCGACGAAGTCCGTGTAGGTGAAAAAGTCCATCCAGTTGTCGACGTCTACGTTGAAGGCGCCCAGCAGGCGTTTATTTTCAAACGCGCGGCGCTCCAGCATTTTCTGCGCCTCCACTTTTCCCGAATAGCCGAAGTGATCGACCAGCAGCGCGCACATCTGCCATCCATGCCGCATCTCTTCGATCATGACGCGCGTAATGGCGCGGCGATCCCACTCCGTGGGAGCATTCTCCAGCAAATTCCGTTGCTGTTCGACGCTGGCGAACTCCGTGTCACCTTGGTAGACGATCATGTTCATCAGCGCATCGCGCATCTGCTGCGTAGGAATCTGGCGCAGATTTTCCCACTTGCGGCGGCCTTTGTAGGCACCGAATTCGATCTCTTCGGTATCGATCGCACCGTATAACGTATCGAAGTGAAAGGTGTCGATGTCCTTCGTGTTGACGCCGATATCTTTGCGCCAATCGTTGAAGAGTCCGACCCAATCGCTGAACGTCCCGATTTTTGCTACTTTTCCCGGCATAATTCTGACCTCATATGAATCTTGGGTGCCGCTAACTGCCCGTTGCTAACGTTCATCCCATGTTGAGCCACACGGTCTTCAATTCCGTGTAGTGCTCCATTGCGTGCGATCCAAGTTCGCGCCCGAATCCGGAGCTTTTGTATCCGCCGAAGGGTAGAGAAGCATCCATCAGTCCGTAGGTGTTAATCCATACCGTTCCAGCCTTGAGCCGGCGGGAAACGATGTGCGCTTTCTTCACGTCGCGAGTCCAGACGGCCGCCGCAAGTCCGTAAGGATTACTATTCGCTCGTTCGATGACCTCATCGACATCCTCGAACGTCAGTACCGACAAAACAGGTCCGAAGATTTCCTCGCGAGCGATCTTCATATCGTTACTCACGCCGCCGAAGATGGTCGGCTCGACGAAGAAACCTTTGCCGCCGTCCACCGATACTTGCTTGCCTCCGGCTACGAGCTGCGCCCCGTCCTTCTTACCCGCCTCGATAAAGCCGAGAACTGTTTGCATTTGTGCCTGGCTCACGATTGCGCCCATCCGTGTCTTTGGATCGAGCGGGTCAGCAGGACGCATCTTGGAGGCCCGAGCGACGAGCTTCTCGGTGAATTCATCCTTCAACTTATTTTCGAGGAACAATCGCGAGCCCGCATTGCAGACTTCACCTTTGCCGTAGAAAATGCCGTTGATCGCGCCTTTGACGGCGTTGTCGATGTCGGCATCGGCGAACACGATGTTAGGAGACTTGCCCCCGAGTTCGAGCGTCACACGCTTCAGAGTGTCGGAAGCGCCGCGCATGATCTCTTTGCCAACCGCGGTCGAACCTGTAAATGCGATTTTGTCGATCCCCGGATGCGCGACAATAGCTTTTCCGGTCTCCGGACCGCCCGTGACGATGTTGACGACACCCGCTGGGAATCCGGCTTCCCCAACAAGTTCACCGAATTTAAGGGTAGTCAAAGGGGTTTGTTCTGCGGGCTTTAATACGATCGTGTTCCCACAGGCCAGCGCCGGCCCGACTTTCCACGATGCCAGCAAGAGCGGGAAATTCCATGGAACAATCAGCCCGACCACGCCGACCGGCTCGCGCAATGTGTACGTGAACGCATTTTCGAAATTGTTAACAGTTTCGCCGTGAATCTTGGTAGCGAGCCCGGCATAGTAGCGCAGGACATCGATGACCATCGGCAAGTCGACATAGCGGGACTCAAAAATTGGTTTTCCGTTGTCGAGGGTCTCCAGTTCCGCAAGTTCGTCGATATTCTTCTCGACGAGATCGGCCAGATGCCAAATCAGCTTTCCGCGCTCGCTCGCCGACAGTTTGCGCCATGCGCCGCCGCGATCTTCGAATGCATGCCGCGCCGCTGCGACGGCCCGGTCGACATCGGCAGCGGAGGCCTCGGTGATTTGGGTCAGAACTTCGCCCGTGGCCGGATTAATTGTGTCGAACTTATTCGCGCCATCGACCCACTGACCGTCAATCAGAAGTTGGCCGGATTTGAGAGTTACCTTTGTTGCCGTCAGCATTCTTTATCCTCAGCGATAGAGCCGGACATTTAGCCGGCCGGACGGGAAGATGCCCGTCCCTACCTAAACAAAAGCGCTATTTCGCTTTGAAGGCGGCTGGACGTTTCTCTACGTACGCAGCCAGGCCCTCTTTCGCGTCTTCGCTCTGGAACAGCAATTGCTGATTTTCGCGCTCGACGGCGAGGGCCGATTCCATGGGGATTTCCCAGCCTGTCTGCACGGCGCGCTTGATGCGACCCACGGCTTTCGAAGCCTTATTCGGCGGGCAAAACTGCTTGGCATACTCCATCATGTTTTCCATGAAGTTTTCGCGTTCAAATACATCGTTCACGATGCCAAGTTCCTGCGCTTCTTCAAACGAAAAAGTATTGCCGGTAACCATGAGTTCGATCGCTTTACTCTTCCCTACCATCCGCGAAAGGCGTTGTGTGCCGCCAGTTCCCGGCAGAACACCGAGGTTGACCTCGGGCAGCCCGATCTTGCCTGCGTCCTTGCGGGCAATGCGAATATCGGCGGCCATCGCGATTTCCAGTCCGCCTCCAACGCAGTGGCCATTAATGGCCGCAATGACGAGCTTCGGCGTGTGCTCAAGACGGAGCAACATCTCGTTGGCATGCAGGCAGAAGTAGTATTTAAAGGTCGGATCGACGGTCGACAGCATCTTGATGTTAGCGCCTGCCGAAAAGAACTTATCGCCCGCTCCGGTAAGGAGCAGAACGTAGACGTCGTTGTCCATTCGTGCCTTGAGGATCGCTTCGTCCAACTGGCGGTTCATCTCATAGGTATAGGTATTGGCGGGCGGATCGCACATCTCAATGATCGCCACGCCGCCGTCGGTTCGGTAGTTGACCAATTGCTTGTTCGTCTCGCCGGTTGTTGGCTGCATTGTCGTTGCCATTTGGAAAACTCCTTGATCTAAATGTCGAAGATCTAAATGTCCAAAACCTAAATTTCGAATTAAAACTTGGCCGATCTACCGCTCCCTGCGGCTCCTTGCGTTATTCAATACGCCGCCGAGAAAAATGTCTCCCATTTCGCGCGCCATTGCCTGCGCGTCGGCGTCGACTCGAGGATTGTGCCAGGTGTAAATCCAGTTCATCATCCCGAACAGGCTTAACACCGCGATCCGCGTCGAAAACTGCAAGCCCAGGTCGCGCTTCAGTTCGTCGAGCAACCCAACACAAATCCGATAGTATTCTCGCTTAATGGTGGCCACTTCCGACCCAAACCCGTTTTTCAGGACCTCGGCTTCGTGCGACAGCACCTTCATCGCTGCCTGATTCGCAAGAAAGTATTCGAGATGGTTCAGGATGAAGATTCGCACGCGTTCCTCAGGGCCGCTCGCGGCCTCGAGGCGCGTCTTAAGTCGCTGCACAATCGTGGTGAAGGTGTGCTTCTGGATCAAGTACAGCAGGCGCTCTTTGGATTCGAAGTAGTAGTAGAGCCCCGCCAAGGACATGCCACTTTCGCGCGAAAGATCGCGCATGGACGCACCCTCGTACCCTTTTCTGCAAAACACTTCGGTTGCGTGCGAAAGGATTTCAGCGAGGCGGCGATCGTACCGCGTGACGGGAACCGGCGTTTTACGATGCCGGCCGCGTGTATCTCGAGCTGTGGTGGCAGGGGTACCCATAGAGGAACAATATTATTCGAACGTTCGTTCGAATCCAGTATACCCCCTTGTGATTTCAATCACAACGTGGAAATCCCTAACTCTTTCGCCTCTTTCCGGAGTCTTCATAGGCTCGGGAGAGCCATTCGAGCGCATCGTGCAGATCAGAACCGGAGGACATTTCAAACGTGAACCAGCGTGGGCGCTCCTTTCGCATTGGCTTTATGCGGCGATCCTTTGAGAGGCGCCGCTGAAGAGTCTCGGCAGTGTGTTCAAGCTTGAACCCGAGTGCGCTCCCCGAGGTGATCCCACGAGTGCGAGGAAGGACCGCGAAGATCTGGTCGCGCCGGTACAGGGCATTGAATCCAAAGAAGACCCGCTGAGTCACCTTGGGCCAGCCGCTCACCTCGTCCGCCAGCGCTGCAGACCATGCTTTCATCTCTTCCGCGATTGAGGCAAAACCGGGATGATTCTTCTTCTCGTGTTTCACCGGAACCAGGCTCTAGTTGCGGATGTCGGCCAGCAGTTTCTCGATTTTGGACTTCAATTCGCCCGTAAGTGGCAGGAACGGCAGCCGCGACGGTCCTCCGAAATAACCGTTCAGATCCATGCCGTGTTTAAAACCGGGGACGCCAAGGTCTCCGACCACGACTGCTGCATTGGCGATTCGATCCTGCTTGAGGCGCGCAAGGTCGTGATCCCCTTCCTTCCACGCTGCGTAAATCTCATAGCAAGCTGTCGGCGCCGGATTCGCAAAGGCCAGAATCGCGCCCACCGCGCCTGCATCGAGCGACGGTTGCAGTTTGTGAGCCGCGCCGACCAACACCTGGAAACCAACTTCTCTCTGGCGAGTCTTCATCTTGCCTACCACCGACACGGCGGACGATGAGGGCTTTGGAGTGGTCTCGCCCGACAAAACTCCCACCGGCACGAGTTCCCCACCGCCATCCTGATTTGAGATCGCCGCGGCAGAAAGCATTCGCGGCGTAACCGCATCGAATGTTTCCGTGACGGTCGCTTCGCGCTTAATTTGCCGTGTCCCTTCGACCATCTTGCGGACCTTCTCGACGTCGCCACTCGATTCCTTGATACCAATCAGGTTTGGATGTCCTGCGAGTTCGATCACCAACTCAGCCGGCATGTCGTATCCAGTGGCCTGCGGGAAGTTGTAAATGATGACCGGCAAGGGCGATCGGTCGGCAACCGTGCGATAGAAAGCAAGCAGGTTCTCAGGCGCCATCTGTTTCTTGTAATAGTGGGGCGTACGTACCATCGCGACGTCGTAACCAAGCCCGGCGGCATATTCGGTGAGGCGAAGCGTCTCAATCGCCGACTCGATTCCCGTTCCGGCGACCAGAACCTTGTTCGGAGCCGCGGAGTCGCGCGCCGCCTTTAAGACGTCGCGCCGCTCCTGGTCGGAAAGCATGATCGCTTCCCCCGTCGATCCGAGCACAACGATGCCCGCCACCGGGGTGCGGGAATACCGTTCGACGTTCGATTCAAGCTTTTTGAAATAGACATTGCCGTCCGGGTAGAACGGCGTAGTGATCGGAGGAAATATGCCGGAGAGCAGCATATGGCTAGCTTACCAGTTTCGGGGTTATCGACGCACCGCGGCAGCGGTCCGAAGCCGCTTCAGTTGAAAAATCATCTCGGTGATGGCGAGGGGCACGACCCAGCACGCCCAAGCGATGGTGATGCTTCGGTCGTTCTCCGGCAGCAGCCGCGACGTAGGGCCGTAGTCGCTCAACACGCGAAACGTAACGAAGGCGAATGTGACCACATAGGCGCGGATCATCCACTCCTTGTGCAGCGCCACGAGCCTCTTTCGGATGGCAACGTACGCCATCAACGTTGTGACCAGCCAGGCCGAAGCCAAGCCCATGATCCCCACTGCGAAGGCCCATCCGAAAGTCGTCGTGACCGAGAGTCCGACGGCTCCGGCGATGCCCATCGTGACGCCCAGCAGAAAGAGCCTGCCGGTCCAGCGATGGATCGCTAGATTTTTCTGACGGAGCCCGGTCCAGAATTGAAACGGTCCGGTAAGCAATGCCAACATCCCGCCGTTGATGTGCAGAAAAAGCCATCCGCGCCGTGTCCAATACACGTCAAACGAAGCCGCGTCGTAATGTCGGTAGTAGAAAAAAACGTATTTGAAGACAAAACCGATGGCGAGGACAACGATTCCTGTCCACGCAAGGATCGTAGCGGTCTGCTTCAGCTTTCGGTTTCCCGATCTTGTTCCGAGCGGAGTGGAAACTGTGGCCATGGCGTCTCCCCCAATTGAGATCACTACAGGCCCTTCAATAGTTGGAATACTAACACCTGCGAACCCGCGCACAAGTCACGTATCTGGACCGCCGTTACGCGGTCCTTCGCACTCCGGCGCCACGGTCGGCGTGCAGATGCTGCAAGGCTCGCACCTTGACTTCGCCGCGTTGCAATGCGGCAATTCCTTCTGCGGCAGCGCGGGCTGCAGCCAACGTCGTGATGGTGGGAATACGCGCCATGACGGCGGCGCGCCGGATCGCTTTTTCGTCGAACCACGGCTCTTGACCGGTGGGAGTGTTGACTACTAGCTGGATGCGCTGTCCTTTGATGAAGTCAACGACATTCGGACGCCCTTCTTTCACCTTGTAGACGCGCTCCACGTTCATGCCTGCGGCTTCAATCACGTCGGCGGTGCCTGCGGTGGCAACGAGCTTGAATCCCATGTCCACAAACTTGCGAGCCACGGCTGCAACGTGACGCTTATCGTGGTCCGTCACGCTGATGAACACCGCGCCTTGAGTCGGCAACTTCTGTCCGGCAGCGAGTTGCGCCTTGGCAAACGCTTCGCCGAAGTTGTCGGCAACTCCCATCACTTCGCCCGTCGATTTCATTTCCGGACCGAGCACCGTATCGACACCCGGGAATTTGTTCCACGGGAATACCGGGGATTTCACGTAGTAGCAGCTTCCCGTATCGAGGTCGGCGCGGCGCTCGATGAACTCGGGCAGGAACTCGCGCAGCTTGCGCCCGGTCATGAGACGCGCGGCGATTTTCGCCATCGGGATGCCCGTCGCTTTGGAGACAAAGGGTACTGTCCGTGAAGCTCGGGGATTCACTTCCAGAACGTAGACCTTGCCACCATCAGCCGTACCGCCGTCATCTTTTCGTGGAATCGCGAACTGAATATTCATCAGCCCGACCACCTTCAACGCTTTCGCCAGCTTGAACGTGTATTCGCGCATGCGCTCGAGCAGATGTTGAGGAATATCGACTGCAGGCAGCACGCACGACGAGTCGCCAGAGTGAATTCCGGCCTCTTCAATATGCTGCATAATTCCGCCGATTACTACATCGTCGCCATCAGACAGCGCGTCCACATCGACTTCGATGGCGTCTTCGAGGAAATGATCGATCAGCACCGGACGGTCGTGCGAGTACTCCACGGCGTCTTTCATGTACCGAACAATCGATTGCTCATCGTACGCAATCACCATGGCCCGCCCGCCAAGAACATAGGACGGTCGTACCAGCACGGGGTATCCGATTTGCTTCGCGCCGGCGACCGCTTCTTCGATGGATGTCGCCATCACACCGGGTGCCTGCGGAATCTCGAGATCTTCGAGCAGCTTGTTGAATTGCTTGCGGTCTTCCGCGAGATCGATCGATTCTGGCGACGTGCCGATGATCTTGACGCCGGCTTCCTTCAGAGGCAAAGCGAGGTTCAGAGGAGTCTGCCCGCCAAACTGCACGATGAGGCCGACTGGCGCGCCTTTCGATGTTTCGTGTTGATAGATCGCCCATACGTCTTCGAAAGTGAGCGGTTCGAAGTACAGCCGATCGCTCGTGTCATAGTCGGTCGAGACGGTCTCAGGATTGCAGTTAATCATGATCGTCTCGTAGCCGTCATCGCGCAGCGCGAACGCGGCGTGGCAGCAGCAGTAATCGAACTCGATTCCCTGCCCGATGCGATTCGGTCCGCTCCCCAGGATGATCACTTTTTTCTTGGTGGTCGGCTCCGCTTCATCCTCATCTTCGTAGGTCGAGTAGAGATAAGGGGTGAAACTTTCAAATTCCGCGGCGCAGGTGTCGACTCGCTTATACACCGGCATGATTCCGTACTTCTTGCGCAGATGCCGGACTTTCTCTTGACCGTCAAGACGCCATACCTGCGCCAGTCGCCCGTCGGAGAATCCCATGCGTTTGGCTTCGCGCAGCACGGCTGCGGGCACCGATTCCATCGGATGCTTTTCCAACTCAAGCTGCTGGTCGTTGATTTCCTTGAGTTGGTACAAGAACCAAGGATCCATCGAGGTCATCTTCGCGATCTGTTTAACCGTGTGTCCCTGCCGAAGCGCGTATCGCACGTATGCCAAGCGCTCGGGATGCGGCGTGACCAACCGCTGCGTCAGGATCTTCGGCTCGATGCGGTCCGCTCCGACCTTCCTTCCGGTATCGAGCGACCGGATCCCCTTCATCAGCGCTTCTTTGAACGTGCGGCCGATGGCCATCACTTCGCCAACTGATTTCATCTGCGGGCCGAGAGTGTCGTCGGCGCCGGGAAATTTCTCGAACTGCCATTTCGGAATCTTCACCACCACGTAATCGAGCGTCGGCTCGAAGCACGCGGGCGTCTTGCGAGTGATATCGTTGGGAATTTCGTCCAGCGTATATCCGACCGCTAGTTTCGCCGCGATCTTGGCGATCGGAAAACCCGTGGCTTTCGATGCCAGCGCGGACGACCGCGAGACACGAGGATTCATCTCGATGACGACCATGCGCCCGGTCTCAGGGTTGACGCCAAACTGAATGTTCGATCCGCCCGTGTCGACACCGATCTCGCGAATGACAGCTATTGAAGCGTCGCGCATCGCCTGATACTCACGGTCAGTTAGCGTCTGCGCGGGCGCCACAGTGATCGAATCCCCCGTGTGCACGCCCATGGGATCGAAGTTCTCGATCGAGCAGATGATGATGACGTTATCTTTGGTGTCGCGCATCACCTCAAGTTCAAATTCTTTCCATCCGAGAACCGATTCCTCGATCAGCGCTTCGTGTACTGGAGAGAGATCCAATCCACGTGTCAACACCTCGCCCAGTTCTTCGCGGTTGTAAGCAATGCCGCCGCCGGTGCCACCCAAGGTGAATGACGGACGCACAATAACCGGGAACCCGATTTTCCCCGCGAACTCGACGCCATCCTTCGTATTGTTCACGAGCGCTGACTTGGGTACGTCGAGCCCGATCTTCTGCATCGCGTCTTTAAAGAACAAGCGATCTTCGGCCTTCTTGATGGCCGCAACGTTTGCACCGATCAGCGTTGCGTTGTACTTCTCGAGCACGCCGCCATCAGAGAGTTCGATAGCCAGGTTGAGAGCGGTTTGACCACCGACGGTGGGCAGCACGGCAAAGCCGGCGCCTGGCGCCATCTCGCGCTCGATGCGGATGATCTCTTCGAGATATTCGAGGGTGAGAGGTTCGATGTAAGTGCGGTCCGCCGATTCCGGATCGGTCATGATGGTGGCCGGGTTCGAGTTGGCGAGCACCACTTCGTAGCCTTCAGACTTGAGAGCCTTGCAGGCTTGCGTGCCGGAGTAATCAAACTCCGCCGATTGCCCAATCACGATGGGTCCGGAGCCGAGTACGAGGATTTTCGAGATGTCAGTACGTTTAGGCATTATTCCGTTTCTGTTTCAATCTTGTCATTCCGACCAAGTAAGTTGATCGCGAAACGATCAACTCGCGCGTGGAGGGACCCTGTGTTCCGTGTTGGGTGCAAGGGCACTCCAAGGGAAGCACAAGGTCTCTCGACTGCGACGATCGTCGGCTTCGCGGACGATCTTCTTCGCTCGGGATGACAAATTCTTTTCCCCTCATCGCGGCGCGCCTTGAAGGCGCGTCAGCCACTGCAAGCAGCATCGTTAAGAGCGCGACTGTTCAAGCGCGCTTCACCCTTTCCACTCCTCCATCATCTTCGTGAACTCTTTGAACAGATAATGCGAGTCGTGCGGACCAGGCGCGGCTTCCGGATGATATTGCACACTAAAGAGCGGCAGGTTTCTGTGTCGAAGGCCTTCCAGCGTCTGATCGTTCAAGTCGACGTGAGTTAATTCCACTTCGCTATCAGCAAGCGAATCCGGATCGACCGCGAAGTTGTGGTTGTGCGCCGTGATCTCGATCTTCCCGGTCTTCAATTGTTTCACCGGATGATTTCCGCCGTGGTGGCCGAACTTCAGCTTGAACGTCTTTCCGCCCAGTGCGATTCCGGTGAGCTGATGGCCAAGGCAGATTCCGAAGATCGGTTGCCGTCCCATCAACCGGCGAATCGAGTCGACGGCATACGTACACGGCTCTGGATCGCCAGGCCCATTCGACAGAAAGACCCCATCCGGTTTCAGCGCCAGCACGTCTTCCGCCGGAGTCTGCGCGGGCACGACGGTTACCTTGCAACCTTCGCCGCGCAACTTCCGCAAAATGTTCTGTTTGATTCCGAAGTCGTAAGCGACCACATGGAATCGCGGCGGCTCATCTTTCACTCCAACCACGGCGACGGGCTCGTGCGAACGCTCCCCCACTTCCCAAACATAGGGACGCTTGGTGCTGACTTCCTTCGCCAGATCCATTCCGTCCATCTTGGGAATCGAGCGTGCTTTCGCGATGAGCTTGTCCGCATCGCTCTCGATGGTCGACACAACTCCGCGCATCACGCCGTGATCGCGCAGGTGGCGCACCAGCGCCCGCGTGTCGATATCCGACAGCACCGGCACCTTGAATTGCTCCAGATATTCCTCAGCCACTTGCTGCGAGCGCCAGTTAGAACTCACGCGAGAGAACTCGCGCACGATCAAGCCTTCGATCCACGGGCGCGTGGCTTCGTTGTCTTCCTGGTTGGTGCCGTAGTTTCCGATTTCTGGATTCGTCAGAACGACGATCTGTCCGGAGTACGAAGGATCGGTGAAAATTTCCTGGTATCCGGTGATGGAAGTATTAAAAACGACTTCGCCGTAGCATTCGCCTTTGGCGCCGTAGCCTTTGCCTCGGAAGACTCTGCCGTCTTCCAGCGCAAGGATAGCTTGCATTCTCGCTCCGGTGAGTGGATTTTACGAATCTTATCAGGGAATTCCGCGCCAACCAAGGCCGGAACGCGTTTCAGCTGAGGAAATCTCGACCAAAATTCGACGATCTTCGACCGAAACGAGCGATGGCTCAGGCCAAAGCTAGCGCACCCGTCCAAGCTTATCCATGGGCCAGTATCCGAATACGGCCTTGCCGTAGATGTAGCTTTGATTCACGGGGCCGAAGTCGCGGCTGTCGTTCGACATCGATCGGTGATCGCCAAGGACGAAGTAGCTCTCGGGTGGGACGATTTGGTCGTCATAACTGCGCGTGTCCACATACTCGGCCGGGACATAAGACTCGTCGAGGGCTTTGCCGTTCACGTAGACCTGACCGCCATCGATTCGAATATGGTCGCCCGCCATCCCGATGACTCGCTTGATGTAGCTCTTCGATGGGTCGCGAGGATATTTGAAAACCACGATGTCACCGCGCTCGATCGGTTCCAGCCGGTAGACGAACTTGTTCACGAAGATCCGTTCCTGATCTTCAAGCGAAGGCATCATGCTGGTGCCCTCAACCTTTACAGGCTGGTAGAGGAAAATGATGATGAAAGCAGAAATCGCGACGGAAATGACTAGATCCCGCAACCACACGCCAAAGCCGCTTCGGGTCGGGACCGCAGTCGCTCTTGCTGCGGACGGCGCAACGGTGCTCGGCGTCAGCGCCTCAACCTCGCCTGCGGAATCTGGGCCTTGCAATGCGTCCGGCATGAATCTCTATTGTATACAGAACCCTACAGGGCAGGACGGGTTGTATTCGCAGATGCCCGCTCGGCGCAAAA
>CAVYUY010000031.1:0-150552 GCA_963771765.1 uncultured Acidobacteriota bacterium
GTGGCGGGTCTGTGGTCATATATTCTCGAACACGCCGCAATCACAAAGGCGAGTGGCTGGTTTGAGCGAACGCGGCGGAAACAGGCCCTGTGCGCGATGCACGAACACATCGAGAGCGGATTGCTGCAGATTTTTCGCTCCAATCCCGCGGTTCAACAACGCTTGCCAGACCTTGAACAGAAAGTTCTTGCGGGAAGCATGACCACAGCCTCTGCCGTCCGGGAACTCCTTGCGCATTTCGCGTCAAAATAAAGCTCGCAACCCGAATCTTCATTTCTGCGAGTTGCGCCGCATCGCAAATGCGGAGAATGACAGACGATACGAGATCACTGGGTGGGTGCGGCCGATTGGCTCACGGCCAAGGGGGTGCGCGCCAACGAATTGTCCTGCCGCGCATCCTTCCCTCCGCCAGTCTCATGTGACAGAGCTAAACTGCACAGATTTTTGCGGCTTCGGATGCGATGGTTAAAGATCGTCAAAAAACGCAAAAGCGCGTTCAATGTGGGCAAATAACTTTTCGACGAAGTATTATGACTGAATCGGAACAAGCTCAGAAACAAGAATGTTACAGGTGGTCCGACATTACTCGCCTCGCGAGCACGTTCGGGTCGGCCTGTTCCAATCCAAACCACCGGTTACGCGCCTGGTAATCGATCTCAAGAGCGCGCAGTCTTATCAGGTTTTTCCAAACGGCCGCACGGTAATGATCAAGGTCGTTGGTGGAGCAGTGGCATCGGCTCCAGTTGCCATTCCCGCTAACTCAGGGCCGCAGCCGGAGGCACGCCAGGGACTCGTTGCAGCGAGCTATACGAGCCGTCACCGAGCCCGTGCATATCGAGGAAGCCCCTCAGCCTCCTCTTCTCGTTTCTTATCAGAACGGGATGCTGGGAATTCACTCCGACAAGGCGACGCTCTCCGAGGTTCTCTACCTCGTGCAGAAGCGAACCGGCGCCGATATCGCCATTCCTGCCGGCGCAGAGCAAGAGAAAGTTGCAGTCGATCTGGGTCCCGCGCCTGCGCCTGAAGTTCTGGCGCAATTGCTGAACGGCTCCAAGTTCAATTTCCTGATTCTGAACAATGCGAACGATCCAGCCAAGCTTGATCGCGTCATTCTGAGTACCCGCACGGAAGGCAACTTCGTTGCGCCGCTTCCGCAGGTCGCAGAACAACGACGACAGCGGCAGCGACGATGAGGAGCCCCCGCCGGTCCGGAATCAGCCGGACGCGAACAATCCCAATCCGCCTCAGGTGCCTCCGCAAGTCGAGCAGCAGCAAACAACGCCCCGAACCCGATCAGGGCACACCCGAGCAATAGAACTTCCCACTTAACGATTGATTTATCTGGATGGAAGGGTTGCGCCTATGGAGGCGTAATCAGGCGGACCGGTACGGGCGAATTGCCACTGACGGGGTTGTTTGTGCCCACTGTCATGCCGTTGCCGCAGCCGGCAACGTTCAGGACTGTTACGTTGAGACTTCCGTCGGCGCCCTCTGAATTAACGAAAGCTTGCAGAAAGCCGACAATGGTGACAGGTGCCTCGGTTGCCCGTGACGACAAGCGGTGTACTCTACATCATAGATCGGCAACAGAGATAATCGAATTGCTGCTTGTGACCAAGCTGCCACCGATTCCGATTGGATTCGCACTGCCTGCCGTGATCCTGTAAGGATAAGAGGTCGTGTCCAGGATGTCTTGTCCACTCGCAGGAGTCGAACTCGAGTTCGTTATTAAACAGGCCACGCCGGTCGCCGTGTCTCCTGATCCGCCACCGGGGTTCTCGGTGAGGTCGATGACGTTTGGAGTAGAAGCGCTCGCGCTCGGTATACCGCATTGGTACTTCGTTATTGTGTCGCAGCCTGCCACTGCCGGTTCATAGTCCGGATTCACACCTGATCCGCTGGTCCCGCAGGAGGGTACAGCAATCGAGTTCGTTGTAATCTCACCTGGCAGGTACTCGAGATTGGGTACTGGTGGTGGTCCCCCGCCGGCAAAGGCGCCAGCAGCGACGTTGGCGCGGGCTTGATTGTTCACCCGGACGCAGTTTGCTCCCGGCCTACAATCGGCGAACAGATTAAATGTCTCACCAATTACCCCATTGGCGGTTGTGGGTAATACCCCGGGATGAACGATTGAGCCGTCCGCCAAAGTTACAAAGGGGTTGCATGCTGCGCCGGTGCAACCGGGCGCATTGAAGGGATCGCGATTCGGCACCATCAAAGGTTTTACGCAAGTCGGTTGAACCGGAGTGACGTTCGTGCTCGAACCATTTCCGTTGAGGTCGGACGCAGAAGGATTGAAGGCCTCTGCCGTAGCTCTTGCACTTACCGTATTCGAGGTATTGCCCCAGATCCGCGAAAAGAACGTCGGCAGGCTGGCACGACTGATTTGCACGGTAGCCATCGGATTAACTCCGAAGGCTGCAGGCAGTGTTGAGCAATCCTGCGCCCCAGTTACGCCACCCGCCGAATACGTTACCGTCGTCGTTGTGGGTATCGCGCCCCCCACGCCTCTTTGAGTTGAGACCGCGGCAGCTGCCAGCGAAGCGGGACTACTGGCACCGCCGCAGACGGCTTGCCAAGAGGATGAAGTGTTGGCGGGATCGCCAGTCATGCCTGAAATTGAGATTACACGCGCTGCTGCCAGTGCTGCCGCATTCGCTGACCGTTGTGCCTCTTCGCGTGCCACGTAAAGCGTGATGACATCAATCGAGAGCGCCGCCATTGAAATGATCGCAACCATAGCGATGGCGACCAGCACCATCGTTACGCCCCGCTCGTTGTGAGCCTGTGGACGCGACGTGCAACGTTTTCTGATTGCGACCTTCTTCATGGCTCAGTTTTCGTTCATCGCTATTGCTGAAGCGGTAATTGTTGTGGGCAAGCTAATCGCGCGCCCCAAAAGACTGGCTGTCCGCCCGAATTTCCACTGGTATGCATATGTGATGCTGACACAGGTTCCGATCACAGCGGTCTGACCGCCCAAGCTGGGCGAAGTGCAGTCAATGGCGGTTGTCGTCGCACCTGCTGCTGGGAAATAATATCCCCGGTTGATGACGATGGTCAGTCCGCCAGGGGGACAATTCGTCGTTCCGGTGTAAGTCCAGGTCAGCCCGGTTGTACTGTTCAGTGTGGGACTGCAGTCGTTAAGATTGCCTGTCAGAAAATAGCTATCCACCATTTGAAAGGCGTCGCTCACCGAGACCGGAACTGCCGCCGACGGTGATTTCAGGTCGCCGATGGATCGGCTGCAGCCATGCGAGCGGCATCGCCGGCAACATTGGTAAGTTTTTGCTTGAGCGTGAAGGCGCCGCTGAAGTCAAAGATGCCCACGACAAAAACCACAAGCAAAGGCAGGGCGACAGCAAATTCCGCTAGTTGAGACGCGCGATCCTCGTTCCACGCACCCAAGATTACGTGGTGGAGAACGTTGCCCGAAATGAGGTGGAAGCTAATCACTGATTCTCCAATCTCACCAACGCTGAGGAACTGATCCAAATTCGCTGGTTGTTCACTGAAGTAAAAGGCAGCCAGAACTGGAATGGGATATTGGAGGGAAACGGAAATGCCGCAAACGCCACCGGCACCTGAACGGGGAGCCATGTGTACGGGAGCCTGCATACAGAAATTGGTGCCAGCAGCGGCGTTGCAGGAGGGAGTGCCACCCTGCACTGAGTGAAATGAGGGTGGAGGTACTGGCTGCCTTGCCTTGGTCGGATCTAGCTTCGACGCGATTAATGCAGCTTGCGTAGCACTGACTGCGTTCGTCAAGCGCTGCGTGAGCACGTCGGTGCCGCAGGTCGAGCAGTAAGCCGAATACGATCCCGCCCGGGCACCTTCCTCCGCCGCCCTCGTGATCGCGCCATAAATCGCGAAGGCTTGCCCAAACCAGAAGATCCCCAACATCACCATGAACATCAAGGGAAGAACCGCGGCCGCTTCGGCGATCTCTGCCCCGCCGGTCTCGTGGACCAACGTATGGAGAAGTTTTCTCGCGAGGGTTGTCATTTAGATAACTCCCCTGACATGAGCCGCAGCGTAAAGCACCACGGTGAGGGCGAGAGCAACGCCGTAGGGAACTTTGAGCGCATCTGGATTATCGAGCGATACCCTCGATCCCGGCAACTGAAATGTAACGAGGGATACCAAAATGTGCCCTATATTGCGCAATGTCTGCCGGAATCGCCCCTTGTAGATCACGAGTCCCAAGGCCATAACTCCCGCCACAAAAATGGATCCGATCAGCAGATCGACCAGGATTCCGGGTCCGGTGAATGTCCCGACAGCCCCGGCTAATTTCCAGTCGCCCGCGCCCAGACTACGCAACAGGACGAAGGGCAGCAGCAAACCCAGGCCTACGACTAGGCCAAGAAGGGAAGTCTTCAGTCCTCCCCAGCCTCCCAAAACCGTGTTCGCAACTACTCCAACCGCAGCCCCTGAGACGGTGAGCCAATTCGGAATTCGACGACTACGCAAATCGGTCCATCCGGCGGCGAGCGAGAGTAGAACTACCCCAGCCAAAATAAGAGGCTTCACGCCAGCCACGGTTCCTGCTGGGGGATCGATCGAACGCCGATTTGAGATTGATTTAGGCTCATTTTTCAGTGATCAGGGTTCACCAGAAACGAGTCGCTCGCCCCCGCAGTGCTGTGCGCCAACAATGTGCTCTTGGGCGGATTTTCACATGGGTAAGAGACCAAGTCAACGAACCCGTTGTGCAAGTCCGCACCTCAGTCACCGGATGAAGCCCGCGATCAGATAAGAAAAAAGGCCCGAACGAGTCGGGCCTTTTCGACTCAATCAGAATTAGCGGTTGAATGGCGGGGCCGAATTGTGCTCGGCCACGATCTTCTTTGCGTTATCGGCCAACGCCTTTGCCTGCGGCAAGAGTTCTAGACCTTTGACGACCTCAGGGTCGGACTCGGCTCGAACCTTCATGCCCTCGTCCTGCCCGAACGCGTCGACAAAGATTTCCGACTTGATGTTCGACTTGATCCAGTCGCTGTTATCGATGAGCTCGGCCTGGGTGTAAGGCACGTTGCCCTCGTCAAGAGACTTATGGAAATCCTGGAATGTTGCATCGTCCACTTCGAAGCTCTTCGTCGGGTGATGCGTTACCACGTAGCGCTTGGCGAAGTTGAAGAATGCATAGTGCTGCAGCAGGGTGTCCTGGAAGTGGTTGGTCTTCACCGCCGCGATGTTGACATCGGGAGTGATGCCGCCACCTCCGTAGACTGTGCGTCCGCTGTCCGTGAGCTTCACTTCGCGGTTCGCGGTGTTGTTGTTCTCAGCGCCTTCGCGACTGTAGTAGTAGTCGTACAGCGAAATGTTGCTATAGTCGCGCTGGATCAGGCGTCCGCTCGGCGTGTAGTAGTGGGCCGTGGTGAGCGCCAGACCGGTATTTTCCGACAGAGGATACACGGTCTGGACCAGACCTTTGCCGAACGTCACTTCGCCGGCAATCAAACCGCGATCATGATCCTGAATCGCTCCAGAAACAATCTCCGCCGCCGATGCCGTCAAACGGTTGACCAGCACAACGATTGGATAATCCTTCCCTCCGTTGCCATGCTGCGCCGTGTACCGCTTCTCAGCTGATGCACGGCCATGATGCGAGACAATGAGCTGTCCCTTCTTCAGAAACTTATCCGCTACTCCGACACCTTCACTCAGCAGCCCACCTGGATTGCCACGCAAATCGAGGATCAATCCCTTTAGGTCGCCGAACGAGTCAAGAGCATCCGCAACTTCATGCTCGGTGGTTTCGTTAAATCCGT
This sequence comes from uncultured Acidobacteriota bacterium, assembly GCA_963771765.1. Lineage (GTDB taxonomy): Bacteria > Acidobacteriota > Terriglobia > Terriglobales > Acidobacteriaceae > Sulfotelmatobacter. The sequence continues at coordinate 5,775 of CAVYUY010000031.1, forward strand.
TGACGTGCATGTAGCCTACGCCCGGCTTAATCAGGAAGTGGACGTCGACGCTGTAACGTGGAATCTCGTCGCGAACTAGCGTGAATTCCATCGGCTTTTCGACGGCTTCGCGCGCGATGCTGATGTGAACGGTTGTTCCCTTGGGTCCCTTGAGCAGGTCGGCGACGTCGCCCGTACTCATGTTCTCGGTTGACTTGCCATCGACGGCAATAATCACGTCGCCTGGATGGATGCCTGCCTTGTAGGCTGGCGTCCCGGTAAAGGGATAAATCACGATGACTTTGTTATTGCGCGGACCGACCGTCATTCCTACGCCGTAATACTTGCCACGCTGGTCTTCGCGCATCAGCGCATACGACTTGGGATCGAAGAAATTCGAGTGCGGATCGAGCGCGTGCAGCATGCCCGGGATCGCCCCGTTGTAAATAGCTTTGTCCGGGTTCACCGGCTCGGCGTAGTTGTCTTCGACGAGCGCATAAACATCGGTGAATTGCTTGAGGCTGTCCTTGACGTCAGAATCGCCCGTCATCGACGACTGCTGGCCCGAGCGCTGGGCAAACATGATTCCCAGAAATCCGCAGGCAAGGAGGAACAAAACTACAAGGAAGAGTGATCGGCGAGAACTACGTGCCATCTTGAAAGTTTCCTTCGTTGAGGGCTTTCTTGCACCCCAGCTACTGCACTGAATACAGGCAGTATATCACCAGCTTAGACGTCCCCGGACCGTGTTCGTTACCGATGTAATCACCCCGAAGCGGCCTACTTATCCTGAGATGCAGCAATCGGGATCGAGGTTCTTTGGGAGCCGGAATTCTTCCCGGAACTGGCTTCAACCGCCGCAGTTGCGTTCGAATTTCTGGCTTTTTGTTTAAGCGTTGAGGCTGTTTCGTCGTCGTCCGGCCAAGGTGTATATGGGCTGTTCGACCGGTAGGAAGAGCAGTGGGCCCCGATCACTGCCCCAATGCCCGCGCCAGCCAAACCCACCAACGCCCCCACAGCAAAGCGCGTCTTGCCAAGTGTTCCCGGCTTTGGGGCAACCGCGCCGAGCGCGAAACCAACCATCCCTCCGATAACCGCCCCTCGAAAAACCGGTCCCGGCGCAGCATTCGCCATGCGAACGCCACGAGGCCGCGGCGGTAAGGAAAGTTGGCCCCGTGAGCGGGGCGGGAATTGAGCCACCGGGTTCGAACGGCCCCCCGAGGCTTCACCACTATGTTGGGCGCACCCCGGATCCGCGACAGCATAGGCGCATCTGGCCGAAGCGGTCTCCGAGGCGGGTTCCACGTCCGGTATCTGGCTTTTCTGCGCGCGCGCGCAGCTACCCGCCAGGAATATGGTAAGGACGACAACCATTCTCGAAATCGCTTTCATCGGTTCCTCCCAAATGAGCCGGCAAGGATTGGCAGGCTCTCGACGGAAGGAATTTAGAATGATCCCGATCGCAAAATTGGCCAGGTTGGGACGGTTTCGCGAGTGTCACACGGTTTCAATGGGCTGACGGATGAATTTCTCGCAGGCGCGCAATTCAGCGATCGATGTCTCCGAAAGGAGCGGGAAGGGAATGGCTCGACATCCAGCGGGAAGCTGGCGCTCGGTCAAAACGTCGCAGACGACGGCAGCCGTCTGTTGCAGGCCGCTGTGCCAGCCAGGTTCGCGGGCGTCGCGGAAGACCAGGCTGTCCGGATGAAACCCGGCGGCGTTCAGGACGGCGCGCGCGACTTTCAAAAACTCCGGCCAGCGCGAAGCGATGCCGATTAGGGTGCCAGAACGCGCGGGCAGATAGGCCGCGAGTGACGTGGGCACCGAACGTATTTGCAGGGCGATGATTTCGATTCCGGCGGGCACGAGTTGGCGCACCAGAGCAACTCGGTTGGGCAGCATGACAGGCACCGCTCCGTCGAGATTTCTTGCACAATCCTCCATTCCGAAACATCGCACCGGGAAGATCGCCACGCGAGATAGTTCCTCTAGGAGGATCCGTCTTAGTTCTTCATCGGGCTCAATCAATGCGAAGTGATCGGGAGGTTGCAGCTCGAGCCATTGCCGCAAGCGAGTTCGCAGAGCAGGGAACGACACTCCCATTTTTCTGGCTGAACGGAACAGGCGTGCGATCATCTGATCAAGAGCCAGAGGATGAGAAGCTGGCGTTTCCGGTTTGCTGGCGCTGACATAGACTCCGCTGCCACGACGGAGCTCGACCCAACGATCGCGTGCAAGTTGGCGGTATCCCGCACTAATCGTATTCGGGTGAAGGTGAAATCGTCTGGCTAGATCGCGGGTGCTGGGGAGGCGCTGCGCAGGCTTTAAATCATCGCTCAGAATCCCGAGCACGACTTGGGTAACGAGCTGCTCCCGGATTGGGACCTCGCTCCCACGGGCAAACCAGAATTGCATGGCGGCAATATCATAAACTTTCCCGCCTGAAGCTTGTAATTCCTATTCTCCTCGTCATTGCCGCTTTTCCGTCTTGGGCAGTATGATGAACCCATGAGTTTTTCCGAGACGATTTTCTTGTTCTTTCTGGCCCTGATCATCTTCGGGCCCAAGAAACTGCCGGAAATCGCCCGCCAGGTCGGAAAATTCATGAACGACTTCCGCCGCGCATCGAACGAATTCAAAGCCCAGATCGAGCAGGAAATCGCCCATCTGGACGTCGAGACCAAGCAGACGATTCTTCCGCCGAGCCCGGTGGAGGGGACCACCAGCCGTACCTGGAATGCCGTGGAGGCGGAACCTGCCGTCACAAATCCTCCAGCGACTCTGACTGCGCCGGTCGACACTCCTAAACCCGGCTTAACAGCGGGAGTTTCCGAAACTCCCCCTGTCGCGACCGAAGCGGTTCACCCGGCCGAGCCAGCTCATCCGTCCGACGCTGTGACATCCCCGAGTTCGCAGGAATCGCATGCCTGACATCTGGGCCGCGTTCAGCGGTGCTGGCGGTGAAGGGGGCGATGGCGACAAAGAGTCCATGCCTACCATGGGCTTTTTGGATCATTTGGAAGAGCTGCGCCGGCGCATCGTATATTCCATCATTTCGGTCGCGGTGGGCTTCGGTATCTGCTGGTGGAAGGTCGAAAAGATCTACGACATCATGCAGCGGCCGATCATGGACGCTCTCAAGGCCAATGGGATGGCGGAGAAACTCGTCTATCTCAATCCAACCGAGCCCTTCAATCTTTACTTGAAGATTGCCGCGTTGGCTGGCCTTTTTCTTACCTCTCCGTTCGTGTTGTATCAGGTTTGGATGTTTATATCCCCGGTCTCTACCGCAACGAGAAGCGGTACGTGATCCCGTTCATGGTTTCGACGATCACGCTGTTCTCGGCCGGGGGATACTTCGGCTACAAGATCGTCTATCCGGCCGCCCTCGAATTCCTGATCAACTTTGGCAAGCAGTTCCAGCCGATGATTACGATCGGCGAATATACTTCGCTTTTCCTCAGCATCATCCTCGGCATGGGTCTCATCTTCGAGATGCCGATCCTCGTGTTTTTCCTGTCGCTGATGGGGATTATCAGCGCCGGCTTCATGTGGAAGAACTTCCGCTACTCGATCCTGGTAATTTTCATCATCGCGGCGATCGTCACGCCTACGACCGACATCCTAAACATGTGTATCTTCGCCGCTCCCATGATTGCCTTGTACGGAGTCAGCATCGGAGTTGCGTGGCTGGTCCATCCCAAGCAGCGTGCGGCACGAAAAGCAAAAGAAGAATCGCAATGAACGGATCCATGTCGCTGACTCTGTCTTATGTTGGCTTCGGCATTGGCCCTGTTCGCCTGCGACCGCGACAAGCAAACCATCCAGGTTCAACCCCCAGCGCCGCTCGATCCAGCGAACACTGTACGAAGTTTTCCTCCTGAGAGCGGGCCGCCGCCGACGGTCGACGGCAACCGCGCCATTGGATACACAAAAGAAATCGTGAAGTTTGGCCCGCGCCCTCTGGGTTCTCCGAACCACAAAAAAGTTGAAGATTATCTCGACGCTCATCTCAAGGGCGACCAGGTTGAGGACGACGTTTTCACCGCCGATACCCCCGTGGGGAAATTTCCCGTACACAATATTGTCGCCAAATTTCCGGGCACAAAAGACGGCATCATCCTCATTGCCAGTCACTACGATACAAATTATCCCTTGCGTGATACTTCATATATCGGTGCAAACGATGGAGCGTCATCGAGCGCACTACTTCTTGAGCTGGCAAACAACCTACGTGGGAAGACTCGCGACGGCTATAGTGTCTGGCTGATCTGGGATGATGCCGAAGAGGCAATGGTTCCGGACACGAAGATGGATTTCATGTCCGACAGCCTTTACGGCATCACTCATCTCGCCGAAAAATGGCAGGCTGATGGCACGCTGAAAAAAGTCAAAGCGTTCCTGCTTGCGGATATGATTGGCGACGCCGACCTTACCATTGATCGCGACCTCAACTCTACGCCATGGCTGGAAGACGTCGTCGCGGAGGCTGCGAAACGCTCTGGATATCAATCGCACTTCTTTGGCCGCGACAACAAAGTTTCCGACGACCATCTTCCGTTTATGAAGCGCGGCGTACCGTGCGCCGATCTGATCGACTTCAATTACGGCTACAACAACGTCTTCTGGCACACGCCGCAGGATACGGTGGAAAAGCTAAGCTCGAAGAGTCTTGAGATCGTGGGCGGAGTCATGCTCGGAACCGTGGGTCTTCTCGACAAGATGGATCCGCTCCCTCCAAAATAAATCTCGGCAACTTCCTGGAGAAAGTTAGTTGCGAGCGCTTTGCGCTTTTCAGATATTTCATTTCTAATTCACTTCCATATGCGAACTGTGAAGACCCTGTTCTTTGTTTGCATTCTTCCGCTCGTCTGCATCGCCGCCAATCCCGCAAACGACAATAGCGATGTCGATCGTGTGATTCAGGCCGCGTTACAGCCATCGCCAATTCAGGAGAATTTGCGCCGCCTGACCGACGAAGTCGGAGGCCGGATTCCTGGCACTCCTGGCATGCTGCATGCCGTTCAATGGGGTATGCAGGCTTTGACTGCGGCCGGGGCTACGAACGTCCACAGCGAAGGTTTCGAGATTCCGTATTCGTGGTCCGAAGGCGCGACTGAGATGACGGCTAGCACTTCGTATCAGGTCAGTTCGAGTTCTGTTGGCGGCGCAACGATACTATCTCCGTTTCACGTTCGCGCCGTGTCGGTAGCGTGGGCTCCGGCGCTTGCCCCGGTGAAGCACGTCCCGATCATCGACGTGGGTGCGGGTGCGGAGGGCGATTTCCAAAAAGCCGGTGACGTAGCCGGCAAGATTCTTCTGGTTCATACCGTTGTTTTGAAAACGTGGGACGACCTGTTCGCGGAATATCAGAATGCTCCTCCGATTGTAGATCGCGCTGTGAAGGCGAGGGCGAAGGCGATTGCCTTCATGGCAACTCGCGAGCATGACATTCTATACAGGCACACGAACTCCGGAGCCGGCGAAATCGACCGCCTGCCGATGGTCATTGTCGCCCGCGAAGATGGCGAGCGTATGGCGCGCCTTCTGGCTGCCGGAAATCACGTATGGGCCGACCTTTCCATTCCCAACGAGATTGGCGGACCCATTAAGACTTCGAACGTGATTGGCGAGATCAAAGGAAGCGAGAAGCCCGACGAGTTTGTCATCCTCGGTGCGCATCTTGATTCCTGGGAACTCGGCACTGGAGCCCTCGACAATGGTTGCAATGCAGCTCTTGTCATCGATGTTGTGCGCGCGATTAAGGCTTCTGGCATGGTCCCAAGCCGGACCATGCGCTTCATTCTCTTCTCGGGAGAGGAAGAGGGTCTGATCGGCTCGCGTGTCTACGCATTCAATCATCGCGCCGAACTCGACAAAGCCGCTGGAGTCGTCATCTTCGACTCCGGAACCGGGAAGACGACTGGGTTCTCGCTGGGTGGTCGCAGCGATGTTGTTCCCATAGCGAACAATCTTCTTGCCCCACTCGTACAATTCGGCGTCAAGGAACTGAAGCTGGACATGGAATGGGGAACGGATCACTTCGACTTCATGCTCGAGGGCGTGCCGACATTCGTCGCCGACCAAGAAGAAGCGAACTATCTGGAGAACTATCACGCCGTGTCTGATACCTACGACAAGGTGGATTTTCCGCAACTGAAGAAGCATGTTGCCGAAGCGGCGGTTCTCAGCCTCGAACTTGCGAGTTTGCCCGAGAAGATTGGACCCCGGCTCACCCATGATCAAATCGAGCAGTCTATGCGGGATAGCCATTCTGTCGAAATGTTCAAATCCTTTGGTCTGTGGGACGATTGGGTCAGCGGCAAACGGGGAAGGCAAAAATAGAAGTCACGATTCATTCTTGATTGTCGGCTGAAATCGGGCAACAGGGCTAGGGCTTGTTCTACTTCTGGGTTCTCTTCAATATCTTCGCTGTGGGCATGCTGGTCATGGACCTGCGTGTCCTTCATCGGCCCGGCCACAGCGTCGGTTTTCGCGAGGCCTTGGGTTGGAGTGCTTTCTATGTCGGATTCGCAGCCGCATTCGCGGGCATCTTATATTTCTGGCTGGGACATCAGAGCGCCCTTGAGTTCACAGCCGGATACGTTCTCGAACTTTCGCTAAGCGTCGATAATCTCTTCGTCTTTCTTCTCATCTTCAACTACTTCGCAGTTCCTGACGATCAGCAACATCGAGTGTTGTTCTGGGGAATCATCGGCGCCCTGATCTTGCGCGGCATTTTCATTGGAGCCGGCGTCGGTCTAATTCATCGCTTTCACTGGGTGCTCTATATTTTTGGAGCGTTACTGATCATTAGTGGAATCCGCTTCGCAGTCATGGGCGACCGCAAGATTGATCCCGCGTCGAATCCCGTGGTTAAACTGGTGCGGCGGCTGATTCCCGTGACGACGGAATATCACGGAGGCCGGTTTTTTATCCGCAAATCGAAGGGCGCGGGACTCTATGCAACACCGCTGCTCGTCGTTCTGCTCATGATTGAAACGAGCGACATCCTGTTCGCGGTCGATTCAATCCCTGCCATTCTCGCGATCACGCTCAACGCCTTTATCGTGTACACCTCGAATGTATTCGCGATCCTGGGCCTGCGGTCCCTTTACTTCGCCGTGTCGGGACTTATGAAGATCTTCCGCTTTCTGCATTACGGGCTGGCAGTTGTCCTTATTCTGGTTGGCTTGAAGATGATCGCTGCCGACCACTTCCATATTCCAATAGCCGTAACGCTAGGATCGGTGGCTGCAACATTTCTAATCGCCATCCTTGCGTCGATTGCTTTTCCAGCGAAAGCAAAGGCGAGCGGCAAGGTGCGCCATTGAGGCACTGACACCGTCAGGGCAGGAATACCACCTTGTCGCCGCGGACAATCGAGTGCTTGAGAAATTTCTTGTCGTCGTGATCGGGATAGTCGATCCGATAGTGTGCCCCGCGGCTTTCTTCGCGCGCTAATGCTGATCGCGCCACCAGCAGCGCGGCCAAATGCAGGTTGGCGGCCTCGTGTCCACGTCGCGTTTTCGGGTGCGCAAATTTAGGAGTCATCTCAACCAAGTTGTTCACTGCCTTCTGCATTCCCGTTCGAATTCGCACAGCTCCGACTTCGTTCCACATCAAATCCTGAATCTGGGAGATCATCGCCTCCGAATCGGCATCGAGGGCAGAAGTCATGTCGGTCTTTGGTGTCAATTTTGCCTTGCCTTCCGTTTTGGCGCCTTCCCGCATCGTTCTGGCGGCACGTGCGCCGAACACCAACCCTTCGAGCAAGGTATTGCTCGGAAGTCGGTTCGCGCCGTGCAAGCCGTTTGATGCCGCCTCTCCAGCCGCGTACAGGCCTGCCACGCTTGTGCGGCCATCAATATCGGTACGAACTCCTCCAATGCTCGAATGTGCTGCCGGCCGAACAGGAATGACATCTTCGGTGATGTCGATGTTGTGCGCCATGAACGATTCATAGATTCGCGGAAAATGTTTCCGCACCTTGCCTGCGTTCAGGTGCGTAAGGTCGAGATAGACAAATGGATCTTTCGAACGGCTGACTTCCATCTCGTGGATGATGGCGCGCACCACCAAATTTCGTGGCGCCCGTTCGCCTTCGGGATGGTATTTTGCCATGAACCGATTCAATTCAAAGTTGCGCAAATACGCGCCTTCGACGCGGAGGCTTTCGGGTAGCAAAAAGCGCGGCACCTTCTTCATATGCAGCGCGGTGGGATGAAACTGAACGAACTCAAGATCGGCGAGTTCTGCTCCAGCGCGGTGCGCCAGCGCGATACCGTCTGCTGTTGCCGATTCGGGATTCGTGGTGTTCCGGTAAATCTGACCCAATCCTCCAGTTGCTAGCATCACCGCTGAGCAAGAGACGAAGTGGGGCATTTCTTTTTCATCGAGTATTGAAATGCCTGTGACATGCCCGCTTTCCGTCATCAACTCGCTGGCAAAAGATCCCGGGACAATCGTCAGATTCCTAGAATCCTGTGCCTTCCGGCACAAAACGCGCAACACTTCCTTACTCGCAGATTCCCCGTGAGCATGCAGTGCCCGGCTCTTGCGGCTGGTGCTTTCGATCCCAAATTCCAAATTGGTGCCGTATTTCTCGCCCCAGCCAATAAGTTCCTCGATTCGATCCGGTGCTTCTTCGAGCATCGCCGCAACTGTAGGTAAGTTGCACAGGCCATCCCCTGCGGTAAGGGTATCCTGCAGATGAAGGCTGACCTCGTCCTCGTCGCTCAACCAACGGGCGGCCGCCTTCGGATCGGACTTGCCGGGGTTGGGAATCTCTCCCTTGGTAAGCAGGAGCACACTTCCGGCTTCGGCCAATTCAATGGCCGCTCGCAATCCCGCCACTCCAGCGCCGATCACGATGAATGCGGTTTCGGCCGGAATACCCTTCATGTACGGCGCACATCGTACACCGAGGGTCAACAGGGTGTCATTCGGGAGCCATACGCTATCATGGGAAAGCAATGCCGCAAGCCACTATCCACGTCCCGCCCCAGCCCTACCAGGCATGGATCGAAACGGGCCTGTTAACCCGGGCGGGCTCTTTTCTCGCCGATCTCTTGCCCCAATCGAGCCGTATTTTTGTTGTAACCGTCCCTCCCGTCCGGAAGCGTTGGGGATCGAAGCTGATGACCTCACTCAAATCAGCGGGTTTCGCACCGCAGGTATTGGTCATGGCGGACGGCGAGACCTCAAAGCGCTTGGCAACGATTGAAGTGTTAGCGGAAAAGCTTGCCAAGCTGGGCGCGGATCGCAAATCCGTGATCGTCGCTCTCGGCGGAGGTGTCGTCGGTGACGTCACCGGGTTACTGGCATCGCTTTATATGCGCGGCGTCGAGTTGGTGCAGATCCCAACCACCGTTCTTGCGCAAGTAGACTCTTCGATCGGCGGCAAGACCGCTGTGAACCTTTCGGCTGGCAAGAATTTGCTGGGGACTTACTGCCACCCGCGCGTCGTCCTGATCGATCCCGCCGTGCTGAGAACTCTTTCCGATCGTGAATTCCGCGCCGGACTTTATGAGAGCTTGAAGTGCGGCATCATCGGAAGCGTAGAGCTATTTCTCCGTTTCGAGCAGAATCGCACAAAGATTTTGAAACGTGATCCTGCCGAAGTCGAATGGGTGATCGCTCAGTCAGTGAAGCTGAAAGCCGAGGTAGTCTCTGCCGATGAACGCGAGGGTGGATTGCGGCGTGTTCTCAACTTGGGACACACCATCGGCCACGCTCTCGAAAGCGAGACCGGCTACAAAGGGTTGTTACACGGAGAGGCAGTCGCCTGGGGAATGATTGCGGCCACTAACATCGCACTGAGCGTCGGCCGGACCGACAGCGTTACGGCAGGACGCATTGCCGATGCTGTCTTGAGCCTCGGCCGCCTGCCGGAAGTGAACGTGAGCCCCAAGAAAATTCTTTCACGGCTGAAGTCTGACAAGAAAACGCAAAACGGCGTTGTCCATTTCGTGTTGCCTCGAGAGATTGGCAAAGTGGAGATTGCCAGCGATGTACCTGAGAGCGCCGTTCTCAACGCGGTCGAAGAATTGCGCCGTCTGTCCCGCGGCGGATGGGTGTGGGGAAAATAAGCGAGGCTCTTATGCAAGAAACGACACAGCAATATATTCAGAGAATTCTTGGTTACGTCGAAGGCCAGGATGCAATCAAGGTGCAGCGCTCGACCGCGGCACGACTGAAGAAGTCGATTCAAGGATTATCGGCCCGGCAGTTGAAATGGCGCTCGCAGCCCGGGAAGTGGTCGATTGCCGAAATCATAGCCCACCTCACTGATGCCGAGATCGTCGCGAGTTGGCGCATGCGCTCCGTGATCGGCGAAAACGGCATCGCCATCCAGCCTTTCGATCAAGATGCTTGGGCTTCGGCTTTCGAATATCAAAATCGCGACGCCCGAAGATCGCTGGAGACATTTCGCGTCTTGCGCGAGAACAATCTCGGCATGTTGAACGAGATCTCGCCGGAGATTTGGGACAACTACGGTATGCATCAGGAGCGGGGAAAGGAGAGCATCGCTCACCTCGCACGGATGTTCGCCGGGCACGACACCAACCATATTCTGCAAGTCGAGCAAATCGTGAAACTGATCCGATCCGCGAAACCCAAGACGCAGAATCCGAAGAAGAAAAAACTCAAGAGCAGAAAACGGCGATAGTCCCGACCCCAAGTGTCTAATTTTCCCAAAACATCCGTTGTCGGCGCTTCGCCCGAAGGGGCGACGGATTGCCAGGCCGCCGCGCGCGCGGTACGAGAGATGTTCACCTCGATCGCCCCTCGGTACGATCTGCTCAACCACGTTCTCTCCCTGAACATCGACCGCATGTGGTGGCGGCGGACGGCTCGTACGTTCCGCCACATCATCAGTCGTCCGGACGCTCGCGTGCTCGACCTTTGCTGTGGAACCGGCGACATGACCTTTGCGATCCGCCGCCAAGCAGGGAAGAGTTCGCCGAAAATTCTCGGCGCTGACTTCTCCCATGCGATGTTGCAGCGCGCCACTGCCAAGTCTTCCGCACTCTCAAACGGCGGTTCCGCTCCAGGTTGGATTGAGGCGGACGCTCTTAACCTGCCGCTACCTGAAGCGCACTTCGACCTGGTGACGTCCGCATTTGGCTTTCGAAATCTCGCCGACTACGATGCAGGGTTGCGTGAGATCGTTCGTGTGCTGCGTCCGGGAGGCGAGTGCGGGATCCTCGATTTTGGTGAGCCGAAGGGCATTCTCGGTTTCTTTTACCGCCTGTATTTCAAACACATCCTTCCCCGGATCGGCACAGCGCTATCGGGCGTCCGCGGGCCTTATGCCTACCTTCCCGCATCGGTCGAACGATTTCCAGCCCCTGACGAGATGCTTCGCCGGATGAAGAATGCCGGCTTCGCCGAGGCGAGTTGGACGCCTTGCACTTTTGGCGTTGCCGGAATCTATCGCGGGAAGAAATTGGCGTAGGGGTGCGATCGGCAGTTACCCAGCGTCACGGAGCAACTTGCTCAGGCTTTCCACATCCTGTGCACCGACATCGCCGATGACAAAATATCGCAGCCCATTTTGCGTCCAACTTTCAACGTTGAACGAAAATTGAGAAGTTGCTCCGGACGACGAGCTCGCGGCCCCCTCGCCGCGATCCTGAAAAATGAACACTGAAACTTCGTGTTTGCGGATCTTATAGATCAGCTGTGCCCCGGGCGCCTGCTCGAAATATGTGACCTTGCCTCCGAGCAATGTGAAGTCGGTCCCCTGTAATTCGGGCAGATTAAAGGTGAAAGGTAGCTTCCCTTCAAACCACGGTTTGACGGTATGCCGGTCTGTCGAAATCACATCGACTTGCGTTGCGCTGGCCAAGGTGGAAACGTGCAAGTCTGCGAGTTCGCTATAAACGCGCGAGCGCTCGCCTTTCGCGTGATTCACATAAAGATTCACGCCCAAAGATAGGAGCACAAGCAGGGCGGCTGGAGCCGCCACGAGCCTCCACATCCACCATTGCTCACGGCGCGGCTTGGCCGCGACACTCTTCACTATCTTGGCCCGGAACTGAGCACTTGGTGCATAGAACTTTCCCGCAACCGCGACCGATCGCTTGATCTTGACGTTCTCAATGGCCTCTCGCGCGCAATCCGTACACTCACGCAAATGATTGCCGACAGAACTCGCCTCCGACGGAGGCAACTCCCCGTCGACGTAGGCTGCTATTTTTCCCCGCCAGGACTCACACACCATGGGTGCCTTTCTGGAACTCATCGACCAATGCGATTCGAAGAGCTTTGCGAGCGCGATGTAACCGCGACATTACCGTGCCCGTGGGAATGGCCAGAACTTGTGCCATCTCTTCGTAGGACATTTCTTCGACGTCGCACATCAACAGAATCTCGCGGAAGGGCACGGAGAGGTTCATAAGAGCGGCACGCACGGTGTCACGATCGGCTTGGTCCAGCAAAATCCGCTCCGGCGACGGGTCGGTTGAGGCGACGGTATCCACTGTCTCTTCATCCAACGCCTCGGTCGGCTTCAACCCCGAGCGCGACGTAAGGAACGAATTTCGAAGGATCCGAAACATCCATGCTCGAAAATTCGTTCCCGGTTGAAACCCGGAGAATCCACGCAACGCCTTGGCGTACGTCTCCTGCACCAGATCCTCCGCTTCGGGCCGGTCTTGCGTCAGCCAATGGGCGAAGTTATAGAGCTGGTCAAAAAGAGGCAGCGCCAGATCTTCAAATGTCACCGCGGACAAGGGTCGTTCTGGCACCTCCATAGCTTAAACCGGTGCCTTGCCAGTTTTATTCCCGCTTCCTTGAAAATTATTATTCTGGCCCCTCTGGGAATATTTCGCGCCTATTACTGGTTCTCCTCGACAGCAACCACGCAACCGCAGGAGAAAACATGAAACATTCCGACCGCAGATCGTTCTTGAAGTTTGCCGCCTCGTCTCTTGGCATCGGCGTGCTGTATTCAGCCTATCCGGCTGCTCGCAGCACGGGGGAAGTCGGAGGTTTGTTCTCCGCGCTTGGCCGTGCCAACGGCGAAAAAGTAACTCCATTCTCGTTCGTTCAACTCAGCGACGCGCACGTGGGCTTCAACGGACCGCCCGATCCCCTCGGCACGAAAGCCTTTGAGCGGGCCGTCGAAATGATCAACGCCCTGCCAAACCGGCCAGACCTCGTTCTGTTCACAGGCGATCTAACTCACGATACCGAAGACAGGAACATCCACTCGCAGCGCATGAAACAGTTCCAGGAGATTTCGAAGAGAATTAACGTTCCCATGGTCAAGTGCGTCCCGGGCGAGCACGATGCCGGGCTCGACAACGGAGGTCTCTACCGCGAGGTTTTCGGCGAGACCTACTACTCGTTCGATCATCGCGGCGTTCACTTCGTAGGCCTCGACAACGTTTCGCGCGCCAAACCAGAGATCGGTCCCGACCAGCTCGCTTGGCTCAAGAAAGACCTGGCACGATTCACAAAGAGTTCACCAATCGTTGTGTTCACGCATCGTCCGCTCTTCGACCTTCGGCCTGATTGGGAATGGTTCACCAGCGACGGTGATGACGTCATGAATGTGCTCTCTGCCTATGACAACGTGACCGTGCTTTACGGACACATTCATCGCGACGACGAACACATGACGGGCAATGTGCATCACTATGCAGCTCGCTCGTTGATCTTTGGCTTCCCTGATCCCTCGACGCCCGGACAGCGTAAGCCGGTTCCCTTCGACAAGGATCGCCCATTCAAGAATCTCGGACTTCGCACGGTGTCCTTCAACGGCAAGGCGCAACCGGGCGCAACCTCGCTCTCAGTCGAGGATGTCGAACTCACTTCCCGCGAATTTCGCGGAATCAACGGCGTGCAGCAGATTCTGAGAACGCCAAACGTTTAACCGACTGGCAAGATCCAGCAATCACCAAACAGGAGAAAAGTAGGTATGTTTCGAGTGAAACTCGCAAGAATTACGTTCGCGACCACATTATGTTTTTCAGCGGCTGCGCTGCTCACCGGTAGCAGTAGTCTTCACGCGGACGACGTTCCGGTCGTGGAAATTACAGCCAAGCGCTTCGCTTTCAGCCCCGACAAGGTGACGCTGAAGAAGGGACAGACCGTCAAACTACGTCTTCACAGCGAAGATGTTACGCACGGGTTCTTCCTTCGCCCGCTGAAGCTTGACGAGGAGATTCCAGCAGGCCAGACCAAAGAGGTCGTTGTCACACCTCAAGTTGCAGGGAGCTTTACAACGATCTGCGATCACTTCTGTGGGGCCAATCACGGCAACATGAATATGACGATCGTGGTGGAGTAACCGTGCCAAGTGTTCCTGTGTCACTCCTTACGTTGAGAAGAAGCAGCGCCGTGCTTATCATCAGTGCGGCGTTGTTTCTGCTCGTCGCATGCCAGGTCTCGACCCCCGGCACGTTCAAGACCAGAATCATCCAGGATACGAAACGGAACTTAACCATAGGTGGCCGATCCGATCGCAACCCTCTCCAACCCACCATTGAAAATATCCACGCGGGTCAGACGAATTTCACTTCGTACTGCATGGTGTGCCACGGACTCGACGGTCAAACCACCGGCGTGCCATTCGCCGACAAAATGGAGCCGCCCGTTCCCGATCTGCGATCGCCGTCCGTGCAGGCATATACCGACGGTCAGTTGCGCTGGATCATTCAGAATGGAATTTCTCCTTCGGGAATGCCTGCGTCGAAAGCAATCTTTCACGATGAAGAGATTTGGCAAATTGTGCTCTACATTCGCCATCTGCCTCCAAAGGGAAGCCTCGGTGAACCCCAGGTTTACGGCGGAAGCTGATCCGCACGCGCGGCTCAGTCAGGATGAATGCTCGATGCTAGCTGGCAGAAATTGCTTTGACGCTGTCGGCGAAAGCGTCGGCAATCGAATGCTGAATCACGTGGTCATATTCCGGACCCAGAAACCGCCGCAGTCGCTCGGTGTTCATGATGTATTGTCCGGTCATATAGGGAACCGCGTCCGGCGGGATGTTCGAAATCTGCTGCTTCCACAGGAACCTTAATACTTGGCGCATTGCCCATGTCCCCGGCACGCGCATGAGTTTCGCCCGCGCCATTTGGATGCACTGCGCGAATGTCAGAGCCTCGCCTCGTCCCGCAACATTGAGCACGGTGAGACGCTGCGACTCGGGTTCGCGCTGCAGGATGTGCTTGATCAGTCGCGCCATGTCGTCGACGTGAACGAATTGAATCTTATTGTCGAGATATTGCTGGCCGCGAGGAAGCATGCAGGGTAACCGCTTTCCTTCGTCCCGCATTTTCTGTGCTCGCGGACCCTTCCCGTTCGGCGTGCCCCGGAAAGCTCCCATCAAATAATTCTCGACAGTCGATCCGGCGAAAATGTGGGGCCGCAAAATGTACACGCTGCATCCACGCAACGCCGTGCATCGTTGTTGCACCACCTCATCTGCTTCTTTTTTGTGGATGGCATATGGCAGCGTGTGTGCTTTCAGAGGGGCATCTTCAGCCGCTGGGCTAGGAAAGTCTGAGCCGTACACTGCGACGCTACTTGGAAAGATGAACTGTTTGATTCCGTCGTCTGCCGACCGGTTAGCTTCGGTCACTGCCTCCATCACGCGTGCAGTTCCCGCTACATTGATTTGCCACATTCGATCCGTGTCGAGCACGCCGGTGCGTACCGGATCGATCACGAACGCGAGGTGGATCACTGCATACGCGTGCGTGTCGCGCAGTAACTCGTAAAACGTTCGAGTGGACGATTCTTGGCCCAAATCCAGGCTCTCAAACTGCAGCTCGGAATCGGTTGCTGGAGGATTCAAATCGACTCCAATCACCGAATAAATACCCAGCAGCGGCAGCAGCCTGGATCCCAGGTTACCCGAAACTCCGGTTACGACGACGACAGGTTTGGCCATCAGTTCGGCTGTGCGGCCGGGGGTTGCGCCGGCGGCGCGGTCTGGGGCTGCGTGGATTGCGAAGCGGGAGGCATGCCTGGTCGCGGGCGCGGCATCCTTCCGGGGGGCATCGGTCCTGCTCCGCCCGGTCCGAAGTAAGCTTCGCTCGTCTCCGCCTTGAACGAACTATTCACCTTGTCCATCATTTCCCTCGTGCGATCGTTCTGTAGCCGGGTATGAATATCGCTCTTCGCTTGGTCGAGAGTAAGTTGGGTTTTGCCGTTCAATTTATAGATATAGTGTCCGCCTGAATCGCTGATGGGCTGCGAAACCTCGCCGATCTTCAGGTCGTATACGGCAGCATGTGCCGGCGGGAGCCCTCCGCGCCGGATATTGGGTAGGGCCACGGTCGGCGATTCAATCTTCATTCCAGCGGCTTCAAAGGCCTCTTTTTGCAACTTCGCGAAATCCTCACCCTTCGCTGCGCGCGCTCGCAAGTCGTCGGCCAACTTGCTCATTGCTTGTTCAGCTTCCTCGGCTTTCGCTTTGTCCGCGGCTTCCTTGGCTTTCTTTTCCTCGTCCGTTAGCTTCTGCTCTTTTTCTTCGTCGTCCTTGGCCTCCGCATCCGACTGCTTGGTGCGCGGAACAAATAGGCGTTCAACGTTGAATTGCTCGTAAGTCTCAAGATGTTCCTTATAGTACTTTTCGATATCCGCTTCGGGAACGTCCGCCGCTTCCTTGGTGATCTTGCGTTGCAGCGCCCCGCTGAGCACCTGCATCTTCAGGAACTTCAGACTCGTTGCATACTGTGGAGTTTTGTCGAGTCCTTGTTTCTGCGCAGCGTCGGACATTGCAATCAATCGCGGCAGAATTCCGGCCAGTTGCCGCTTCACTTGAGGGGTTACATTCGGTGAAAGGGCGTCAGCGAGCTCCTCAAACTGAGCTTTCGTGATAACCGTCTTGCAATCCGCGGCGGGAGTTTTGGTTGCCGGCGCCTTCGCTGCCGTCCCTTTGGCTGCGGAGGTTGTCTTGGTTTGCGCTGGACACACTCCATTCACCGTGATCACCGGTGCATCGGGCGGAACGGATGCGGATGTGTCGACAGCCTGGCCGCCCGCTGGTCCCGGAACCGCTTGCGGCGGAGGTGCGGCTTGTCCCCAAGCCAGCGTCCCCAGCAAAACACACAGCAGCCAACTCTTGCGCATAAAACTTCTCCTCCAGGATTGGTCCATCAGAAAATTGAATAATTCCTAGCAGGAAATCCTAGCATAATCGGTCGCATTCTCACGGCAGCGGAACTATCCCTGCTGCTCATGAACAGCGATCGCTCTTCGTCGAAGACGGCCTCGCAAGTTCAACGCCCGGGTCTGATCTCCTTGTCGCTTTCTGCTCTTACCAGCGATAATGCGTGAGTGTCCGGCAGCGCCATTCCGTCGTCTGAGCTGATGCGCGCCGAGAAGCGCGCGGCTGCAGGAGGTTCGGTGCTCGCCGCGCTGGTCATCACCGGCCTCAAGATCGCCGTCGGTGTCACCACAGGCAGTTTGGGGATCCTCTCGGAAGCTGCGCATTCTGGACTAGATCTGATCGCGTCAATTCTCACTTTCTTCTCTGTGCGCGTGTCCGACAAGCCTGCGGACGCCGACCATCAATACGGACACGGAAAGGTCGAGAACTTTTCCGCCTTCGTCGAGACTGGCCTGCTTCTCTTAACTTGTGCCTGGATCATCTACGAAGCCGTACTGCGGCTCTTTTTCCGCCGCATCGATATCGAGCCTTCCATCGCTGCATTTGGAGTGATGTTGTTCTCCATGGCTGTCGACTGGTGGCGCTCCCGCGCTCTCGGACGCATCGCGACAAAGTACGACAGTCAGGCGCTCGAGGCCGACGCACTTCATTTCTCGACGGACATCTGGTCGGCGGGCGTGGTTGTCCTGGGCTTAGCGTTGGTCATGTTGGGCCGCAACTATCGCATCGAGTGGCTGCGCGACTCCGACCCAATCGCCGCGCTCGTTGTTGCGTGCGTCGTGGTTTCCGTAAGTTGGCGCCTCGCTCGTCGCACGATTGACGCGCTGCTTGATGCGGCTCCTGCCGGAGTTCGTTCTCAGATTTATGAAGCCGTCTCCCGCCTTGATGGCGTCCTGGAAGTGGACCGCGTTCGAATCCGCCGCGCAGGAAACCGCTACTTCGCAGACTTGGCGGTCGGCATGGCTCGAACCGTCACCTTCCAGCGCTCCGGACAGCTGGTTAGCGCCGTGACCGATTCCGTGCGCCGCATCCTGCCCGACGCCGACGTCACTGTGCAGCCGCTTCCGCGCGCCCAGCATTCGGAAAATATCTTTGACCGGATTCGAGCCGCCGCCACCGACAAGAATCTCAATGTCCACGACATCAGCGTCCAGGATTTCGACGGTCGACTCCATGTCGAACAACACATCGAACTCGACGAGCGCATGACTCTCAAGGAAGCGCATAATGAGGTAACGGAACTCGAGGCTGACATGCGCCGCGATGTCCCGCAGATTGCGGAAATACTCACTCACATCGAGAGCGAGCCCGCGACCATCGAAAAGCCGGAAGAGTTAGTCAGCGACGCCGAGCTGGAGCACCGTTTGAAAGCCGCGGCATCGCAATTTCCCGAAGTTCTCGATGTGCACGATTTCATTTTCAAGCGCGTTCGGGGCCGTCTTTACCTGTCATGTCACTGCACTCTGTCCGATGATTTGCCCCTCGCTCGCGTGCACGACATCCAGACCGAACTCGAAATTCGCTTCAAGCAGGACGCGCCGGAACTGTTCCGCGTCCTGATTCATCCCGAGCCCAGTACCGACAACCGGAGGTAGTACGTGATATCCGCGAAGGTCATTTGGAGTGATAAAGAGCGCTATGTTGGCGAAGCCACATCCCGACACGCTCTGGTGATGGACACTGGCACTGAGAAGACCGCGAGCTCGCCGATGGAGCTTGTGTTGATCGCACTCTGCGGATGTACGGCTTCCGATGTTGTTGGAATTCTTCACAAGAAACGCGAACCGTTCACCGGACTTGAGGTATCGGCTCATGGCGAGAGGGCGACGGACTATCCTCAGGTGTACACCGAGATTAAAGTGAAATATCGCGTTCGCGGCAAAGTGTCACGCAAAGCGGTCGAAGATGCCATCCACCTTTCGAAATCTAAGTATTGCTCGGTATCAGCGATGCTCGAGAAGTCAGCAAAGATCACGACGGAAATCGAATACGAAGAGCCGCAAAACCACCCATGACTCAAATTCTTTTTTTCACCCAGGCCGGCTGCTTCTCCTGCGAATTGATGCGCGTCTACCTTGAAGCTCGGGAGATTTCCTTCGAAGAGCGCGATATCACGGCCGATCCAGAAAATCGGCGCGTGATGACGGAGCAATTCGGCAGCCATGAGACGCCGACCCTCATCATCGACGCGCAAGTTGTTACCGGTTTTGATCCCGCTCGTCTTGACCAGTTGCTCGATCCGGCTCCATCATCGGATTCGGTGACGGAACCCTGAGCTCCCAGAAAGCCGCTTCAGACAACTCGCATCCCCTGCGCGGATATTTATTCATCGCATCCGCCGCATTTCTCTGGGGTGTTTCCGCCGCCCTCGGGCGCGCCGTGTTCACCGGAAAATTGGCGCTTGCGGGTCAAGCGCTGCACCCAATCGAACCGATCATTCTCTCGCAGACGCGAACCTCGTTTTCGCTTCTCGTTCTGCTTCCGATGTTGCTTCTCCGCCGCGGATGGCGACGTATCCATTTGCCCGCAGCCGATCTTGCGCAATGCCTGGTGCTCGGCATGCTCGGCGTCGCCGCTTCGAACTACTTTTACTACGTGGCGATACAGAGAACCAGCGTCGCAATTGCGATCACCCTGCAATACACCGCGCCGGTCTGGGTGTTGCTCTACGTGCTCGCTCGCGGTCAACAGAAAATTTCCGTGCAAAAGGTTGCCGCCGTTGCGGTGGCAATCGCCGGCATCGCATTGACTATCGGATTGATCGGGTCGAAGTCCGCATCGCCGTTGCATCTCGATTCTTTCGGCTTGCTCGCGGCTTTGCTGGCTTCATTCTCGTTCGCTTTCTACAATGTCGGTGCACACAGCGTTCTGGCCCGCCACGATCGCTGGCGCGTTTTGATCTGGACGCTTGCCTCTGCGTCGTTCTTCTGGCTGTTCGTAAATCCTCCGTGGAAGGTTCTGGCTGCGCATTACACGCTTCCTCAATGGACATTCCTGTTCGTCTTCTCGATGATCTCTGTCCTTGGATCGTTCTCTCTGTACTTCCTCGGACTCCAACACCTTGAGCCCACTCGGGCGATCATCGCCAGTTGTCTCGAACCGGTCTTCTCGATTTTGCTGGCCGCTGCTCTGTTAGGAGAAGTCTTGCGGGCGATACAAACTGTCGGGATTGTTCTGGTGCTTTCTGCGATTGTGATCGTGCAGTTGCCCGGAAGGGACGCAGCCGAAGAAGTAGTTGTGATCGACCCGATGGAGTAATCGCGACCAACCAATCATTCCAGCCTTTTCCCCTTCGTTTCTGGCAGTTGCGTCGTCATCAAAGCCGCCAGTAAATATCCCGCGGCACAAAGGTAAAATGCCCAACTCAAGCCCTTTGCTTGTCCAACGCGCCCAATCACCAGGGGCGCGACAGAACTCATCGCGCGCGCGCCGCTATAAGTAAACCCCAATGCAAGGGCGCGTACGGCGGTAGGAAAGATTTCGCTGCCCATGATGCCCGAGCCCGAAAAAATTCCTGTCCCAAAGAATGCGACCAGCGTGCCCAGCACCAGCAGCACGACCTGAGCCCTCGCCATCGCGTAGAGAGGAATCAGGAGTGCGGCGATCAGCGTATAGATGAGAAAAGCCCGTCGCCGCCCAAGATGATCGGCGACCCATCCGAATGTGGCGTATCCGGGGAACATTCCGCAAACATTGAGCACAACCATCAGCGTGGTCATCCCCAAAACGCCAAACCCGCGTCCGCCCTGCTCTACCGGGAGCGACAGATATGGGGGGAGCCAGGTGAATAGTCCCCACCAGGCAAACATTCCAAAAAAATTAAATAGGAGCAGAGCGAACGTATGCTTTCCATAGGGCGCGCGAAAAATTGTCCACATGGAAACGGGGGTGAAAACGATGGGCGCCCCATTTCTGGCTGGTTTTTGCCAGAAGTAGGGATTTCTTGTCCGTCTCCGCCGAGGCTGAAGAGGAAGAGATCTGTTCACGCCACATTTCTGATTCCGGCACGCGCCGCTGAATCCATAGCGTGATGACTGCGGGCAAAATTCCGACAAAGAACACCGCGCGCCATCCGTAATATCGCGCTACTGGACCGGCGACGAGCGCGGCCGCTGCGAATCCCAACGCCCACGAGCTCTGCACAATAGAAATCGCTTTGGCGCGCAGTTCTGTCGGCCACGTCTCTGCCACCAGGGTCGCTCCGGTATTCCACTCGCCTCCCATGCCGAGTCCGAGCACAAACCGCGCAAACGCCAGCATCGTTATGGTCGTAGCCAGTCCGGACGCAAATGAACACACGGAATACGTCAGGATGCTCGCCATCAGCGCCTGCTTGCGCCCAATGCGGTCAGCAAGAAATCCGAACAACACGCCGCCGATTCCCGAAGCGAGCAATGTCAGCGTTCCGAGCAATCCCGCCATGCTCTTGCTCATCCCCAGATCGCGCATGAGCATCGCCAGCACGAGCGAATAGAGCATTGCGTCGAAGGCATCGAGCGCCCATCCCATCGACGCAGCAAGCAACGTCCGTCGCTGTGCCTGCGACGCCTGCCGGATCAGTTGTAGGGGGCCAATCGCCATGAAAGGTTATGTGATGGCGGATTGTACCGTTTGGAACTGGATTCGCAAACTTGGGATGATAGGGAAGGGACTAGGCGTTGGCGCCAGCCGCGCCGCTCGCCCGCTTCAGCAAATGAAAGTACCGCTGTGCCTTCGTGACATCTTTCCCAATTTGCTCACGCAGGGCTTCGACCGACGGAAACTTGATTTCGTCCCGCAGGCGTTCGAGAAAGCAGATCTCGACTTCGGTCTCGGGCGTCAATTCGAGTGGATGGAAATTGAGCAGGTGGGTCTCGATCGCGAACAACTCCGCCCCAAACGTCGGTCGATTGCCAACATTCGTGACCGAATCAAATCGTTCCGGCCCAACGCGAGTCCATGTAATGTAGACGCCATCCTGAGGAACCAGTTCTTCGTAGCGCGCCAGGTTGATCGTGGGTACCGTGTATTTCGATCCATATCCGCGCCCGCGGCCCGGAGTACCCAAGAATGCAGAATGGCCGCGCCAGCAGGTGCCGAGCCCGGCTCACCCGTCCCGCGCTGAGCAGTTTGCGAATCTGGCTGCTGGAAACCGTTTCGCCGCGCAGCTTCATCTCGGGATATACCTTGACCTCAAATCCCATCTCGCGCCCAAGCTCCGCCAAAGTATCCACATCGCCTGCGGCCTTATGTCCGAATCGGAAGTTGAATCCTTCGTGCACTTCGCGCGCGTGCAGCTTCTTTTTCAGGATTCTCTCGGCGAACTGCCGCGGCGTCATCAGCGACAAATCCCGACCGAAGGGAAGTACCAGGACGGCGTCGATCCCCGTACCCTCGAGCCAGCGCAATTTCTCCGGCGTTGGCGTGAGCAGCTTGAGCCCGGCTTCGGGCTTCAGAATTCTGGTTGGATGGGGTTCGAACGTCACCGCGACCGCTTTGCCGCCTCCGGCGCGAGCGCGAGAAACAATTTCACTGAGAACGTGCGAGTGCGCCTTGTGTACGCCGTCAAAATTCCCAACACTTACCACGGAAGGACCGAAGTCAGCCGGCACATCCTCGAGTTTGTGAAAGACCTGCATCGTCAACGTATCAACCGCCGAGTTTGCCGAGTACACGGAAAACTGAACTGGGTAAAAGTCAGAGTTCCACCTCTCGGCGTGTTTGACAGTGAAGAATCAGATTTCAAACTCCAGCCTTCAGCCCGTCATGTGCCAACCGGACATGTCGCGGCAGCGTTGCATTCGTAGCCTCGTGCCCCAGATCGTGACAAATGTGGGTAAAGAACGCGCGCTTCGGTTTCAACTTCTCCACGATCGACAGAGAATTCTTTACGGTCGAGTGCGTTGGATGAGGCTTGTGCCGCAACGCATCGAGAAACAGTATGTCCAGCCCTTCCAACTGCCGCATCGACGAATCCGGAATCTCACTATGATCGGTCAAGTAGGCCGCCGATCCGAATCGGTAGCCGTTGATCTGGGTCTCTCCGTGAATCACGATCACCGGCTCGAAGCAGGCTCCAAACAAGTCAACCGGTCCGTCAATCGGGCGTAGTTCAAGCAACGGCAGCCCGCCAAACTTGTAGTCGGCGTCGAAAATGTAGCTAAACATCTTGCGCAGAAACGCTGCTGCCTCCGGGCGCGCGTAGAGTGGAAGCTTTTCCGGCTTGTGCCGGTAGCTCAGCGGTCGCAGATCGTCGATTCCCAGGATGTGGTCAGCGTGCGTGTGGGTGTACAGAACGGCGTCCAGCTTGGTGATCTTCTCGCGCACCGCCTGCGTGTAAAAATCGGGCGTCGTGTCGATGAGCACAACCTTGCCACCGTACTCCAGCATGATCGATGGACGCGTTCTCCGGTCATGCGGATCGCTGGATTGGCACACTGAGCAATCACATCCCAGAGTGGGAACGCCCATCGACGTCCCGCTTCCCAGCACGGTCAAGGTTGCTTTCATCGTCCGGTGGTTCCCGTAGCAGGCCCGGGTTGGGGCGGCCGGGCAAGGGCGTTGGTGACCTCCACGTACGCCATGCGCAATTCATACAGGCTGTTCTGGAGAAAGTTCGCTTCGGCCGGCGTGAGGTTGCCCTTCGTCTTCTCGCTGATCAGGCTCAACGTATCGATGGTTTGCCGAGCCCCAATGATGTCGACTTGCGGCTGGCCGCCCTGTTGCCGCATCAGACCGAGTTGCATCATCGCGGTCATGTAGAGCGATGCCATGAACCTTTCGAACGTGATCTCGAAATCCTTTGCCGAGTGCCCGCTCAGTTCCACCTGCGTATCCAGGTCTTTCGAAGATTGTTTATAGGCCGCTGCCTGCGCGTCCTGCTCAGCGCTAGTCGGGGGAGTAGGCATCTCCCGATCTTCGACTGCGGGCTCATCGGCTACCGCCAGTGGAGAGACTGTTTCTTTCGCGGGTGGAGCGCGGAGCGGCTGCCGGGGCCGTCGGCTCGGGACGCGAAGCGATCGTTTCCTCGGACGCGTCCGAACGCAACTCGCCCTCCGGAGTGAACAATCGCCGGTCCGTGACTGTGAAGCTGGATTGCTCGCGTTTCTTATCTGCCATAAGCTTTTCCTCAAGGGACTGCTATTACTGCGGCCAAGATTCTGTGAACTAAGCGGGATGTTTCTCGAATTCCACCTTGTGCGTTCCCGTTTGCAAAGTGGCGTCCGTTATAGGCGCTTGGACGACTGTCGCATTTAATCCGTCGATTTTCACTCCACTACCGGGAGTAGCTCGCTCGCGCCGGATATAGCCCAACGCGACCGTCCTGTTTCCAGTCGCAAGCCGCAGCGAGACAGCGCTCGTAATTTCGCCTACTTCTTTTTCGCCGGCGACAATCTTGGAACCCGGCTTGACAGGAACAGCGCCCTCCATCACGAACCCGGAGAATTTGCGGTGAACGGCTCCGCGCGATCGGATGCGTTCCACGATCTCCTGCCCGACGTAGCAACCCTTGTTAAAATTCAGCGCGCGGTCTTGCTCAGTTTCCTGCGGCAGATCGCGTTCGCGGATGTCGACCCGGTAACTCGGAATTCCAGAAACGATCCGATGCATCTCCAAGGCTTCCGACCCGACGGCCCTGGCGCCGGCGCTCAGTAGCGCCTCCCAAAGAGTTTTCGCTTCTCTCGAAGCCAGCCAGATTTCGTAAGCGGGGAACTGCTCATCGTCTCCGCGAATCACTGTGCAACCGATGCCTTGCCATGCGGCATTTCTCACGTGTAGCACCGGTATTTCATCGACCGCAAATCCCGAAGTCAACAATATTTCGCGCGACTTCGGTCCACCGACACCCAAGGCGGTGATCTCTTCGCTACGATTCTTCACTTCCACATCGTCCATGATGATGTAGTGATCGAACGTAGCCAGAATCTTTTCGATCTGATCCTGATCAGTTTCCACGGTGATCGAATCGCCGCGATTGTAGGCGTACAGATCGCCGAGAATGTGACCCTGCGGATTCAGCAGAAACGCGTAGACGCCCTGCTCGGTCCCAAGATCGCGAATATTATTCGTGACCATTCCGTTCAGCCATCGAACCCGGTCGCTGCCCGTCAGCGAGATTTGAGCCCGGAAGCCGAGGTCGTAAACTCCGCATCCGGACCGCAAAGCAGCAAATTCCGCCTGCGGATCGCCAAAATTGCGGCAGTCGTCGCGCCGCGATACTCCGCGCTGCTTTTCGCGCCCAATCCTTCGCCGTTTGCCTGAAGTGCCGTGATCCCCATATCTGTATTCGATTATAGCGATTGTGTTAACGTTCCTGCCGTGAGCACCCAGAATCCAGGCAAGAAGAGAATCGCCGTCATCCCGGGAGACGGCATCGGCAAAGAGGTGATTCCGCAGGCGGTCAAAGTCATCCAAGGCGTCAGGCGCGGCCGTGGAACTGCAGGAATTCGATTGGGGCGCGGACCGCTACCTGCGCGACCAGACCACCGTTCCGCCCGACGGCTTCGCCATGCTGGCGCGCGATTTCGATGCGATCCTGGTCGGCGCCTTCGGCGATCCTCGCGTGAAGACCAACATCCACGCCAAAGAAATCCTGCTCGGCATGCGCTTCAAAATGGATCTATACGCCAACGTGCGCCCCGTGCGCCTGCTCGATGCCGCTTTATGTCCGCTGAAAGGTGTCGAGCCGAAAGACGTGGATTTCGTCGTCCTCCGCGAAAATACCGAAGGCGTTTACACCGATGCCGGCGGCGTTTTCAAGCAGGGAACGCCCGACGAAATCGCCACCCAAGAGGACATCAATACTCGCAAGGGCGTCGAGCGCATCATTCGATACGCGTTCGAATATTGCGAGCGCACACCGAAGCTCGATGGTTCGCCCCGCAACAAAGTCTTGATGTGCGACAAGTCGAACGCCATGACCCACGCCGGCGGTCTCTGGCAGCGCGTCTTCAAAGAAGTCAGCGCGGAGTATCCCAAGATCTCCGCGCAGCACATGTACGTAGACGCCCTCTGCATGCAGATGGTCCGCGATCCACGCCAGTTCGACGTCATCGTAACTAACAACATGTTCGGCGACATCATCACCGACCTTGCCGCCGGCCTGCAGGGAGGTCTCGGGATGGCCGCCAGCGGCAACATTCATCCCGGCAAGACCTCGATGTTCGAACCGGTTCACGGCTCGGCCCCTCCGATCGCCGGTAAGAACATGGCGAATCCCTTCGGCGCGATTCTGACGTCCGCGATGATGCTCCGGCATCTGGGACTTGCGAAGGAATCGGACGCTATCGAGGCGGCCATCCTTGAAGCTGTCCGCCAGAAAAAGACCACGCACGATATCGGCGGCCCGCTCGGAACGCGGGAAGCTGCGGAATGGATCGTGAAAAAGATAGCCGCCAAATCGAACTGATCTGGAATGTTAAGCCCGAACTCCTGACATCAGCGCCAACTCCCGCCACTTCCAGTGACAATCAACATCGGTAAATCCGATGTCCCGAAGCCATCCCAGCTGTGTCTCAAGATCGAGCAGCTTGTTCGACGGGTCTTCTGTTTCCACGGTGTATCCAATTCTCAGCAGAAATTCTTCATGAAGGCGCGGGGTAGGCGAAGACACATGTTCCAGATTGCAAAGACCCCTCCCGGACTAAGTCGGCTGAAAATCTCCGCATAAAGCGCTCGTTTTCGCTCATGTACCAGATGATGAATCGCAAAGCACGAGATAATCGCATCAAACTTCCCGAGATCCGGAAGGGAGGCATCCAGATTATGTTCAACCACACGCACGCGCGAGTCTCCGTCGAAACGTTTTCGCGCCGCCGCCAGCATCGTCGCAGAGAAGTCAATCGCGACAGCTTCGGTGTCGGGATGAACTCGCCGAACCAATGCGAGCAGTCGGCCGTCTCCTGTTCCAAGGTCGAGAATGCGCCGAGCGCTTGGCGGGATGAACTCTACGCAGCGTCGTTTCTCCCTCTGTTCGACGTGGAATTCGGTCGGCCCGTTCCAAGTAGCCTTGCACATGATCGGGCGCACGTCCACAGATTGACGGGTTCGCTATCGTTCATAGGGCAAAGTATAGGGAACCGTATAAACTCATCTCAATGAATACAGTTGAAGTGCCGCCCCTGGGGATTCGACGGCTGCTTTTCACGGTCGTACTGGGCTTTGCTCTTTTCCTGCTCGCCCTTGTGCGCTCAGAATCCGCAAGACCAGACTTCCGGCGACCAGACTTCAACCGCTCAGAGCTTCAAAAGATCAGAACTCAAACGATCAGTCCTCCCAGCAACAGAATGCGAAGCCCGAAAGCCCCGCAACTCAGGATGAAGCGAAGCCGTCATCCCCCGACTACAGCGGAGACGTCAAGATTACGCCGCGCCAGGCCGAAGAGTTATTCCATTCCGTCGATGAAATTCTGCAGTTCGACAGCAAACAGACCGGCCTTCCCATCAAGCGGGAAGTGAAGCGCAAGCTGACCAGCCGCAACGAAGTCGAGTCCTATCTCACCAAACATCTGAACGATGAGGACACGCAGCGCCTCCGCCGGTCGGAACTGGTGCTGAAGAAATTCGGACTCTTGCCCCGCGACTTCAATCTCGAAACTTTTCTCGTTGCTCTGCTGAAAGAGGAAGTCGCCGGCTACTACGATCCCAAGACACGAACCGTAAATCTGCTCGACTGGGTTCCGATGGAAGAACAGGAACCGGTGATGGCCCACGAACTGACTCATGCCCTTCAGGACCAGGAAGTGGGCATGCAGAAGTGGATGAAGAAAGGGCGACAAGGATCTCGGCGAAATCCGGAAAGACCCCACGCCCGCCGACATCGAGAACGATGAAATCGGCAGCGCCCGCGAAGCGGTGATCGAAGGACAGGCGCAGGCGATCATGTTCCAGTACGCGATCGCGCCGACCGGACACACCATCACCGACTCTCCCGCGTTGGTCGGCGCCATGGAAGACGAGACTCTTACCGGAACTCCCGGGACAAAAGTTTTCAACGACGCGCCGATTTTCATGAAAGAGTCGCTTACGTTCCCTTACAGCTATGGCATGGATTTCGTGATCAAGTTGATGCAGAAGGGCGGCAAAGAGAAGGCATTCGCAGGATTGCTGCAGAATCCTCCTCATACTACGCGTCAGATTATGCAGCCCGAAACTTATCTCGCGAGCGAGAAGATCGAGCCGATGCGCGTGCTCGACTTCAAGCACGATTTTAAGGACTACCAAAAATTCGACATCGGCGCGATGGGCGAGTTTGACGTCGCTGTTCTGATCGAGCAATACGTCGGGCGCCCGATTTCGAAATACATGTATCCCGAATGGCGCGGAGGATACTACTACGCCGCCAAATTGAAATCGAACCCTGCTGCGCCGTTGGGATTGATGTATGTTTCGCGCTGGTCGAGCGCGCAGACGGCGTCCGAATTTGCCGGCATCTACGCGCACTCGCTGAGAGAGCGTTATAAGAAAGTCAGTGAGGACGATCCGAGTCGGAAAGAGGACGTCGATGCGCGGGACAAATCCGCATCCAAGTCGATGACTGGCCGCCACTCCTGGACCACCGAAGACGGCCCCGTCATTATCGAGCAGCAGGGCGACACCGTGCTCGTCAGCGAGAGTCTCGATGCTGCCACAACCGCGACCCTCGAAAAAGAAGTATTCAGCGCCACAGACTTCTGCGAAGTGAAAGCTCAACAGGAAGTCAGTCTTCCAGTGCCAGCTATTTCTTTTTCTTCTTTTCGTCCGAATCCGGCAGTGCGCCCAGGAAATGCTGAACCGTAGCCAGGACGGTCGACTGCTTTCCCGCGCGCTCGATGGTGATTCGGCGTTCTTTCCCCGGCGTTCCCCCAAGCATGGCCCAAACTTGCCCCATCGTTGATCCGCGCACTGGAATTCCATCTACCGCGACAAGGTAGTCGCCCGCCTGAATCCCATCCGCGCCGATGGAACCGAAGGCTTGCCTTCGAAATCGGCGACGCCAAGAATGGAGATACCTTCCATCGTCCTCCGGCCGAAGGATGAGACCCACCACGTCGAAGTCCGGAAAATTGAACATGCGCCCGATATCGAAGTAAGCCATCGAGTGCGCGTAATCGAGGCCTACTCGATAGTTCAGAAAAACATTTCCGCCCATCAGGCCGACGGTGGGAACCCCCGCCCGCTTTTCGAAAAATTCAACCGTAGACTTCGGCAATTCCACCATCGCCACGTCAGTCAAAAATAACGGACCGTATTGCACCCGATTCACGCGCATCACCTTCCACTTCGTTTCCTCATCGGCTCCCCACATGTTGGCTGACCCGACCGCGCCAGTCATCTGCGGCAGGTTGCCGGCGCTCGCGAGTTTCTCGAACAGTTCGTCCGAAAGGAAACTGATGCTCGATCCCAGATCCAATGCCAGGTTGTATTTCTTGTTGTCAATCTTGCTTGGAACCTGGATCAGCCCATTCTGTGGCGTTGACCAGTACTTTTCCCGACGCCCCTTGAAAATGAATTCCACCCGGCGCCGCAATCGAGAACTTGTGTCCTGGAAAATCGATGAGAACGTCGTAAGTGACGCAGCACGCTTGCCGGAAGATTGATATCGACATTCATCCCGGAAGCCAGAACCGAGGCCGCATTCACCGGTTTCAGCGGAATCTTCGCTTGCTTGATATCGGCGAGCGGAATCGTCATCCCACCAATCGCAATCTGCGAGGGAGGAGGAGAGGAGCATTCATGATCGTCGCAAGTGACGGGGAGGTCCAGCAGCGTCGCCACCCGCCGCGACATTTCGAGATCGGGATCGCCGTTGTCGACCCACGCTCGCACCGTCTGCGTTGACCCATCTTTCAAAGTTAATTCCGCGTTGATGATGATCCGGTTGTGATCGATCACTGCCGGTACAGTGGCTGACTTGATCTCGGGAGGCGCGGCGCCTTTGTCCTGCGCAGCACAAACGAACGTTGGCGAGGATCAAGAACGCGGGAAAGAAGAACTTCATTGGGAAATTGTAGCGTTCCCAGCGGCTGCGACTGAGTACGAAGAGTGCATTTCTCGTCCTGTATAATCACGAGTTTGATTTTGCAGCGTTTTTCGCGCCTTTGGAGGGCGATTGCCTCAAGCAGAAATCGGAATCATTGGCGGCAGCGGGCTTTATTCCATGCCGGGCCTGACAAAAGTAAAAGAGGTTCGCCTCAAAACGCCGTTTGGCGCGCCTTCGGATGCCTATGTGTGCGGCACTCTGGAAGGCCGCAAGGTGGCATTCCTGGCGCGTCACGGGCGTGGCCATCGCATCCTTCCGACTGAGCTGAATTTTCGTGCGAACATCCACGGGTTCAAACAACTTGGCGTTGAGCGAATCGTCTCAGTTTCAGCTGTAGGGTCTCTTAAGGAAGAGCACAAGCCCTTGGAGTTCGTAATCCCCGACCAGTTCTTTGACCGCACCCGTCACCGTGTGGACACATTTTTCGGAAACGGCGTTGTAGCTCACATCGCCTTTGCCGATCCCGTATGCGGCGAACTGGCTGGCGTCCTCGAAGCCGCCTGCAAACAAGCTGGAGTTGTCGGTAAGCGCGGCGGGACATACCTCTGCATGGAAGGTCCGCAGTTCTCCACGAAAGCCGAGTCCAACGTTTACCGCAGCCTGCACATGGACGTCATCGGCATGACGAACCTGCAGGAAGCTAAGCTGGCGCGGGAAGCCGAGCTTTGTTATGTCACGGTGGCGATGGTGACGGACTACGATTGCTGGCATCCGCACCACGATTCCGTCACGGTCGATCAGATCGTCGCCGTACTTCTGAAGAACGCCGAGAACGCCACGAAGGTTGTTCGTCAGACCATCGCGTCCATGCCGAAAGCAGCGTTCCTGCAAATGCGGGTCCGCGCTGGCCCACGCCATCCTGACCGATCACAAAAAGATTCCCGCCGCGACCAAAAAGAAATTGAAGTTGATTCTCGGAAAGTACGTGAAGAGCAGCCGATGAGGAATCCCTCTCGTCGCTGAGTCAACCTAAGGGATCCAAGGAAAAAGAATGAGCATTCTCGTAGTCGGTTCTGTTGCGTTCGACGACGTCACGTCGCCCTCGGGCACCGTAAAGAATATTCTTGGAGGCGCAGCGACTTACTTCGCGCTCGCCGCCAGCTATTTCACCGAGGTCCGGGTCGTTGCCGTGGTAGGGGAAGATTTCGGTCCGGCGCAGGAAGATGTCTTCCGCCGGCATCGAATCGACACCAGAGGCCTCGAGCGGGCCAAGGGAAAGACTTTTCGCTGGGGTGGCAGCTATGCCGACAATCTCAACGAGGCGAAGACCGACTACACCGATCTCAACGTGTTTGAAACGTTTCAGCCGCGCATTCCAAAAGAGTACGAAGATACGGATTTTCTTTTTCTCGCCAACATCCAGCCAACGCTTCAGGCTGACGTCCGCCGCAAGATGAAAACCGTTCATCTCACGGGCTGCGACACCATGAATTACTGGATCAAAGGCACGCCCAAGGAGCTTGCGGAAACGCTGAAGCTCGTGGACGTATTGCTGATCAACGACACGGAAGCCAAGATGCTTGCGCACGAAACAAATCTTCCACGCGCTGCGCAAAAAGTTCTGGCCATGGGCCCGCAAGCTCTCGTCATCAAGCATGGAGAATATGGGGCCACGATTTTCTTTCGCGAAGGCGCGTTCGGCATCGGACGCCATCCCTTCCGCGCTCCGGCTCTCCCGATCGAGGAAGTGCAGGATCCGACCGGAGCCGGTGATTCTTTCGCGGGAGGCTTCATGGGATACGTCGCTTCGCAGAAAGAATTGAACCGCGAAGTTCTCAAGCGCGCTCTGTTCTACGGAGGTGTCATGGGATCGTTCGCCGTCGAGCGTTTCGGTACCGAACGCCTGCAATCACTCACGCGCGAAGAAATTGAAGCTCGCTTTCAGCTCTTCCGCGAGTTGACCCACCTGGAATAGCCTCGGCCTGAACTCGCGGACGAAAACGCTATAGCATAGGCAGGCACGTCTTCGCCTGTGTCTCTTTGTTGGGTGATCAAACTCGCTTTGACTTTCATGCCCAAGCGCCCAAAATTCGCCGCCGACGAAGCGCTCCGATTCCGAGCTCAATCTGTTGGCGTGGCTTGCCACCTGCGCGTCCGTCATCGCATTTCTGTTTTACTTTCGCAACGGGCAGGTCATGCTTTACGGCGATGCGATAGCCCACATCAACATCGCCCGCCGCGTCTTCGATTCCAAAACGCCCGGTCTTCTGCAACTCGGAACGGTCTGGCTTCCCCTGCCGCATCTTTTGATGATTCCGTTTATCGTCTCGAAACGGATGTGGCAGCAGGGCGTGGGTGGGTCGATTCCATCGATGGCGGGCTATGTTTTCGGAGTCATCGGAATCTTTCGTTTTGTCCGCGGTGCTCTCTCCCGAAAGGAAGAGCGCGAAGGCCCCGCGCGCGTCGCCGCCTGGATTGCAGCTCTGGTATATGCCGCCAATCCGAACCTGCTCTACATGCAGTCCACAGCGATGGGCGAAGCACTCTACCTCGCATTCTTCATCTGGTCGATTGTCTACTTCAGCGAGTGGTTGCGCGGCGATTTGAAAGCCCTCACCAGGTCTGGTCTCTGCTTGACGGCCGCTTGCCTCACGCGCTACGACGGCTGGTTTCTCGCTGCGACTATGGCAGGGATCGTTATCTTGCAATTGTTCCTTGTGGACCGTTCTGAAAAAGACAGATCACGAGATCGCGTTCGCGCTTTCGAGTTCGTTTTACTTGCCGCTTTGGCTCCGACTCTGTGGTTCGCATATAACGGGGTGATTTACCGGAATCCGCTCGAATTTGAGAACGGCCCTTACTCGGCCAAGGCCATCGAGCAGAAGAACGCAGAACGGCTCCCACGCCGGTCACCCGGGGAGTGGCAACCCGATTCTCGCGGAAATGTATTTCGTAAAATCCGCCGAAGCTAACATGGCGCAGCCCGAGTGGTTGCAGACGAATCTGGATTTTGCTCGCCATCCTTTCTCTGGCTGCGGGGGCGTTCACGTTCCTGCGCCGCGATGAGATCTCATCTACAGCCCCACGTTTGCGATGGCTGCCGTTTGCGCTGCTACTCATCCCTTTGCCGTTTTATGCCCTTTCGGTAGCGTACGGAGGGGTTCCGATCTTCATCCCCTACTGGTGGCCTTTCACTCACTACAACGTCCGCTATGGATTGCAATTGCTGCCCGCATTTGCCGTCGCGTCTGCCGTACTCGTAAATTTCATCCTGCGCCTGGCCCGATTTCACTATCGCATTCGTTTGGCCGGGATATTCGCCCTCCTGGCCGTTGTGATCGCTGCGTACGCGACGGTCTGGCAATCCGCACCGATTTGCCTCGAAGAAGCGCGAGTTAACATGCGCACCCGCAACCAGCTTCAGGCTCAGCTGGCCGTGTGGATTGCAAGGCTTCCGGCGGATTGCACTCTGCTGATGTACTTAGGCGATCAGGTCGGCGCAGTCGAGCGTGCCGGATTTCCGCTGAAGCAAACCATCAACGAAGGCAACCATCGGGTCTGGAAACAACCGGTGGACACGCAAGGACTCTGGGAGCAAGCTCTCGCCAATCCAACGAAATATGCCGACTACGTTCTAGCCTTCGAAGGCGATCCCGTCTGGCAAGCCGTCCACGACTTACATCTCCATGAACTCGTCGAAATCCACGTCACCGGGCAGGCAGCGCGGCATTCTCTACAAGACACGGTAATCTCGCGGGTTAACGCGGCTTCCGTGGTGTCCGATGATAAAATCCGGCCATCGGAATCATCCTCAAAATCGGCCATCAGCCCTCATGAATTGGCACCACTTCCTCGATCTGTTGCGCTCAGAAATGGCGAGCGGCATTGTTGGGAGCTCTCTGACGCGCCTGATTGTCGCCGCGATTCTGGGCGGCACCATTGGTCTCGAGCGCGAATTGAATCATCGCCCTACCGGTTTGCGCACCAACATGTTTATCTGCTTCGGGGCCGCGCTCTTCACGATCCTTTCTTCCGCTTTGGCCGGAATTCCTTCGGATGCCGCCAGAATTGCCGCGCAGATTATTCCGGGCATCGGCTTTATCGGAGCTGGATCGATTCTGCACACGCGCGGACTGACTTCCGGCATTACGTCGGCGGCGACGCTCTTTGTCGTGGCTTCGATTGGAATGGCTGCCGGCGGCGGACTTTATGTCACCGCTGTCTTTGCCACTGGCGTGGTTCTAGCGGCTCTTTTCCTTCTGGGTCATCTGGAAGAAACCTTCAACCTCAAAATTCTTCTTTCGAGCTACGAAGTCACCGGCGCCTCTGTCGAAGAAATCAGTAACGAGGTCAATCGGATTCTTGAAGGCCGGCATCGCCTGATGCAAAACGTCAGCAGCGCGAGCACGGGTCAGCACATGCGGCTTCAGTTCGACGTCGAGGGCTGCAACAGCGATCAGAAGGACTTCTTCCGCCAACTGAAAGCCTCCACGGTTCTGGGCAGCGCTGCTTCTCTCGGGCGGGTGGAGCGCGAGTGATTCCCGGCGCTCGTACCATTCCTTTCGTGAAGGCCAGCGCTTGCAGCAACGATTTCCTGCTGATCGATGCTGATCTCGCTCCGCCCGGCATCGCCGACTTTTCTCGTCGCATCTGCGACCGCCATCAGGGCGTCGGAGCGGATGGCGTCGAGTGGATGTCTCCCCACTCCGAAGCGAATGTTCAGATTCGCCTGATCAATGCCGACGGCTCGGAAGCGGAAATCTCCGGCAACGGAACCCGCTGCGTCGCAGCGTACATTTGCGCCACGCAGTCGAAAGAGAAGATTTCAATCTTGACCGGTGCCGGAATTAAGATTTGCTCGCTGACTTCGCGCCAGGATGCGGAATACGAATTCGAAATGGAAATGGGCAAACCTTCCGTAGGAACTGAGTTTGGTTTGAAATTCGAAGGCGCAGAGGTGCGAGGAATTCCTGTTTCCATGGGCAATCCGCACTACGTTGTATTCGTTTCGGAGTTTGCCCATGACTGGCGGCTCCAGGGGGCCAAGATCCAAAAGTTGCCCCATTTCACTGAAGGGGTGAACGTTGAGTTTGTCGCTGCCCGCAGCCGGCACGATATAAACGTGCGCTTCTTTGAACGGGGTGTCGGTGAAACGCAGTCTTCCGGAACCGGGTCGTGCGCCTCTGCCGTGGCCGCGATGGCAACCGGACTTTGCGAGTCGCCCGTGAGAGTGCATGCCGAAGGCGGCACGCAGACTGTCCATAGTGAAGGTGGAGTGCATTTTTCTTCGCGGCCCGGCCCGTTTGATCTGTCAGGGAGAGTATCTGATCGCCTGAGACATCTTCTCCGAGCGCAAAACGACGACTCATGTCCGCATCCACTCGCCAACTCGTGAAGCCTCGAGCCCTTCGCACCGGAGATACTGTCGGCATTGTTGCGCCCGCCAGCAACATCAAGAAGGCCGACCTCGATGCGGGGTGCGAAGCTCTGCGGCGGGCAGGGTACAAGCCGTTCTATTTCGATTCGATTCTCGAACGGGACCTCTTCTTTGCCGGAACGCCGGCCCGGCGGACGAAAGAGCTGGAAGAAATGTTTACCCGCGACGATATACGCGCGATCCTTTGCGCGCGCGGCGGATACGGCACCAACTATCTGCTCAACGGGCTGAACCTCGAAATCATCAAGCAATATCCGAAGATATTTATCGGCTACAGCGATGTCACTTCGCTGCTGACGTATTTTCTTGATGCTGCGGGCCATATCGTCTTTCACGGGCCTATGGCTGCGAAAGATTGGGCACACGATGGCGGAGTTGATTTCTCATCGTGGCAATCTGCGCTCGGCAGCCCTGAGCCTTGGGATGTCCCGTTGAATGCGGGTGTTAGTGCTCTCGCCGAGGGTGAAGCCGAAGGAATTCTGTACGGCGGATGTCTCTCAATTCTGGTTGCGTCACTGGGAACGCCTTACCAGATCAAGACTGCGAACACCATCCTGTTCCTCGAAGATCTCGCCGCCAAGCCTTATCAGATCGATCGCATGCTGATGCAACTCAAGTTGGCCGGCCTCCTCGACGACCTTCGCGGTATTGTCTTCGGAGAAATGGTCGATTGCGCTCAGTCTGCCGCGCAGGATTACACCTTGCAGGAAGTGGTGACTCGAATCGTTGGCGATCTCGGCATACCCATCGCCTTCGGCGTGCGCTCCGGTCACGTCACTTCGGGTAACATCACTCTTCCGTTCGGAGTGCGAGCCAAATTATCGGTGCAAGCGCAACAGGTCAGTCTAAAGATCCTTGAAGCGGCTGTAAGCGGGTAACGATATTGTCCCGCGCGAGTCTATTTGTTTCTGTAGTTTTCGAGATCTCGAAGATATGAGCAATCTGAAACACATACACCTGATTGGCATCTGCGGCACAGCAATGGCTTCTCTTGCCGGGATGCTCAAGCACCGCGGATTTCGCGTCACAGGTTCTGATGCCGCCGCCTACCCTCCCATGTCGGATTTTCTCGCCGAAATTGGCATCCCGGTGGCGCAGCCTTTCGACAATAAGAATCTCGAACCCAAGCCTGACTTGGTCGTCGTAGGCAATGCGATTTCGCGCGGCAACCCGGAACTTGAGCATCTGCTCGATCATCGCATTCCGTTTTGTTCTCTTCCGCAATTGCTCCACGACGAATTTCTTCGCGGCAGGGAAGTGCTGGTCGTCGCTGGAACTCACGGCAAGACCACGACGACTTCGATGCTGGCCTGGATTTTTCACTCCGCTGGTCTCAACCCATCGTTCCTGATCGGCGGCATCGCTGAGAACTTCGGCTCTAGTTTTCACCTGGGACGAGGAAAACACTTCATCCTCGAAGGCGACGAGTACGACACCGCCTTCTTCGACAAGGGACCGAAATTTCTTCACTACTTCCCCGATTCCGTAATCCTGACATCGGTCGAGTTTGATCACGCCGATATTTACAAAGATCTCGATGCGGTGGAAACGGCTTTCAAGCGCCTCGTGAATTTAGTTCCGCGGCGCGGGCCGCATCATTGCTTTCGACGGTGCCGTGGGAGATTCATCCGAAAGCCCGAGCCTTGAGCGTTGCCTGGCCAAAGCTTTCTGTCCTGTGGAGCGTTACGGCGCCGGTACGCGCGCCAATTGGAAAGTTACCAATCTGCGCCTTGATCCCGGCCGCACTACGTGGTCCGTTGAGCACGACGGCAAGCCGTGGGCGGATTTCGAATTCGAATTGCCGGGGAATATAACGTCTGGAACGCGACGGCGGCAGCCGCCCTGGCTTCCTCGTGCGGCATTCCCAAAGAAGCCATCGCAGCCGCGCTCAAAACATTTAAGAGCGTGAAGCGCCGCCTGGAAGTGAAAGCCGAAGTCAACGGGGTTACCGTGATTGACGACTTCGCGCATCATCCCACCGCGATTGCCGGAACTTTGAAGGCTCTGCGCGCCCGCTACCCCGGATCACGGTTGTGGGCGATTCTGGAGCCGCGTTCGAATACTCTGCGCCGCCGTGTTCTTCAGAGTGACCTGGCGCGCAGTCTCGCACAAGCCGATGAGATTATCGTGGCGGGAGTTTTCCGTTCTGAGTCGCTGCCCGAAAACGAACGCCTCGAACTTCCTGCGCTTGCCGCAGAGATCAAGCAAAACGGGCGTCCGGCAAGGCTTCTGGCGGATGCCGACGCAATTGTGAACACGATCACACCCGAACTTCGTAGCGGCGACGTGGTGGCCATCTTGTCGAACGGAGGCTTCGGCGGCATCTACGAAAAACTGCCGTCACGTCTTCGCGAGCTGGCGGCCAAGTGAGAATCTCTCGACGCCTGCGCAGCTGCACGGAACGCGCTGTGTATAGCTATCCTCGTCTCGGCTGCATTTGAATTCGTGCGCGCCGCAGCCTCCGATATTTCGTACACAGTTTCTCTTGCCTCGCCGGAGCAACATCTGATCGACGTTCAAGTCATGCTGCCTCCCGGTTCGTCAGAGCACGAATTGCAAATGCCAGTGTGGAATGCGCTTTATCAGGTGCGCAATTTCTCGCAATATATCAACTGGATCCGCGCCAAAGACCGCGCCGGCAAACCGCTTGCGATCGGCGAATTGAACGACAGCCGATGGCGAGTGCAAGGTACGTCAGACGGATGCATTGTCGAATACCAGATCTTTGTGGACTCGCCAGGTCCGTTCGGCGCGCAGTTCAACTCGCATCACGCCTTCTTGAATCTCGCTCAGATTCTCATCTATCCGGTGGATGGAAGGAACTCTGCCACAACGGTTCACTTCAGCCATGTCCCCGGCGACTGGCACATCGCGACTCCGATGAAGTTTGCGGACGGCGCATACATCGCGGAGAATTACGACCGCATGGTCGACTCGCCCGTAGAGATTGGCAACTTTCAGGAATCGGATTTCGACGAGGCCGGAGGCCACTTCCGCGTGATCTTCGACGCCGATCCCGCCGACTATGACGGTTCGAAAATTGTCGCCGCGCTGCATCAGATCGTCGCCGCAGCAACTTCTTGGATGAACGATCGGCCCTTCGATACCTACACGTTCTTCTATCACTTTCCTCACGGCCCCGCGGGCGGAGGCATGGAACATTCTTACTCCACAGCTATCGAGCTGAACGCCGACACGATCAAGCAAAATCTCGATGCTCTCACCTCGGTGACTGCTCACGAGTTCTTCCATCTCTGGAACGTGAAGCGCATTCGGCCGCAGGCTCTCGAACCGGTCGATTACACCAAAGAAAATTTCACTCGTGCTTTGTGGTTCAGCGAAGGTGTCACCAGCACTGCGGAAGAAACTATCCGTCTTCGCGCCGGACTCATCGACGAAAAACAATTCCTGATAGAACTCGGAGAACAGATCACTGAACTTGAGCGCCGTCCCGCGCATCTGACGCAGTCAGCCGAAGAATCGAGCCTCGACGCCTGGCTGGAAGGTTTCGGATACTATCGCCGTCCTGAGCGCAGCATTTCCTATTACAACAAAGGCGAATTGCTTGGCATGATGCTCGACCTCGCCGTTCGCGATTCGATCTCATGGCGTCGCATCTCTGCGCGAGGTGCTGCAATGGATGAACGCGAATTACGCGCAAAAAGGGAGGTTCTTCGACGACTCCAACGGAGTTCGCGCAGCTGCCGAGGCACGTGAGCCACACCGATCTCGGATGGTTTTTCACGAAATATGTTTCCGGCACCGACGAACTTCCTTGGGACGACTTCCTTCGTTCCTCGGGCCTGCGCGTCGAGGCCGTCAACATCACTGTTCCCGACGCCGGATTTGTGGCCTCGCGCAATTTTGACGGCCCCATGTCCGTCGCATCTGTCAGTCCGGGCAGCGAGGCCGAACGTGCTGGACTGCAGGTTGGCGATATGATTTTTGAATTACAGGGCAAGCCCGCCGGACAGGAATCGCGCCAAGCTCTGAACCGTCTTAATGCGGGCGACACGCTAACTGTCAAAATTCGCAGCCGTCGAGCAGGCGACCGCGAACTGAAATGGAAGATCGGTTCGCGACAGGAGACTAATTACGAGGTGAAAGATCTAGACCATGTCACGCCCGAGCAGCGCGCCCGCCGCGACGCATGGTTGAAGGGCGAAGCGCAAGCCGCGAACTCATCGCTCAGAGGCCGCAGGGACAGCAAAATGATCCGCACCATCGCGATGCTGCTGTTCTGGGCGCTGGCCGCTCCCGTGGCCGCGATCATCGGCTTTCCCGCGACCTTCATCATGGGAAATGTGCGCGTTCTCTATCGCCTCTTCATGTGGGGAGCATGGGCCGGTGTATGGATCACCGGGGTCCGCGTAAAGGCGGTTGGACTCGATCGGTTCGATCACTCTCGCAGCTATATCTTCATGACGAACCACGTCTCCAATCTCGACCCGCCAATTCAGATTCCGCTGATCCCCAAACGCACTTCGGTCATGGTGAAAAAAGAGCTGTTCAAGTTTCCAATCCTTGGTCGCGCGATGCGGATGGGACTGCTGGTCCCCGTGGATCGCGGCAATCGCGACGCCGGCATCGAAGCCGTGCGCGCAGCCAAAGCGGTTGTCGAGCAGGGACTGAACATGACGATCTACGTCGAAGGCAAACGCTCGTTCGACGGCAAGCTGTTGCCCTTCAAGAAAGGTCCCTTCTATCTCGCGATGGAGTGCGGCGTTCCGATCGTTCCGATGACAATCGTTGGCACGCACTACACCATGCCAAAAGCGCGATTTGCTATAAAGCCCGGTCCAGTCGAAGTGATTTTCCACGACCCGATCGAACCGAAAGATTTTGGCACCCGCGAATGTTTGATGGAAAAGGTCCGTGCCGTAATTGACAGCGGCCTGCCAGAAGAATGTCGGCAGGCCCCCGCCGCTGCAGAAAACGCAAAGTCCCAAGGGGAGCCGGCGTCAGCGTAGTCCCTGTGAGATCCGCTGTGGCCTCTGTGTTTAGCCTTTGTTGTTGATCTTGCGCACAGCCCGGGCAATCTCTGGCAAGCGCGGCAGGATCGCCGAATACTTCAGCCATGCTTTGTGATCGACCGCCGGAGCGCCACTCACCAGCGCCTTCGCAGGAATATCGTGCGCGACGCCGCTCTGCGGCGTGACGATCGCATCGTCTCCAACCTTGCAATGGCCGACCACGCCGACCTGGCCCGTCAGGATGACGCGATTTCCAATCTCTGTAGATCCCGCCAAGTCCGACTTGCGAGCAGAGCAGCGCGTCTTGGCCCACGTGCGAGCCGTGTCCAACTTGCACCAGATTGTCGACTTTCACGCCACGTTCGATCCGTGTTTCACCCACGCTGGCTCGATCAATGCAGGAGTTCGCCTGCACCTCGACATCGTCCTCGATGACAACCGGGGCCGGTTGCGGAATCTTGTGCCAGCGCCCATCGGCAGTCTTTGCGAAACCGAAACCATCTGCTCCAATCACGACTCCGTTCTGCAGGAGCACGTTGTTGCCGATTCGGCAATTCTCACGCACCACCGAATGCGCGTGGGCGAAAAAACCCTTGCCGATATTCGACTCCGCGATAAATCACGACATGCGCCAGCAACACGGCATCGTCCCCGATCTCGACGTCTTCGCCAATCACAACGTAGGGTCCGATGTGCGCGTTCGTTCCAATGCGCGCGCTCTCGTGCACAACCGCCGTGGGATGGATTGCCCGGAGGCGTACTTGAATCGGCTTGTGGAAGAGTTCCAACGCCTGCGCAAACGTCAGATAAGGATCTTTCGCGCGCAACATGGCCGCTGGAACGGCAGGGAAGTCTTCGCTGACGATGATCGCCGAAGCTTTAGTCGTCCGCGCCGCCGCCGCGTATTTGGGATTCGAGACAAACGTCAAATCCCCTGGCCCAGCTTGCTCAATTCCATTCAAGCCGGAGATTTCGGCCTCGGGGTTCCCGTTCTCCAACCGTACGTGCAGAGCCTCAGCAATCGCAGAAAGTTTCATAGCCATGGTGTGCGAATAAATCGTACACCACTGCCTCGGGCCGAATTCGACCTTGCAGGCTACTGCACTACGAGCGTGAATCCCGTCGTGCTGACCGCCGAACCGCTCGTTGCGGTTACCAATACATTCGAAGTTCCCGCAGGCGTACCAGGATCCGGTGGAGGAGTCTTGGTCCCGCTTCCACTTCCGCCGCCGCCACAGCCTGGCACTAGCGATGAGCAGCGTCAGCATGAGGACGGTCAGCCGCAGGCGATTGCCGTGGCGTTGCTGCCGATCAGGAACGTGGAGAAGAAAAGTCCCATGCTCATCGTCCAGAACGCCGGCCAATAAGAGCGGTGCGTCTGCAGTGCCGCTGTCGCGGCGGTCGTCGTTATCGTGATAGTCGCTGTGGTCGTGTTCGCCGTTCCAGCTCGCCGAAATCGACGCTGGCGAAATTGTGCAAGTTGCTTCCAGTGGCAGCCCAGAACAGGCAAGCTTAATCGTGCCGGAGAAGCCGGAAGAATTGGAGACGGAAACTGAACTTGCTCCGCTTCCGCCCGGCGATGTGACTACGACAACCGATTGCGTTGAAGGAACCGTCGCAAAAAAGCCCGGCGTAATGACAAAAGTCTGCGACTGCGTGGAATTGTTCTCATTAAAACTGGCATCGCCCTGATAACTGGCCGAGATCGTATGTGTGCCGGTGTCAAAATTCACTATGCCATTCGGGGTTGCAGTATTGCCTTCACCGTTCAAGGCGAAAACAGCTCCTCCAGGGATTGCACCAAAAGTATCGTTGAAAACCACCGTGCCGGAGGCTATGCCGTAACCAGATTGTCCGGCTACATCAGCGCGTAAATATACGAAGCTCCCAAATGGTCCGCCAGTAAATGGGATCAGCGTCCCGTTCGGAGCGATCGACAATACAGAAACGGTCGTGGTGCTCGGCTCGGGACTGACGATGGTAGAGCCGGACTCGGGAGACGTACTCGGCGCATAGGTTGCATCCCCGGCGTAGCGGGCGGAAAGCGAATAGGTTCCGCCAGGAAGATCGTTAATCGTCGTTGAAATCGATCCTGCTGTGAGCGGCCAGAATCCAACACTGGTGAATGGTTCGCCGGAGGATCCTATAGCAGCAAGCAGAAAAGCGTCTCCCGTGGGAATTCCAGTGCCGCTATTTGGCGTCACGCCGATGGTAATGGGAACCGGCTGTCCGTGCGTGGTGGTCACCGGGGTGCCATTGTTGAGCACGATCGAGGTCGACGTTGGAT
Source organism: uncultured Acidobacteriota bacterium (assembly GCA_963771765.1). Taxonomy (GTDB): domain Bacteria; phylum Acidobacteriota; class Terriglobia; order Terriglobales; family Acidobacteriaceae; genus Sulfotelmatobacter. The sequence goes on from CAVYUY010000031.1 coordinate 48,521, forward strand.
TGAACGTAACGGAAGTCCACTCGTTCGCGAGATTTGCGACGTTCACCGACCCCAGACCCGTTGCCAGATCGTAAGCACTTTCTGCTTGATAACTATTTGAGGATTCTCCGGGAACGACGTTGTTTCCCACCGTCACGTCATGGAAGATGCAAGTGGTTCCCGGCGAAACGGACACGTCCGAGCCGTTGCATTGCGAAGGATAGATACTCTGCGTTGCCGCCAACCGGTAGAGTACATAATTCGCCAGCCCCTGTCGCAAGACTGTCGTGTTCTGCAAACTTGCGGCTTGCTGGTTTACCAGAGACATGATTCCGGCGAACGCAGGAGTTGATGCGGAAGTTCCGCTTACGAAATAAACCGATATCTCGCCCTGACTATTTGGAAAACATGATCCTTCGAGGCACAAAATGTATGGGTCGTGACCCGCTGCAGTGAGGGATACGTCCGGAAGATCGCGTACTCCGTCCGCGGGAATGCTGAGACTGGGGCCAGACTGCCACGACGGTTTTGCGACTCCAGGCGTTGTTCCGAATCCGCTTTGAATATTGCCAGCGCTGGCTCCGCCGCTTCCGGCGGGAAGGCCTTTTGATCCACTCTCGTTCCAAACATCTTCTGGGATATACGAAACCGCAGTTTCAGCGATTGGGGGCGTCGAGGCCCAGTACAAGCTTGGATTGCCATTCTCATTGAACATCGTTCCACCAACGGCCACATTAAACGCCGTCGACGCGAGGGCGTTAACTGAAATTGGATTTGTGGCTGGCGAAACGCTGGGATCGTCACATCCTTCGGCGCCATTGTCGCCTGTGGAAACGAGGTAGGTTATGCCTTGCGCTGCGGCTTGCTCAGCCAACGCGGATGTCCCCGCAAGCTGCGCGTCGGTGGAGTACAGTTCGCACGCGCTGAAGCTCTCCGTCATGATGTCCCACAGGTTGTTCTCGATGATGTAAGTTTCCGAGAGGTCGATCCCATCCGTTGTGTTCGTCGTGGCAGAGACGACAAGGTTTACGACGGCTGCAGGCGCGATCGCTGAAGTCCAAGTCGAGTCGAGGGTCGCCTCTGCTTCTTCTCCGCCCCCCAGATCCCCGGGGTCAGGCCCGTTCACAATGACGCCAAAGGAACCACCCGTAAAATTCTGGCTTCCTGAACCAATTTCACTCAAGAAGTCCCCGACATCCTCATTCCCGTTGAACAAGTTGCTTCGGCCCACCACTCCAATACTTCCAGTTCCTCCGAGGCCGATGTTGTAGAGGGGGTTGATGTTGTAAATCACGGCGTAGTCCTGAGGCGCAAGCGCATTGATCGCCGCGTGTCCGTTCTGCGGCGGGAACGTCACCTGCGGCTTCTTGCCGGGCACGATCGTTGCCGGTATTTTTTCTCCCGAGAAATGAATCGTCGGTTTCTTGATGAAATCATGCAGCGTCAACACTCCGGCCACCGCTGGCACCAACGCGGTGGGAATGCTGGGGTCGCTGGAATTTGCCCAGTGCTGCTCGCCGTTCACAATGTATCGGTGAATCGAAGTGTGAAACGCTTCCTGTACCTGGCTCGCCGACCCGGAGAACTCCAGCACGCTGCGTCCCTTCGTCGTCTCCACTTGAAATCCGTGAGACTGCAACCACAGAGTGATGGTCTGCATGTCGGCGTCAGCTCGGCCCAAACTCTGCGCCGTATTGCGTTGGCGTGAGCCACTTGTGATAACTGGGGGATTTCTTGTCCTGCTGGTTGTCCAGCAACTTTCTCAGTGAGTATTCCTGTTCCGAGCTCCTCTTGAGCACCAGCAACATGCGCTCCATCGGCAAGGCTCGCGGGCGCCGTGCCCACGTCAAACACCGGACGAGCTAACGGATGCGTGTTTCCCCTTAGCGTTGTCAGCGCAGTCTCGTCCACGGCGGCGGTAATTAGCGGTCGCGGGTTCGATTCTGCAGCCAGATTCGACTGCTGGCCCTCAGCTGGCAAAGAAGCCGCGAAAGCGACGAAAACAAGATTCAGCAAGATGGCGGAGCAGCAGAACCTCAGGCTGGAGACGAAGGCGACGCGCATAGACACACCTCGACTGGGACATATGGAGAGTCCACAGGAGATCGAACGGGAAGGAGGAAGGAAGATCTGGGATCCGTCCGTTCTCTTATTGGCCAGAGGCCCGTGGACCCCAAACACTACATCACAAATTGTGAGCTTTCAATCGGATAGTGTTTACTATTTCGATGAGTATCTCAGTCAGAATTGCCGTGCAGTTCCACAAACCTTTGTCATTCCGACCAACGGGAGGAATCTGCTCGTCCCGCCATCGAAAGCAAGCAAGATCAGACTTGTCAGGAAACAGAGCCTAATTTCCTCTACTCCTCAAACATCGTTACCTGCCGCTGATCTTCTGCGCCGCGCCGCGGCCGCTTCGCTGCTCCGATCACGGCGAGCACCGTCAGAGATTCCAACGCCGTTCTCGGAACGAAAATTCGTCTGCGTGTTCGATCGCTGGTCGGGAGGGTTCACAAGAAATCCTTCGGGAGTCGTCTGGGTCAGATCGGCCGGCATCAGCCCTTCCAGGATCTCGCTATCCTTGAACCGCAGACGGACCCACAGGCCTTCCGAGCGGGGACGGGAGGTAAAGGTTTTCCGCGTCAGCGACTCGGAGTCTCCGAATTCGCGCACGAAATAGACGCCTTTGATCTCCCGCAGATCGATGGAGATCACAGTCCCCGAGGTATTCAGCACCTCAACCTTGCCCTCATGGACGATCTGTGTGGGAGACACGTATCCCGACACTGAGTCCCGGTCCATTTTTCGGACAATCACTTTTTTGTGTGTCGATGGCATGACGGGGCAGGAGCCAGATTAGCGACAAGTCGTCAGCTCCGAGGACGTAGCCGACTGAGCGTAAACTCTGACCTCTTGCTTTCCTGATTCTCGCACCTTTTGCCCGTATTCTCGCGGAATCCGCCTTGGCAGTAGCCAAAATGTAAACGTTGTGTTATTTTCTTGAGCTTGCCGCAAAGTTTCCAGTTCGCATAAGTACTTTGAACTAAGCCACTTGCATCTAAGTGGTGCAGGCTTTGTTTGCTCGGACGCGAAGGCCTGTGGAAATCTTGTGGAAAGTTCGGTTGATCCGGCTATCCCCCGCCGGCGATGCGTCAAGCTTTATCGCCCTAGGCCCAGGCCCGACAGCCGCTTGAAAGCGAATGGCTGATTACATTTACACGATGGAAATCCGGTTGACGCCGGACCAACTGAAGGGCGTCGGCCTGGTTCAAGACGTAGCCCGCGCCGCGGGCATGAATCTCTACCTCACCGGCGGTGCTATCCGCGACATCATCAGCGGATTCACCATTCGCGATCTCGATTTCACCGTCCAGGGCAATCCCCTCAAGCTCCAGAAAGACTTCGAGAAGGCGGGCGCGAAGATCACCGCCGTCGAGGAAGACGTCCGCACGCTTTTCCTGTCGTTGCCCGGAAACGCCCGCGCCGAAGTCAGCATGGCGCGCACCGAGCGCTTTGAAAAGACCGGCAAGCCTCCCATCGTGATGCCGGCGACGATTCACGAGGATCTCCGCCGCCGCGACTTCACCGTCAACGCCATGGCGTTGTCGCTCAACGAAGGATCGCGCGGCCTGTTGCTCGATCCCTTCAACGGAGTCGCCGATCTCGAGGCCAAGCTCATTCGCATTCTGCACAACTATTCGTTCCTCGAGGATCCCTCGCGCCTGATTCGCGCGACGCGCTTTGCCGCGCGCTTTCACTGGCCCCTCGAAGAGCGCACTCAGGCTCGCTACGACGCCGCCCGGGAAGGGAAGTACATCGACCACATTTTGCGTTCGTCGATTGGTCACGAAATCGCCGCCCTCGCGCACGAAGACGATCCGCTCCACGTCGTCAAAATGCTCGAAAAAGAAGGCTGGCTGCAGATTTTGCACGACCATTGGACCGTCGCGAAGGTCGACACGAACGGCCTCAGCGAGCTGATGAAGACGCGCCAGCAGATGGTCGATCTCGGTTACACGCCGGATGCCGGATCCGCCGTCATGTATTTCCTGACGTCGCACTTCTCCGACAAAGACGTTTCCGACATTCAGAAATTGATTCCGCGCAAGGATCTCGTCGAAGCGTGGCGCGATATCGAAGATCACGCCAAAGAACTCGCCAAGCGTCTGATGGGAAAAGAAGCCGCCACTCCATCGCGGACCTGGCAGTTGCTCTCGTCCGCTCGTCCGGAGATGGTGTTGTTTCTCGCCGTGACGGCGAAGCAGCAGTCCGTCGAACAGAAAATCAAGAACTATCTGACCAAGTGGCGACAGGTGCAGCAGAAGCTTCCACTTCCGGAGATGACGGAGCTTCTGATCACTCCGCAATTGCCCGAGTATCCGAAGCTCGCGAACGACGTCTTCATGCTCCTGTTGGATGGCAAGCTGCGTTCGCGCACTGAGACGCTGAAATTTCTGAAGCCATTTGCGCCACCTCCACCGCCGCCGCCACCAGCGCCAAGACGTGGACGCGCCGCGAAGGCCGCTGCTGAAGCCGCCGCCGCGACTGCCGCCGCTGCTCAAGCCGCAAAGCCGGGTGCCAAAGGCAAGAAAGGGAAAGCCGCCCCAGTTGCTGCGGGCACTGTTCCCGCCGTGGCCGCCCCACCAGCGAAGGCGGAGGCGAAAGGGAAGGCTGCGGAAAAGGCAAAGCCGCCGAAGTCCGCTCCCAAACCTGCCCCCGCGCCCGCTAAGAAAGCGGCACCAAAAGCTCCCCCGAAAAAATCCAAGGGCAAGAAAAAGTAAGCGGACGTTTCGGAAGCCGGGCTCGTCACATGTTTTTCTATGGCGGGCAGGCGTTTCTGCTTTGACCCAATCATGGATATTCCTTGCCCCGGGCCTCACTCGATGGCTAAGATGTCTCAACTTTTTAGGGCGGTCCACAACAACTCAGTGAGAGAGAGCGTGAATGACCAAAATTCGCAAGATTCTGCTGGTTTGTCTTGCATCCCTAGTCGTGATTCTCGCGACTGCAATCACCTTCACGATCGGCTGGCGGCCATTCATGGGGCCGAAGAAGCGCGCACTTACCAACCGCCAATTCGAGCGGACTCCCGAAAGACTGGCGCGGGGGAAATATTTGGTCCAGGGTGCGCTCGACTGTACGATGTGCCACTCCGCCCGCGACTGGTCTCAGCATGGCGCTCCAATATTGGCCGGGATGGACATGGCAGGACAAGTGTTGCCGGTCCCGGACTTTCCCGGAACGATCGTGGCGCCCAATCTCACTCCGGATAGCGAAACTGGCAGCGCCAATTGGACCGACGATCAGATCGCGCGCGCCATTCGTGAAGGCATCAAGCACGATGACACCACCCTGTTCCCGATGATGCCGTATGACGCCTACCGCACTCTCGCCGATGAAGACTTAGCATCCATCGTTGTGTACGTTCGTTCCTTGACTCCGGTGCACAACGCTCTGCCCCCTTCCAAAATAAATTTCCCGGTGAACTATCTGGTTCGGGGGGCGCCGGAACCGCTCACGGAAGCAGTTCACGGACCGAGCATGTCCGACACGATCGCGCAAGGCAAGTATCTGGCTACTCTAGGCTGCGGATGTCATTCCGTCGTCGACAAGCTGCCTTACGCGGGCGGAGACCATCTCAGAGGCCCCTGGGGCGAGGTGACGAGCGCCAACATTACCCAGGATGCGACCGGCATTAACTACTACAGCGAAGCGGGATTTATTGCGGCGCTTCGCACGGGATATGTCGGCGCCCGAAAGCTCAACTCGATCATGCCGTTTAGCGATTTCAAGAATCTGACCGACGATGACCTCAAGGCAATCTTTGCTTACTTGAAGACGTTGCCACCGGTCCGGCATCGCGTGGATAACTCGCTGCCTCCCACCTACTGCAAACTTTGCAAACAGAAACACGGAGGTGGTGATCAGAACTAATCTCGAGCCGGCAAGTCCTCCCGCGCTTGGGGCTGTGTCAATGATTTGTAAAGCCGATTGTAAAAGTCGGCTCCGGCCGGCCAAACGGGCTTATACTATGCTCGTATGCGTCGCTTGATGTGCATCGCGGCGTCCCTTCTTCTTCTGGCCGTACCCCTCTGGGCGCAACGCGGAGGTGGCCACGCCAGCTTCGGTGGTCACTCCGGTGGAGGCGGTCACTCGTTCGGCGGAGGCCGCATGTCGTCGCCTCACGTTTCGCGAGGCGCTGCTCCTGCCCGCGGCTTTTCCTCTCGTTCGTTTTCTACCAACCGTGGTTTTTCTGCGAATCGCGGGAATTTCGCGCACAACCGGTTTCGTGGTTCGCGCTTTCGTACTTTCGGATTCCGCAACAATTGCTTCGCTTTCGGATGCCGTAACTTCGGCTCTCCTTGGCTGGGTTGGGGATACGATCCGTGGCTGTGGAATGACTGGAACTCCGATTCTTCGTTCGATGCCAGCTACGATAACGATCGCGCGCAGGCGAACGAGATGAACCAACAGAATCTCGAGGAACAGCGAATGTTGCGGCAAGAAGATGCTGACGGAGACCGTGATCTCTATCACAACTCTCGCACCCCGGATCGACCAACTGCATCCGCGGTAGGGAACTCCGGCGACCCGTTTGTTCCTCCAACTGTTCTCGTGTTTCGCGATCAGCACCGGCAGGAAATTCAGAACTACGCGATCGTAGGCCAGACGCTCTGGTGTTTTTCTCCAGGCCGCACCCAGAAGGTACCGGTCGTGAATCTTGATCTCGCCGCTACCGAGAAGGCGAATGACGACCGCGGAGTGACCTTCCGCATCCCCGCCCCGGACGGTGCCGAGTAAACCGTCGATTCACGCCGGCGATCCACTTACAGCACCGTTTTGCCATTCACTGCATCCAACCTAGGGTTCGCGGCGTAGTAGTTTGTGAATCGCGGTGTTGCTACTACATTTAAATCAAGAGTTTAGGCTCCAGATCCAGCGCGCGGGGAACCTGCCCAAACACGGGGTAAATCACAGGCTGATGCCCCCTGCGATGTTAGAATAAAAAGACCACCCACTATGCCTTTAAAGACACTGTTTTTGAATCCTCCCTCATTTGAGAATTTCGATGGAGGCGCTGGCTCCCGCTGGCCCGCCACCCGCGAAATTGAAAGCTTTTGGTATCCCGTATGGCTGGCTTATCCGGCCGGCATGCTTGAAGGGTCGCGGCTGCTCGATGCGCCTGCGCACAGGGTTACCGCGGAGGAGACGATCAACATTGCCCGGGACTATGAGTTCCTGGTGCTCTTCACGTCGACGCCTGGCTTTCCCGGGGACGTCCGGATCTCGCACGCGATCAAGCAAGCGAATCCGAGGATCAAGATCGCTTTTGTCGGTCCGCACGTCAGCGTTTTGCCGGAGAAATCGCTGCGCGACTGCCCTGACATTGATTTCATTTGCCGAAAAGAATTTGACTACGCGATTGTGGACTACGCAAAGGGCAAGCCGCTCTCCGAAATCCCCGGCGTGTCTTTCCTGAATGAAGGAAAGATCGTGCACAATCCCGACGCTCCACAAATCCAGGATCTGGACGCGTTGCCGCACGTCACCGACGTCTACAAGCGCGATCTCGACGTTACCCGGTACAACGTTCCGTTCCTGTTGAATCCCTACGTTTCGCTCTACACGACCCGCGGCTGCCCGGCGCAGTGTACGTTTTGCCTGTGGCCGCAGACGTTGAGCGGACATCCGTGGCGCAAGCGTTCGTCTGACGACGTTGCTCGTGAAATGGCGAAGGCAAAAGAATACTGGCCGAACGTGAAGGAATTTTTCTTCGACGACGATACCTTCAACATTCAGAAAGCTCGCACCATCGAGCTCTGCGCCAAACTGAAGCCCCTCGGCCTGACGTGGTCGTGCACTTCGCGTGTCACCACCGACTTCGAGACGCTCAAGGCGATGAAGGAAGCGGGTTGCCGCCTTCTCATCGTTGGATATGAATCCGGCGATCAGCAGATCCTGAAAAACATCAAGAAGGGCGCTACCATCGAACGCGCCCGCCAGTTCACCAAGGATTGCCACAAGCTCGGCTTGGTCATTCATGGCGACTTCATCATGGGACTGCCGGGTGAAACGCGCGAAACAATCAACAACTCGATTGCGTTTGCGAAGGAGCTCGACGTCGAGACCATTCAGGTTTCGGTGGCTCACGCTTATCCGGGTACTGAACTTTATGACTACGCGGTGAAGAATGGCTTCATCGTCGGCGACAATAAGATGGTCGACGAAGGCGGACACCAGCTTGCGCACATCCAATATCCCGGACTGCCCGCTGACGAGATCCTCAGCGCCGTGCACCGTTTTTACGATGAGTATTACTTCCGTCCCAAGGCCGTTTTCCGCATCCTTAAGAAAGCAGCTTTCGACAGCAACGACCGCAAGCGGCTCTACAAAGAGGCGAAGACGTTCTTGAAACTTAGGTCCGCGCGCAACAAGTTGGTAAAAAAGCATGCCGACGAAGCGGCTGCTGCGCAGCCCGCCGAAGTTGCTGGGGACTGAAGTGCCGTACTCGACCAAGTCTCTGTACTTATAAGTCCGTTCTTTTGCAACCGACGCAGCGACCTCCATTACGGAAGCAGGTTTCGTTCGTCTTATCCGTGACCGACTCGTGCCGGGTGCTAAGAACCAGGCATTAGAGTACTGAGAACTGATTTCCTGTGACCCTTCGTAAGTATCTGGTGCTGGCTGGAGTGACCGTCTTCGCAGCGGCAGGGGACTCCATGCTTTCGCATGGGATGAAGCAGAACGGGGCGATCTCTCTTCATCACCTTCAGGCCGTTATCCTCGCAGTCCTCAATCCCTGGGTCGCCGCCGGAATCGTTCTGCTTCTGGCCTTCTTCGCCTCCTACATGAACGCGCTCTCCTGGGCCGATCTTACCTACGTCCTGCCCGCAACTTCCTTGGGATATGTTCTGCTCGCATTGGTCGCGAAATTCGCCTTGCACGAGCAAGTCAGCCCGCTTCGATGGATGGGTATCGCCCTGATTTCAGGAGGCGTGAGCTTTGTCGCAGGCGGACCTGCTCTGACCGCGCATCCTCATCAAGATCAGGTCGAGGAGCCGCCGACCGTTGCCTCGGCCGCGTGCAGCGGGGCAGAGCGATGAGACAGTTTTATACTTGGAGCGGAATTCTCATCGTCGTGTTCTTCTCCGTCGTCGGTGACGTCGTACTGGCACGCGCCATGAAGCAGGTTGGCGATGTCCACGAGCTGTGGGACCGGTACGGGCTCTGGACTGTGATTGGCCGCGTTCTATCGAATTCGAATTTCTTTTTCGGCGTTGCCGCCATGGCGGCCGCGTTCTTCAGCCTCCTCTTCTCCCTGTCATGGGGAGACGTAAGCCTCGTTGCTCCAGCCGCTGCTTCTCTGACCTTCATCGGTAACGCCTGCGCTGCAAAAATCTTTCTCCATGAAAAAGTCGATCGCCGTCGCTGGGTTGCCGCCCTCCTCGTAGCGGGCGGCGTCGCTTTGTTGGCTGGCTGAAGGTTCCTTCATCGCAACTCTCGGAAACTCACATCCAGAAGCCTGATTTGTATCGGTAGAAAGCCGTAGCTTTTCGACAATACGGCTAGGAAATGACCATTCTGCCCTCAAAATACAACCCCATCAGGCAAAATGGCCGGAAACTCTTCTGGAGAATTTGTGTTCTAAGTAGATGGAAAACGGCTTGGATTTGGCGGGATTTCCACCACCAAATATCTGTTGACAATTATTAAAGCCGTGTTACATTACCACAATGTCGATCGGACTACTATAGATTGTGAATTAGATCGACGTACTCTCCCCGCCGTTCAACACGCCGTAGATTTCTGCCAGATCCGCAGAGTCACCCCCGTGTCCGGTGCAATTCTTAAGGACAGGAGCCCTCAACTGTGGGAAAACTGATTTTGATCCGCCACGGACACACCCCCCTGAATAGTCATGGGAAAGAAGAAAGACTGAGGTCTTGGCTTGACGTTCCCCTTGACGAGCAAGGCTTGCAGGAAGCGCTGGAGACCTCGCAGAAACTTGCGCACTTACCCGTCACAGCTATTTACTCATCTGATCTCAAGCGGGCTCGGCACACGGCGGAGATGATCCGCAAGAGCACTATGGCCGCGGTCACCACGACTGACGAGCTTCGCCCGTGGAATCTCGGCATTTTCGGTGGCCAGCTTCTGCGTGAGATCATTCCATTCCTCAATCTGCTGAACGACCGGCCAGACTTGCCTGCTCCCAACGGGGAATCCTTCCACCAGTTCTACGCTCGCTATTCGCAGCGTCTGTACGAGATGCTCGCGTTGGCGGAGCAATCCAGCGGGTATGTTGTCGCCGTGACTCACGTCCGCAATTTACTCGCGGCGAAATGCATCATCGAACATGGGGATCGCGACCGCGTTCCCGTTCAAGGTGGACCTTCGACTGGCACCATGACGGTCATCGAGAAAATCGATGGCAAATGGCATATGCACACGGATGAAAAGCACATTGTTCCCCCGCCCTCTGCTCACGCGAAGGTTGTCGAGGTGAATCATGCGGCCGCCATCCGATAGCCGAACGGCAACAGCTCAAGCATCCGGCCCGCTGTTTGTCATCAGCATGTGGCGTTCTGGTTCGTCTCTGCTCTACGCTCTGCTGAACAAGCATCCGCAGGTCGGTCTGATGTACGAGGCCGACCTGATGCTTCTGCGGCCCACCTTCCTCAAGCCTGGCAGATTCTGCGACTGGGCGAGCGCTGGCAGTTCTGGGGCAAAGTTTTCACCCGTCATGGCCTCAATGCCGAAGACTTCTACCACGGCGTCTCGGATTTTCCTTCAGCATTCGCGGCTGTTCACAAGGAATATGCCCGCCGCAAGGGCGCGACGATCTGGGGCGACAAATCTCCCAACTATTACGATCGCTTGCAGGAAATGGCCGAAACATTTCCGGATGCCAAATTCATCATCGTCTGGCGTGATCCCGCTGGAACGGCTAACAGCATTCTGCGAGCGGGGCAATCCGGGAATCACTACTTCAAGCGCAAAGGTGCCGCGCTCCGCGCATTGATCGGCTATGGTGAATTCAAGAAGCAGTGCGACTGGCTCGTGAAACACGGCAGGCCGGTCTATCAGCTTAGCTACGAAGATCTCACCTCAGACACCCCTGCCATCATGCAGGACGTGTGCAAGTTTCTCGAGATCTCATACTCCGACGATCTCGCCAACTTGCAGGGGGCCGATCGCAGCGCGATTTTCGGCGGCGAGCATCATGCGTTTGTGAAGGGTGACAAGATTGTCGCCGGACCGCGTCCCAACATTGTGGGCAGCGACCTCAGAAGCAAGATTGCGCACTATGTCGCTTTTTGGCGCGCACGCTACGCGGGCAACTGGCCGCCGTTTCCTCGCGAAACGTCGCAGAACAAGCCCGCGGGACTGCTTAGGCGTATCTTCGATCGGCTCGCGTATCGGCTCATTCGAGCCAAGGACTTCATCACCCGAATCGCTTTCAGCCTGGTGCCCCTATCGCTGCTGCAGGCATTCCGCGACTGGAAATACCGCGGCTCCTCTGCTTCCTCGTCCATTTCGAGACCGACGCCACCGGGGGATCTCGGTTCCTCCTCCAAGCAGATTATCGCGAAGGAAATCTAATGTCGGCCCTGCTGCGATTGCGGGCCCGCGCATCGCGCACGTCTTTTCGTGCGCCGATTGTGTGGGCACGACACTTGGGTCTCGATCGAACTGACGCCTTTCTGGCCTCGTATCCGCGATCAGGCAACACGCTTCTGCGCTTCCCGCTCGCCGAAGCCATCAGCGGCGCTTCGTGCACTTTCGAAAATGTGCAGCAGATCATTCCTGAGATCGGCCTTCAAGTTCGTGCGCGTCCGCTTCTTTCAGGCTGCGGCCGCCTAATTAAGACTCACGAGCGTTTTCAGCCGAAATATCGGCGTGCAATCTACATCGTGCGTGATGTTCGCGATGTCCTGCTCTCCGCCTTTTCCCGCGAAGCCGCGATGAATCTTCTGGAGACTGCGTCGCTCGATCGTTACATCGAGCCATTCCTGCAGGGAAAAATGTCCCGCTGGGGCTCTTGGCAGGCCCACATCGAAGGATGGCTGAATTCGCCACTCGCCGCTCGCGGTGACCTGTTGGTCCTTCGCTTCGAAGATATTTCGGGCGATGTCGAAGGCGCGCTCACCCGCATTCTCGAGTTCCTGTGTTTGCCGGTTGATCGGACCGCCATCCGCGAAGCGTGCGCCAACAATTCCATCGAGTCGATGCGCGAAAAGGAAGACCGTTCGAAGACCCTGCCCAGGAGTCGAGCTCATGAGGGGCGGCTGGTAAGTTCAGGATCCGTCTATGGATGGCGCCACAGATTGTCGGCTGAGCAAGTCGCGTTGATTGAGAACTACGCCGGCGCAACTCTTGCGTCTCTTGGCTATTCCACAGGATCGTCTCGAGAGGTTGCGCCGCTGGCTGCCGTTCCATCCCGAATATTCGTTTCACAGAATCGATAGGCCCATGCAAAAGGATCAACAGCCGTCCGAATGTTCGCAACATCCTGCTTGCGTTTGCCTCGAGACGAACGACGAGGTATCTGCGGTCCCTTCCAACCTGCAAACTTCTAATCAAGGCATGTTTCGGCAACTCCGCCGGAGTGTTGGAGGGCACGTAGCCAGCCTTTTCAGCTGGTACCGCTACTGAATCGCCAGATCTTTCGAGGAACGCCCCGGAACCTGGTCGCGTATCTTTGAGTCATGCTCTCCAGTCGAAACCTTCGCTGGTCTGTCTATGCCTGCGTGATCTATGTCGCGTTCTGCTTGGTCGGCGGTATCTACCTCGCCGATGTGACTCTACATCCTGGCCGACGCTCTTTGACTGATGTTGAGATCAATGCCTACCGGCAGTCGCTGCAAGCGGTGAAGGCCGACCTCGAGGACGTCTCGATCACAACGCCGGACGGTTCCGTGCTTCGAGGATGGATCGTGCGCCCAGCGCATCCCAGCGGTGACGCCGCCATCCTGCTTCACGGACTCGCCGACAATCGCCTCGGGATGGAGGGATACGCGAACATCCTTCTCGCTCGCGGATTCGTTGTGCTGCTTCCGGATGCTCGCGCTCACGGCGCAAGCGGAGGTGCTCTGGCGACGTACGGTCTGCTGGAGCGCGGTGACATTCATCAGTGGGCTGATCTGCTCACCTCCCAGGTTCGTCCGAAATGCATCTACGGGATGGGCGAATCCATGGGCGCCGCGGAACTCCTGCAGTCTTTGGATGGTCGAATAGACTTTTGTGCAGTTGTCGCCGAATCTTCATTCGCTAGCTTTCGCGAGATTGCTTACGACCGCATGGGACAACCCTTCAACGCCGGTCCATGGGTAGGCCGAACGATTCTCCGTCCGCTGGTTGAGATTGCATTTCTGCGCGCCCGTTGGAAATATTCTCTCGACATGCAGCAGGTCTCGCCGCAGGATTTCGTCGCAAAGACGAACGTGCCGGTCCTGCTGATCCACGGCGAAATCGACAGCAATATTCCCGTGCGCCACTCGCGACTTATTCGTGATAAGAACCCGAAAGTCGTTCTCTGGGAAGTCTCTGGCGCCGATCATTGCGGCGCAGTCTCTACGGCTCCGCGAGAATTCGAGAAGCGCCTCGTAGCTTGGTTTTCGCGCGATCCCCAAACCGCCGACAACTAGTCCCTCCGGCCAAGATCACCGCTAACCTGCCATTCAACTCCAGCGCTTCGATCGTGTGTAAAATGAACTCGCTAACTCGGTGCCGGAAGATCGGCACAGCACTTTATCCCTCCACGTTAGAGGTCGCATCATCATGGCCGATAAGGCAATCATAGATAGCCAGTCCACCAATATCGATTCCATCCTGCAGGAGCAGCGCAAGTTCGAGCCACCCGCGGAGTTCAGCGAGCACGCACATATCAAGAGCCTTGCGGAGTACGAGCGTCTCTACAAACAATCGGTGGACGATCCGGAAAAGTTCTGGTCCAACATCGCAAGCGAGCTGCACTGGTTCAAGAAATGGGACAAGGTTCTCGAATGGAATTGCCCGTGGGCCAAATGGTTCGTGGGCGGACAAATCAACCTCTCCTACAACTGCCTCGACCGCCACGTTGAGACCTGGCGCAAAAACAAAGCCGCCATCATTTGGGAAAGCGAGCCCGGAGAAGTTCGCGTGCTCACTTACCAGCAGCTTCACCGCGAAGTCCAGAAGTTTGCCAATGTTCTAAAGTCCCTCGGCGTGAAAAAGGGCGATCGCGTCGCAATTTACATGGGCATGACTCCTGAGCTTCCCGTCGCCATGCTGGCGTGCGCGCGGATCGGTGCGCCGCACACCATCGTCTTCGGAGGATTTTCGTCGAACGCACTGATTGACCGCATCCATGACTCGCAGGCATCCGCCGTCATCACGCAAGATGGCTCATATCGCCGTGGCTCCGAAGTCAAACTTTTTCCGGCAGTGGAAGAGGCGCTCAAATCCTGTCCCAGCGTGAAAAGTGTCGTCGTCTACAGACGCACCGGCACCCCCATTAACATGCAGGCCGGGCGCGATTACTGGTGGCACGAACTGATGGCGAAGGCGTCCGATGTGTGTCCTGCCGAGCCGCTCGATGCCGAGCATCCGCTCTACATCCTCTACACCTCAGGCACGACGGGCAAACCCAAGGGTGTCGTGCACACCACTGGCGGGTATTCCGTCGGCACCTACATCACAACGAAATGGGTTTTCGATTTGAAGGAGGAGGACACGTACTGGTGCACCGCCGACATCGGCTGGGTTACGGGCCACAGCTACATCGTCTACGGTCCGCTGCAGAATGGCGCGACCAGTTTGATGTACGAAGGCGCTCCTAATTTTCCCGAGCCCGACCGCTTCTGGTCGATCATTGCGCGTCACAAGGTCAATATCTTCTACACCGCGCCGACCGCGATTCGCACCTTCATCAAATGGGGAGACGAGTGGCCGAAGAAACACGACATGGGCAGCCTGCGCCTGCTCGGCACCGTCGGCGAGCCCATCAACCCTGAAGCATGGATGTGGTATCGCGAAACTATCGGCGGCGACCGCTGTCCGATCGTCGATACCTGGTGGCAAACCGAGACCGGACACATGATGCTGACGCCGATTCCGGGCGCGATAGCGGCTAAACCCGGCTCGGCTACCCGGCCGTTTCCGGGTGTGGTTGCGGAAATCGTCACCATGGAAGGCAAGCCCGTCCCCGACGGATCGGGCGGATTTCTGGTCATCAAGCAGCCGTGGCCTGGCATGCTGCGCACCGTCTACGGTGATCCCGACCGCTATGTGAAAAACTACTGGTCGCAAATTCCCGGCATGTATTTCACGGGCGACGGCGCGCGCAAAGACAAAGACGGATATTTCTGGATCATGGGCCGCGTCGACGACGTGCTCAACGTCAGTGGACACCGCCTCAGCACCATGGAAGTCGAAAGCGCCCTGGTCGCGCACGAAGCCGTCGCAGAAGCCGCGGTCGTCGGCCGTCCCGATGAAGTTAAAGGGCAGGCGATATCGGCTTTCGTCACGCTGGAGCAGGGAAGGCAGCCGACGAACGAACTGAAAGAAGAACTCCGAAAGTGGGTCGCGAAAGAGATTGGAGCCCTCGCCAAGCCCGACGATATCCGATTTACCGACACGCTGCCGAAAACGCGCAGCGGCAAAATCATGCGCCGCCTTCTGCGGGAACTCGCGACCAGCGGTGACGTAAAAGGCGACACGACTACGCTCGAAGATTTCGGCGTGATTGCCAAACTGAAGGAACAGGACGAAGTGTGAGGTGAGGTGAGAACGCGGATTACTGTTTGGGCCGAATGTCCTTGAACTCTGGATTCTTCTCCAGGTGCTTCGGAAAATTCTTCTCGAAATGCCCGAGCCCCGGACAGATCGCGTGATGGACTTTCGAATATCCGAATAGCTCCATCTCTTTAAGTGCTTCGTCGGCGGACCATCCTTCGATCCCTATGCGGTACGCGGCCACGGCCATTCCCGTCCGGTCGTCGCCGAGCCGGCAGTGCACAAAGACCTTCTTCTTTGGATTTTCCTGCATGAGCCGCAGAAATCGAGCAAAGGGCTCATCGCTGGGGAACGGACAGTGCCAGGGAATCGAGACGTACTCCATTCCAAGTTCTTCCACCGCAGCTTTTTCGTGCGAGCTCTTGCCGCCGCGCATGTCGACGACGATGCTGACTCCCATTTTCTTAAGAGCCTTCAACCCGTCCGCCCCCGGCTGTCCGCCGCGATAGAGATGCGGCGTGACCTCACCAAAATTCGGAAGCCCCACATAATTCTTGCGGCTTCCCATGCTGCGCTGGGTTGGAGGTGCACTCGCGTTGTCGCTTTGCTGGCTCCCAAGAGAGGGAAGACCTAAGCCGAATCCGAGCGTCAACGCGAGCACGCGGACGCCGAGTCTTCTGGAGTTAGCGAAGATTGAAGTGAGCCTCAAGGCGAATCAGTGGCACAGCCGCACACCACGACGACCCAGGCTACTGCGATAGCTTGATCGCCAATTGTCTTTCCGGCTGCGTCATTTCGCCCCACAGCTTTTGCAGATCTGTTTGCACCGCTTGATTGTCCGGGTCCTTTCGCAGGGCGTGCGCGAACCAACGATACGCGGTGGGCAGGTCGCGCGGCGTACACAATCCGGCCGAATAAAGGGCGCCCATTTGGATCATGGCCTTGGAGTTCGACTCATTGGCGGCAGGTTTCAAGATCCGAAGCCCTCGATCGCAGTCCTGCGCCGCGCCGCGGCCATACAAATATCGTTGCGCCTCGGCTACCGGATCGCCTGTGCTTACCGGCTTGGGCGCAAAAGACGACCTTGGCGTGGCAGGCTCGCGTCCCGCTCTCGGCTTTTCCACTCTGTCCGGCTTCGGCGCGGGTGCTGCTGCTTTGGTTGCTACCGGTTCTTTTTCCTCGGACGAATTGTCGTCGTCCGCATCCGCCGGCGGATTTGTTTTGGTCGAAGCCTTCGGCGCGTCGGCTTTGGCTGGAGCAGGGTTCGCCGTGTCCGTATCGGGAGCTGGAGTTTGTGCGGCGGTTCCGCTTGGAGGATTCGCTGTACCCGTCGCCGCAGCATCGGGCGCCTTGGTGGCTGCCGCAGGCGGTTGGCTCGCAGCCGGTTGAGACGAAGCAGGTGGCTGCGCATCCGGCGTCCCCGCAGGAGATGTCGACGTGCTGTTGTCCGCCGGTGTTTCTGCCGCCGGCGACGGCTTCGCAGCGCTCGACGTCAGCCAGCCGAATCCCTGGTTCCTCCACCGTAAATATCCAAATCCCACCGCCAGCGCGAGCGCGAGAAGGATCAAAACGATTTTTCCCGCGCCACCCCTGCGAGGTTCTTCTTCATCATCGAGCAGGTAATCGAGGCCGCGGGAATTCGAGGACGAATGCGGATCGATGCTGAGGCTCGCACGCTTGCGCGGACCCGGATCGTTCAATCCAAGGAACGACGGGCCGCTGATCGTGGGTTCTCTACGAACAGGGTCACTGCGCACGGGCTCACTGCGTACAGGTTCGCTGTGTTGGACCGGCGGCGCTGGGCGCGGCGGAGCCGGCGGTGGGGCTGCCGCGACCGTGACTGGAGAAGGAAGAACCGGGCTCGCACCGGCCGCCCGTTGTGTCTGCGTTTCCGCGACAGCGGCTGCTGGCACTTTCAACAACGTCGCTCCGCACATCCCGCAAAAGCGGTTCTCATCCGGATTGTCATTGCCGCAGCGAGCGCAGCGCATATCCCTCCTAACGGTCGTGCTCTACTAGCTTACGATATCTTGGAGGTTCGATGCAGCAGCAAGTCGCAGGGCTTGGACCGATCTTGCAACTTGGTCAAACAATTCCGTCCCTGCGTAAGTGCTTGCAACGCAAGCAATGACGGAAGCTTCAACCGAACCTGGATTCCACAGGATGACTCGATCAGCGTGAGCCACACCCCATCCAGCGAGATTTCGGAGCTGACGGTCAATGGACACAGCCTCGAAGTCCTGCGAATTCCATCCTTGGACCCGAGCGCGCCGGAATTTGTCTTTCTCCACGAAGGGCTCGGATCGGTATCGCACTGGAAGGATTTTCCCGTGCGCGTCGCCGCTTCGACTCGATGTCCCGTGACTGTTTATTCCCGCTACGGTTCAGGAAACTCCGAAGTGCTCTCCGAGCCTCGCGCCGTGACTTACATGCACGACGAAGGGCTCGTGACTTTGCCGGCCCTGCTCGATCAACTCGGGATTAAGGCACCCATTCTGGTAGGGCATAGTGACGGAGCATCCATCGCTCTGATCTACGCCGGATCGAGCCACAAAGTCCGCGGTCTTGTCGTTCTCGCGCCCCATGTATTCGTCGAAGACCTCAGCGTTCAAAGCATCGCCGACGCCAAAGTGAAATTCGAAACCACCAATCTTCCCGAGAAACTCGCGCGCCACCACCGCGACGCCGCCCGCACGTTTTGGGGATGGAACAATATCTGGCTCCATCCCGATTTCCGTCGCTGGAATATCGAGGAGTATCTTCCGCGCATTGGTTGCCCCATCCTCGCGATTCAGGGGCGCGACGATCAGTACGGTACTATGGCGCAGGTGGAAGCCATCGTCCGCCAAGTGCCCGGCCCGGTCAAGGTCTTGCAGCTTGACGATTGCCGCCACTCTCCTCAGCGCGATCAGCCAGACGCTGTTCTCGACGCGATTATCGCCTTCGAGCGCGATCTTAGGGAACAATTCGAGCCAGAGCGGCGTCTAAACTCGTCAGACATTCAATCCTGACCCGTTCGCGCGCCGCCCGCTTTGGAGGGTCTGTATGTTTCGCCGAGTCGCCTTATCTCTTTCGATCACCCTTTGCTTCACATCGCTTCTTTCCGCGCAAGTCATGTCAAGCCGCGTGCGCGTTTCCCAATCGTTTGCACAGACCTTGCTGATCAAACGGGTTGCGCCTGTTTATCCGGAGCAAGCTCGTAGAAACGGCATAGAAGGCAACGTACAACTGCTCGTGCATCTGAACAAAGAGGGCGATGTGGAAAGCGTGCAATCGATCAGCGGTCTGCCGGTGCTGTCGGCGAGTGCAATCGAAGCCGTCAAACAATGGAAATACGAGCCTTACATCATGGCAGGCGTCCCCGTCGCCGTCGAAACACAAGTGACGGTGAGCTTCACGCTGAACGACAAGCCCAAAGGCGTTGCGGGAGACCACCCTGGTGACTCCCTGACCGCTCCTGAAGGTATTTTCGACGGAGCCGACTCGAGCGGTTCAACGGCTCCGGCGCCGAAACGTATTCGCGTGTCGGCTGGAGTCGAGTCGAAGATGTCTGTGAAAAAAGTACCTCCCCTGTATCCACAGGAAGCGAAAGACCAGCGGATTGAAGGCACGGTCGTGATGGCGATGATTGTCGACAAGCAGGGGAATGTTGCGAGCCTGCAACTCATCAGCGGTCACCCGATGCTTGCGCCCGCGGCCATCGAAGCCGTCAAGCAATGGAAGTACCGCCCATATCTTCTGAATCAGACGCCTGTCGAGGTCGAGACGCAGGTGCAAGTGAACTTCACACTGGCCGACTAAGGCGCCATGCTCAGAACTTTCACCAACCCCGCGTCGCCCTCGCCCACATGGCTCACATAGCCAATTGCGCCCGGTGTCGAAGCGATGAACTGCAGCAACATGACCTCGGTGTTGAACTCCCTCAGCATCGATGCCTGCCCCGTAAATACAGCCTTGCGCCAGCGCATGCGGAATTCGTCCGGAGTATCGCCCACATGCTTGCGCAAAAATACTTCGTGCACCGGCCCGCCTTTGAGCAGAACCGGGATCGCGCGCGAACCGTCAGAGAATCGCGAGCGCGTCCCCGTGAAAATGTTTCGCAGGTCTGCGGTCGTGATCTCAGAAACGGAAACATTCTTGTTGGCGACGATTACGACATCTTGCGCGGCCGCAGCCGAACTTGCCGCAATGACGCCGAGCAACAGAACCAACTTGGAAAATCCGCAGGGAATTTTCATAAGTATGCCTGCCTAGAAGCTGAATCCAATTCGTGCCGCCAACATGTTGCTGTTTGGCGCTAGACCGTTCTGGTTGACGCTGGCATAGTAGCCAACGCCCGTGCCATGCAGAAAGTGACCCTCCACCTTGCCGTAAAAATTCGAATTAAAGTCGTAACGACCCGACACGACCCAGTCTTTCGAATAATTTTCCGGAAGCGAAGTATCGGCGCTCGGATTTGTGTAGTGGCTGTAGTACGTGCCCACCTGGAACCTCTTGGTGAGTTCGTACCGGACCATGGGATACCACGCGCGCTGATCGATCGGCATCGGAAACGGTTGTGCTCCCACGATCAAACTCAAGTGCAGGGGCGTTCTCCAATATTCCGCCGAGACATGCAGTTTCCGTTCGTCCCACTCCGCGTAGTAAGCCTGAGTTACGGAAGAGGCGAGATGCATCGATCCTTCAGGTCCGGTCGCGTCCAGGCTGTCCCCAATCGCGCTCGCTCCAACGGTGAATCCATGCAACGGCGTCACCCAGCGAAGATCTCCGCCGTAGACCCTTCCGCTTGGCGGGGACGAGAAGGTGAGGCCGATCTCAGCGAGGCGCTGCACATAACCGCCGTTCGCATCGAGCGCGCTCGCGCCGATGTGAGCGTGATACTGTATCCGCCCCATCCGTTCACCCAGGTCCGCTCCTCCATAAAATTCGCCACCCATCTCCGATAAATCGTAGTCGCGGTTGTCATTGGGATACATCGATTGGGGCAACATTACCCACAAAAACAGAGCATCGACGTCCTGCGAATCGTTGTACAGGCCGAGTGGCGTCTTGATCTTCCCGATGCGAAATCCTGCATGATCGTTAAACTTGTAGTCGCCCGAAGCCCAGTCGACCATGATGTTGGGACCGCCAAACTGTCCCATTTGGTACATGTGCAGTTGCACACCCACCCGCAGCTTGTCGGTGACCGCGTCGCTTACGCTAACGGCACCCTCGGTCCACTGCAGGCTGCCCGAACTCGATTCCATGGTCAGGAAGTTGTTGTTGGAGCTGTACAGAAATCCCTGCGTCGCGAATCCGTGGATCTGAAGATTTTCGAGGTCCTGGGCCGCAAGCGATCCCGCACATACGCAGAACAGAGCCAGCACAACGGTGCGTCGAAGCATAAACTTCTCCTTACGCCTCTATCGGACTGGCCTCGTCCTGACTTGAATTTGAAGGAGAACAACGCTCACACGTAACGCATCCGATGCGCCCTATTGTGCCGCCACTTAAGGGCGGGCCTTTCGGAACGGATTCCCGAAGGCGAACCGCCTGTCGCTGACGGATCCGCCGGATGGAGGCCCGATCGGCCCCGGAACTTGTCGAGAATGATTCGGCTCGCGGAACGCGATTGTTTTCCTCGACCCCGCATCCTACAATTCTTCGCTCGCAGTAGTGTGGAATCTTATGGCTGCTTCTGACCGAGTTTCGTCGTCCGGAATTGCCGCATCCGCCGCGGGCGGGCCAACAAAACCGGCCGCCATGGACTTCCGCTCCTACCAGGATCTCAAGAGCCGAATCCACTACTTTCTCCTGACAAAACTCGATCTCGAGCGAATCACTGCGGTTCCCGATGACCGCAATCGAGCCCAGGTGTCCTCCGTTATCCAGGATGTAGTCGCGCACCTCAAGGCGCCGCTGACCTCAGCCGAGAAAGACACGCTCGGGCGCGAAATTCTGCAAGAAGTCTTCGGCCTGGGGCCCCTCGAACCGTTGCTGCAGGATCCCGCAGTCAGCGACATCCTGGTCAACGGCGCGAAAGAGGTCTATGTCGAGCGCGCCGGAATGCTAGAAGAGACCAAGGTCGTCTTCAAAGATGACGCTCACTTGATGAGCATCATTCAGAAAATTGTTTCTGCGATCGGACGGCGTATTGACGAATCCTCGCCCATGGTCGATGCCCGCCTCGCCGACGGTTCCCGCGTCAACGTCATCATTCCCCCGCTCGCTCTGGACGGTCCGCATCTCTCCATCCGCCGCTTCGGCCATATCCCCGTCACCGATGCAGACCTTCTCACCAACCAGACGTTGACGGAACCGATGCTGGGACTCTTGAAAGCTGCAGTGGCGGCGCGCCTCAACGTCGTAATCTCCGGCGGAACGGGGGCGGGGAAGACCACACTGCTGAATGTCCTGTCCGGTTATATCTCGGCGAAGGAACGTATCGTCACGATTGAAGATTCCGCCGAGTTGCAATTGAAGCAGCGGCACGTTGTTCGGCTGGAATGCCGCCCTCCCGATCCGGACGGCAAGGGAGCCGTGCAGGCCCGTCAGCTTGTGGTCAACAGCCTGCGGATGCGCCCGAACCGCATCGTCGTCGGCGAAGTGCGCGGAGAAGAAGCGCTCGACATGCTGCAGGCCATGAATACAGGCCACGACGGTTCGATGACCACCATTCACGCCAACAGCCCGCGCGACGCGCTGGCCCGCATGGAAACCATGGCCATGATGGCGAATTTGAATCTGCCGGAGAAAGCGATTCGCAAGCAGATCGCGTCGGCCATCAGCCTGATCGTGCAAGTAGCGCGCTTCACTGACGGCACGCGCCGTATCACGCATATCACCGAGCTCACCGGCATGGAAGCGGACATCGTCAGCCTCCAGGACATTTTCCTTTTCGAGCGGCAGGGTGTTTCGGCCGACGGGGCCACGCTCGGAGCATTCGCCTCGTCGGGTATCCGGCCAAAATTCGCAGAGCGGTTGAAAGCCGCCGGCTTCGAGCTGCCGGCCACCATGTTCGAGCAAACGGGCCGGACCTGGAAGTAGCCACATCGTCACAACCATCTCCGCTACGCTGTCATTCTGACCGAAGGGAGAAATCTGCTTTCGCACTTTGGCGGCGTGGTCGTTGGCGGAAACGGCTGTGTCATCCTGAGCGACGGTTTCAGGCGCGAAGGACCTGTGCAACACCGCCCGCATCGGCACATTCGCCTCATCGTTTCATCTACTGGGCAAAGCTCTTCGCGGAAAGCTCGCGGTCCGCATGGCGCATCTCGTGAGCGCGTTCTTGTGCGGCCTCGATCTGTCTCGGCGTCAAGACTCTTTCGAGTGAATGCAGCAATTCCTTCGCCCTCGGATCGCCCGCGGACATAGCGGCGCTGATCCACGAATACGCGGCTTCGGAATCTCTTTTCGTACCGCGCCCATTCGCATACATGAATCCGAGCTTGATCTGTGCGCCCGTGTGTCCCTGCGCCGCCGCCTTCTGGAACCAGGTAAACGCCGCGCTATCATCCTGCGGCACACCCTCGCCCCGCAAATACAAGTCCCCGAGATTGTTTTCACCCAACGCATTTCCAGCGTCTGCTGCTCGTCGATACCATTGGGCCGCCAGCGCTAGATCACGCGTACATCCCAAGCCCTGGTCGTACATGTATCCGAAATTGCTCTGGGCGTTGCTGTCGCCTGCATTCGCTCCCTTTTCGAACCAGCGAAACGCTTCTGCGTTGTCTTGCCGGACGCCGCTTCCTTCGAGATAGAGAAGTCCCAGGTTGTAATAAGCACGGGCGAAGTGCTGATCGGCGGCTGCGCGCAACCAATTTTGAGCCGCGCCATAGTTAACCGGAGTGCCCCATCCGTTGATGTACATCACCGCCAGATTCACTTCGGCGGGAGCGTATCCCCGCTGAGCCGCCTGCTGGAACCACCGGAGGGCTTCTTTCTCGCTGTAGTCCGGACCGATTGCGAGGATCGACGCGATCCCCAACTGGTTCTGCTCGAAGGCGTGTCCAGCCTTCGCCATCTCGTGGACAAGATTCCCGTCACACACCTGCCCATCCGTCCCGACGACCCGCGAGACCACAGCCAGGCTGCACTGATCTTTGGCACCCTTCATACCCACGTCGGGGAGCGCATTCTGCGCTTGCCCGTTCAATACAAACATCCCCAGGCTGGTGATTGCGACTAAACCTGCGAAAATGATTCTGTTTTTCAAGTCGGCCTCCGCGTTCGGGGACTTGGAAATCCCTGAACTCGAGCCAACTTGCCGCCCTCACACGATTACTGCAATGCTATGTCGCTCATTCCTCGATGCAACCAGGCTCATTTGCTGAAAAATGTGGACCTCATCCACTAATCTTCTGATGACAAAGAACTTCCTATTCCGTCGAATGGAACAAGTGGTGGTGTCTAAGCGTATGAATGAGACAGGAACGCCGGGCGGCGAGGGGATATCGGAGCTGAAATGACTAATTTTTCTGAACATCATTCGGATCGCGCGCGCTTCGGTCCCTTCGAAGTCGATTTGCAGACACACGAGCTATGGAAATATGGAACACGGCTGAAGCTCGTGGGCCAACCGTTCGAAATTCTCGCGCTTCTACTCAGCCGTCCGGGAAAGCTCGTAACCCGCGACGAACTCCGCAACCGCCTTTGGCCATCGGACACCTTCGTCGATTTCAATCATGGCCTCAATGCTGCTGTGAACAAGTTGCGCGAGGCCCTGAGTGACTCGGCGGACGATCCCCGCTATGTCGAAACGTTACCTCGGAGAGGCTATCGCTTCCGCGCCGACGTGGAATGGTTGCAGAGCGGATCGGCGATCGCCGCCGCAGTCTCGCCTGAACCAGTTCCTGATGCCACAAAACAAGTCGCCGCGGTTCCCCAGGCGTCTGAACAACCCGCATTGGCCACGTTTAGTTCGCGAAGTGTTCGCGAGTCGCCAAACCCGCGAATTCTGCTGATCGCGGGTTTCGCGGGTGCAATCCTGGCGCTGGGCGTGATCCTGCCTAAAATCTTTAAAGGACACGGTTCGCAACCCTCCGCGAGAGTTCTCGTTGAGCGTACGGCTCCGCTGATCCCGGTTTCAAATACTTCTGGCCCCGCGTTCTCGCCGGATGGCAACTACGTCGCTTTTTTCCGCGAGCACTCGTCCATTGCCGAGTCAGGAATCTATGTCACAACCGTTGGCAGCGATCAGTTGCTGCAACTTACGAACAACGATGACGACTGCTGTCCGGTATGGTCGCCCGACGGACGCTGGATCGCCTTCACCCGTCAGCACAACTTAGAACACTCCATCTATCTGGTTGCGTCTGACGGCGGCAGGGAAGAGAAGCATCGGGCGGAGCGCGCTCAGCCAATCGTGCCGGTCGCATTCAAGACTTCCTCTGCGGCGGCGGCTGAACGCAAGCTCGACACCGGCGGTGTCTCGGTGCGGCGTGGAGAAATCGGGTGGTCTCCGGACGGAAAGTTGATTGCCTTTTCCGGGCCTTCCGGTCTCTACCTGCTTTCACTCGATAACTCTGCCGTTCGCCGCGTCACCGCGCCGCCGCCCGCCGCCGAAGATTGGGGTCCATCTTTTTCTCCCGACGGCGACAGCGTCTTGTTTGTGCGCAATGCCCAGCTTGGCGTTCCCGACGAAATCTGGCTCGTCCCGACCAATGGCGGCGAGGCCCGTCGCGTGCTCGCCGAGCGCGGCAAGATCTCAAGCCCACCCCAGTTCTCGATCGATGGGAGGTCGGTGATTTTTTCGTCCAACCGAACCGGGCATCCGGCGCTGTGGCGCACCTCGCTTGATGCTCCCGATGCCGCAATCCAGATCAGCGAAGCTGGATCTCCTGCGTGGGATCCTGCAATTTCGCGCCGCGGATACCGGCTCGCCTATGAGCATCTGACCCGCAGTCTCGGCATATGGCAGATGAACCTCGCAGATTCGCGCGAGAAGAAGCCGTACGTCCTCATCTCTTCGACCACCGATACCGACCAGGGTCCCGCCCCGCAATTTTCTCCAGACGGCAAGAGACTCGCGTATATGTCGGACCGCACTGGCACCATGGAAATTTGGATCAGCAATCGCGATGGCAGCGACGCATTTCAGTTGAGCGCCGTCGGAGGCGCCGGAACGCCGCGCTGGTCGCCCGACAGCCAGTTCGTCTCGTTCGATGCCATCACGCAAACAGGCAGCAAAATCGTAGCAATGAACGTGAATGGTGGCGGGCCGCAGATCCTCACTCCAGACTCATTTCACAGCGTCTGTCCAAGTTGGTCGCGCGACGGCAAGTGGGTTTATTTCGGCTCTCTGCGCTCTGGCGCATGGCAGGTGTGGAAAGTACCGGCTGCCGGTGGTGCGCCGACGCAGGTCACGCAACATGGAGGTCATGCGGCTCTCGAATCGCTAGACGGAAAATTTCTTTACTACGCCAAAAGTCCGGACCCCGAACCGGAAATCTGGCGGGTTCCGGTCGCCGGTGGAGAAGAGATTGCGCTCTCTCTGGTGCGCCCCGGCACATGGGCCAGTTGGCAAGTCGTTGACGGAGGCATTCTTTTCGTCGGGCCGTCGCTCGGACACCAAGCCGTGCTGAGCGAGTTTGATTTTGCCAAAGGCCACACCACGACCCTGACGGTACTTGATCGCATCCCGTTCTGGCTGGGAGCCACTCCCGACGGCCGAACCGTCGCCTTCGATCAACCGGGCCGCGAGCAGGGTCAGGCCATGCTGGTGGAAAATTACCAATAGATTGGAGATTTATCTCCTGCGAATCTCGCCGGATGCTTTGCCCTGTTTCATTCGTACCGCAAAGCGGTCATGGGATCAGTGCGAGTCGCGCGTCGCGCTGGGATGTAACAGGCCACCATCGCGACGAGTGCGAGTGCCATCGCCACCGCCAGGAAAGTTTCCGGATCGGTCGGCTTCACCCCGAACAGTAATTTTGCCATGAGCCGTGAGAGCAGAAGCGCGCCCGCAATGCCTGTCACCGAACCGGCCAAGGCAAGCCACATCCCTTGACGCATGACCAGATAGAGCACATCGCGCCGCGTTGCGCCGAGCGACATGCGCACCCCGATCTCATGCGTACGCCGCGATGCCGAATAGCTGATCACTCCATAAATTCCCACTGCGGAAAGAACCAGCGCCACAGCTGCAAAAATTGTGAGCAAGAGCATTTCAAAGCGTGGTTGCGCGTTGGCTTCCGCGACGACTCCATCCATGGTGACAACTTGCGAGATCGCGAGGTTGCGATCAAACGACCATGCAGCCTCTTTCATCGCCGAGGCCACGCCCGCCGGGTCGCCCGTCGTTCGCGCTACCAGCGTGATGTAGGAAACATGCGAAACCACATCCGATCCAGAGTCGCCGACGAAATCATGATTCTGGAACGCCGACAGGTAGACCTCCGGATAAGGCTTCGAGGTCCAGTCGTCTTGCTTCGCGTCCTTGGCAATTCCCACCACCGTCCACCATGTCGGAGGGTTTGCCTTGTCGGCATCAAATGAAATTCGCTTTCCCAGCGGATCTTCCCCGGGCCAATATTCCCGTGCTGCCCGCTCGTTGATGATGACTGCGTCCGGAGCCGTCAAAGTGTCGGCGGCAGAAATATCGCGGCCTCGAATGATCGGCAACTGCATCGCGTCAAAATACCCGGGCGTCACCATGCGGTAAATCGCGCTCGGTGATTCCCCGGGCCTCGGCTTGGGACGCCCTTCAATCGCGAATGGCCATCCCCAGAGATCCCCGATCAGCGGCAGATGGTTGATTCCGCCGGCTGCTTGTACGCCGGGAATCGCTCGAACGCGTTCCAGCAGTTGCCGGTAAAAAATCGTGCGGCGCCCCGGATCCGCTTCTTTCGATCCCGCCACCGACACGATCATCGAAGTCACATTGTGCGGGTTGAATCCTGCGTCGACCGCTTGCAATGCGGCGAACGTGCGGATCATCAGGCCAGCGCCGATCAAGAGCATCAGTGCGAGAGCAAATTCCGAAATTACGAGCAGGCTGCGTAGCCGGTTACGGCCGAGCCCTTCGCTGTTGCCGCGGCCGCCTTCTTTCAAAGTGTCATTCACATTGACCGATGTAGCCTGCAACGCGGGCGCAATGCCAAAGCCGACGCTGGTCAGAATCGTGGCAGTCAAGAGAAAGAGGGCAGCGTGGAGATCGATCGTCACGGTCTGCACGCGCGGAATGTTCGCAGGGCTGATCGCAATCAGCGCGCGAGTGGCGACCACGGCCAGCCCCAATCCCGCAGCGCCTCCCAATCCGCCAAGCATCAGACTCTCGGTAAGGAACTGGCGAATGATGCGTCCGCGCCGCGCACCGAGGGCCGCCCGCACCGCAACTTCTTTCTGGCGTGCGGCTGCCCGCGCGAGCAGCATATGCGCCACATTGGCGCACGTAATCAGCAAAACAAACGCCACCGCGCCAAGAAGCACCAGGAGCGGCGTCTCAATGTCTCCCACAACCTTTTCTTTGAGTGGTGTTACCACCACGTCGCGATTTGTGCCGGGATACTGTTGCTCCAGCCGTCCGCTAATTCCCGCAATTTCCGCGCGAGCTTCGCTGAGCGAGACACCGTCTTTCAGTCGTGCAAAAACTCGCAAGCTGTTTCCGCCCCGGCTGTGGATTCTCGCCCCGAAAGCGTTCGGCACCCACAACTCCGCGTGTGTCGCCCAGAACGGAGCGAACTGAAATCCTTGTGGCATCACACCGACGACAATATAGGCATTCCCATCCAGTACGATTGGTTTTCCGAGCACGTTGCTGTCGCTCGAAAACCTCCGCTGCCACAGCCGGTAACTGAGGATGACTTCGCGATCTGCGCCTTCCTTGTCTTCGCCCTCGACGAACAACCGCCCGAGCATCGGCTCGATGCCGAGCATAGGGAACAGGCTTTGCGTCACCTTCAGGCCGGTGATGTGTTCGGGAGAATCGATGCCCGTCAGGTTGGGTGACCAGTAATCCGCTGCGCCGGTGGCTTCGAAGGAATGGCTTTGGTCGCGCCAGTCGATATAGTTTGCTACTGCAACCGGATTGTTGCCGTTCATCAGGATCGTGACCAGCCGTCCTGAATCGCGATACGCGAGCGGCCGCAGGAGCACCGCATCGACCACGCTGAAGATCGCGGTGTTTGCGCCAATACCTAACGCCAGCACGAATACGGCGATCACGGTGAACGCGGGCGTCCGCAGCATGGTGCGCACGCCGTGGCGCACGTCTTGAAGCAGCGTCTCCAGAAAACTGACGCCGACCGCGTCGCGGCATTCTTCCTTGGTGAGCGCCATCCCACCAAATTCCAGACGCGCCTGCCGCAGCGCTTCCTGCTGCGGGATGCCTTGGCTCACCAGGTGCGCTGCGTGCGCCTCGATGTGAAAGCGCATTTCCTCATCCATCTCACGTTCCATGCGAGTGCGCCGGGTCATGGCGGCTGTCCACGAACGAAGTCGGGGCCACAGATTCATAACTCCTCCGGCGTTGTCTGCAGAATTCCGGCAATGACCGCAGTCATCTGTTTCCAGCGTTCCGCCTCCGATTGCAGCCTGCGTTTTCCGGCCGCGGTGAGCCGGTAGTAGCGTGCGCGCCGCTTGTTCTCAGACTCTCCCCATTCGCTCGTGATCCACCCGTGATGCTCAAGCCGGTAGAGGGCGGGATACAGCGACCCCTGCTGGATTTCCAACCGTTCCTTCGAGATTTGTTGAATCCGCAGCAAAATTCCGTAACCGTGCAACGGGCTCAGCGACACTGCTTTCAGGATCAGCATGTCGAGCGTGCCTTGCAGAAGATCGAGCTGCTTTTCCATCCCGTACCTTCCTAGACCGTCTAGGAATAGCGCCGCTCTCTTAGATTGTCAAGGAGAGAATCAAAAACAAAACATCGACGCGAAGTTTAGGCGGCCGGCGTGAGACACTGCACCAACAGACTGGAGTTCTTCATGACCGAGCAACCATCCATCGTTCTCCCCGACTCCCGCGAATGCTGGCCGGCCTTTCGGCTGGCCGACTGGAAGGACACATACGCCACACTGCACATGTGGACGCAGATCGTCGGCAAAATACGTCTCGAGCTGACGCCACTCGTCAATCACTGGTGGAACGTGCCGCTCTACGTGAGTTCTCGCGGGCTGACCACGTCGATCATTCCGTACGGCGACCGCCACTTCGACATTGAGTTCGACTTTTTCGACAACAAGCTGGTCATTCGAACGACCGATCCAAAGGTTGCGACAGTCGAACTCGCCCCCCGCACCGTTGCCGACTTCTATCACGAGCTGATGTCCGCGCTGCGCTCGCTGGGTATCGAGGTGCAAATCTGGAAGATGCCGGTGGAAGTCGCCGATGGCATCGCCTTCGACAAGGACACCCTCCATTCGGCCTACGATGGCGACGCCGTTCGCCGGCTGTGGCGGATTCTTCTATCCGTTGACGATGTGTTCCAGAAGTTTCGATCGCAGTTCGTCGGCAAATCGAGCCCCGTGCATTTTTTCTGGGGAAGCTTCGACTTGGCCATCACGCGTTTTTCTGGACGGCGCGCTCCGCCTCGCAACGATCCCGATCCCGTTCTCCGAAAAATTATGCAAGAAGCGTATTCGCATGAGGTGATCAGTGCGGGCTGGTGGCCCGGCGGAGGCGCCATCGCCGAAGCTGCGTTTTACTGCTACGCTGCGCCCACGCCCGCCGACTTCGGCAAGCAGAAAGTTCGTCCAGACAAAGCGTTCTATCAAGCCGAATTAGGCGAGTAC
The DNA here is from genome assembly GCA_963771765.1 of uncultured Acidobacteriota bacterium. Lineage (GTDB taxonomy): Bacteria > Acidobacteriota > Terriglobia > Terriglobales > Acidobacteriaceae > Sulfotelmatobacter. The sequence continues at coordinate 78,931 of CAVYUY010000031.1, forward strand.
GTGTTGATGTACGACGACGTCCGGCAGTCGAAGTCCCCCAGCGCCGCGCTGATGGACTTTCTGCAGAGCACCTATGAAGCGGGAGCGATCACCGGCAAATGGGACAGAAGGGAACTGGAGGTCGGGTGACGTACGAGGACGCGCCCGGAGAGCCCGATCCCGAAGCGATCCCCGAAGAGATACCCGAAGCATTATCGCGCCCCCAAGTTTTGTCATTCCGACCGAAGGGAGGAATCTGCTTTCCCCTATTTTCCCGTCGAGACGATCGGACTGCCATTTTCCCAGCAAGTCCCTAAAAAAGAGATGGCGCAAGCCGGAGCTTGCGCCAATTTCTACTCTATATATCCAGAATATCAAACGGGCTGGGGCAAAGTGGACATTTTCAGAATTTTATTTTTGCTTGTTTCTGAGGCAGATGGCGGGAAAACGGCCATCCGACCCCCCTTGACAAGAAAACAGCGACAAACAGATTCCTCCCTTCCGGTCGGAATGACAAACTTTGTGCAAGTCAGAATGACAAATTTTGTGAGGGACGGCGATGATGCGAGAGGGTCGAGATACGACAGGGTTATACAAAGCCGCAAACGCTAGTCGAGAACCCCACTTTGCTCCTTCGCCCGCGCATTGTCATTCCGAAACGGCGTAGCCGCGAGGAATCTGCTGATCGTTGGCGGCGCCCATGTTGCCGGCAACGAGCAGACTCCTGCCTTCGGTCGGAATGACAAAAGCTCGGCCAGGCCCGCCTTGTTTATGCGAGCGCCAGATTAAGGTTGCTGATTGCCTCGTCGATCTCCTGCGTGTTCTTGAAGCCGACCGTGACAGAATCCACTCCCGCATTCTGGAAGGCAAACCTCATGGCTCTCACGCGATCGTCATGGCTATGCTCGAACTGACCCCCGCCGCAGAGCTTCATGCCGATTACACCCAGCTTCTCCTTCTTCAACTGCTGGATGTGGTCGACCACTTCGCTCACGTTGGCTGGATGGTTGGAGTCCTCAGAGGTCGGGCCGTCCATGCGCGAGCCGTTGTGGTTGATGCGGATCAGTCCGATGTCGAGCCAGTTTGTTCCCGGCATCTGGCGCAGCGCCGGCAGTCCATGCACTGAAGCTCCATGCGTGCGGACGATCTTTCTTTGCTGTGCCTCAAGAATCCCGTCTTGCCAGCGTTTCGTCGTCTCCGGCCAGTCGGCCGAGTGCTGCCAATGCAGCAGCATGACGTCGAAGTATTCGGTCTGCGAGATGTTCCGCAGCTCGTCGAACTTGGCCCTCGGGTCGATACCTTGGTGGAACGTGGTCACCTTGCTCATCAGTTGATAGCTGTCACGCGGCAAGCCTTTCAGCGCCGCGCCCAGCATCCCCGGCGTCTCGTAGGCCTCCGCCGTCTCAAAGAAGCGAATGCCGCGATCGTAAGCATAGCGAACGATCCGCGTGAACTCCTGCTGCCCGAGCGCAGCCTGGACCGCCCCGCTGTTCGTCCCGGTTCCGAATGCCAGCCGCGTCACCTCCACCTTGGAGCGGCCAAGCACGACCGTATCCGTTGCGGTGCGTTTGGCTGCAACCAGCGGGAGAATTCCTGTGGTTGCCATGGCTCCAGCGGCCAAACTTGTCTTCAGGAAAGTGCGCCGTGTCGTTCGAATCATCGTGACCTCCGCGGGGCTCAAGCCGACGGGCGAGCCGGATCAGAGGATGTTAGCACGCATGCCGGCACAAATGACCGCGATTGGATCGCCCCACCGGGATGGCTGTGGGAATCCGCGAGGTTGGGCGGGGAACAGTTTTCGGCACTACGCGAAGCCGAGGGACCTTGAGTTGTCCTGCCGGATGATAATTTTGCCAATCTGAGCAAAGCGGAGAATCTTCACAGTTCTTGTCATTCCGAGCAGAGCGAGGAATCTGCTGGGCCTGTGCGGTTCGATCCGACCCATCTACGCCCGCCCCAAAAAAAAGGGAAAGGGACGAACCGGGTAGGGCACGGCTTCCAGTCTTGCCGCGCTCCCCGCAAGAGGACATCGGGGTCCGCCGCGCGGAAGCATCATCAGAGTTCTTGCCAGTGTCACACACTTGGATGAGTTCACACAGTCCGCGGACGAGTCGATGAGTGTAATGGCGATATTACGTCAATGGTGGAACGGAACTCGAAGTTTCAGGCCCGCCAACGACGGCCCATTTCCTCGTAAGCAACGTCCGCATCGCAGCCTTCGTCGCCTTCGTGAAAGCAGCCTCGCTGCTGCCCACCTCATCGAAACGAGTATTGGTGAGCACAACCGTGCAGCCAGAGTGCTGGTGAACGCCTTCGAGTAGCACGTCAGCAACGGCTTCCGCCACCGCTCGTTCGAGTCTCGTTCGATACGTCTCCGACATTGTGACAGGCCACGTTGCGCAAGCGTCAAAACTCAACTCATTCGCAGGAGCACCGTCAAATTCAACAAACGCATAGCTTGTGGGATGTCCGAACTGCCCACGATATTCGTGGTTAACAATTTGCGATGAGGCAAGACGCAGGAACATGCGAGAACGTCTCGGAACCCGTAGCCGTTCCATCACGTCATCTTGAAGCCGTTCCATTTGGTTTTGATTGAGACGGATTCCCATTGTCAGACGCTGCGAGTATATCTGGACACTCTCGTTGTCGAAAACAGGCGATTTAACTCATTGAGCCCGACCGAGGGTAGCTGAATCTCAATGAGTGAAATCGGGGATTTTTCGACAGGTGGTCCAGTAAAATGCCGCCTGAGTGCGTTCCTAATATGGCGGAAATTGGATTGATTGTCGCCGCGCAGGTGGGTGCTGAGACCCCAACAGCGACGCTGGCGCAAGTCATAATTGGGGTATCAACAGCAACCGCGATTCTGGGATGGTTGTTGTGGCGTCGATGGAAGTCGGCGGAGCGTGCCGAAACCGATTTGCGACATCGCCGTCGCATCTTCCTTCGCCTAGGATTGATTTATGTCGCTGCTATGGCGATTGGCATTGCTGGAGTGCTCAGCGGCAGAGAGCCGAAGGAAGGTCTCATCGGTCTCCCGGTTGCGCTACTACTGGCTTGGTTCTGGCTCAGGGCGGCTCTTAGAGTGAAAGTCCCTCCTCGTAGTTGACACTATCAGGCGATTTCACTCAAAACCCTACCGGCAGGCCCGTGAGTCTCTCGATCTATCTCTGAGGCAACAATCCAACGAAAACCATGCCAGCTAGGAACAACACCGCGACGACCAACCAAAACGTCTTCGGTTCTTTTGCACGGATTACCAAACCTTGGCCGCGAGTAGGCGTTTTCCCGGTGCACACCGAAATACCGGCCACGATCCAGAAAAGGAATCCCAATAAGTGATATGGCTCGATGGCGAAGTGTGAAATACGATCAATATTCATTCGGGAACGCGATCAAGCTTCCTGAGGCACTTGCGGCTCCGAGTTTGCCATGGGACCACTGCTTAATCAATTGTTGAAAACAGCGTTAACACGCTGTGAGCGTAATTGCGATATTACTTCAACCCTGCTGAGGATCTGCCAACTTCGGGAGAGCACCCCCCGATGCGGATTGCAAACTCGCAGCAAATTCCTCGGGAGTAAAAGGCAGGTTGAGTATGCTGACGGAAATCTGTAGAGGTCGATAGGTCCTGCGAAACTCTTCAATATCTTCCAAAGTCAAGTTGCTGTTCAGGATGAGGTACCGGGTGGCGGGGCTCACTGCTACGTACGCTGCGAATGCCTCCGAAGCACATCGTACGAGATTGCTGTGAATGCAGAGCAGAGCAGGCAGCGTGTCCCGCACTACCCTAATCACATCGGTGAATCGAACGTCATCGTTAGCGAGGACGGTTGTGTGCGGCTTCCATTCAGAGGGAAGGAAAGAGTTGAATAGATCCTCGAAGAACTTGTCCTCGGCTGCAATCACACATCGCCCATGCGCAGAACTGGGCGCTGATGGCGGAGACGGATTTTGCTCTAGGTGTCGACACAGTTCCTGCCCGGCAAGACGCACCTGATCCCATGAATCTGAAGTCAGGATCGTATCGAGCCTGCCTCTCACATAAGCATCGCGCTCGATCGGAAGGGGCAAGATTGTTCAGAATCTCCAGCGCATGGTCTCACTTTTCGTGTCGCCTGACAAACTTCCAGTTTGACTGTCCTTAGGGTGTTGTTAACAAGGCGTTAACGCTCATTGACCGGGATGGAAGGCCCTAATCTACAGGAAAGGCCCCGATCTTTGATCCACGCATTGAGTGCAAGCCGTAGTTCGTCCTGATTGCACCAGTGCTCAAGAATCTGTCCGTCAGACCTCATCGGTGAAACATTGAACCCGTCTTCCACATCTTCGTAATAGATGACCTGATCGCCGTTGCGTGCTACGACAATTACGTTCTCTTTTTGTCCGTATCGTACGATGGGTGCTGAAAAAAGGTCGACGCGATATTTCTCGAATGTCGCGAGTTGCTCCGTGTCGCAGTCCTTCAGGTCCCTAGCAACGATCTCGTTAACCTCGTCCACTGTTGCTGGCTGCCGCTCGTCCATGGCAAGAGTCTACAATCGTCTGCAGTCGATTGTTGTAATCAGGCGTTAACACTCATTGACCCGACTTGAAAAGATCAAAATCTCGAAGCACAGGCAGCACCGTGGCCCGCCCTTCACAAAAAGTGTGACGAGCGGGATTGGGAATCGATCAGTGGCTACGGTTCAGTGGTTCGGGAGATCCCTCGGCCCCCCGAAGAAAGACGCGGGCTTTCGGGATGACGTCTTCACCGGGATTTCAGCCGGAGGCAGGCGATCGCGGCCACATTGTCGAGAACTTCGCAAACTCTATGCTTGAGTAGAGCGATGCAGGCGTCATCCCGAAGCGCCCCGCGCTTACACCAGCGGGGCCGAGGGATCTCCCGCGCAACGGCTCCGCAAGGACAGACAGCTGCTGAGGTTGCGCTCATCCTTTACGCTCCACAATCCTTCATCCGCCCAGGATTGATGTGAGCCCCGATAGGGTGAAATCCCACGCATGGGATTGGGAATCCATCAGTGGCTATGGTTCAGTGGCTTGGGAGATCCCTCGGCCCGCGAAGGAAAACGCGGGCTTTCGGGATGACGTCTCGGCGGGATTTCGGCCTGAGGCCGAGGGGTCTGGCGCGCAAAAATTCCCGCAAGGTGCATACAGCCGCTCCGGCACGCTCTCTTCCTTTACGCTCCACAATCCGCCGTGATATTCTCTAAACGTCACAACGACAATCGATTAAGAACAGGAGTGCACCAGTTTAGTGTTAGCCAGAGAGCAAAAAAAATCCCTCATTGACCAGTACGGGACGCATGCGAGCGATACCGGAAGCCCGGAAGTTCAGATCGCTCTGCTCAGCGAACGGATTGGGCAGTTGACGGAGCACTTCAAGACGCACCAGAAAGACCACGGCTCGCGCCGCGGACTTCTCATGCTGGTCAGCAAGCGCCGTAGCTTGCTCGACTACCTCAAGAAATACGATACCGAGCGTTACAAGACTGTCATTACCAAACTCGGCATCCGCAAGTAGCTGGTTCGCGCTTTCAGAGTTTCAACGTTGCCAAGTTCCTGAACTTGAAACCTCCGAAACCTTAAGAACCTTGAAACTTGCCTTCAGCTATTTCTGAATACCGTTTCCGATGAAACGGTCAGCATCGAGGAACTTTCCCACACGTGCGTTTTTCAAGCGCAGCGTATTCCTTAAGCGGCGTGATCGCGGCACAGCTGTGCCTCGTCCGCTTGAGGCAAACTCCTCAGTCTGTCGCAGGAAACGCGGCCAGGCTGGGGCACCCGCCTGCTTTTTGCTCGAGGTTCACACCTCGTCGCTCTCCGAAGGAAATCTACTCATGAAACCAGAACCAACGACAGTCTCAGTCAATCTCACCGGCGGCAAAACCATCTCATTTGAAACAGGAAAGCTGGCCAAGCAGGCCCATGGATCCGTCGTCGTCCGCCTCGGCGAAAACGTTGTGCTAGCCACCGCGACCTCCAATGCCGATCCGCGCGAAGGCATCGACTTTTTCCCCCTCACGGTCGACTACCGTGAATACACTTACGCCGGCGGACGTTTCCCCGGCGGCTTCATCAAGCGCGAAGGGCGCATGAGCGAGCGCGAAGTGCTCACCAGCCGGCAGATCGACCGCCCGGTGCGTCCCATGTTCGCCGAAGGATTCAAGTGCGAGACGCAGGTGATTGCGTTCGTGCTGTCGGCCGACAGCAACAACGATCCCGACGTCCTCGGCATCAACGGCGCTTCCGCCGCGCTCACCGTTTCAGATATTCCATTCCTGGGGCCGATCGGCGCCGTGCGCGTCGGACTGGTGAACGGACAGTTCATCGTCAATCCGACATACGACGAAATGCGCGAGAGCCTGTTGAACATCATGGTTGTCGGAACTGCCGACGGCATCGTGATGATCGAGTCGGGCGCAAAAGAAGTAAAGGAAGAGACGGTCGTCGACGCGATCGAGTTTGGACATACCGAGATCAAGAAAATCTGCGCGGCGATCAACGACCTGCGGGACAAGGCGGGCAAGCCCAAACGTAAAGTCGAGCCCCCGAAGTTCGACGACGCGTACTACAACGACCTGCGGGGCCGCATCGGCGCGGATCTCGAAGATGCTCTCGATACGAAGAAGCATCCCAAGGCGGAAAGCTACTCCTTGGTGAAGGACATCAAGAAGAAACTCGCTGTCGGCGTTGCCGGAAGGCGATGACGATGCCAAGAGGAAACTGGATCACTATTACGAAGCATTGCGCGAGCGGATCTTCCGCGAGCAGGTGATCAATCAGAAGCGCCGTCCGGATGGCCGTGCGTTCGACGAGATCCGCGAAATCTGGATCGAAGCCGGAGTCCTGCCGCGCACCCACGGCAGCGCAATCTTCACCCGCGGCGAAACGCAAGCGTTGGTGACTACCACCCTCGGCACCAGTGACGACATGCAACGCCTCGAAGGCTTCGAAGGCGAAGCCAAAAAACGCTTCCTCCTCCACTACAATTTTCCGCCGTTTTCGGTGGGAGAAGTGGCGTTCATGCGCGGGGCAGGGCGGCGCGAGATTGGGCACGGGGCGCTGGCGGAGCGCGCGATTTCATCTGTGCTTCCTCCGGAAGAGAAGTGGCCGTACGCGATGCGCGTGGTTTCGGACATCCTTGAATCGAACGGGTCGTCGTCGATGGCGACGGTTTGCGGAGCATCGCTCTCGCTGATGGACGCGGGAGTTCCGTTGAAGGCTCCGGTTGCGGGCGTGGCGATGGGATTGGTCAAGGAAGGCGAAAGTTATGCGATCTTGACCGACATTGCGGGCGCGGAAGATCACTACGGCGACATGGATTTCAAAGTCGCCGGCACGCGAGAGGGCATCACCGCGTTGCAGATGGACATCAAGGTTGCCGGCATCACGGCGCAGATCATGCGCGAAGCGCTATCGCAAGCACAACGCGGCCGGCTGCACATCCTGGGAAAGATGGAAGAAGTCATCACTACGGGCCGCGAAAAGATTTCGGATTACGCGCCGCGGTTCTACACCGTGCAGATTCCGACCGACAAGATTCGCGATCTGATTGGGCCGGGCGGAAAGATGATTCGAAGCATCGTGGAGCAGACCGGAGTGAAGATCGATGTGGAAGATTCCGGACTGGTCAAAGTGGCGTCGAGCGACCAGGCTTCGGCGGCGAAGGCGCTGCAGATCATCGGCGACATCACGGCGACGGCGGAAGTAGGGAAGACGTATCTGGGGAAAGTGACGCGGCTGGCGGATTTCGGCGCGTTTGTCGAAATCATTCCGGGTACGGAAGGATTGCTGCACATCAGCGAAGTGGCGGAGCATCGCATTGCCGATGTGCGCGACGAACTGAAGGAAGGCGATCAGGTGCTGGTGAAAGTGCTGGCGGTGGAAGGCAACCGCATCCGGCTATCGCGCAAGGCGATTCTGAAAGAGCAGCGAGCGAAGATGGCAGCATCGGGTGGAGGAGACGGCGCAGCTCCAGCAGCTCCGGAGGCTGAAGCCGGCGAACCAATTCCCGCGGGCACGCTCGTAATCGAAGGCGGCGGAAATTTTCCGGATGATCCGGACGAGCCCAACTTCAACCGCGAAGGCGCGCCGCACGCAGGCGGAGACCGGCCGCATGGTGGCGGCGGAGACCGTCCACGTGGTGGCGGCGGGGATCGCGGCGGTCGTGGCGGACGTCCCGGAGGCGGGGCGGTCGTAGAGGTCGAGGCGGACGAGGCGGTGGTGGCGGGGGCGGTCGCCATGGTGGACACGGAGGCGGCGGTGGCGGAGGCCGTCACTAAACTTCGCATCGCTCGGTTGCGAATCCAATTTTCAACCTGAGATTTCAAAGCAAAGCGGGCCACAAAGAAATTTGTGGCCCGCTTTATTTTTATTGGAAGCGCCGCCAGTTCGGCGAGTGCCGGGAATAGTTTTCGCTGAGTGTGCAAGAAGTTCGCTTCGAAGTGCAGACGACATCTGATTCTCAGACCATTAGTGCTACACCGTTCCCGGTAGGCAGCAGAGAAAGATTCCCGACACTGGTGTAGGAATGCATCCAAGCTGACGAACTAAGTCTTGTGGTTACAACGTGTGACGATTTCACACATGCGCTTGATCGAATTCTTGGCAAGCTGTTTGCATTACCTTCGAGCGAGCCGCACTGGCTCCTGGAGGATTCGTGAAAAAATTGCAATCACTCTCGTATCTCGCCACCCTGGCGATCGGCATTGGCATGATCTCCTGGGGCAGCGCGCTCCACGCGCAAACCACTCCGTCTGCGCCAACCGATCAACAGGCTCCGCAATCCACACCGCAAGCGACGCCTGATACGACGCCATCGCAGCCAGCCGACACCTGAAATGCCGCCGCAGTCGCAGCAGGCACCGAGCGCGCAAGCGCCGGATGCAGCTCCGACTCCCGATACCACCGCGCCTCCTTCGGGCGCGAAGCCTAGCACCCCCAATGCTTCAGCGACTGCAAGCGACAGCCAGACATTTTCTGGCACGGTCTCGAAACAGGGCGACAAATATGTGCTGAAGGATGATTCGGGCAACACGTACGACATCGATCATCAGACCGACGTTGCGAAGTTTGACGGAAAGCGCGTCCGCGTTCAGGGCACGCTGGATCCGACTGGCAAGAAGATCATGGTGAAGTAAGCTCACCGGATGAAGCGGCGCCGAGGAATGCGAACAGTTCGTTCGCACCTCGGCGTACGTGCGTTTCCGCTATTTTATTTTTTCTGCGATCGTGATGACCCACCCCTCGGGATCCTCGAAAGCGAACTCTCTCATCCCATAAAATTGTTCTTTCATCGGCATCGTAACTTTCGAACCGCTCTTCTGAACCGCGGCAAAGACATCGTCAATGCCTTCGACTTCGAGAAAGAGCGTGAGACTGCCACCGATCGGCCTTGATCCAAGGGCGGGATATTCCGCTCTAACTGCTTTCTGGTCGTTGAAGAAGATCTCGACCGCGCCGCTAGTGACCGATCCGAAAACGTAGGGAGGTTGGTCGGGTACGGTGATGGCTGGTTGGAAGCCGAGCACAGAACGATAGAACTCCATGCTCGCGGCAACGTCTCGAACAATCAGATTGGGCGTAAGCTTCTGGAATTTCATGTTGACTCCTCGCCAGAGATTGAGCATGCGAGCGGCTTGGGTTGTCCGGAGGCGCGAGGCACACCGAAAGTGTGAATTCGCGATACCGGTCTTTCACACCGAGGCGCACGGAGCATCGAACCTCATGCCGCACAAAACGGAGAGCAATTGTCTGTTTGGGTATCGGGTTCGGGCGTCCAAGGTTAGCTTAGGCGGGGATTGTCTTCGGTGCAACCGAGCAATCCCCGCTGTGGAACTTTGCTCAGGGCAGGCTCCATCGTCGCAGCACGCACGACTATCAGATGGGCCCTCCCCCGAGGCCCTGAGCAAACTTGAGAACTTCGCGTTACGGCGTCTTCTTTCCGGCGCCGGGAGTCTTCCAGCTGGGAAGTCGAGTTGTTCCGCCGCCGTTCGGACCGTTCGGATTGACGACCTCCACAGTTTCGTTCCCGCGTCTTCGGATTACATCCTCGGCCTGACCGCGCGTCATTCCTTCGTCCTGCAAAGCCTTGATGTCTTTGATTTCGGCTTCATTAAATTCCCCTGCCAGCGGCGGACCCGAGGGAGGTTTCGGGTTGTAAATCGAAGTACCGCTACCTTCTCGCCACGCGGACTTTCCGGCACCGGATGCTGCCGCTTCCCCTTCGCCTCTGGCAGCGCCCTTCGCCAGGATTTCGGCGCCTTCTCTGCCCAACATTTTCTGACCGGCACGCAACAGCCCGCCGATCAGGTTCTTCGCCGCGCCCGCCATCAGGATGTAGTCGATCGGCCCGAGGCCTTCGTTGACGAGTCCCTGTTCGGAATGAAATGGGCCGGCCAAGACGTTTCCTTGGCGGTCGTAATAAGTCGTTACACGATCACCGGATCCGCCCTTGGTCAGTTCGTACGCCTGCACGTTGCGGTCGCCGATTTTGATGATCGGGGTGAGAGTGGTGTCTGATGGCTCTTTGCCCCATCCCGCGGCTAATCCCTTCTCGAATGGAGTCAAAGGGCCTCCGCCATTCAGTTTGGTCAGGTGATCTTCGAGGCCACTTCCGTTCAGCTTTTCATGGCCTTCGGTGTGATTGACAACCTGATAGACATCTCCGCGCCCGACATCTTCACTGACGATCTTTTCTTCATGGGAATTCTGCACGCTGGGAGTGATCGGATAAAGAGGAACATATTCGTCGGGTTTCGCAGTGTTGCTGGTCACAGGCGCGTCTAACATGGCCTTCATCATGTTCGCTCCCGTGGGATCGCTCGAGGTCGCACGCTGCAAGTTTGAAGCAGGTGCAGCGGCTGGCGATACAACGTCAGCGTCTGAGTCACGAAGCGGCACGGGCGGAGGATCTTTTGGAAGATGAATTTCCTGCCCTGGCGTCAGATTGTTCGTGTCCTGGATCTGCGGATTCGCCTTCGCGAGGCGATTCGGATCAATCCCAAGCCGGTCAGCGACGTCGGACAAGCGGCTTTCGCCGAGTTGAACGAAATCCGTGTTGCTGTCCTGAGAATATTGCTGCGTAGGATTGCTCGAACTAACGCCTGCGACGCCCACTGTAGTATTCCTCCCTGCTTACTCCAGTTATCGATCAATGCGCGCAATGGTTGCGTGAAATGAATTGTGGAAACGAGCACGGGGAAGAATCGATAGGCAACTGTCAGGTGGAGGGAAAAACAAATTCGGTGAGACGCAGCACGTTGTTTGAATTGCCACGAACTTTAAGGGAACCCGCCCAAGACAGACTTGGGCGGGAATGTTCTCTCACGGGAACAGAGTCTGGAATTCCCGCTCACCCTGTTCCACGATTTTATTTCGCCGGGACTCTATCGAACTTTCCGGAGCCTTCCTCATAGAACACGGCGCCTTCGGTTTTGTCGCCGCCGCTCCAATGCTTGTGCCCGCCCGGAACAAAGAGATAATCTCCCGGGCCGACGCGCTTTTCGCCCGCCTCGTCTTTGTAAAGATAGGCTCCTTTGATGACGACGATCGCGATATCAGCCGTATGAGTGTGCGTGCCGGCATCGTATCCCGGATCGAATTTTGTGAAGGTTGCGTGGGCCCCTTTTTCCATGTCCCCCCAAAGGACTGCCTGGGAGACTCCCTTGGCAGGGGACGCCTTGAAATCTGCGCTGCTCGCTGATGCATAGACAACCATCTTCTTGCTGCTGGCTGCGGGCTTCTGGGCCTGCACGACACCTACGGCCACCGCAACCATCAAAACCGTTACGCCCAAGACAATCAGTTGTTTTTTCATTTCTCGTATCCTCCGTTTTTTCGGCCGGATGTTTTTACTTTGTTCCGCCGGCGGGACCCTTATACACCCCGGTCTTGAATTGCGAGAGAGAAATCCGGACCGAGCATTACCGCAGCATCGCAACGTTAGTATGCGGCACTCGGCGGTCCTATACTGGTCGGGCTCATTGGACTCAGGACTCAACACACGAGGTATCTCCGTTCATGAAGAAGATTATTTTTCTCTTGGTGATTTGTCAGGCGCTGTGGGCACAAGACGCAGCGTCGAAGAGCGACGCGCCGAAACCTGAAAACGGCGAGCACCACGAATTCGTGATCGCCAACTTTCGCACGGAGAGCGGCGTCACGCTGCCGGCGGCGCGAATCAGTTACGGAACGTACGGACATCTGAATGCCGCGAAAGACAACGTTGTGCTCTTGCCATCCCACTACATGGCGGACTATCACGGATATGAGTGGCTGAGCGGACCGGGACATACCCTTGACATCTCGAAGATGTTTCTCGTGACATCCGAAATGTTTGGCAATGGACATTCTTCTTCTCCCAGCAACACCCCAGAGCCGTTTCACGGGCCGCGTTTTCCGCAGATCACAATTCGCGACAACGTGGAGGCTGTACACAGACTGCTGACGGAAGAACTGAAAATCACGCACGTCCGTGCCATCATTGGCTTCTCGATGGGCGCGCAGCAGGCGTTTCAATGGGCAGTGAGCTATCCGACATTTGCGGATCGCATTGTCGCGACCGCCGGAACTGCAAAAACCTATGGTCACGGCGTGGTGAGGCTCGAAGGTCAAATCGCCGCGCTCACGGCCGACGCCGCATTCAAAGATGGGGACTACACCTCGCAACCTACGAAAGGCATGGAAGCCTTCGGTGTTGTGTGGACAGCGTGGTTGTTTTCGCAAGAATGGTGGCGCAAAGAATTGTGGAGGGAAGGTGCGAAGCCTGGAACGACGTTTGAAAGCGTGCTGAAGGAATTTCGCACGAATTTCATCCCCGGCGCGGACGCGAATGACTTAATCCTGCAATGCAAAGTCTGGGAGCACCACGACGTGGGAATGACGCCAGGCTTCAACGGGGATACAGAGCGCGCTCTGCGGTCCATTAAAGTGCCATTTCTCTACATGCCGTCGGAGACGGACCTGTATTTTCCCATCGGCGATGCGCGATACGAAGCAACATTCATCCCAAACGTTTCGCTGGTTCCGATCCCGTCGTTGTGGGGACACACTGCGGGCGCGGGTGGGAGCCCTGCCGACGAAAAATTCCTGAACGAGCAAATCGGGAAGTTCCTGGCGGCCGGAAAATAATTCTGTATCGGCTCGTTGCGACTTTGAGTAATTCTTCCCGGTCTACCCGGTAGAAATACCTTTTGTCGTACGAGCCTGGGAAGCCGCCACGCTTCGCGGGGCGAACGAGGCGTCCCCTTCCATTTGGGTGGCGTTAGAATGATTGCCTTGGATATAACCATGCGCCTATTTTCTCTTCGAACGGCCCTCTTCTTCCTGCTGTTGCCCGTCTCGTGTTTCTCGCAGACACTAAATATTTGGCCCGGCCTCGCTCCCGGATCGGAGAATTGGACACAAAAGGAACAGACATTTAAGGACACGCCCGTCGGCACCGTCATCATCGACGTGGTGACGCCGACTCTCACTGCATTTCTTCCCGATAAAGACAAGGCGACGGGCACGGGTGTGATTGTGGCTCCGGGTGGGTCTTGCGTCGCGCTGGCGATTGACCTCGAAGCCAACAACGTAGCGCGCTGGCTTCAAGAGAAGGGAATTGCGGCGTTCGTTCTGAAATACCGCATTCCGGAAAAAAAGGTTGAGGGTATGCCGAAGGACATTAACTTCGACGAAGCCTGCAAATATGGAATAGCCGACGGAATTCAGGCCATCAAAGTTGTGCGAAAGCATGCCGCAGAATGGCACATCTCTCCGGACAGGGTCGGCTTTCTCGGCTTCTCGGCCGGCGCGATGGTCACGAGCGGGACCTTGCTGCAGAAAGACGCTTCGCTTCGTCCGAACTTTGCCGCCCCGATGTATGGTGGTCCATTCGGTGAGATGCCGTCCATCCCAGCGAATTTGCCCCCGATCTTTATGGCGTGGGCGCAGGACGACGAACTGGTGCTCGATCCGGTAACGAAGTTTTACGCCGCGCTGATGGCGGCGGGGAACAAGCCAGAACTTCACATTTACAGCGCGGGCAAACATGGATTCGGGATGAAGAAGCAGGGAACCACCAGCGATCACTGGATCGAAGAATTTTATTATTGGATGGAAGCGCAGGGACTCACGAAACCCGCGGCGAAATAACTGCGACGGGCCTCTCTTCGTTTTTTTGTAACAGGAACCGCCGACGTTTCACAATTGTCTGGAATGCCATAGAGTGTGCAGCTTTGAACTTGCTTGCAGACCTGAAGGACGCCATGCCCGATAACAACGCTCCTCCGCTCCCAAACGCGCCTCTCCACACCGATCCGGCCGATGTGTTGTCGAGACAGCTCGACGATCTTGAGCGGGACGTAAAGCAGCTGTCTGAAACCTTCGGGTGCTACGCCGATATCGAGGCCAGCATCGCCACAGGTCGCAATCAGCTCGCCACCGCGAAGCTTGAGGACGCGCAAACCAGTTATCAGAATGCGATGCTTGCATATTGGCGCGCCCGAGCAAGCGCCGCCGCCGAGCCGATTGCATGGCAACTGTTGGCGATCGAGATTGGATATCTGGCCGTGATTCTCGGACTTGGATATTTCGTCAAACGATATCCGGACTTCTGGTTGTGGCAAGACCTCGTCGGGAATAATGCGAAGGCTGCCTGGTTCGGAGCTCTCGGCGGCGTGACCATCGGTATCTACGGCCTCTATACGCACATCTCGACCAAGGATTTCGATCGCAGCTTCCGCCTGTGGTACCTGTGCAAGCCGGTCATGGGAGCGATTTTCGGATGGTTCGTTTATCTCGTTTATTACGTGGGAGTGATCTCTGCGACGGGCACCGGCAGCGGCGCAGAGATCAACAAGCCGCAATTGGCATTTCTGATCGCATTTCTGGCGGGTTTCAGCGAACGCTTCACCATCAAAACGATCGACCGCTTCATGACGGTTCTCACCGTCGGCGAGGACCCCAAAAAGACGAATGCGGCGAAGGTGAAGCCCGATCCCTCGGCGGTTCCGTAGGGAAGACCGATTTGTGGAACATTCTCGTGAGGGTTCGCGTAGCTTCCTGTGCAGCCCAATCCCCAAAAGCGAGATGCCCATGATTCAGCGGTCCTCCTTGTCCACTACCATCCTCCTGCTGATGCTGATTGTCTTCGCCGTCCTCCCTTCGCGCGGACAGAGTGTTCCTGCTCTCGATAAGATCCAGAACCAGGAAGAGCTGAATCGGGCCATTACCGCTCTGGACGCGGCTCTGTTCGATGCCTACAACCGATGCGATCTCGAGAAATTTGGGTCATACATCGACGAAAACGTCGAGTTTTATCACGACCAGGGCGGGGTAACACTAGGGCGGCAAGCGCTGACCGACAGCGTGAAGAAAAATATCTGCGGGCGGGTGACGCGGGAACTGGTACCGGGCACGCTGAAGATTTATCCCATGAAAGGATATGGTGCGGTGGAAATCGGAGTGCACCGGTTTCACCATCCCGGCCACGACGACACGGAAGGCGTGGGGGAAGGGCAGTTTGTTCATCTGTGGCAATGCAAGGATGGAACGTGGAAAGTTACACGGGTGATCAGCTACGACCATCATCCCGCAGCAAAGTAGGAACCTCTTCGGCGATCTTTCGACAGTCGGGTATGATGATTTCGAGTTCGCGGGATCTCCCGCGACCCGCTGTCGAATCATGGTGCGAAGAGAGCCTTCCTAAATCATGACGAACAAATTCCGCGTGTTTGCCACGTGCGACATCGGCGACGCAATCGAGCTGTTGCGCCAGCGTGGCTATGAGGTTGAAGTTTATCCAGATCCAAAAGCGCCGCCGAAAGCGCTCATCATCGATAAGGTTAAGTCGGGGATAGACGGCCTGATCACCACGCTGCGCGATCCGATCGATGCGGAAGTATTCGAAGCAGGAAAAGGGAAGCTGAAGGTCGTCGCGCAGATTGCAGTTGGCTTCGACAATATCAACCGCGCCGACGCGAACAAGTACAAAATCCCGTTCACTCATACCGCCGACGTTCTGACGGAAGCGACTGCCGAATTCGCGTTTTTTATGATGGGCGACCTTGCCAGAAGAATGTGGACTGCTGAACATCTGACGCGCGATCTTCAGTGGGGATACTGGCATCCGTACTTGCCGTTCCTTGGAGATGAAGTTACGGGCAAGACTGTTGCAGTGATCGGGACAGGGCGCATCGGGCTCGCATTCATCAAGAAGTGCATTGGTTTTGACATGAACGTTCTCTGTTACGACCCGGCGTATGAAAATCATGCCTTCGTCGAGTCAGTCCAGCAGATCAATGATCTACGGCACGAGCGTGGACTGACGAAGGAAAAGACGTGGATCAAATACGTGCCGTTCGCAGAAGCTCTGCGGGATGCCGATTTCGTGAGTGTGCATGTGCCGTTGCTGCGCGCTGGGGAGAGCGCGACGCCGACGTTTCATCTTTTCAACGAGCAGACCTTCCGGTCGATGAAGCCGACGGCATACCTGGTGAATACGTCGCGCGGCCCGGTTGTAGACGAAGTTGGACTCGCCCGCGCGCTCCGTGAGAACTGGATTGCCGGTGCTGCCCTCGATGTCTACGAAAAGGAGCCGCTTCCGGAGGATTCTCCGTTGCGCGATCCCGCCATCGCCGACCGCTGCCGCCTCATGCCGCACTTTGCCAGCGCTGCGCGCATTACACGGCTTTCCACCGATCCAGCGAAAGGGATGGCCGGGCGCTGTGCTCAAGGGCTGATGGATGTTCTTGAAGGCAATTACGGCGGAGACGTTACAAAGATGCCGTATGTTGTTAATAAAGAAGCATTTGGCAAATAGTACGAAAATTGGGTAAAGCGCGAGGAATCATCCCGGATAAGGGGTTCATTTAAATCAGAGGTCCCGTTTGCCGTCACAGTAAACTGCCGAACAGGTACAATACTGACCGGGGCTCAGTTACAAAGGGATGTCGATGAGCAAGCGTGTTTTAGGGATCATCGGTTGGATTTTGTGCAGCGGGTCGGCGCTGGTGGCGCTGGATTCCCCTGCGCATCCCATGCTGAAACTGGAACCTCCGCCAAAGGAAGTTCAGTTGCGCACAGGCGGATTTCACCTGAGTCCGCGCACGAAGATCTTCGTTTTGCTCGGGCACCAATCAGAAGACCGAATTGCAGCTGAAACCCTCGCCGAAGAAGTAGAAGATCAGTCTGGCCTCAAACTCGACATCATGGGAATGAAGCCTGCCGGCAAAGCCGAAGACGGCGCGATTGTTCTGGCTCGCTTACAGGATGCACGGGTTCGCCGCTTCCTGGCGAGGAACGGTCTGAAGGCTGATCGGGCGGTAGGAGAAGACGGATACCTGCTCTTCTCGGATAAGACACATTTGATCGTCGCTGCGAACACTGGTGAGGGTCTGTTTTACGGCGTGCAGACGTTGCGTCAACTTCTGCGGCGCGAAGGTAACGTGCTGGTTTGTCCCGCGGTCGGCATCCGGGATTGGCCCGGTCTGCAAAGAGTGGGAGCGCCCGCCGTCAGCGAGGAAGCTGTCCCTGAATTGGCGAATCGAGTTCCGCCGCCTGGACTGTAAGCACCACCTACTGCGATCCTTTCAATCCAGAGACAAATCTTCCGCCCTTTATTAATCGTAGCGCCGTCTGCGCGCAGACCCAGTCCTCTTTTCGTCGCGATTGTGGCCGATCCCATAGAATTCATCCATGGTTTCTGAACGTAAGTTTTCCGAGAGAACGAATTGGAAGCTGGCGCAGAACCGTTTCACGCGAGCCGTCGAAGAAGCGCATGCAACAGGGGTGAAATTACTCGACCTGACCGCATCAAATCCTACTCGCGTCGGGTTGGACTTCGATTCGCACGCTATTTTGTCGGCACTCGCGACACCACAATCGCTCGATTACGACCCTCAGACCAAGGGATTGCTGACTGCACGCAAAGCCGTTTCCTCCTACTACCTCGAGGAGCATCGGATCGAAGAACTCGATCCCGAGCACATCGTTCTCACGACGAGCACCAGCGAAGGGTACTCGCATGTGTTCCGGCTCTTGTGCAATGCCGGCGATGAATTGCTGGTGCCTAAGCCGAGCTATCCGCTGTTTGAGTTCCTAGCGGATTTGCAGGACGTGAAACTGGTGCCCTATCCGCTGCTCTACGACCACGGCTGGCAAATTGATTTTCCGTCGATGGAGGGGGCCGTCACGGACCGGACCAAAGGCGTCGTCGTCGTGCATCCCAACAACCCGACTGGATCGCACGTCCATGCCGAAGAGTTGGCGTTGTTGAACACATTCTGCCGCAGCCACTCGCTCGCGATCATTGCCGATGAAGTGTTTCTGGACTATCGACTGACTAAAGATGTGGCGAACGCCAACGGCCAACGAGAATCCAGCTTCGCGAATAACCACGATGTGTTGACCTTCACGCTCAGCGGACTCTCGAAGATCTCAGCGTTGCCCCAGATGAAAGCGGCGTGGGTGATCACAAGCGGACCCGCGGGGGACGTCGAGGCTGCAATGGGGCGCCTCGAAATAATCGCCGACACGTACCTGTCGATGAACGCGCCCATCCAATGGGGCCTCGGCGCGCTGCTCGATCAGAGAAAAAAGATTCAGGGTCAGTTAATGGACCGGGTTCACGCAAATCTCGCCGAATTGGACCGGCAACTTGCACACAGCACAGCATGCGAGAGACTCGATGTCGAAGGCGGTTGGTATGCGGTGCTCCGAGTTCCGGTCACTCGGTCCGATGAAGAGCTTGCGATCGAGTTGGTCAAGGAGAAGTCTGTCCTCGTGCATCCCGGCCATTTTTACGACTTTCCTACAGACGGATACCTGATCCTGAGCTTAATTTCGAGCAGGGAAGAATTCGCGCGGGGAATTCGACTTGTACTGGAGAGAATCGGCTCCTGATATTTTTGTGTCACCGTTCGCGCCTATCGCTTCACCAGGAATGGGTTGGTCTCGCGTTCCTCGCCGATCGTCGTCAGTTCCCCATGGCCCGGAACGACGACGGTTTCATCCGGCAGAGCCAGAACCGTGTCATGCAATGACTGGATGATCTTCTGCATCGATCCGCCGGGCAGGTCGGTGCGTCCGATCGAACCGGCGAAGAGCGTGTCGCCTGCGATCAATCGTTTCTCAGTCGCGAAATAGAGGCAGATGCTGCCTTCGGTATGGCCCGGCGTGTGCAGGATCTGCGCGGTGTGGGATCCGGCGGAGACGGTTTCTCCCGTCGTGACACTCCGGTCGATTTCGACTTTGCCGGGACGGGCGCACGCCGATCCACGTGGCCTGCTCATCGAGCATTTTGAGCAGGTCATAATCGTTCTGGTTGAGCAGAATGGGAGCGCCGGTTGCGGCACGAAGTTTCATCGCTCCGCCGACATGATCGATGTGGGCGTGGGTGATGACGATCTGTTTGACCTGCAGATTGTGCTTGCGGACGAGAGCGAAAGAATGCTTCAATGTCGTCTCCGGGATCGATGACCATCGCTTCGCGCGTAGCTTCGTCGCCGATGATGGAGCAATTGCACTGCAGCGGGCCCACAGGGATGATTTCGTGGATCATGCTTCCATTGTAAGGGGACGCACTTCCGCGAAATTGAACGTACTTGCCGGTTGAGTGGCATCCGGTCCACAATACATGCCGCGTGCTTGGGGAGGACTGAGTGGCGAAATATCGTCAACACGGGTATCAGGATCGCGATCGCGAGAGTGAGCGAAAAGGATCGGGCGAGCGGACCGGCGCAGGAAGTCCGCCGCCGAAACGGGACAACACATTTGGACCACGCCCGGTCAATATGCCCGGAACTCGCGCGGTCTCGCGCTGCGCGCAGTGTGGAACAGTTCTTCAAGGGAGCTCGAGCGACGGGAAATGTCCGAAGTGCCAGTTTGAATTGCACTCGTGCAAGCAGTGCACGTATTTCGATCCGGGAAGCCGTTTCGAGTGCATGCAGCCGGTTGCGGTGCGGATACCGAAGAAAGATGTGCGTAACGACTGCGAGCTTTACGAGATTCGAGTGACGCGCGAGAAAGAAACTTCGACTCCGGCAACGTTGCGTCCGAACGATGCGCGAGCAGCGTTTGAGAATTTGTTCAAGAAGTAGGCGCAGAGCCACTGAGACTCACAGAAGTTACGCGCCTTCGGCGCGTGGACAGCCGAGGGCGGCCGTCCCCACAAAAGACAACTAGCCGCACATTTTCCCTCTGTCGACCGCGATTCGGGCTACGGTTTTTGCGTTGGCCTCAACAGAATCTCACTCATAAACGATTGCGGAGCCTGGGTCACGAGCATTGCAACGGCGTGAGCCACGTCGTCGGGTTGAAGCATTTTGCCTGGATCTTTTCCGGCGTGCGGACTCAGTTCCGTATCCACGGAGCCGGGACAAATGACCGAAACGCGGATGTTGTGCGGGCGAAGTTCCTCCGCGACCGAGTAGGTCAGGCCATTCAATCCCCACTTGGAAGCGGCGTAGGCGGCGCCGTTAGGGAGAGCATTCTTTCCGGCCAGGGACGAGATGTTGATGATGTGGCCGCTGTACGCGCGAATCATCAGCGGGGCGAAGGAGCGAATCGCGTAATAGACTCCGCGAAGATTGGTGTTGAGGATGTGGTCCCAGTCTTCGGGAGGAAGATTGTGCAGCGCGTCGTTGAAGCCGCCGATTCCCGCATTGTTGACGAGAATATCGAGCCGTCCGAAGGTGCTGTCGACACGCGCCGAGGCATATTCGACCTGATGCATGATGGAGACATCGCAAGGAATGACCTCGGTTTTGCCGCCGGCATTGCGAATGGTCTTGAGCAGTCTCGTCGAGCGTGGATTGGGTGCGTCCGCAAAGCACGGCGGTGGCTCCCAGAGCCGCGAGTTTGCGGGAAATGGCGGCGCCGATGCCGCGTCCGGCTCCGGTGATGAGGGCGACTTGCCCGGCGAGAGGGGTTGCGGTGTCCATATCTAAGTGGAATCTCCTGCGCGGCGCATGCGAGATGGCAAAACATCCACGATGTCCGCTATGCGCATCTTAACAATATATAGGGAGGACGAATGGGAACTCGCTTGCCTTCGGAAGAAGACGTACTTATAATCCGGTTCGCCGGGATTGAGGGGCTGCCGCCACGTCGTTCCAATCGGTTCACCCTTTGCCTCCCGGGTCTCCCTGCCAGGAAGCCCGGCATTTCAGAGCAGGATCAGAGCTTGGTGCGGTCCAGACGGAATGCAGTTGCTGCTGATATATAGATACAAGATTCCCAAAAAGATATTTCCCGAAAGCCTAAGGAGCCATAGTGATGAAAACGATTCTGCTTACGGTTGTGCTTGGAGTATCGGCGGTCGCGGTGGGACAGAATACTGCGGCGCCAGCTCCGGGACAGCAACCGGCCACGCCAGCGGCGCAGGCGCAACCTGCGGCGGCGGGGCAGGCACAACCAGCAGCGCCCGCGGCTGCCGCCCCAGGCAGCAGCGCCCGTGATCAAGGATCCGGCCGAGTACAACGCTTACGTGGCGGCGATCCAGCAGAAGGATGCCAATGCCAAGATCAGCGGGCTGGAAGCATTTCTCACGCAGTATCCAAACAGCGTGATGAAGAACCAGGCGCTTGAAGTCTTGCTGGGAACCTATCAGCAATCGGGAAACGTTAAGAAAGCAATGGAGACTGCCACGAAGCTCGTCGCCGCGGAACCTTGTCCTGTGCCTGCGCTATTCCTGTTGACGTATGTCAATCGGCTCAGCGCCCAAGGTGGGGACGCGAATGGCAAGCAGGAATCTGCGGACGCGGAGAAGTACGGCCAGAAGGGTCTCGACTGCATCTCGAAGTACACGAAGCCGGAAGGAACCAGCGACGCAGATTTCCAGAATCAAGTGAAGACGATGACGGAGAATTTTGATGCCGGCATCGGCTGGGGAGCGCTGCAGGATAAGGACTCCGCGAAAGCTGCAACTCAACTGAGAGCGGCGGTCGACGCGAATCCTCCGGACTCGCAAAAGATTTGAGCTTGCTGTACCCGCTGGCGCTGTCGTATCTTGCAGCAGACGCCGCCCGACTATCAGAACGGAATATGGTATCGCGGCTCGCGCCGCAGCAGTTGCTCCCCCGGCCAGCGCACCGGGAATCGAAAAATATGCGCGATCGCAATATGTGAAGTTCCATGCGGGCGATGACGGATGGGCGGATGTACTGGCAGCGGCGAAGGCGGGCGGCGCGCAGGTTCCAATCAAACCGGCTCCGACCCCGGCCGAACAGGCACACAATATGATCGCCGCAACGTCTCCCGACAAGATGGACTTTGCCACTTGGGAGTTCGTGCTGAGCAATGGCAGCCAGGAAGATCAGGACACGGTTTGGAACGCTATCAAGGGCAAAGCTGTGCAGATGAATGGCACGGTGATGAGCACGACGCCGACCGAGTTCCAGATTGCAGGAAGCTCGGACGACATCGACGCCAAGAAAGCCGATATCACTCTGAAGTTCGAGGAGAAGGTTCCGGTCCGTCTGATTCCGAAGGACGGCGCCAGCTTCGACTTCCAGGGCGAACCGGCATCGTACACGCCGAATCCGTTCATGATGGTGATGGAGAAGGGACAACTTCTCCGCGCAAAGGCCGCTGCGCCTGCGAAGGGTGCGGCGACGCACAAGAAGCCCGCAGCGCAGTAGCTGACGTATTTTGCTGCACAAGAAGGCAGCCCTTGCGGGCTGCCTTTTATTTTTTGGGGAAGGTTCGAAATCTGGGAAGTCCGTGAGCAGGCACGTACATCACTCAGCAGTTGTCCTGCGTCCGCACCGTCTAGAAACGCCTTGACGACGCCGCCGATTAGCCCCGGAGGAGATCGGGGCAGTCGCTTCGCTCAGGATGACAGAGGGGCGACTTTTATTTCACTGCTTAGCGGACGACTTTCTTTTCCATCGTCATGGGGCGGGCGCTGCGGGGCGGACGCTTTACGCCGTCGCGGAGCTGGCGGACGTCGATCTTCAGCTCGGTGATGGTGCGGCTGAGGGTATTGCGGTGCATACCGAGTTCGCGCGCGGCGCGGCACTGGTTGCCCTTGTTCTCCTGCAGAACGGTCAGAATGAATCGCTTCTTGAATTCGCGCACGCCCTCGGAATAGAGAATATTGCTGCGGTACATTTGCAGGACGAGTGCTTCCAGTTGATCTTTCACGTTGCGTCTCTCTTCGTTATGAATTTTGCACTGCGCCGTCTATTTTGGCGAGGAGACTGGAGAGCTGCTTAACTTCTGCGGAGCTTGATGAATGAGATCGAGACCCTGATAGAAACGAGCGCGCAACTCCGAAGGAGCGACCCAGATGGCGGCCCGTCCCACAACCAGGAAATAGGGCGCCAATTGGGAATTCTGCAGCAGCTTCGAAGTCGGCTCAAATGCCGTCATACCCATCAGAATCACCGCTACCATCAGTCCGCCCTTCAGCAACCCCAAGACTGCGCCGAGGAAACGGTCAAAACCACTAAGCCCAGCTTCTTTCATGAGCCAGCGGGCGATCCTGGCGGCGATGCCGAACAGGAGCACGATGGCAAAAAAGATGATCAGGAACCCAAGAATCTCAGCTAACCACGGGTTCTTCAAAAGCCCTTCCAACCATGCTGCGACAGTTCTGTACTTCCACGCTGCCACGACATATCCAACGACCAGTCCGGCCATGGTCAGGGCTTCGGAAAAGAAGCCCTGCATTGCGGCCGTAACGACGTTTATCAGCAATACGGCAAAAATCAACCAATCGGCGACGGTCATGAGCTATGTTCGCGGCCGATCACGCCACGCACCCCGTTACACATCCAGATCGTGCCCTGTGAGCTGGGAGTAAGCCTCGAGGTATTTCTCGCTGGTGCGGCGCGCCACGTCCGGCGGAAGGGCAGGAGCGGGCGGCTGCTTGTTCCAGTGAATCTGCTCGAGATAATCGCGAACATACTGCTTGTCATACGAATCCTGCGGCCGTCCCGGAGCGTACTTGTCGGCGGGCCAGAAGCGGGAGGAATCCGGAGTCAGGACTTCGTCGGCAAGGGTGATGCCGAGCGATGTGCGTCCAAATTCGAACTTGGTGTCGGCGAGGATGATGCCGCGCTGGCGAGCATACGCGGCAGCTTTCTTGTAGACGCGCAGCGTCAGATCGCGCAGATGGCTGGCGGTTTCGACGCCAACGGTATCGCACATCTGATCGAACGAAATGTTCTCGTCGTGTCCGGTCGTGGCTTTGGTCGAAGGAGTGAAGATCGGCTCCGGAAATGCGTCGGATTCCTTCAGGCCTGCCGGAAGGGAGATGCCTGAAACCTTTCCCGTGGCTTTGTATTCCTTCCAGGCGGAGCCGGAAATGTATCCGCGAACGACGCACTCGACAGGGAACATTTCTGCGCGACGAACGAGCATCGAGCGCCCGCGAAGCTGGTCGGCATATTTGCGGACGGCCGCAGGATACTGGTCGACATCGGCGGTGACCAGGTGATTCGGAACAATGTCGGCGAGGAAATCGAACCAGAACAGAGAGATCTGGTTGAGGACGCGTCCCTTGTGCGGGATGCCGGTCGCCAGAACGTAGTCGAAAGCCGAAATGCGGTCGCTGGCGACGAAAAGCAGATGCTGGTCGTCGACGATATACACGTCGCGCACCTTGCCGCTGGCGTGAAGTTTGAGGTCAGGAAAGTCGGTGTGAAGAAGGACGGAATCGAGAAGGTCTGTGCTCATGATTGAAATTTTACAGGTTAGAGGCGAGGCGTATTCTAGCTGGTCCGAAAAAAATGTCAACGATTCTCATCACAGCGATCCTGTGAGCTACAGAATCTTCCGGATGGAAAAGTGTTGACGGCAAAGCGAATCGCTGGAACAGCGCTCTGGCACAGGCTTGACGGAGGTCCGGCACTGTGGAAAAGCTGAGGATGGGAGTGGATAAATTGGGTGATACAGAGAAGGGAGTCAGGCGAGTGAACGACCGACTCCCTTGAGGATCAGCGCCCGTCTAACTAGCCCCGAAGCGGACCGATACGAGTTTCGAAACGCCCGGCTCCTGCATCGTCACTCCGTACAGCACGGGAGCGATGCTCATCGTTTTCTTGCTATGGGTGATGAGGACGAACTGGGTCTGAACGCTCATCTCCTTGACCAGGTCGGTGAAGCGTCCGACGTTAGCCTCGTCAAGAGGGGCGTCGACTTCGTCGAGAATGCAGAACGGGCTCGGCGCGAACTGGAAAATGCCAACCAGAAGCGCCAGGGCGGTCAGAGCCTTCTCTCCGCCGGAGAGCAGCAACACACTTTGCAGGCGCTTGCCCGGAGGAGAGGCGATTACATCGATGCCGCTTTCCGCACTGTTCTCTTCGTCCGTGAGCTTCATGAAGGCATGGCCGCCGCCGAAGAGTTTCTTGAACGTCGCTTCAAAGTTCGAGTTGATGGTGGCGAATGCTTCTTCGAATTTCTGGCGTGAAATCTGATCAATCTCGCGGATCGTTGCCGCTGTGTTCTCGATCGATACGATCAGATCTGTGCGCTGCGTCTCGAGGAAGGAGTGGCGCTCGGCGGTTTCCTTGTACTCCTCGAGAGCCATCATGTTGACTGGTCCCATAGCTTCGAGCTTCGAGCGCATATCGCGATAAAGTTGATCTTCAGCGGCAAGTTCGTCACCGCTCACTGCATTCAGACTCGCGTCCTCCAACAGCAAAGAGCGTTCGATCCCCAGTTCGTTCAGGCAGGTTTCCGACATGTATTGCTTATCGGACTGCAGCTTCGCCGCGGTTGCCGAGAGCTCCCCGCGCTTATCTCGCGCCTGGTCGAGCAGCAGGCGGCTGCTGCGGAGGAGTTCGTCGATCTCGGCAAGGCGGGAACGGAGTTGCTCGGTTTCGGATTGCAGCAGTCCTTCGCGCGTCTGTGCGGCGTTGCGCTCTGCCTCAAGATCGGTTGCGGACTGAGCGAGTTGTTCGTTCTCGGCCTCGCGCTGCAGTTTTTCGGCGGCAGCGCCGTCGATCTGGGACATCAGGGAGTGGACCCGCTCGCCCATTTCGGAAAATAAAGATTCGATCCGCTGCAGAACGGCCGCCGCCGAGCGATGGCGTTCTTCTAGCGTAGCGACACGCGCTGCGTTACGGGACGCTGTTTGGGCCGAGTCTTCGCGCCGCTGCCTTACGACGGCCAGGGATTCCTGGGCTGCAGCGAGTTGTTGTTCCAGTTGTACGCGCTGCAGTTCCAGGACCTCGATCTCGGACTGACGGGCGCACAGAATGCCCTCATGCTCGGTCCGATCCGCAGCCAAACGTCCCAGCTCCATCCGGGAGATACTGAGGCGTTCACTGACTCGGGCCATCTCGGAATCGAGCTGCTGCAGCATGTGGCTCGACGTCATCACTTCCAATTCAGCTTCGCGCTTTTCGCCCTCGAGACGTTCCAGCAGGGAAGTGAGATCCCGGATTTCGTGTCCGAGTGCCAGTACGCGCATTTCCTCCTCGCGGAGTGCGCGTTCGAGCTCTTCGAGTTGACGCAAAACTTCGCGCAACTCGCGTTTCATTGAAAGCGGGCCTTCTGAACGCTGCTTGCCACCGGTGACGGTGACGTTGTGGAAACACTCGCCAGCCTGCGAAAGGAAAAACGCATCGGGATTTTCGAGCGCCAGGCCACGTGCGACATCCGATGCGGGAACGATGTAGCCGTCGCGGAGCTTGGGCAGAATCACCTCGAGAGATTTGCCAAAGCCATCGAGCACTCGAATGGTGTTCTTGAGCGGAACGATCTGCGCTGCCGGCGGAGCCGAGTGCGCGGCCTCGTCGAGAACGAACGAGAATTTCGCCTGCGAATCTTCCGGGTGTACCAGGAAGGTGGCGCGTCCGTCAACGTCGGTGCGCAGCAAGCGCAGGCCTTCGTCCGCGGCGTCCCAGGATTTAACGACGATGTAGTTCAATTCATCGCGGAGGAAGTCTTCCACGACGCGCTCGAACTTCGGTTCGACTTCAAGGAAGTCGGCCAACACCCCGACGGGGGCGAGCCCACTCTGCATGACGCCCGACTGAAACAGGCGGCGGACCGATTCGGTGGAATATCCGTGCTCGGCGATGACGGATTCGAGCGAGCCTCTCTTGCCGAGCGCCGTGGCGAACTCTGCGCGGAGGCCGTCGAGACGGCTCTTGCAGGAGCTCTCTTCCTGCTTCTTGGATTCGATCAAACGCCGAAGCTGGCCGATCTCTTCACTAAAGCCGCTGACTCGCTGGGTGACTCTTTCAAACTCAAGAGCGAGTTGGCCGCGCTGTCCGCCGAAAGCTTCGACCTGGATGTTGGCGTTGCTGATTTCGGCTTCGAGGCGGCGCGATTCACGGTCGACTCCGGCGAGACGTTCTTCTGCCTGCGCGAGCTGGTTGCGCAGGCGGGAGGCCGACGAGACCGTATCGAAGATCGATACGCGGGATTCTTCCTGGCGCCGTTCGATCTCCGCGAGGCTCGCGGTGGCGGCAGCTGCCTCTTGCTGGCAAAGTACAAGATCGCTCTGCGCGGCAGCCAAGTCTGCGGCAGCAGAGTCGAGGATCTGACGATTCGATTCGCGTTCGGATTCGAGCGCGCGTCAGCCGATGACGGGCCTGAGCCAGTTCCGCCTCAGCCGAAGCGGAACGGACAAGAAGTTCCGCGCAGCGTTCTTCATTGTGACGGCGTCGAGCGTGCGCGCGGTCGATTTCGAGGACGATCTGGCCGATGCGGTCATGGTTTTCACGCAACTCGGTTTCGATGGAGTATCCGCGACGGGTGCGGTCGGCATGCTCGGACTCGAAGATCTTCACTTCCTCCGAGCGAGTGTGCATTTCCTCACCCAGCGCGTGCAGTTGAGATTCGATCTCGGCGCTCTCGCGTTCGAGCGAGACGAATTTGCTCGCCAGAACCAGCCGAAGCTTGGCGCGCATTTCTTCGCGCAGCCGGGCATAGCGCTCAGCTTTCGAAGCTTGCCGCTTGAGAGAATTCATCTGGCGCGTAACTTCCTCGAAGATGTCGTTCACGCGCGACAAGTTGAGCTTCGCGTCTTCGAGACGGGCTTCGGCCAAGCGCTTCTTGGTCTTGAATTTCGTGATGCCAGCCGCTTCTTCGAGGATGGCGCGGCGATCGGTGGGACGGCTGCTGAGGATCTGCCCAATACGTCCCTGTTCAATCAAGGCATAGGATTCCGGTCCTAGGCCGGTTCCCATGAAGAGCTCTTGAATGTCGCGCAGGCGGCAGAGCTTGCCATTCAGAAGATATTCGCTGTCACCCGATCGGAACAGCCGGCGCGTTACGACGATCTCTCCGGCGTGAAACTGCTGCTGGTTGAATTTCCGGCGGCGAATTTTCAGCACGACGTGCGGCGCGACTGTCCCGACAGAAGCCGCGGTCGGCGGCGCGGTGACGTTATGGACGGGAAGAGCGAAGATGGGTTCGTCATCCGGAAAAGCGACGGCGATGGTGTTGACTTTCGAGCGTGGGACGATGACTTCTTCGGTTTTCCCGGGCTGAGCGTCTTCTACTGCGCTGTCGGTCTCGGCCGCGGCACGGGCGCGGATTGAGGCTTCGTCCCAATCGTCGGTGATCCGCGCATCGGATCCTTCGGGCATATCGTCCTGAATGTCGATTTCAGTGGGCGCGGCGACGTCCACGCCGCCGGTCAGTTCCGGATCGATCAGCGTCAGCGAGACTTCGGCCATGCCCGTGGGCTTGCGGTCGCGGGTACCGGCAAAGATGACGTCTTCCATACGGGCGCCGCGCAGCGTCTTGGCCGACTGCTCGCCGAGGACCCACGAGATCGCGTCGGAGATGTTCGACTTGCCGCATCCGTTGGGGCCGATGATGGCGGCGACGCCGTCTCCATGGAACTTGAGCTCGGTCCGGTCGCAGAACGACTTAAACCCGAGAATCTGAAGCCTCTTCAGTTTGAGCAACGTAAACTCCTTAAGACGTGTGGCCGGTTGTCAGCGGGCCGGATGCCACGGTTATCGCGGTTCTTACGGGTCGCGGGACTGCTGTCCCCACAAGCGGTCGGCTGTTGACCAAAGGGATTCCTCCCCCTGGAATTCGATGCATGCTCGTTCGATGTCCGACCAATCTCAACCCGGGCTGGAGAGGGTGAGCACAAATTTAAGCTACTGTAACGGCCAAATTCAGCCGGCGTCAAGCAATATAACACTATATATAGTGTGGGCTTACGCCAGACCGCGTTGTATTGCACAGACATTGCAACAAACGGGCAGTTCTTAGGCGGAGAGGAAAGTGAGGTGGGGTGAATCGCGAGAGCAAGATAAGGCTAGCGCATAGGGAATGGTGGATGCAATGGCTGAATTTGCGGACTCACGAGCACGGCGCGGTTTGACTGCGTTCACTCTTCGCGTCTCGGGTCGTCCGATGACGAATCAACCTCGCTTCGCTCGGGGGCGGGCGAGGCGCCCGCCCCTACACGAGCTAGGCTCCGAGTTTCTCGAAGAAGCGGCAGATGGTTTCGATCCCGCGATGGAAGTTTGGGATGTGGAACTTCTCATTGGGGGCGTGAAGATTGTCGTCGGGAAGACCGAAGCCCATCATCACACTGGGGATTTTCAGCACGTCCTGGAAGTCGGTCACGATTGGGATTGATCCCCCGCTGCGGATGAAGACCGTTTCTTTCTTGAACGTGTCGTGCAAGGCAGCAGTTGCGGCTTCAATGTACTCGTTGTCGGTGCTGACCACGCAGGCCGGACCCTTACTCCAAACTTTAACTTTCGTGTCGATCCCCTTAGGCGTGACCTTCTTCACGAACGCCAGATACTTCTTGAGAATGTCGTCGGGGTCCTGATTTGGGACGAGGCGCATCGAGACCTTTGCTTTGGCTTTGGCCGGGATGACGGTCTTGGCGCCATCCGCGACGAAGCCTCCGGGCATGCCGTGGACTTCGAGAGTGGGACGCGCCCAGGTTCGATAGAGAACGGAGTAACCTGGCTCGCCGGTTAGAACCTTGGATCCGACTTCAGTCTTCCGGTAGTGCTCTTCTTTGAAGGGCAGGCGCTTCCAGGCCTTTAGTTCCGCCGCCGTCGGAGCCTTGACGCCTTTGTAGAAGCCGGGGATTAGAACCTTGCCCTTCGCGTCCTTCATCTTGCTGATCATTTCGATGAGAGCAAAAAATGGATTCGGTGCCGCCCCGCCGTACATCCCGGAGTGCAGGTCCGTCTTCGCGCCGATGGCTTCGATCTCGGTGTATACCAGTCCCCGCAGGCCGACGCAAAGAGTTGGTAAATCGGGAGCGAATAGCTCGGTGTCGCAGACAAGCGCGAAGTCAGCCTTCAACTTGGCTTTCTGCTTGCGGATATACTCGGCAATCGACTCGCCGCCAACTTCTTCTTCGCCTTCAAAGATGACTTTCACATTGATCGGAAGCTTGCCACCGCCGGTCTGCATGAGAGCTTCGAGAGCCTTCACTTCCATCCAGAGCTGGCCTTTGTCGTCGACGGCTCCGCGGGCATAGATGTTGTTGTTGCGCTCGGTGGGCTCGAACGGAGGAGTGTGCCACTCGTCCA
This sequence comes from uncultured Acidobacteriota bacterium, assembly GCA_963771765.1. Lineage (GTDB taxonomy): Bacteria > Acidobacteriota > Terriglobia > Terriglobales > Acidobacteriaceae > Sulfotelmatobacter. The sequence continues at coordinate 109,374 of CAVYUY010000031.1, forward strand.
GCGGTTCAGCGGGCTGAACGTCGTAGTGCGCGTAGCAAAGAACGGTCGGCTTCCCGTGCGCATGCAGCCAGTCGCAATAGATGAGGGGATGTCCCTTGGTCGGAATGATCTCGACGTTTTCCATGCCGATGCGTTTCAGTTCGTTGGCGACAAAGTCGGCGGCTTTCTTGACGTCGGGCGTGTGTTCTTCGAGAGTGCTGACGCTGGGGATGCGGAGAAGATCTTTCAATTCGTTCAGGAACCGTTGCTGGTTAGCTGCGGGCAAAATCGACTGCGGGAGAGGCCATGAGGAATCCTTTCTTCGATGCGCCGGATCGATCTCGGCGGACAACGCACGATTGCAAATATGGGTTAAGGAAACGAATCAGTATAGCGCGATAAGAACGTGCTCGTGGCGCGGCGGCTGCGCTCTGCTAGGCAAAGCGCAAGGGCGAGAATGCCGTCAAGTCGAGTGAGCATTCCGTGCCCATGATCACGTCGGCCATGATCTGAGCAGTGATCGGAGCGAGCAGAATTCCGTCGCGAAAGTGGCCGGTGGCAACGTAGTAACCGGGCGTGCGGGTTCTGCCAAGAATCGGAAGAGCGTCAGGAGTTCCGGGTCGAAGGCCAGCCCATTCTTCGAGGATTCGGGCATCGCGAAGTTTCGGTACGAGTTCGATGGCAGCTTCATGCTGTCGTCGGAGCGTGTCGGCATCGGTACGTTTGTCGAAGCCGGCTTCTTCCACGGTGGCTCCAACAAGCAAGCGTCCGTCGCTGCGAGGAATCAGGTAGACCTTTGGTGAGCGGACTACATGCTGTAAAAGGTTTCGCGATGGCATGGCGAGGCAGAGCATCTGGCCTTTTACGGGCCGGGTAGGAAACGCGTGCGGACCAATCTGTCCAGACCAAGCGCCCGCGCAGTTGACCACTTTAGGAGCTAGGAAGTCGTCTTGGTCGTGGTCACACCGGAGATCGCGCCATCCGAGAGATTGACGGCTGTGACGGGGTCGGCTGATGAAATGTGAACTCCACGGTTCTTTGCCGTCTGGGCTGCGGCCGCAGTGAGTCCTCGCGGATCGATGCTGCGCTCCTTGAGGTAGACAGCTTTGTGTATCTCCGGAGGGAGAAGGAGTGCCGGCTCCAACTCGGAGATATTTGCGTCTTGCAGATCACGAACTTGCTCGGAATGCTCGGCGGAAAGGAACAGGATGGTTCCGCGATCTCGCAGGTCGACCTTTATGCCGGACTCAAGTTCCAACTCGAGTGCGAACTCTGGATACAATGCTGCGCTTGCCTTCGCAATTGCCTGCAATGCCTTCGGGGTTTCAAGCGACGCATCGACCAGCATGCCACCGGCAGCGCGAGAAGCTTCATGCCCGACTTCGCCGCGCTCCACCACCAGGACCGCGGCGCCTCGCTTTCGCACCTCGATGGCGAGCGAGAGGCCAATAATGCCGCCTCCAATCACGATGACGTCCCAAGTCTTCACCTCAGCATTCTAGAAGAGTTTCGGCGGATCGCGTGTCGCAAGGGCCTTTCATGCGTTGCGGCAGATGACAGCGGGCCTCAATGCTGCTTAGAATGACACCCATGAAGAAGCTCATCGTTACCGGGATGGTGCTGGCGATGTTCGCGTGCGCGAACGTAGCCGTGGGGCAGAAGGACAAGGACGACGAACCGACATCGTGGATCTACTTTTCAGTGATCAAGGACGACAACGGGAAGCCCGTGCGAAATGCAGCCGTGATCATGCACTCCGTTTCTGCAGACGGCAAACAGGGCAGGGGCGGGATCGAACTCAAGACGGATCCCGACGGAAATGCAAATTTCGACGGGGTTCCCTACGGGGTCTTGCGCGTGCAGGTGCTGGCGCACGGGTTTCAAACCTACGGAGAAGATTTCACGGTTGAAAAGTCGAAAACCGAGATCCACATCAAATTGAAGCGTCCGCAAGGACAATTCTCGGTATACGACGATCATGCAAAGGATCCAGGCACCGCGCCTAAAGAGGAAACGCCGCCACCTGATTCGAAGAAGCCCAATTGAATCCGCGCTGAGCGCATGCTGACAGGTGCACCAGATTCGCAAATCGAGAGCGAGAAATTTTATGGATTACCTGCTGAAGACGGAACCTTCCACTTATTCGTTTGCCGACCTGCAAAAGGAAAAGACGACAATCTGGGACGGAGTTTCGAATCCAGTTGCGTTGAAGAATTTGCGTGGCATGAAGCCGGGGGAGCGCCTGGTGATCTATCACACGGGCGATGAAAAGAGTGCGGTGGGAACAGCCACCGTGGTATCGGTCGATACGTCCGACGCCAGAAATCCGCAGGTCAAAATCAAAGTGGGAAAGGCGATTGCGAAGCCGGTAACACTGGCAGAAGCGAAGGCCGATAATCTGTTCTCGGAGTCTCCGCTGGCGCGGCAAGGAAGATTGAGCGTGGTGCCGCTGAATGCGGCGCAGTACGAGTTTTTGACTGGCGAATAGGGTGCTCGGGCTGTCGCGGCCTTCGCCCCACCTCGCTTCGCTCGGGGGCGGACGAGGCGTCCGCCCCTCCGAGGATTACGATACCTTGGCGTCGTGACGGATTAGCGCTGAGTCGAGGAAGTAGCCCAAGTCCTAAAGCAAAAGGAATAGCGCCAAAAGCACCGGCCATCATGGCATCAGGTTCATAGCGAGCCAGTATCGAGAAGGCCATCATGTATCCCACCGCTCCTGCCACCAGCAAAATGCCAGCCCGTCGTGAGCTTGCCGACTCGGAGAGTTCGGGCTCCATGGGAACAGCGACTCCCCGCTGCATGGCCGCGAGGCGCTCTTCGGTGCGCAGCTTGCGCACACGGTAATACGTATACATCGCCAGGATTGCCGTGGGCATCCCTAAGAACATGATCACTGCCGCGAGACCGGTGAGTCCTTCCATGGTAGTTCTCCCTTCCTGTTGTGCGCCGTAGTAGCGGTGCTGAATTCGATTGCTGACCAGGGATACGTGGCGGAATGGCGTGAAAGTTCCGCGGTGGAGCCAACTTTGCGCCCCACCAGTGCTTCCAATCAGTTGTAATCGTCTGCTTGGGCAGTCTGTCGGGTCTCTTTCGGGAGAAATAATGAGATTAGGGAATTCTGATCGCCTCGGCGCGCTAGCCGGGGTGGTATTGCTGTTGAGCGTCCAGGCGTTGTTCGCACAGGAAACCAAAGAAAAAGTAACGGTGGATGAGGTGGATCGTCGTTTTACGGTTCGCCTGCCCCGTGGGTATGACCCGCACCAGCACTATCCGGTGGTGATCCTGCTGCATGGCATGAATCAAGACCCCGACGACATGGAGCGCCTAACGCGCTTCGATCAGTTGGCAGACAAGGACGGAATCATAGCCGTCTATCCGGCCGCGCTCCATGGCCGCTGGAACGTGGGGGTGCGTCCGCAGCAGCGAAACACTTCGATGATGCAGCCCGGACGCAGGCGCTACGGCGGTGGATATCCGGGTGGTGGCGGTGGATATCCCGGCGGAGGTGGGGGAGGGTACCCGGGCGGAGGTGGTGGCGGATATCCCGGCGGCGGAGGGCAACAACGGCCGAGCCGTGATCCAGATGAAGCTCGGCAATCGAGTCAGGCGGATGACATTAGTTTCTTCAACCAGATGCTCGACCAGATGGCGACGAAGTATTCCGTTGACTCGTCCCGCATCTACGCGGTCGGACTCTCAGAGGGCGGTTTCATGAGCATGCGCATGGGCTGCGCTCTCAGCGACCGCGTCGCCGCTGTCGCTGCCGTAGGCGCGGCTATGCCGAAGACGATGATCTGCCTCCCGGGCGTCCCGTGGCGGCCATGATGATCGACGGTACGTCGGACCCGGTTGTTCCCTACGGAGGGGGAACTGAGAAGAATCTTACGTTTGAATACTCTTTCCGTGGAAGACAGTGCGAAGGCCTGGGCGAGGATCGATCGTTGCTCGGAAAAGCCGGAGAAGAGCAAGCTTGCCGGAACATGAGAAAGGCGGCATGGAAACGAAAGTGGACACCTTCAACGGCTGCCCGCAGGAAGCTCAGGTTGTGCTGTACAGCGTGAAGGGTGCCGGCAACACCTGGCCAGGAGGAGAGCAATACGAACCCGAAAACACCGTAGGCAAGACGAGTCAGGACTTCGACGCGAACCAGGCTATTTGGGGCTTCCTGGTGACGAAAAAGATGGCGGGCGAAAAGCAGAAAGTAAGCGTCGATCGCGCTAACTGAGAGTCTTGCGAAGTTCCCGGCGGAGAATTTTTCCGGACGCGGTTTTGGGAACAACATCGATGAAGTGAACTTCGCGCGGCTGTTTGTAGTGCGTCAGCCGGTCGGCCACGAAGCCGCAGAGTTCCTCGCCGAGCTTGCCGCTGTCGACAAATCCGTCGCGCAGGGCGACGAAGGCCACAGGAATTTCACCGGCCACGGGACACGATCGCCCCACGACTCCACATTCCTTCACCGCCGGATGCTCGAGCAACACGGCCTCGACTTCGGCGGGTGCGACGGGAAATCCCTTGTACTTGATCATCTCCTTGCGGCGATCGACCACACGATAGAAGCCATCGCGGTCGCGGGTGACGACGTCCCCAGACCAGAACCATCCATCGCGGAGCACGGCTGCGGTTGACTGCGGATCTTTCCAATATCCAAGCATGAACTGAGGCCCGCGCATGACGAGCTCACCGGGCAGTCCGGATGGCGCCTCTGTCATATTGTCAGGACTCTCAGTGAGGTCGAGATCGGATTGCGCGAGAACGCGACAATCGGTTTTCGCCATCGGTTGGCCGATGGAATCAGGATGGTAGCGCGGTGGATCGAGAAATCCAACATGGGTCACGGGAGACGCCTCGGTCATACCGTACCCCTGACAGACCAGAATGCCAGTGAGTGATGTGAGGCGGCGAGGAAGATCGGCCGCGAGTGGCGCGGCACCGCTTTTCACCCAACGAACCTTGTGCTCGCGAGGAAACTGCCCAGCTTCTGCAGCCTGGCAGAGCGCATTAATCGCGGGCGGGACCAGCGGCATCATGGTGGCGGACTCCTCCACGATGAGCGTAGTGAGTTGCTGCACGTTAAAACGAGGCACCAGGATCAAGCGTGGCCCCGAGAATAAGCGAAGGATTGAGCATCACATTCAGCCCGTAGATGTGATACAGCGGCAAACTGCACAGGATCTTGTCGGACGAATTGAGGTCGCTCCCCTGGGGGCCAATCAGTTGGTAGACGTTCGCCAGCAGGTTATGGTGCGAGAGCATGACGCCCTTGGGAAGGCCGGTCGTGCCGCTGGAATAGGGAAGTGCGGCGATGGCTTCATCCGAAGGCAAAGATGGGCCGGGAAACGACGAAGTAGCTGCCTTCAGGAGTTCTGAGAACATTTCGGCGCCTGCAGAGGCGAGGCGCGTGGTGTAAACCCGGCGCAGGCAGGGCAGACCTGCCAGATTAATCCCTTCAATATTGGCCGCGTCGGTGATCAGGAATGCCGCGCCGGAGTTATCCAGTTGATATCGAACTTCGCGCTCGCGGTAGGTCGGATTGAGGAGAGTGGGGATGGCTCCGGCAAGTTGCGTAGCGTGAAAGGCTGCACAGAATTCCCAGGAATTCGGAAGGAAGATGGCGACGACTTCGCCAGGCTTGAGGCCGGCTGCGATCATTCCGCGAGCTACGGTTTCGACGGTCTCGCCATACTCGGAGAAGGTCAGGCGTCGGCCGGAAGAAGTGTCAACAATCGCCGTTTTGTCGCCATTGCGCCGGCAGGAATCGAGTACGACGTCATGCAGAAAGCGATTCCGCGGATCGGCGTAGAGTTCCGTGCGCAACATGCCGGGAGCGATTTTACTGGAAAAAGGCCGGTTTACAAGGGTTCTGGCTAGCTGGCGAGCTTGCGGAGGAATTCCTGCTCGTCCATGCGGTATTTGAAGGCTTTGCGGCCATCAATGAAGACGACAGGGACTTCATCGTTAAACTGGCGGCGGAGGTCGGAATCGCCGTCCACATCAATTTCGTGCCAGGTAAATCCGCCTCGGCGCGAAAGCTTGGAAAGACTTTCTTTGACGACTTCACAGAGATGGCATCCTTTGCGCGAGTACAGGACGACGCTCCGGGGATCTGGCATGCGGCAGAGATTCTAGCGCGGGTAAAGGATTTCTTTCCAGCGCCAAGTGATGATGCGGAAGAGGATCCTGTGTCCGGGGAACCGATTTGGGGGAATATGGCTCGCTGCCCGTGATTACGATCACTGCGCGTAAGAGTAGTTTCTGGTATCAGGGCGGTACGAACTAGTCGTACGGTGCCCGGGGTTGTGCGCGAACTGGGCCGGGGGGGGCCGGTGATCGCTCGACACAGTAGATCCGTTCTTTGTATTGGTACTGATCCAGTGGCATTGAACCTGCGATGCTCCTTGCTGAAGGAACACGGTTGGGTCGTGTTCAGTTGCGGCAGTGGCCACGCTGGCGTTCTGCAGTTCGAACGTGCCAGGGTCGATGTGGTGGTTCTCGACCTGAACGGGGATGGCTCCGAGATCGCTCTTATCGCCGGCGCGCTGAAGCGAATCCGTCCCGTGCTGATTGTCGTGTTGGTCGGCGATCCTGCGAAACTCAACCCGGAGTCCACCAATCAGGCTGCCGCAGTGATTCCTAAGGGGCGTGAAAAAGAGCGATTGGTCGTGCTCCTTGAGGAACTCGTGCCTGAAAGCTGAATGCCGGACGAGACCCGCAATCACAGGAGGGTGCATATTCACGGCAGAAGATGCGCCACACGCGACTCTCAAACGGTAGAATCGCAGGATGCAAGATGCGTCTGCAAAGCCTCTAAAGGGTAAGACCGCGCTGGTGACCGGCGCGGCGCGGCGTTTAGGACGCGCATCCGCTCTGGCCTTGGCGAAAGCTGGCGCCGACGTGGCGATCACGTACAGAAATTCGGCGCGCCAGGCCCGCGAAACAATCGTCGACATTTCGAGCTTTGGGGTGCGTTCCTTCGCCCTACAGTGCGACATCACGGACGAAGCCAGCGTGAGGGCAATGATGAAGGATGCTGGGCGCGAATTGGGCCGGATCGATATTCTGGTTAACAATGCCGCCAACTATGAAACCGCCGAGTTTGAAAAATTGACGGTCCGTCAGTGGGACGGGATCTTTGCATCGAACGCGAGAGGGCCGTTCCTGGTGTCGCGAGAAGCTTTGAAATGGATGAGACGCAATCGCGGGAAAGGCTCTGGGCCGATCGAGGCGAAAATCATCAACATGGGGTCGCTCGGCGGGTTGAGGCCCTGGGCGACACATGCACACTATTGCTCCTCTAAAGCCGCGCTCCATATGCTCACGAAAGTCATGGCGAAGGCACTTGCTCCGGAGATCGCAGTGAACGCAGTCGCACCCGGGATGATCGATCTTGGTGAAAAGGCGGCTGCGTCGTTCATGCGGAAAATGGCGAAGGAGACTCCGATGCGACGGAACGGCCAAGGTGACGAGATTGGCGAGGCGGTTTTGTTTTTCGCGACCGCGCCGCAGTTCATTACTGGTCAGATCCTGGCTGTGGACGGCGGGTTGGGACTGTAAGCCTGCTCTTCGCTCTGACATTGACGAACTTGTTCTGCGCCACCCGACGATCAAAATGCGCCGATTGTTGTGCGCGTTATATTGAGGCTGAATGAAGAAATCGAAAGGCCGTCTCTCCCCATCCCCAAAGTCCGGCACGGATCCACGCGTCGCAGTCGCGATTATGGCTGCCGGCAAGGGAACCAGATTGAAATCGCAACTTCCCAAGGTGCTGCACGAGGTGAGCGGCAAGACTGCTACTGGAGCATGTGATCCGGGCCGCATTGAAGGTCGTTCCGGCCAAAGATATCTACACCATTGTCGGACATGAGGCCGATCGCGTGAAGTCCGCGATGGCCCACTTGAATGTGAACTTTGTGCTGCAGGAACAGCAGCGCGGAACCGGGCATGCGCTGATGGTCGCGCGGAAGGCACTCGAGCGCATACGACCACGTGATCGTGTTGTCAGGGGATGCGCCGTTGATCACTCCCGAAACGATCGGCCAGTTGCGGGATTTTCATTTGGCCGAGGAAGCTGCCATGACGCTGCTCAGCGCGGATCTCGAGAATCCGGCAGGGTATGGTCGAGTGTTGCGGAAGGGGCGGAGCAGCGCCGAAGTTCAAGGGATCGTCGAAGAGAAGGCGGCGAGCCCGGCACAGAAGAAGATCCGCGAGATCAATTCCGGATTCTATGTGTTCTCGGTCAAAGACCTGTTCGACAACATCGACAACCTGTCTACCGACAATGCGCATCGCGAGTACTACCTGACGGATATGGCTGCAGTCCTACGGAAAGCGCGGCGGCGCGTGGTGGTCTGGAAGACTGCGACGCCAAGCGAGGTTCTTGGCGGGAATACGCGGGCGGAATTGTCGGACATTGATCGCAAGATGCGGCTGGAAAAGTGCCGTCAGTTGATGGCGTCGGGCGTTACCATTTTTTATCCTGACACGTGCGTCATCGATGCCGACGTCGTGGTTGATCCGGACACAGTCATCGAACCGTTCGTGCAATTGCTGGGAGTTACGAAGATCGGTTCTGGATGCCGCGTGCGATCGTATTGCGTAATTCTCGACACAGAGATCGGCGATGGAGTTCTCTTACGTCCGGGCTGCGTCACGGAGAAGTCGAAGATCGGCGCTCGTGCCACGCTTGGTCCGTATTCGCATCTTCGGCCCGGCAGCGAAATCGGAGAGGAAGCCCACGTAGGCAATTTTGTGGAGACCAAGAAAATCAAGCTGGGCAAGGGATCAAAGGCCAACCACTTGACCTACCTCGGCGATGCGGAGATCGGCACCGGGGTCAACATTGGTGCGGGAACGATTACCTGCAATTACGACGGCACGCTGAAGCACAAGACAATCATCGAGGACGACGTGTTTATCGGCAGCGACAGCACGTTGATCGCGCCGATTCGCGTCGGCAAGGGCGCCTACGTTGCCGCGGCGTCGTGCATCACGACCGATGTCCCGCCAGATTCTTTGGCTCTGGGACGAGCGCAGCAGGTTGTGAAAGAAGGGTGGGTGCAGCGACGCAGAGCCGAACGCGCCAAACGGTAAGGAAGATCGAATTCGGGAGACAGGACCATCACGACCGCACAGGCACGACGATTTCGGGCAACTGAGAAAAAGATTTTTGATCCAGCTGATGGTTTTGCGCCATTCGCCAATGCGATCGAATTCACAGATGCAACCCTTGCAAAGCGCGGCGACCGCTGGTGGATGTATATGGCCGGCGAAGCCAAAGGGTATGAAGGCATCGAACTCTTCAGCGCGTCTTTACCCGCAGGATCGCCGCTGTCGTCCGAAGGATGGACGCTGACCTCAGGCGAAGCCGATGCACATGCCGTTGTTTCGCTAGCAGGGCACGCACTCAGCAAACCATGGGACCTGAAAGGAGGGCGTCACTGTCCCGCGTATGCGCGCGGCTTTGATGCCCGGCGCCAAGCTTGGGTCGAGCGGATCTACTACGCGGGGGCGCCCGAAAATCCGTGGGGGCCTTATGCCATCGGCTACCTCGAATGGAGCGGGGACGAGTGGGTGGACCAATCCAGCCCCGTGTTCGTGGCGTGCGAAGCCTGGGAACACGGAAGCGTATACGAACCGAACGTGGTCTATGAAGACGACAAATGGCGGATGTGGTACGTCGCCGGTTCTAACCACGAAGACTATCTGGTGCAGGGATACACCGAGAGCGAAGACGGGGTGCATTGGGGAGAGCCTCGAATATTCGCGCCGGCAGATGAGAAGCTTTTCGACTTTTGCATCCTCGCCACAGACACAGGCTATGAAGCGATCTTCTCCAAGGTGTGGCTTGGAAAGACGCCCGCGCCCGAAGCCACAGGTCTTTGGTGGTGCCGCGCAAGTACGCCATCGCCCAATTTCAGCGATTGGAGCAGCCGTACCCAAATCATGACGGCTGCGGAGTGCGGTTGGCACGCCGGTCCGTGGAAACCTTGTTTTAGATACTCTGAGCGGGACGCGAAGAAGATGTTTGTATTCTTCGACGGTGGGTATCGGAAGGCGGGCGATCCGGGAGGATTTCCGTATGCCTTCACGCTTGGCTGCCTGGAAGTCGACTGGCTGGACTAAGCAATCTACTGGAAAAGGAAAGCGCGGAAATTTGATGGCAGATTTCCGCGCTTTCAATTCAGTCAAGGTCCAGCTAGTGCGTTACGGCCGCGAACAACTCCGAGTGCATGAGCGATTGGAACTGCTGGTCGTTGGCTTTGAATCCGACGTGAACATTGGCGCCGTCGGAATCGACAGAGGTATTTTCGACCGCGACCTTCTCCGCGGGCGTTGCGCTCAGTTTCTTATAAAGCATGTATCCCTTCAGCAACGAAGAGACGGAGGAAGCGGTGGTAGTGTCGGAAGTGACGACTGTCATGTCGAAGTTGACGCCGCTGCTGAAGTTCATAGCGTAACGCGATCCCAGCAGGCGCTTCTTGATGCTGTCGTAGTCCGCGATCTTGGACGCATCGCCCATCGCTGAATGCAGGGCGTTCTGGGTGCCTTGCTGGTCGAGAATGCTCCAGACCGGCGCCGAATCGACATCCGTCATCATATCGGCCATCGTGCCGTTTGAATCCATTCCCATGATCTGGCCGTCCTTCGTGTCCAGCGCAACCTTCACTGAGGTGGAGTCGCCGAACAGCAGGGAACTGTCGTCGAGAAAGCTCATGACGAAGCCGCCATCCATCGGATAAATCTCGGCGCTTCCGTATTTCTTGGGAACGTACTTTTGCAACTTCATCTTTTTCAATACTGCCTTCATGTTGAAGGGGCCGCTGGCAACGCCAACTGTTTTCACGCCTTGTTTGCCGGAGCGAAAAGAAGCGAATGTGAGAGTGTCGACATCTTTTTCAGGATCTAGTCCGATGCCTTTGAGTGCCGCCTCGAACTGCTTGATGTTATCGGGCATCATCTGCTGCTTGAGGGCCATCGCCGTCTGGGAGTCCTTAAGAGCGCGATAGTCCACCGAAATCAACTGCAGCAGATCGGCAGGGACGCAGGATCGGGCAGAAGAATTCAGCGGCATAGCGTTGGCCATGCCGACTAAAAGTAACGCAATCAGAAATGTCTTTAGAAGTTTCATAACGCCTCGAATTCGCGGATACGGGAAAGAATGCAGATACTCTCGGTTGGATGCGCAATCGATCCCTGTCGTTATTGGATCGTTCCATTCTATTTTACTTGCATCCCAAACCACGCAAACAAAGGTACAAGCACCGTTGACTAGTTGGAGACGACGATGGCCGTCTCAAAGACGTCGCATGCTAGCGTGGACTGGCACTCTCAGAATGGTCCGCTGTTCAGATATTTAGGTAGAACTTATCAACAAACTGTTTAGGGTCTTGCAGCGGCGATACGTTGTTGGATTTGGTCGGCGAAAGCGACATCCTTGAGGGAGGAAAGATTGATCTCGACATTGGCCATCGCGCCCTCGATAGCTGCCTTGGCCAGCGCTAACGATGTGGTCAGGTCTGACTTCATATTCGGATTGGTAATGGGGATCAACGAGGCTGCGATTCGGGAGACTTCGTGGGCTTTTTCGGCGACGCCCAGGGGCACCGCGGTTGCGCCCTTGAGAGCTGTGTCGATTAAAGCGTCCCCGGCGTGGGCGTCAGCGGACGTGCGGGCTGATTTGTATGCCTGCATGACCGCTTTGTAGGACTCGGCATCGGCGTCGATGGCCGCTTTCAATTCCTCGCGAAGAGGGGTCAGGCGTGCGATCGCCGAGCTCAATTGCGTCTCGAATTGCACGTAAGCCTTTTTCCCGCGTGACATCGATGCAACCATGACGGCGAGTCCCGCGGCCATAGCTCCTGCCGCGGCCGCCGCACTGCCTCCTCCAGGAGTTGCGGTGGGGGCGGCCAACTGCTCAATGAAGGGCTCGACTCCCGCGCGCAAACCGCCGACTGCCATCTTGCCGCCCATGACCGCAGCCAAACGATTTTCCAAAATCAGGGAAGAGTCGAAGTTCTCGACCTGAAGAAACCATTCGGCCGCCTGCTCCAGGGATTTTTTCGGAATCAATCCGACGATCTCACTGGACAAGGGCATGACGCCGTACCTGGCTGCCTCGCGCTTCACCATTTCGTATACGCGGTGCACCGGGGTTTGTTCGAAGTCGGTGAGATTCATCGATACCTGTGCCAGGCCGCGCACCAGAAATCCGGCACCCTTCACGAACCGCATTCCGCCGCTGGAAAAGCGCACGGCTTTGGCAATCTTCTTTGCGATGTCGACGTCGGTTGAATTGAGAAAGACGTTGTAGGCGATCAGGAATTTGCGCGCGCCCACGACGGTCGCACCGGCCGTGGGATGGACGCGAGATTCTCCAAAGTCCGGACGACGAGCGGGATTGGTTGCGATCTCAGCACGGATGCCCTCGAACTGGCCGCGGCGGATATTCTCAAGTCCCTGGCGTTCGGGCGTGCGCGCCGCTGCTTCGTATAAATAAACAGGGATTTGATATCGCTTCCAGATTTCTGCGCCAACGTGGTTGGCCATGGCGACGCAATCTTCGATGGTGACGCCATCGATCGGAATAAACGGAACGACATCCGCAGCGCCCATGCGCGGGTGAGCGCCTTCGTGTGTATTGAGATCGATTAGTTCCGAGGCCTTGCCTACGCCGCGGATTGCGGCTTCCTGGAGGGCTTCGCGCTCGCCGACCAGCGTGATGACACACCGGTTGTGGTCGAAATCCATTTCGCGATCCAAAAGGAAGACGCCGGGCATCTTCATTGCGTCCACAATGGCGTCAACTTTGGCCTTGTCACGGCCTTCTGAGAAATTCGGGACACATTCGACGAGCGTTGACATAACGGATGAGGATAGCAAAAAACCTTCAAACACAAAGGACGCAGGGAACCACAGAAATTCAGAGAGTTAATGCCTGGCGAAGAACCGTCCTATTCCCAGCCGGACTTGTACGGTATTGACGCCGGGATTTGGAGTCGCCAGTCCCGCATTTGAGATGTGCATGTAACGCAACTCGAGACTTACATTGTGCTTCTCGCCGAGGATGTGCATGCCGAGAGCGGCCTGATCCATGAAATTGACGGTATTCGTGCCGGTCGGGACATCGTGGTTGGTGAAGACGGTGCCGCCCGTGAGTTCCAGGTAGGGCGAGAAGCGGCCATGGCGCTCGAAATTCCATTTCAATCCGAGCGGATCGAAGCCTACGCCATAGGCGGTGTTCGCTGGCTGGAAGATGAGAAACAAAGGGACCGCATCAACCGCATATTCAAAACGGCCGCGCAGGAATGAGGGAAGATGCGGACCGGTAATGACCCAACCATAGCGCAGGCCGGCATTCATCGCGCCGGTATTGCCGCGCCCACCGCTCACGGAGTGTCCGCCGCCCACCCAGGCTTCGATTTCGTGGCCGCCCTGCTCAGGACCGGTCTGGGACAGGGCTAGGGTTGCGGCCAGCAATAGAAGTGCGATGACTAGGGCAGAGCGCATGGTTCGGAAACTCACGATACAGGAATCATCGGCGGAGCGACAAACTTCGGTGGCGGCGCAGGAAACAGCGGATTCCTCGCTCCGCTCGGAATGACAAGAGGTGAGAGACTCTTCGCTTTAGGTTGGAATGACAAGAGCTGAGCAGATTTCTCGATTTAGATCGGAATGACAAGAACCATTTCTTAACGATTTTCTCGCGGTTGCTCCGAAGTGAGTTGCATCAGGTCGCGGGCCACTCGCGCCGTGTTGTGGCGGGCGACTCCGGCATCTTCCAAATAGTCACCGAGGACCGGTACGACACCTAATGCCTCGATGGCATCGAGATCATTCACGATCTGGCACGCACCTTCCTGCGCGTATTTCGTTTTCATCTCTTCGGAGACTGGCGTGTGATTGAGCAGCGCGTAGTCGAAAAGCTGTTCTTGTGCATGTCGATTCAGGGCGCGAATGTGGTCGGCCGCGGTCAGATCAAGACTCTCGTTCGCCTGCGTCATCAGGTTGCAGATGTACACCTTGGTCGCCGAGGATTCGACGATGGCCTGCGCAATGCCCCGAACCAGAAGATTGGGAATCAGGCTGGTGAAGAGCGATCCCGGCCCGATCGTGATCAGGTCCGCCTTGGCGATGGCTTCCAGCGTTTGCGGCATAGGTCCTACACCCGGGCGGGATGAGAGACAGTTCCCGAATGCGTCCCTTGCTTGCAGTGATTTTCGTTTCACCGCGCACCCGTGTGCCGTCTTCCATTAGCGCCTCAAGTTCGATGTTGGAAGTGGTGGCTGGATAAATGTGGCCGCGCGTCAAAAGGATTTCCGAGGACAAGCGCACTGCTTCAGAGAAATCGGAAGTGAGTGAAGTGAGGGCCGCGAGGAAGAGGTTGCCGAAGCTGTGCCCCTCGAGGCCGGAGCCTTTGTCGAAGCGATGACGAAAAAGCCTCGACAGCAAAGCTTCGTCCTCACTCAAGGCAACAATGCAATTGCGGATGTCGCCCGGCGGAAGCATGTTGAGTTCTTTGCGGAGGCGTCCGCTGGAGCCGCCATCGTCACTGACGGTCACCACGGCGGAAAGATCACGGATCAGGAGCGTATCGTTCCGGTCGCACGAAGGGTCCGAGGGTCCAACGAACCGCTTCAGGCCTTTCAGAAGAGTGGAAAGACCGGTGCCGCCACCGATGGCGACGACCCGGAAACCGCTCGTAGAGGCGGACTCCTGCGGCAAACCGGCCTCGGTGGTTTTGGTTTCCATCGGGACTATCCTGACGAACTACAGCGCTTCCTCGTCGCCCATGGTGCTCTCGGAAGACTCGTCATCAGCTCCGGGATCCGGGTAAAGGAGTTCCGTGAAGCGAGGATCCTCAGCCAGATTCTGAAAGTCGGAATCGTTGCGTGCCTGAAAGCGCAAGGCGGCATTCAATTTCAGCGCTTCATCCAAACGTCGCAGTGAATCTTCAACGTGGCCGGTCAGGCAGTCCAACGCTGCCAGGCCATAGACCACAAAGTCGGTTTTGGAGTTCTGCTTGAGTAATTTGTCGAGGTGCTCGCGCGCGGTTACGTAGTCGCCCACGTTCATCAGCGAGACGGCATAGTCAAAGTGCTCTTCCGGCGACTTGAATTGAGTGGCCGCCGAGCGCTCCAGATGCTGATTGCAAATGTTGAGATGGACATTCGCGCGATCCACTAATTCCTTGGTCGGTCCAGCCAGCACCTTCTGGAAATGCGGCTTCGCTTTGTCGAACTTGTGCTCCTGCATGAAGCGCAGGCCAGACTCGTAACTCTGCAGAGCCTGTGTATAGCGAGGATCCTCCGCTACAGCCTTCTTCGGAGTAGATTTCTGAGCCATGTGTAAAACTCTTCCTGTGCTCTTGGTAATGGGGAACTCCTTGCCTTCGTGTTCCTGACTGAGCAGTAAAGTATTACTCAAAGGGCGGGTGCAGGTCCAGTTCGCACGATGCACTCCCGAGCGCTGTGCCCTGCGGGCGTCAAAAAAGTCCGCAACCGCTGGTTTTCGAGCTTCCTAGTTGATGGTGGCAGCAGAGTTCAGATCGATCTGCTTCCACTCGCCCTTCATAATTCCAGCGCGGATCTGAGCCGGAGTCTTGCCTTTTTGGGTTTGCTGGTACGAGTAGTAGAGCTCTTTCAAACAGGTTGAGCACTGCGCTCCGTGAGTGTTCTCATAGCAACTGTGCAGGCTGTTGTGGCCCATCCGGTCGCAATAGCAATAGCAGGGCTGTTGATGAAGCACGGCCGGGATCTTCGCCGCCAGTTCGTAAGCGTGCGTCTGATACGCGTACTGCGCGTCAGGTCCCCAGAGATCGGCTTTAGTCAGGAGCGGAGGAAGTTTCGTCCCCTTGGGCGGAGGCCCCGCATTGTAGGCGGGAACGCCGCCTTCCTCCTGCGGGTTGGCCCATTGGGCCGAAACCGTCAAAGTCACAAGAAACAGGAAAGCCAAGGCTAGTGCCCGGTGGAGCAACTTGTTCTGCAAGAGGTTCATCATTCAATCCCCCCAAAAGTATGTCTATTGTAACCCGGTACGTGGCGATTTCCCGCGCAGCAAGGCTTTTGCGCCGAGCGGGCATCTGCGAATACAACCCGTCCTGCCCTGTACGGGTTCTGTATACAATAGAGATTCATGCCGGACGCATTGCAAGGCCCAGATTCCGCAGGCGAGGTTGAGGCGCTGACGCCGAGCACCGTTGCGCCGTCCGCAGCAAGAGCGACTGCGGTCCCGACCCGAAGCGGCTTTGGCGTGTGGTTGCGGGATCTAGTCATTTCCGTCGCGATTTCTGCTTTCATCATCATTTTCCTCTACCAGCCGGTAAAGGTAGAGGGCACCAGCATGATGCCTTCGCTTGAAGATCAGGAACGGATCTTCGTGAACAAGTTCGTCTACCGGCTGGAACCGATCGAGCGCGGTGACATCGTGGTTTTCAAATATCCTCGCGACCCATCGAAGAGCTACATCAAGCGAGTCATCGGGATGGCGGGCGACCATATTCGAATCGATGGCGGTCAGGTCTACGTGAACGGCAAAGCCCTCGACGAGTCTTATGTCCCGGCCGAGTATGTGGACACGCGCAGTTATGATGACCAGATCGTCCCCCCGAGCAGTTATTTTGTTCTCGGCGATCACCGGTCGATGTCGAACGACAGCCGCGACTTCGGCCCGGTGAATCAGAGCTTCATCTATGGCAAGGCCGTGTTCGGATACTGGCCCATGGATAAGCTGGGACGCGTGCGCTAGCTATGGCGCTGAGAATCGCTCGTTTCGATCGAACATCGTCGAATTTTGGTCGAGATTTCCTCAGCTGAAGTGCGTTCCGCCCTTGGTCGGCGCGGAATTCCCTGATAAGATTCGTAAAATCCACTCACCGGAGCGAGAATGCAAGCTATCCTTGCGCTGGAAGACGGCAGAGTCTTCCGAGGCAAAGGCTACGGCGCCAAAGGCGAATGCTACGGCGAAGTCGTTTTTAATACTTCCATCACCGGATACCAGGAAATTTTCACCGATCCTTCCTACTCCGGACAGATCGTCGTTCTGACGAATCCCGAAATCGGAAATTACGGCACCAACCAGGAAGACAACGAAGCCACGCGTCCGTGGATCGAAGGCCTGATCGTGCGCGAGTTCTCGCGCGTGAGCTCGAACTGGCGCTCGCAGCAAGTGGCCGAGGAATATCTGGAGCAATTCAAAGTGCCGGTGCTGTCGGATATCGACACGCGGGCGCTGGTGCGCCATCTGCGCGATCACGGCGTGATGCGCGGCGTAGTTTCGACCATCGAGAGCGATGCGGACAAGCTCATCGCGAAAGCCCGATCGATTCCTAAGATGGACGGAATGGATCTGGCGAAGGAAGTCAGCACCAAGCGTCCGTATGTGTGGGAAGTCGGCGAGCGTTCGCACGAGCCGGTGGCCGTGGTTGGAGTGAAAGATGAGCCGCCGCGATTCCATGTGGTCGCTTACGACTTCGGCATCAAGCAGAATATTTTGCGCAAGCTGCGCGGTGAAGGTTGCAAGGTGACGGTCGTCCCCGCGCAGACTCCGGCGGAGGATGTGCTGGCGCTGAAGCCGGATGGAGTTTTTCTGTCGAACGGTCCGGGCGATCCGGAGCCATGTACGTACGCCGTCGATTCGATTCGCAGGCTGATGGGACGGCAGCCGATCTTCGGAATCTGCCTCGGCCATCAACTGACGGGCATCGCGCTGGGCGGCAAAACGTTCAAGCTGAAGTTCGGGCACCACGGCGGGAATCATCCGGTGAAGCAGTTGAAGACCGGGAAGATCGAGATCACGGCGCACAACCATAACTTCGCGGTCGATCCCGATTCGCTTGCCGACAGCGAAGTGGAATTAACGCACGTCGACTTGAACGATCAGACGCTCGAAGGCCTGCGGCACAGAAACCTGCCGCTGTTCAGCGTGCAGTATCACCCGGAAGCCGCGCCAGGTCCGCACGACTCGCATTATCTGTTCAAAGAGTTCACGAAGATGATGGAGGAGTGGAAAGGGTGAAGACGACGCTCGCACATGACGGTTCATGTTCGCTTGAATGCTTCGCATTACGCATGCATCTTCGGCAGTCGCAGAACTTCCGATGGATGCCTGCGCACAGGCTCGGCGGCTATCCAATTCAAGGCTAAGGCGCGCGAGTCGCAAGCTTCGGCCTGACGTTCAGGCCAGCAAGGCGAGCCGCGATCACGAGCAAAGATTTGACTGGCGAGTTTCGATTCGAGCAGATCGCTTAGCCGAAGTCATTGAGAAGACGAACATCGCTCGAGATGTGACAGAAGGGACTTCTGCGGATCACCAGATTCGAAGCTTCTGCCGGAGCTTCACCGACTTCGGTTCGTGGAGATCCGGTCCTCCAATTGACGTGATGGATCCGATCGCTCCGAAGGGATCGCACCTTCAAGAAATATCGACAGTCGACAGAGGCGTTGTTCAAACGGCAACGACTGTGGCGTGCGCCCGATCGAGCCGATCAACCTTGATCGGTAAATGACCAACAGATCGATCGCGTATGAGACCGTCGTCGGAAGCAAGGAACAGACTGCTAAATGCCTAAACGCACTGACATCTCGAAAATCCTCGTCCTCGGCTCCGGGCCCATCGTCATCGGGCAATCCGCGGAGTTCGATTACTCCGGCACGCAGGCCTGCAAGGCGCTCAAGTCTGAGGGCTACGAAGTGGTGCTGGCGAACTCGAACCCGGCCACCATCATGACCGATCCCGAGTCGGCGGACCGCACTTACATCGAGCCGCTCACCCTCGAATATCTGGAAGAGATCATCCGCATCGAGCGCGAGATGTCTCCGGGCGCCGGTTTTGCAGTGCTGCCCACGGTCGGTGGACAGACCGCTCTGAATCTGGCGATCGAACTTTCTGACGGCGGCGTGCTGGAAAAGTACAACGCGACGCTGATCGGCGCGAATGTCGCGGCCATCAAGAAAGCCGAAGACCGCCTCTTCTTCAAAGATGCGATGCAGAAGATCGGGCTCGACGTACCCAAGTCGGCGCTGGTGAACAACACGAAAGACGGCATCGAGTTTGCGGGGAAAATCGGATTTCCGGTCATCGTCCGGCCGTCATTCACCTTGGGCGGCACGGGCGGCGGCATTGCCTATAACCGCGAAGAAATGGGCGAGGTGTTGACCCGCGGCCTGGATCTCTCTCCGGTGCACGAAGCGCTGATCGAAGAGTCCGTGCTCGGATGGAAAGAATTCGAACTTGAGGTGATGCGCGACACCAAAGACAACGTCATCATCATCTGCTCGATCGAGAACTTCGATCCCATGGGCGTGCACACCGGCGACTCGATCACCGTCGCCCCGGCGCAAACGCTCACCGACCGCGAATATCAGGCCATGCGCGATGCCTCGATAGCCGTGATCCGCGAAATCGGCGTTGATACCGGCGGATCGAACATTCAGTTTGGCGTGAATCCCGAGACCGGACGCATGGTCGTGATCGAGATGAATCCGCGCGTCTCGCGGTCGTCCGCACTGGCTTCGAAAGCCACAGGGTTTCCGATCGCGAAGATTGCCGCGAAACTTGCAGTGGGCTATACGCTCGACGAGATTCCCAACGACATCACGCGCAAGACTCCGGCCTGCTTCGAGCCGACGCTCGACTACGTGGTCGTAAAGATTCCGAAGTGGCAGTTCGAGAAATTTCCCGGCGCCGACGACACGCTCGGCCCGCAGATGAAATCGGTCGGCGAAGTGATGGCCATCGGCCGCACGTTCAAAGAAGCGCTGATGAAGGGCATCCGCTCGCTCGATACCGGAAGGAAAGTCGGCTGCGGACAGGATCGAGCCGAAGATCCTGACGCAGCGCCTGGTCACGCCGCATCCCGAGCGACTTGGCATACGTCCAATACGCGCTTCGGCAAGGACACACGGTGAAGCAGATCGCGAAGATGACTTCGATGGATCCGTGGTTCCTGTATCAACTCAAGGAAATCAACGACCAGCAGCTTGAGTTGGAAAAGCATCCGATGGAGTCGATCCCGCGGCCGTGTTGCGCGAAACCAAGCGCATGGGATTCTCCGACGGACGGCTGGCTCAAGTGTGGCGACTCGAGGGGGCAAGAGAAAGTTCGGCACCTGCGCAAGAAGTACGGCATCATGCCGGTGTACAAGCGGGTCGACACCTGCGCCGCGGAATTTGAAAGCTTCACGCCCTATCTCTACTCGACTTATGAAGATGAGGACGAAGCGGAGCCCACCACCAAGAAGAAAGTGATCATCCTGGGCAGCGGACCCAATCGCATCGGGCAGGGAATTGAATTCGATTACTGCTGCTGCCACGCCTCGTTCGCGTTGCGCGACGACGGGTACGAGACGATCATGATCAACTGCAATCCCGAGACTGTCTCGACCGACTACGACACCAGCGACCGCCTGTACTTTGAACCTCTTACTTTCGAAGACGTGTGGGCGATCTACCAGCACGAGACCTCGAAAGGCGCGCCAGTGGGCGTGATCGTGCAGTTCGGCGGCCAAACGCCGTTGAACCTCGCACTGCCTCTGAAGGAAGCCGGCGTCAAGATCATCGGTACCTCTCCTGAATCGATCGATCTGGCGGAAGACCGCAAACAGTTCAACAAACTGCTCGAAGATCTTGAGATTCCCCAAGCACCCGGTGCGATGGCGACCTCGATCGAAGAAGCGGTCGAGGGTGCAAAGCAGATCGGATACCCAGTGCTGGTGCGGCCTTCGTATGTGCTCGGCGGGCGCGCCATGGTGATCGCGTACGACGAAGCAATCGATCGTTCGCTACATGAAAGAGGCGGTCGAGTATTCGCACGATCGTCCGGTGCTGATCGACCACTTCCTGGAAGACGCCATTGAAGTCGATGTCGACGCGCTCTCTGACGGGGAAGACGTGGTAATCGGCGGAATCATGCAGCACATCGAAGAGGCTGGCATTCACTCCGGCGACTCGTCGTGCGTGCTGCCGGCAGTCGATATCCCGCAGCACTTGCTCGAGCGCATGCGCGAGTACACGTTCAGGCTGGCGAAAGCGTTGAAGGTCGTCGGACTGATGAACATCCAGTTTGCCATCCCGCGCAAAGATGACGGCGCGACGACCGAGGGTGGTGGCAAGGTCTATGTTCTCGAAGTGAATCCACGGGCTTCTCGGACGGTTCCGTTCGTTTCCAAGGCGACAGGGATCCCAATGGCGAAGATCGCGGCGCGTCTCATGACGGGGCGCAAGCTGCGCGAATTCTTGCCGGAGTTTATTGCGCGCCGCGCCGACCTCGATACGGGAAGCTGCTACTACGTGAAGTCCCCGGTATTCCCGTGGAACAAATTCCCGGGCGTCGATACTGTGCTGGGTCCAGAGATGAAGTCGACGGGCGAAGTGATGGGCGTTGCCGACAACTTCGGCGAAGCATTCGCAAAAGCCCAACTGGCAGCCGGACAAAAGCTGCCAACCCAGGGTGCGGTGTTCATCAGCGTGACTGATCACGACAAGCGGCACGTGGCAACCGTCGCCCGCAAGTTTGTCGACATGGGATTCAAACTCGTCGCCACCGCGGGCACAGCCGACGTGATCGAAGCTGCGGGCATGAATGTGGAGCGCGTTTACAAGGTGAAAGAAGGCAGGCCAAACGTCGTCGACTTCATCAAGGGACAGCGCATCCAATTGGTCGTCAACACTCCGACCGGGCAGGAGCCATGGTTTGACGAGAAAGCGATCCGCCGCGCGGCCGTAATGGCACGAATTCCCACGATTACAACCCTGGCGGCTGCTCGCGCCGCAGCCGAGGGGATCGAGGCTCTGCAACGTGGAGAAATCAACGTGAAAGCGCTGCAGCATCTGCATGCCGAACGGGCCCACGCACAGAGTTAAATCCAGAAGCAATCGGTACGGTTCTTCGTGGACGTGATTCCACGCGCGCCGCATCTCCTGGCGAAAACGTGTCGCGATCGTGCAGGCTTTCACGACAGCCGCATTGAGGCAGCACGATAATCCCAGTGCGTTCGCTGCGCCCTCGGTTTATCGTTCGCCTGCGATCGACCGCTTTCAATTGCAATTCCCACGAAAACTCCGCCCCGTGCTAGCATTCCGCAGCCGTTGACTACGCTTGGGGAGGCGACGATGGCGCACGCTTCAATTTCCGTACCCGCTGGGGCTGGTCCAGCAAAAAGAAGAGAGCAAGAACTACCCTCATGATTCTGGTCTGGGCCGGTATCGGAACTCTTGCAATCGGTTTTGTAATCAAGTACGTCCTGTTCTACTACCGTCATTACGATGCGGCTTCGTTTGATGTGTATTGGACCCGGCGCGGATGGCTCTTTCTGCATATCAACGGTGGAACACTCGCGTTGTTGACCGGACCATGGCAGTTCTGGACGGGTCTTCGGCAGAAACACCTTTCGATCCATCGCTGGACGGGTCGCCTGTTTCTTCTGGGCGTCGCGATGGGCATCACTGGAGCGGTCGGCCTCTCCGTGACTACGACCTTCGGATGGGCTTTTGCCGTTGGGCTCATGGGATTGGCTGCGGCGTGGCTGGTCACGACCCTGATGGCGTACATTGCGATTCGCAAGCGGCTTGTGGCATTGCACAAGGAGTGGATGATTCGCGCCTACGTGGTTACTTTCGCATTCGTGACTTTTCGCGTTTTGAGCGATTACGGACCTACGTCCCGCCTGCAGCCGGAAAACGACCGCAGCATCACGATTGCCTGGGCGTGTTGGGTTGTACCTTTGGCCGCTACCGAAATGATCTTCCAACTCCGGCGGATGAGAACCGCCACCGCGCGGAGGTAAGTGCGAACTGGTAAGCTAAACGTATGCTGCTCTCCGGCATATTTCCGCCTATCACGACGCCGTTCTATCCCGACGGCAACGTCTACTTTAAAAAGCTTGAATCGAACGTAGAACGGTACTCGCGCACTCCCGTGGCGGGCATCGTTGTGCTGGGATCGACCGGAGAGGCGATCATGCTCTCCGATCAGGAGCAGCGCGACGTCCTAAAGGCGGCACGCCAGGCCGCGGCTCCGAACAAGGTGCTGATCGCCGGAACAGGAGTTGAATCGGCCGTCGAGACGTTACGCCTTACTGAATATGCCGCGGGGCTGGGCTACGATGTCGCCATGGTGCGCACGCCGCACTATTACAAGAAGCAAATGGCGCCTGAGAATCTGCTGGCTTTTTATCGGACGGTTGCCGATCGCTCGCCGCTTGCCGGTCATCATTTACAACTTTCCGCAGGCCACCGGGTACAACATGCCTGCCGAATTGGTGATCGAACTCGCAGGACATCCGAACCTGATTGGCATCAAGGAATCGAGCGGGGACGTGGAGAAGGTCCGCAAGATGGTTGAAGGTACTCGGCACATCAAGCGCGAGGCTACGGTTACCGAAACATTTGATGCGGTTACACCGCGCATGCTCTCCGTGGCGGCTGGAACAAATCCCGAAAGCGGCGGAGAACTGGTACCGGTGGGGGTTCTGTCAGGCGAAACTACGTCGAAGCCGTCCTCGTCCGCCGTTTGGGTGGTGGGCAAGATGAAGACGCGCCAGAGAGAAATTGGGTTTCAGATGCTGGTGGGGGCGGCTCACAAACTGCAGCCTTCGCTCGATGCCGGTGCGGTAGGAGCGATTCTTGCCTTTGCGAATCCGGCGCCGACCGCTTGCTATGAGATTTACGCAGCGTGGAAAGAAGGCGATCACGAACTTGCTCGTCTCAAGCAGGATCGAATCGCGAAGGCTGCCGCAGCGGTTGGAGATCTCGGCGTCCCCGGTTTTAAGCATGCAATGGATCTGAACGGTTATTTCGGGGGACCATCGCGACTGCCGTTCCTTCCACTGACGGCCGAATTGAAGTCCGAAATCGAGAGACTGCTGGCCGACATTCGCAACTAGCGCTGGCGCCGGTGAAACAGGAAAAGAAGAATCGTCCGAGTTCGCCTCCCATCTCGGAAGAGATGAAAGCCTGGTCTGCGGCGCTGGCGGTTGAGGTGAGCAGTTGGCCTAAAGTGACTCAGCGGGTCTTCTTTGGATTCAATGCGCTGTACCGGCGCGATCAAATGTTCGCGATACTTCCTCGTACTCGCGGCATCACCCGTGGAAATGTGCTCGCGGTTAAGCTTGGCTCTCCCCGCGCTGCAGTCCAGCAGCGCCTCTCACAGGATCCCCGCATAAAACTGATGCAGCAAGACAAATCCCGCTGGTTCACATTTGAGATGTCCTCGGGGTCTGACCTGCACGACGCCCTTGAATGGCTATCTTTGGCGTACGAACACTCCGGAAAGAAGCGCAAGAGCTAGGAATTCCTCGTTGTGATTACAATCACAAGCGGGTATACTGAATTCGAACGAACGTTCGAATAGTTGGTTTCTTATGGGGATTCCTGCCACCACCGCACGAGTTTCACGAGGCCGGCACCGCAAAACGCTGACTCCGGCCACGCGGTACGATCGCCGCCTGGCTGAGATTCTACACACGCCACCGAAGTGTTTTGCAAAAAGGGATACGAAGGCGCGTCCATGCGCGACCTTTCGCGCGAGACCGGCATGTCCCTTGCAGGCCTTTACTACTACTTCGAATCCAAAGAACGCCTCCTGTATCTGATCCAAAAACATACCTTCACCACGATTGCGCAGAGACTAAAACGTCTCAGGGCCTACCGATCCCGAAGAACGCATGCGGATCTTCATTCTCAACCACCTCGAGTACTTCCTCGCCAACCAGGCTGCGATGAAGGTGCTGTCGCACGAAGCCGAGGTCCTGAAGAATCGGATTTGGTTCGGAAGTAGCCACGATCAAGCGGGAGTACTATCGGATTTGTGTGGGCTTGCTCGACGAGTTGAAGCGAGATGGCGGCCTTCAGTTTCCAACGCGGATCGCGGTGCTGAGCTTGTTCGGCATGATGAACTGGATTTACACCTGGCACAACCCGCGGGTCGACGCGATGCGCAAGCGATGGCGCAGGAGATGGGAGACATCTTCCTGTCCGGTGTCTTGAACAACGCAAAGAGCGGCAAGGAGCGGTAGGATCGGGGCCAAAGTTCGATTTCGATACTCATATCTTTTGATATTCAGGTCGTCGATATTTAGATCAAGGAGTTCCTAAATGGCAACAATTGTGCAACCGACTGCGGGCGAGACGAACAAGCCGCTAGTCAACTATCGGACCGATGGCGGGGTGGCGATCATCGAGATGTCCGATCCGCCAGCCAATACCTATACCTACGAGATGAATCGCCAGTTGGACGAAGCGATCCTCAAAGCGCGCATGGACAATGAGGTCTATGTGCTGCTGCTGACTGGCGCGGGCGACAAGTTTTTCTCGGCGGGCGCAAACATCAAGATGCTGTCGAGTGTCGATCCAACGTTCAAATACTACTTCTGCCTGCATGCCAACGAGATGCTGCTTCGTCTCGAACACACGCCCAAGCTCGTGATCGCAGCCATCAACGGTCACTGTGTCGGAGGCGGACTGGAAATCGCCATGGCGGCCGATATCCGCATTGCCCGCAAGGATGCGGGCAAGATCGGACTGCCGGAAGTGAACCTCGGCGTTCTGCCGGGAACGGGCGGCACGCAACGCCTTTCGCGCATGGTAGGGAAGAGTAAAGCGATCGAACTGATGGTCACCGGGAACACCTTTTCGTTTGAAGAGGCGCAGGAACTTGGCATCGTGAACGACGTATTCGAGCGCGAAAACTTCATGGAAAACATGATGGAGTACGCCAAACAGTTCTGCCCGCCCAACAAGGCGTCGAAAGCGGTGGGCCGCATCAAGCGCGCCGTGCAGACAGGCTGGGAGATTCCGATGGAATCGGCGCTCGCGGTCGAGCGCGAAAATCAACAGTTGCTGTTCCAGAGCGAAGATGCGAAAGAGGGCTTGGCCGCGTATGTAGAGAAGCGCCCCGCCGTCTTCAAAGCGAAGTAGTACGCGTTGATAAGGAGTGCCGCTGTTTATGTGGGGAGCGGCTTTGCCCTCCCACCGGGCGGAATTCCAGCTGTCGAGGTAGTTAAGGATCCGGCTGCCGAGGTAATCAAGGATAACGAATGCTGACGGCGACAAAAGTAAATCTCAAACCCGGCCGACTGCTGATCGACGGCAATGGGTCGATGGCGCGAAGAAGTTTGGCACGATCAATCCGGCGACGGGAGAAATTCTGACCCAGATTACTGAGGCTTCCGCGGCCGACGTTGACCGGGCCGTGGCTGCCGCCCGGAAGAGCATTCGAAGATCGTGGCGGCCCATGGCGCAAAATCTCCGCGAGCGATCGTGGAAAGCTGATCTGGCGCCTGGCTGATCTCGTCGAGAAGAATATCGACGAGATGGCTGAGCTGGAAACGCTCGACAACGGCAAGCCCATCTTCGAGTCGCGCAATGTCGACATGCCTATGGTGATCGACGTTCTGCGCTATTACGCGGGCTGGCCACCAAAATTCACGGGGAGACCGTCAACAATTTCGAATAGGCTTTCACCTATACGTTGCGAGAGCCGGTTGGCGTCGTCGGCCTGATTATTCCGTGGAATTTTCCGCTGTTGCTGGCCTCCTGGAAATTGGGTCCAGCGCTCGCTTGCGGAAACACAATCGTCCTAAAGCCCGCCGAGCAGACTCCGCTCACCACCTGCGACTGGGCGAGCGTGGTCGAAGCCGGTTTCCCAGCAGGAGTCCTGAATATCGTGACAGGCGGCCCGGAGATCGGAAAAGCCATTGTCGCGCACCACGGCATCGACAAGATAGCCTTCACCGGATCGACCGCCGTCGGCAAGGAAATCATGCGACTGCGCAGCCGACACTCTCAAGCGGGTCACGTTAGAACTCGGTGGCAAGTCGCCGAATATCGTATTCGCCGATTCTGATCTCGACAGCGCCGTCCAAGGAGCCATCAACGGAATTTTCTATGGAAAAGGCGAAGTGTGTAATGCCGGCTCGCGCCTCTTCCTCGAAAGCAAATTCAGAATGAGATTTCTCGAGAAGTTGATTGCCCGGGCCAAGAAAATGCAACCGGCTGATCCGCTCGATCCAAAGACACGCATGGGCGCGATCGTCAGCCAGGAGCAGATGTCCACTGTTCTCGGCTACATCGAGGCTGGCAAGAAAGAAGGCGCGAAGCTGCTGGCCGGCGGCAATCGAGTCTCGGTCGATGGGGCAAAGGATACTTCCTCGAGCCCACCATCTTCGGCGAAGTGCGCAACGAAATGAAGATCGCCCGGGAAGAAATCTTCGGGCCGGTGCTGGCCGCCCTGTCATTTGATGACCTCGAGCAGGTAGTTGCCCTCGCCAACTACAATCCGTATGGCCTGGCCGCAGCAGTCTGGACCAAAGACGTCAAGAAAGCGCACCAGGTTTCCCGCCAGCTCCGCGCCGGTACAGTCTGGATAAACACCTACGGGCTGATGGACGCGTCGCTGCCTTTCGGTGGCTACAAGAGTTCCGGCTTTGGCCGCGAACTCGGCATGCACGCAATCGAGCACTACACGGAGCTGAAAACCGTGTGGTTGAACATGGGATGAACAGCAGATGAACCACAAAAGGACACCAAGTCAGGACACAGAGCGAGGCAGATTCTATTGTCCTCTCTTTCTTTCCTCCTCTGGATGAGAGGTCTTGGAATTATGCCAGGAAAAGTAGCGAAGATCGGAACATTCAGTGACTGGGTAGGATTGTTCGACGATTGGCGCAAAGAAATCGGCGTCAATCACGATGACATCGCCAGCTTCAAGTTCGACACGCTCTACGGCGCGATCGAGACTGAAGAGATTCAGTTCGGACACTTCAAAGGCCGCCGCAAGTGGGAGAACCTCCGCCAGATCCCTACGCAGCAGATGCGTGATGCTCTGATGAACATGATCGTCTACCAGGGCGACACCGAGTTTGCCAGCGTCGAGCAGCAACGCAATCTGTTCGAAACGCTCCCACCGATTGGGATCGCCGCGCCATTACCCGCGTCATGATCGAAGAAATGCGCCACGGCTGGCAGATGTGCGCCTTGCTGGTCGATCACTTTGGTTATTCCGGAAAAGTCGAAGCGCAAAAAATGCTGGAGCGCCGCGCCTTTGAGAACAAGCGTCTGCTCGGCGCTTTCAACGTCGACGTCGATAACTGGATGGACTTCTTCACCTACACCGACTTCGTCGATCGCGATGGCAAGTTTCAGTTGCAGATGTTGAAGTACTCGGCGTTCGCTCCGCTGGGACGGTCAATGTCCTACATGCTGCGCGAAGAAGCTTTCCACATGGGCACGGGCAACGACGGCCTGCGCCGCATCGTGCAAGCGGGCGTCATTCCCGGCTGGCTGATTCAGAAGTATCTCAACAAGTGGATTTCGAGTTCGTACGATCTGTTCGGCACCGACCATTCTTCGTCGGCGCACTGGGCTTACGTCTGGGGAATCAAGGGGCGCTACGATGAGCCGAAGAACGAGACGTCGCCAATCTCGACGATCTGAATGACTACAACCGCATTCTCTATCGCGATGAGGTTGCGGGACTGATCGAGCGATTGAACGCTTTACGTAAGCCGGGCGAGCCCAAGCTGTACGCGCCGGACATTAAGTTCAATCGTGCGATCGGAAAATGGGCCGGCCAGAAGTTTCACGCGGAAACTGGCGAACCATTGGATGACGCGCCTACGAAGAGCACATGAAAGACTTCATGCCTTCGGCCGCCGACAAGAAACTGTTGCTCGACATCATCGACAACGAAAAGAAGTGGATTGCGGAAAAGAGGGTGCGCGCGATCCTCTCTCCAGCATCGGCGAAGTTCGCAAGTCGGCGATCAATCTGTAGCGCTGAACGATGAACGACGCACCATCTACCAACGCGAAGCTGGACGCGCATCTCATTTGAGCTTGACGTCGCCGGTCGCCCGCGTCACGCTTCAGAAACCCGCCACTCAACGTCATCGACATTCCGATGATGGAAGAGTTGTCGCAGGCACTGGCAGAGATTGAGGCCCGGCCGGATATTTCTGTCGTCGTAATAGCGGGGACGGGCAAGGCGTTCTCCGCCGGCGTCGATATCGCTGCGCACACTCCCGATAAAGTCCAGAAATGCTGACGAAGTTTCATGCGGTGACGGGCACTAATTGCCACAAGAAGGTGACGCTGGCCACGTGCACGGTCATTGTCTCGGTGGTGGCGCGGAATTGGCAATGGTGTGCGACATGGTGTTCACCTCCGAACCGCGCCAGTGGGGATTTCCCGAAATCAAGCTGGCCTGTTATCCCCCGGTTGCATGTACTGCGCTGGCAACCCTTGTAGGACAGAAGCGAGCCGCGGAATTGATTCTCACCGGACGCACGATCAGCGGAAATGAAGCGGCCGAGATCGGACTGGCCAACCGCGCTGTGCCAGAGAGCAAGTTAAATGGCCGCAGTCGAGAGATCATTGATGACTTGCGCAAGCTGAGTCCCGCCGCGCTGGCCGTCACCAAGAAAGCCATGTACATCTGGGACTCGATGCACTTCGACAAAGGTTTTGCTTGCGCCGAGAAGATATATTTTGAAGATTTGATGGCAACCGAAGACGCTCAAGAGGGAATTCATGCATTCATGAAAAGCGTCAACCGAAATGGAAAGGCAAGTAGAAGTATCGAAAATGGACTACGAAATCAATCCCGCCGAGGTAAAGGCGAAGCTCGCCAAGCGGCTGATGGATTCATGCTCCTCGACGTGCGCGAGCCGTGGGAAGTCGATACCGCGCAAATCGAAAACAGCAAGCTCATTCCGATGGGAGATTTCCCATCGCGCGCGCACCAGGAACTCGATCCCGAGGATCACATCGTCGTGGTATGCCACCACGGAGTACGCTCCATGAACGTGACCGTCTGGCTGCGGCAGCAGGGATTCGACAAGGCACAGTCCATGCGCGGCGGCATCGATGCATGGTCGCGAGTGGATGGGAACGATCCAAAGTACTGAGGCGAGTGTTCGCTGCTTCTGCGGGCAGGGAATTCCTCTGCTATTCTTCTGGCTCCGAATCGTCACGCATACTACGCATGATCACTGACTGCCACATCCACATCCAGCCGATGGAGATGTTCAAGCCCCATGCGCTGGAATTGATGAAGAAGAACCGGGCGAACTTCGACCAGATCGTCGAGTTCTGCCGATCGCCCAAAGCCTTCCTCAAATATCTGGATGCATGCGGCATCGACCGCGCCATGCTCATCAACTACGTCGCGCCGGAAGTCATCGGCTTCACCAACGGAGTAAATCAATTCATTGCGGACTATAAAGGAAAATCCGAAGCGCCTGCTCTCGTGCGGAAGCTTGCATCCGCGGCACACCACGAATGTGCTGGCCGACGTGGAGCAGATTCTGCGCCTCGGCATTCGGATGATAAAAATCCATCCGCCTCACCAG
The DNA here is from genome assembly GCA_963771765.1 of uncultured Acidobacteriota bacterium. Taxonomy (GTDB): domain Bacteria; phylum Acidobacteriota; class Terriglobia; order Terriglobales; family Acidobacteriaceae; genus Sulfotelmatobacter. The sequence continues at coordinate 139,692 of CAVYUY010000031.1, forward strand.
CTTCTATACCCCAACGATTATTTGCGCGGTGTAAAAGAACTCGAAATTATTTATCGCGCAGCGGAGGCTAACGGTATTCCGGTAATGTTTCACACCGGAACATCGATTTTCCCGGGAGCGCGCAACAAATATGGCGACCCGATTTATGTCGACGATGTCGCCGTCGATTTTCCCAAACTCAAGATTCTGCTCGCGCATGGCGGACGCCGTTGTGGATGCAGACCGCGTTCTTTCTGGTCCGCCGTCATGCCAATGTTTATCTCGACATCAGCGGCATCCCACCGAAGACTTTGCTTAAATATTTTCCACGGCTCGACGAGATTGCTCACAAGACGCTATTTGGGACAGATTGGCCCGGCCCTGGCGTTCCCGACATGAAGAATCTGGATGAATTTCGCGCTTTACCGCTGAAGAAGCCGTGCAGCAGCAAATCTTAAGCAAAACGGCGCTAGCATCTGGCCAGCCTGATTCCGGCTAGCTCGGACTTCCGGAAGTCCAATCGTGTTACCGTCCGGATCGGCAAACCAGGCGAAGGTTCCCGTCGGAATGTCGACCGGCGGGACGAGCGTCTTGCCACACAAACTGGCGGCCAGAGTAACATGCGGTCGTTAGCGCTACGTGAAAGGCGCGGATTTAAAGCTTTTGGCCCAAAAAATGACCCACGTCGAAGGCGGGCCCTCTATTCGAAAATAAATTCCGTCTATTTTGATCCCTTCGCAGCCTCGGCTTTCGTCCCCACAAGTTCATCGGCCAGCGCAGTCGCGCCGTAAATCTTCCGCAGCGCTTCCTGAATGCCTCGAGCATCGACGGAGACTGCCCGGCCCTGAATGTCGCTATAGGCGAAGTTCCAGGGAAGCGACTCGATGTTGCCATCGAAAATGATGCCCACCACTTCGCCTTTCTTATTCACGGTTGGCGAGCCGGAGTTTCCGCCGATGATGTCGGCCGTGGACACGAAGTTCAGCGGCGTCTTCAGGTCAGTTCGTTTTAGCCTTCATCCAGCTCTCGGGCAGATTATAGGGAGGCTTGTTGCCATGCTCGGCGGCATGCTCGAAGGCGCCGCCGAGGTTGGTGACGAAAGGAATCGGCTTTCCGTTTTCCTGATAGCCCTTCACCGCTCCGTAACTCAGACGAAGCGTGAAGGTGGCGTCCGGTGGCTGGGTGAACCCGCTTTGCGCGAAGCGCGCCTTGGCGATGGTGGTGCCATCCGCCGAACCACGGAGTCGACCTTATCCTCGAACTGCTTGCGCGCAGTTCGAGCGGAGGGATCGATCGCCCGCATCGCGACGATCAAAGGATCGCTACTCGCATCGATCGCGGCTTTCCCGCCTTCATAGAGTTGTTTCCGGACAGCAACATCATCGAGCTTCGTATTCGAGATGAGATCTTTGGCGGCGTCGGCAGGTGACTTCCCCTGAAGGACCTTTTTCACGTCGGGATTGTCTTTGCCCAATGCTTCCTGCATTTCTCCAAAGGAATCGGTGAGTAGCGCCGTTTCGAGAGTCTTGTAGATCGGCTCAGTCGAAAACAACTGTTGCTCCAGCGAGGCCAGGCCGGAATCCCGGAATTCGCGCATGCGTCCTGATTCGGTTTCGGCTTCTCCTCGGCCGCGCGCACCAGAACCCGGGCATACTGGGCCAGGCGTCCTGAGAATCCCCGCAGACGCTCCAGGTAGGTCAAGTTCGGGAAGATGATCTGTTGCGTCTTGATGGCCTTCGCGATCTCGTCCCAAGGATCGGCCGCCCGGCATTTTTCGGATCGGCTTTGAACGCTGCACGTAGCTTGATTTCGTCGGCGGACTTCTTGTCCATGATCGACTTGTCGAGCAGTCCGGACTGATAGCCAGTAATCGCCTTTTGCGAATTCTGCAGGCCAAAGATATCTTCCTTGGCGACACGGGCGTTTTCTCCGATTGCTTGCTGAAATCTTGCAGCACGCGATGCGGCGTGCGAAGAGTTTCAGCAGCATCGGATACTGCACGTCGCGCAAGAATCGGTTGCGCGGTCGTCAGCAGCCGTCCGGTGTCCCGGGATGTCCCGAGACAAAAATCAGATCGCCATCCTTCACGCCGGTCGCGACCAATTCAGGTAGTGATCGAGGTGGGCCGGCTTGTCGTTCTCGTAGACGCGGAAGAAAGTGATGTCGAGATCGTAGCGCGGGTAGGTGAAGTTGTCGGGGTCGCCGCCGAAGAAGGCGATATCGAAGTCCGGCGCGAAAACCAGCCGGACGTCGGTGTACTTCTTGTACTTGTAGAGGTTGTAAACCTGCCCGGAGTAAAAAGTAACTACGTCGCAGCGCAGCCCAGTCGCAGTGGTGCAATCTTTTTCGATCTCCGACATGGCGGCGCGCTGCGCTTGGCCGGCATCGGCTGCCGACATCCCGGCCTTCACGCCGGCATTGACTTTATCGGTTACATCCTCGATGCCAACAAGTTGATTCAGTTCAAGATTCGGGCACTTGGCCTCTTCCGCCTGCGTCTTGGCATAAAAGCCGGTCTTGATGTAGTCGTGGCCCTCCGTCGAGAGTTGCTGGACACATCCCGCTCCCACATGGTGATTGGTAAAGGTCAAACCGTCAGCCGAGACAAAAGAGCCGGATCCGCCGTTGTTGAATCGCACCGAGGAGAGCCGAACATGGTCGAGCCACGCCTGGGTGAGTTCGAAGCCATATTTGGCTTTGATCTTGTCTTTCGGGGAGCGTTGTAAAGCCACATGCCTTCGTCGGCTGTGGCAAAAGTCGAAAAGATGAAGACATAGGCAGCAGAATGGAAAACAAACGTTTCATTGCGGGTGGCTCCTCCATGAGGAAGATGACGAGATGTCACAGAACTGCGGCAACCGAGACGAACCCTTACTATACGCCCCTGAAAAGAGCAGCTGGCAAAAGCGCACGAGCCGCATTCGCGCCGCTTCTCTGCGGCGCGTTGGAAAGTTCGGGGAGTTTCAGGTATAAAAAAAGGTTGCATCTGCCGCGTCCTTCCTCGCGCGGTCCCGCAACGAAAATCCGGATCGAAGCGAGAATCCAATGTCCAGCCTGACTACAACCCACGCCCCCAAAGGACTTGAGGGCGTCGTTGCCACCACTTCTAAGATCTGCTACATCGACGGAGATCGCGGAGTACTAGCCTATCGCGGAATCGACATCCACGAACTGGCTCATCAATCGAACTTCGAAGAGACTTGCTACTTGTTGTGGTTTGGAAGCTGCCAACGCGCCGCGAATTACGCCAGTTGCATGAACGCCTCGCCGAAGAGCGGAAACTCGATGCATCAATCATCACCATGCTGCGCAATGCGCCTCGCCACGCCCTGCCCATGGACGTGCTGCGCACCGCGGTCTCGGCGTTGTCGTTTTACGATCCGCAAGAAAAGAACAATGACAGCAAGGCCAACGTCGACAAAGCGATTCGCATTACTTCGCAAATCGCCATGATCGTGGCCGCCTATGACCGGATTCGCAAGGGGCATCCCGTCGTCGAGCCCGATCGCTCACTGTCTCACGCCGCAAACTTTCTGCTCATGCTGAACGGCAAGCAGCCTTCAGCGACGGCCGAACGAGCTTTGGATATTGCTCTGATTCTGCATGCCGATCACGAACTGAACGCCTCGACGTTCGCCGCGCGGGTCACGGCCGCAACTCTATCGGACATGCACTCGGCCATCACATCGGCGATCGGCGCCCTCAAAGGCCCCTTGCACGGAGGCGCCAACGAAGCTGTGTTTCACATCCTGGAGGCGATTGACGCGTCTGGAGCCGATCCCATCGACTACGTGAAGGGCATGCTGGCGCAGAAGAAGAAGATTCCTGGCTTTGGGCATCGGGTTTACCACACGGAGGATCCTCGGGCCACACACCTGCGCGCCATGTCCCGCGACCTGGGCAACTCCAGCGGTCAAGCCAAGTGGTTCGAGATTTCGCACAAGATCGAAGAATTCGTGAAGGCTGACAAGAAGCTCAACGCCAATGTGGATTTCTATTCTGCCTCGACCTATCACACGCTGGGTATCGACGTGGATCTGTTTACACCTATCTTCGCCGTCTCGCGAGTGAGCGGTTGGGCCGCGCACGTGATCGAGCAATTGAACGACAACCGGCTGATCCGCCCACGCGCCGAATACCTTGGTCCGGAATACCCGAATCCATACGTAGCCATCGACCAGCGCTAGTTCGTCGTGTCGGTTTATGTGGGAACAGCCGTCTCTCGGTGTCCGGTGCGGGCGAATAGCCCGCCGTACCTCGGAAGCGTACGCGCAAAAGCAAGCATTCCCTGTAGAATGGAAGCGGGTCCTCTATGCATCGCATTTACCTCGACAATAATGCCACCACCCCGGTCTTGCCCGAGGTGTTCGAGGCGATGCGCCCATATTTCGGCGAGCAGTTCGGCAACGCGTCATCGATTCACCATCACGGACAGCAGACGCGAGCCGCGGTAGAGGACGCCCGCGAATCAGTGGCCTCATTACTGGGCTGCCACGCCTCGGAAATTGTTTTCACCAGCGGTGGCACGGAAGCCGACAACTTGGCGATTGCAGGCTTGGTCGATGCCGGCGACCACGTCATCACCTCCAGCATCGAGCATCACGCGGTGTTGCTGGCGTGCAAGCATCTGGAAGACATTGGCGTGGAAGTGACGTCCTTCCGGTGGACGGACGAGGCTTGTTGATCCCGATGATGTGCGCCGCGCGCTGCGGGCAAATACAAAGCTGATTTCCGTCATGATGGCGAACAATGAGACGGGAGTGCTGCAGCCGGTCGAAGAAATTGGGAAGATCGCGGCGGAGGCCGGAGTCTGTTTCCATACGGACGCAGTGCAAGCGGCGGGCAAGGTCCCGATTGATGTGAGCCGAATCGGTTGCCATGCGCTCTCGATTTCCGGCCATAAGATCCACGCACCACAAGGAGTAGGAGCTTTGTACGTGCAGGAAGGGAACTCGACTTCGGCCATTCTTTTACGGTGGCAGGCACGAGCGCTCGCGTCGCGCGGGGACGGAGAACGTCCCAGGAATTGTAGCATTGGGCAGGGCTGCGAAACTGGCGAAGGAAGCGCTCGACCGCGGCGGACGACAAGAAAATGGCGGCAATGCGCGATCGCCTGCAGCAGGGAATCCTGGCACAAATCGAGGAAGCGGGAGTGAACGGCGACGGCGCAATGCGCGTGCCGAACACGGCGAACATTCACTTCGACCACATCGAAGGCGAGGCGATGGTGATCGCTTTGGACTGAAAGGGATTGGCCGTTTCGACTGGTGCAGCTTGTTCGTCGGGTGCGATTGAGCCGTCGCATGTGCTGCTGGCAATGGGCCTGCGCCCGGTCGGGCTCGTGCGAGCATTCGCTTCAGCCTGGGCAAGCAGACCACCGCCGAAGACATCGATTTTGCCCTCGCGCTTGTACCGGAAACGGTGGCACGGCTGAGGGAGTTGTCGCCGACGTTACAAGACGGCAGGCCGTTCAGGACCTAGTGCAGATATGCGAGGGCCACGATTCGCGTCTCGTGCAGAACGGCTCTTCAAGCCGCGCCAAAATTAATGCCGGCTAGCTCTGGGATCAAACTGAGTACAAACGATTGCCGTAGCCATGTCGGGCGGTGTGGATTCTTCCACCGTCGCGGCCATGCTCCGCGCCGAGGGCCACAACGTCATCGGCCTGACGATGCAGCTCTGGAACCAGCGCCGCCTCGCCGGGCACGAGGGCATGCCGGAGTCCGTGCAGGGGCGCTGCTGTTCTCTCGACGATGTCTACGACGCGCGCCGGGTCGCCCAGCAGATCGGAATTCCCTACTACGTCGTCAACCACGAGGAGCGTTTCGAGCGCGACGTCGTCCGTCCGTTCGTCGAAGAGTATCTTTCCGGACGCACCCCGATCCCCTGCAGCCTCTGCAACAATCACTTGAAGTTTGACCAGTTACTTATTGTGGCGCAGCAGATTGGCGCCGACCGCGTGGCCACGGGCCACTACGCTCGCGTCGCCTTGACGAGGCTCGCGGGCGATGGCTGCTCAAGCGTCCCGCCGATCACAGCAAGGATCAGACGTATTTTCTTTTCGGCCTGACCCAGGAGCAACTGAGCCGCACTCTCTTCCCGCTGGGCGAAATGAAGAAGCCCGAGGTTCGCGAACTGGCGCGCAAGCAGGGCCTGGCGCTGGCGGAAAAGCCCGACTCGCAGGAGATTTGCTTCGTTCCCGGCGGCGACTACAAGCGCTTCATCGACGCCTACCTCGCCGAGCAGGGCGAAGCCTTGCCCGACACCGCCGGTGACCTCGTCACCACGAACGGCGAAGTAATCGGCGAGCACGGGGGCATTCACAACTTCACGGTCGGACAGCGCAAGGGACTCGGCGTCGCCACGGGCTCTCCGCTGTACGTCATTCAGATCAGCGGCGCCGACAAGCAGGTGATCGTCGGCGGAGAAGAGCATCTTTACTCGCGCACGCTGCGCGCCCGGCGCGTGAATCTGATTTCCGTCGATGAGCTGCGCGAGCCGATGCGTGTGGCACGTGAAGATTCGCCATCGTCACGAGCCTGCGGCCAGCCATTGATCGAAAAAGTGAAGAGCGAGCGCGGGGAGCGACGAGATACTCGTCACCTTCGACGAGCCGCAGCGCGCCATCACTCCCGGACAGGCTGCCGTGTTTTACGATGGCGACATCGTCGTGGGCGGCGGCTGGATCACGTAGACTCGGTTCGGCAACGCCCGGACCGTGCCGCGAATATAATCGCGCTCATGGCGTCTGCAAATCCCTGCGCTTCCACTGCCCACCGCTTCCATCCCCTTCAGCCGTCGTTCTGGTCCCGTGAATCGCCGGCGATCAAGCAGGGAATCAAGATCGGCCTTGCCGGCGCCATCACATATGCAATTTATGCGGAGTTGGCATCTTCACCAGGGATACTGGGCGGTGTTCGCGGCCCTGGTCGTCACGCAAGCCAATCTCGGGGCTTCCTGGAAAGCTGCGCTGTACCGGACGATTGGCTCGACGTGCGGTGCTATCGCCGCGGCGCTGCTTGGTCCCGACTCTTGGAAAAGGAACGCTGGGGGCGGGCGTCGTCCTGTTTCTCCTCGGCAGCCTCTTCGGCTATCTGACCGCGATTCACACCGCATTCACCGCGGCGGGCATCACGGCGGCGATCATTCTGGTTTTCGGAGGCCAAGGGGAACCGTGGCACATGGCGTGGCTTCGTGTGGTCTACACCGCGGAAGGGAGCGTTCGTTGCTTTCGCAGTCGGAGCGCTGATTTGGCCGGTGCGCGCACGAGTGGCGCTCCGCCTGAAAATTGCCAGTATCCTCGAAGGCGCGGGCGTGCTTTATCGCGCAGCTCGCCGCGGCCGCCCTGGAAGGGATCGACAACGAACAGGAGATTCGCGAACTCGATCGTAAGCTGCATGATCTGCGGCGGGGCATCACTCAGCAAATGGACGAAGCCCGCAGCGAGCTGGCCTTCTCACGATTCAATCAGAGCGCTTACCAGCAATTCGTCAGCCTGGGAGATCAAGTGCGCCGTCGACTGACGGCAATGGCGGAAGACCGCTCTCTGTATGTGCATGCGCGAGTGGAGCCGGGCCTTGTGCCGTCCCTGCCGACGTTGGCGGACCGGACCGCGGTGGCATTTGCCAATCTTGCTTCCGCCATTCGAAGCCCTCGTCCTAGCGCGAGCACCGCCGATCTTGACGACGCCATCCAGGCTCTCGACAAGGACTTGGAACGGCTGCGAGTACAGCGTGCTACGGCCCCTTTCGCTCTCGATCGCATGCTGCCTTTCTGGGCACTGGTTTTTAACTTGAAGGAGGTCGCGGAGAATCTGAAACAACTGGGATTGATGGTGTCCGAGCTTGCGTAGACGCACCGCGCGTCACTGTGTTGTAAGTGGGGTCGTTACCGCTCAGAGTTGGATTTTGTATCAGTCCGAGTCGATCTGAACCAGATGCTGACGCAGCGAATCCAGAAATGATGAGCCAGAAGCCTTTAATTTCTCTTCCAGTCGCACTGTGCAATCGCAGTCTCCGCAGGCCCAGAATTCCGATCCATTCTCATCACGACACTTGCGCCGGTCATGCGCGTCCTGCACGCGCTAAGATCAAAATATTCTTCCCAGTACGGACGCTCCTCCTGCAACGGGGACGGGCAGTAACAAACCTCCACCCATCGAGCCGTCTGGTCCGCACAAAGCCGCGCATCCTTCATATTGCGCAGATATTCGCCTTCTGCAACCGATCCTTGCCCTAATGTTTCGCGCTCGATTGCCCGAAGCAATTCGGCTTCTTGACCGGGTTTGAGTCTTGCGCGCACCAAATAGCGCATAGTTTTACTTCAGGCCCGCTTCGGCGAGCATCTCCTGAAATTGAGTTTTCGTCCGCATGTCGATCGACTGTGCAACCAGTTTGCCCTCGCGATCGTAAACGAAACTCTTCGGGATACCCTCAACGACGAATGCATCGTTCACCTTGCGGCCGGGATCGAGCATGACCGGATAGCTGATCTTTCTCTCGGCGATGAAAGGTGTCACTTTCGCGGACTCCTCGTCCGAAATGGCCAGCACAACGAATCCCTGATCCTTGAACTTGTCGTAGAGCGCTTGCAGATCAGGCATCTCCTTGCGGCACGGAGGGCACCACGTCGCCCAAAAATTCACCAACACCACTTTTCCGCGGAGATCCCGCAGATGCCACGTTTTTCCCTGCAAGTCGGTCAGGATGAAGTCCGCCTTCTGGCGGGCCGTGTCGTCGGCCTCCAGTCTCTTCATGGCCTCGGCAAACTGTGGGCTGTCGGACGCCGCATTCATATGTTCGTAACGCACGAGGGATGCTAATTCGACGTATGCATCGTTTGGCTGTCCCGGCTTGCCAGCGGGCGGCTGTTCGCGCACGCAATCGGCGAGAGTAGTAGTAACTTCCTGCAACGTATCGCGCCCAAAATCGCCTTCGGTCGACAGATTCGCCAGAGCCCCCGCCAGCTTGAGCTTGTTTGGGACTGCCGGCAACTGGCGAATTTGAAGAGCCAGATTCTTCGTGGTCTGCACGCGCACGCTGTCGTCGAGTTTCCGCAAGCCGCGGATCTCTTCCACGATCGGTTTCTCTTGATCGCTCCAGACAGTCTTTTCTTGCGCGAAAATGGATACCGACAGAAAAGCTAGGGAAGCGGCGATTAGAAAGCGTGCGAACACTCGAATCTGCCGTAGAAACGGGGAGCTAGTCATAGCGCTGATTTGTAGGAAAATGAGGGGCGGTTATTGCGCGTGCCCGATCAGATGAACATCTCATCTTGCGGTACGGGACGTCTCTCGTCCCGGTGATGACCATTCTTTCGTCCGCGCCCGGCAAACAAGAATTCGAGACCCACGGTGATCCCCTGCATGATTCCGGAGAGTCTGGCGTACCGGAGATACGACAGTCTTCTGAACAAGATCGGTCGTTTGTTCGACTCGATCTAAAGTACGCGTCATCAATTCATCGGCCCGAATGACCTGCAGGCGAGTGCGGTCTACAACATCGTTGACGGTAGAGTCGACGCGGTTGATCTGCGATCGAACCACGCTGGTCGCGTCCTGCAGATTGTCGACGATGACTTCCAGCTTAGGCCGCATCGCAGTCATCAATTCCTGCGCCTGCTCAACCGAGGGAAGCACTTTTGTCTTGACTTCGGTCGCAAGTGCTTCGATGCGTTCACCGCTCTTGCGCATGGCAAGGTACATGGCCAGAAGAATTCCAGCCTGCATGAGAACTGCAAATCCCGTCAGCGCGATGAACCAAGTCAGCTTGTCGTCCATAAAGCGTCCTCCGGCATTCCCCGTTGTCTAGCCCGAACCCGATGCCGGTGCGGCCCTGCTACTTCGTGGTCGTTCCTGTCTCAGTGACCTTCTCTTGATAAGCCTGACGTCCCGCCTCGTAGGCTGCGCGGAACTGTTCCTTCTGCTGATTCACCGCATCGCGGCCCTTGTCGGCCCAGTTCGAGGCCTGATCTTTTACGTCGCGCGCCCGCGTACGCATATACTCGCGGCCTTCTTCTGCCCGCGCCCGCAGCACGTCACGGGTTTCGCTGCCGGAGCGGGGCGCGTAGAGAACGCCAGCCAAAGCTCCCAGCCCGAGACCTGCCAAAAACCAAACGAAACTGTTGCTATCGTTATCCGCCATATGATGCCTCCTAGAATGAAGCGCCTAAGACGGATGGTACATCCTCCGTAAGGCAAATACAATTACAGGGGATTCTGTAAATCCGCGTCGGCGAATCCGTTATTCGGCGCAAAAGTTTGTCCGCTGGTCTGTAGGAATCGCCGACGGTTCCAGTTATTTCTGCTGGGCCGGGGGGGCGGCAGGCGCCGGTGCCGGTACGGGTTGAGTCTTAACAGGCTGCGATTTCACGCCCTGTAGCACGGACGAGGGAGCCCCGCTTCTCCTGCTGGAGTAAACCGCAAGCGTGATCGAAGTCAGCATGAATGCGATCGCCGACCAGGTCGTCGCCTTTGACAGGGCGCTCGCGGCTCCGCGCGGGCCGAAAGCTGTCTGGCTGCCTTGTCCGCCGAATGCGGCCGAAATGTCGCCGCTCTGTCCGCTCTGCAGCAAGACCACGATGATGATGAAGAGACAGACAATGATATGGATGGTGGTGACGAGGTAAATCATAGTTTCGAAATCTTCCTAAGCTAACGGAGTTTTTCAGCCGTTTTGGGCGCCGAGCGCCTGGGATATTGATGGTGCGGAAGGGGGGATTTGAACCCCCACGCCTTTCGGCGCCACCCCCTCAAGATGGTGTGTCTGCCAGTTCCACCACTTCCGCACAGAACAAATCGAATCTCTTGAGCAGCAATCGATTATAGCAAAGGCACCGGGCCGAAACGGCTCTGCGAGTCCTTCATAGGCATCCGCTTCACAAA
>CAVYUY010000032.1:0-6504 GCA_963771765.1 uncultured Acidobacteriota bacterium
AGCCGTTGAATGGGGACTGTTTTCGTGGAGGTGATCATCGTCTGCTCCGGGGAAAGTATAGCTTTTGACGGTGTGCCGCGCCTACCTTCCAGCCCCTAAAATCTCCTTGCTTTCTCCCTGCGCTACCGCCGGATAAACGGCGCCCTTGCGCCGACGTAGATCGCGTGGCAACTCGGAACGAAGAAGCCATAGACCCGCTGCCACGGCAGCCCCCCACGTCAGAGATACGAGGATGAGTTGCTTTACGTCGGCCAGGCGGCTGGCGTGGCCGGTGACAGACAACGGCACCGCTTTCGCCACTTCAAAGCTGATCGCGCCAGCGATCACGGCGGTGATCGCAGCTTTTCCGAGTTCTCCCCAACGCAAATCGCCGATCAGGACCAACTTCCGGTAGTGCAGTAATCCCGCAAGCGCAACCAGGTTGATCCCAATTCCGATGTCCGAAGCCCATGCCAGGCCAACGACGCCGAAGACGCGAAATAAGATCGAGTAGACGGGCAGAGACGCGACCGTAATGACACTGACCGCGATCATCGGGGTCAGCGTATCTCCTGCGGCATAGAAGGCACGCGCATAGAGGCCCTGCGCCGACCACAACACCAGTGAGAGAGAGAACCAGAAGAAGTAGATTGCGCTGGTCTGGGTATCGCCGAACGAGAATTTTCCCCGGCGATAAACCAAATCGATGAGCGGCAGGGCAGCTGCCATCATCCATCCACTTGCCAAAAACGAGGCGGCCGAGACCCTGTACACGGAATCGTTCACCGTGTCAGCAAACTCTTTCAGCTTTTTCTCGCTGAACAAGCGCGCGAAAAATGGCAGCGACGCCTGCCCTGTCGCTTGACCCAGCACTGCAATGGGAACGGCGAACAGGCGCTTTGCATAGTTCAGGCGGGCGATGTCGCCCACGCCGCTGGCGGCATAGTGTCGCAAGATCCAGTCGTCGGCGGTGACGAGCGAAACTCCAAGCATCAGCGGGACAGAAAGCTTGACCCATTCGCGAAACGCGGGATTTGAAATATCGAAGGACGGGCGGTATCCGGGGCCAACCTTCAGCGCGCCAATTACGCTGGCCAGGAACGGGCCAGCGAAACTCCCGATCAACGCGCCGTAAGCAAGTGAAGCGATCCCGAAATGCTTTCCGCCGATGACGCCGCCGAGGATGATGAAGAGGTTGTAGATGAGTGGTCCAAACGCGGGAAACAGAAACAGCCGGTGCGAGAGCAGGACCGCCGACACCACACCACCGACATAGAAGAAAATCTGAGCCGGGAGCAGGATCCGCGTCAGGTGAACACAGAGGTCAATCTTGTCCGGCGAGAATCCTTTTACGAACCAGCGGATGAACTGCGGAGCGAAGATCTCGGTGATGATTGTGCCTACGATCATCACCGCCGTCATCACTGTGATAATGATCGAGAAAGTTTTCTGGGCATCCGCTTCGCGCTTTTCCGCCAGAAAACGCGTGTAGATCGAAATGAACGTGATGGAAGCGGCGCCACCGGCGACAATGTAGTTGAGAAAATCGGGGAGGGTGAAGGCTGCGACGTAGGCGTCCGTTGCGCCGCCAGCCCCGTAAGCATAGGCGATGTAGGCATCGCGCGCGTATCCGATGACGCGCGACATCATCACCGCAGTAATCAGCAGCAGCGTCGCTGAAAATGCCGTGTGCTGATGCGACGGCCGGAAAAAGCGCAGCAGTTTCGTCATCGAGACCCGAGTCGGAGCCTCAATCTTATCGGAATCTCAATGCGCCAGTGTTGCTGGATTCGTATCCCTAGGTTACCGAAATACCGAAACAGGAAGCGTGTCAGCGCTCGACCGACACGTACACTTCCCCGGCTGAAACCAGATCGACGTTCGGGACTTCAGTGTGCAGGCGAACGTGCTGCCAGCCCGATTTTTTCTGCGGCTTAGGGATAAATGACAACAGATATTGGTGTTCCAGCCGGCGCCCTAAATCCTCCAGATACGGTGCGAAGGAGACCGGCGGTCCCGAAAATCCGATGTAATACGATTCGCCGCCCGTCTTGTCGGCAATCTGCGAAAGGTAGATCTGTCCCCAGTAGGACTGCCAGTAACTGTGCGCGAAGTGTCCGGCGCCTGGCATATAAATCGCGGAGACCTGAATGCCGGCGCGAATCGCGCTGTCGGCGGCCTCTTGCACGTACGGATCGTTCGGATCTCCCGACCCGTAAAAGCGGTCGACTCCGTCGGAGATCATCAGCACCTCTCGCCGCGCCGCGCTGGCAGGCCATCGCTTGACGAGGTCGCTCACGGCAAAATATGGACTCGCGTTGACTCCCGCGCTTCCCATCGGGAGCCGCAACGACTTCGCGGCCAGTGCGTGATCGGCAGTGAGGTTCTGTACGATCCGTGCGATGCCGTTTTGCATGTACGCGACGCCGACCTGGCTCGACGCGGGCTGGGCGTTGATGAATTTACGAATATCTTCCAACTGCGAACCGAGGCTCGTGGTGGAATCGTCATCGATCAGGATGAAAAGTTCCAGTGCCGCGTGATCGCCTTGCGCAGGGATCCATTCCGTAACGCGATCGCGGTCGTGGCCTTCGTACACCATGACATCGTCTCGATTCAGCGGAGGGACCTCCGTGCCATGTTTTGGTTCAGCCGTAACCACGATGCGGACAGCACCTTGATCGGTTGCAGGCGCCTGTTGCGCCAGAAGTGTCTTGCCCGCTCCAAAACAAAAGCTAAGCACCAGTACAACCACTAAGCTACGCGGACGCATAAATTCTCCTTGCAGGCGGCGTATGTACACATTTTCACCGCGGCATCTGCACCTGTCATCTACTCAGGTTAGATGAGCCAGAACGCGAAAAGGTCGGCCGCGCAGCCGTCTTTGTGAAACAGTTTGTAACCTCACAAATGCGATAATCGGCCGTGCCCATTTCCTCAATCCGAACTCGTTCTTCGGTATTCCGGCGTTCTTTTCGGAAGGAATTTCCTTCGGCAGTGCGAGGCGAGGGTGTTTACGTCTGGGATGCAGACGGAAACAAATATCTCGATCTGGCGGGATCGGCCGCCGTCAATTTCATCGGACACGGTGTTCCTGAAATTTCTGCTGCGATGGCCGCGCAGGCGGCAAAGCTCGAATTCGTCCACACCAGCCAGTTCACTACGCCGGTAGCCGAAGAGTATGCGCAGGAACTGCTCGCGTTCGCGGGAGAGTCATTTGCGGGCGGCGCTGTGTATTTCACTTGTGGCGGATCGGAATCGATCGAGACCGCGCTCAAACTGGCGCGGCAGTATCAGGTAGAAATTGGTCAGCCAAAGCGCCACCAGATCCTAAGCCGCCGACAGAGTTATCACGGAGCGACACTCGGGGCATTATCGGTGTCAGGCAACAAGCGGCGCCGGGAGATGTATTTGCCGATGGTGCGCGAGTTCCCGCACGTGGGGATGCCATATTGCTATCGCTGTGACTACGATTGCACCGACGGATGCCGCAACTGCGGCCAGCGATATGCATCAGAACTTGAGCACGCTATTGACGCTTCCGCAGGCGAGGCTGCGGGTTTTATTTTCGAGCCAGTGAGTGGAGCGACACTGGGCGCCGTCGTGCCGCCTCCCGGATATCTGCACTCGATCGCCGAAATCTGCCGCCGTCATGGCGTGCTTCTGATCGCGGACGAGGTCATGACCGGGATGGGCCGCACAGGCCGAAACTTCGCCGTCGAGCACTGGAAGATCGAACCCGATATCTTGGTCACGGCGAAGGCGCTGTCGAGCGGGTATGCGCCGCTCGGCGCCGTCATTGCGAGCAAGAAAGTTGTGGACGCGATCGCGCAAGGTTCGGGAGCATTCCTGCACGGGTTTACTTACAACGCGCACCCCATCTCTCTCGCCGCCGGACGCGCCGTACTGAATTATCTTCGAACGAAAAAATTGGTCGAGGCTGCTGACAGCAGCTGTCAGGGAACCGTGGCTACAACATTCAAGATCGCGTTAGAGGCGCTTCGCGAGGAGCACTTCGTCGGGGACGTGAGAGGCATTGGACTTCTTTGGGCCGCCGAGCTCGTAGCGGACAAAGCGAGCAAGCGGCCCCATCCGTCCGACCTTGGATTCTCGTCGCGAGTAGCGGCCGGGGCGCTGAAGCGCGGCCTGCTGGTATACCCCATGCAGGGAAGCGTCGATGGCGTTGCGGGCGACCACATACTTCTCGCTCCCCCTGCGGTTATCGACGAGGAACAGATCGCTTGGTCGGTAGGCCAGTTGGCATCAGTCCTCCGCGAGGTCAAGCCTTAGATTCATTCGTCACCAGAACCCGTTTATTCCTCAATTCTCGCCCGAACCCCGCCTAAATTACGCACTTCGAACCGTTGATCTGCACGGGTTAGTCCCCTGGTTTCAGCAACTTGAGGCTTGACGAGCGATTAAGAGCCAAAGCATTGCCCGCTGCACGCTTCTGGGCGACATTGACTCTGCGCAACCTAATTGGCGCTGAACGGTAGGAGGCCTCATGGGAGTGCCCGGATTTCAATCGATGACCGAACTCTGCGAGCAGGTGAACCCGCGGGTCTTGCTGGAGATGCGGCGCACGCGTCCCTTCCCCGACATGCTGCGGGTACAGGAAAGCTGGGTGGCTGGCGTCGAAAAACGAGCCTTATTGTGGCTGGCGGCGCGCACCCCGGAGCGGATCGGTCCAGACCATTTGACGGTACTTGGGTTGGCCGCCCAGGTCGGTGCGGGAGTTTTTTACGCGCTGGCGTTTTGGAACCGTCTCGCGCTGCTGGGAGTGATCGCTTGCCTGGCGTTGAACTGGCTCGGCGATTCCCTGGACGGAACCCTCGCTCGTGTTCGCCAGCGGCTACGTCCGCGATACGGCTTCTATGTCGATCACATGGTCGACAGCTTCGGTTCGCTCGCGCTAATGGGAGGCCTTGCTTTGTCAGGCTACATGCATCCTGTTATCGCGATCGGCCTGTTGATCGCCTTTCTCATGCTCTCAATTCAGTCCTACCTCGCGACGCACGCGCTTGGCGAGTTCCGCATTTCGTTCTGGCGCTTCGGGCCAACCGAGCTTCGAATCCTGCTGGCCGTCGGAAATCTGGCGCTGTTTTGGAAGCCTGTGGTGCATCTTTTCCACCGCCAGTTCCGCCTGTTCGATGTCGGTGGAGCAGTTGGCCTGGCGGGCATGGCATTGATGGTCGTCGTCTTCACGCTGCAGAACACGATCCGGCTCTATCGCGAAGAGAGAATCGGCCAGTGAGCGAGACGCAAGATCCGGCGCAGCCTTCCACATTCGTCAGATGGTGCAAGTTCAACCTTGTGGGCGGGATCGGGATCGCCGTGCAGTTTGTCGCGCTATTTCTGATCCGCAGCGTGTTCAGATTCAACTATCTCGTCGCCACCGCTGTCGCGGTCGAGGCCGCGGTGGTCCACAACTTTGTGTGGCACGAGCAGTTCACCTGGGTCGATCGGGTGAAGGGTCGAGAGATTCAGCGTTCGTGGCGCCGATCACTCTCGCGGTTGGCTCGCTTCAACTTGAGTACCGGAGCGGTATCCATCCTAGGCAACCTCGCGCTGATGAAAGTCATGGTTGGCGAGGGGCACATGAACTATCTGCTTGCGAATGGTGTCGCAATCATATTGTGCTCGGTAGCGAATTTCCTGGTGAGTGAAACCTGGGTCTTCGAGAACGGATAACAGTCCGCCAACTCCGGTCACTAAATCTTCACGACAACTTTGCCGTAATTCTTGCCTTCTTCCAGCAGCTTGTATGCAGCGATAGCCTCATCCAGCGGGAAGGTATGCCCGATTTGCGGAGTAAGCTTTTTCTGTTCGATCCATTCGGATAACCGTTGCCACGCCGGCTCCATGACCTCGCGCTTCTGCGATAGGTAAGTCAGCCACAATCCCTGGACGGCTCCGGATTTTGCGTACATCGCTCGCAAGTCGAGCTTCGGAGATTTTCCGGTTGCAGTTCCGTATTGAATGACCCGCCCAAAATCTCGCAGGCACCGCAAGCTTTTGGCTGTGTGTTCTCCACCCAGCATTTCAAAAACCGCATCGACGCCTTCTCCGTGCGTCAGGTTCTTCACAACCTCTTCATAGTCATGACGCTTGTAGTTGATCCCGTGCTGGAGACCAAGCTGTTTTACACGAGACAGCTTTTGGTCCGATGAAGATGTTCCGTACATGTCGATGCCCAGTAATCGACCGATCTGAACCGCGGCTGTTCCTACCCCGCCTGCGACAGCATGGATCAACACTCGCGGCGTGCGCGAACCCTCCGTTTTCACTCCTGGAGCAGGAACGCCCGCCAGCCCAGCCTGCCAGTAGCCCAGGTAAGCGGTGAAATAATTGACCGGAAACGCAGCGGCCTGTTCGTCGGTCCAGTGATCGGGGACAGGCCACAACAAATCGGAGTAAGCGGCTGTCTTTTCGGCGAAGGCCGCCCACTGTGCGTATCCCATGACGCGGCGGCCGCTACTTTCTTCCACCCCCGCGAATTCGCGTCCCACGATAAGCGGTGGCGGA
>CAVYUY010000033.1:0-317219 GCA_963771765.1 uncultured Acidobacteriota bacterium
GTGTTGCGGTCGCCCTTGGGATTGCGGTTTTTTACACCGTCGTGTCGCGTTTGTTCGAAGCCATGGGTGACCTCAGCCAGCTCCCCCCAGCCTGGCGGCATGGTCCCCGGACCTGATCTTTGTTTTGTTGGGTGGCTACCTGATTTTGAAGGTTCCGACGTGAAAACGCGCTGGGCAGTGACCTAGTGAGAAGCAGGGTTCCGCCAATTCGGTGAGGGTCGCCGAATCACCCGCCGCCCGTCACTGCCCGCTCATCACTGGTTCTTAAACCTCTACTTTACCGCGACGCCAAAAGGATAGTTGTCCGTCTGAATCACCGGCTGCACAGTCAGCGCTCCGGTCGCGGGCGTCACGGAATACTGCGATACCGTGGCTGCGTTGAAGTTCGTCACAAACATCCAATTGTCGTCGCCCCGGATCGCAATCGAAGTCGGCTGAAGTCCAGTCGCCACCGTGGCGGAGTCAAGAGGCAATAAGGCTCCCAGATATCGGACTTATCTTGAAAGCCGAAACTGTATTGGACAGACTTCCGACCACGTAGACATTGTTACCGAATGGATCCACGACAAGCGGACCAGCGCCGTTTGCACTCCCGGACAATACAAAGGGAGAGCCAGAAATCTGATGTAAGCTCCCGTCAGCCACTGGACAAGGTGCTGGTAACTGCACTGTACTGCATAGAACGTACCCGCTAACTTTGTTCGTGAGATTGTCGCTGACATAGGCAAAACGATCGCACGGATCGACGGCAACGCTCACAGGAACTTGGTCCGTGGAAAAATACGGAACCGAGGTCGCTCCAGGAGGGTTTCCCAAAGCTCCCGTAGAGGTGTCAACGGAATATTCCCAAACAACATAGTTCACGGTCCACGGCATACAAGAATTCGGAAGTCGGCGGATTGTTTCCCGGCGTAGAACAAACGGCATTCTGCACTCCGTTGATCCCGACTTTTGGAAAAACGGTCGGCGACGGGGCAACCGAAACAATATTTGGCGGTCGGAAGCCCGGCCCATTGATGAACGGTAATACGTTGCCACCGGGTTAACGCACTCCGCTTCCGATCGCAGATACGCCGACCCCGAATGCGCGCTGATCCAGGACACGGTAACGCGTTGAGACGCCAGGAAGTGAATTCGTACCTTCCGCGACGAACAAGAACTTTCCCGCTGAATCCATCGCAAGGGAAACCGGGTTGGGATCAGAGACAAGCGTTCCAACTTGGGTGATATTGCCGCTTGAAGTTAATTTGAAGGCATGCAATCCCGTGTAGCGCTCTCCGCACATATGCCATTGCCGGATTGATGATGGTGTACGCGTAAGCCCCCGCCGGATCGATCACGATCGAGGATGGGAGCCCGCCCAGCACGCAGGTCTGGGTCGATGTGTCGGTCGGGGTATTGGCGATCGCCGAAATGTGACCGTTGTTAAGGGTAAAGCTGAAAGTCTCAAGCAAGCCCGATCCTTGGCTCCCCACCACCGCCAGTCCGTCGGTCGACGAGTTGAAGCTGCTTCCGCAGGCCAAAAGGAGTCCAACCAGAACCAACGTCCCCACCCCGAGCAGCCACGATCGTTTCGACATTCTCTGGTTCATCTCCATCTTTATGTGAGGTTTGCGCGAGCACGCTCGAACCCGCAAGCCGGGTTCTTCAAACTGAAAATTTGGGGAAATCTCAACCCATTTGTGTATCAGGAAAGCGCGGGAAGAGCAATCTCCCACAAAGATTGATTGGAACCCTGGGAGCTCTCGGGAGTTGCCCGTGTCGCCTGCAGAACAGTATACGGGAAGATTCAGCGAACTTCAGTGGGTGGAACGGGAGGCAAGCCTCAGAATGCGAAATTCAAAACCACAGCTCAGTTTTTCGATGCCGCGTTCGACGTTTTTCCAAAAACCGCGGCGTAGGACCACGGAAAGCTCTATGGCCGCGACTTGAACCTCCTACGCTCTGACCCCGTCCGACACCGCGTCAAGCTGTTTTGAAGGCCGTACACTCGCCGAAATCAATGGAAGGCGGATCTCCACCAGCCAGCCCGTTGCCGTTTCGATTAAACGCCGAAACCTTACCGCCGTGGAAACGCACGGCCCGTTCCGTGATCGCCAACCCTAAACCAACTCCGCCGGTCTGGCGGCCGCGTGCGTCGTCCAGACGGTAGAACGGCTCGAAAAGCTTGGTCAGCGCACCTTCCGGAACTCCGGGGCCCGAATCGCTGACGCGCAAAACAGCTTCCGAAGTTCCGGCGCGGGCCGAACTTGAAAGCTCGACTTCAACCGAAGTTCCGTCCTGCGTGTATCGGATCGCGTTGCGCACCACGTTTTCGATTGCGCTATGCAGCAGTGACGCATTCCCCCGCACTTGCCAATCCCCGTCAGGAATTGTGGTGTGCACGTGGCAATGTCGGGCCTGCGCCTCGAATTCGGCATCGTCGGTAACATTCGCGACCAGTTCATCCAGCGGAACAGGAGTTTGCGGTACGAGCTGCTCGCCGTCTTCCAGGCGTGCAAGAGTAAGAATTCTCCCTATCAATTCGTTCAGCCGGGCTGCTTCGAGTTCAATCCGGTCGAGCATTTCCGGGTTCTCCAGATCTTCGCGTTGACGCGCCAGGCCAAGAGCCACATTCAATCGAGCCAGCGGTGAACGCAGTTCGTGCGAGATGTCATTCAACAATCGCGACTGCGCCTTCAGCAGTGTCTCGATTCGCTCGGCCATCGCGTCAAAGTCACGCATAAGGCCCGCCACCTCGTCGCGCCGTCTGCTGATGGGCGCACCTGTGCGGGCAGTCAGATCGCCCGCCGCCAAGCCGGCGCGTCGCCGTACGAAGCCGAACAATCGGCTTGGTCAGGAACCATGAGAGCAGATAAACGACAAGCCCCGAAGTAATGACTCCGATAATAAGACCGGTGATCGGCACCCCGCGGGGTCCGATAAAAACTCGCGGCCCGGGAGGAGTTCCCAGCACAACCGTATATCGATGCTTTCCGTCGGAGGAGGCTCGCGAGTCCCGCTGAACGGGAGGCGCAGGAAACAAGAATCCATCGTGCGGAATGCGGGGACCGCCGGCCGCCACCCGGATCGCCCAATCCGGAGCGCCGCGCCGCGAAACTTCATTGCCCTGTTCATCGAACAGATACGCGCGCACGTGCTGCGTCGCATCCAGATTGTCGAGATATTTCCGAAGTGCTTGCTCCCCGCCTTCCTCGTACTCAGTAACCGTGTCGTTTAAGACAGTTGTGCGCAGGGCCTCCCACGTCGAACTTCGCGGCCGGAAGGCGATCGTCACCAGGATCGCGAGCACCACAAACAGCGCCTGCGCAATCCAGAATGACAGGAAAATTCTTACGAAGAGGCTTTTCATATTTGAACCAAACCTCGGGGAAAATCGCTAGACCTGTGTCCTCAGTAGAGAGACGAGCCCCGCCGGGAAGGAGTTTGAAATCAAAACCCCTCCTGCGCTGCTACAGCATCTTAACGCCGCAATTCACCCGAACCGCAGGCGCTCTTCAGGCTTTGACCTTCTCCCTTGGCCTTGCAAAAATGTAGCCGACACCGCGGACCGTCTTGATGTGCTCGTCGTTCTCCGTATCTCCCAGCTTCTTGCGGACTTTGCTCACATGCATATCGATGCTGCGGTCGAACGGAGAGAATTTTCGACTGAGCACAGCATTCACGAGCCGTTCGCGAGGAACGACGCGACCAGCCTCGCGCAACAATACCTCAAGCAAATTGAATTCGACCGAGGTTAGTTCAACAGGACTTCCTTCGAGTCGAACCGTTCGCGTGGCTGGATCAAGCTCCACGTCGCCGACACTGACGACGTCCGGCGCCGCAGAGCCTCCTTCGCCATGTGTGCGCCGCAATACGGCCCGGATTCGCGCCACCAGTTCCCGCGGATTGAAAGGCTTCGGCAGATAGTCGTCGGCCCCAATTTCAAGCCCGACGATTCGGTCGACGTCTTCGCCGCGCGCCGTCAACAACAGAACCGGGAGCCTTGAGGTTGCGCGAATCCTGCGCAGCACTTCGAACCCATTAATTCCAGGCAGCATTACGTCGAGCACAGCCAGCAGGTATTCTCCTGCAGTCGCTTTTTTCAACCCGCTCTCGCCGTCATGCACGCATTCGGTGGTAAAGCCTTCCGCCCGAAGGTACTCGCCAACTAAGTGGCAGAGCTCCACATCGTCGTCAATGACCAGGATACGTTCCATGAGTTCCCATTCTGCATCAACAACCGCGGGTACTGTAGTAAAGAATTGTCAAATCCACAATGGTTAAGATGCGGTTCTGCTCATCACCGAAATCCCGCCCCAAGACGCGCCGCCTGCTCCCGTTCGGAGTTACAAAACTTTACGCCGGTTGACCGGATCTTTACCGCCTTTTTCCAGGGAGTCGTGTTCCTATCAGAGAGCGTAACGTCCGGCGATCTCCGGGCGCACAAGGAGCCACTCATGAAAGCGTTTCGCTATAGATTGCTGATCGCGGCTTTAGCTGTTCTGTTTGGTACTGCAATCGCCAAGTCCCAAACTGCGGAAACTGCTCCGCCTCCGTCCCCGATGCATGGTCACGAATTCGGAATGGGCGGGCCGATGATGGGTTTTTTTGCCCGCGAACTGAACCTCACTGATGACCAGAAAGCCCAGATGAAATCCATCATGGAGAAGGAGCATCCGGCGATTAAGCCGTTGATGCAACAGCAACGGCAAATTGATCTGCAGCTTCGCCAGTACGTCGAGGGCGCATTCGATCAGACAAAGGTTCAGGCACTGGCCGCGCAGAAGTCTCAAATCCAGGCGCAGCTGACTGTGCAGGAAACGCGGATCCATAACGAGTTGTACCAGGTGCTCACGACCGATCAGCAATCGCAACTGAAGCAACTCGAAGCCAAGCATGAAGCGCGCATGCAGCAACATATGGGGGACGCTCCGCCTTCTGAGGAATAGTTTTGAAAGGAGCTCTCCTTTTGGGAAAGGGGGGTTCTTTGTTACGAGCGCGAAGCGGCTCTCCCCGGGCAGCTTCGCGCCCTTTTCGACTAGCTCCAGTGATAACTGACTCGTTTCTCTGTAGCGCCGGATCGTACTTCCTGACCGCCTGGAGCGCTGTCGTTGCCGCGGTAGCTGTAGCGGCGTTTCGCGGCGACCTGTTTCCTGCGACCTTTCATCGTCACCACGCCAGCACGATGCCGAAGCCGGCAAATCCCAAGCGCACCGGTGTCGCCCCTCAGTAGCGGTTCAGTGTGAAACATTTTTCACAGCCTTCATCAAAAATCTTCGCTCGTTTCGGTGTGCATTTTTCTGCATTCTTGACACCTATCTTCTCTCAGACGATACTTCCGCCGATTCTTGTGACCCGGCATCCCTGCACCGCTAGAAGCCGCACACAGCAAGGAGTTTCGACGATTCCATGGAATCTCGACTGGTGCTCTAACATTAAATAGATACCGATTGAAAATTCGAAAGCAACTACGTATGATTGCGCTCACATTTGTGACCGACGTTTTCCCCCGATTGGATTTACCTCTCAGGGTCTCGACACCAATAAGGATCACAAAGCACGTAACCGACGAAATCGCCACTCGTCTCGGCTAGCAGTTGCCTATCTTTCAGGAGAGTGCTCAATGAAATTACCAAGGTTGCACATTTTGTCCTTGGCGATCACATGCTGTTTGGTCTGTTCGATTTCGACCGGGATTGTGTTTGCTGCGGATCTATCGGCTTCGCCCAGTTCGTTGAAATTCGGGAACACTTACGTCGGGAAGGCTTCGGCAAACAAAGTAATCACGATCACCAAGGTCACGAGTTCGAAGATCACGATTTCCACCATCAGCTTCGACTGTGCAGGCTACGGTTTGGCTTCCGGCCTCGCACCGTTCACACTCGGTCCCAGCCAGACACTGACGCATTACTCCGTGTTCTTCGCCCCGACCGCATCAGGGTCGTATAACTGCAACTTCGTACTGAATTTGAGCGACGGGACTACCTTCAAAGTCCCTCTTAGCGGAACCGCCTCGGTGACCACCGCCGCCTCCTCGGTGACACCCTCGACCCTGAGCTTTCCTCAACAGACAGTGGGAGTGAAAAGCGCCGGACAGACCATCACGGTGAAGAACACGGGCGGGCAAAGCATGAAGCTGACGGGAATCACGTTGTCCCCCCCAAGCTTTTCGGCCAGCGGCGTGACTTTGCCTGCCACCATTCAAAGCGGTGGAAGCTTGTCTTTCTCGGTCTTTTACACTCCAAGCCAAATCAAGTCGGAATCCGGCGTCGTTGATCTGACATACGATTCGGTTCCGGACAGCGGCTCAAGCGTTTCCGGTAACGGCGTGGCATCCAATCCACTGGTAATTTCCTCGTCGGCCACACTGCCGCAGGCGACGGCCAAGGCCGCTTACCAGGCTACAATGGCGGCCAGCGGCGGAAATAGTCCTTACACCTGGAAGCTCTCCTCGGGCTCCCTTCCAAGCGGATTGACCTTGTCCTCCGCAGGAGTTATTAGCGGCACGCTCGCCTCGTCGGTGACCGCCGGGACTTATACCTTTACGATTCAAGCCACTGACTCCAGCAGCGCGACCGCAAAAACGACTTTCACTCTTGGCGTTTTCTCTAACCTCGGGGACAACTGCTCCGACATCTCGTTCGATGTTCCGGGAAGTAGCTCTCCGCTCGTCGCGCTCAACGATTTGGGCACGGGGTCGTTTCTTGGCTCTCAGGGCGGCCTGTATCCGAACGGGAGCAATGTGAGACCGTCATCGCATGATTCGGATGGTGTCAGCATCGCGCAGGGCATTCAGCCTCTCGACTCCAATGGCAATCCCAGCCCCAACGGGAAATACGTCCTCATGGCAATCGGAGAATCGACCGCTGAAAACGAGTTCAATCGATTCCTGCCCATCGCCAATGCGGACCCGACAAAAAATCCTGCGCTCGTGATCGTCAACGGCGCTCAAGGCGGAGCGACTCCGCACAATTTCACTTCCACCTCCTCGAATTATTGGGCCACGGTAATGAATGATTACCTGCCTCAAAACGCAGTGACTGCGAAACAGGTCGTCGCAATCTGGATGGAAGATACCGACGGCATCTCCACCGGCACTTTCCCGAGCGACATGACTACGCTTCAATCCGAGTACGAGACGATGATGCAGACCATGCTCAAGCTCTTCCCGAACCTGAAGCTGGTCTATTTCTCGTCGCGTGTTTACGGTGGCTACTCCAACGGCGTAGGCAAGCCGGACAATCCGGAACCGTACGCGTACGAGGTTGGTTTCGCAGTGAAGTGGGCCATCGGAGATCAGATCAACGGCAAGTCCAGCCTGAACTACGATGCAAACAAGGGAGCGGTCGTCGCTCCGTGGATGTCGTGGGGCCCGTACTACTGGTCCAACGGCATGCTAGGTCGTGAAGATGGCACAGTCTGGGATTGCGAAGATTTCTCTCCCGATGGCACGCATCCATCGTCTACTTACGGGCAACTCAAAGTCGCAACCCCGTTGCTTAATTTCCTGAAGACAGATGACACGACAACCCCCTGGTATCTGTCGCACTAAGATGGCTTGGAAAGCGAAACTCCTTGAGTCAATCACGACTCAGGGAGTTTTTTTATGTCTGGAATCAATAACTTCTGGCAACTACCTCGGATTTTTCGTGAGGTCAGAAATGGGGAATCCTGCCGAACAATTCAGGAATCTAATGGTTCATGCGCCGCAAGAGTCTGCTAGGCTTTATCGCCATCATTCAGGCAATTCTTCTTCTCGCCCATCTTTTCCTTTACAAGACTTGGACTTTCCACTCGCTGAGTCTTTTCCCAACCGAGCGGCTTTGGGTGGGCACTATCCTCGGAGTGCTTTCAATTAGCTTTGTCGTCGCCTCGCTCTTGGCGTTTTCTCATACGAACAAGCCGCTAAGGGCGCTCTACAAAGCGTCCGCAGCATGGATGGGACTTCTGAGCTTCCTGTTCGCTGCAGCAATATTTTCGTGGATCGTATTCGCGATCGCCAGTCTGGCAGGCGTCGCGATCAACTTTCACCTGATGGTTCAAGCTTTATTTGGAGTCGCAGCTGCGGTTGGATTTTACGGATTGTTCAACGCCAGCTGGACTCGCATCACGCGGACACGAGTGCGTCTCGAGAACCTCCCCGATGCGTGGCGCGGGCGCAAGGCTGCTCTTCTGACGGATGTGCATTTGGGGCACGTACGTAACGGCAACTTCCTGCGGCGGCTGATAGCGACGATCCTGCGGGAGGAACCCGACCTAATTTTCATCGCTGGCGATCTCTTCGACGGCACCGCGATTGACGCTGCCAGCGCGGCCGCGCCTCTGAGCAATCTTACCGCGCCTCATGGCGTCTATTTCGTCGCAGGCAATCATGAGCAGTTCGGCGACGACAGCAAGTATCTCAATGCCATCTCGGCGGCCGGCGTCCGTGTGCTGCACAACGAGGCAGTGAATGTAGAAGGGCTGCAGGTCGTCGGAGTGCCGTATCGCAATGCTACTTCGCAGCGCGACCTGGCTTCTTCGCTCAAGGCCGTTCCTCTCGACCGCAAACGCGCCAGCATTCTTTTGACTCACGCGCCCGACCATCCGGAAGTCGCCGAGGCGGCAGGCTTTTCTCTTCAACTTTCCGGGCACACGCATTTAGGACAATTCGTTCCGTGGAGTTGGATGGCGCGCAGAATGTATCGCCAATTCGTTTACGGATTGAGCCGGATCGGAAAGATGCAGGTATTTACGTCGAGCGGCGCAGGAACTTGGGGTCCCCCTCTCCGGCTTGGATCGAATCCTGAGATCGTGTTTTTAGAGTTTGACTAACGCCGCGCCTAGGGCTGTGGCGGTTGCTCTACCGGTTGAAGGGGTGTTCCGGCCTTCGGCTGTTCTTCCAGCCGCTTCATGTGCGGGTAAAACGCCGTTACCTCAAAAGGCCTTTTCTCGGCTGCCGACAATGGTCGAGCATTCTGCCCTTTTATCAGCTCAATCTTGTCTGACCATGGGTCCAGCGATATTCGTGATCCCAGGGGCAACGCCGCCATCTGCTCCACGTTCTCCATCTGCAGGTGCTTCTGTGGATCCGCAAGCGCCTTCATGCCGACTAGGTGACTGCTCCCAAAGTCATTGCTGAATCGCCCGTGCAGCAGGTTTGGCAACTGCGGGGAGCGGGCTTCCAACGCTTCCAGAAAGAGACCCGCCGCCTCAATCTTCTCTTTGTAAGGCGATTTCGAAAAAAGCTCGAGCCCTTTCTTGTCGGCTTCTGCCTCTTCTTTATCGTCGAAGTGGAAATTCAGATGCGCAAAAATTTCCAGATCTGAAAATGGCAGGTTCAGTCCTGCCATGTACTTCTCGCCCGTTGAGTGCTGCAACACAATATGCGCAAGCTCATGCGATAGGACCGCTGCCAGTGTGGCTTCATCCGGCAAAACGTCTACGAGTCCGCGGCTCAGCACGATGGTCCGGCCCATCACAAACGACTCCAACGGAGTCGTCAGCAGCACGCGGCAGCGCACTGCAGGAATATCAAGGTCGTTCGTCACCAGGATGTTATTGACTACGGTCTGCAGAACGCGATTGACCTCGCCGTCGGGAGCCATTAATCCCGCGACCTGCAATCTCTCAACTACGTCGTCGTCGGCCGTATAAGTCGATTTACCCAATGTCAACGAAGGGTCTAACCCCTGCGACGCTTCGTGCCGGTTCGGATCAACTCCGGTCGGATTGTCGGTTAGCCGCTTCGCGTATTCCTTGTGATCTCCTGCGTTCGCCAGGTCATATCCCCAAACGCGAGTTTGCGCTTTGAGCCAAACGCCTTTGCGCGACGAATCATGCGGATCAGATTCCTCGGTGTACACATACGCCGGGGTCCAGACGATGCTAATCGTGTTCAGGCGCCAACTGTCGAAGTGAAACGATCGCTTCGAGAAAGCCTTCGACGTGTAAGCGCCGGTAAAACGCACAATGTTGAAGTTCTGATCTTCGACCCAAATCCGTCCGATAAATCCCCGGTTGTCCGATTTCTCGTGAGGCGCCACATTCAGAACTCCGCAACGCAAATCTCCGAGATTCTCCCATCGGACGAACTCGAAATCGTAATTCTGGCGGTCGAAGTGATCGAGGTCCGGAAACAGAGCATCCGCAAAACCTCCGGCAACGAATGTAGCCGCTTTCCGCTGATCGCCTTTCTTCGAGCGATCGTCGTCGCTAAACGAGAGGGCTGTGGCTGACTTGCCCGAAACATTGAGGCGGCTCAGGAAATAATCATCGGTTTTTGGCGAGGTGCCCAGCGCCTGATCAGGTTGCTGCTCCTGGATATACGTTTCCACAATCGGATGGAAATTGCGCATCAGTTCCGTCATCCGGCGTTCTTGCCGGGTCGCGGAATCGACCAGCTCTCCGAGCGTGATCGGCTTATGCGGCGAAGCGGGAGCAGCCTGTGCGGCCGCCGGCACAGCACCAGGGGTTTGGCTGGACCCAGCAGTTGGCGCAGCATCCTGGCCGACAGTCAGTCCGGCTGAAATGATCAGAAACAGCGCCCATTCAACCCGCATAAATGCCTTCGTCGCTGGCATGAGAGTTAGTCTAAATCCTGATTAACCTTACGCGGAAGAAACTGAGGTTACTTTCGGAACGAATACCGTCGCCTTGCGTTCTCGAGCTTACGCCCTACGCCAGTGCCCTCGCGTAGTCGACGTCCACCCACATGTCATGATTGATGTCGCCATCCTTCTCATATTCGATGGCGACTAGGTGTGCAAAGCGCTGTCGGTGTAATTCTTTCATCACGTCGGGGATTCGTGAGATACCCTTTCCCAAGAGAACATTGACCTCGGCCCCGGAAGCCTCCACGTCCTTGAGGTGGACCAGCTTAATTCTCGACCCAAGCTTCCGAAGTGCCTCGACCGGATCCTGGCCACACGAAGCGAAATGGCCCACGTCGGCCGTCGCTCCGACCGCGTCGGACAGTCCTTCCAACGCCCTCAGCACGTCACTGGAGGTTTCGTAAGCGAACCTTTCTCCTTTGAAAAAATGATTGTGGATGCCGAAAGTCAATCCCGACTCTGCAACCCGTTGATCAATACGGTGAAGCATGTCGCCGGTGGCATCTCCGGAAATGTTTCGAGAGCCTAGTATTCGTGCAAAGCGAATCGCGTTGTCCAGATCCTCGTCTGTTTTGATCGTAGCGCTGTAGTACGACACACAATGAATCCCGGCCCGATCGAACTTGTTCCGCGCGGTTCGCACAAGCCCGTCGCTCGGATGGTTCATCAACATGAATTCACCCTGGGACATCTCGATCTCGGAGACGTGAAGGGCGTTGAGGTGCACGATCATGTCGTCCAGCGAGAGATTATGGTAGCTGTACGTACCAATTCCGATGTTCAACTTCTCTGACGCGCCAA
Source organism: uncultured Acidobacteriota bacterium (assembly GCA_963771765.1). GTDB lineage: Bacteria > Acidobacteriota > Terriglobia > Terriglobales > Acidobacteriaceae > Sulfotelmatobacter. The sequence goes on from CAVYUY010000033.1 coordinate 11,376, forward strand.
CCGGTATCGCCGCCGCAACCAAAGCGCCGGCCGCCAGAATGCCGAACTGTCTACGAGAGATGCCGTTTGCAATGCGAACTGGATTGGTCATCGATTTCGTCCGGACCCTATCGACCCTCATTTCGGCCGCGGCAACGGCCGCGGCGTTATGTCAGCGGTCGTGAGGCCCGTCGCCCACTTGATTGCTTCAATCAACATCTGCTGAAACTCTGGCCTGTCCCAAGTTTCCTTCGCGTGTCCCAGGGTCGTGTAGTAAACGCGGCCTTTGCCGTAGGTCTTCGCCCAGGCTACGGCGAAGTCATGATCCGTGCGATGAACATTCTTGTTGGTAAGGTCTAGTTTTCCCGGGTCAAGACGCATCAGGACGCGTACTTTGTCCCGTGAATAATCCTTCATCTGGTAAATCTCATCTTTCAGAACGAACGCCGAGGGCCAGGCCCGCATCCCTGGAAAGGCCGAATCCTCGACAATAATCGGCGCATCGAACGTGCCCCACGGATGCTCATCGTAATAGCCCCCAAGCATCTCGCCATATTGCAGCCAGTCGACGAATGTAATCGCGGCACTGTGGATCCCGATAAACCCTTTACCGTCGTCGTGGACGAACGAAAGGAAGTTCGCTTTCTGCTGTGAGTCCATCTCAAGATCGCCACCCGTGAAGAAAATAACGGCATCGAAGTCGTTGAGATTCTTGGCGTTGTACTCCAACTTTTTCTTGGTCAGCGGCTCGGTGTCAGTACGAAGCGTGGTCTCCCATAGGCCAGTCTCAGCCCCTAGGCGCTCAATGCAGGCCATGGCCTGCGAGACCGACTCGTGCCGGTAGCCCTTTTCCTCGCCTACAAAAAGAAGGCGCTTTTTTGCCGAAGGGGTCGATGGCGTTTGAGCAAAGGCAAGACTGCATCCCAATAGGAGCAGAGCGGTATAGGCAAGCGTCTTCATAGGGAGCACAATGAATGGAATCTTACACTTAGCGAAGGAATTTTCACGCCAAGAGCGAAGCAGCCCTTCTTCTTGCATGACACTCACAACCACCGCGAAGGTTGGGGGCTCCTTCCAAGATACCTTTCCGCCACCCGCTAAGACATATTATCCTTGAAACTACACGCCTCTTCTGGGGTTTACCTGTTCTCACCCGGTTTGAACCCGGCTCGGCGGGAAACCGACACGTAACACGTTCTATCAATTGTGTTTGCAAATAAATCTTTGGACGGTTTAGGGCCACACTCGTCGCCGGTCCAGTTGAAGGTTGAGTGCCCATGGGAAAGCAATTCGTAAGTAGGCTATCTTTTTGTTTCTTCTTTTTGCTAGCAACACAGCTTTTCGGCCAGATTCAAATGGGGGGCGAACGGCCAGCCGCCACCGCGCCCATACTCGAAGCCAGCGGCGGTTATGTCTTCACTTCGATGACTTCGCAGTCTTCGTCCAGGCTCAATTTCAACGGCATCAATGGCAACGGCCTGCTGCACTTCACTCCCCGCTGGGGCGCAACCCTCGATCTCACCTTTTCGCATTCTGGCAACGTCCCGGGAACGACTCACAACGACAACACCTTCAGCGCCTTGATCGGCCCAGTGTTCTACCTGATGGACCATCAAAAGACAGGCGTTTTTGTCCACGCTTTGGTCGGCACCGCTTGGGTTGATAGCGCGGTCCCTCTCAATAGCACCACCGAATTCAAAGGGTACGAGACCCGTTTTTCTTATGCCTTTGGTGGAGGCGTCGAACGCGCCCTGGGGAACGGACCTTTTGCTGTCCGCGTAACCGGAGACTATCAGCGCACAACGTTCGTTGACCCAACCCTTGCCTTGGAAGGTCAGAACAATCTCCGCGTGACCACCAGCCTTGTTTACCGCTTCGGATCCCGCTGATCGGGACGAGATCGATCGATCCCCGCGTCGATCCGATCCAGTTCGACCCGGTCCTCGAGTCAGAGGCCCCTGGCGAGATTTGGGGAGCAGGCGCTCGAACCTGCTCCCTGTACAGACAGTCATAGGTTTGGTACCCGGAATCCTGCACCCAGCTTGCTACAATTTCATCTATACAACCTGAATGTTGCCCAAGAACCTTCGTCCTCTGCTGCCTTACCTGAAGCGATACCGCTGGCATTACGCCGTGGGGACAGCCTGCGTTTTCCTGACGAATGGCATTTGGATTCTGTTTCCGCTGGTAATTGGCAAAGCCGCAGACGACCTGCACGAAGGCGTTACCCGCCATAAGCTTCTGGTCTACGCCGGACTGCTGCTTGCCATCGCCGTCACCAAGGGCATCTTCCAGTTCCTGACCCGCTGGATCGTCATCGGCATCTCGCGCGATGTCGAATTCGACCTGCGCAATGATTTGTTTGCGCGGCTCGAAACGCTCAGCTACTCCTACTACCAGCGCCACCGCACGGGCGATATCATGGCGCGCGCAACTAACGATCTCAACGCGGTGCGCATGTTGCTGGGCCCCGCGATCATGTATTCCGCAAATACGATCGTTTACACGACGGGCGCGCTCGCCTTCATGATTTCGATCAGCCCGTGGCTGACCCTCTTCACGTTCCTGCCTCTGCCCGCCGTCAGCATCGTGATCCAGACGTTCGGACGCCGGATTCATGAGCGCTTCGAACGGATCCAGGCGATGTTCTCCGACATCTCCGCCCGCGCGCAGGAGAACTTTTCCGGAGCACGGCTCATTCGAGCCTACGTGCAGGAAGAAGCCGAGATTGAGTTATTCGAGCGCGAGAACGACGAATACATTCGCCGCAGCCTGAAGCTCGTCCGCTTGATGGGCATGCTCTGGCCGACTCTCGAATTAATGCTCGGTTGCGCCGTGGTGCTGGTCTTGTGGCTTGGCGGCCGCGAAGTGCTCGCGGGCCAGTTCACCTTCACGCGCGTCACAAGCCTTACGTCTCTTGGCCCGGGAATCGTCACGACGATGAAGCTCGACGGCTCCATGAGTGTCGGGCAATTCGTTTCCTTCAGCACCTACATGATGCAACTGACGTGGCCGATTATCGCGCTGGGATGGGTAATCAACATCTTCCAGCGTGGAACCGCGTCACTGATCCGCATCAACGAAATCATGCAAGAAGAGCCAGAGATCGTCGATAGTCCGGCTGCGCAAGATCACGAGATTCAAGGTGAAATCGAATTTCGGGGACTTAACTTCAGTTACGAAGGAAAGCAGGTTCTCCATGACGTCAACCTGCGAATTCCTGCGGGAAGCAGTCTGGCCATCGTCGGTCCTACCGGATGTGGCAAAACAACGCTGGTTGATTTGATTCCTCGCATCTATGACGCAGACCCGGGAATGGTTCTGATCGACGGCCGTCCCATCCGCGACTATTCGCTTGCGTCGTTGCGTCGTAACATTGGCTTCGTTCCGCAAGAAACATTTTTATTTAGCGACCGTATCCACGAGAACATCGCTCTCGGAGTCGACTCCGCAACGGACACCGAGATTCGGAACGCCGCCGAAGCCGCCAATATAGCAACCGACATTGAAGCTTTTCCCGAAGGCTTCGATACGATGGTGGGAGAGCGCGGCATCACGCTCTCCGGCGGTCAAAAGCAGCGCACCGCTATCGCGCGAGCGCTCATCCGCAATCCGCGCATTCTGGTTCTCGACGATGCTCTCTCGAGCGTCGACACGCACACCGAAGACAAAATCCTCAACCACCTGCGCGATGTCATGCAAGGACGAACTACGATTTTCATCTCGCACCGCGTCTCGACCGTGCGTAACGCCGACCGCATCGCCGTCCTGCACGGAGGCCGCGTCGTCGAACTCGGCACCCACGATGAACTATTGGCGCTGAACGGCTATTACAGCGACCTTCACAGCAAGCAACTGCTGGAAGAGGAACTTGCAGAAGTCTGAGCGTCGACAACCCTGAACCTGCCCGAAATGACGCTTGAATGACAACCTCTGACTGTCTCTCCGTGTAGACTTTCGCAACTTATCTTCATGCCATGCAGCGCGTTGATTCGGAAGAAATCCTCGACTCGAACACTTGTCCTCCGGCCGAGGTGGAGAAATCGCTTCTCGATATCTGCTTCATCAATCGCTGGTTCGGTGGAATATCGACGACTCGCAAGCTGATCGAGCGAGTGGCCGCAGCGACCGGCAAGAAACAGTTCTCAATACTCGAAGTGGCCGCAGGATTCGGCGCAGTACCTCGAGCCGCTGCCGCAGAACTGTCGAAGAAAGGAATCACGCTGGAGATCACCGATCTGGATCGAGTTCCAACCCATCTTCGGCATGACCATCTCGCCCTGGCGGCCGATGCGCTCGCGCTTCCCTTTCGCGATGAAGCCTTTGATCTGGTCAACTGTAGCCTGTTCGCACACCACCTCGAACCGTCAGCTATCTCGAAATTCGCGGACGAGGCGTTGCGCGTGAGCCGCTTCGGATTACTGATCAACGATCTGATCCGTCATCCATTGCACCTGGCTTTGGTGTACGCGGGATTTCCTCTGATGCGCAGCTACGTCTCCCGACTGGACGGAGTCGCGTCGGTGCGAAGAGCCTATACCCCCGATGAAATGCGCAACTTCCTGTCGAATGGATCGCGATTCGCTCGCAAAGTAGAAATCTCGCGGCACTACCTGTTCCGCATGGGGGTCATCGTGTGGAAAGAATCCTGTCCATCGAAATGATCATTATGGAAGATGGATCACTTCGATTGCAGTTCGACCGGTTCAGCCAGATTGATCGAGCGTCCCTGTTGATTCCCGACATCGACCTCTCGGCCGTGTTTGGCGTAAATAGCAATCACTTCGGGCCGCGACCAGTCCAGGTCCCAGCCGTTCTCCAAGGCAACGATGGTGTATGAGCCTGGGGTCACTCCATGCAGACTGAAAGTTCCATCCAGATCGCTCTGGTCTCGGCGGTAAAGATCAGGACTACTTTCTGCATCCTTCGGCACCAGGACTACCATTGCTCCTGCCGCCGGTTTTCCCGCACGTTTCACGACTCCTTCAATCTCTGCGCTGCCCGAAGTGAGTACTATCGAAACCGACTCTGAGCTTCCGGGCTTTACCACAAGGATGTTGCCCGGGACTTCGACTCCATCGACAGACAGGTGAGAAATAGAAAACACCCTGTTTGAGCCCCAGATCAGGAGGCCGTAGCGCCCGGCGGGAATCGTGAGCAGCTCGGCTTCCCCTTTCGTATCGAACCTGCGCCAGTCTGTCATGGTTCGGGTTCCGGAACGCAATCCAACCGCAAGTTGCGACGGTAAGCTCGGCTCACCCGAAACCTGCGCCACGATCTTCACACTGCTCATGGCCTCCGCCTTGCTGGTGTCGATTTCGTCTCCATCTTTGCTCAGATCAATTCCCTCCATTTGTAAGCCGGTGGAACCTGCTCCCTGAATTCGGAGGTTGTAATGCCCGGCCGGCACTCCAAAGAGTTCCCATTCGCCATTGGGTAGCGGAGTACCATTGGATTGCACGAACGAGGTTCCATCGAACGCAGATTGCTCCAACCTTGGAAACACCGAGTGGTCGTTTCCGTCCCGCGGCACGCGAACTCGTACTCGAAGCGCAGGAACTGGGTTGAGTTGAAAATCGACCTCGAGGCGCTCCCCGCCTCGCACTGGAATTGGCGTTGCGCTTTCTGCCTCAGTTGCCCCGGCATAATACGTTGTCGGATAAGCAACATCGAGCGATCGATCAAATCCTGCAGAATTGTCGGCGGTCGCGCGCTCCGACGGACCGTCCGAACCTTGGGAAAAATCGTGACCGCGGATGAACCGCATACCAAGGTCGTGCCGACACTGAGAGAAAATATGTTCCCGGCACCAGCTTCGACATTTCATAAACGCCCTGATCGTCGGTCTCACCGCTGCGAAACTGTCGGACCTGATCTACGCCCTCATCGTGAGTTTGGACGTACAACGAGACTTGAGCGCTCCGCACAGGTTCGCCAGCTTCATCCAGAACTTTGCCCGTGATAGTGGCGCCGGGCGCCAGCTTCAAGACCAAGCTCTCAGTGTCCACGCCTGCTCCGGTAACAATGGCAGTCGAAAACTGATCATGCTGGTCGTACGCAGAGGAGACAAATCCCCGCTTTGAGCCGCCAAGCGAGTATTTCCCTGCTGGAATAGCCGAAAACGCGAACTTCCCATCTTCCGACGTAACTATCGACCCAAATCTCCGCGGATTCCTGGTGTCACGTATCATGACCCGCGCACCTGCCAGAGGATGTCCGTCGATCTTGCTTTCGACGACTCCCGCAATTCGAAAACTGCCAGCATCGCCGGCCTGCGGCGCGCTTGGGACCTGGCTAACAGCTGGCGTGGAGGCTACGCAAAGGAGCATCACGGGCAGAAGTCGAATTGATATGTGATGAAGCATCGTGGCTCTTCTTATTCCGAACTCGACATCAGCGGCACCTGGACAGTTGCTTTTTGCCCGGCTGCGAGTTGAATCACCGGTCCTTTGGATTCGTACGCCTTCATCGCCTCAGGCTCGCGATACGGAAGCTCCGGCTGTTGTGTTGTAAACGCCAGCACCCTGTAGCTTCCAGGGGGCATGTTGGCATGCGTGAATCTTCCCTCGTACGTGCCCAACACCTGGTACTGACCGGAGCTGTCAGGAAGCGGCACCAGATACACCCAGGCCATCGGCGCATGGCCTTCCGATGGCGCCTCGCTTCCGATCGCGGGTTTCTCCGCAAGGCCGGTGACGGTACCTTCCACTTCCGAAAAGTCATCTCGTAACCTGACTTCCACCGGCGCGCTTGGTCCCGACCCGACCGTGAAAGGCTCGCGTAGCAGATCCACATTGCCCATCGTCGCAGCTGCCACGTATCCGCGCGATGTGTTCAGCCTCAACCAGTATCGCCCCGGCATTAAGTTCTCGAGCACCAGAGAATCATCGTTTGGACCGGTTGGAACCCGCATTGAGGCGCCTCGAGACGGCGAGAAATCGTCAGCATCCTCCACACTGGCTTGCAGATAGAGCCGGGGTCCGCGCATAGAAAACGTACGCTGCCCAGACGACGAGGTCACCGTCGGGCTCGGCGTGCTGTCGTTGAACTCCTCTTTCACGTTCAAACTCACCGAACTCAAGGAGGCCAGTGTCATAATGGGCCCTTCGAGAGGCCCATCCGCCACCCTGATCACCACTTTTCCGCTAGCCCCATTCAAACCGTAGGTGGCCGCTTCAACAACATAGCTTCCACTCGGCAACAGTCCCTCGATTCTCCGCATTCCTGAGTTGTAACCGAGCGCGTATCCCGGCCCGCGCTGTCCCTGCACTGAAACATTCATTCCGCTGTTCGCATCCGCGTTTGCCACCGGGATTCTGACGGAAAAATACGGCTGCCGCGTCAGTGATACATTGGCCTCCACAGTTTGGCCGCTGGCTACTTCAATCGTGGATGCCGCACTGAAGTCCACAACGCCCGGAAAATACACGGGCGGGAATCCGAACTGTGGACCTCCCGGCACCACCGCAGCCGGATCGTTGTCCATCCTTTCATGTGTCAGCAGTTTGTAGGTGCCGTGAGGAAGTCCGGAGAAACGAAACTCACCGGCGGAGTTCGTCCGGGTGTTAGCGTGCGACTGCCAATGGAACATGCCCGACTGCAGTTCCCTAGAAAAAAGTTCGACGGTAACGCCATCGGCTGCGTCGTTTGTCGAGAGGGTCACGCGGCCTTTAACCAAGGCTTCCGGAATGAGTGAGATCGTGACATCACCCCCGCTTCCCGCGAATCCGGGCTCAGGGTTGCGGTTGGCATTATCTAGGAACCCAGGTTTCCGAGCGACAAACGTGAATAGAGAAATCGTTCCCGTCAGATTGCCCTGCTCGTCTTTGCTGGGCTTGGGCAGTTCAAACTCGAACCGCCCGTCACCATCCGTCAGCATCGCAAAGCGGTTGTCCGTCGAAGTCACCAGCGCGCGAGGAATAGGCCCCTTCGTCACCGAATTGACGACCGTGCCCCGAACGGTGCGGGTCGGCGCCTCTGCTTGTGGAATCTGACCTGAGCTCTTGCCACCAGCCAGGGTCCATAGGATGGCGGCAACTATCAATCTTCGTGCGGGGAAACCCTTCCGGTTCGAACCTGCCGCGCGGTGCAGCAGCTTTCTTGCGGCTCTCGGTAACAAATTCACATCGACTCCTGCTTCTTCTGGAAGGGCCCGGGAGCAGAAATTTTCGAGGATTATTTCACTTCTTTACTGACACTTCGTCAATCCCGAAGATGCCGGGAGGGACATCGGTACGGCCAGAGTGTGAAACCACGCTCATTCGATGCGAGGATGCGGATGAACCGCTGCCCCTCGCAACTCATATTCCGCATCATTGAACAACTGGGTCACTGCAGGCGAGTTCTCCTCGGAAACTTCGCACCAAATGCTCGGCCGAATTTCCCTCAGCAGACGAGTCGCGCCGCGTAGAACGGCAGTTTCGTGCGTCTCTACGTCGATTTTCACGATCGAGGGCGCGGGGAAATAATCCAGAAGGTAATCCAGCGTGAGGGAAATGCTCGGCTGAATTCCGCGGACGCCGCTTGCCTGAGTTGAACCGGCGGCGTCGACCAAATGATTCGAAGCTCTCGCCCGCTCGGCGATCTGCAACTTGGAAATTCGATTCGAATCCGAAACCGAGGCGCACAGCACATCTACATGACAAGAGCGACCTTTCGGCAAACCCTGACCGGATCTGGTCAGCAAGTGTGCCAGATAAGAATCGGGTTCAATCGCCAGGACAAATCCAGCCGAACCCGAAAGGGCGGCTGCGCAAAAACTGAAAAGACCTACATTCGCACCCACATCCCAAACAACACATCCCGGCTTTATCAGTTCTTCCGCCATGCTGTAGAGCACAGAGTCCACGCGCGACATTGGCCCCCAATATCGCAACCCTGCTTCGGGCGTTACATACAAAGGCAAGCGGCCAAATCGTTGAGGAAGGCGTCTTCGAAGCACGACTCCTCTACTCAGGTTTTCAATCAACCCACGAACGCTCATATGCTGAGGGGCTATCTTAGTGAGTCACGCAACCTGCCGCAAATGGGGTTCCTCCACGAATGTCAATGGGCAGCGCGATACTATGGGTCTGTTGGCAAAAGGGTAACTTTTAAATGTGTGGAATTTTCGGGATCATCGCCAAGGATTGCCGGGTCCCCAACGGGGTGTTGGAACGAGGAACCCTATCCCTCGCCCATCGCGGACCGGATGACTCGGGCACGATCCTGCTGACTGATTCCGCCACCAATTCTTCAATCGGCCTTGGCAATCGCCGACTTGCTATTCTCGACCTGTCTCCGCTGGCGCATCAGCCGATGCAGGACCGCGAGACCGGCAACTGGATTGTCTACAACGGGGAAATTTACAACTTCCGGGAAGTCCGCGCCGAACTCGAACAACTTGGCACTACGTTTGTCAGCCACTCCGACACTGAAGTCGTGCTTAAGGCTTATTGTCGCTGGGGAGAAGCTTGCCTGCAGAAGTTTCGCGGGATGTTTGCCTTCGCCTTGTGGGATTCCAATCGCCATATCTTGCTCATCGCCCGCGATCCGATGGGAATCAAGCCGCTCTACTACTCGCAGAACGGATCCTATTTTATTTTTGCGTCTGAGGTTCGATCGCTGCTCGGTACCGGGCTGGTGGATGCCCGGATTGATGCCGCAGGCCTCACGAACTATCTGACATTCGGTTCCTGCTATGACCCTTTCACATTGATCGAAGGCGTGAATTCGATTCCGCCCGGACACGTTTTGAGATGGCGCAACGGCTCAATTCAACAATCGCGTTATTGGGATCTCCTCGAAGATCAGCAGGAAGACTCAGCGACGTTGTCGACGAATGACGAACATCGAGCGACGGAACAATTGCGCCCCTTACTCGAAGAAGCCGTGCGCATGCAGTTGGTCAGCGATGTGCCAGTGGGAGTATTCCTTTCCGGCGGCATCGATTCCAGTGCGCTGGTGAGCATCCTCAGCCGCGGCGGCGTCACGCCGAAGACATTTTCCGTCGTGTTTCAGGAGGCTGACTTCTCGGAGGCGCAGCATTCCCGCGCGATCGCGACGAAGTTCCGCACCGATCATCACGAGATCACGGTTTCACAATCGGACGTCCTGGCGGCAATCCCGAACGCACTGCGGGCCATGGATCTCCCGACAATGGACGGGGTGAACACATTTTTCGTTTCGCGCGAGACGCGCAAGGCCGGCGTGAAGGTCGCTCTGTCTGGATTGGGTGGCGACGAGGTCTTCGCCGGATATTCGTCATTTCGTACCGTACCTCGGGTGGAGCGCTTCGCGGACACATGGAAACATGTTCCATCGGTTCTCCGCGCACCGTTGACCTCGGCCTTCAGTGCCGTCACCACCGATAATGACCGTAACCGTAAGTTGACATCCCTTGTCCGCAATGGTGGCGGAGAATTGCATCCTTACTTCCTCAGTCGAATGCTGTTCGGGCCCGAACAACGCAATTCCCTTCTTCGCCAGCCCGTAGATGCCGTATCCGGCCTAGCGGAGGCGGCGCAACACGAACTGCTCCAGCGTTCTCTTGAACTGGATCCCGTTAACCGAGTTTCGTATCTGGAATCGCGCTGCTACATGTTGAATACTCTCTTGCGCGACGCCGACTCCATGAGTATGTCCCAGGGACTGGAAGTCCGTGTTCCCCTCATCGACCATCGCCTCGCGCAAGCGGTGCTCCGCCTTCCCGGTAAATGGAAGTTGAATGGCACTCCGAAGAAGCTTCTCGTCAAGGCCCTCGGAGGCTCGCTACCCGAGGATATTGTGCACCGCCCCAAACGGGGCTTCACGTTACCGTTCGAGAAATGGATGCGCGAAGATCTTCGCGACGAAATCGAACCAGTCTTGCGGCAGAGCCGAGTCGATGAAGGTCCGCTAGGCAAGTACGTAAGCGGGAGTGCAGTGCAGCAAGTCTGGGAGTCGTTTCTCAACGGTTCCGTTTCATGGTCGCGGCCGTGGTCGCTATATGTCCTGCAGAAATGGTGCGAGCTGTATTCCGCCTCGGCTTAGCGCGGCCTCCAAGGGTGGGTCTTGCTGGGGGAAAAGCAGCTTGCCGGCCTGCTTCGACTGTGCTCATCGAACCTTGCCAGAGTAAAATGCTGGCAGCCCTCTCATGCCCAAGCTGGAAGAATCAAGACAACTGCAGAACGGGACGGCGGCATCGGTTCTGCCAATTACAGCCATCGTTGCAGCGCGGAACGAGGCCCGCAATCTGCCGCGTTGCCTTGAATCGCTGCGCGGTGTCGCCGAGATCTACGTCATCGACTCGCAAAGCACCGACAGTACCGTCGAGATTGCGGAGGCCCATGGGGCGCATGTAGTTCAGTTTCACTATCAGGGAGGCTGGCCCAAGAAACGCCAGTGGGCGATGGACTCGCTACCAATCGCCAATGACTGGATCTTTATCGTTGATGCCGATGAAGCTTTGACTCCGGAACTCGCCGCAGAAATTCAGATGGCGATTCAAGATCCAGCTTACGACGGTTACTACGTCGCGCTCCGCATGTTTTTTCTGGGTCGCGAGCTCAGACACAGCGGTGCAAGTTTTTACAAACTCTCCTTATTGCGGCGTGGGAAAGGCCGGTACGAGTGTCGACTCAAAGACCAGGATGGTTCCATGGCGGATATGGAAGTCCACGAACATGTCGTCCTGGATTCGGGCTCCGCCGGAAGTGGTAGCGGAAAAGCGCGCAGATTACGACATACTCTGCTGCATCACAACGTGGAATCGCTCTCCCACTATATTCGGAAGCACGACGAGTACTCGAACTGGGACGCCCGCGTGTGGCTGGAAGGCGAACGAAGCACACAGGATCTGCCCCCATCGCTTTTTGGTTCGCAGGCGCAGCGGCGAAGATGGTTGCGAAAAAAGCTATTCTCCGTCCCCGGCTCTCCCATTCTCTTGTTTCTCTACAAATATCTATTCTGCCTCGGTCTGTTGGATGGCAGTGCCCGGGCTGATCTACTGCGGCTTTCAGGCCGTACAATTCTTCAACATCAAAGCCAAGATCTACGAGTTGAAGTCTCAAATCGCCCGCCAAAAGGAATCTACCTAGCGCATGTGCGGCATTAGCGGCGTCGTGAATTGCGGAAATCGTGAAACGCTGGCGCGGATGACCGACGTGCAAGCGCATCGCGGACCCGACGATTCCGGCGTCTGGGATCGCACTTTTCCCGATGGTTCCTACATCGGCCTCGGCAGCCGTCGCCTGGCGATTCTGGACCTCTCGGCCGATGGCCACATGCCACTGTGCAACGAAGATCGCACAGTATGGATCACTTACAACGGAGAAATCTACAACTTCGCCGAACTCCGCCGCGAACTTGAGAGTAAAGGACACCGCTTCTCGTCCAATACAGACACCGAAGTTATCGTCCATCTTTACGAAGAAGAAGGGCGAGACTGTGTGAAGCGCTTGAATGGCATGTTCGCATTTGCGATCTGTGATTTGCGCTCCGCGACTCCCACACTTTTCATCGCGCGCGATCATTTCGGCGTCAAGCCGTTTTACTATCACCACAAAGGTCGATCGTTCGCTTTCGCCTCCGAAATCAAGTCTCTGCTGCAGCTGCCACAAATCGAAGCCGAACTCGATCCGGAATCGCTTCACCAATATCTGACTTTCCTGTGGGTTCCAGATCCGAAAACCATGTTCCGACGGATCTTCAAGCTTCCCGCTGGGCACTATGCCACGTTTCGGGACGGCGAGCTGAACATCACGCAGTATTGGGACCTCACATTCCCTGATACGAACCAGATTTACGCTCGTTCCGAAAATGATTTGGCAGACGAGATCCGGGAACGCTTTCGTCATTCCGTGCAGTCGCAGATGATCAGCGATGTTCCGATTGGAGCTTTCCTGAGTGCGGGCCTCGATTCATCCTCGATCGTCGCGATGATGAGGGCCTCCACCAACCAGCCGGTTCGCACTTACACCGTTACCTTTCCCGGCAAGTATCTGGTGGGAGAATCAACTCTCGACGATCCGGAAGTGGCCACCCGGCTTGCGGCGAGATTAGGCTGCGAAAATCACCGGATCGTGGTTGAGCCCGATGTCACCGACTTGTTGCCCCGCCTCGTCTGGCACATGGACGAGCCTACCGCCGATCCCGCGATCATCACGGCGTATTTGGTGTGTCGCGAGGCGCGGAAGCAAGCCACCGTTCTTCTCTCCGGAGTGGGCGGCGACGAACTCTTCGCCGGATACCGAAAGCATATCGCTCATTACTGGGGTCAGGCGTACGGACGCGTTCCTGCAGCAGCCAGATCTCTGATCGAATCCAGCCTTTCTGCCGCGCCCGGTATGCGAGGCAGTCGGATGAAGGGCAGCATTCGACTGGCGAAGAAGATGGCTCGCAGCGGTTCTCTCGGTCCGATCGACCGATTCATCGCGAACTGCACGTATCTCGATGAGGTTCAGAAATCCGATCTCTATTCCGACGACTTCTGCTCAGCGCGATTCGATCCTGCCACCAGTCACCGCGAGGCCTTTGACCGGGTCCGCGATTCCGACTTTTTGCACCAGATGCTCTACCTCGATACCAAGATTTTCATGGCCAGCTTGAACCTGACCTATAACGACAAAATGAGCATGGCGTCGTCCGTCGAGGTGCGTGTGCCGTTTCTCGATCGTGAACTGGCGGAGTTTGTCGCTTGGAATGTTCCTCCAAACCTCAAATTGAAGGGCCACCTCGTTCCAACCACGAAATACATTCTCCGCGAAGCCATGCGAAACTCCTTGCCCCGGGAAGTGCTGGAACAGCCGAAAGCTGGCTTTGGCGCTCCAGTAGACTATTGGTTGGCTCACGATCTGAAATCGATGGTCGACGATCTTCTTTCGCGGTCTCAGGTCGGCAAGCGCGGACTTTTCCGCCCCGCCATCATTGAGCGCTATGTGAGAGAGCATCGCGAAGGGCGTCGCGACTGGTCGATGCAGATCTGGCAATTCTTGACGCTGGAACTCTGGATGCAAACCTTCATGGACGGCGGCGCGCACAGATTCGAGTCCGAGTGTCTCCTGCCGCGGCAAGCCGCAACCGCATGAAACAGGTCTTGCAGCACGCGCGCACGGGCGACGTCACGGTTGAAGAAGTACCTGCTCCGAAACTTCCTCCCGGTCACGTTTTGGTGCGCATCTCAGCATCGGTTGTGTCGGCTGGCACGGAGCGTGCGTCTGCGGAATTTGCGCGGAAAGGCCTTCTTCAGAAAGCCAGGTCCCGTCCAGATCTTGTGCGGGATGTAATCAGCAAAGCGCAACGCGACGGAGTCATCTCAGCCATTCAGACTGTACGCACTCGTCTCGACCAGCCGCAAAGCCCCGGATACAGCAGCGCAGGCACGGTGATCGCCGTTGGTGAAGGTGTCACCGACCTTCAGCCGGGCGAGCGCGTCTCCTGCGCGGGCGCCGGCTACGCGGTGCATGCGGAGATTGCCGCTGTCCCGCGGTTGCTGGTCGCGCGTATCCCTGCGTCTTCGCAAGCCGACGGCCAAGATGTTTCATTCGATGAAGCCGCATTCGCCACACTGGGCGCCGTTGCCCTTCATGGGGTACGAACATCCGAAGCCAAACTGGGCGAAATCGTCGCCGTCATTGGTCTGGGCCTAATGGGCCAGATCACCGTGCAATTGTTGAAGGCCGCCGGCTGCCGCGTCGTTGGAATGGATATCGACGCTTCCCGCGCCGGCCTCGCCCGAGATCTCGGTGCAGACGCGGTCTCGAGTTCGAGTGCTGCTTTTCGCGACCTCTGCCTGGAAACCTCAAGCGGACTTGGCGTCGACTCAGTTCTCATCACCGCGGAAACATCGAGCAGCGAACCCGTAAATCTGGCCGGGACCATTGCCCGCGATCGCGCAATTGTTGTTGCCGTCGGTACGGTGGGCATCGACATCGAGCGCAAAGCGTATTACGAGAAGGAGCTCGATTTTCGCATTTCGCGATCTTACGGGCCCGGACGCTATGACTCAGTTTATGAACAAAAAGGACGCGACTATCCCATCGGCTATGTGCGTTGGACCGAAACGCGCAACATGGAAGCCTTCTTGCAAATATTGGCCGATCGAAAAATCAGCGTCGCGCCTCTCATCACGCACCGCTTTGCCGTTGAAGACGCCTACAGCGCCTACAAACTGATCGACAGGAGCTCCACCGAACCTTATCTCGGTGTAGTCATTCAATACTCGCAGACCGGGAATTCTTCGCAGACTTTGCGGCTCGTTCCGGAGAAAACGACGGGCGCATTAGCTCCGCGTGAAAAGCCTTCAGAAGTGAGTGTCGGATTGCTCGGTGCAGGAGGATTCGCCGCCTCTACCTTGATTCCTGTGATGAAGGCGGTTTCGGGAACAAGATTGGTCACTGTGTGTGCAGCCACTGGTTCCCATGCCCATCACGCCGCTCGCAAATTCGGATTCGACGGTTGCACGACGGATGAAACCGAGGCGATCGGCAATCCAACAGTCAACACAGTGGTGGTCGCCACTCGACATCATTTACACGCAAAGCAAACACTTGCGGCGCTCGCCGCCGGCAAGAATGTTTTCTGCGAGAAGCCGCTGTGCCTGTCCGAAGATCAGTTGTATTCAATCGTGGGTCCCTATGCCACCATCGCTCCGAAAGATCGACCTGTTCTGATGGTCGGGTTTAACCGCCGTTTCGCGCCCATGGCCGTTCGAATGAAATCGTTCCTCTCTTCGATTTCTGAACCGCTGGCGCTTCATTACCGGATCAACGCCGGCTACCTTCCACCCGACCACTGGGTGAACGATCGCGAACAGGGCGGCGGACGTATTCTCGGTGAAGTCTGCCACTTCGTTGATCTGCTGCTGTTCCTTGCCGGATCCCCGATCGCAGACGTCGAGGCCAGGTCCGTCGGCTCTTCGCCGCGTTACAGCGGAGACAATGTGCTCGTCTCTCTCCGGTTCGCCAACGGATCGCAGGGCACGATCAGTTATCTGGCGAACGGCGACAGATCCTTCTCAAAAGAACGCATCGAGGTGTTTGGAGGCGGCAGTACGGCGGTTCTGGAAGACTTTCGTCGTTTGGACTTAGTGCGCGGTGGCCGAACGGAAACCATCCGCTCCCGTTGGATCCAGGATAAAGGGCACCAGGCGGAGTGGGCCGCCTTTTCACGGTCCGTACTACTCAAAGCGGAGCCGGCCATTCCGCTGGGCGATTTGATTTGCTCTGCCTTGGCGACGTTTCGCATTGAGCAGTCGCTCTCCACCGGCAATCGCGTCACCGTTGACGCTGCAGCATTCCTTGCAGAGGCGTCCCGAGCTTCCAATCTCAAATCCAGCCTGGACGAATGATCCAAGGCCTACGAATCCACCGGAGATACACCTAGCTCATGCTGATTTTGGGCCTCAATATGTTTCACGCCGACGCTTCCGCGGCGATCGTCGTCGATGGAGAAGTGAAGTTCGCGGTCGCCGAGGAACGCCTGAATCGCCACAAACATTTCGGCGGATTTCCAGCCCTCGCAATCAAAGCCTGCCTGTCCGCCATCGGCGCGAAGATTTCAGACGTCGACCATGTCGCTGTCGGCCAGGACAGCGATGCCAATCTAATCAAAAAAGTTCAGTACGCACTGACCAATCCAGCCAAGATTTTGAACTTCATCAAGCTGCGTCAACGCAAAGAAGCGATGCGCGACGTGCGCTCCTTGATTGCCAAAGCATTCGACATTGACGCTTCTCAATTGCACTTTCAAGAGCATCATCTCGAGCATCACCTCGCACACATAGCGAGTGCCTATTACTGTTCACCTTGGGAGAAAGCAGCGGGGTTCAGCTACGACGGCTCGGGCGACTTTGTGTCCACCATGATGGCGCGCTGCGAAGGCAACGAAATCGAGGTGCTGGAACGTATTTTTCTGCCTCATTCGATAGGCAGTCTCTACACGATGATTTGCGAATTCATCGGGTACACGAAATACGGAGATGAAGGGAAAGTCATGGGGCTGGCTCCCTATGGCAAGGACAAGTATTGCGGCGAGATCAGCAAAATTGTTACCCCGAAAAGTAACGGTTTCCAGCTCGACCTCAGCTACTTCAAACCGCTGGGTAGCAATCAGGGAATGCAGGTCTTGCCGGATGGAACCGTAAGGCTCGCCCGCCACTTCTCCGACCGCATGGAGAAGCTTTTCGGGCCTCCACGTGAGCCGTATTCAGAGATTACGCAGCGCGATATGGATCTGGCATTTGCCGTCCAGCATCGTTTTGAAGAGATCTTCTTTCATTTGCTGAATGCGTTACATCAGCGGGTCCCGGTCTCTGAATTGGCAATGGCGGGCGGTTGCGCGCTCAACAGCGTTGCGAATGGCAAGCTTTTCGACCGTACCCCGTTTCGCCAAACCTATATCCAGCCAGCTGCGGGCGATGAAGGACTGGCGATTGGCGCGGCACTGCACACCTACCATTCGGTTCTCAAACAGCCTCGCCGGCACGAATTGAGGAACTCGTACCTTGGCCCTGAGTTTTCAGAGTCGTATATCCGATCCGCGCTGCAAAGTGCGGGATTGCAGGGTCGCAAGCTGGAGTACGGAGATTTTCTCGACGCAGCCGCGGAACAGATTGCCGCTGGCAATGTCGTGGGCTGGTTTCAAGGCCGCATGGAGTGGGGCCCGCGAGCTTTGGGCAATCGATCAATTGTTGCCCATCCAGGCCTGCCCAACATGAAAGACGTCTTGAACGCTCGCATCAAACATCGCGAGTGGTTCCGGCCTTTCGCTCCCTCAATCATGGAAGACTACCAGCACGAATATTTTGAACACGACCATCCCTCACCGTTCATGTTGCACGTTTACAAAATCCGTGCGGAAAAACGGTCGCTGCTGTGCGCTGTGAACCACGTGGACGATACAGGACGTCTGCAGACGGTAACGCCTGCAGAAAATCCGATGTACTACGATTTGATCTCGGCTTTCCGTCGCAAGACCGGAATTCCCGTCATACTCAACACCAGCTTCAATGAAAACGAGCCGATTGTCTGCACGCCGGAAGAAGCCATCGATTGCTTCAAGCGCACCCGTATGGACGTCCTTGCGATTGGGCCATTCCTGGTTGTAAAAGACCCGGCATCCGAAACAAGATGAAGCAGCGACTCGTCTCTTCAGTGGACCAAAAAACCGGTCAACGCCACAGCGATTCCTATTACCCCAAACAGAATTCCGAGATACCAGAAGATACGCCGGCCTGACAGTAACGTGATCGAGGTAATGACAAGGGCTATCTCAAGAAAAACTTCGGCGAGGTCGTATCGATCTGCCCTCTTTTCCTCCGTCGCTACTTCCTCTTCGAGTTTGCGCGCTTCCGATTCGAGATCTTTCTGATCGCCTTTGTATCTGGAAGCTTCACCCGCATATTTTTCGTGGAGTTTGGCCAAAGCCGCGGCATCCGTTGTAGCCTGCACCGACGTCAGGTCTGTAAACAGCTCATCCACGTGGCGGCGAATGTTTTTAGCCTGGTAAAAGGCCCACTGATCGGTCGCCTTGGCCTGCAACACCACTTCTTCGGTATGTGCGCGATGTCCCAGCAGCGAAACCACCGCGACCAGAACAGCCAGCACCGCCATGGTCAGAGAGACAGGCGCAAGGGTCGGATCGTGCTTCGCGTGCTCGGCATGTTCCTGCAATTCGTTCAATTCTTCGGACATCGAACTCACTCTCCCATAACTTTTACGATGACGCGCTTGTCGCGCTGGCCGTCGAATTCTGCGTAGAAAATTCGCTGCCATGTGCCGAAGTCCAGTTTGCCTGCGGTGATCGGCACGATGACCTCATGATGAATCAACAGCGCCTTGAGGTGCGAGTCCCCATTATCTTCCCCTGTTTCATGATGCTTGTAGTCTTTCCGAAACGGCGCAAGATGTTCGAGCCATTTATCGATGTCTTCAATCAGCCCGCTTTCGTTGTCGTTGACGTAGATTCCCGCCGTGATGTGCATGGCGGAGACCAGCACCATTCCTTCTTTAACTCCGCTCTTGCGAACAATCTCTTCGACTTGCGGCGTGATGTGCACATACGCCCGGTGAGATTTGGTATGAAACTTCAGGTATTCGGTCAGAACTTTCATTCGGAGAAATCCTGTTGGGGCTAGCGCAAAGCCTCTGCAATTTTACCGGTAGCTATGAGTTCTGAGATTCGGGCCAAATCCAAATACATCACGCGGTCTTTCTCCATTGTGGGGCAGACTGAGCGGATAGCGGCGTGCGCTGCTTGTCCGCGCTTCGAACTCTTCAAGGGAGCCAGGAAGTCCAGCGCCTGCGCGACCGCCATGGCCTCGATCGCCAAGACGTTGCGCGTGTTGTCGATGACGCGCTTCAACTTGAGAGCGGCCGTCATCCCCATCGAAACATAGTCTTCCTTGTTGCCAGACGTCGTGATGGAGTCAACTGATGCTGGATGCGCAAGGATTTTGTTTTCGCTGGCAAGCGCGGCTGCTGTGACCTGCGGCATCATGAACCCTGAATTCAAGCCAGCGCCTGCTGCAAGAAATGGTGGCAGTCCTTCGCTCAATGCGGGATTGACCAGACGTTCAATCCTCCGCTCGCTGATCCCCGCCAGCGCGCTGAGCGCAATCGCCAGAAAATCCAAGGCGAAGGCCAGCGGCTCTCCGTGAAAGTTGCCTCCAGAGATTACGTCGCCCTGGAAGTTTTTCGTATCGGTGATGAACACTAAAGGATTGTCGACAGCCGAGTTTGCTTCCGTCTCAAATACGCTCCGGCAGTGGGCTAGCGTGTCGCGCACGGCTCCATGGACCTGAGGGATGCAGCGCAAAGAATACGCGTCCTGCACGCGTCCGCAATCCCGATGCGACTCGCGGATCTGGCTACCTTCGAGCATCCGCCGCAAATTAGCCGCCGTCTTGGTCTGCCCGCTATGCGGACGGGCTTTATGTATGCGTTCATCGAAAGCTGTGTCAGTACCCTTCAAAGCATCGCAACAGAGGCCTCCGAGCACATCTGCGGAATCTACCAGCGTCTCGGCAGCCAGCAATCCCAGCGTGCCAAGCGCCAACATCGCTTGCGTTCCGTTAATCAGCGAGATTGTTTCTTTGGCCTGCAGTACGAGCGGCTTAACCTGCGCATGCCTTAGGGCGTCTGCGCTCGACATGCGCCCGCCCTTGTCGTCGAAACACTCACCCTCTCCGATAAGAGCCAGTGCCAGGTGCGCAAGCGGGGCGAGGTCGCCGCTTGCCCCCACACTTCCCTGCGACGGCACCACAGGCGTCACCCCGCGGTTGAGCATCTCGCAAAGAGTGTCGATGACCATCGCCCTTACGCCGGAGTGTCCCTTCGCAAGTGAGTTCGCCCGCAGCAGCATCATTGCCCGGGTCTCCGCCACGGAGAGAGGCGTCCCTACTCCAACCGCATGGGATCGAACCAGGTTCACCTGCAACTCAAGAATTTGATCGCCTACAATGCGCACATCGCTCAACTTGCCAACGCCAGTGGTGATCGCATACGCGACCTTGTTGCTTGCCACAATCTCATCCACCACCGCGCGGGCGCTATTCACAGCTTGGCGCGCTTCGGGCAAAAGCAATACCGCACGGCGGTTGATCGCGACATCGCGAACCGCCTCCAGAGTCAAATCGTTCCCGTTGATATGAAGTGCGTTCAAGGTTTTCTCAAGTCAATCTTATGCACTGATGGCAGCCCGGAAAACGCTCATATACTTCTCGGGCAGCGTTGATGCTTTCATGGTTGAATCTGTAACCACGTGAGTGGTTTCACCCTCGGCGAGAAGCGATCCAGTATCGGCATTGGTCAGTTCGTAGCCGAACGTAATCACGGACTTTCGTACCGCCTTGATTCGCGTCCTCACAATGACTTCCTCGTCATAGTGAATCGGGGCACGATAGCGGCACGTAGCTTCTGCAACCGCAATGAACCGTCCGTCTTCCCGTTCCATGTCCCGGTATGAGAAACCCATCTGCCGCATCAACTCGACGCGGCCAACCTCAAACCAAATCAGATGATTGGAGTGGTAGACAACGCCCATCTGATCAGTCTCGGCATAGCGAACACGCAGGCGAGTCTCGTTCCACTCATGATGGTTATGCCGCGTCATTTTCCGGTCCACACCGGTTTGCGCTTCTCCAGAAACGACGAGATCCCCTCGCGGAAATCGCCGGTACTGCGGATCGCCGCATTTTCGCGAATCGCCGCACCGATTTGTGCATCGAGTTCGGCCCGGGCATGATCCGTTAGCAGTTGCTTTGTAGCGCGTAGAGAAGATGAACTGTTCGCCATGAGTACCGATGCCAGTTCTCTGGTCCGCGTCAACAGATTTTCAGGAGGCACGATCTCGCTAATTAATCCCAACCGCAGAGCCTCGTCCGCGTCGAATATCCGACCGGTCAGCAAAAGATCGCGAGCCTGTTTCTCGCCTATCTGTCGCAAGAGAAACGTCGAAACAATCGCCGGCACAAAACCGATGCGGACTTCGGTATATCCAAACTTGGCATCGGGAACCGCCAGCGTAAAATCGCACAAAAATGCGAGCCCGGTCCCTCCCGCAATGGCTGGACCATTCACCGCCGCAATCGTAACCTTGGGAAACTCGTACAGCGACCGGAAAAGACGAACCATGGTCTCGGAATCTTTGACATTCTCGTCCGCGCTGCGGCCGAGCAATCCTTTCAGATTGTCCAAATCCATTCCAGAGCAGAAGGCTTTCCCCGCGCCCGTGAGAATCAACACGATCGCATCTGATTTCGAAACTTCGTCCAGCGCTCCCAGAAGATCGTCAATCAGTTCGAAACTGATTGCATTCCGCTTTTCCGGACGGTTCAGCGTTATCGTTGCCACCGCACCGTCGTACGCGAGTTGGATTGTGTTATGCCTCATGCCAGGAATGTGCCGGAATGGCGCCTAGTCGGCGGCATGCGACTCGGAAAACTTCGCCGCCATGCCTGCAGTCGCCTTCAGCAGAGTATCGAGCGGTTTCAGCGCTGGCAAGTCCGCTCCCCGTTGTCGAAGAGTTTCAATCACCAGTTCTGTGGGAATGTTGCCGACGAGCGCATCTTGCGCAAAAGGACACCCGCCCAACCCTCCCAAAGCTGAATCAAATCTTCGGCATCCAGCGTCATACGCCGCAAGAATCTTCGCGGCGGCCTGCTCGGGACGGCTGTGCAGGTGGACGCCAATCTCAAGATAGTCATATTTCGACATCACCGCGCCAACCAAGTCGTGAACCTGTTGGGGAGTCGCCATGCCGACCGTGTCCGCCAGCGAAATCATGTGCAGGTTGTCCACTTCCATGAGTGAGATCGCCTCAATCACCTCGTCCGGATTCCACAAATCGCCGTATGGATTTCCAAACGCCATTGAGATATAGACCACGACCTCCAAGCGGGCGTCATCGGCCTTCTTCTGAATCTTTTCGAGTTCATTCAACGCATCTTCTGGTGATTGATTCTGATTCTTCCGCAAAAATGTCTCGGAAATCGAATACGGGAAGCCAAGGGTCGAGACCGCCTTTGTGTCGATCGCTCTCTGCGCGCCCTTTTCGTTGACCACGATGCCAATAATTTCCACATCATCCGGTGGTTCGAGTGCTTTTAGGACCTCTTCGGAATCCGCCATTTGCGGAACCGCTTTGGGAGAAACAAAAGACACCGTATCAATATGCTTGAACCCCGTGCTGATCAACGTTTTCAGATAGTCGCTTTTGAGGTCCGCAGGGATTAACCCCTTCAGCCCTTGCCAGGCATCGCGGGGACACTCGATCAGTTTTACCGCTTCAGCACCTGGCATTTAACAGTTAGCCTCGAGCAAGACTAGGGTGATCGGCACCACTGAGCACCGAATGGGATTCTGAACGTTACACTCCGCGTTTATCCGCACGAATTCCGCGACAAACTAGTTGATCTTACGTCTGCAGCACTCCAACCTTGAACTCGGCTACATCCGGATTGAGTGCCGCCGCTTCGAGCGCTTGCGTGATCGCGTCGCGGGTTTCGATCGGATCGATGATCTTGTCGATCCACAAACGTGCTGCGCCATAGCGAGGATCGGTTTGCTCGTCGTAGGTCCTCTTCACCGATTCATACAGCTCTTTCCGCTCCTCGTCGCTCAACTTCTTGCCGCCGCGTTCGAGTTGCTTCACTTTGATCTCAACCAGTGTTCCCGCTGCAGAATCTCCGCTCATGACCGCGTATCGGGCGGTAGGCCACGCAAACACAAACCGCGGATCGTAGGCCTTGCCGCACATCGCATAGTGCCCTGCTCCAAATGACCCACCTACAATGACCGTGATTTTTGGCACAACAGAATTTGAAACGGCATTCACCATCTTTGCGCCAGCCTTGATGATGCCGCTCCACTCAGCATCGCGTCCAACCATAAATCCGTTGACGTCGTGAAAAAAGACTAATGGGATCAGGTTCTGATTGCAGTCCATGATGAAGCGCGCGGCTTTTTCCGCGGACTCCGTGTAGATCACTCCACCAAATTCCACGCGCTTATGACCTTCATGGTCGGTCTGCTGCGCATGTAGTTTTTGATTGGCAACAATGCCGACGGCGAAACCTCCGATCCGTCCATAGCCGCAGATCAATGTCTTCCCGTACTCCGGCTTGTACTCGTCGAAGCGGCTGCCATCGAGCACACGGGCCAAAACTTCTTTCATGTCGTAGGGCTTCCGGGTGAAGGATCATAGATGCCGTAGATTTCTTCTTCGGCGAGCGCCGGTTCCACCGGCTTCTTGCGGTCCCACGGAGAAAGTCTGCGATACCCCCACTTCTCGACGATAGAACGAATTCTTGCGATGCACGCTTCGTCATTGGGCTCGCGAAAGTCAACCGTGCCACTGATTGCCGAATGCATCGCGGCGCCTCCGAGTTCCTCAGCCGATACTTTCTGCCCAATGGCGGCCTGCACCAGCGCCGGGCCCGCGAGAAACAGGCCACTGCCGTCAGTCATGAGTACGTGATCGCACATGACCGGCAGATAGCCGCCGCCGGCAACGCACATCCCCATAATGGCCGCAATCTGCGGAATCCCCATTGCCGACATGACCGCGTTGTTGCGGAAGACACGACCGAAGTCGTCTGTGTCCGGAAAAACATCTTCTTGCAGCGGAAGAAATACTCCGGCCGAATCGACCAGGTAGACGGTCGGAATGCGATTCTCGATCGCGATGTTCTGCGCGCGAATGACCTTCTTCGAAGTCATCGGGAAAAATGCGCCCGCCTTCACCGTGGCATCATTCGCAATGATCATCACCATGCGCGTATGAATACGCGCCATTCCCGTGATCACGCCCGCAGCCGGGGCGCCGCCCCACTCGTCGTACATTCCGTAGGCCGTGTAAATTCCCAGTTCGAAGAAACTCTCTGGATCGACCAGCTTCGCGATCCGTTCGCGCGCCGTCAGGCGGCCTTTCGAGTGTTGGCTCTCGACAGCCTTAGATCCTCCACCTTCGCAGATCTTTTCGCCTTCGTTCCGCACTTGTGACATCAGGTCGGCCAGGAATCTCATATTGGCTTCGAAGCGTGCCGACGTGGGATCTACTTTCGTCGTCAGCACGGTACCCGACGGCGCGGAATTGCCTGCAAGAGTTTCTTCGCGGTTGGCCATAAATCGAAGGAGCGGACTGACTACGGTATAACACGCAGGCAGAGCGGCGCAATTGCGATCGTAAACGGGTGATCTCAGTGAATGAGCACACCCTGAAATCTATCACCCGCGGGCCCGGCGAATCGCTTCCGCGACCGGATCCTCTGCGATGGCGTCGATCAGACCCATTTGAAGCGCGGCATCCGCCACAACCTTTTCGGCAGCAACAAACATCTGCAGAGCGACGAGCCTTTGCCGACCAAACGCGGGAGTCTCTGCGTCCCTCCCCAGCCTGTGATCAACCCCAAGGCTGCGCCACGATGGCCAAACACGTGCATGTCGGAGAAGCGATCCGATACCGGCATGCAAGCGCTAGATCGAGGCCACCGCCCATGCAGTATCCAGCGACCGCTGCATAAACTGGCGCGGGAAAGTTTTCGACGGCCAGCATCAAAGCTTGCCCCATCTTTGAGAAGTTGTAGCCGCTAACAGCACTCGAGGACGCTGATTTCCTGCAAGTCGGCCCCGGCAGAGAAAAACTTCTGATTGCCACAGATTACGAGCGGCCGTGCTTCAATAGCCAATCGCGAGATCTCATCGGTGAGCGAGCAAACGCACTCGCGCGTGAGACGATTCGTGCCATCGACTGATGTCAGCCGCAGAACGCGGACGTCCTGAGCTAATTCGAGGTGATATGTCGATTGCGACATGGACGGGAAGCGGTTGAATTTCGACGTGGGAGTTACGAACTGCGCGTGATCCATTCCGCCAGCCGGCACCCATCTTCCTCCAGCAGGAATGTCCCAACACCGAAGCATTCGCCGACAATCCGATTCGACTCTGGATCGCGAGCGGCCCGGGTGATCCATTGTTGTCCCACGCGGTATTGAGCGGCGGTGAACCATTTTTGCGGGAGCACTTCCACCAGTCCGGCTTGCAGGTAGAACACAAAGAGCGC
Source organism: uncultured Acidobacteriota bacterium (assembly GCA_963771765.1). Lineage (GTDB taxonomy): Bacteria > Acidobacteriota > Terriglobia > Terriglobales > Acidobacteriaceae > Sulfotelmatobacter. The sequence continues at coordinate 36,873 of CAVYUY010000033.1, forward strand.
AAACGCTGGATCGTCGTTTGAAAGAGCCTTGTAGCTGGTCGGAATAATCAATTCGTCCAACATTCCAAGCTCCGCAGGCGGTTCGATCTTGTGCGTGCCAGGACCGAGCGCCAGGGCAACTTCAAAATCCGCGATCGGCGCGGTCGCCGCATAGATGCGATCTGAGGATGGCTTGAACCATCCTGCTACCTCGGCAAGATCGAACGGCTTCAACTGGTCGGGATCGAAACATGCCAGGCGAAGATTGCGCCCTTCGGGACACCATATGCCGAGAAAATTGGGAGGCACCAGAAAGGGGCGGCAGTAGGTGTTCAATGCCAGGCGCGCCTTCGCGGGTTCCTGCTCAAGCCCCAGCGTAACCAGATGCGCCACGGGACCCTCGGCTCCGTGATGAGTCCATTTGAAGCGTTGTCCGGATGTCGAGCGGAACGCGGGAAAGGTTTCCCAATACCAAGGTGCGGGGCCGACTGTCTTCGCCAGTAGCTTACTGACGCGTGAAGCGTCGATCTCAGACATTCCCGCCTGCCGGCACACCGGGTTCTTTCACATGGCTGCGGATGAACTGCACGATTTCGTCCATGGCAGTTCCCGGCTGAAAAATGGCGGCCACGCCGATTTGCTTGAGCGCTGCAATATCCTGATCGGGAATGATTCCTCCGACCAGCACGATCACATCGTCCATTTTGTTCTTCTTCAGCAGATCCATTACGCGGGGCACGATTGCGTTGTGCGCACCGGACAGGATCGACAAGCCGATGACTTGGACGTCTTCTTGCAGCGCCGCGCTCACGATCATCTCAGGCGTCTGTCGGAGGCCGGTATAGATGACTTCCATCCCGGCGTCGCGAAGGGCGCGCGCAATAACTTTAGCGCCTCGGTCGTGCCCATCCAACCCCGGCTTCGCCACGAGCACGCGGATTTTCATGTCAACCATGCCAATCCATTTAACCACAGTGCAGCGCAGAGGGGCACAGTGTCCGCGGTGATGCCAGCTACAGAGTCTTGATATCCAAGCTCCGCCACATGTACCAGCACGCCACGCTACGATATGGTTCCCAGGCGCGTGCGATTTTTTCCATGTCTTTCGGCTTTGGCAGTTTCCGTTTCTTGTAGAGCTTCTTGATCGCCATCTGCACGCCATAGTCTCCGGTGGGCAGAACATTCGGACGGCGAAGCGAAAACATCAGAAACATGTGCGCAGTCCAGACGCCAATGCCTTTGACCTGTGTGAGGTGCTTGATCACCTCTTCGTCCGGAAGGGTCGGAGAGACAGGCGAAGTCGAGCAACCCGACGCCGTTTTTACGGAAAGATCTTTCAAATAGGAGGATTTCTGCTTCGACAACCCACGCTGCGGAGCTGCGCATCCGTCAGTTTGAGAATACCTTCGGGAGTTAGCGGCTCACCCGCCAGAGCCGCAAAGCGGTTGAAAATCGTCACCGCAGCCTTGCCATTCAGTTGCTGGTAGACGATCGCTTCCGCCAGGCTGCAGAACTCTGCCGGACCGAACTGTCATCCGGCACGGTCCCACCTGCCCAATGATGCCGGCCAGGATTGGATCGGCTTTCTTAAGGTGATTCACCGCTTTTCGCACGGCTAATATCTTTACCACAACAACCAGCGGAGGGCGAATGAAACAACGAATCTGACGGCCGTACGGCCATTATTTCGTCTTCTTCACCGCGATTCCCATCACTTCATACTTCTCCGTTGCGCAAAAGCTTGTCGATCCCAACATAAGCCCGAGCCGGAAAGTTGCCGTGGAAGTACGTGCTGTAGACGCCATTGAACGTGTCGTAGAACTTCAAGTCAGTGCAGTAAACCTGGACAGAAACGAGGTCGTCCATCGTAAAGCCGGCTCCCTCGACCGTCTTTTTCACGCCGTCCATGACTAATTTCGCTTCAACCTCGGCGTCTGCTGGAGCCTGTCCAGTTTTCGGATCTACCCCGATGTGCCCAGCAACATAAAGCGTATCGCCGACCAGCACGGCGTCGCTGAATGGCAACGCCTTGGTGTCGCCTGGACGCGGGTTGACAATGTATTTGCGATCCGCGGCAACCGAGACGGCGCAAGTCACAAACAGAAACGCGATCAACAAGGCTTTGAGTTTCATGGTTTCCTCACGATTGAATTGAACTAGGACTCGCAGGGTAACACGTCGATGATTGGCGAGTGCCGGACAGAACCCACAAATCCACCGGGCCGCCAGCCGCCGATAACCGCTCAAGCGCTTCTGTGTTCGCCGCGCCTGAAATTCTCGATCAGATATTCGGACGTTCGCAGAGAAAACGTCAGAATGCTGATGGTGGTCGTCTTGTCGGTGCAGTTCAAAAACACGCTGGCATCGCAGACGTAGAGATTTTGCACATCATGCGTCTGGCCAAAACGGTTCGTCACGAATTTCTTTGGATCATTCCCCATCCGGCAGGTCCCCGTCTCATGCAAGCTGAAGCCCGGAATCTCCGGGGCTTCTCCGGAGCCTTCGACCTCTCCGCCCGCCGCACGCAGCACTTCAGCGCAGACTTCCTTCGAATGCTCCCACATTTTGAGAACGTTCTCGTCCCATTGGAAATGCATTCGGGCCACCGGGATACCGTAGGGATCTTTCACCTCGGGATCGAGATCCACAAAGTTCGTATCCGACCGAAGTGACGGCGCCTGAATTCCAAAACTTACCGGCGTCGGATATCGTCGTTTGATCTCGCGCTTGAACGACGAGCCGAAGCCGTCGAGATTCGTCGCAAAGCCCGGAAACTCCGTGCACCCGCCATCCGGATACACCGAATATCCGCGAATGAATTTTTCTTCGTGTGGGTTGGTCAGATTTTGCCAACGCGGCATCCATGCGATCGTGCTATCGGCCACGTGGTCAGGAAAGCTCGGCTGCCCGAGTAACTGCGGCAGATATCCGTGCACGGCATCGCCGTAAAGGTGATCGCATAGATTGCGGCCGAGCTGCCCGCTCGAATTCGCGATGCCGTTCGGCCATCGTTGCGACTTCGAATTCAGCATGATTCGGGCCGATTCGACGCACGATGCCGCCACGATCACCGCTCGTCCGTAGACTTCCACTTCCTGCTTCGTGTTGCGCTCGATATAGGCGACACCGGTCGCTTGCCCCGAGTCATCGACGAGAATGTTTTTCGCCAGCGCATTCGTCCGCAGCTCAAGGTTTTTTGTCGCTTCTGCTTTCGGCAAAAGGAAATACGGGGTGGAGAAAAAAGCTCCGACATCACACCCGGTCGTGCACTCTCCACAAAAATGGCACGCCGGATGACCTTCATGGGGCCGCGTTAGCTGTGCGCACCGGTCCGGCAAATACGGCACTCCAAGTTTCTTGCAGCCGGCGTCCAGAATGTAGTCCAGGCAGCGAAAGTTGAATGGAGGCAGGTAACTTCCGTCGGGATTGCTGGGCCGGTTCTGCACCGTACTCGCCACGCCGATCATCTTCTCGACGCGCGTGTAGTAAGGGCTGATCTCTTCGTGGGTGATCGGCCAATCTACGTCGTATCCGTCGAGCGAGGCTGCTTTAAAATCGATATCACCAAACCGCGCTGAACTCCGCCCCCAAAAATTCGTCTTGCCCCCAACCGCATTGCAACGCGGCCACATCCACCGGGTACCGGGCGCGACGGTAAACGGAATTTCGTGATCCCATGCGGCTTTGGTGTACTCGTTGTCCATGTAGCCAAAGGATTCCTGCCTTGCTGGATCGTCGAGACCGCGAAACTTCATGTCCCACGGCATGCGGTGATAACGGAAATCCTTCTCGGGATCGAGCCTCCTGCCTGCATTCAGACGCGCAGACTTTCAGCCCGGCTTCGCACAGCGTCTTAATCGCCATACCCCCGCCGGCTCCGGTTCCAATCACGATTACGTCGTAGATCGTTTTCGCCATGATCCTGGAAGTTAAGATTTTGAAGCTGCTGTTGAAAGATGCCGATGCTCGGGGTCGTCTTTGTGCGGACATTCCGGAGATTCGGAATAGAACTTCAGCGCCGGATTGTCCAATTCTTTGAAGCCGATCTCGCTGGTATAGAAACCCGTCACGGTGTATTCGCGCAGCAGGGCGAAGAATTTCCGTCCATCCTCCTCGCCGGGACGCGCCTTGTCTTTAAATCCGAGCGGCTGGAGCAAAGACAACTGCTCGTTAGCATCCAATGCGTCAAATTGCCTGCCAGTTTTCCTTTCTGCATGCGCATCGAGCCACGTGAGACCTGTCCTGAAGCGGTATTGCACCTCGGAATCGTGAGAAACCATAAAGTCGATGAACTCGGCGACGCCCGCTTCTTTTGCTCCCGGAGTCACGTCGCTGGGAATAATGATTTCCGTCAGGCGCTCGACAACGGCGTACTCAGTTTGCGTAAAGAACTGCGGATTGTAAGTTGCTGGCTTGATTTGCAGAGCCGCGTTCCCGACGTGGCCGCAGGCAAATCCCCACTTGCTGAATCCCGGGAAAGTCGCCGCCGCGGCGGCGATACCCAGAATGCGTAAGATGTCGCGTCTTTGAGTTCCCTGTCCCGCCATGACTTCGGTTTCCCTGTACGATCCTTTGCAGCGATCGGGGATTGGTGCTTGCTACGAGAGGAACTGGATCGTCTGCTCGACCAGCGCGGCTGTCGGCTTATACGGGTCTCCGGGCGCGTCGTATTCGATCGAGCAATATCCTTTGTAGTTGTGTTTTTTCAGGATGGCGAACGTTTTCGCCAAATCGACGTGAGAAGGTTTGCCTTGCTCGTCTTCCTCGCCGTCTTTCACATGGCAGATGCCGTACGCGTGTGCAAACATCGCCTCCATAGCTCGCTCGTCGAACGCCTCATCATGGCCAACGAGCGAATTGCCGAAATCCGGTAACGCGCGCAGCCAGGGACTGTTCACCTTCTCGATCACTTCCACGATGAAGAACGGATCTTCGCTGACCGGGTTGTCGTTCTCGAGGTGCACGACCACATTTTTCTTGGCGGCATACTCGGCAACCCGCGATAACGTTTCGGCCGCGCGGCCCACATCCGGCTTGGAATCTTTGGCGCTATCAATGTGGGTACGAATGCTGGGAGAACCCAAAGCCACGCCCACGTCGATCCACTGCTTGCTTCCGGTGACAGCGCTTTCCCGCTCAGCCGCGTCCATCGCGAATTGACTGTGACCCTGGTCCACCGCGATGTCCACGACGGCGGATTTAGCTTTCTCGACGGCCGTCCGAAATTCATCCAGATATTTCGCATCCGTTGACGGAAAGATCGGGCTCCACGGTTCAATTTTGTGCACATTGAACTTCTCTGCGACGTGGGCCGCGAAATCCTTGAGTTCCATCAGTTGCGACGCTGGAACCGGGCTGGGGGTCTTGCCGTCCCACCCCTTCCATCCAACAATAAACTCGCGGAACGGATATGCCGCCACTGCGACACGCTCACGGGCGGCCGCGGGAAACTTGACGGCGGGCCCGGTTCCCGACGCAAAGGCGGTGTAAGGCAAAAGGGACGCTACGGCGGCTGCCGCAGCGCACTGTCCCGCAAACTCTCTTCGCGTGATCCGCTTCATGCGCGAAAGTGTACCAGAGTGGGTAGAGGCAAACGCTCTCGGGCACCAAAGCGCGGATCCACTGCCGAGCGCGTATCTAAGGATTGCGCCCTTGTCCGGTAACATAAATCTACTATTGAAGTCCGCTTTCAGAGCGTGGGATGATCTCTGCCTTCTCTTCTGGGGTTCCCACAAAATGGGGGTGGGTTCTGATGACAGCAGCAAGCCGCAGCGTTCCAAATGTTGCAATGGGTTCGGTCGGCAGGGCCAGTTTTTATGAAAAGCTGAACTCCCAGTGGCACGAACGTGCCCTGCAGGTGTTCATGTTCATCGTGCTGGCGCACTGGGCCGAGCACCTGGTTCAGGCTTATCAGATTTATGTAATGGGATGGCCGCGTCCGAAAGCCAACGGAATACTCGGGTTGTGGTACCCGTGGCTGATCAAGTCTGAGACGCTCCACTACGGTTATGCGCTCGTCATGCTCATTTGCTTGTGGTTTCTGCGAAAAGGATTCACTGGCGCATCCAAAACCTGGTGGATGGTCGCATTCTGGATTCAGTTCTGGCACCACATCGAGCATTTCCTGCTCATCTATCAGGCCACCACGCATCACAATTTCTGGGGACGCCCGGTACCGTGCAGTGTGTTGCAACTGATTTTCCCACGCGTCGAACTGCATCTGTTCTACAACTCTATCGTGTTCATTCCCATGGTGATCGCCATGTACTACCACATGTTTCCCCCGGTCGACGGATAAAGAACGCGCGACCTGCACGTGCGCATGGCATCGGAACGGGCTTCCCAGCGCGGCTTGATTGTTTTGGGGAACATCGAAGCGTGGCGCCGTCGCCTTCGCGTTTGCTCTGATCGTGGCCTGCGCACGGTACTTGGTTCCGGTTGTCGGAAGCATGACGATTCATCACGACGCGTGACAGTGGAGCATGAGATCACTCCGCAACCGGTACACGTCGGCAACGCCGAGATTTCTTTGCGACTGATGGACTCCTCAGGCCGCCCGATCGTCGGAGCTCACATGACGGTCGAGGCCGACATGTCTCACGCGGGCATGAGTCCGGTCTTCGCGGAAGCGAAGGAATCGGAAGCGGGCCGCTACCACTCTCAACTTTCGTTTGGGATGGCCGGGGACTGGGTCATTCTTTTGCACGGAACGTTGCCCAATGGTGAGAAGCTGGAGCGTCAGTTCGATGTACCAGGCGTCCGATCGAATTAGGTTGAGCTGTTGAATCCAGCATCCATCCCGACCGTCCGAGAATCTCGAAGTCTCCTCCGTTTGACCTGATGCAGGTTCCAGGGCTCGGTTCGTTGTTCCGCTGGCGCTATCGCTAGGCCCGTCCTGCAGGCCCCTCTGCTCGTCATCAGCGTCCTGATGATTCTGCATGGATTGTTGGGTCCCTCGTTGGCTCCGAAAAATCTGGCTACGACCCTCAGCTGGCTGCATTTTCGGGGAGTGCTCGCTTTGATTTTGCTGTGCGCCGGAAACTTCTTCTGCCTGGCGTGTCCCTTCATGCTGGTGCGCCAGGCGGCTCGGCGATTCTTCACGCCTCGGTTCACCTGGCCGCGGGCCCTCCGCAACAAATGGCTTTCCGTAGCCCTCTTCGTTCTGATCCTCTTCACTTACGAGTTGTTCGACCTCTGGTCGTCGCCATGGTGGACGGCGTGGCTCATCATCGGATACTTCCTTTCCGCCTTGATCGTCGACGGCCTGTTCACCCACGCTTCGTTCTGTAAGTTCGTCTGCCCGATTGGGCAATTTAACTTCGTCGCCTCGACTCTGTCGCCTTTCGAAGTCAAGGTTCGCGATCAGGAGGTCTGCACGCGATGCATGACGAAGGACTGCATTCGCGGCAGGCGCGAACCCTCTTCCGATTTGGTCGTCATACGCGGCTGCGAACTTGCCTTATTTCAGCCGCGCAAAGTCGGCAACATGGATTGCACCTTCTGCCTCGACTGCGTCCATGCCTGTCCGCACGACAACGTTGGCATCTTGAGCCGACTGCCCGGAAGCGAGCTGACGAGCGACGCTCTGCGCTCGGGGATCGGTTACTTCTCAAAGCGAAAAGATCTGGCGGTGCTCGCCATCATTTTCACGTTCGGCGCCCTTGCTCAACGCATTCGGGATGGTGAGCCCCGTGTACGCGGTCGAGGCTTGGCTGGGCCGAAGTCTTCACGTCCACACCGAGGCTCCGGTTCTCGGCGTCATCTTTGCGGCGTTTCTGATCGTCGAACCCCTGCTGCTCCTAATGAGCGCCGCTTGGGCCGCTCGCAAATGGGGATCCGTCTCGAGATCGCTACTACCAACAATAGTGCGCTATTCTTACGGGTTGGTGCCGCTCGGCTTTGGCATGTGGCTCGCCCACTACGGTTTTCACTTTCTGACCGGGCTCTATACCATCATTCCCGTGACACAGAGCGCCGTCGCGAGCCTGGGTCATGCATTTCTGGGCGCGCCGCGCTGGTCCTTAAGGGGACTGCCGGCAAATTTGGTGCAGGTCATTGAAATTGGATTTCTTGTGCTTGGATTTGCTGGATCACTGGCAGTGACTCACGGGTTGGCGGAAGAGGATTCTCCGAGCCGGACTTTGCGCGCGTTCCTGCCATGGGCGATCGTCAGCGCAATTCTGCTCGCGGCATCTCTGTGGCTCATCTTCCAGCCGATGGAAATGCGCGCAACTCTGATGAGCGGGTAGGCTCTCGTGAGAAAAAGCGGACGGAATCGATCGGGCTGAGAGAACGAGTTGGAGAAAGAGTGAGTACATTCTTTGGCAGGACGATGTGTATAGGGTGCGCCTATGTCGCGCTAACTTTGCTTCCCTTGCCCGCGATCGCGCACAACGGTCCGCCATTCCCCATCATCGAGAATCGAAAAATGGCTGGATGTCTGATCTCTCTGTGGACGCATCCCGACATCGGCACGGGAACGTTCTTCGTGCTTGTGGATCCACGGCCGGAGGCAAGATTCCCGACGACCTGAAGGTTGAAATCGGAATTCAACCAGAAAGCGGGCGGCTCGCCGAAGTCGTATATCCGTTGCCGCGAGAAGACAGCCGCGGACAAGTACAGTTCAACGGTTCGGTGCAATTCGATCGCGACGAGTTTTTTCGCGTGCGGCTCATTGTGCAGGATTCGCAGGGCACGGAGGAAGCTCTGTCGAGAGTGGAGGCCACGCCTCCGGGATACGGGCGGTGGGACCTACTGCTCTACCTGTTGCCGTTCCTGGCGGTCGGTTTTTTGTGGTTTCGTGGAATGTCGCAACGCCGCCGCTTTAAAAATAAAAGTAAAGGATTGCAGGCAGCGTGATTGCCCAGAGTACCTGACAAAATGCGCTCGAACCCACTCGGTCAGTTCCATAAGAGCAATTTCGATGCTCCTCTCCGCAGCTCTGATCGCGCTCTCTACGAGCTGTAATTCCGCTCCTCAAGTTTCCCGAGAAGAATTCGAAAGCCTACTCGGATGTCGGTGTCCGCGTTCTATGTAGGCCTCTCGGCGCTGCAGGTAGGCGACGACGTCCACGCGGAAAGCAAACTGTCTGAATTAACGCGACTGGTGCCTGGAGAGCCCGCCGGATGGGCAAACTGGGGCATTCTCGCGCTGCGTCAAAGAAACTATGATGCGGCGGCACAGCGATTTCAGAAAGCCCAGGAACTCGCCCCGAATAACGATCAGATCTACAGCCTGATGGGGCTGATGGAAAGCCAGCGGGGCAATTCCGGTCAGGCGCTGACGGACTTGCGCAAGGCGGTGGAACTCAATCCGCAGAACTTGCGCGCAACGTACCAGTTGGCTGAGGAAACAGAACGCCAGGGCGCATCCGACGGTGAGGCGCAATTTCAGAAGCTTGTCGAAAAAATTCTGAGCGCGCAGCCCAACAATTTGGCGGCCTTGCTCGAATTGGCTCGTATCTCAGCGAAACAGGGTGAAGCCGCGACGGTGAAATCGGCCACGGAAAAGATCGCAGCCCAGGCCTCCGGCTGGCCACCTGAAGTGCAGCGCCAACTGAAAGCGGTTCAGACGGCAGTCTCATCTGGAGACCTGCACTCAGCGGCGACCCAAACCACTTTCTTGCGCAACGTGCTGATGCGCGTGCCCGACTACCGTCTCAGTCTTCGCACGATCAAGGCCGCTCCGGGAGAAGAAGCGGAACCCTTCACCCGCTTCCTCGCTATGGAGAATCCAAGTTTCCGCCCGGCACCGCCAGATCTCGCGCTCACGTTTGATCCAAGATCTCTGCCGAATGCAGACAACGCGCATTGGAATTGGATTGGAGCGATCTCGCTCGGAAGCACCGGCACTCCGGTGGTCGCGCAGGCCAATGGACGCGAAGTCCAACTCGCGAGCGGAGCGAAGTTTGCATTTCCCGGAGGACCGTCCGCCATCCCTCCGACGCCCGAAGGCGTTATCCCGATCGATTTCAACTACGACTTCAAAACCGACTTGGTGCTCGCGGGCGCCGGCGGAGTTCGCCTGATGCGGCAGGATAGCCCCGGTACTTTTACCGATGTCACGCGCCCAAAGCAAACTTCCGAAGCCGTTCTCAGTGCTCCGTATACCGGCGCTTGGGCGGTGGACATCGAAGCCGACGGCGATCTCGACATCGTCCTCGGCGTCGAAAGATGGCGTTCCGACGGTCCTCAGAAATAACGGCGACGGAACATTCCTCGCCATTCATCCCTTCGCCGGAATCTCAGGATTGCAGCGGGTTTGCCTGGGCCGATTTCGATGGAGACGGAAATCCGGATGCTGCGATCATCGACGGAGCGGGAAAGCTTCATGTGTTCATGAATGAGCGGCAGGGTCAATTCCGCGACCGCCCGCTGCCTGCGAGTGTTTCGGCGGTAAAAGCAATCGCCGTCGCGGATGCAAATAACGACGGGGTCCTCGATCTGCTGGCCGTGCAAACGGACGGATCAATCGTCCGAATCTCAGACAAGAATGAAGGCGAAAGCTGGACCACAGCGGAAATCGCGAAGGTGCCCGACGTCTCTCACAATCTTGCAGGCGATGTCCGCCTGAGCATTGCGGACCTCGACAACAACGGCGCGCTCGATTTACTCCTGTCGGCAGTCCCCTCTTCTTCTAGGAGCCGACGATCGGCAGTCCGCTCATTTGGCTGGGCGACGAAAAGGGTGGATTCACGCCGCTGAATCATCCGATAGCTCCGCCGTTCGTGTTCGCCGCTGCCGACCTTAGCGGCAACGGTCATCTCGATTTGCTCGGACTCTCGCCTGATGGACAAGCCCGTGCAAAGTGTCAGCCATAGCTCACAAAACTATCATTGGCAGATTGTTCGTCCGCACGCCGTGCAAGCAGTCGGCGATCAACGCATCAATCCTTTTGGCGTCGGCGGAGAAATCGAGGTTCGCTCCGGACTGCTCGTACAGAAGCAGCCCATCACCGGTCCCGAACTGCATTTCGGGTTAGGCCAACAAACGGAAGCAGAGGTTGTGCGCGTCGTATGGCCAAACGGCACGGTGCGCGCCGAGTTTGGCGTGAAGGCCGATACGGACGTCGTGACAGAACAGCGCCTCAAAGCGTCCTGCCCTTTCCTGTTCGCTTACAACGGCAAGCGCATGGAATTTGTGAAGGACGCGGTTCCTTGGGGTTCGGCCATCGGCCTGCGCATCAACACGATTGGCTCCGCCCAGATCGCCACCACTGGCGAGTGGTACCGGATTGGGCGGGATCAACTGGTTCCGCACGATGGATACTATGACATTCGCGTCACAGCTGAACTGTGGGAGGTTTATTACTACGACTACCTGTCATTGACTGCGGTCGACCATCCCGTGGGAACCGAGATTTTTGTCGATGAGAGATTCGCGATTCCTCCCGCGAAGCTTGGGATCACCACAGTCTCGACGCCGCGAAACCTCGCGCATGCAATCGACGACACTGGGCAGGATGTTACCGAACTTCTCCGCGACCTTGATGGGAAAGCGGTCAGCACGTTTGGCCGAGGACAATTCCAGGGGTTACACGCGATCATTATCTGGAGCTCGATCTGGGCGACGATGCGCCGAAAAGCGGTCCGCTGTATCTCGTCGCGCAAGGCTCTATTCATGACACCGAATCGTCAGTGAACGTGGCGATCACGCAAGGCAATCGTTGGCGCGCCCATGGATTGAGCGTCGAAGTTCCTGACGGTCACGGCGGCTGGGTCACTGCGCAGGATAATCTCGGTTTTCCTGCAGGTCGTAAGAAAACAATTCTTTTCAATTTGACGAATATCTTTCGCCCCGGAACACCGCACCGCGTGCGTTTGCGGACGAATCTCGAAATATACTGGGACGCGATTCATTGGGCGGAGGGCTCGCCTGACACAAAACTGAAAGAAGTGACGCTCGATCCTCAAGTTGCCGACCTGCACTATCGTGGATACTCCGTCATGAATATGCCCGTGGGCGCGGGCGCTCCGGAAGTTCCGGACTACAACGTGATCGAAGGGACCAAACAACGCTGGCGCGATTTGATCGGATACTACACGCGCTATGGCGATGTGCGGGAATTGTTGAAAACCACCGACGACCGCTACGTCATCGTAAACTCCGGCGACGAACTCTCCATGCGCTTCGCCGAGCAGCCGCCTCCGCCGGCAGGCTGGGTGCGCGATTTCGTGATCAAGGGCGACGGCTGGATTAAAGACGGCGACTACAACTCTACGTTCTCAAAGACGGTGCTTCCTCTTCCATATCACGCGAAGAATGAGTACACGGAACGTCCCGGCGCGCTCGAAAACGAGTGGACGTATCGGCAACATCCGGAAGACTGGCAGAACTTCCATACGCGTTATGTCACGCCGGAAGTTTTCAAGAACGCGCTGCGGACGCGCAACGACGTGGGTGACCCAGCCAGGAGCGCGGCCTCAAAATGAGCGGGAACCGGGTCGCAAGAATTGTTGTTGGGATCTTTTTCGTCGGATTGCTGATCACGCCGTTAGTGATCAAGCGCATCTCGGCCAAACATGCCGCCGACCGCGCAACCGCCGACTTCACGACTGCATTGGCTCGTCACGGCTTTTATCTGCAGGAAGTTTCTCATTCCGCGGGCATCAACCTTCATGCATCAGGCGCCTCAGCTGGATCCGAAACTCGATCCCATCATGCCCGAGGTCGCATCGATGGGGGCATCGGTCTCAATCGTCGACTTCGATCGCGACGGCTGGCCCGACATCTACGTCGTGAACAGCGCGATTGGCAGTAAAAACGCTCTTTATCGCAATATGCGCGACGGCACGTTCAAAGACGTTGCCGGCGATCTGGGCATCGCCGACGTCAATCAGACTGGCACCGGCGTTTCGACCGGAGCCGTTTGGGGAGATTTCGACAATGACGGATATGAAGACCTCTTTCTGATCAAGTGGGGACGTCCAGAGCTGTATCACAACGATCGAGGTCACGGTTTCACCCGAGTGAGCGAGCAAGCCGGCCTTCCGCGTTGGATCAACGCAGATACCGCCATCTGGTTCGATTACGATGGCGACGGACTACTCGATCTCTTCGTTGGCGGCTATTACGCAGAAGATATTGATTTGTGGCATCTGACGACCACGCGCATCATGCCCGACAGTTTTGAATACGCCAAAAACGGCGGTCGAAAATATCTATTTCACAACCTGGGTAACGGCAAGTTTGAAGAAGTCAGTGAGAAAGTAGGAATCAACAGTCATCGCTGGACCCTGGCTGCATCCGCCGCCGACCTTCGCGGTACCGGACATCCTGATCTTTTCGTCAGCAACGACTACGGAGTTTCTGAACTTTATTTTAACGACGGCAAACAGTTTCACGAGGTCGGCAAGCAGACTGGCATCGGCTTCGCGCCGAAGAGCGGTATGAATGCGGCGTTCGGCGACATCCTGAATCAGGGAGAGTACGCCATCTATGTTTCCAATATTTCCGAAGACGGCGTTCTCATTCAGGGCAATAATCTGTGGGTACCGAAACAGGGCGCATCCAGAGATGTGCTCGAATATGAGAATCTCGCGCGCGACTTCGGGGTTGAGCTTGGCGGATGGAGCTTCGGTGCGCAGTTCGGAGATCTCAATAACGATGGAACGCTCGATCTCTATCTGGCAAACGGTTACATCTCTCTCGACCACAATCGCAGCTACTGGTACGACTTTTCCAGAGTTGCCGGAGGCAACAGCACGATTATTGGCGATGCCAGAAACTGGCCTGCATTCGAAGGCCGTAGCCTCTCTGGGTACCAGAACAAACGCGTGTGGTTGAATGATGGGGCGGGGAAATTTATTGACGTAGCTCAAGCGGTCGGGGTGCTTGATACCTACGATGGCCGCGCGGTCGCTCTTGCAGACTTGTGGAATCGCGGAGTACTCGACGTAATCGTTGCCAATCAGAAGGGACCATTGCTGGTATACAAAAATACGGCGTCGCCGGACAACCAGTGGATCGAATTCGAGTTGGAAGGAACGGCGAGCAATCGTAGCGCGATCGGTGCTCAAGTTCGGTTGTTTTGGAACGGCCAGCAGCAGGTCCAGGAAGTGGCTGGAGGCACAGGCTTTGCAGCCGAGAACGACCGGAGGCTTCATTTCGGTCTCGGCAAAAATCCGCAGGTCGAGAAGGCGGTGATTCGCTGGCCCTCAGGTAAGGTCCAGACCATCGATCGCCCTGCCGCGCACCAATTGCTCAAGATTAAGGAGCCTGTATGAGTCCGACAGAAATACTTGCGCCGCTGCAAGCCCCACCGGTGAGACGAAGGCCTCTGCTCAGCCTCGACAATCGGTATATCGCACCTGCGTTCATCACCTGCATTCTGCTTGCAGGTCACTTGTCGTTCGGCATCCTCGAGAGTTACCAGAAAACTTTGCTGGCGATCATCACCAGCATCGCGTTCGAAATGGTGTTGGGACAAATCTATTTTCACAAATGGCTGCATCCCGCGAGCGCATACATTTCCGGTATCAGCGTCGGTATTCTGGTTCGGTCGCCCGCCTTCTGGCCTTATGCTTTGTGCGCCGCGATTTCCATTACCTCGAAATACGTCATTCGCGTGCGCGGCAGGCACATTTGGAATCCATCAAACTTCGGAATCTCAGTCTTGCTTTTCCTTGCGGCGGACACAGTCGCAAGCCTCAGCATCCAGTGGGGAAACTATCTGCTGCCGATGCTCGTGATCTGGGCGCTGGGTTCGGTTATCATCGCGCGGCTTCATCGCTTCCATATCACAGGAATCTACGTAGCGTCATTCCTGGTATTCGCATTCATCCGAAGCTGGATGACGCACAGCCCGTGGCAATCTGAAGTCGCTCCAATCACCGGCCCGATGTACCAACTTTTTATTTTCTTCATGATCACTGATCCAAAGACAACGGTTCGTTCGAAGCGCTGGCAATGCATCGTCGTCTTTCTCGTTGCTCTGGTGGAAATGGTGTTGCGGCTCGAGCAGGTGGTCTACGCTCCGTTCTACGCTCTCTTCATGGTGGGCCCAGCGGCGATGCTGGTCGAAATTTGGATGGATTCGCGCCGTGAGCAGTTGGCAAAGGTGGTAGCGGCGTAGTGACCTTCAGGAAACCAAGAACTCCGCGCGGATGGCAGCGGGTGTTGTCGGTGTGCCTGGTTGCGGGTTTTGCCCTCTTCGTGACAGGTTGCAAGAAATCAGCACCCGAGCAATCCACACTTCCTCGGATAGACGAACGCCATCCGCCCTCGGCCCCCGTGAAAACGCCGGAAGCAACTTCTGCTACTGAAGTTTCTTCCATCGAATCTCCTACCCAGGCAGCCAATGCCGCCCGCCCCTCGGGGCCGATCGAATTCACCGATGTCACCGCGCAAGCGGGCATTCACTTCAAACACAATACCGGTGCGTTCGGAAAGAAATACCTGCCGGAAACTATGGGGAGCGGGGTCTGCTTCATCGACTACGACAACGACGGATGGCAAGACATCCTGTTCGTCAACTCGATGGATTGGCCCGAGCACAAGTCCGGATCGTCGTACCCGGCGCTGTATCACAACAACAAGAACGGCACATTCACCGACGTGACGCGGCAGGCCGGGCTCGCAGTGGAAATGTACGGGCTCGGTTGCGCCGTCGGCGACTACGACAACGACGGATACGACGACCTCTACATCACTACAGTCGGTTCCAACCACTTGTTCAGGAACCTTCATAACGGCAAGTTTGCCGACGTTACGGCGAAGGCGGGCGTGGCCGATCCCGGATTTTCCGCGAGCGCCGTCTGGTTCGACTTCGACAATGACGGCAAACTCGACCTCTTCGTCGCTCACTACATTGAGTGGACGACCGCGACCGATCAGTATTGCTCACTCGATAACAAGAACAAGTCCTATTGCACGCCGCAAAGATTTAAAGGGCAGACCTCGGCCTTGTTTCACAACAGGGGCGATGGGACATTCGAAAATGTAACCAAGAAGGCCGGCCTGTATGATCCGTCGGGCAAGGCGCTCGGCGTCGCCCTGCTTGATTACGACAAAGACGGCTGGCTCGATCTTTTTGTCTCGAACGACACGGAAGCCAACAAGCTTTACCACAACAATCACAACGGTACCTTCACCGACGAAGCCGTCCCGGCCGGACTCGCCTATGGCGAAGCCGGTACCGCACGCGCTGGAATGGGCACAGACGCTTCAGACTACGACAACTCCGGCTGGCAGAGCCTGGTGCTAGGCAACTTCACGAACGAGAGCATGTCGCTCTACCACAACGACGGCTCAGGACTCTTCACGGACGAGGCCCCCGTGACGGGAATCGCTCGAATGTCGAACAAGTCCTCTAACTTTTGGAACATTTTTCTTCGACTACGATCTCGATGGATTGCCTGACATTCTGGCAATCAATGGACACGTCTCTGACGACATCAGCGTCGTGCAGCCGAACGTTAGATATGCGCAGCCGCCGCACCTGTTTCGGAATGAAGGTAAGAACAAATTTGAAGAAGTGACCACCAAGGTCGGGTCTGCGTTGCAAAAGCCAATCGTAGGTCGCGGTGCCGCCTATGCGGACTTCGACAACGATGGAGATCTTGACCTGGTGATTACCGCCAACAACGGTCCTGCACGGCTTCTACGCAACGACAACGGCAATCAGAACGATGTCCTACGGATCAAGACGATCGGAACGCGATCGAATCGGGACGGCATCGGCGCAAAGGTTACGGTGAAAACTAGCGGCGGAACTCGACTCTTCGGGATGGTGAAGACCGGTTCAAGTTACCTGTCGCAGAGCGAACTGCCGTTGACGTTCGGCTTAGGCAAGCCGGGACCCGACAAGACCGTTAGCGTAGAGATCATGTGGCCGAGTGGAGTGAAAGATTCCATGCCGAAAGTAAAAGCGAATCAGTTCATCACGGTGCAGGAAGGCAAAGGCATCGTTAAAGCGCAGCCGGTTGTGTTCACGCACTAACTCGTCGGACTACGCTGTCAGCAAAGTTTCCACGATCATCTCCCACTCCTCTTCGAGAGTCCCCTTGAAGGCAGGCTTCCCTGCCCGGCGATACCAGTAGCCGGCATTGGCGGAGTCGCCTTCTTTGCGGTGCAGGTAAGCATGTACCCACGAACCCGCCGGTCCGTCGTCCTCTTGCGCTGACTCGTGAGCCTTGACCCAATTGCCTTTAGCGTCCCACCAGAGTCCCGTCATAGCGAGACTCAGTTTCGCTGGAGGGATATCTTGCGATAGAGATTCTCTAAATTCTTTCAGCGTCATGCGCGATATCCGAGACCCGCCAAGCTTCTGTGCCTTTGATCACTTGAACTCTTCGGCAAAGGTGAGAGCGGGCACCTCAACGGGAATCGTCTTGAAACTGTTGCCATTTTGCAATTCATACTGATCTTCAAGCGTCTTCTCCCAGGAAGCGAAGTTTACATGGAGCGACTTGGCCGTCGCGTGAAGTTCTCTGGAGATGCTGACGAACGCGCTCGCTCCGCCCACTGCGCCCATCGGATTGAGGCTGGTTGCGATGGAAAGACTGGCGTTCGTGATGTCGTAGGCAAGTTTCATCTTTTCGCGAACTGTGAGACCTTCGCTCCCCAGCTTCGAATCCTCCAGGCCCGGATAACGCACGAACAATCGAGTGTAATTGTTGGCGAATCGGCGCGCGGCCGGGCCTTCGGTCGGAGTCAAAGCGGGCATGTAGATCGGCGACAGGGTGATGTCTTCTTTCGCCAGCTTAAGCATGAGCTGTCCATTCTTGGTTTCGACCTTTTTGATTTCGGCCGGGGTAATAATCATCGAATCGAAATCGGTCTTCCTGGACGACTTTGCTTCCAGAACGAGATCTCCCAAACCATCGTCCCCCGCATTCTTGTCGGGAGGAATGGGCTGCCCATGTTTGTCGTACGACGACAGAAAGATCAGCTGCAATCGTCTCCGAATTCAGTTCGCATTTCACCGCGTGATCTTTCTTGTGCCCGCGAAGCTCGGCATAAAACGATACCGGCAGGTTCTGGCTGGCGACCGCGTCGAAACTGCGCATCGCGGAATTGCCATCATTCGCCTGCAGGAAGACCAAACCTACGAGTTCGTTGGCCTCTGCTCCCAGGGGAAACAATCCCATCCCCGTTGCGAGATGGTCCGCTGCGTCCGCAAGCTCTTGCTGCGCGTACGCATAGGGAACACCAAAACCACCTACTTGTCGCAACTTTTGCTTCTTGTTCTTGTAGTGCTGCTGCTTGGCGCGCTGGCGGCGTTTGTAGAGAGCCGCTCTGTCGTCCATTCCGTTGAACGTCAGGTTCATCGCGCGATTGAGCAAATCAGAGAGGGTTTCTTCCGCCGCATCGACTTCCTCGTCATACTTATCTTTCTTGGCCTCCAGCGTTTCGAAGGTGAACATCCGCCTCCGTTTGGGCGTCGGCATTGGTTTCGCTCTGACGGTAGTTCGTGAAATATTCTTTCGCCTGATCCACGTTTCCCATGGCCTCATACATCAACGCGATGCGCCACTGTGTAGGGGCGAAATCGGGAGCGACGTTCTTTGCTTTCTGAAAATCTGCCATAGCGCGGTCAAATTTCCGTTCCTCGAGCGCGCGCGTAGCCGATGCATACAGTCGTTGCACCTGCGGTCTTTTTTCCTCCGGCAATTCCAGCAGTGCATTGATGTCGGCGATCCGCTGGCGCGTGCGGGCGGCATCGGTGGCGTTCGGCGCCAACTCTAGATATCGATTCAATAGCTGAGATGATTCCTTGAGCCGGCCATTGTCTTCAGCGCAATTTGCGAGGTCGAACGTAAGTGACGGAGAGTCGTTATTGGCCGCCTTCAGCTCGGCCAAAGACTTGCAAAGGCTCGCCGTTTGGTGCGCCTTGGCGTTGGCGTGAGTGTGCCCTGAAGGCGCATCTTTCGGCGCTTTATTTTCGGCAACAGTCACAACAGGTGCGGCATCTTGAGATTCCGCATGCAGCGTCGGAGATTCGTCCTCGAGCGAAGCATCGAATCCTATGTTCTCAATCAATTGATTGGCATAGAGGATGCGATCTCTTACAACATCGGTGCGGGATGGTGGCTGTACTCCGGTCGTCCACACGGTCCGCATCTGTTTTAGTTTTGCGACGCGCTTTGGATCCACCGTGGCCAGAATGGCTTCGTCCAGGAAACCGAGGGCCATCGCCGTGTCACCCAACTGGCGATTACACAAAGCTTGGTCGTAGGCAAGAACTGCGCCGAACGATCCTAATTGCTGAGCCGTGGTCAGAGTTTCGCTGGCCGCCTGGAATTTGCCATGATCATAGAGCTGCTTCGCCTGCTTGAGTGCATCCTTCACCCGCTTGCGGATCTCTTCATCGATCCGCTTGACCGCTTTCTCCGCGTCTTTCGTTTCCCAGAAAGCCTGGGAATTCGCGTACGACTTGCGGGCTTCGACTAACTCTCCGGACTGTTCCAGTTCTTTGGCTTGCTGGACCAGTTCCTTGGCCTGGCTTTCCAGCGCCTTCTTCTGATCTTTTTCGTCGCTCGCGTAGACAGTAGCGGCGAGCAGGAGTAGTACCACCAGCAGCTTCGGTTTCATCGCAGATCCCTTTCAGCGAACGGATCTCAAACGGGTCCCCGAACTCCCGAGTGCGCTCAAGAGTTGACCAACGTGAAACGCTCGCGGTAACTGCAAGCGCGAGCCGGCGCACAGTCTTAAAAGCCTAGATTTGTGTCGAACGCCCCAATAGCGAACGGATACAGCGGTACCGAACAGTACAATTTTTCCGGCGAGTTGTAAACATGCGAAGCGAGTTGGAGGCTGACACGACCGCACGGATGAATGCGATAGAATCGCTCCCGCCATCCAACGATCCACCTGCGGAGGATTTCATGAAATCGCTGCGATCACGGATATCTCGATTGCCCCTTGTTGCTTTTGCCGCGCTTTGTTTCGCAAGTTCAATGCAGCGCGCCCAATGCCAGTCGCCGGCCAAGACTTCCGCGGGCGTACCCTGCTCAAACGACGACAGCGGATTGACTCTGCCTTCCGGGTTCTGCGCGACCGTGTTCGCCGATGGAATCGGCCACGCGCGGCATATGGTCGTCGCGCCGAGCGGGGTGGTCTACGTCAATACGTGGTCCGGCGACTACTACAACTTCGACAAGGTTCACGAAGGTGGATTTCTCGTCGCGTTGGAAGACAAGGCGGGCACGGGGAAAGCCAGCACGACCGAGCGTTTCGGTGAAACTGTCCAATCTGGGGGAACCGGCGGCACCGGCATTGGCTTATTCAAAGGCTCGCTCTATGCCGAAAACAAGGACCGCATTCTTCGATACTCGCTTCCAGCGGGCTCACTGGTGCCCCACGGCGTGCCGGAAACCGTGGTGTCCGGGCTACCCCTCGGCGGCGATCATCCGATGCATCCGTTCATCATCGACGCCCACGGATCGATGTTTATCGACGTGGCGACGGCCACGAATGCCTGCCAACCACAAAATCGCCAGCCTAAAGTTCCCGGGGCGAAGCCCTGTGTTGAACTCGAAACCCGAGGCGGCATCTGGCGTTACGACGCTACGAAAGCGAACCAGACATTCTCGCCTGGCGACCGCTACGCCACGGGCATCCGGAATGGGGAAGGTTTCGCCATCGATTCCGCCGGGCACCTGTTTGTCACTCAGCACGGCCGCGATCAACTGCATTCGAATTGGCCTGATCTTTACCAGGCTTCTGAAGAAGCGACGCTGCCCGCCGAAGAAGTCATGGAGTTGAAGTCCGGTGGCGACTACGGATGGCCCGAGTGTTACTACGATGGCTTCCAGAAAAAGCTCGTCCTCGCTCCGGAATATGGTGGAGACGGAGGGAAAACCGTCGGCGAATGCGCGCACAAGACGGGTCCCGTAGCCGCGTTTCCCGCGCACTGGGCTCCGAATGCGATGGTTCACTACGACAACAAGCAGTTCCCTTCGCGCTATCGTAACGGAGTATTCATCGCATTTCACGGTTCCTGGAACCGCGCGCCTTATGCGCAAGGCGGGTACAACGTCGTATTTCAGCCGCTCGACGGCGACAAGGTCTCAGGCCCATGTGAAATTTTTGCCGACGGCTTTGCCGGCCCGGTCAAGACTCCTGAAGGAGCGGCACATCGTCCTTCAGGCCTCGCCGTTGGGCCAGACGGCTCGCTTTATGTGGCCGATGACATTCGGGGACGAATCTATCGAATCGTCTACACGGCTAATCCTTCGGGGCCGGCGCCAAAGACCACTCCTTGCCCAAGCATTACCTATCCCGCAGGCGACGTGGTTCAAACCAATGCGCAACCACCGGAGAGCAACACCGCTAGCCTCCCCGTTCCGGAAGGTTCATCGCCCGAGATGGTTGCGTTAGGAGACCGCATCTATCACGGACAAGTAGGGGGAGCGAGCTGCGCAGGTTGCCATGGCGCGAATGCCACCGGCTCAGGATTGGGTCCCGACTTGACGAAAAAGAAGTGGATGTGGAGTGATGGAAGCTTCGCTGGAATTTTGAAAGTAATCACCAACGGAGTGCCACAACCCAAACAGTATCGCAGTCCGATGCCTCCCATGGGCGGAGCACAACTTTCAGATACCCAGCTGTCCGCGGTTGCTGCATATGTGTGGGCTTTAAGCCATCAACCAAGCGCAAGTTCGAAGTCGGCACGTCCAGTGCTGCCCCCAGGCAAAAAGATTTCGCCTGATCGCGTCGCTTCTTCCAAGAGTGCCGGACCCATCATTGGACCGGCCGCCGCACAGCCCATTTTCGTCGCCGAGCCGCGCCCGTTAACAATGTACCCATGAATTCGAACCGAGAAAGAAATTCGCGCACTGCGCGGTGAGACGCCAAAGCGGCTTGCCGATGAACAATGTTGATGAATTCATGGGACGCTGTTGCCCCCTCGGCGATTGAACCGCGCGGTGAGATCAGCCGTGCATTCCTCGGTCGAGGAATTCGAAACTTCCGGTCGGCGGCGCGCTTCGTCAATGGCCTGCCATATGGCCGAAACACGTCGACCGCCGATCAACTGGCCGTGCTTGCCGAGCGACGAGGAACGTGCAGCACCAAGCACGCTCTCTTGCGCAGACTGGCAATCGAACAACAGCTTGGGATTGATCTAGCCCTGGGAATCTATCTGATGACGGGGCGAAACACGCCGGGAGTCGGGGACGTACTTGCCCGGTCAGGACTGAACGCACTGCCCGAGGCGCACTGCTATCTGCGATTAGGCGACGAGAGGGTCGACGTCACACGCGTGACGAACCTTCCTGCTTCGGAAGGCATCGCGCAATTCCTTCACGAAGAAATAATTTCGCCAGACCAGATTGGTGAATACAAGGTGAGTGTGCATCGCAGATTTCTACAGCAATGGATTGCCTCATCCTTCTTGAAGACGCCATATCGGCTGGATGAAATCTGGAGCATCCGCGAGCAATGTATCGCCGCTTTGACACAGGATTCAAGTCCAACAGTTTTTTGAACGCGATCGACCGTTGGACGTCTTCGAAGTTCGCGACCGACGGTGCCTCGCTTGACTTCCACGGAGCGTTTGGCAACACTGGAAATGCCCAGCCCGTCGCTGGCTTCACCACCAACATTCAAACAAATTGAGTTCGATTGGTGTCCAAAACGCGGAAACTACAAAATCGAAAAACAATCCAGATCGAGTGGGGTGATTGCGACCCGGCTCAGATCGTTCACTTCCCCAGATTCTTCGCTTACTTCGACGCTTGTACTACCGCGCTTTTCAAGGCGGCCGGTCTGTTGAAGCCGCAGATGCTAAAGACCTATCGCATCGTGGGCATTCCGTTGGTCGATGTCCATGCTTCATTCCGGGCGCCTTCTCGGTTTGGGGACGAGGTCGAAGTGGTCTCCGAGATCGCCGAGGTGCGGCGCAGCAGTTTCTGTGTACGCCATCAACTTTTCAATGCCAGTGTTCTTGCCGTAGAGTGCATTGAAACTCGTGTTTGGGCGCGGCGTTCGGCGAAGGATCCGGAAACAATTGAGAGCGCACCCATTCCGCCGGAAGTGGTGGAACTGCTAACGGGCACACGCAGCAATCGCAGCTCGCGAACCCCGCATCGAAAAGATCAGAGAGCTCTGCGTCAAAATTAATCATGCGGACGCAAGTCGGAATTGTCGGAGCGGGTCCCGCAGGTCTCATGCTCTCCCACCTGCTGCACCGGGAAGGAATCGACTCCGTCATTCTCGAAGCGCGCACCCGCGAATACGTGCAGGAGCGCGTACGCGCAGGAGTTCTCGAACAGAATACGGTCGACTTGCTCAACGAAACTGGCGTCGGAGATCGCCTTCGCCAGCAAGGCTTGGTTCATCACGGAATCGAGCTGCGATTCCAGGGCCGGGGACATCGCATCGACTTTCGGGATCTGACCAACCGCGCCATCACGATCTACGCGCAGGCAGAGGTCGTAAGGGATCTGATCGACGCCCGTCTGGCGGCCGGTGGGACGGTGATCTTCGAAGCAGAAGATGTCGCCCTACAAGGCGTGCAGAGCAGCCAACCATCGCTACAATTTCGGAAAGACGGCGAATCGACCCAGTTGGCATGCGACTTCATCGCGGGCTGCGACGGCTTTCACGGAATCTGCCGGCCGAGCATTCCCGCCAACGTTCTAACGGCGTATGAGCGAATCTATCCCTTCGCGTGGCTCGGCATTTTGGCGGAAGCGCCCCCATCGTCGGAGGAATTGGTCTATTGCTACCACGAACGCGGTTTCGCACTACTGAGTATGCGGAGCCCAAAGCTTAGCCGTCTCTATCTGCAATGTGCTCCGGACGAACAGATAGAGAACTGGTCCGACGACCGGATATGGCAAGAGTTGCACACTCGTCTCGCTTGCGATGGCTGGAATCTTACCGAAGGTTCGATCGTTCAGAAAGGCGTCGCGGGTATGCGCAGCTTTGTGGTCGAGCCAATGCAATACGGACGCCTTTTTCTTGCCGGCGACGCTGCACACATCGTTCCGCCAACTGGAGCCAAGGGATTGAACCTGGCCATGGCGGACGTTCGAATCCTGGCCAGGGCAATTGCGGAATTCTATCGCTCCGGAAATCGCGAGTTGCTCGATCGGTATTCTGAGATGTGCCTGCGCCGCGTGTGGAAAGTACAGCGCTTTTCATGGTGGATGACCTCTATGCTGCACCGCTTCGATTCGGACAATCCTTTTGACCAGCGAAGACAGCTGGGAGAGCTCGATTACGTCACCAGTTCCCGTGCAGCCTCGCAGAGCTTGGCGGAAAATTATGTTGGGTTACCGATGTAGCCAGGGTCATCGAAATGCTAAAGGTCATCCCATATCGGCGACACGATCCAAGTAGCCAGCCCACCCCGCTATATCCGGCATATAGCGGAACTGTCTTGCGCACGCCGCGTCAGCCGCTGATCTTTCTTCCGCACACGCTGTCGGAGGTCACGGGCCCGGTGTTTGGCCACAATTCGGTTGTGCCGACCGATTCCGATCTGACCCGCCAACATGCCGGCGAGCCCCTTGGAGAGCGCATCATCGTGTCCGGGCGCGTTCTTGATGATGGAGGCCGCCCAGTGCCTTACACTCTCGTCGAAGTCTGGCAGGCGAATGCGGCCGGACGCTATTCACATCAGAAAGATGATCATCCGGCGCCGCTCGACCCAAACTTCACGGGTGCTGGACGCGTTTTAACCGACGCCAACGGCAGATACGAATTCGTAACCGTGAAGCCAGGAGCGTACCCGTGGCGGAATCACGATAACGCCTGGCGTCCGGCCCACATTCACTTCTCACTCTTCGGACCGGCGTTCGTCACCCGGCTCGTGACGCAAATGTATTTTCCCGGAGATCCCTTATTCGCGCACGATCCGATCTTTCAATCGATCCCGGACGAGCGAGCTCGGCAAAGATTGATCTCCACCTTCGATCTCAAAATTACAAAGCCCGAATGGGCACTCGGATATCATTTCGATATCGTGCTGCGCGGCCGCGATGCTACGCCGTTTGAGAAATAGCATGGACACAACCCCCACACCTTCGCAGACGGTCGGCCCGTACTTCCATCTCGGATGCACTGCGAACCACGCCGTAAACTGTATCGCTGGCCCGGCCGCCGATGGTGAACACATAACCCTGACGTGCCGCGTGCTCGACGGAGAGGACGTCCCGGTGCCTGACGCGATGATCGAAATCTGGCAGGCAGATGCAAAGGGCAGATACAACCATCCGTTCGATGCGAACTCCGGGAATTGCGATCCGGCTTGCAACGGCTTCGGCCGCATGGCGACTGACGGCGATGGAATTTGCAACTTCGACACGATCAAGCCGGGGCGCGTTGCCGCAGAAGGCGGCCGCATGCAAGCTCCGCATCTCAATGTTTCAGTATTCGCGCGCGGGCTCCTGCAGCGACTCGCGACCAGAATCTATTTTGATGCAGATCCGGGGAATGCTGAATGCCCCATCCTGACGCTCGTTCCCGACGAACGGCGCTCCACTCTTCTGGCACACCCTGATCCGGCACATCCCGGGCATTGGCATTTCGACATACATCTCTGCGGAAGCCATGAGACCGTATTCTTTGATGTATAAAGATGCAGAATGCCCGCAAGTCGCGAGCGCGGACAGAATTCACCTTTGGCCTGCGGAGTGTTGATGCCGGTCCCTTTGATTGACAGTCTGGCGAGTACGGAGCCGCTGGCGAACCTGTTTTCCGACATTTCGATTTTGCAAGCCATGCTCGATTTCGAGGTGGCGCTCGCGCGCGTTGAATCTCGGCTGGGAATTATTCCCGCAGCCGCAGCGGACGTGATTGCCGGTGCAGCCAAAACAAATGCATTCAATTTTGCGGAACTCTCGCGCGGAGCATTGCGTGCCGGCACTCCCTCAATACCGCTGGTAAAAGCGCTGACCGAAGTTGTGCTTGCAAAAGACGAAGGTGCCGCGGGATTCGTCCATTGGGGAGCGACCAGCCAGGATGTGTCGGACACGGCGCTGATGCTGCTGCTCAAGCGCGCCCGGCCTTTAATCGCTGCGGATTTGTCCCGGGCCGAAAAAGCCTTTCATGCATTCTCGGAAAAGCACCGCGACACTGTGATGCTCGGACGAACCCTGCTACAGCCAGCACCTCCGATCACGTTAGGCCTTAAGGCCGCGGCATGGTTCGCTGCGATCCGCCGCGGCCACGAGCGCCTTACTTCAGCATTTGACCAAGCGCTGTTGCTTCAATTTGGCGGAGCTGTTGGTACGCTTGCGGCCCTTGGAGATCGAGGCCTCGATGTCGCGCAAGAATTGGCTAAGGAACTTGGATTGGCTTGCCCGGAGGCACCATGGCACACACACCGCGATTGCCTTGCGGAGCTGATGTGCGCATGCGGAGTTATCACCGCATCGCTTGGGAAGATTGCGCGAGACATCAGCTTGCTGATGCAGAGCGAAGTCGGCGAGGCAGCTGAGCCTGGAGGCGACGCTCGAGGCGGATCGTCGACAATGCCGCACAAACGAAATCCGATCGGATGCGCTATCACGCTTGCCGCCGCAAGCCGCGTGCCTGGCCTTGTTTCGGGGTATATGTCGTCGATGACGCAAGAACATGAACGCTCGGTCGGTGGCAGCCAATCCGAATGGCCCACGGTGGCCGCGATCATTCAGGCAACCGGCGCCGCGGCCGCTTCGATCGCAGAAATAGCCGAAGGATTGACAATCGATGCAGACCGGATGAGCCAGAACATCGACGAAACTCGCGGAACGATTTACAGCGAAAAAGCGATGATCCTGCTTGCGTCCGCGTTGGGCCGTGACAAGGCACATGCATTTGTTGGAGCAGGCGACGCGCGACTCCATTTCAAAAAAGCGCCAACTTGCGGACGTTCTTGCCGAAATACCAGAAGTGACAAAACATCTCGATCGATCGGCGTTGCAGCAACTCACCGCAGCTGCGAACTATCTTGGTTCGGCCGAAATCTTTCGACAACGGCTTCTGCACTCAGGACAAACAAACCCGACGAAAGACTGAGCCTTCATGCCTTTCCTCACCGCAAACCAAATTCGCATCTACTACCGGCTCGAAGGAAACAGCGGCCGGCCGGTTCTCGTTTTGTCGCATTCGATCGGCACCGACCATTCGATGTGGGATCAGCAAATTCCCGATCTGCTTCCTTACTTTCAAGTTCTGCGTTACGACATGCGCGGCCACGGAGCCACCGACGCTCCTCCTGGCGAATATTCCGTGGAGCAATTGGGCCGCGACGCACTCGCGTCTGGTCGACGCATTGAAACTGCCGACATTCGCTTTCTGTGGTCTATCGATGGGCGGTGCGGTTGGCCAATGGCTGGCCCTCCACGCTCCGGAGCGCCTTACGGGCCTGATCCTGGCGAACACGTCGCCGCGCTTCGGCACGCCTGGAAATTTGGGCGAGTCGAATCGATGCCGTCCGCAAAGGAGGCATGGCCGCAATCATGGAGTTGGCAATGCAGCGATTTTTCGCAGCATCGTCTCTTACCCGATCGCTGCCGTATGTAGCGAACATACAGAATGTGCTCCTCGCGACCGATCCCGGAGGCTATATCGGTTGTTGCGCAGCCCTGCGCGATTTTGATTCCCGGGGAAGTTTGTCGCAGGATCAAAACCTCGACCATGGTGATCGTAGGGGCCAAAGACGTATCCACTCCCCTGGCAGGAAATGGAGAAATCCTCGCGCGCGAGATCTCCGGTGCACAGCTCGTCGACCTGCCCGCTGCACATCTTTCGAATGTTGAATGCCCAAGAGCCTTCCTGGCGGCACTGTTCTCGTTCCTGCGCCCCGCGGCCACGGATGGCGAAGAAGTCTTAGCCTCGGGATATGAGGTACGGCGAGAAGTCTTGGGCAACGAGCACGTAGACGCTGCGATCAGCCGGACCACTTCTCTAACCGACGATTTTCAAAAACTGATCACACAGTACGCATGGGGAACAATCTGGACGCGGCCGGGCCTCGACCGGCGCACGCGCCGCCTGCTCGTCTTGGCGATGATGGCCGCCCTCGGCCGCTGGGAAGAATTCCGCCTGCACGTATCCACGGGATTGAAGAATGGGTTGGAGCCTTGCGACATCAAAGAAGTGCTGCTGCAAACAGCCATCTACGCCGGCGTACCCGCAGCCAACACCGCCTTCCACATCGTGCAGGAAGAACTCGACAAGAGCAGGTAGCCTCCCGCCGCGGAGTTCGGCGACCAGCAAGGCGCTTCAAAGCTGGACATCAGACAAGAAGAGTGGTGGAGGCGGCGGGAGTCGAACCCGCGTCCGAAAATGTTACTGGTCAAGAGAACTACATGCTTAGTCGAGTTCATGCCCTGGGCATTACCCCAGGACGTTCGCGGCCCGCGCTCAGAACCGACAAGAAACGCGTCCCGCTAGCCTGTGATCTTAGCCTCTCGCCCCAGACGTAGACGAAAAGAGCAGCCCGCTGTGTGACGTCCTTCGGAGGCCCACGGGCGAAGCCTCTTGGGACGGCTGCCTAAACTAGTTAGGCTGCGTATGCCATCTGTTGATTGGCAATTATCATTTTCCACGCGATTACGGGTGTGTGGACCCCGGCATGCCTCTTGGCCGCAAGCATCTCCGTCGAAGCCGTGACGCCCCCACTAGTGGGAATGGCCGATTCAAAGAACAATGGTCCAATATCTACTTCCAATCTAGCATCGCCAGACCGGAAGTCAAATTACCGGACTTGTGTTTCGATGATCTTTCGCCGCATTTCGATTCTCTTCTAGTAGGGACATTCGTACTATGAGAGATAGTTCCCTCCCCCGAATCAGGCTCTCCGCGCGGGTAGACGGCCCAAGACAATGTAAAACTTTGTGAAGCAATACGTTCTTAATTGACAGTTGTGTCTCGACGTGGAGTACAGTTCGTACGCATCAATTCGTCGCATCAGTTTGCCCACGATATGGGGAATTCTGAGGCGACAAACCGTGGTCCTGTTTTTTCCCGACGCCAAAACTAGTTAAGGAGGTCCGATGCAATACACCACTGCCCGAATGGGTTTGCTTGCCCTTGCTCTGTGCTTTAGTGCTGTCACCTCAGTGGGACAGTCCGATGACGCAACGACGAATCGAATCGTCGCCCCCGTCAGTGAATCGCAATTGGTCAGCCTGGCCGGCAATACCCACCCGATGGCGCTCGCAAAATTTGATCAAGGCCCGGCGGTCGCCACCCACCCCTTAGAACACGTATACGTTCTTTTGCGCCGCACGCCTCAACAGGAAAAAGCCTTACGCCAGCTCAATGCGGACCAACAGAATCCCGCATCCCCGAATTATCATGTGTGGCTGTCCGCCGACGATCTTGGACGAAGATTCGGCCCCTCGCAGCATGACATTCAAGCGGTCACATCCTGGCTTCGCGGGCATGGCCTCCAGGTGAACCAAGTCCACAAGAGCG
The DNA here is from genome assembly GCA_963771765.1 of uncultured Acidobacteriota bacterium. Lineage (GTDB taxonomy): Bacteria > Acidobacteriota > Terriglobia > Terriglobales > Acidobacteriaceae > Sulfotelmatobacter. The sequence continues at coordinate 66,206 of CAVYUY010000033.1, forward strand.
GAATGGTGATCGACATTTCGGGCAGTACGAAGCAAATCGCGGACGCGTTCCACACCGAAATCCACCGCTATATGGTGAATGGCGAACAGCACGTCGCCAACTCCCGTGATCCCCAGATTCCGGCGGCGCTGTCTCCGGTGGTTGCTGGAGTGGTCTCGCTCAACGATTTCCTGCCGAAGCCGCTGGTGCATAAGCCTCTGCCGAATTTTTCCTTCATTTGCACCGGCTGTCCTGACGGATTTGACGGCACCCAACAGCTTGACGTCGCGCCGCCCGACTTTGCCACGATCTACAACGTGAATCCGCTTTACAAAAGCGGCATCACCGGCAAGGGACAGGTCGTCGTTGTTTTAGAAATCAGCAACATTCAGGCTTCAGACGTTCAAACATTCCGCTCGGCTTTTGGTCTCTCTTCATTCTCTGGAAAGTTCAGCCAGATCCATCCTGGACCGGGTTGCGCTGATCCTGGCATCAACGGCGAAGAGGGCGAAGCGGCCCTCGATGCCGAATGGGCGGGCGCCGTCGCTCCTGACGCAACTGTAGAACTCGCTTCCTGCGCCGACACTACCACGAACTTCGGAGCGTTCATCGCTGCGCAGAACCTGCTCGACAAGAAAGTGCCGCCGCCGATCATGAGCCTCAGCTTCTCGGGATGCGAGGCATTTCAAGGCGTCACGGGAAATCAGTTCATCAATGCGATGTGGGAGCAGGCTCAGTGGAAGGCGTATCGGTCTTCGTATCGGCCGGCGACGGCGCTGCGGCGGGCTGCGACAACTTCGACACCGAGGCGTTCGCGGTCAATGGCATCGCGGTAAATGGTCTCGCATCAACTCCGTTTAATTTCGCCGCTGGCGGTACGGACTTCTCCGACGCATTCAGCGGAACCACAGCACCTACTGGAACCAGGCAACACAGCGAACGGGGAGTCGGCAATCTCTTACGTTCCTGAAATGACCTGGGATGATTCCTGCGCAGGCAGCGTGTTGATCAGCCTGTTTGGTGGGACCGACCCGGCTTCGTTCTGCAACACGGCAACCGGCGAGGAATTCTTCGATATCATTGGCGGAAGCGGCGGACCCAGCAATGTCTACGCCAAGCCATCCTGGCAGCGGGACGTTTCGGTATGCCTAACGACGGCAAGCGCGATTTCCCAGATGTTTCCCTGTTTGCGTCCAACAGCTTCTGGTCGCACGCGATCCTGTTCTGCATGTCTGACGCCGAACGAAGGCGGGGCTCCATGCGACTACTCCGATCCCACCGACGCGTTCTTCAACAGCGCCGGCGGAACGTCGTTCACCGCTCCGCAGTTCGCCAGCATCCAGGCTCTCATCAACCAGAAAGCTGGTCGCGCAAGGAAATCCTGCTCCCAACTACTACGCACTGGCTCATTCGCAATTCGGAACGAGTTCGAATCCCAACCGGCCGAATATCGCCTAAGTGCGATTCGAGCAAGGGCAACACGGTGGGCAACGCCTGCATGTTCCACGATGTGACGCTGGGCAGCATCGATGTTCCCTGCTCTGGAACGCTCAACTGCTTCGTTCCGAGCGGCGACAGCTTCGGGGCCTTGTCCGTATCAGACATACCACTGAAGAGCCGCCTTCCCGGCACGGGCGGGATGGGACTTCGCAACCGGTCTTGGCACGCCGAACGTGACGAACATCGTCAACAACTGGCCGTAACCAACAAACCAACCAGCATTCGGGGGCAGCCAGAAATGGCTGCCCTTTTCGTTTCGCAAAACAAGATTGGAAGCGTCAAGCCGTTGGGTTGGCTACCTTCTGTCCCACGAGCACCGCGTCCTGCATCTGCCGGTAGAGATCACTGACGGCTCCAGGCGAGTGTGACATCAGAATTGTATTGCTCCTGTCGTTGCTTCCGATTTCCTTCATCGTGTCGAGATATTGCGTCATCAGCACCATCATCATCACGTCCTTGGGAAGACGATCCTTCCACCGCCTTCGAAAAAGCTTCGACCGAATCTTTCAGACCTTCGATGATCGCTTTCCGCTGGTTCGCGATTCCCTGGCCTTGCAGCGCCTTGCTCTCTGCTTCGGCTTCGGCTTGCTTCACCTTCAGAATTTTCTCCGCCTCGCCGCGCGCCGTTGCAGCGACCTGCTCGCGCTGCGCCGCGTTGATCTCATTCATCGCAGCCTTAACCTTGTCGTCCGGCTGGATATCGGTCACCAGCGCCTGATCGATCGCGTATCCATAGGTTCGCATCACGTCGTCGAGCCCTTGTTTGATCGCTACAGCAATATCGGATTGCTGCAGGAATGCGTCGTCGAGGTTCATCTTCGGCACATGTCCGAGAATCACGTTGAACACGTATGAAGAGATCTGCTGGCGCGGATTCGCCAACTTGTAGAAAGCTTCGAACACGTGGTCTGGAATGACGTGGTATTGGACGGAAACAGGAATCTTCACGAAGACGTTGTCCTTCGTCTTCGTCTCCACGTCCAGGGCGAGCTGTTGCACGCGCAAATCGATCCGCCCGGCGATCTGATCGAGCCACGGCAACTTGAAGTTCATGCCGGCGCTGGCCACGCCTTGAAACTTTCCCATGCGCTGGACGACCACGGCCTCAGCCGTCTTCACCTGAAAGAAGCCGCTCAGAAGAGTTCCGAGCACGAAAATGCCAACGACGATGGCGACCATGGTCGACAGAACCTGCGTGCCTTCCATCAATATCCTCCCGGAGAAACTGTCGGATTCCCGACAATTCTCGCATCGGAAGGACGGCGCGGGAATTACTCGGAACGGTAACCCACCACCTTCTTTTTATACGGAACCGTTCATGCGAGCCTCGAATCTTGCCTTCACCTCGGGCCATTCGCTGTCGAGGATGCTGAAGTAGACCGTATCGCGCACGCGACCGGTCCAGGTCATCAGATGGCGGCGCAATGTGCCTTCTTCCTTAGCGCCGATCCGCAAAATTGCATTCCGGGATTTTTGGTTCAGTCCATCCGTCTTCAGTTCGACCCTCAAACATCCCCACGTTTCGAACGCGTGCCGCAACATTAAATATTTCGCCTGCGTATTCACGGGCGTCCTCTGCCATGCGGGCGCGATCCAGGTCGAACCGATCTCTACCCGCCCGTTGGCCCGGTCAATGTTCATGAAGCGTGTGCTGCCAATCGTGCGGCAGGAGCTGCGCTCGACGGTTGCAAACACGATCGACTCCCCTCGCTTTTCCTCATCGAATGCCTTTTCAACAAGTTTTTCAAAATCTGCCGGCGTCCGCATGGCGTAAGGAATCCAGCGAAAAATGTCTTCCAAATCGCCTTTAGCGACGTCAAAGAAGAGTTGGGCATGCTCGCGCCGAAGGGGTTCAAGACGGACGACGGAGCCTTCAAGCGTGACCGGAAGGGCGATTTTCAGGGGCAAGGAAGAGCTTATGTCACTCATAGTTTGATTTTGAAACGTGCGGCGGAGACACCTTCGCCTTCAATCCACGACTGCCAACCCAGTACAATGCATCGGCGAGGATTTTCTCCATCATTATCTTGCATCTTGCCCGATTTTTCGGCATCTCATCAACGACGCGGCGGCTCGGTTCGGGCGCGACCCCACGCGTTGGCTGCCTGATGCAACAACCTTTAACATTTCGCTGTCAGGAGTTTTGTCAGTGAAGGTGCACTGTCTCCCTTTCTCTCAAATTCCGCACACGACGCGCTTATTTGCCGATTTCCTGGCATACACCCCAAAAATCCAGCCTTTTTACCCGCAGTCCCCATATTTCACCCAATGGATCAAAGAGGAAGCGGGCAAGATTTCTTACGATAAAGTCCGCCGCGAGCGGATCGGCGCTGTCCTCGAGCGGCAGAACCAGGCGTTTAATGCCTCGCCGGCAACTCTCGCAAATATCGCGCGCCTGCGAGATGGCGCAACCGCGGTCGTGACCGGGCAACAGGTCGGCCTTTTCGGCGGTCCGATGTTCGCCATCTACAAGGCGATGACGGCGGTGAAACTGGCGGAAGAAGCGACAATAGCCGGAGTCGACTCTGTTCCAATCTTTTGGCTCGCGACCTACGATCACGATCTTGCTGAAGTGAATCACGTTGCGTTTCCCGGACCAGATGGGCTCCTCCAGGTTCTAGCGACTCCGACTCACGGTGTGCCCGGGGCCCAAGTCGGTGCCATTCGCTTTGCCGATGAGATCGCACCAGTTGTCGAACAGGCGGCGACCCTGCTCGGAGACTCTGAGGCCGCTCAACTCTTGCGTGACTGTTATCGCCCGGGTGAATCCCTAGGCTCAGCATTTGCACGCTTCTATGCTCGCGTTTTTGCCGAATGGGGCGTGATCCTGCTCGATGCTTCCGACCCCGAGTTGTCTGCCATCGCCGAGCCGATTTATCGCGCGGCCATCGAGCGTTCCGAAGAGCTTGCGTCTTCCCTGCTGGATCGCGGGAAGACTCTCGAAGCCGCCGGATATCACCAGCAGGTGAAAGTCACAGAATCGTCGGTGTTGCTGTTCACTACGCGCAATGGCACGCGGACACCTATCCAACGACGCGGCATTGGAGACGGGCGCAGAATTTCTGGTCGGCAGCGAAGGAGAGAAAGTATCGCGCGAGGAATTGCTCGATCAACTCGCGACGAATCCGGGAGCATTCAGTCCGAACGTGCTGCTTCGACCGATCGTCGAGGACTACCTCCTCCCGACGCTCGTCTACACCGGAGGAGCCGCCGAGACCGCCTATTTCGGACAGGCTGGCGCGGTGTACGAAGCTCTTCTCGGCCGCGTGACGCCTATCGTTCCTCGCTTCTCTGCCACGATCGTTGAGCCTAAGACTCAACGGCTGCTCGAAAAGCACGGCATCGCAGTGACAGACGTGTTCAATGGGCCTGAAGTGCTCGCTCATGAGATTGGGTCGCGCAGTCTGCCCGGCGATCTCAAGGCCGCGTTTGAGTCGGCGAAGACTTCCTTCGACGCAAATTTCTCCTCGGTGAAAGAAAAGCTGGAGAAGCTGGATCGCACGCTGGTTGACGCAGCCGAAACGGCTCGCTCGAAAATGCAGCACCAACTGGAGAAACTTTATGCCCAGGCAGCGCGGGCCGAGTCTCTAAAAGGAGAATTGGTAGCGCGCCATGCGGACCATTTGAGCCAAGCTCTCTATCCCGATAAGGGCCTTCAAGAACGCGGCATCGGCGGAGCTTATTTCCTCGCTCGGTATGGATCTGATCTACTTTACCAACTTCACGACGCGATGCACTCCGACTGTCACGATCATCAAATCATCGAGTTATAGCCCTTGGCCGCGTCACTTCCCGTCGAACAACGATCCAATCGCAGTCTGCAAGGCCAAATAGTTCTGATCTGTGAATGCACCGTGCGTCTGCCGGATGATATTTCCACCACGGTCCAGTAGTAGAACGTAAGCGTCGTCCACCTCGCGATATCCCACTAGCCTTTTCAGTTCTGCTTCGCCTTGAAGGAGCGGCACGAAATGATCTCGCATATTCTCAGGTGTACCTTTTTTCATGCCGGAGATTGCCATCCCGCGGAACAATCGTGGCACATCCTCCAAGACCGGCAATTGATAGAGCTCGAATCCTGCACGGGTTCCAAAGTCGGCAGAAAGTTTCTTCACCCACTCCGAAGTCGGCGCCTTTGATGCTCTTGTGAATCCGAAAATGAGAACGGCGACCTTTCCCTTTGCGGCTTCGGGAAGTACAACTTTGTGTCCGGACAGACTCTCTCCCTCCACGCGCAACATCGAGTCGACAGTCTGCGCTGCCAGGGTTAGCAGCGCGGCGAGTACGAACCCGATGACTTGGTGAAAACGGGGCTTCGTGAACATGCGCGCGAGGTATCTACGGATTGGATGCTATGGGCGCGAAATCAGCGACCGTCACTGGTGGCGAGATACGTTCCCAGACCAATCATGATCGCGCCCGTAACCGTTCTCTGCCGTGTGCGAAACTTCCGCGAGGAGCGGATCTTCTCGCCCAGCGGACCCGCCAGAGCAATCACAATCAGGTCGGCCGTGGTGTTCATCACCACCGATATTGTGCCGAGCATGACGAATTGCAGGAACACGTGTCCGTTGTTGCGGTTCACAAACTGGGGAATGAACGACAGAAAAAACAGAGCTGTTTTCGGATTCAGGACCTCTGTGGCCACCCCCTGCCACAGCGGGTTGCGAGCCGGTTTCACGTCCGGAGCAACTGTGTCCAGGTCCATGTCACCCTTCCGCGCGTCCAGAATCATCCTCACGCCGAGGAAGACGAGATATGCGGCACCGACGTATTTCACCGCCGCAAATGCAACGGCAGACCTGGCCAGAATGACCGAGACGCCGAGCGCTGCGGCGAATACGTGCACCATCCCTCCGAGGAACGTGCCGAAAGCCGATAGCACGCCCTCCCGTTTGCCTCCCGCAAGGCTGCGCGCAAGTACATACAACATGCCCGGGCCGGGCGCGAGGGCCAACAGAATCGCAGCAGTCAAAAACAGGAGGAATTTGGTCGTGTCTAGCATTTATGTGTCTCCCCACTCTCAATATTAGCCGACCGAATCCGCCCGTAGAACGCTCTCATCGCCCTTGACTATTCAGTTGCCTGCGTTTTCTGGACGGTCGGACGAAATCGAAAACGATGTAATATCCAATTTTGGGAGTTCTGCCGCGGCTGTCGATGGCCCGGAACCTAGCAATGGCGATCGCTTCGACCCTGTCTCTGATTGACGGCCTTGCTCGCACCACCAAGGCAGCAGTCACCATTTACCCAATCGTTCGCGGTGCGTCGGTGGTGTTTTTCGGGATGGCCGTAGCCGTTTTCTATCGCGGCTCGCGTCAGGATGTCTACAACATCCTGTGGGCAGTCGTCTTTGGATTCGCGACCCTCAATATTCTCGGCCTCGCGGCGCGACGCATGGAACCGTCCCAGCGCGGGCTCTCGTTTGGCGAGATGCTGGCGGTGATGGTCGTGTTTATTTCCGTGTTTCTGTTGGGATGGGAAATGCTGAACCTGTTCCACATCTTCCCGCTCAGGCTCCGTCATTATGAGGATGGGGCCGCCCGGCCTACCGCACGACCAGCACTTCCCTGACGTTGTCGCGGGCCAGGAAGAACTTGATCGATGCAAAGTCGCGGAACAGCGTCTCGATGTGCCGGTTGTTGAAGACTCTCTGCAGACGGAATCCATCGCCAACAGCAGTATGCACCGCGCCGGTCGGCCCGCGTCGAGCTTCGCGGCGCAGAACAATCCGCTGCATTTCGAGGACATCTTTATCGAGAATGTGGAAGCGGTAGCACGGCGAATCCGGCCCCGCGTCTTTGGTGTGAAAGAAAGCCAGCAGCATTCCACCCGGCTTGAGCACCGACCACAAGCGTCCCATCACAGGGCGAACCAGGCTCTCGTCCAGATAGTCCGCGAGGTTCCAACACAACACGACGTCAAAATGTGCCGCCGGATACTGCAAATTGTCGGCAAGAAAGCGGCGGCTGTCGAGTGCCGGATTTCCCTGCTCGTCTTTGATTGCGAGATGCGGCTCAGTGGAAGCAACGAGCAAATCCTCGCTATAGATTTTGTGGTTTCGCTCCGTGAAGAATCGGATGTTGGAGGGTGACGTCGACCCCAGGTCAAGCACGCACAATGGAGAATCGCTCTCCCATAGCCGGGAAAGTTCGCCAAGGCCGCTGGACCGGCGCGTAAGTTTCTGGGCCGGCGGTTGAGTGTCCCCTTGTGTGCTGCCCGATGAACCGCGAAAAAGCTTCATGAAATTTTGCGTAACGGAGGCCATCGAACCCATTTCTTTGAGTCCGAGCAGCCGCTACTCTGGGACTTCAATTGATCTCTGAAACCGCCACCTTATCGTCAGGCCGGCTGAAACGGAGTTACTTTCCGGCGGCCTTGTCCGCTTTGCCCTGAATATCCACTTTGCCCTTCAGGTAGGCGCCCTCTTCGATCGCGATCTTTTGGGTGGAGATATCGCCCGTCATCACGGCCGACTTGCGCAGCTCGACGCGATCGCTGGCCTGCACATTTCCTTCAAGCTTTCCCTGCACCACGACGCCCTTGGCTTCCACCGAGGCTTTGACCTGACCGTGAGGGCCGACAGTCAAGCTGTTGTTTTTGAGCGAGATGGTGCCCTCAACCTGGCCGTCGACGTAAAGGTCTTCGCTGCCCGAAAGGTCGCCCTTAATGACTACCGATTTCCCAATTTGCGCCAAATCTGCCGACAACGGTGCACTCATTCATATTCTCCTTCGAGACGGCACACGAGATACCGTGGAAAGCGCATACAGCACCGCCGCGTCGCTGCATTCGACTATACCCAACTCAAGGAACAAGCGGCAAGCGGACCTGCTGTTGGCAGGGTAAGTCGTGGCGCTGCAACCCATCCGGGGCGATTGCTACACTAATACGCATCAGATGTATTCTCGGCATCAGTACCGCGCCCGCCTTGTGCAGTTGACCTTCTTCGTCTCGACCCTTGCCATCGCTACCGCTCTCCCGGCCCAGGATTCAATCCAGCCTCAAGTCCCGCCCGGAGAACTGGTTCGGCAGACTGTAGCGCGAGAAGTTGCGGCCGCCAAAGGCGGAGGTGCCAAGCACATGTTTCGCTCAGAGAAGCGAACGCCAAAGGGAGAATCCACTCGCTTGTACGTAGAGACCAACGAAGCGATGGCAGGACTGCTCGTCGCCGTAAACGGCCAGCCAACTACTCCTCAGCAGCAGCAGGCGGAAGACGGACATCTCGACTGGCTGATGAACAATCCCGATCAGCTCCGAAAAAAAGCTGCCCGCGAAAAGGAAGATTCCGCGCGAACCCTGCAAATTGTGAGGGCTTTCCCGGATGCTTTTCGCTATGAGTACGACGGCACCGAGCCTGGGACCTCCACGATCGGCAAGGCCGGCGATCAATTAACCAGACTCAAGTTCACTCCCAATCCTTCTTACTCTCCCCCATCGCACGTCGAGCAGGTTCTCGCAGGCATGCAGGGATATCTCCTGATCGATACAACGGCCCACAGAATTGCGCGCATCGATGGCACGCTTTTCCGCGAAGTCTCCTTCGGCTGGGGAATCATCGGCCACCTCGACAAAGGCGGGCACTTCCGTGTTCAGCAGGCCGACGTCGGCGATGGTTCCTGGGAGATCACTTCTATGGATCTGAAAATCACCGGAAAAATTCTGATGCTCAAGACCATCAGCATGATCTCGGATGAAACCCTCAGCGATTTCCGCCGCGTTCCCGACCCGCTTTCGTTTGCAAAAGGGGTGGAAATGCTCAAGGCACAGCAAGCGAAATTGAAGCATCCCCAGACTCAGGAATCCTCAACCGCGACCGAAATTTCTCATTGACCGGAAGCGCGAAAAGTCTCTTTCCGCACGGTAAGCTTTTCGATCAAATCTGTTTTGACTCGGTACCCCGTGCCCGGACGATCGCTCACAGGAATCATCCCTTGAGGCGAAACTTCCACCTCGGGATCGATAATGTCTTCCTTCCAGTAACGTTTTGAGGCCGAAACGTCTCCTGGCAGGCTGAAGTTGGGTAGCGTCGACAACGCTATGTTGTGGGCTCGCCCGATTCCGGTCTCTAGCATTCCGCCGCACCACACCGGCACTTTGTGCGACTGACACGCGTCGTGAACGGCGATCGCTTCGCTGAATCCCCCAACTCGCCCGACCTTGATGTTGATGATGCGGCATGCTCCGGTTTCGAGGGCAAAGGCGGCACTCCGGGCGCTGACGATCGATTCATCCAGACAGATGGACGTTCGCAATTCTTTCTGCAATCGCGCGTGATAATAGATGTCGTCGTTCCACAGCGGTTGTTCAATCATCAGCAGATTGAATTGATCGAAGCTGCGCAAGTGTTCAACCTGGTCGAGGGTGTAAGCGGAGTTCGCGTCGCAGCTCAGCGTGATGTCTGCCCACCTTGAACGAATCCGTTCCAGCACATTGACGTCCCAGCCGGGTTTCACTTTGACCTTGATGCGGCGATAGCCAGCAGCCAACTCGACCTGGATCTTCTCAAGCAACTGCTCGACCGAGTCCTGAATGCCAATGGATACGCCGCAGGGAATTTCGCGGCGCGTGCCTCCAAGCAACTTCCAGAGCGGGATCTGTTTCTGTGTGGCCTCGGCCTCCCAAAGCGCGTTTTCGAGGCCTGCTTTCGCCATGCGATGCGACCGGACCTTCGACAGCAAAGCCGGGCACTCCCGCGCCGACTTAATCTCCTTGCCCAAGAGCATCGGGATCAGATACGACGTTAACGTCGGCCAGGCGCCATCGATCCACTCACTGCTGTAAAAGGGATCTTCGCCCACCACGCTCTCGGCCCATCCGTCGACGCCGTCGCAATGGACGGTGACCAGCAAGATCCGGCGGCTGTAAGTGCGTCCAAAGCTGGTCTCGAAAAAATGCACGAGAGGCATCTGAATTTCGCGCAGTGTGATGGCTTCAATTTTCATGGTTAGGTGTCATGTGCGACTTTCCTCACAGAAACTCAGGCTTCCGATGCGTAGGACCACTTCTCATCCCAATGCCCGAGCAGGAACTTCCCGTTCCCTTCTGAATCACGCTCGTACCCAAGCACTGCAAAACCCTCGCCAAAGAGCCGAAGAAAATCCTCGCGGTTTCCTTCTTGCACGTGACGAGCCTTGCTTCGCGTTTCCGCTGCAGCCTTCCAATCGTAGATTCCTGCGGGAACCTGAATTTGAGCTTCACTTCGAAAGGGCGAATTCTTGCCTTGTTCCAATAGGCTTTCGACCCGTTTCGACTTGAGCCACCATTCCGCGATCAGGCGGTCGCTCGGCAAACCTCCCTGCAACGGCGACGACGTGATTCCATATTGGTTGATGTTGTAGCGGCGGGAGATGGCCCCTAACTTCTCAATATTCAGATAAGCGTTCTTGATCTCAAGAGGATCGAATGTCCATTCGATCAATTCGATGCCGCGCGCCAGAGCGTCTTCGCGCTGCATCAGTTTCAGCCGCCGGCCCAGGCCGCCGTTTCGGTGATCTTTGCGCACCGCCAGCATGTGGGAATGCAGGTAGACATGCCCGGACCGCGTCCCCGGCACCGATAAAGCGAAGCCCACCATCACACGGCCGTCGAAGGCGCCCATCACCTGGCCGCCGACCTTGTCGGCAACCACGAACATGCGCAGCGGGACAAGTTCCGCGTCGGTAAAATTCCAGACTTCTTTTTGCAGCGCTACACAGGCGCGGAACTCATCGATGTCTGGCAGCGGCGAAGTTCGATACTCTCGGGCACTCACGCGGTTCGCTCCCCTGACGAAACTTCAGCCTGCTGTCTTTTCGTGAGCTTTCGCTTCCTGCCAGAGCGACTCGAGTTCTTCCGTCGTCGCCTGGTCGGCGGAACGGCCGCTTTCCTGAAGGCGAGCTTCCATCCACTGGAAGCGGCGCTTGAACTTGCGGTTCGTCTTGCGAAGGGCAGATTCGGCATCGAGCGACAGATATCGCGCAATATTCACCAACACAAAGAAGAGGTCACCTACTTCTTCTTCAAGTCTTACTTGAAGCGACTTGCGGTGACCGCGTTGCGTTCCCGATCCAGCGATCCCGCGACCTTGCGGCACGGCCCAGGAGCCGGAAATTCTTTCAGTTCCTCCCGAAGTTCGTCGGTCTCTTCGCGAAGTTTGTCGAATAGGCCTTCGATGTTGGGCCAATCGAATCCGGCCTGCGCTGCGCGGGAGCTTAACTTGTGCGCTTCCATCAGCGATGGCATTGCCGAAGAAACTCCGGCTAGAACGGATTGCTTCTCGTCCTTCGATCCTGCATCACCCTCTCCGCTGCGCTTCTTCGCCTCCCGCTTTCTCTCTTCGACCTTGATCGCTTCCCAATTGCGTTTGACATCGCTGGCGGTGTCGGCCTTTGCGTCGCCAAAAACATGTGGATGCCGATGGATCAGCTTCGCCGAAAGTCGATCGAGAACGTCGTCAATGGAGAATGAATTCTGCTCTTTGGCCATCTCGGCATAAAAGAGAACTTGAAGCAGAAGGTCCCCGAGTTCACCAGCGAGTTCAGGCCAATCCCGGTTGTCGATCGCTTCCAAAACTTCGTAAGTTTCTTCGAGCGTGTAAGGCTTGATGGAATCGAACGTCTGTTCGCGATCCCACGGGCATCCGCCGGGGCGCGCAGCCGCTCCATGATCTCGACCGCTCGTTCGAAGCGTTCTCCAGTTGTCGGCATTCGGCAACCACTCTAAACGACGGTGGACGCTACAGGCAACGCTCGTAAGCCTCTATCTGCCCGTTTCTTAACCACCCAGCCGAATCTCCAACCGCGAGGCTTCAAAACGCATCCAAGCCAAGCCGCGCCCTGCTGCGGGAGCCGGAAAATATTCCAACCAGTTTCATACGAAGGAGCAAATTATGATGGCGAACAGTCTTCAGGGTAAGAAAATCGCAATTCTTGTAACCGACGGATTTGAGCAGTCGGAGTTGCTTGAACCTAGAAAGGCTCTCGACGAAGCGGGCGCAACCACTACGGTTGTTTCCCCGAACGAGGGCAAAGTGAAGGGATGGAATCACAAGGATTGGGGAAAGGAAATTCCGGTCGACCTGCCATTGCAGTCCGCGAAGGCCGATGACTTCGACGCGCTCCTGCTGCCCGGAGGCGTAATGAATCCCGACCAGCTTCGCATGAAACCCGAGGCCGTGCAGTTCGTGAAGCATTTTGCGGATGGCGGCAAACCCATCGCGGCAATCTGCCATGGTCCATGGACGCTGCTCGAAGCTGGTGGCGTTGGCGGTCACACCCTGACTTCGTGGCCATCCCTCAAAACCGATCTGAAAAACGCCGGCGCAATCTGGGTCGACAAAGAAGTCGTCAGCGACCGCAATCTCGTCACGAGCAGGAAACCCGACGACATCCCGGCGTTCAACCGAGAGATGATCCGGCTGTTCGCACAAGAGCGCCGTCAGCCCAGAGACATGCGGAAGACTGCCTAGACCGCGAGTTCGGATTTATCACCGGCCCGGCGCCTCGCAACAGGGGCACCGGGCCGATTTTTCTTAGAACGTAGCCTTTGGCTAAAACGCCCCCTCGCGAGCGGTTACTTTCGGTGTTATCGTCGCCTTGAGCCTCGAGATGAGCGGGTTACTCGCGATGAACCATCGTTACCTTCATGCAAACCGGTCGGGAGCGCAAAATGGAAGCAGGTCGACGTGCCTCAAGCCGTTCCTCGACAGATTTGCAGTTGAGTTATCTACCTTAAAAACATGGCCTTAGCGGTAAAACCACGACCTTCGATTGAAGGGCAGCATTTCCACGTCGTCATCATCGGCGGTGGGATCAATGGCGTAGCCGTTGCCCGGGAATGCGCCCTCGCCGGGAAGCGCACCCTGCTGGTCGAGCAAAATGACTTCGCCTCGGGAGTGACCAGTCGCTCCACTCGCATCATCCACGGCGGGCTGCGCTATCTGGAGCATGCGGAAGTTGGCCTGGTTCGGGAGTCGGTTCGCGAACGCGAGCGCCTTCTGCGCGAGCGATCGCACCTGGTCCATCCCGTTCAGTTTCTATTTCTGTTGAACGAACAGAGCCATCGCAGCGCAATGAAAGTTCGTGCCGGTCTTTGGCTTTATCAACGCCTGGCTGGACGCAAGACAGGCCGCCCGAGCGAGATGGAACTCATGCGCGTCCAGCGCTCGCTCGACGCCGGGCATCAATGGCTCCTGCTGAACTACGAAGACGCGCAATGCGAGTTTCCGGAACGCCTCGTCGCCGAATGGATGACGGAAGCTGCCGATGCGGGAGCGGTGGTCCGAAACCATTGCGAGGTCTTGGCGATCAACGTAGCTCAAGGGCGCGCGCAGGGCGTCCTACTGCGCGACCGCATTACGGGCAAAGACGAGCGCGTGAATGCCGGATGGATCTTGAACTGTACCGGGCCATGGGCCGACCGAATTTGCCAGCGTTCGACCGTGCGGACTGGCAAGCCGATGCTGGGCGGCATTCGCGGTTCGCACATCATTCTGCCGCGCTTTCCGGGATCGCCGGCTGCGGCGCTTTACACCGAAGCTTCGGATGGACGCCCAGTCTTCGTGCTGCCCTGGAACGAACAGGTGATGGTGGGCACGACGGAAGTTCCTGACTCAGGCGATCCGGGCAAGACCGCCCCGTCGACCGACGAGATCGAGTATCTCTTGCGAACAGTTTCAAGTCTGTTTCCCAAGGCGAAGTTCTCTGCCCACGACATCAAGTACGCATTCGCCGGCGTGCGTCCATTGCCAAACGCTCCTCCGGGCAAACCTTCGGCGGTCACGCGCAGGCATTTTCTGCACGATCACGCCGACGACGGCGCTTCCCGCCTGATCTCGGTCATCGGAGGCAAACTGACAACGGCTGCGTCCCTGGCGCGCGAATGTGCCCGGAAGATCGGACTGCAGGTTCCTGAACCGACTTCGGTCTCGATCGGGCCTGGCACTTCGCTCGATCCCATGCTCGACAATGAGGTTCTTGAAATCGCCCGCGCCGGATCGGTCAGCGAAGAAACCGCCCGCGGCATGATGGAGTGGCACGGCAAGCGCGCCATGGATATCGCCCGGATGGCTCTGGTCAGCGCCGAACTGCGCGCGCCGATCTGTCCCCACACTTCACACATCGTGGCCGAAGTCGTCGAAGCGTACCGCAAGGAATTTGCTGTGAGTCTCGGCGATGCCCTTCTCCGGCGTGTCCCAGTGGCGCTTGGTGCATGCTGGTCCGAGTCCTGCAGCCGAGAGGCCGCACTGAGGATCGGCGCCGTGCTCGGCTGGAACGATCAGGATCTCGGGGAGAATCTGGAGTCGTTCGAAATGGAACGTTCCGCCTTCGTGCATCGACCCGGCCGCGGTTCCGCCGCGCTCGAAGCGGCCGCTGACTGACTGTACTCAGTCGCCGGATTTACCCTTCAGCGTCCGGCAAAGACGCTCAGTCTCGTCTGAGATGATTCCTTCGGCCCCCAGTTCAGCAAATTTCTTCATTTGCTTTGGAGAATTCACCGTCCACACGAGAATTTTCTTTCCAGCGCTCTTCAACTCACCCAGCAGATCGGGAGTCGCCAATCTGTAATGCAGGACCACAAATTCCACCGGCAGTCGAGACCATCGCAGCAACTCTCGCTTCTTTTCGCAGATGAGGCCCAGCGGAAGAGTGGCGTCCTCGGTGTGAAGCGCCACTAAAACCTCCGGCAGAAAAGAAGAAACGAGAAATCCGTTTCGCGGTGGATATTTTCGAAGCAGCCCCGCCGTGATCTTCTCCAATCCGGCAACCTTGAGTTCGATGTCGAGGAATGCGCGGCTTTCATATTGCTTCAGCACGTGCTCCAGCCGTGCAAGATTTCGCAGTTGCGCCCCTGACGAGCGATCGATAACGAGCCCATCAATTGCGGCGTCGTGGCAAACGACCGCCTCGCCATCCTTTGTCAGGCGGGCATCGAATTCGAAGCCATCGCATCCGTCGGCGAGTGCCCGGTCAAATGACTTCAGAGTGTTTTCTGGGATGGATTTGAGCGACCGCGCGCCCCGGTGGCCCAACAGCATTGGACGATGCCTGCGCGGGATGTCCGCCATGGGTTAATCGAGATCAAAGTCTCGAATCGGCTTCCCCGTGTCGGGAGATTCCTTGGCCTTTCGCACCGCTTCCTGAAACTTTTTCTCCAGCAGGTCGGACGCATTCCTTTGGGCTTCCACCGACTGCTGAAAGATCGACTCGCGGCGGCTGTCCTGCTCGCGCATTGCTTTTGCAGCAGCTTCCATGTCGCTGAAAGTTTTCGGCTTCACCGCTGCTGTGTGGGCGATGACCGCTTGCGTCTCAGAGTCGACCTTGAGCAAAGCACTGCAGCAGGGACACATTACTTCAAAGTTAGGGGCACTCTTCTTCGCCATTTCAGCGAATCATATCGCAAAAAGCAGCATCACGCGCTGGAACAGCGAGACCAACTTCGACCCTTCATTGAATCTTCTCCGCCGCAATTCGCAGTGCGTAACTGCCGGTTCCCGTTGCGCAGGGGTTGTAGGTTGTCGAATATGTGATCGGCGCTCCACCTGACCAGACGGAAATCTCTCCGCTTCCAAAACTTGATGCCTGCCCTAAAGACAGGCTGTTTCCATTCGAAACACCCGCTCCAGTCAACGGGACCCTCATACTTCGAGTGTTACTTTCATCCTTCCAGCCAATTGACAGCACGATGGAAGCATTTCCGGCGGCCACGCACGACTGATTCGCATCCAGGTAATAACTCACTCGGTATTGTCCGGCCCCGCACGCCGAAGCAGAGCACACCGCACTGACAGGAATCGCAGCTTTTTGCCCTGTAAGGGAAACGGAACCGCGCGCGGCATTGCCGTCAGCCGCTGCTCCTGCACCGCCTCCGCAGCCGGAACACTTGCCAGTCACAGTGAGGCTCCCATTGATCGTCACCGGCACATTAAATGTCTTGGCCGTAGCGCTCAATTTTTCTTCCGGATTCCCATCCGGTAACTTGCCCACATACTCGCGGACTTCATTTTGCGCCCGGGTGTATAGAGTGTCGGTGTTGCCTTCATAGCCGATATCGAGGTCGTTTACATCGGCGCGCGGACGGTGATTGGGCGTCGACCATGTTTTGCCCCAGTTGCTGTCAGCCAAGGTGATAACCGGTGTGAACCCTCCAGGCTGCCCTCCATGCCCAAAGTTGAGCCTGCCTTTGTAGCCGCTGAGAGCCTGCTGCGGAACGTTCGCGGCCAACAGGATCGTCGCTCCGGGAAACGGACCGATGCCCTGGGTATGAATCGCCTCAATATTCGCCGCCGCCGTGGGTGATGCGGGCGACCCGACAAGTGTGTTCGCTTCGCCAGCCACAGCCCAAGCAGGCTGTGTCGTGACCACAGAGCCAGCCGCCAACACATCGGCATGCAGCATGAGCGACGGAATCGAATAATGTTCGCTGGAAACGTCCTCGTCCGGACTCAGCACAATTCCGCCAGGCCAGAAATCCAGGCGCGGCATATACACTTTCGTCGTCGCGCCTTCTCCCGCGTTCGTGTACGACGACAACGCTTCCCCGTTGTCGGTGAAGGAGCATGTCAAAGTCGCGCACGAGCTCTGTTGCACCGTCGCTAGCAAATACTTTCCGGTTCCTTGTGGATACGGGCGCGGCAGGGTTCCGCCATCCCAATCCCGCTTGAGAATTTTGTAACTCGATGCTCCGGCAATCTTCGGGAATGTTCCCGTGATGCTTCCGGACCCGTTGGTCACGGCGCGGCCTGCTGGCAACGGAACACCTTCTCCAAACTTGTCGCTGACGGGCACCACCCAGTACAGCCACTGGTGTGAACCGCTGTCGTGTCCCCAGTTGGGCAAGACTCCGCTGGGACCATTGGCGTTCGTGCCCATCACTTTCACTTGGGGCCCCTCGACAATGATTCCCGCGCTCCCCACATTCCCGTAGGGGCTATGGTCCCTGCAACTGGGAGAAGCTTCGAAATACACATTGTCAGTGATGAGCCCCGAATATCCGCCTCGTTGGTTAGTCACGCGAACTCCGAAAACAGACCACCCCTGAATTACGCTGTCCGAAATCCGCAGGCTGTTGCCGGAAGCCCAATCCACGCCCTTCCCCGCGCACTGGAGCGAAATGTTCAGATTCTTAAGCCAGCCCACAGCCGACCAATGGTTGAAAGGCCCGGGAGCCGTGACAAAGGCGCCGCAGTAGCTCGGATTGCAAGTCACGGCCGACCCACCGCTGGCAGTGTCCATGCCATCGAGCAGAAAAGCCTGGTCGTCGTCCACCTGGACCAGCGAACCGAAACTCCCGTTTTGAGGTGGCCAGCGGGTGCCCAGGTTCAGAATTCTCGTCTGCTGCGCATTCACTTCGACAAAAGGCTTCGTGCTCGAGACCACCATCGGTCGTCCGCGAGGCCCGTTAAGGGTGATATCTGAGAATTTGTTCGACGCTGCCGCATCCCCGACGAGAATGCAAGGATCGTTGGCGGTGTAACAATTGAGGATCGATCCGGCAGAAATCTACGGTTTGATTCGAAGCCCGGATCGACAATGGGAGCGTAGATGTCGTATTCTCCCGGTGAAACGATGACGTGCCCAGACTGCGGCAATTGTTTCAGACCGCTCGCAACAAATCGCGCCGCAATCGATGCCTCCTGGATTCCCCCCGACGCGCTGCCCACCGAATAGCCTGCTGGATGAGGATTAGCTGTTGTGAATTCGAGAGTGCCCGCGTGTCCGTCGCCTTTGCAGGTCCCGCCGTTGACATGCACCGCTTCTGGATTTCCAGAGCCCGCGATGTAGACATAGTAAGCCGGTTCGGTGGCAATCACCCCGGGTGGACAGGAATCCAGGTTGATCGAGTTCCGCCCCGCCGAACTCAGCGAAGACGACGGATTCTGCTTCCATGCCAAATCGGGAGCCGACCGCACAACGTTCGACGCGAGCGTTGCCGAGTCTGCTGCCTTTGCGTACGACGCGTGATGCATCGACAGGGCCACCAACCCGCACAAGGTCACGACACCCGCTGAAGCGGCCACCGCCCGCAAATGAGATCTTAGAGAAAGGACCAGGCGATTGGGTCTCGGCATCATGCCTCCTCGGCTTAAAGATGAAAAGTCCGGTTAGGAAGTTCTATCACTCGGCAATGTATGGCCTCGACAGACCGTGAGGTGACGGCAAATTAGGCCTTCCACGTCGGTTGATCGGAGTACCGTTCTGTTGTATCGTGCGTCTTACTTCAGTTTCAAACGTAAGTTGATGAGCGCCGGTGAGATTTCCAGTTGGAACCTCACCGCTGCCACACAGGGTTCATGCCAATTTCACCGAACGTCATCCTGGGACACGGAGTGAAGGTTTTCCAGCCCGATTTAGTAAACCTTTACGGCTGCAGCGTCGGCGACGACACCAAGATCGGCGCATTCGTCGAAATCCAGAAAAATTCGTCGATCGGCCAGCGATGCAAGATCTCTTCGCATACCTTTGTTTGTGAAGGGGTGACTATCGAAGATGATGTTTTCGTCGGCCACGGCGTCATGTTCATCAATGACCTCTATCCGCGTGCGACGGCCGATGGACGCCTGCAGACAGAAGAAGACTGGACCGTCGTTCCCACACGCATTAAACGCGGCGCATCCATCGGCAGCGGGGCCGTCATTCTGGCAGGAATTACTATCGGCGAAGGTGCTTTGATCGGAGCCGGCGCGGTTGTGACCCACGACGTGCCTGCCCAAAAAATTGCGAAGGGCGTTCCCGCTCGCCTCGGGCGCACCGTGCCATCGACATCTGAGACTTCAAAGAGCTAATAGGAGAGACTTTGCTTCGGATTGGCGTGATCGGCTACGGCTACTGGGGACCGAACCTGGTACGGAATTTCTACGAGGCCTCGGGCGCGCAGGTCTCGTGCGTTAGCGACATGCGCTCCGACCGGCTGGCCCTCTTGAATGCTCGCTATCCAGCCGTGCGCACAACCCTCGATGCGCGCGAACTTATCGAAGACCCGTCGATCGACGCCGTCGCAATCGCAACTCCGGTTTCCACACACTTTGAGTTAGCACAGCGTGCCCTGCAACACGGTAAGCACGTGCTGGTCGAAAAGCCGCTAGCCTCAAGCACCGACCAGGTTCAGCGTCTGATAGATCTGGCGCGCAAGCGCAATCTCGTTCTCATGGTGGATCACACCTTCGTCTATACGGGTGCCGTGCGAAAGATCCGTGAACTCGTGGAGAGCGGCACGCTGGGTGAAATTTATTACTACGATTCCGTGCGCGTCAATCTTGGCCTGTTTCAGCACGACGTCAACGTCTTGTGGGATCTCGCCGTACACGATCTATCGATCATGGATTACGTCCTCCCCTTCCGCCCTTGCGCCGTCTCCGCCACCGGCCACAGCCATGTGATGGGTGGAACCGAAAACATCGCGTACATGACGCTATTTTTCGAAGGCAGCCAGATTGCCCACATTCACGCGAACTGGCTCGCTCCCGTAAAACTGCGGCGCACTCTCATCGGCGCTAGCCGCAAGATGATCGTCTACGACGATCTCGACCAGGGCGAGAAAATTAAGGTTTACGACAAAGGCATCACTCTGAATCAGCACCAGAGCCCCGAAAAGATTTATCAGATGATGGTCGGCTACCGCACGGGAGACATGCTGGCACCGCAGATCGACCAGACCGAGGCCCTCCGCCGCGAGATCGACCACTTCCTGCAGTGCATTCAGCAGCGGGAAGAACCGCTCACAGGGGGCGCTACCGGACTGCGCGTCGTTGAGATCCTGCAGGCTGCCTCGCAATCGATGGCGCAGCGCGGACGCCCCATCGACTTGCGCCTCACCTCTCTTCAGGCCACAGCGTAGCCTCGCCAGTGAGACAATAACGTCAGCACTCATGGCAAACGTCAAAGTTCCATACCTCGATTTAAAAGCGCAGTACCAGAGCATCAAGCCCGAGATCGATGCGGCCATCGCTCGCGTACTGGATAGCTGCCAGTTCGTTCTCGGTCCCGAAGTGGCCGCGTTTGAGCAGGATTTCGCGTCGTACTGCGGCGCGTCGGAATGCATTGCGCTGAACTCCGGCACCAGCGCGCTCCATCTGGCTCTGATGGCCGCCGGCATCGGGCCGGGCGACGAAGTGATCACCGTCCCATTCACCTTCGTGGCAAGCGTGGCCGCCGATTCTTTACGCAGGCGCGAAGCCCGTTCTGGTGGATATCGACCCGCGATCATTCACCATGGATCCCGCATTACTCGAGGCGGCAATCACTCCGCGCACCAAGGCTATCCTTCCGGTCCATCTCTACGGCCAATCCGCTGACATGGATCCCATCATGGACATCGCCCGCCGCCACAAGCTCATCGTGATCGAAGACGCAGCCCAAGCTCACGGCGCTCAGTACAAAGGCAGGCCCGTAGGAAGCATCGGCGATCTCGCTTGCTTCAGCTTTTATCCCGGCAAGAATCTTGGAGCCTACGGCGAAGGCGGCGCTGTCACAACGAACAACACCGAGTACGCTCGCAACGTTCGCATGCTGCGCGACTGGGGACAAGACCGCAAGTATCACCACTTGCTGCGCGGATATAACTACCGGATGGAGGGCTTTCAGGGAGCCGTTCTTCGCGTGAAGCTCGCCCACCTCAACGACTGGACGGCAGGCCGCCGCCGCGTCGTGCGTCAGTACAACGAACTTTTGGCAGACTGCGACGTCGAAACTCCCAAAAGAAATGCCGTGGGGGCGTCACGTATATCACGTGTATACGCTGCGGGTGAACGATCGCGATAACCTGCATGCCGCGTTGGCTGCCGAGGGAATCCAGACCGGGATTCACTATCCGATCCCTGCACATCTTCAGCCGGCGTACTCGGACTTAGGCTACGGCCCCGGTTCGTTTCCGCATGCGGAGAAAGCAGCCAAGCAGGTAATTTCCCTGCCGTTGTACCCCGAACTGACCGAAGGTCAAATCCAGAGGGTGTCGCAAGCGCTCACGAGCATTGCGGCGACGCGATAATGTCAAAAACCACAAGCGTCCTCGTAACAGGTGTTGGAGGGCGTTCCGTGGGTCATCAGGTGCTGCATGCGCTGTCGCTGGCAAGAGAGGGATATAGGCTGGTCGCTACCGATGTAGAGAATTTTTCCTTCGGTCTTTACCTTGCAGATGCTGCATATATCGTCCCGCGCGCCGATGCGCCCGACTATATTCCAGCAATTCGAGAACTGGTCACACAGGAGCGGGTTCAGGTAATTCTTCCGGGCACCGAGCCGGAGCTTCGTTCACTCGTTCGCGTTGCCCAGCACTTCAAGAATCTCAACTGTACTGTCGTGGCTAGCTCACTTGAGGTCGTTCATCTTTGTAGCAACAAACTCCGGCTTTACCAATGGCTTCAGACGAATGACTTTTTGGTACCCCGAACAGCAAGCGCAAAGGACTGGCGAGGCTTAGCGGAAGAGGCTGGGTTCCCTCTCGTTGGAAAACCGACTGAGGAAAGTGGTGGCTCGCGCGGCGTCGCGATCCTGACGAACGAAGCTGAAGTGGAAGATTACCTTGCAGACCAGAAGGACAGCCGCGAAGTGCTGCTGCAGGAATATGTGGAATCTCCCGACGAGGAATACACGGTTGGAGTACTAGTCTCCAGGTCGGGAGAGCTAATTGATTCCATAGTGATTCACCGGCGCTTGCTTGGGTTGTCATTGGGAACGCATCGACGCTGGAACGGACAGACCTATGTGCTCTCTACTGGGTATTCGCAGGGGAGCATCGTCAAGCACCCGCATTTGCAGGAGGTTTGTGAGCAAATTGCTATGAAAATCGGCATTCGCGGGCCGGCCAATATTCAGTGCCGAATTTCCGCTCACGGTGTGACGATCCTCGAGGTGCACCCGCGCTTCTCAGGCACGACTTCTATTCGTGCTGAAGTTGGATTTAACGAGCCCGACACCTTAATTCGCAATTTCGTGTACGGTCAAGCGTTTGGTAGGCTGGAATACCGGAGTGACGTCGCGGCGATTCGCGCGTTCCGCAATCTCATCGTTCCACTTACTGCGATGAACAACATCCGCAGAGTTCCCTCCACAGAAAAGTGAAATGCGTGCTCTGGTCACAGGGGCGACTGGGTTTATCGGCAGGCACCTGGTGCTTGACCTCTGTCGACGTGGATGGAATGTCTTGTGCGTTGTGAGACGCCCCGTTCAGCCACTCGAGGCTAGCATAAGATGCGTGCAGGGAGATTTGCTGGAGCCGTCATCTTTGCACTTCGACGACATCTCCGGTCCAGTCGATGTATTGTTTCACTTCGCTGCTCAACTCCCCGCCAATGGCGTTTCCGTAGAACAGTACTTAACTGCGAACTGCACAGCCACCAGTCGGCTACTTGATGCGGCGGTCCATATGAAGGTGAAGTCGGTCGTTTACGCCTCAAGTCTCCCCGTGATCGGAGCGCCGCAAGAGTTGCCGATCACGGAAGATCATGTTACCAAGCCGAACCATCCCTACCACCGCAGTAAGCTCTGTGGCGAGATCGCTTGCGAGAAAGAGAGGCGCAACTCGGGGCAGCGTATCACTTCTCTGCGGGTCACTTCGCCGTATGGGCCGGGAATGTCGGCCGGCGTGCTAGTGCGATTTGTAGACCGCGCCCTGAGGTCAGAGCAGATCCAATGGCTGGGTAGCGGTTCACGCGCCCAAAATTTCGTTCATGTATCCGACGTGGTCGATGCCGCCCTGTTGGCCGCAGAAACTGATACTCCAGGCGTATACAACATCGGCGGGACCGAAACAACGACGATGCAGGACCTCGCTCGTCTTGTGGTCAACACAGCAGGTGCGCGTGGAAGTGTAAGCCAAGCCTCCTCGGCGGGGGGCATAGATCCAGAGGAAGGATACCGATGGGAAGTGGACATCTCCCGTGCCGAGGCGTGCTTGGGCTACAGGCCTAAGGTTTTGCTCGAGCAAGGCCTTCAGGAATACTTGCAATGGGCGCAGAGCAAAGCTGGCGCTCCACGCTGGTGGAAATCATGAAAGTCGCACTGATCGCGGACATCCATGCAAACCTCCCGGCACTCAAAGCCGTGATGGACGATCTCCCCGAAGTCGACTCGATCGTTTGTCTCGGCGACGTCGTCGGTTACTATGCCGATCCAAATGAGGTATGCGACCTGTTGCAGAGATACAAAATCCCGACTGTTCGAGGGAATCACGACGCTTATGTCGTCGGACAGCTGACTCCGAATCCCACCCGCGCTGGCGCATACCGCACCTCATGGACGCGAGAAACACTTGCACCTGATCATTTGCAGTGGCTTCAATCTCTGCCAGTTAGCATGGAGTTCCATTGGGGCAAACTGCAGGCTGAACTCCGTCACGCGACTCCATGGGATGAAGAAGGATACTTATATCCCGACTCTGAACGACTAAGCGAGATTAGGCTTGATTCGAATCAGGTCCTCGCTTTGGGACACACGCATTGGCCCCTACTGCGCCAGTGCGGTGAAGGATTCGTGCTAAATCCAGGTGCAGTGGGCCAACCCCGCGATTGCAATCCCGCAGCGGCCTATGCAATATTGGACTGCGATTCGGGAACGGCTGATTTTCGTCGAGTACCTTATGACGTCGCGGGTTTGCAGCGACGACTGCACGAGATCGGGTGGGACCCAGCCACCGTCGCGATCCTCGGTAGAACTAGCCGCCACTAAGGCAACCAAAGCAGCCAGACCCGATGATCACAGGCATCTTGAAAGCGTAATTCCAGACGGAGGCTTATTGCCGATATCAAAAGATAAGACGGCTTCCAGCGGAGTTGCAAAGCTGATTTCGGTCGAAGAATTGTTGCCACAATTGGCAGAGATGTGGGACGTAGCTCTTGAGCGATTGAAGACCTTCTACCAAGATCTACAATGTAGCAATTCATTCCTAGTTGACATTAACCGTGCCATTGAAGATGTTCCCGAATTTTCTGGTGTCCAATTCACTCACGTGAGCGAGTTTCGAGTCTATCGTTGCCTCCTCTACCTTTTCGCCCGGACATTTCGCCCCAAAGTCTTCATTGAAACCGGAGTGCTGAACGGGTTCAGCACCGCTTTCATTCTGTTGGCTATGAAACACAACGAGACCGGCACACTATGGTCCATCGATCTTCCTCCGTTCGACAAACGAATACGGGCGCAGGGGACAGGCGCACTCCCTAAGGGTAAGAAGCCTGGGTGGTCGATTCCCGAAGGCCTGCGCTCGCGCCACCACCTTTCCTTGGGGGACGCCCGAATATTATTGCCGCAAATCCTAGAAAGAGAACCGTCGTTGGATGTCTTCCTACACGATAGCGACCATAGCTACGAACACATGATGTTTGAGATGTCTCTGGCTTGGTCATACCTGCGTCCCGGCGGGTGGTTACTGTGCGACAATGTCGAGGCCAACAACTCATTTTTCGACTTCGTTTGCGGCGTGGGTGCGAAAGGTTCGGTCGTGGCGTCATTCGACTCTACCGAACGCACGTGGAAACATGGGATGACAAGAAAGAGTGGGTCTAGCCAGAATGGTTAGCACCGACCTCAGCATCATTGTCCCGGTTTTCAACGAAGAAGCCGCCATCCCTGCAGTGGTTGACCGTCTGGGACAGATTGCTGATCAGCTTGCTCCCTTGCAAATCGAAATCATATTGATGGATGACAATTCCTCCGATCGTTCCGCTCAAATGCTCCGGGAGGTAAACCGCAGAGATGCGAGATTTCGCTACGCGCGCCTCGCCAAGAATAGCGGAAGTCACATCGCAATTCTGGCAGGACTCGCAGAGTCACGAGGTGCATGCGCGGTGTTTCTTGCAGCCGATCTGCAGGATCCCCCGGAACTGATTCCTCAAATGCTGGAGTTGTGGCGTGCCGGAAATCAGGTCGTGTGGGGCACACGTACCGAACGAGAAGGTGTCTCCAAGATGGACGTGTTCCTTTCCAATGCCTTCTACCGTTTGTTACGGCTGATGGGAGAAGCAAATCTACCGCCGCGCGGATCCGACTTTGCTCTACTGGACAAGAAGGTCATCGAGGCACTACTGAAGTCGACCGGGAGCCATCCCAGCGTGATAGGGGAAATCGCGCGATTGGGGTTTTCTCAAGCAGAAGTTCCCTACACCAAAGAGGAGCGGGTTGCAGGAACGACGAAGTGGACTTTTGGCCGGAAACTCAAGGCATTCGCTGACGCGTTCGTGCTGTTCTCATACGCCCCTCTGCGGATCATGTCCTACTTGGGAATATTTTGCAGTTTTTCGGGATTCGCTTATGCCCTGCTAGTCATCATCCTGCGTGTGAGAAATTCCACACCGGTACAGGGGTGGTCATCGTTGATGGTGGTCGTGTTGATGCTAGGCGGCGTGCAGATGATGATGCTGGGCGTACTCGGCGAATATCTCTGGAGGACGCTGGAGGCAGCTCGACGTCGCCCGATTTACTTCCTCGAAGAATCCTCAGAAACGGAAGCAAAGGACCTGCCGCGAGCTCAGACATCGGAGCCGCGCTTTGGGACGTAAGTTCCGCCTGCAGTCCGGCATCGTGGGACTTCTCATCGGACTGGCATGCCTCGCCATTCTGCTGCGCCAGGTGGACCTGAAGCAATCGTGGAAAGCCCTCGGGCACTTGAATGGCCCGTTCCTATTCGTTCCGCTCGCTGTCTTCCTGCTGAATCTGCCGCTTCGCGCATTGCGTTGGCAGTGGATTTTTCCAGCTTCTTCCCGTCCCACGTTCTCCAATTCCCTCACGGTACTCGGCATCGGTAATATGGCGAACTTTCTGCTCCCGGG
Source organism: uncultured Acidobacteriota bacterium (assembly GCA_963771765.1). Lineage (GTDB taxonomy): Bacteria > Acidobacteriota > Terriglobia > Terriglobales > Acidobacteriaceae > Sulfotelmatobacter. The sequence continues at coordinate 92,424 of CAVYUY010000033.1, forward strand.
CCGCGCCGGCGATCTCGCGCGCTGTGTTCTCATCGGTGACGACGGCTCGCTCGACGAAAGTAGCCGTGCGCTTGCCACGCTAGCAGTCGAAAAGGTTCTGGACGGTTTTGCCCTGCTTGGAATGGTTCTGTTCGCCGCTTGGGCGTTGCAGCCTCCGCGATGGCTGGTCGATTCATTGAAATTGGCGACCGTCATCTTTGGCGCCGCACTCGTTGTCCTGATCTTTCTTCGCTACCGCACGCGGCCGTTCATCGCACTCATTCGCCGAGTTTTTCGCTGGGTTCAACTATCCGCGCTCGAAGAGAAGTTCGACGGCCTGCTGACAGCGTTTGCGGATGGCTTGAGCGCGATTCATTCTGCCGCTCAAATGTTCACGCTGGTTGCAATTACCGCAGGCATCTGGATCACCGAGGTCGCGTTGATCTGGGGATTGGCCGGCGCTCTTGGTATCGCCTTATCGCCAAAATCCGCCGCCGTTGCCGCCGCGATCCTCGGCCTTGGGCTGATGGTCCCTGCCTCTCCAGGCGGCCTGGGAACCTACGAACTTTTCGGAACCGAAGCCTTCAAACTCGTTGGAGTCGCAGCGAGCAATGCTCTCGCCCTTACCGTTGTCATTCATGCATGGGTATTTGTAGCAAATGTCGCGATTGGTATCTGCCTGCTCGCCGCGAAAGGCATCAACCTCGCTCAGCTTAGAAACCGCATCGACGCCGCGCCGAGGGCAGAAGCTCTCGATTCCGATTCGGCAAGCCACCTGTAGATTCAATTGGCCCAAGCCTTGGTAGAATCATCCATCTACTCATTCAAGCTTCCCCCGGGGGCTCTTAGTGCAATCGCAACGCGTGCTGGTGACAGGCGGCGCCGGATTCATCGGCTCGGAGGTAGTTCGACAATTGGCGGCCCGCGGCTTCGGCGTTCGCATCGTCGATAACCTGATCAACGGAAAGCAGGAAAATCTTGAGGGCGTGCTGGGCGGGCCCGTTGAACTCTACGCTGTGGATATCCGCGACACTAAGTCTTTGACATCGTTGATGCGCGATGTAGACATCGTTTTTCATCTCGCGTGTCTGGGTGTCCGCCATTCGATCCACTCGCCGATCGAAAATCAGGAAGTCAACGCATCCGCGACGTTAGGGCTTCTGAATATCGCGAGGAGCAGAAAGGTAGGGCGCTTCGTTTACGTCTCCACTTCCGAGGTCTATGGCATGGTGCATACCGCGCCCATTGCCGAAGACCATTCAACATTGCCGTTCACTGTCTACGGAGCATCGAAGCTCGCGGGCGAAGCTTACACGCGTGCCTATTGGCGCACCTATCAGTACCCGACCGTGGTATTGCGACCCTTCAACGCATACGGGCCTCGCTGTCATCATGAGGGCGACAGCGGCGAAGTGATTCCGCGTTTCATGTTGCGATGTCTCGCCGGACGCCCCATGGTCATCTTTGGCGACGGCACCCAGACCCGCGATTTCACTTTCGTCGGCGATACCGCAGCCGGGATCATCGCGGCCGGATTGTCTGACCGTTCCATCGGTCAGACGCTCAACCTTGGAAGCGGCAAGGAAATCGAAATCCGAGCGCTCGCGGAAACGATCGCCGAAGTTGTTGACCGGCCCTCCGCCGAGATCCTCTACACCGAACCTCGCCCCGGAGACGTCGTCCGCCTTCTCGCGGACAGTTCTCAAGCGAGGCAACTCCTGAACTTCAAGCCGACGGTGACGTTGCGCGACGGTCTTGCGCGTTTGCGCGCATGGTACGCCAGTCGAAACATTTCTCCCGAGCGGTTGCTGGAACAGGAAATCGAACGCAACTGGGAGATTCAGGCACCCCCCAATGCCGCCTAGAGATTTCGTTCCCGTGGCCCGTCCGCAACTTGGCCGGGAGGAAGCAGCGGCTGCGGAACGTGCCATTCTTTCCGGATGGGTCACCCAGGGCCCGGAAGTTGCGGCTTTCGAACGTGAGTTTGCCGCGTACGTGGGTTCAACGCATGCCTGCGCGGTCTCCAGCGGAACCACCGCGCTTCATCTAGCCCTGCTTGCAGTCGGTGTGCGCCCCGGCGACGAAGTCATTACTGTCAGCCATTCCTACATTGCGACCGCGAACAGCATTCGCTATTGCAGTGCGGTTCCGGTGTTTGTCGACATCGATCCCGCAACGTTCAACATCAACCCCGCCACCGTCGAAGCCGCCATCGGCGATCGCACCCGCGCAATCCTCTGCGTGCATCAGATGGGCATGCCATGCGACCTCAAAGCAATCGTTGAGGTCGCGCGGAAGCATTCCATCCGCGTTGTCGAAGATGCTGCCTGTGCGATCGGCAGTGAAATCGCATGGCAGGGACACTGGGAAAAAATTGGCAAGCCGCACGGGGATGTCGCATGTTTCTCGTTTCACCCGCGCAAACTCCTGACCACCGGCGATGGCGGGATGCTGACCACAGCCGACGCAGAAATCGATCGAAAATTCCGCCTATGGCGCCAGCACGGAATGTCCGTTCCGGATACTGTCCGTCATTCATCATCCCGGGTCGTGTTCGAGTCGTATCCTGAACTTGGATTCAACTACCGTCTCACCGACATTCAGGCAGCAATTGGACGCGAGCAACTGAAACGACTTCCACTATCGATTTCCGAGCGCCGCGAGATGAGAGCGCGGTACGAACATTTGCTGTCCGACATCCCCGGACTAATCACGCCATCGGAGCCGGAGTGGGCGCACACGAACTGGCAGAGCTACTGTGTTCGCCTGCCGCAGGGCGCCGACCAGCGCACGGTGATGCAAGAACTACTGGATGCAGGTATCGCGACCCGCCGCGGCATTATGTGCGCGCACCTCGAAGCCGCATATGCGGGTCCTGCCAGTTGGCGCTGCGCGGGTGGCCGGAATAAAACCAACGAAACTTGTCCGAACCTGGCTGAGAGCGAACGAGCGCAGCGTGAGTGTGTCATTCTACCGCTCTTTTCCGGGATGACCGACGAGCAGCAACGGCGCGTTTCATCGGCGTTGCGCGACGCCTGTCTCAGGAACCGCGGCTAGCACGAGAATAAATTGGACTTGAATCCCACCAAATCTCAAGCACTCATGCTGGGCATGGCCTTTCTCGTGCTCACGATCTACTCCTATCCAGCGCTGAATACCGCCAGGCGCACCGGCAATCATTCAGTGCCGGCAATGACCGCGCCCGACATCAGCCTGTACCTGAACATCAGCAATGTGGGAACCCCAGTTTCGGCCCAGGTTGTTGAGCCGTACTACGGACTCACGGTCCCCGCTGCACGCCTGGGATACCTCAAGTTCCGAACCGCGTTTCTATTGTTCGGTAGTCTGAGCGGTTTGCTTCACGGCAATCTCTGGTTGAGTTTGCTGTTGTGGAATTTGTTTTGGTGGGCACTCGCGTACGGAATCTCTTGGTGGCTGTTCGAGCAATTCCTGCCAGATCGTTCGCCCGTAATCGTTCTCGCCGGCCTCGCCCTGCTGATGTTTTTCAATTTCGGCGTATTGCAGAGCGTGCTTGCCGGCTGGCGACATCTTCCGTCGCTGCGGGGCTTTGAAGGCATTGAACTTCCCTTGATCCGCTCTTTCTTTCCGCAGTTGCCGGTCCCTTTGCTGCTGCTTTATCTCGGCCTGCAAATGAGGGCCTTACAGAAGCGCTCAGTGTGGATATGGGCGGCGATGGCCGCGACCCAGCTATTAGCATTCTCAATTTTCCCGTATGCGATGTTGATGATGGCGAGCGTAACTGCCGTCACAATTATTGGTCAAGCGTTCTTCTCTCGCGACAGGCAGCCATGGAAAATCATTTCCCTCTACGCAATCGCGTGCGGACTCCTTGATATTTTGTTTTTCTTGCGCGGTAGTGGGTCGTCCCGCAGCGGCGCACCCGGACAATATGCGCTCGTTCACCTCCAAATGTCAGTGCTGACACATCGGATCGGCGGCATGTGGCTTCTTCTCGCAGCATTGACGCTGGCCGTGGCGTTCGTACCAACCCTCAAGCCGGAGATCAGATGGCCGATCGTAGGCCTGGGTCTCAGCAATCTTTTCCTCCTCCTCGGCGATGCCTTTTTCTCGGAAACAACTATCCAGATGTCGCATCACGGGGGATACTTTGTTCATCCCACAGCTGTAGTGCTGGCCACGTTCTTTGCCTCGGCACTTTGTGCGCTTTACCCGGCTGCCAGAACGACCTGGTGTACCGCCGCCGCTGCGTTCACCGCTCTCCTCGTGTTGAACGGCTTGTTCATCGCAGTCTCGACCTATCGCGTTTTCCTGTCGGGCAATGAAGAACAAGCCGAACTCACGCGTCTTCTGCGATCGGATCCGCCGACGTCCAGCGACCTGGTGGTCGCTCGCGCTCTTACCGTCGATGACGATTGCGCGTGGATCTCGATTCTGTCCAGTTCGCATGTTCTTTTCTGCCGCAGCGCACAGGTTCTCCTCAGCCCGGAGCAGAACGAGCAGATACAACGATTCCGTCAGGCGCTCTACCTGTATTTCACCGGCAAAGATCATCGCTGGATTGAGGATGTCCTGAACAATCCGGCCGCGGTAACGGAACTGACTCGACTGATGTTTCTTGGACAAGTCACCACCGATGCTGTCGATCGCAAAACCGGCATTGACGCGGTCCGGCAAAATCTCATCCCGTTGATGTTGAAAATCGAAAACGGGGATTCCGACGTTCGCGCTTTCTTTTCAGGCTACCGACACGTGCTCGTGATTGATAGTGTGGCCAAGCCATCCTTCAGCGATTCCCGCCTCTCTTCGTATCTGACAATCGAAGATCAGCGGATCGTCGAAGGCTTGCGAATTCTGAAGTGCAGCCCGCGAGTGCCTTGAGACCAGTTTCAGAAGGTAAATACTTTCGTAGAGCGCTCGAAATAAAATTACCTCAATTCCCGGCGCCCGGTGTTTGCCGGAAAAAACCTGTTCAAATTTAGCCAATCCTCAATTGGCCAGTGTTCGACAAATGTTCACGATTTCCTCAACGTGTCTCTTCCACGAAAACTCGCGAGCCCGCACCAGCCCATCCGCAGTCATTCGTCGACTGGTTTCTGACGACGACGCAACCCCCGCCGCCGCATCGGCCAGTGCTCGCGGATCGAACTTCGGAAAATAAATTCCAGCCTCCCCGCAAATCTCCCGATGCACCGCGAGATCAGAAGCGACCACAGGAACTCCGCTCGACATCGCCTCGACCAAAGGATGTGCAAAGGTTTCCGTGTAAGCGGGCGTCACATAGACGTTGGCTTGACCGTAAACAAGATGGAGTTGTCCGTAAGGAATCGTTCCCAGTTCCAGAACCATGTCGCTCACTCCCATTTCGCGAATGAGTTTCGCGGCCGATTCGGTCTTGTAGTCCCCCGGATTCTTTCCACTCGCCAAATGACACGTCAGTAAAAGCTTCACCGGTTGCGGCGCCAGACGTTCGCGAATCAATGGCAGCGACCGAATGAGCGTTTCAAAATTCCGATAGTAGTTGTAGTGGCTCACGAACAGTAGTTTCACCGCTCCCTCCGCACGGGCCAATTCCCTTGCGACCTCCGGAGAAAGGGGTTCGGAATTCTTCGTAAAAGCATCGTGATCGAACCCATGATGGATCGAGATCACGTTCGCGCCGGACCACGTTCTCAACTCCGCGGCAAAAGCCTCGCTGGGAGCGACCGTTACATCAGCCCATCGGATCGATTGCCTCGCAAACAATGACCTCAAGCGAGTGTCCGCCCATGCGCGATATTCGCCGCGTTTCACCAAATCATGATAGAAATCGGCGGAAAGGTAGATCGAGTTTCGTGACAAAAGAATCTGCGGAACCGGGGGCTTCCGGATCGCGAAGTTGCCCGTCGAGAGCAGAACATCCGCCTTGCAATCCTGAATCATTCTCGGCAACGAAAACTGTTCGAACCAGAACCGCCGCGCAACCGACGCATTGACTTCGCGGAAATCGATGTTTGGGATCGATCCTAATTCTTTGCGTAAATCGGAGTTCAGGATGACGGTGACACGCACATCGAACTGCGCGGCAAAATGCGGGAGGAGGTTGCGAATGTAGGTGAGTCCTCCGCCCGCACGCGCGGCGAGAGAGTTAATGAACAAATGCATCATTGACTTGGCGCGATCGCACCCATATCTCGCCGCATCGCAGCTGGACTCCCCACGAACATTACACGCGGGCTTGTTGCCGGGAGCGTACGAACCTGGTCGATGAAGATAAACGCAATACTCCAAAAAAAAGCGCACAGATAATATCCCGGCGCAAAAAGCCAGTCCTCAAACGCGGCATGGATAAGGGCGGCAATGATGAACATCGCGAGCGGCACCGCTGGATGAGATGGATTCGCAGTTTTCACCATCCAAACCAAGGTCTCAAATATCTTCTTGAGAAGAAATCCCAGCAGCAGCAGGAATGGCAGCACTCCCAGCATGCCGGTCCACGCCACGATCTCCAGGTAACTGCTGCCGTGCTCCGTCGACGTCACGGACGAACTCGCAAAGCTTCCCAGATTATCCGTCGGATCCTGGCCATTGTCCGAGGTTCCGAAGCCCGAGCCGAACCAGAAATGTTCGTGGATTGCGTCCACAGTATCCTGCCATGGCGACTTACGCGAGCCCAGCAATCCCTCCGTCGGATTCTTCCCTTTGTAGACAATCGTCGAAGTGAATGACGTGACACTGGCCGAGAATACTTCCGGCTGAAAAATTGCCATCGCCGCAATCAATATCACCATGATGCCGACACCTTGTGTCAGCAGCGCGAACTTTCGCATGACCAGGCACAGCAGCGTACAGGAAATCAAAGCCGCCAGGATGCCCGCTCTCGCATGGCTTCCAAAGGCTAGATACATCGCAATCGCAAACAGGAAGAGTCTTCTGCGATAAGAAAACCTTTCTTGTTTCAGCAGAATTCCCCAGAGCAGAATCGGTGCCGCCGCCACACCCATCACGGCTCCCAAGGAGTTGGGATTTCCCATCACATCCCTGCCTATGAGATAGAAGGCTGCGATCGCGGCAACGAAAATTTCGCACCCTGCAAGCAGTCCAGTAAAAAAGCGGCTTTCGCGGTTCGCCACCGCCAAGCGGGCGCCTGTCGACGCGTAGAGAAAAAGCAGGAAAAGACTTAGGACTTTTAGGGACGACACCATCGTATAGCGCGATACCGCCGCCGACGTCAATGAGGCCAGGACACAGAACAACGCCAGCACATGAAACGTTCCGAATGAATGTCGGCGCTCCCTCAGCATGATGGTCGTGCCGACCATCGCTCCTGCCGCCAGCACCACCCAACGGGCCATCGTCCATACAGAACCGAGCGGAAGGTCTACTCCGGCCAAAAGGAACGTGACGATGACCAGCGGGAAGAATACTTTTCGATACAACCAGACAGCCCCAGCCAGGAACTCCAGAAAGACCAAGCCGCCCAAATACGTCTGGCTTGTAAAGTATCCGGGGTGGGAAAACGCGAAATAAACTACAGCGCCCGTCATTACAACGACGCCCGCAACGATTGCAGCCTTGGCGATCCCCGTATTCACGAACCCTGCCCCACCATCATTCGCATAATTCCTTCGGACCACGCCTGCGGCGAGTATGTCTGGATCCTTTGACCGCTCCTCGAGCCCATGGCCGACCGAAGAGTTGAATCATCGGCGATATTTCGCATGGCCAAAGCCAAAGCTCGTATATCTCTCGGGCGGACAATGTGTCCATTCCAATTCTCAGTCACCAAGTCTTGTGCGCAGCCTGCGGCATCGCTGACAATTACCGGCAATCCGCAGGCCATTGCTTCGTTCACGACCAGTCCCCACGTATCCGTATACGTAGGCAAAATCATCATATCCGCGAGTGCGTAGTACTTCGGCAAATCGTCGCGTTGCATGAAACCAGCGAATCGTATCATTCCGGGGCTGATCGCCTTCGCTTTGCGCTCAAGCTTTTCTCGAAAAGGACCATCGCCCGCAAAGACGAGGCCGATCGACCGCCGCAGGCTCTCATCCAGTGTGGCATACGCCGAGAGCAATTCGAAAATTCCTTTTTCCCGCACCAGCCTTCCTGCGAAAAGAAAATACCGTTCGGGCAAGCCGCACTCATTGCGTATGCGGTTGGCATTCCCGCGAGCCGCGGAGGAGGCGGTGGCGAAAAGGGTGTTGTCGACAGCGTTCACCGCAGTGAAGATCATCCGATCTTTGATCCCGCGACCCAGAAGAAAATCTTTCGCCGACTTTCCCGGCACGACAAAGCCGCTGCAGCGACTAAGAAATTCGCTCTTGAGCATCTCCACCAGCGCGTGTCCGCTTCTCATATCCTGCAGATTGCTCTCCGACCATAGGAAGAACGGGACGTTGTGGATACGCGCCCACAATAGCGCATGCCACGACGCAATGTAGTTGTACCCTCCGCAAAGAATTACATCGGGCTTCGCATCGGCAAGAGCGGAGCCGACGCCAAAATTGATCAGGGCATGAATTTGGCCGACGCGCTTTCTGATAGATCGCAAAACCTGATACGAGAATTTGATTTCGTCTTTGTACACCTGCCACTGGCGAAGCCCAGGATCAGTTTCTGCGAGAAAGATGATATGCAGATCCACCTCGGAACGCTTGGCTAGAGCATTAAATAGCGGGATGCGATACGGCGAAATAATCTCCGTGATGATGACCAGGCGGCGAGTCATCGCACGCACTCCCGATAAATGCGCGCATACTTTTCCGCCTGATGCGTCAGCGTCAAGCCATCGACGATTGTGTCGCGGGCAGCGGTGCCGAGATTTCGTCGTCGCGCATCGTCCCGCACCAACATAGCAATTGCGAGCGCCAGTTCCTTCTCGTTGTCAGGTCCGACCAGAAATCCGTTCGAACCATGCTGGATGATCTCCGCGATTCCCTGTCCGCGGCAGCCAATCACGGCTTTGCCCACCGCCATCGCCTCGAGGTAGACGCAGCCTAACCCTTCATAGCGGCTCGGCAGGGCGAAAAGAATGCAGCGCCGCATCGCCTCCGCAACCTGCAGTCGCGTCTGGCGCCCGAGGAATTGCACTCGGTCTTCGATTTTCAACTCCGCCGTCAAACCCCGCAGCTTGCCGGCTTCCGGCCCCTGTCCGATGATTTCCAGCTTCACTTCCGGAAAATCCGCGGATATGCTCGCAATGGCGCGGATCAGCGTCTCATGCCCTTTGATCGGAATCAGATTGCCGACGCTCAGAACTATCTGACCCGCTTGCATCTCCGCACCCGGCGAAAACATCTCCGGATCGACCCCGTTGTATACCACGGATGTCCGGCATTTCTGGCCTGTACCTTCCAGCACTTTCTCGCGCACGTGCTCACTCACGCAAATCGCCCGTCGCGACGATTGATACACGCGCTGCGAAATCCGCCGGCACCATCGACCGGTGCGCCCCTGAACCTGCTCGGTGGAAAATGCGTCAAGGCCATGAACGGAGACTACGTACGGAATGCCCAACTCGGCGCTCAACAGCATCGCAGCGTGCCCACAGGGCAAAGGCGCGTGCGCATGGATCAGATCAATTTGCTGCGAGTTCCACAACTCCCGCACTCGTCCCACAATTCGTGAGAAGAGAAATGCTCCCGCCGTCGGCAGGCCCATACCTCCCGGCAAAGAGAGGTATCGGATCCACTCAGGTCGGGCCGCACTCTCCGAGGACTGCGGTTTCGCTCGATAGAATGGTTGCACGGCGAAAATCGAATTCTTGACTCCGAATTTTGCGAGCGCGTCGATCGGTTCCGACACAAAGCAACCGCACGTTGGGTCGGTGTCACTCGGATAAAACGGTGTCAACGTGAGCACTCGAAGCGCTTTGAGATCTTGTCGAAACGCTCGGCTGCCCCAGGATGGGCAATGGTGACGGGTCAGCCACGATCGGACGCTCCGCCTGCCCGATTGCATGTCAGATTCTGCTCCGACGTTCCGCCACTGTCCGCTCAAAAGCGTCCTGCCATTTTCCGGCGATGATATCCCAGTCGAATTGTTTCGCATGCGCCACTGCCGCATCGCCCATCCTTCGCCGCAGTTCGGAGTTGCGAATCAATTCGTCCAAACCCTTCGAAAGATCCTCGTCGCTGCGGGCCAGAAATCCTGTAGAGCCATGCACCACACAATCAGGACGGTAGAGTTGCATCGCCACTATCGGAAGCCCGCTGCCTGCTGCCTGCAACAAAACCTGTGGATGCCCTTCGAGAATACTTGGAAAGAAGAAAATGTCCGCCTTCCGCATTTCGTCGCCGAGCTGCGATTGGCGCAGGTGGCCCAAAAATTCCAGGTTCTTGCAGCCCAGTTCAGACGCAAGTCGGCGACAAACCTCCAATTCCTCTCCAACGCCGGCAATCCGAAACTGCTGCTCCGGCCAGCGCGCAGCTTGTCGAATGACCAGATCCATCCGTTTGTAGGGTCGAAATGATCCGGCACACAACACTGTGACCGGATTGCCCTCCCTTCGGACCGGTGGCGGATAAAAATGTCGCCGGTCTATTCCGTCATACATCGTGCCCGAGGAAGTGACGTTCATCTTCTCTTTTAAAAGCTGTCCGAGGTAGGCATTGTTGTCGAACACCGCGTCTGCATCCCGAATGTGGCGTTCGCGTGCGGCGGAATACGGGGCTGTCTGCAGTCCACCGGAAACTACGTAGCTAATGACCGCCGTCTTTAATCCCAATCGTCGCCGTAGACTCAGAAATGCGGCGTCGAGCGGCCCTTCGCGTGGGAAAAAATAAAGGTCGGGCGTGCGCACCAATAAATTGCAAACAGTCTTTAGAGTATTTCCATGTTGGCCCCAGCGCAGAAGCCGGGTATTGGGTCGCTCCTGAATTCGCTGATCCGGCGCGCCCTCGTGCAACATCGTCACCGCGCAACGTTCAGGGTCTAACCGGGCAACGATCTCCTTCACCGACAGATTCTGCGCATTCGTATCGGCCTCGTCCGCATAAGACGGCGTGAAAATCGTGATCATTTTTGCTTTTGAAAGCGGCCTGTCTGAGATCAGGACGCCAACGGCGAAGCCTCGCCCGCTGATTTTTCCCATTCTAGCTGAAGGTCGCGAACACGCAATTCGACACCCCTCCGCGATCCTCGTCCAGCCGTGGCTTTGTGTAAGTGCTCGCGCGCAATTTCAAGCAACCGCCGCCGCGCTGGTTTCTCCGCCGCTGGTTCGAGCGGACACCTCTCGCCAGGATCCGAGGCTAAATCGTACAGATACTCGGCCGGAGGTTCGAAGAACAGGACAAGCTTGAATCGTTTTTCGCGAACCGACAACAGTCGCGGTCCCAACCTCCCCTCCCGCCGGAACGGATTCGTACATCCGTAAACGCATTCAGATATCGCTGCGCCGTCGAATTGGCGACCGTCCCGAAGGTGCGCCCAACGGCTCTCGCCCGCGAATTCTAGCGGAACTCTCAATCCCCACCAGATCCAACAAAGTCGGCGCCAGATGCTATGTGGCTGAAAGGAGCTTCTGATACCTCTCTCTTTCCACACCCGGGCATACGGAGCAGCAGCGGAACGTGGATTAATTCTTCCGCCAGCCTCGTGGGCGCATGATAACGCCCGCCATGCTCCAGAAACTCCTCGCCATGGTCGGCGCTAACAGCGAAAATGCAATTGTCCCAGCGATTCGAGCCGCGAAGAGTTTCTACAAGACGCTTCATCTGCGTATCGGCCCACCGAATTCCTGCGTCATAGAAGGAGAGAATTTCTTTCCGGCAACTAGTCAGGCGGCGCGCTTCAAGATCGGACCGATTCCAATATGAATTAAGATAGCGCGCCTGCCAGGGCGTCGGTGATTCTTCTCCCATCAGCGCCAACGCTTCTTCCCTTGGATAGTAAGGCGAGTGCGGATCCATCAGATGCAGCCACAGGAAAAACGGCGAATCGCCTGCACTCACCAGCCACTCGCAGGCATGATCGACAATCTCATCTGCGGCAGGAAATCGTCGCAGAGCATCGAGTGATCCGGCGACCGGAGTAACGCGCTGGCAATATCGGAAGTACAACTCGTCGTAAACCGATCCCAACGGACCAAGCGCCGGACGCAGCGCCTGCACCTTGCGGTTGACTCGACTCGCGAAACCATTCGAAGCAGACGGTAAAGTCTCATTCGGTCAGTGGCGGCTCATCTGCGAGGAAATCACGAAACGTCTCGAATCCTCGGTCGTATCCGAACCGGGCCGAGATATAAGGATTCGCCGCACTGAAGCAGGCCGTTGAATATCCGGCTTGCTTCAAGGTTGAAGCCAGCGTCGGCTCATTCGGGCCGATACCAAGCACGTCCCGGCCCAGCGCCAGCGGATATCGCGATGCGAGAATTGAGGGCAGCGAATAATAAGTGGGTGCCCCCGCCACAATTGCATTTGGAACAACGAAGCTTTCTTGCGCCAAAGAGTCCAGGAAGGGAGTCGTGGGCCGCGGGTAGCCCATGAATCCGACATGATCGGCCCGCAGGCAGTCAACGGTGATCAAAACGATGGAATTGCGTTCTATCGTCATGCCTTCCGCAGTGGGGCTTTCGACCTGAGAAATTTCCTGTGCGTAACGGTCACTTCCACTCGTCCACTCGGCGTTTCGTAGCTACCGCTGTTCACCAGTGCGTGCATATCCTCATCGTGAAGATACAGCACATCAGAGTGCTTCAACTCGAGAGCTGCGAAAAATTCATCCAACGCTGCTAACGTACGCGTCCGAAAATCTTTCACCGTCGAATGAAAATTGATGGAATGAATCGACACGATTGCAGGGATGCCCAGCGCAAAACAATCTTCTGCCTGCCGGATGCAGTCTTCCACAGAAAATGCGGGATCGGTTGCAGGTTCGAATTCCACCGTCCGCGCCAGGTGAAGCATTTCGTAGCGGCCCAAATATGGTGGAAGCAGCGCGCCCGGACCATTTTGCGCCACGCGGATTCCATGCTCTGCCCATGCGCGGTGCGTGTCATCGTTAGCCCGATAGCCCGGCGCACACGCCGACCGCGGAAGAGTCGAGAACAACTTGGCAAACATGCCTACCGCCTGACCAATCGAGTTCCTCTGTGCCGCTGAGGACAGAAAGCGTTCATCCTCCGGTTGCTCCGGATCCCAATACTCGTAACCGATCCACGGCATTCGCCAGTGAATGTAGGGTGTCCCCGCGCGCCACAGTTTGTGCAACAAAGTGGAACGCTCACCTTCGACTGACAATGCGCGCTCGACCGCAGCACGACAAAAATGCGTCGTTCCATGCAACGCCGGGCGGAAAAGTCCGTCAGCGATGCCGGCACGATAGCCCTCAATAAGCTGCGGTCGGTTCCACCCTTGCGGAAGCCCATCCGCCAACGGCACCAGAGATAGTCGATCTTCGCCGCCGAGGATTTTCGAGAAATCCAGATTGGCGACAATGAAATTCATCAAGACCGGAGGATGTCGTCCGGCAGAATCCCGATGGCGATTCAACATCGTCCTTAGCTCAGCGAGGTCTTCCGCCGTTTCGAGCGTGTAGAAATCGTAGGGACGCTCACCCAGCGTGAGGCCATCGGCACGGAGTTGATCCAATCCTTCTTGATCGCGCAAGCCAACGCGCCCCCAGTCATCGCTCTGCAGCATCACGATGGGACGGTCGAAGTGGAAACCGGTCACGGGCAGCATGTCTTGCGAGCGCTGCCATAGCCTTCGAGCCAGGTTCACGACGCGTGCACCTTCGGCTTCTTCAGGATCACCATCTCACAGCCGCCCTCGGCTATGGAGCTATATTTCAGCACCATCCAAAGGAAAAGTGAGCCGACCAGCTGGAAGATTGGTCATGGCGGTAACAATTCGTGTTGACGTCGCGGCGAACTCGCCAGCAGATCGCTTGGCAAGAAACTGTTCGCGGTGCAGATCAAAGACGACATAGTCCTCGCCGAGTGCCAAAAACAATTTTCGCAAGCGACGGTTGGTCGTATATGTCAGTTGGTTGAGCAGGGCCGGACTGCGCCTCGAAACCTCAGGTAAGGTCGGCCCAGAACATTTCGGCAACAACGGAGCCCAGAAGATTTTGTAATGTGGTTCATAAAAGCGCAGGTAGTTCGGGCATGCGACGTAGATCACCCCGCCGGGTCGCACCACCCGTGCAGCCTCACTCATAACTTTCCTCTGATCGCTGACGTGCTCGATGACCTGGTTCATGGTGACCGCATCGAAGCAGTCGTTCGGAAATGGCAGCTGTTCTCCGATTCCGCTCACGAACACTGGTGCCGTTAGCCTCCTGCGCGCAATCTCGATCGAGGTGACTTTTGCGCCTTGGCCGATGCGGTCCGGTTCTATTCCGAATGCCTGCAGGCCGCGATTTCGGCACGCCACCACAAAACTGCCCACCCCCGATCCGAGATCGAGTATCCGTGAACTGGAAGAAATCTCTGCGTAAGCCGCGATTTGCCGGAGAGGGCCGTCGCCACCTTCCCTCAGAATATCCTCCACCACACGCTTCTGCATTTCAGGAAGCTGAATATCCTGCCAGTTTTCTCTGCGATACTGAAGAAGCAGAGAGCGCAGCTCCGTTTCGGAGACAGGAACGTCCAAATTTTTGGCGGGATCGCTCATATTCGTGCGAGGCCGGCTATCTTGGCGGCAAAATAGTCGTTTGAACTGTGCATGAAAACTTCACATCGGGAATTTCGAGATTTTGCCCATTAGCTGCGCGGTCATTCTTGAGTATTTGCTGACGACGCTGCAGCACGAGCCAGCTCGAATTTGTCAGCGAAAACAAAAGCCATTGCCTTCCTTTTCGATGAACGACTTCTAGCGTCTCCATACTCGAAATATCTTCCTTATCCATCGGGCGTTTGGATTAGCGGAAAAGGCATGATTCGAAGGCTAAAGGTACCCTAGCTCACGCAAGCGTTGTTCGACGATCCGCTGCTCGGCCTCGTCCGCCTGGAACACGTCATCCCGCACAAGTTCCCGCAGAACGCAAACCAGCAGTTCTTCGAGGCTGCCGAACTTGTCGCGATATCTTTGCTCCGCGGCAGCGCAGAGATCGGCCGGAAGATTAACTTGCCTTGGCGCCGTCATGCCGCCGCTCCTGCGCCGCCAAATGCACCCTTCACCCTGGTCCAGACAGCCGATGCGATGAGACGATCGTCCGCGTCTAGTCCGACCAGGTAGAAAATTGTCGCAAACACGGTATTTGACGCAGCCAGTGTGACTCCAATCGCCAACCAGTTGTGATGAAACGCGAACGAGTATCGGTACAGGACGAGAATGAGTGCCAGCGTAACCGCAGTGGGCAGAAAGAGTCGCAAGTATCCTCGGTTATATGGAGTGATTCCGAGCGCTCTGCGTACTTCGAGCAGATTCCAAATATTCTGTCCGATCGTCGTAATCGCGGCAGCCACGGCGGCTCCCACAATCCCGAAAAGCGGAACCAGTGCTGCACTGCAGACCAACATGACCGTGGCCATTGCGATCTGTACTTTCATCAGCCGTTTTTCATTGCCCGACATAAGAAGCAGGTAACCGACGGAACCGACTCCGCAGTTTACCAGCTGCCCTACGGTCCCAATGATCAGAATCGGCCAGCCTTTTTCGAAGTCGGCGCCGAAGATACTCATGAGAGGACGCGCAAATACGATGACCACCATCGCGAGTGGCAGCGTGAGTCCGATGGTCCACTTCGTGAGCGACTGGAACAACCGCGCCAGCAAGGCAATCTCACCGCGCGTGTGCAGGTCGGCGATTGTTGGAGAAAAAACCTGATTGATGGAACTCAACACCACCGGTACGTATACGACGAACGCCGCCGCCACCACATACACGCCCACCTCTTTCGCGCCCCGGTAGTAGCCCAATGCAACTTTATCGACCTGGCTCATCAGGAATTCGAGGAATCCGATCCCCAGCACAGTCGCCGAAAATGTCCACACTTCGCTGCGCGGATTCGATCCCGGATGGCCGAAAAAACGCGCTGCCGCAGGCGTCAGACGACGCACGGCCGCCAGCAACAGAACGCACACAACCGCGGCGCTGAGAATTTGCGCGATGAGATAGCCGCGCAGTCCGAGGCCTGCTGAAATCAATAGAATGGCCGCCACCATGTTTAGCGGACTGCCGATAAAGCTCAGGATCCACGTGCGACTTTTGATGTCGCGATATCCCGCGAGCACCTTGCCGTAGAAACCATTCACGATGCCGAACAGCATCATCAACGCAAACCACGGAAGATATCGCACGAGTTCGGGCGAATGGTAAAAGTGAACCGCGATCAGTTTTCCGAATGTGAGCAGAACCACGGCCAATACGGCGTTGGCGGCCAGGAGCAAACCGCCCCCTCGCCACAGCAGAGCATGCAGTTCCGCAAATTTTCCGGCCGCCCGGTACGACGATACGAAACGCACCGCCGACTGCGGCAAACCAAGCGTGTTGAAAATGCCGATGAAGCCGATGATCGTGGAGCCAAGTGCATATAAGCCGAGGTCTTTCGCTCCCAGTACCCGTGCAATGTAGACCTTGAACAGGTATCCCAAGGCGGTGGTAAAGATCGTGCCCGCAAAAAATATCCCCGACTGCCGCGAAATATGGCCGACCTGTGAGCGGAATTGTTGCGTCGCAGCCGCCGCGGCATGCGGTGATTCTTTGATTGCTGGCGGGATGCTCACGAAGCGGACCTCACTTCCGAAGGCCTTGACTGCAGCCAACGCAACAACTGCGCGGGATCGACGGTCGGAGAGATATCCAGCGACGCTGCTGGCTGGCTGCGAAAATTCTCCAAGCGCAGCGGGATGTCTTTCACCTCCGCAACATCATTTAGAACTTCCCCGATGCCGAACCGTACATACTGCTTCGCATATTCATACGGTGACAGTGACAGCCATCCGCACAAGAAACAGCAGATGCCATTTCGCAGGCAATCAATCACCGTGGTGGATTCGACCGTGATCCCGAACCAGGCGCGCGCCATCAAACTCTCGGTCAGCGGCCCGTCGATCACCGTGACGAGCTTATGGTCCGCCGGTGAAAGCACGCCGCGAATGATTCTTCTCCGCTGCGCCAGGCTCTCAAACGGATGCAGTTTTACCACCACCGAGCGCCCGCTTTCTCGGGCCAGGCTGCAGAGCGGCGGCAGAATCTCGCGGTACACCTCTTCCGGTCGCATCCCCGCAACTTCATACGGCTCGGAGAACAAGATCGCGGCGTCGCCCTCAGACCGTTCGAATAGTTCACTCGCACTTTTCTTTTCTCTGGCCGGCGCTCCGACGACCACCCTTTCCCCAGGAAGGCCGCACACGCGCACAAGGTAGTCCCTTTCCATCTCGTTCTTTGCGAGGTAGAGATCACTGGCAAGGTCCTTCAACATGTAGCGTCCGTCCAGAGCGCCGTGATGAAAATCGAGAGTTGGAATCTTTCGCTTCGCGCCCAGCAAAACTGGCAGGCGCGTGTACAAGTTGCTGTCGTCGCCGCAAAGGACGCTTTTCACCGGCTCTCGCGCCATCACCTCGCGCCAGGCCTCCCGCGCCCGGATGCCGTCACGAATACGTGCTGGAAACAAATCCAGAACGCCGGCTTCGACCAGAGTCCGCAAATCTGCGACGTCCATGATTTCCACCCTCAGTTGGGTCCAACGGCGTGTGAGGGATCCGATTTCCTTCTCTGAAGAGTATCCACCCGCGTACGATGCCAGATCTCGAATTTCGATATTCGGTGGTCTTGCAAACTGTCTCGCACTCTGTCGCGTCGCGACCATAAGAAAGGATTCGTTGGAAAGAAGGCTTGCATAGGCACTCGCCGCGCGCGAGACGTTGCTGTACGCGCTGGGAATTAGGATCACGGGCCCGGCCGAACGGGAGTGCTTTATCGCGATCCGTGAACGCCAGCGATAACCAGGATCATATTTATCCAGAAAAATCTGTTTGAATTCCGCGAGTGTGAATCGCCTTGCCAGTCCCGCATAGCGCCCGGCACGCGCCGCGGACCGTGAAAGCCTTCCGTCTCCGAAGGCTTGAGCCGGCCTGCCGATTAAACATTCCAAAAGATGAGCCTGCTCGCCGGGGCGCGTCACCCACACTTCGGCGTCCGCGCGGATGAGCGGCACGACTGATTTGAGCGCCAGAACCTTGAAAAGCTGCGGCGCAACAATCAGCGAGATCAAGTCCCACCAATCAATTCCTTCTTCGTCGATCAACCGACCTCGAGGAATGGCAAGCGTGTCACGAACCTCACGCACCACATCGAGTCCTTGTTTCGAGGAGTCAGTCTGCGCAACGTCGCATCCGCACCGCTTCTCCCACTCCATTTCCGAGCGCTTCGATGACCTACCCAAATCGACGACAAGGTCCCATTTTTGTCGCGTCCAGGGCCCTGACGTGAGCGAGTCTTCGGGTTGAACGAGCAGGATTCGCATATCGCGCGGGCGCCGTCAGACGTGCGCCGATATCTCCGTCGCAGCTTCACGGGTCAGGGGGAAATCAACACGCTTCGTCTTGTGCCATGCAAAGAATTGCTGACGAGTCAGCGAGTAGCGACGACGGAATCCGGCTCGCTCGATTCCCCGCACCGATGAGATGTTGGTGGTCACGCTGAAAATCCAAGGATGGTTTCCGTACGTCCGGATTCTTTCACCGATTAAATCGATGGCGCACCCGTAATACTTTTGTCCTCGTAGTGCCTTCGGAGTCCAGCAATCGAATATGAGAACTGAATCGGATGCAGCGGTCAGGGATTGATTCAGCTCGGCACAAAAGAATCCGTCCATCGGGATCGTCCACGCAAAATGGACCGGACGATAGTCTCCATCAAGAAGCGCGTATCCTTCGGCCGCCGTCCGCACACGCTGGGCCGCGCGAATAAGATAGGAACAGGTCTCCTCATCGTCGCGATATTCCATCGCGGCCGTGGCAAGATGCCCCAGTTCCATAGGCTGAAGTTGCAGACCCCGAAAATCACGCGGCGCCGAATCAATTCCTTCTTTCTCGAAGAAAATGACCTCATCACGCTTCCACAGCGCGCGAACCGAACGGATTCCGAGTGTTCTGGCCGTGCCCTTCTCTTTCATGCGCGAACGGAGTCCACGGATTTTCCTTCTTGCAGCCTCGGCAAACTTCTCCATCTTCGGCGACGCTTTCACGGTCTCCGCGATTCGATACCGGAGCATCGTTCCCCAGTGGGAGACGATTGATCCATGCAGCGTGACGTAAAGAGTCTCGCGCGATTCATTGGCGAACTTCGCCTTATAGGCCTCTGATCCCAGGCCGAGATCGAGCATCATCATCCCCGGCATGTCGATCGCGTCCTCGATCACTTGACTCAACAAACAGAATCCCGGCCAATGCTTTTCGACCCTGCTATCAAACGTCGGCTGATACCAGAACCACGATCCATGAAACTGGAACCCGTAATGCCACGCCACAATGCGGTTCCCTGCCCACATGCGGCTCAACGCGAGCCACTGCTCGGGCAGTAACTTCACCAGTTCCTCCAGAAATATCCGGCGCGTCGCATCGGCAATGTTGCTGATTCGCCCGATCTCCAAAAAACGCGCGACATGAGCCTTCTCGAACCCGGGCAGAGCCGGTCCCACGGCTTCCCAAGACCGCAGATGTTCGGTCCTCACCGGCTCGCTTGCTCCCATCGCCTTCGTAAATCGCTTGAGCCGTTTCAACCCGGGCGCGTATGGCTTTCCATCTTTGTGCCGCTCTAGCCGTTCGAGCGCAACCTGAGCGCACACATATGCCGTACGCGCGAAGCAGTGCGAACCCTGCAACGAGGCGGCGCGCCGGAGAGCCTCCAGTGTGGGCGAATCAGCAGGAAGGTTTGCAAGCCCAATGCTCCTGATGCCTTGTCTCTTCAACTCGCCTAGCACTTCAGCGACGAACTCGCCACGTCTTTCGGGCACGCTCAAGAAATCGCAATAGTCTCCCGTCGTGGCGCATAGGAAAGTCGCCTGTTGACGATCATTGCCCGTTGCAAGGGCGACCAGACCGCACAGATCATTTTCTTCGTCATACGCCAACATGACCAAAGGCCTGAGTGTCGCGTGATACGCCCGCTGTACTGTCAGGGCCCACTCGTAGGTATAAAAAATCTGCGGACGATCCACGCGGTCCACCAGCGCATTCCAACGCTGCCGCAGATCGGCATCTTCCGGGATTTCTCTGAGCACTACGAGTCGCAAGGGATCCAGTCACTTCGCAACAGGTTTCACGAATACGTAATAGTACCAATCTGTCGTGAGCGGATGGCTCGAGCGAGGATATTCATTTCCGAGAACCCGTTCGCACCTGAGACGTGTTTCGCTGACTTCTGCAATCGCGCGACGCGGCGTGGAGTAGTGCGTATAGAGACCACCGTGAGCCGAATCCAGAAGTTCCCCTTCGCCACGCCAAAACACCCTTCTCGGCAAGAATCGAAACATTCGCGCCGCTGTTCCCCAGGAAGCTTGCCCCCACGCGAAAGCTGCTCTCGCCGCCGTCAGAACGGCAAATGCGAACTGGCGGAAGAATTCCGACTCCGAGGGCACTCGACGTGCGATCTCGCGTAATCGCTCTCGATTCCAACTGGGCCGCGCGAGGATTGCCCGGGCGTTGTGCGAAGAAAATATCAGCCTTCCGCCCGGTTTCAAAATTCGCTCGATGTGTGAGAAACACCGCCGCCGCGCCGACTCTGGTAGCACAAAGTCAATCCCGTTGAACGCAAAGACCACGGCATCGAATGCCTCATTCGAAAACTCTGAAAGGTTCGATGCGTCCATTACCCTGAATTCAAGTCCTGGAAATTTTGCTCGGCAAGCGTCCACCATTGCCGGCGCGTAGTCAACGCCTACATATCGGGTAGCGGCGTTCGCGAGATATGGAGTCGTACGCCCGCCGCCAACGCCCAGATCGAGAATCGCGCTTCCCGGCGGAATGTACATTTCAAACAGCAGACGCTCACAGGCGGAGAGATAATCCAGCGCCGCATAGTGCGCCGTCACATCTGGAGCGTTATAAATCTGAAGATTTCTTTTTGTCCTCGTCTCCGTCATCGCCGCGGTTTCTAAGCCAGCACCCGCTGCTGTGTTCCGCG
Source organism: uncultured Acidobacteriota bacterium (assembly GCA_963771765.1). GTDB lineage: Bacteria > Acidobacteriota > Terriglobia > Terriglobales > Acidobacteriaceae > Sulfotelmatobacter. The sequence continues at coordinate 113,438 of CAVYUY010000033.1, forward strand.
CGCGTGCCGCTGCATCCACGAGTAGAAGCCTGACACATGCGCGTCAAGCTCTCCCAGGCTCATGGTGGATGTCACGTGAATCCGCGGCAAGGAAAACTGCGGCAGGGGAGTCGCAAGCCCTCCCCCGCAATTCATAAACGCCGCAGAAAATCCTGCGACGCGCGGCATCGCCATCACTTCCTGCGTGACCGCTTGTTGATCTCCAAAAGGATAGGCAAACGCCCACACCGGCTTCCCGAGAAGACTCTCCAGCGCGTCGCGGCTTTGCGCAATTTCTGCTGCGGCCAGTTCCGGCGGGCATTGCGACAGCACGGGATGACTCATCGTGTGCGCTCCGATTCGTCATTCCCGCTGAAGCGAGCTTGCGCAGTTCCGACGCATTCATTAAGCCGAACCGGCGTGCCGGTACCGAATTGGGCTCATCGAAATTCGGAACATTCTCCGCTCCAAGGCGATCCCGCGCTGCAAGGATAAAAGTGGCACGCGTTCCCGACATCCACGCCGGACAACTGCTTCGACCAGCTCCACCATAGCCCACGCCGCTGCTCCGACGAACCGAACTCGCCACGAACCACCATCCCGCCGCCATCGATTTCAAATCGCTCAGGTGCCGCCCGCAAGAACAGCAATAGCAGTTCTTCATACCAAAGCATCACGCGAGCTCGACCCGGCCGAAGCTCCCGTCACGAAGAACAGACAAGACGCATCCTCTTCCTGCAGGACCGGCAGCATGTCGGTGACGCAATTCAAAAGCCCATCGTCGCACGTCAGCAATACAGCATGCTCGGGCAGTTTGCCGCGCTTCTCGAGCCAAGCCAGAGCTTCTCTGGCGAGACAACGTTGTACGCAGCCTTGAGAAATCGCACTTGCCGGCGTAAAGCGTCCGCCGTAACCAGATTTCCATCCAGCGCCACATCGATCGCCTGATACCCCTCTGGGATCACGCCGTGATACGTCACCACCGCCAATCCGTCACCCGGAAGCCGACGAAACAGTCGCACCTTCGACAGCGAGGGATACACAATTCTTTTCAGGAAGGGACTGACAATTCTCATTGCCGCTTGACCAGCTCCCAGCTCAGCGGCGTTCCTCGCTCCACATCCTGCGACGCATGTCGGCCCAGTACTTCCGGCAGGTGCCGGGTGTGCAAGCCATTTCCTGGACGAATCGAGCGCACATTTTCCGACGTATACAGATCGCCCATCTTTACATCCTGCACGACAAACAACGAGCGCCGGAATGCCCGGCTGCTGGCCTCTTTCGGACTGCATCCAAATTGAACTGTGCCGAGCGCCTTCTCGGCTGTTCTCACCGCGTCCACCGTCGCCTTGAACTCCGCCGGCTCAAGCGAAAACGCACTGTCAGGTCCAGGCTCCGAGCGGGACAGCGTCAAATGTTTCTCGAGGATGCATGCCCCAAGCGCCACTGCCACGACGGGAACCTCGATTCCCATCGTATGATCGGACAACCCGACCGGCACATCGAAATGCTGCGCCAATTCCGGGATCGTCCGCAAATTCATCTCTTCCACCGCCGCCGGATACGCACTCGTACACTTCAGCAGCGCAATTTCCCGCGCTCCTGCATCTCGCGCAGCCTTAATCGCCTCTTCAATCTCGTCGAGCGTCGCCATGCCGGTCGACATAATCATCGGCTTACCCGTGCGCGCAATTTTCTGAATCAGCGGAATGTCAACGATCTCGAAGGACGCGACCTTGTAAGCACGAACTGCCATCGTTTCCAGAAAATCAACCGCCGTCGTATCAAACGGAGAAGAAAAAAGATCGAGCCCCAAATCGTCGGCGGCCCGCTTTAACCGCGGCTGCCACTCCCACGGCGTGTGGGCCTCGCGGTAGAGATCATGCAGGTTGCGCCCGTCCCACAGCGTGCCGCCCCCGACCCGAAAATATTCCTTGTCGCTCCGGATCGTGATCGTGTCGGCCGTGTACGTTTGCAACTTGACCGCATCCGCACCGGCCCGCTTCGCTTCCTCAATCAGGCGGACGGCTTTCGAAAAATCCTGATGGTGATTCGCGGAAAGCTCCGCAATCACGTAAACGGAGTGTTCCGGGCTGATCCTTCGTTCTCCGATTGTGATCACCTTTGCCATGTTTCAATTCGCTCTCGGGCGGATTGAGCGGACAAGTTCGAAGGCTTCCGCAGCTGCGCATCCCACCACGGATCCCCAGTGTGTGGCAAGAGCCCTGAGTGATTCCGGAGAACGCGGGTGCGGAAATTTTCGCGCTTCCGATTCGTAGCACTCCATCGCGTTGATCTTGGTTTCCAGCGTGTCCGTAATATCGACAAAGACGTTCGGCCGAAACGACGGCTCAACGCGTTGAAATGCCCACTCCGTCGAGGACGGCACCTCGAATGTGTAAATCTCCCGTACCACCTGTCCCGCGACCGGACGCGTCGCGGTGAGCACGGCGCGGTAAATCACTCCGTGATCCACATTCAGATCCCCGGGGTGATGGGTATAAACAATTTCTGGCTTGATCCGTTCCACTAGATTTTCGATCAGCTTGATCACTTCGAGCAAAGGCACGGTATCGAGGCGGTTGTCCGGAAGCTGATGGAGAAAAACATTCTTGACGCCAACCTTCTCGGCGGCAGCATGCGCTTGCCGGTGCAGTTGATCGAGATGTTGCGCATCCGCTGCGTCGCGACTGCTGTGACGGGACGTGATGCCCTCGCCCATGATCGCGAAATAGACTTCGCGGCCTTCCCGTACAAGACGTGCAGCTGTTCCACCGCAACCCAGCACTTCGTCGTCGGGATGAGCTGCAACGACCAGGACGGGGCTACCGGCCATGGCTCATTTCCACCAGCATGATCCACTTCTCGTTGATAAATTCGGATGCGCTTTCAAAATGCTCCCGCAATCGCGCCTCGAAGATTTCCCGCTTTCCCGCATCGTAGAAAGTGGTGTTCTGCCAGTAATTCAACACTCGCTCCGGCGTGGTCCATCGCACAGGATTCATCAGCGTATGCACCGCCAGGGTCTCGAACTTGCGAGCTCCCCATTCCAGCACAACTTGCGACATAAATAACTCGCTCGAGAACGTTACTGGAGCCGCGAGCGTTACTCCGCTTGCGCGCACGAGATCGAACAGAGGCTTGTTATTCGGACCAAACGGACCGACGACGACAATGCGGCCGTCTGCTTTCAGGTAGGTTCGTGCTTCGTCCAAAGTCCGTTGCGCATCGCGGCTGTAGTAAAGCCCGTACGCGCAGAAAACGAGATCAAAACCCGCGTTGCCGCCCCCAACATCGGATAACGCGCCACTAAGATTCTCAAGGTTCGCTTCTACGCATGTAAGTTTGCCAGCATGCCCGCTAGCTTTGGAAGCCAAGGTATCCAGCGCGGAACGTGACACATCCAGTGCGACAACGTGTCCGCCGGGTCCCACGCAGTCCAGCAAAGCGAGCGTCTGCCCGCCCGTTCCGCAACAAAGTTCCAGTACTCGCGCACCGGGGCGTAATGAGATTCGTTCCAGTATCCAGGTCGCCAGATCGACCTGTTGCGACGAAGTGTTCTCGATGATTCTCTGTTCTAACAACTCAGACTGAGTTGCACGCGACATCACTCGCTCCTCATTTCTTATTGCAGGTCCCTGCCTCGAACGTAATGAACTGTTTCCTCTCCGTGCACTGTCTCGGATCCAAGCTTGGCAAATCCGGCTTTCTCAAACGCCCGCTGCGAAGCCTCATTGCTTTTCTTCACGCGCGCATGCAGGCGCTGCCCCCTTGTTGCTAACGCGTTGCTCACTCCCAGTTCAATCAGCACACTTCCATATCCAGCGCCCCGAAATTCCGGCGCGACGCTCACGTCAATCTCTCCATCTTGGTGGGAGCGCCAGTCAACCCTCAACTGGCCGACGGCAGCGCCATCGTAATTCTCGGCAATCAGCATAAGACAGTTTGGATCCGCCATCCTAGCCGCAAACCATGCATTGTGCTCTTCGAGCGGAATCAAGTCTGTGGAAAACGAATTTGCCCGTACTTGCGGATCATTCGCCCATTTTCCTAGCAAGTCACAGTCAGATTCCCGGACAAGTCTGAGCCGCAGCCCACTTTGGAGAATGGATGCAACTCGCTTCGTGCCCTGCCCATCCACCAAAGCGCGGCAGCGATCCGACATGACACGCCTTCGCTCCTCGGATCGCAGCAAGCTTTGCAACTGATCTGCCAGCACCGTCGCATTGAAATCGTGCGCTTTACCTAGATGAACAGCGCAACCAAGATCATGCAACTTGCGCGCAACGGCTACCTGATTGTCCGCCACATCGAACAGCAACGAAGGCAGCCCCAACATGCAAAGCTCCCAGCAAGTCGACCCTGCGGCAGATACCGCGATGTCGGCCGCAGCCATCAACTCTGCCATTTTCGAAACGTCCCGCTGAAGTTCGATGGACACGCCAGCTCTTCGAACCGCCTCTTGCAGTTCACCGAAATAAGGATTGCTGCCGCCGACCACGACCGTCGTCGACAACCCGGCAAGATTCACCAACCGCAAGGCTTCGATTACCCGCGCCGTCAGATTCTGCGGATCGCTTCCTCCCATGATGATCAGCAAGCGCTTGCCAATTGGCCGGATTTCTCGCTTCCAATCGCACCATGCGGAAAACTCCCGCCGTAACAATGCGTACCGCGGACCGAGAAGAAGTTGTGTATACGCTTGGCGCTCGGCGTATCGCGCTTTGTCGACACCCACGTTTTGGTTCAGTACCACATCCGCTGCATATTGTTTCGCGTGCCCAAAGTCATCTAAAAACAAAACTCGACATCCAGCGGCCTTCAACAGCTTCTGATACTCGGCGTTGAACCGGTATCCATCCACGACTACCCAATTCGCGTCCAACGTTTGCGCTGACTTGATCGTCTCCCTTGCATCGGCACACTCTTCCACTGGCGATGCCAGCACAATCGTCTCGCAAGATTCAGCATGAAGCCTTTGTTGGATCGCGGCCGTCGTTTCGGCCATTGCGAACACGGCGCGACCCCCTGCGTCCTGCCATGCCTGCGCCAGCGCCAGGCAGCGCATCGCATGCCCAGTTCCGGTCGAAACACTGGCATCCGCACGAATCAGTAGTGTCGGCGCCGTCATCAGCCTTGCGGAATCTTTTGCACGACAGATCGGTTCAATTCCACCAGTTCTGGCTGCCGTTCGAGCAGATCAAGGACATCGCGTCCCGAAAACTCAGCATCCGCGTCCATGCGCGAATACACCGCGCGCATAAATTCCAAATCTTCCGGCGTATCCACAGTCCAGCGGTGCGCGCTGTAGTCGACATCGCCGGTAACCGAGAGAAGTTTGAATTCCGCAGGATGTTCGTAAATGTACGGCGTCACGTGCTCGCGCTCGTACGGCTTCCGCGCCAGCCTCCACGCCCGTTCCAGAGCGCCGACAGACACGACTTCGGTATCGAGGCCGCGAGGGTACTTGCGATCCATGACGTTCGAAGCATAGTCAGGTTGCGCTTCGAGAAAAGCTGCGATGGTCTTGTCAGTAACCTGCGGATCAATCAAGGGGCAATCGGAAGTGATGCGCACGACAACGTCGGCCTTACCCAATTGTGCCGCCCTGAAATAGCGGTCAAGGACATCTTCCTGATCGCCGCGCGAAACCATGACCGGAATCTTTCGACACTCCGCCACAATCGCATCGTCAGCCGCGAGATCGGTAGTCGCGACCATCACTTCGTTGATCAACTTTGCGCGCCGCACCCGCTCCACGACTCTCGCCAGGACCGTCTTGCCCGAAAGGTCTTTCAACACCTTCCCCGGTAGCCGCGTGCTTCCCATGCGCGCCTGTATGACTGCAACGACCTTCAATCGACCTCCGGCACCCGCTGAATTGTTAGCGTTTCTTTCTCAAAAGAAACACCGCGTCAATATTCTCGTTCTCCAAATAGGGCAGCTTCTCTTGTCGCACCATTTCAAGGTCGGCAAATCGTTCGAGATATCTCCGCGCGTAGTCCATCTTCCACAAAAGCCGGCTGTGGCCCCTGTATTGAACCTCGGTCGCCTCTGGGGAGAAATACTCGAGTCCCCAGATATAGGATTTCGCACAACGGTGAATCTCGTCCATTGCGCGGGGCAGATCATCCGGAGCGATATGAATCAGAACTCCTGACGTGAACACCACATCGAAGGCGGCATCCGGATGGGGAAGAGCGAGAGCCGATCCCTGCTGAATCGCCGCATCTGGAAGCCGCCGGCGCGCAATCTCAAGCGCGTAAGGTTGCAGCTCGACCCCGGAGAGATTCTGGTAGCCCATCTGCTGCAAAAGCAGCAACTGATTTCCAGTATTGCACCCTACTTCCAGAAAACTCGCGGACTTCGCGACCCCCTCCAGTGAAATCTCATTAATTTGTCGCCGGCTGATTCCATAATTCTTGAGGCCCAGTTCGTCGAGCGCAGTCGGATCAAAAGTATTGCGATCGGTATATTCACGCCCGAAGTCTGCAGTCCACACCGACGCTTGGTGCGTGTGCACTTTCGCACAGGAGGCAGGCTCGTCATCTCGTAATTTTGCGTTTGAGGTCATTTGAGGTGGTAGCCCACTACTTTCTTCACCGCGGTAATCACGTCCTCCACATCCTGCTCCGTCATCGCATGAAACATCGGCAAGCTGATCAGTCGCGAATATGCGTCTTCGGCCACCGGAAACTCTCCGCCTTTGTATCCGAAGCGCTCGCGGTAGTAGGGATGCAGATGCACCGGAATATAGTGCACGTTGACGCCGATATTCTCCGCCCGCAGCGCGCGAAAAATCTGGGCACGATCCGCAGTCAGCGCCTCCGAGATCAAGCCGTATCGGATACAGATGCCACGCCGGATTCGCCTCCGCCCGCACCGCCGGAGAAATCATGCCCGGAATCTCGCGGAAGGCCGCCGTGTAGCGCGCGGCAATTTCGCGCCGCCTCGCCAGATTTGCATCCAGCTTCTTCAGCTGCTGAATTCCGAGCGCGCAGGCAAAGTCCGGCAAGCGATAGTTGAATCCCAGCAGCACCATCTCGTAGTGCCACTGCCCCGCGCTCTGCCGCTGGCGCGCCTCGCTCGAAATTCCGTGATTGCGAAACCGTCGCAGCGTCTCGGCGAACTTGCGTGGTTCGTCGTGACCATGCCGCCTTCCCCGGTCGTGATGTGCTTCACCGGATGAAAGCTGAACACAGTCATATCCGCGATGCTTCCGACCTTGCTGCCTTTGTATTCCGCGCCCAGCGCATGGGCTGCATCCTCAATAACAACCAGATCATGCTTCCGGGCGAGTTCGCGGATTTCGTCAAGATCCGCCGGATGTCCCGCGTAATCGACCGGCAAAATCGCTCGCGTCTTCGACGAAATCTTTTTCGCAACCTGTTCAGGATCCAGATTGAGCGTGTCTCTTCGGACATCGGCAAAAACTGGAGTGGCACCTTGATACAAAACGCAATTCGCGGTGGCGGCGAAGGTCATCGGCGTCGTGATCGCTTCATCGCCCGCCTTCAGCCCAGCCGCAAATGCAGCCCCGTGCAAGGCCGCCGTCCCCGAACTGAAACTGACCGCGTGCGCGGCGCCGACGCGCGAAGCAAACGCCTCTTCAAATTCGGCGAACTTTGGACCGGTCGTCAGCCAGTCGGAACGCAACACTTCCACGACCGCCGCGATGTCGGCTTCATCCACCGACTGGCGCCCGTAGGGAAGCAGCGTCGAGCGCACAGGAGACCCCCCGTTGATCGCAAGAGACTGCGGGCTGACCGAGACTGTGCTCATTGAGGCGCTAAGCTGGAACTTTCGCCGGAACTTCGTGCGTGGAAGGGGAAATCAACTCCTGCAATTCGCGGTTCGTCAGCCAGTGTTCATTGGTGTCGCTGGCGTAGCGGAATCCTTCGGGCAACGGAGTGCCGTTCACCCAATTTTCGCGCCGCCACCACGAGATGCGCCGGCTGAATGACGTACCGGTCCTCGACCTCGAGCGTGTTCCGCGCCTCGTCTTCCGACACCAACACTTCGTGCAGTTTTTCTCCCGGACGAATGCCGATCGTATCGATCTCGCATCCCGGCGCAATCGTCTCCGCCAGATCCACCAGTCGCATGCTCGGAATCTTCGGCACGAAGATTTCTCCGCCATGCATCTGCTCGATGCTGCTGACCACAAACCGAACACCCTGATCCAGCGTCAGCCAGAATCGCGTCATCCGCGAATCGGTCAGCGTGATGCGCCCGCGTGCGCTTCTGTTCCTGAAAAACCGGAATCACGCTTCCCCTGCTTCCGACCACATTGCCGTAACGCGCGCAGCTTAACGCGAGTTCCCTGGCCGCCCGCATAAGCGTTCGCCTGCACAAACATCTTCTCGGCACAGAGCTTCGTCGCGCCATAAAGATTGATCGGATTCACGGCCTTGTCGGTGCTGAGCGCCAGCACCCGCCGCACTCCCTGATTGATGGCGGCGTCAATCACGTTGCGCCCGCCCATGATGTTGGTTTGAATCGCTTCGAAGGGGTTGTACTCGCAAGCCGGAACTTGTTTCAGCGCCGCGGCATGAACCACGATCGTTATCCCCGCCAGAGCCCGCTCCAGCCGCGCTTCATCCCGAACATCGCCCAGAAAATATCGCAGGCTCGGATGGTCCAGTCCCGAGGACCGCATGTCGTGCTGCTTGAGTTCGTCGCGGCTGAAGATCACCAGCCGTTTCGGCTGATACTCGCGCAGCATGATCTCGACGAATTTCTTGCCGAACGACCCCGTGCCGCCCGTGACCAGAATTGACTGTTCCGACCAATTCATCCCATCCGCCTCGTTCGCGACGTTGTGAGATCATGCGCCCCGCAACGGCGCGCACAATCAGTAATCCTATTTCTCATTTGCCGGCCTCTCTGCGTAGCGTTCGAAGAGATGGCCGCCGGCTGGGTCTTTCGTTGCCCGCTAGTATAGCGGACTTCCTTCTAATATTTCGACCGATCTGTTGTCGTTACCGCATCTCCCTCGCAAAATTGACGGCGAATTTTTGTTGCTCCAATGCTAAAATGTCCGCGAACTCCCACTAACTGTGCGAATTACTCCCTGCGCGATAGACCAGCCTCTTCGACCCGGGATTTCGTTGTACGTGTGCGACGTAGGCCCTTCGGGCCTGACAGCTGCAAGAGACTTGTTGAGGAGCAGGCATGGATTTCGGATCCCTGGTACCGGCGAATAATCCCACCATTCGCGAAATTCAGCCGAACCAGAGCTTCGACCTAGGAAGGTCACGGGCCGCGCCTCTATCCGGATCTTCCGCCCCAGGAATCCGCACTCGGCGAATCAATCCGCGATCCTACTCAAGCGCAAATGGATCATCGTCGCCTGCCTCGTCGCGATCTTTTCCGTGGTCGCCATCGCCAGCCTGAAGATGACACCGGTCTACGAGGCCGGCGGAACGATTGAAATCAACAAACCCGATGCAACTCTGAATTTTCAGAATTCGGCCACCTTCAGCCTCGATTACTACGATCCGACCGAACTGGAGACCGAACTCAAGATTCTGCAGAGCGATCTGCTGGCTACCCAGGTCATCCGCGAACTCAACCTCGACCGGCGGCCTGAGTTCGCAAGCCAGGCTCCGTCGACTCCCGTCTTCGATCGAATCGCTCGATCCTTTGCAGAGCGATCCAGCGAAGATCGCGGCCATGGTTGGCGGTTTCAAGGGAAATCTTCGCGTCGCTCTGAGCCCGAACACCCGAATCATCGAGGTCCACTACCGCAGCACCGATCCGCAGATGGCCGCGAACGTCGTCAACACCTTGATGCAGACCTACGTGGAGAACAACTTCAAGGCACGCTTCGAATCCACGATGCAGGCCTCGGACTGGCTTTCCAAACAACTCGTCGATCTGCAGATGAAAGTCGAAACTTCGCAGGAAAAGTTGGTGAAGTACCAGAAGGAACACGAAATCCTGGGCACCGACGAAAAGCAGAACATCATCACGGAAAAGCTGGACGAACTGAACAAGCAACTGACGGCCGCCGAAAGCGACCGCATGGACAAGGAAGCTCTTTACCGTCTGCGTCGAGTCAGGAGATCCGGATGCAATCGCCTCCAGCGCCGGAGGCCTCGACAGCGGGGGCAGCGGGGGCGGCGGGCAATCCATGTCCCAACTGCTTGAGACCCTGCGCGGAAAAGCAGGCCGACCTCAAAATTCAGGCGGCCGACTTGAGCACGCAGTTCGGACCGGCCTATCCCAAGCTGACCCAGATCAACAATCAACTGAAGGAAATCGACGCTCAAGTCACAAGCGAGATGAAGAAGATCGCGAGCAAGGTTCACGGCCAGTACACGACTGCCATGCGGCGCGAAAACATGCTGCGCGAGGCTCTCGAAAAGCAGAAACAGGAAGCCAACAAGCTCAACGAAAGCGCAATTGAATACACGCTGCTCAAGCGCGACGTCGAAACCTATCGCCAGCTTTACGAAGGTCTTCTTCAGAAACTGAAGGAAGCCAGCGTTTCCGCCGGCTTGAAGTCCAACAATTTCCGGATCGTCGACAGTGCGCACCCTCCGACCGGCCCCATCGAACCGAACGTGCCCCGCAATTTGATGTTTGCCGTCGTTCTCGGACTGGCCTCGGGCGTCGGCCTGGCATTCCTTCTCGAAGGACTGGACAACACGGTGCGGACCACGGAGCAGGCGCAGGTCATCTCCGGCTTGCCATCGCTGGGCATGATTCCGCTCGGATCCAAGTCCGCGCGCGAAGGTCCGAACCCGAAGCGTCTGGTGATCGCCACCTCCAAGGAAGCGGTGGAACTGGTGACGCAGGTCCGCCCGCAGTCGCAGATGGCCGAGTCCTATCGCGCTCTGCGCACTTCCCTGCTCCTCTCGAATCTTGGCGCGCCGCCCAAGGTCATCATGGTTACGAGCGCGCTGCCGCAGGAAGGCAAGACCACCACCAGCATCAATACCGCCGTGGTGCTGGCGCAAAAAGGCGTCCGCGTTCTGCTGATCGACGCCGACCTGCGGCGTCCGAGCATCCACAAAACTCTCGGCATGGGACCTCACAGCGGCCTGAGCAACGTTCTGACCGGCAGCATCAAACTAGAAAACGCCATCACGAGCACCACAGTTCTTCCGAATCTGTTTGTGCTTCCTGCGGGCACCCCGCCGCCGAACCCCGCCGAACTGCTGGCCTCCGCAAACATGAGGGATGTGCTAGCTCAGTTAAGCGAACAGTATGACCACATCGTGATCGACACGCCTCCGTGTCTTTCGGTCACCGATGCGGTCGTGCTTTCTCCGCGTGCCGATGCCGCGGTCCTCGTCATTCGTTCCGGCCAAACCACCAAGCAGGCGCTGCGCCGCTCCCGCGACATCCTCACGCAAGTCAATGCCAAAGTCGTCGGCGTGCTTCTCAACGCTGTCGATCTCAGTTCGCCGGACTATTACTACTATTACGAATATCAGGGCAAGTACGCGCGCTACTACCGCGACGAAGATTCTGAGCACGACGACAACGATGTGCACGAAACTCCGTCATCCAGCAGCGCGTAAGGACAGCTCTCGAATACCTCACCATGAAGATTTCGTTTCACAGTCCTGCCCGTAGATGGTTGACCGTGGCTCTCGTAAGTAGTTGTTCGATTGCCTACATTCTGGTCACGGGCAGCCAATTCGTGGCATCGTGGCTTGCCGGTCGTCCGGAGTTGCGAAGCCTGCAGCGTGCTTCTTTTCTCGACTCGGGCAACGCCGACTATCGCAATCGTCTGGGACGTTACTACGACCTCGTTGCCCGTGATCCCATTTCCGCTGTGGCACAGTACAAGGCGGCCGTGCAGCTCAATCCTCACTCGGCCCGCTACTGGTTCGACCTCTCGAGCGCCTACCAGGTTTTGGGCGACGTCGCGAATCAAACGACGGCCCTTGAGCATGCGATCGGTGCGGATTCCATGACGCCCGACGTCGCTTGGGAAGCCGCCAATTTCTATCTCGTCCAGGGCGAGAACGAAAAAGCTCTTCGAGAATTTCGCGTCGTCATCGCCAACGATCCTTCGCTCGGCGACGCCGCCCTCCAGTTTTGCTGGCGCATCGAACCCGATGTGGACGCTCTGCTCCGCGACGTGATCCCCGTTCGAGGCGACGCCTACATCGGTTTTCTCTCGCTGCTTGAGGCCAAAGAACAGACTGCGGGTACCGCCAAGGTTTGGAACGCCCTCATACAGTCTGGTCAGCCCTACGAAGCTCGTCACGCCTACGATTACATCCGCTATTCCATTCGGCACAAAGAGGTCGATCAGGCTGTTCTCGTTTGGAAGCAGGCCACGAGCCGCTTTGGTCTCGCCTCCTACCTGCCTTCCTCCACAAACCTTGTTGTGAACGGAAGCTTCAATCTCAACGTGCTGAATGCCGGATTCGACTGGCAGCACGAGAAGCAATCCGGCGTGAACCTCAGTTTTGATCAGACCGATTTTCATTCCGGCCGGCGTTCCCTGCTCATCAACTTCGATGGTCCCGGAATCGTTGATGCCGGCATCTACCAGTTCGTCGCCGTGCAGCCCAATACGAAATACACGTTTTCTGCCTACTACAAAAACGGAGAGATCGAAGGCGCCGGTGGTCCGCATTTTTCGGTGCAGGATATGTACACACAGGCTGTCTATTACGAAAGCGAGGAATTAAAAGACGCGGGATTCTGGAAATCCGCCGACGGGGAATTCACCACCGGGCCCGATTGCAAACTGGTTGTGCTGCACATCCGTCGGCTTCCGGCCGGCAGTCCCATCCGTGGTAAGCTCTGGGTCGACGACTTCCACCTCACGCAAAAGGGCTCGTAGGCCGCGAGCCGCGCAAATCGCATTTTCATGACTGCCCAGCAAAAAATCAGCCACGTCGATCGTCAATCCCGCTCGGCTCAGATTGGGACGATCCTCCTTTATGGCACCTTCGGCTTGCTGATGTTTGGCCCGCTCGCCTTCGGAGCCGTCGAGCCCTGGTCGATCTTTGTCCTGGAACTCGGCGCGCTCACCCTCACCTTGCTTTGGCTGGCCAAGCAATGGATCGACGGTGAAATCGACATCGTGTGGAACCCGTTATTCCTTCCGATGGCGTCGTTCGCCGTTCTCATTTCCGTGCAACTCGGCTTCGGCCTCAGCGCTTACCGGCACGACACGATTTCACAAGCGATGTTGTACTGCGCGTACGCCATGCTTGGTTTCGTCGCAACGCAAAGCCTGGTTCGCAGTTCCCAGGCGCGCAGAATTGCCGCCATCCTGGCAGTCTACGGATTTGCGCTCGCAGCATTCGCGCTCATCCAGGGCGTCGCCCCGAACGGCAAGATCTTCTGGATGCGTCAGCCTCGCATGGGCGGTTGGATCTACGGCTCGTACGTAAACCACAACCACTACGCGGGTCTGATGGAATTGCTCATACCGATCCCGCTCATCATCGCCGTATCGCATTTTGCGGAAGAGAAACAGCGCGTAGCCGCCGGAATCGCAGCCGCCATTATGGTTGGGACTGTATTTCTTTCCGGCTCGCGCGGCGGCATGCTCGGCATCCTGGTGGAGTTGATCGTGTTCGGGGTCGTGGTATTCCGCAAGCAGCGCGGGATTCGCATCGCTCTCGCCGCGGCGGCATTCGCGATTTTCGTCGTGGGCCTGCTCACTTGGCTGGGAGGGAAAGAAGTTTCCTCACGCGTCGCCAGCATCTCCACCGAGGCACGCAGCGAAATCTCCGGCGGCATGCGCCTTTCCATCGATCGCGATGGATTCCAGATGTTTCGCCATAAACCGGTGCTCGGCTGGGGTCTCGGCACGTTCCCCGTCGTGTATCCGCAGTTCCGCAGCTTCTACACGAATTTCTTCGTGAACGAGGCCCACAACGACTACCTGCAACTCTTGGCGGAAACCGGGCTCTGCGGGTTTGGCGTGTTGATCTGGTTCCTGATCGTGCTCTACCGAAGGTCTCTGCGCAAGATTGGAAACTGGAACTCCGATGTCAGCAGCGCAGCCACCTTCACGTGCTGTCCTGAGCTTCACTGGAATCCTCATCCACAGCTTTTTCGACTTCAATCTGCAGGTCCCCGCCAACGCCGCTATCTTCTACGTGTTCTGCAGCGTCGCCGCTGCGCCATCGCTCTTGCAGCGATCGAAGAAGCGCAGGCCGGTCTCTAGTGATGAAGAAGAATTCGTTCCCACCTCGGAAGTCGTCTAGCGTGCGGATCAGCAGTGAACGATCTTCGGGCTCTTGATTCCGCGAGTCGCATTCCGCGTATCTACGACAAGCTGAGATTCCTGCACGATGCGCTTGTAGTCATAGTCGGAATGGTCCGTCACGATGAGCACACAATCGTACTGCCCGAGATTGGTGAGCTCCGAGCATTTCATCTGTAGATCGTATTTGCGGCCTTTGCCAATGAAGGGGAAGTAAGGATCGTGATAGCTGACTTCTACGCCATCTTTCTGCAGCAGCTCGATAATCGTCAGGGACGGCGACTCGCGCAGATCGTCAATGTCCTTCTTGTACGCCACCCCAAGCACTAGCACACGCGCGCCATTTAAGGCCTTCTTGTGGTTGTTCAGCGCGGCGCCCACCGACGAGAGCACATGGTAGGGCATATTCGTGTTGATCTCGCCCGCGAGCTCGATGAATCGCGTGCGGAAGTCCCACTCCTTCGCTTTCCACGAAAGATAAAACGGATCAACGGGAATGCAGTGCCCGCCTAATCCCGGCCCCGGATAAAACGGATGAAAGCCGAACGGCTTCGTCGATGCCGCTTGGATCACTTCCCAGATATCGATTCCCATGCGCAGCGACAGCAGTTTCAGCTCATTCACCAACGCAATATTCACGCATCGGTAAATGTTTTCGAGCAGCTTAGTCATCTCCGCCGCTGCAGGCGACGAGACGGGAACCGTTCGATTGAAGATTGCGCCGTAAAGCGCTCCAGCAAGTTCCGAAGCCTGCCGGATTCAATCCACCCACAACTTTCGGAATATCGCGACGCGCGACCGTCGTGTTTCCCGGATCTTCGCGTTCCGGCGAGAACGCAACGTAGAATTCTTTACCCGTCGGCGCTTCTGCCCGTGCTGCCTTGAGACCTGCTTTGTTCTCTTTCTCGAGAATCGGAATCATCACTTCTTCCGTCGTCCCCGGATACGTCGTGCTCTCAAGCACAACCAACTGCCCGGCGCGCAGATACGGCGCAATCGAATGCGTGGTGTCGGTGATAAAACTCAAGTCAGGCTCGTGATATTCATTCAGCGGCGTCGGCACGCAGATGATCACTGCGTCCATCGCAGAGATCTGGGAATAGTCGGAAGTCGCTGTAAATCCCTGCGCCTTCGCCGCCTGGATCTCCTCTTTGGCAATGCGGTAGATGTACGATCCGCCTTTTGCCAGCGTATCGACCTTGCGCGCGTCGATGTCGAAGCCGGTGACCTGGAATTTTTGTTCACTGTAGAGCAGGGCAAGAGGCAGGCCAACGTAGCCCAACCCTATAATGCCCACGCGGGCCTGTTTTGCTTGAATCTTGGCCTTAAGCTGGTCGAAGGAAGTCTCTGCGGCAGAAGTTGTCATGATGATTTCCAGAAAAAAGGATAAGGGGAACTGCTTAGGGGAACTGCAATTTTAGCATGCCAGTCACCGCGCTGCGCCCAGCGATCTAACGAGCAAAATCATAAAGATAGCCCAATTTGGGTCTTGGCAAGGATGACGATTCTTCAATGAAACCAGGCTCCAAACGACGGCTCGCGATCAGTGCAGCGGCACTCTTCGCCATTTTTGTCGTTTTCGCGGCAGACGCGGGCAATTTCCTGATCGTTGATTCCCCTCAACCCTCCGACGTTATCGTCGTGCTGGCCGGAGAGATGGACCATCGCATCGCCCGTGCTCTCGAACTCCTGAACCGGGGTTCGGCGCGCCGCGTCTTGATTGACGTTCCCGCCGCCGCAAAGGTGTACGGTTTCACCGAACTCCAACTGGCTCAGAATTACATCGATCACCTGCCGCAAGCAGCTGCCATCGGAGTCTGCCCGATTGATGGTCTGTCGACCCGTGACGAGTCACACGATGTGGAGAAGTGCCTCTCCCATGAGCAAGGCTCAAGAGTGTTGATCGTGACCTCCGACTATCACACGCGCCGCGCACTCAGCATCTTCCGCCACGAGCTTCCCGGAAAAATAATTTCCGTTGCCGCCGCGCGCGACGCTTCGCAATTCGGCTCGCGCTGGTGGACTCATCGCCAATGGTCCAAGACTTGCCTGGACGAGTGGCTCCGCGTCATCTGGTGGTTCACCTTCGAACGCTGGCGATGAGCACAACCCTCATGCGGCGTGCAACATACGCGATCGCCCCAATTAGTTTTCCACCGAAAAAACTTCAGACGCCCACATTAGTCATTGACGCAGAAACAACGCGGAGGGTACGATTCCGATCAAAGGTCATCAACAGAGTTAATAACGGAGCATGGGAATGCATGGGTCCGCTTTACGCGGTGTGGTTAGTGGCGTGCTACTGTTTTTGCTTCCCGCTTCAATTTTTGCCGCCGACTCCAACGCGGCGATGCTCCACACCAACGGTGCTGCCTGGGTCAACGGATCACACGTTCCTCGCGCTTCTTCAGCCATTTTTTTTGGCGACCTGCTCCAGACTCGCTCCGACTCCATTGCCAGCATCAACCAGCCCGGATCAAGCATCACGGTCTTGTCCGATTCGCTGATTGAATTCCAGGGCACCTCGCTCGACATTCAGCACGGAGGTGTCACGGTTGCGACCTCGCGCTCTGTTGCAACGACTGCCGGCGATGTCAAAGTCACACCCGTCTCCAATGCGTGGACGGAATTCAACGTCACCGATGTAGATGGAACCGTCCACATTGCCGCGCGTAAGGGCGATCTCACCATCAGCGACGGCCATCAAACCGTTTTGCTGGCCCAAGGACAGCAAATCAGCCGAGACGATTCCTCGGGCGATAACGACCAAAACGGCAAGAAAAAACACCGCAAAGAACGTCCTGGAGCTGTCCCTGCAGCGGGCGGCGGCGTACTGAATTCGCCATGGGCCGTTGGCGCCGGCGGCGCCGCTGTCATCGGGCTCACGACGTGGGTTTTGGTCCACAACGACAACCCGGCCAGCCCGACCAAACCGTAGCGATTTGCGGTACAATTTCCGCTAACCCCCTCCCCCAATTTGTTCTGGCTGGAAACTTATCGTCCGGTGTGTAGTTTTTTTGTACTTGGCGAGACGAAAATCAGGTGCCAAGTTCTGCATCAGCGGATAAATAACTGATTTAGAAGGATGTTGCGCGTGGTCTTTTGGGATGGGAATGGCCTCTGTCGTGCAAGATTACGGGCAGAAGAGTACACTTCTTCTAACGGAAGATTTAGGATCTTCGAAAAGCCTGCCCTCCCAAGCGTTCGGCAAAAATTAGGGGAAACTTTTACGCCAAAACTGGTGTTTTCAACACCTATAGCCTAGGGTTCAATATGACGTTGCGTCAAACACAAAATTCTATGTTGTTTTCGCCGCTTCCCGAGTGGAAAGCGCCGTGGTACGAGTTTTTTCTCAGCTACGGAGTACAAATCATTGTTATCGGAATCGCCATCTGGATTCCCGTTCTTCATCCCGAAATTCTGGAACCGCCGAAGAAGGACTATCACGCCATCGAGCTCGTTCCAACGCCTGTTCCGGTAAATCACACTCCGCAGCGCCAGCTCCCAAAGCCGGTTGTCGTGGCCAAGCTTGATCCGCCTCCAGTCGCTGCGATGCGCTTGCCCGCTCCGACTCCTCAGCCGAAACCAAAAGTTGTCGAAGAGGCTCCTATTCCGGAAGTAAAGGTTGCTGCGAAGAAGCTAGATCCCTTGCCGACTACGGCGCCCGTGATGCCCAAGCAGGCAGTGAAGACGAATGTATTCTCCACGGGCAGTTCCGCTCCGCAAACCATCAATCGTGCTCCTGAGCAAGTGCAGACCGGAGGTTTCGGCGATCCCAACGGCGTTCCTGCAAAAACGACGCAGACTCAGGCAGTCAACATCGCGTCCGCAGGCGGGTTCGATATGCCAACCGGTCCTGGCTATGGCAACGGAACGGGCGGGTCGAAAGGTGTTCGCGGTGTCGTCGCCAGCACAGGATTCGGCGGCGGCGTAGCAACGGGAACTGCGCACACCGCATCTTCAGGAGCAGTACGTCAAGCCGGATTCGGAGATGCCGACGTCCCGGCGCCACCTACGGTACAATCTCGTCCTGCGGCACAAGCGGCAGCAAGAATGGTTCCGGCCGAAATCCTGTCGAAGCCTGTGCCCACTTACACCGAAGAAGCTCGCAATCAGAAAGTTGAAGGCGAGGTTCTTCTCGAAGTTGTGTTCGAAGCGTCCGGCAAATTGCGTGTGTTGAGAGTCGTTCGAGGACTTGGTCACGGTCTGGATGATGCGGCGGTCCACGCTGCCGAACAGATCCGGTTCAAGCCTGCATTGAAAGACGGGCAGCCCTCTGACTCGACGGCCGTTGTACACATCATTTTCCAGTTGGCATAACTAATACTCCCAGAAGGTTCATATGCGAATCGCTCGTTTGAGTTCGGGGTTGTCCATTCTTCTTTTGACCTGTGGTCTCCTTGCCGTCGCGCAGGACACCCCCGCCACGCCACCACCTTCACAATCGGCTGTCCCCGCGGACGCGCAAGCGGCTCCAGCTGACACGCCACCGGCGGCAGCGGCTCCGACGCCCGACAAACCGACGGCGGCAACTCCGGCTGACTCGACTCCAGCCACAGTCACGACGCAGAATACCAATCCAGCGCCCGGTCCGGCCGCCGCAACGCTCAATGAAGTTCTCGATCGCGTCGTGCAGCGTGAGCATTTCTTCATCGCCCAGATGCGCCACATGCATCCGATGGTCGAAACTTATCTGCAGGATCTCAAAACCGAGCCCAGCGGAACCTTCACGCCGGTCAGCGACAAATATTTTCTCGGACGTCTCGACATGTCCACCGGTCCCGAGGACGTCTCCTTCGTCGGCCAGCCTGGCTTCGGACACCGCATGCTCACCAAGCTTACCGGCGTCTATTCCCTGCACTTCCTGCCGATGGGCTTCGCGCAGATGGTTGTCGTGGACACCGATTTCCAGAAGAAGAATTACAAATTCAACTTCGTTCGCCGAGAGTTCTTGGGCGAAGTTCGCTGCCTCGTCATCGATGTGCAGCCGCGCGAAGGCGACAAAGTCGCGCGCTTCATGGGACGCATCTGGGTTGAGGATCAGAACTACAACATCGTTCGCTTCAACGGCACCTACTCGCCGCAACCCAAAATCAATTTCTTCTTCCACTTCGATAGCTGGCGCTTGAACATGCGCCCGGGTGTGTGGCTCCCCGCCTATGTCTACACCGAAGAATCGAACCTCAAGACCGGACTGACCAAGACGCTTCACTTCCGCGGACAGACCCGCCTCTGGGGATACGACTTGAAGAACCTGGGCAAGAACGAAGAGTTCACCCAGATTCTGGTTGACGCTCCGCAGTCTGTGAAAGATCAGAGCGACGCCGCCGCGGATGCAACCCCGATCGTGGCCGAACGCATGTGGGAACGCCAGGCGGAAGAAAACGCCGTCGAGCGCCTGCAGAAAATCGGCTTGCTCGCGCCTCCGGGAGAAGTCGACAAGATTCTGTGCACGGTCGTCAACAACCTGCTGGTCACGAACAACATTGATCTGCAGGCCGACGTGCATTGCCGCGTCTTGCTGACGTCGCCTCTCGAATCCTTCACCATCGGTCACACCATCGTGATGAGTCGCGGCTTGCTCGACGTTCTGCCCGACGAAGCTTCGCTTGCCATGGTGCTCGCGCACGAACTCAGTCACATCGTGCTCGGACATCCGTTCGATACCAAGCTGGCGTTCAACGACAAACTCTTCTTCCCCGACCAGGATTCGTTCCAGCGCCTCGACTTCAAGCACAACGAGTCGGATGAGGCTGCCGCCGACGCCAAGGCGATCGAAATGTTGAAGAATTCGCCCTACAAAGAAAAGCTCGCCAACGCCGGACTGTTCCTGAAAGCGTTGGAACAGAAGAGTCCGCAGCTCCCGAACCTGATTCGTCCTCACCTCGGCAATACATTCTCGGACGGAAAGAATATGCGGATGGGGACGCTGCTGGCTTCAGCGCCGGCGCTCGACGATAAGAAGCTCGACCAGATCGCCGCTCTGCCGCTCGGCGGACGCATCAAGGTCGATCCCTGGAGCGATCAGGTTGAACTCGCCAAAGGCAAGCAAGTCGCGCTGACGTCGGCGAAAGAAAAACTGGAGTTCGAAATCACTCCGTTCTTCCCGCACCTCAGCCGTCTGGGCAGCGGAAACGAAAAAGTGGCTCTGACTACCACGACTCCAACCACTGAAGAAGCGAAGTAGAAGACCGAACCACAAGCAACCGCGGCGCAGAGGACTCGAATGTCCACTGCGCCGTTTGCTTTCTGGATCTGTCCAACGAATTCAGTCCGCTCCACGTCGCGGGCTCATACCCAGTTCGTATATCCAATCTGATCGTGACATCGTTCGATCCCCGACGAGTTGAAACAGGCAACTTCGATCAAAGCCCAGACGATAACTGGGAATATCGAAGGGGATAGAAATGGCACTTTCTGTATATGGTGTTGGCAGTTCCAATTTTGCCTCTGAGACGAATACCGATGCGTCCGCTACGGTGAAACTTGCAGAAGACAATCTATCGCAAGTCGCCGCGCGTCTGGGAATCGACCTGAATCACCTGCAGCAAGCCAACCCTGGACTTGTAGACGGAAGCGTCAAGCCCGGACAGAACATAAACCTTCCTGACACTTCGGCAACTCAGGCGCCTTCGGGTCTGCCGGTCACGAATTCTCCATCCAGTTTTCCTCCCGCGCCCTTGGGAGATCCCCTGGCGAAGATGTTCGTCCAATCGCAACTCGACCACAACGGATCTTTCGACAACCCGTTGCGCAACGCCCCACAGCACTTGATGTACGCCGGCCCGGATGACGGAGGATCGGGATCTGCCACCAGCGTGAGTACCTCCACTGCAACCGGGGCGCAGAACGTCCAGTTCGCAAATCTGAAGAGTCCTGACTCCGGGCTCAAAACCCCGTCGAAGGCGGAAGCTGGCCCACCTGGATCGAGAGTCGCAATCGGGAATAAAAGGTGTGGACGACGCCGAGCAAAAATTGGATGCCGCCAAAAAGAAGGCGGCCGCGTACCACGGAAGCGACATCAACGTCATTAGCAAGAACAGCGATGACGTGGCAAAAGCGGAACAAGGGGTTACCGACGCTTTCAAAAAGGTGGATAGCGCACTGCAAGACATCGTGAAGGCTTATGGGATCGGCAGGGACGGAGCCACCGCGCTCTCCTACGACCCGCGTCAGGCTGATCTCGGAGATACACCCATGACCGGCAGTTCGATTAGCCGGGATGCGTTGAAGTCGCCGTCTACTGCAGCCGACGTCATCATGCACGAATCCAACCACGCGCGTCGCAACCAGGAACTCGCCAATGCGGGTTTCGACCGCGGAAAGTTCGGCCAAAAAGCCGAAGAAATCTATTCAGCCCTCACCGAAATGGAGGGTGATCAAATGGAAATTAAGAACCAGGGAAAACTTGGGACCGGCAACGATCTGGTGAAAGGCGCGCAGAGTCTCCGTCAAGATCAAATCGACAAGCTGAAGCGCCTCGGCGCCGGAGACCTCGCGGATATGGCGGCAAACGGACAGTTTGATGATGCGATGAAACTATTCCAGCAGCGACTCAGCGTCGATCCTCAAACTAAGAACGTGACCTACAAGAAGTAACGCGTCGGCATCAACGATTCGTTGCAGTTCGCGCAGCGGGGCTGGACGATCTCAATCACAGGTTGATCGTCCCTTGCATGTATAGCTTCACTTCGCCAGCTATCTTCACCCTGTCTCTGGCGAGCCTGCACCACATTTGCGCGCCGCGCGGACTCAACTGCCGCGCGCGAAGGGATTGCTTTGCTGTGCGGGCCGCCCAGTACGGGACCAGTGCGCAGTGGATCGATCCGGTCGCGGGATCCTCGTCGATTCCCTCCGCCGGTGCGAAAAAGCGGCACACATAGTCCACCTCGCCATCACCGGAAGCCGTAACAATGGCGCCCCCGCCGGGCCCCAAATCAATTTTCGACAAAGCCGCAATATCCGGTTTGAGATTTCGCACTGTCTCTACGTCGTCGACAACAATGAGAAAGTCACGGGGATCGCGTAGAACCTCAGCCGCCTCCAGACCCAGCGCGGACAGCAGGCCGGCCGGAGGTTCACGCGATACGGCCGGCCGCGAGGGAAAATCCATCTCAAAGCGGCCGTGATCCCGATCCACTATCAACACGCCACTGACCGTGTGGAAGCGAACCGGCCAGGAACTATGTCCACGCAACGAAAGCGCATAGGCGGAAGCCAAGGTGGCGTGGCCGCAAAGGTCATCTTCCATAACCGGAGTAAACCAGCGGAGATCGAAATCGCCATCGTCGCGAGCAACCACGAACGCGGTTTCGCTGTGCCGGTTTTCCGCAGCAATTTTCTGCATCACCTCTCTGTCAGGAAATGCTGCAACAAAACAAACTCCCGCGGGATTGCCCGCGAATAACTCGCTCGCAAACGAATCGATGTGGTAGTACGGAATCGACACGATCACCAAAGTATCACGGAGCGTGAATCTCTTTGCCGACTGGCGCGCGAACGATGGCGTGTCCGTTTGGATGACCCAACGCAGCGACTTCGTTTCGAACTCTTATGCGCCTCACCTGCGCAGCTATCTAAACAAAAGCGACCTGGGATAAGATTTTCGTGTATGCCCTGCTCTAAAGCCGCCTCCGCCTCGATGTTCGCCGTCAGTTCTTTCGTCCTGTGCATGACGCTGCAGTTGTCGGCGGCATCACAGGAGCAGAAGCCACCGCCACGGCCCCGGATTACCGGCATCGATCATGTGACGGTTTACGTCACAGACGTCGCACAATCCAAACGGTTTTACTCCGGCAACCTCGGGCTCCCGGTTGGCTGCCCTCAATTCACCGGCCCGATCACATGTTTTCTTGTGGGTCCATCGAACCAGCGTGTTCTGCTCAAACCCGCCCCGTCTGAAATAAAGAAGAACGCTCACGCGAATTGGCTTGCCGAGATCGCCTTCGCTACCGACAACGTCCCGGACATGCACCGTTACTTGCTCGCCCATGGCTTGTCGCCCGATCCAATTCAGAAAGAGCCGGATGGCGCTCAATCTTTTCGCATTCACGATGCGGAGGGAAATCCCGTCGCTTTTGTACAACGCCCACCGTCGAGACCGCCCCTTGGCCTCGCTCCAACAGATCAGTTCGCGCCTGATCCATGCGGGTTTTGTCGTTAAAGATCTGGCCGCCGAGAATCGCTTTTACGTGGATATCCTCGGATTCCGCCTCTACTGGCAGGGCGGATTCAAAGACGATGGCACCGACTGGTACGAACTCCAGGTGCCTGACGGTCCCGACTGGATCGAATACATGCTCAACATTCCCGCCAACGCCGACCACAAGGAGCTTGGGGTACAAAACCATTTCTCCTTCGGCGTTAAAGATGTGCACACCGCGGCGGCAGCACTTCGCTCCAGTGGACTCACAACATTCGACGGACCCGAAGGTCGGCCGCGACGGCAAAGACAGTCTGGACGCCTACGATCCCGACGGGACGCGCGTTGAAATCATGGAGTTCACGCCCGTGCAAAAACCCTGCTGCCATCCCTACACCGCAGATCATCCCAAGCCTTAGCGATCCTGCGCATCAAGGCCCTAGCCGTTCGCTATGGTCGGCATCATCCTGTTCCGTATCCCACCAGCCCAAGCCGGTCGGCGTCATCCTGAGCGGAGCCGCCCTTCAGGCGGAGCGAAGGATCTTGCGTGCAGCGCAAATGGTCTGTGCCCCCGCAGCGAGACAACGGCCAGAGCCATGGAAATCGGAATGTATACTTCAGAGGCGAACGCAATTTCTCGCCTCACACAGAGAACAACAATGAACCTCTCCATACGACACTTATTCTCGCACTCTGCCTGCTGCCTCTTACGCTCTCCGCCGGATCGGTCCCCAAAGCCCCGGCTGACCATGGATTTCGAATCTACGTAACGAATGAAAACTCAGGCGACTTGAGTGTGATCGATGGTTCGACCCTCGAAGTGGTTGCGACGATTCCGCTGGGCAAGCGCCCGCGCGGAATTCATGCCAGCCCGGACGGAAAAACGCTCTATGTCGCCCTGAGCGGCTCTCCGATCGGTGGCCCCGGTGTAGACGAAAGCAAGCTTCCGCCACCTGACAAGAGCGCCGACGGTATCGGCGTATTCGATGTCCAGCAGAACAAACTTCTGCGGCTGATTCAAAGCG
Organism: uncultured Acidobacteriota bacterium; assembly: GCA_963771765.1. Taxonomy (GTDB): domain Bacteria; phylum Acidobacteriota; class Terriglobia; order Terriglobales; family Acidobacteriaceae; genus Sulfotelmatobacter. The sequence continues at coordinate 137,772 of CAVYUY010000033.1, forward strand.
GTTCCGACCCCGAGAATTTCGACCTTAGCAACGACGGACGCTACATTTTCGTGTCGAACGAAGATGACGCCAAGGCCAGCATGATCGACATCTCCTCGGGCAAGGTCGTCAAGACATTCGTGGTGGGTGAAGAGCCCGAGGGAGTCAAGGTCACGCCCGACGGCAAGTTCGTCTACGTCACGTCTGAGAACACTGGAACGATCTCAGTCATCGACATAGCGGCCGGAAAGGTCGCCGAGACATTCAAGGTTGGACACCGTCCGCGCTCGGTTGCGTTCTTACCCAACGGCTCGCGCGCATACGTGAACGCCGAAAATGACGGCGCAGTAACCGTGGTCGATTGCGCAAAGCACGCAGTGATTCAAACGATTACCTTGGGCGAGCGTGGAGTCATCAAGCCGATGGCACTCCTGCTCTCGGCAGACGCTTCGAAGCTCTACGTCAGTACCGGGCGCGGGCACAAAGTCTTCGTCATCGATACTGCGACCAATAGCGTCAGCGGATCGTTTGAAGTGGGCGAGCGTCCGTGGGGAATTGCGCTTTCACCCGATGGAAAAATACTCTACACCGCCAACGGCCCCTCAAACGATATCTCGGTCGTGGATCTGGCGACTCAGAAAGTAACTCAGAAAGTGAAAGCCAGCCGTGGGCCGTGGGGCGTACTCGTTCTGAAGCAATGACTGTATCACTCCATCGAACTCATAAAGACCTTCGAGGTAAATCAATGCCCGCAAAAATACGCCGCGGCGTCCTTGTTCTCGGCATAGCTGTGATTTTGTCGCTGCACCTGAGTGCTCAAGACGCCAGTTGGCGAATCGATCCGAATCACAGCGGAGCTCATTTCAGCGTTCGTCACATGATGATCTCGACAGTGCGCGGTGAAATGACCGGCATCACCGGCTCCGTGAACTATGACCCCAAAGATCTCGCTCACGCGAGCGTCGACGCCACCATCGACTGCTCGACCGTCAATACGGGCGTAGCCAAGCGCGATGCCCAGATGAAGACCGCCGATTTTTTCGACATCGCCCACTACCCGGTGATGAAGTTCAAGTCAAAACGCGTCGACAAAGCGAGCGAGGGCAAGCTGAAAGTGACTGGCGACCTCACCATCAACGCGACGACGCAGGAGGTCGTTCTCGATGTCGATGGACCCACCGACCCGATTCGAGATCCTCGCGGCAACGTGAAGATCGGTCTCAGCGCCAGCACCCAGATCAGCCGCAAGAAGTTTGGGATCACCTGGAACGAATTGATGGAGTCGGGCGGCGTCGCGGTCGCCGATGAAGTGGCAATCACGCTCGATCTGGAATTGATCAAGAACACGAAACCCCAAGCCGCAGCAGGCCAGCTTAAGTACCCTTAACGCTTCACAGTGGCGGTTCGTGTAAGAATCATCTTGTTCAGTCGCTGCCTGCGGGGAACCGCCAAACATCGCGTCAACGATTGTCGCCGTCAATCCTGAGTCGCACTTCGCATGTTCCGATCCTGCGTGTTCGACTTAGTACGTTGTTGGCGCTTCCGTAATAAGGCGTCCATCAAAAAAACATTGAACAAATCCAACGGAATTTGGTATGTGGACTTCACACACCCGATCTAAATGGCCCCAGCACGGTCGGGTCTGCCTCTTGGCTCGTCGAAGAACGGTCAAATGGGTCAGATTCAAGCGTTGATGATAAAAAGACTGATGTTGCTACTCGTCTTTTGTTCAGCGCCTCTCCTGGGCCAAAGCAACAATGGCGAACTGCACCTCAAAGTAGTCGACCCTTCTGGCCTCGGCGTCAAAACCACGGTTGAGATCACCAGTGACGCCAACGCGTATCGCACGACTCTGACCACAACCGATCGCGGCAAATTAGATCTGCAGCGTCTGCCGTTTGGCATCTACCGGATCGAAGCCAAACAGCCCGGCTTTGCGCCCGCATACGAGTCTGTGGAAATTCATTCCTCGATCCCGACGGTGTACGCCCTTCATCTCAAACTGCCAACCGTCAATGAGTCGGTCACGGTTAACGCCGTCAATACTCTGATCGATCCCGATCAAGCTGGTTCCGTGAGTCAGATCGGCGCAGACATTATTCAGAACCGGCTTGGCTCGATTCCGGGCCGCTCCCTGCAGGATCTGGTGAACACTCAACCAGGCTGGCTCTACGAAGGAAACGCCGTGCTCCACCCGCGCGGATCGGAGTATCAGACACAATTTGTGGTGGACGGCATCCCTCTGACGGACAACCGGTCCCCAAGTTTTGGACCGGCGATTGATGCCGACGATGTGCAGTCCCTGAGCATTTACACGGCTGGAATCCCCGCCGAATACGGCCGCAAGATGGGAGGAGTCGTCGAGGTAAACACGCTTCAGGATTCCCAGCCCGGATTCCACGGACAGCTTGTGCTTTCCGGCGGAAGCTTCGATACGGCCGGCGCCGCCGCCGAAGGGCAGTATTCATGGGGGAAGAACACATTCGGAGCCAGCGCGAGCGGCAGCATGACCGACCACTACCTGAATCCTGTGGTCCCGCAGAACTACACAAACCGCGGCACGTTGGGAGATTTTTCGGTCAACTACGAACGCGAGCTGACTTCAAAAGATCGTTTACGCTTCATCGTCCGTCACGAGCTCTCGCGCTATGAGCTACCGAATGAACAGGAGCAGCAGGCGAACGGCCAGCTGCAAACGGCCGATAACATCGAGACGATGGGGATCGCTTCCTATCAGCACACGTTCTCATCGAATGCGATCGCTGATTTTCGCACCATGGTGCGGGACAACGAGATTGGCTTCAACTCCAATCCTGAATCGACTCCGATTGAAGTGTTCCAGCAGAATTTCTTTCGCGAAGCCTACTTCCGCGGAACCGCAACCATCAACCGCGGCAGAAATGAATGGAAGATTGGCTTCGAATCGGACAACACGTTCCTCAACGAAAATCTTCGCTACCACATCACCGACCCGACCCGGTTTGATGTTGACACGCCAATTGACTTCAGCTTTCTCGGGAACAGGCCGGATCTCGAGCAATCGGTGTTCGTGCAAGACCGGATTCGACTGAAGGACTGGACCATCAGCGCCGGGCTTCGCTGGGACCACTACCAACTCGTGCTGAACCGCCACTCGGCACAGCCCCGCCTCTCGGTCTCGCGTTATTTCCCGGCTGCCGGCCTGCTGGTGCACTTCTCCTACGACCGGGTGTTTCAGACTCCGTCGTTTGAGAACATCCTGCTCTCAAGTTCCACGCACGTCGAATCCATCGATCCAACCAGTTTTCTGCGGCTCCCGGTTGAGCCTTCCGAAGGAAATTACTACGAAGCTGGTTTGACCAAGACATTTCTGGGAAAGTTGAAGCTCGACGCCAATTACTTTCGCCGGCTGGTGTCCAATTATGCGGACGACGATCAGATCGACAACACCGGTGTGAGTTTTCCCATCAGCTTTCGCAAGTCGATCGTCTACGGTGCTGAAGCGAAGCTGGACCTGCCCGACTGGCATCGCTTCTCAGGATTCTTAAGCTATTCCTACCAGGTCGGAAACGTCTGGTATCCGGTCACCGGCGGTTTATTTCTGGGAGACGACGCGCAGGGCCTGCCGCCAGGCGGACACTTCCCCGATTCCCAGGATCAGCGCAACACCGTTCGCGGACGTCTTCGCTACCAAGCTACACCGCGATTCTGGATCGGAGGAGGAGTTCAATACGACACGGGCTTGCCTTTTGAATTCCAATGCGACCCGACCTTAACTCTTCCACAATGCATTTATGGCCCCGGCGGCCCGGCAGAAATTTACGGCCAACAGGTCATCGATCGAATTAACTTCGAGCGTGGACGCATCCTCCCTGCGTTTCAGGTGAACGCCTCCGCCGGTGCGGTCGTCTACAAATCCGATCGCATGATGGTGCACTTTCAAATCGACGGCCAAAACCTGACCGATGTTCTCAATGTCATCGACTTCGGCGGCCTCTTCTCAGGAAATGCGATTGGCCCCTCACGCAGCGTCGCCCTGCGTCTGGGCACCAATTTTTAGTCTGGTCGGGATCACGCGAATTGTTTATCAGACTGCGTCATCCCGAACACCAGCGCCGTTGTCCCACACAGACTGCGTCATCCCGAACACCGGCGCCGTTCAGCCGGTGGAGGGATCTCGGGCGAACTACTCCCGCTCCAGCCACCCTCAACCCGTCGCAATCCTGAAAGACGTTGTCATTCCGAGCAACGCGAAGAATCTGCTGTTCGCTGCCGCAATAGCTCTGCAAGCGAAAGCAGATTCGTTGTCGCCCCTCTGAGAGTCAGGCGAATTGTTTATCAGACTGCGTCATCACGAAGACCAGCGCCGTTCAGCTGGTGGAGGGATCTCGCGTGAACTACTCCGCTCCAGCCACCCTCAACCCGTCACAATCTTGAAAGACGTTGTCATTCCGAGCAACGCGAGGAATCTGCTGTTCGCTGCCGCAATAGCTCTGCAAGCTAAAGCAGCTTCGCCCCCAGAATGACCGAATTCAGCCACGGTCACAGCCTGTCTATAATGTCGGGCAGAGCCTCCGCCCTGGACTACTCCCGCGCGGATGCCTTGAAACAGGACCCGAATGCAGCCTCAACCTCTCATCTGTGTGAACGACGTCGAAGCAAGCAGCCGTTGGTATCAGCGCCTGTTAGGTTGCCGCAGTGCTCATGGCGGCAAGCAATACGAACAGCTGGTGAAGGATGGCCGCCTCATGCTTCAGTTGCACAGCTTCGAAGTCGAGCACCATCACGGCCGCATCGGCGACCCCGCCGACAAGCCCTACGGCAATGGCGTCCTACTTTGGTTCGAGGTGGAGGACTTCGATGCGGTGATGGAGCGCGCCGGCGAAATGAGCGTCGAGATCATTCTTCCCCGCCACCGCAACCCTGCCGATGGCGACGGCGGACCCAACCACTGGGAGTGCTGGATGCGCGACCCGGATGGCTACACGGTCGTCGTTGCCAGCCCTTACGGAACCGCGGACGGCACCTGGCGTCCCGGCCCAGATCTGTTCACCTAGTCCGCCTGCTCCGGCTCAGAGTGCGTCATCCCACTGATCCCCTCGGACGGCGTCATCCCGAACACCAGCGCCTTTCAGCTGGTGGAGGGATCTCGCCTGAAGTACTCCCGCTCCAGCCACGCCGCAGAAACTCTCAGCCCGACTCAATCTTGAAGAGTCTTGTCATTCCGAGCAACGCGAGGAATCTGCTGTCCGCTGCCGCAATAGACGCTGCAAGCGAAAAGCAGATTCGCTGTCGCCCCCGACTATGACAAATGCCGAACTAAGCCACGAGTGCGTCATCCCGAACACCAGCGCCTTCAGCTGGTGGAGGGATCTCGCGTGAACTACTCCCGCTCCAGCCACCCCCAACCCGTCACAATCCTGAAAGATATTGTCATTCCGAGCAACGCGAGGAATCTGCTGTCCGCTGCCGCAACAGCGCCGCTTCCGGCGGCCCGTTCACTCGCGTCGGCCAAAGAAAATCGTGTAAGATTCGGAGTCATCTGACAAGGGGCGTGTCATGAAAATCTATCCAGCAGTAATTTGCTGTCTTATTTCCGTGGTAATGATGAGCGGTTGCAAGAAAAGCGGGACTGCGCAGGACGACTCCGCAAGCAAGCCCGCGGCAAGCCCGAGCGCCACCCCGGCGGCGCCTTCCGCGAATCCTGCTCCTTCCGGTGCCGCCGACGCGGCCACCGAAGCCAGCGCTAAACTGAATGCCGCCGAATGGGCGTTGAAGCAAGACGAGATCAAGAACGATCCCAATGGCCAATGGGCAATTCAGGCCACCGCATCCTCAACCTACAATGACGCGCAAGAGACGGCCGGGTTTTCAGCGAATCAGGCGACCGGCGCTCCCAACGTCGACGCCTACGGAGACAACGGGGCGGCCTGGGCATCCAAAACGCCGGATAGTGGCATTGAGTGGCTCGATCTCAAATATCCCAAACCGGTGCACGCGACCGAGGTCCGGGTTCGCGAATCCTGCGGCTCGGGCGCGGTCATCAAGATTGAGGTTTACGACGATCAGGGCACGGCCCACGCCGTATGGCAAGGCAACGATCCAACAAAAGATCTGAACTACCTCATCGCGAAATTCCCTAAAACTTCTTTCGCGGTCGCTCGCGTCAAGGTTACGCTCGCCACCAACGTCGTCCCCGGATGGGATGAGATCGACGCGGTCCAACTCGTGGGCACCGATCAGTAATTGTGCCGGTTCCGGTAGTGGATCAGTTCGAACCCGGAATTCACGAGGCGTCATCCCGAAGAGCCCGCGTTTTTACCAGCGGGCCGAGGGATCTCCCGTGGCAGTCAGCGTCGTAGCGGGGATCCTTCGCTCCGCCTGAAGAAGGCTGCCCTCAGGATGACGCCATCGACGAGCGAACATGCCCCTGAAACCCCAAACTGCGCCACGAATCGGTCTCTCCCATTTCTTGCTATTGCCCGGTCAAAGCTGTAGCATCCGCGAGAAGTTGTAAAGAAAATCAAAAAAGGGGAGGCTCACACATGAAGGGAATTCTTGGGGCCACATTCGTGTTGATGCTGACTGCGGCGCTCGCCGCGATTCCGGCAGTTGCTGCCGATAAATCGGACGTGGCGGGACGCGCCGCCACATGGGAAAAAGAGTACAACGCCGGCAATCTCGCCGGCGTCGTCGCGCTGTACGCTTCCGACGCCTGTCGCATGCCTCCGAACCGGAAAATCGCACAGGGCACGGATGCCATCATGGAACAGCTCAAGGAGGGCAGGGATCGAGGCGCCGTAAAGGCCAAGATCACCGTCACCTCCGCCGAAACCAGCGGCGACCTGGGCTACGGCCAGGGAACCTATGAGATCACAGCCGCGGATGGTTCGCACATCGACCACGGCAAGTGGATGCTCGTGGAGAAAAAAGTGAACGGCGCATGGAAGACCTCCTGCGACATCTTCAACTCAGACATGCCTATGCCGACCAGCGCGATGAAATAGTGCTTTCGGTCCGGTGCAGGAAACTTGTCGGATCTGGAGATCAAGCTACGAAAGCGTCGGGCTTTTGATCCAGACTCGGATTGAAAGTCTGGCAATCACAAGGCCACTGTGCTCGCGTAAGCGCAGTGGCCGCATTTGTCAAAACGGCCGATTTGTCAGCTTGAACACCGATCCAAGCAGAGGGCACCCGAGTCGCTCGTCTTTTTATAGAGATTGCACCCGTTCTCCCGCCAAACCCTCTCCTATCGGAGTACCCCTATACACGTTTCTTGCCTGATCCATCGTTTCCGTCCCAGCTCAGTAAACGTGGCAGATCGTAACTGATGACGGTTGATACCTAGGGACCGTTGTCTTTCCATGCGTTCGAGACGATTGTCACAACAAGCAACTTCTTTGAGCGAACCCTGGCCGGTCTTAGCAAGTGGGAACTAGACGACTTGGGAAGCGCTCTCGCTTTGTGGGGATTCCCGTTCGGAAATCGCGAATTGACTCAAATACTTCGAAGCAAAGCAAGGGAGATCTTATGAGTGCGGCATTTGGAGTTGGATTGTCCGAGCATCGCGAGGACCACAAAGGCGCCTATGTGGTTGAACCACAGCGGAGCCTTTTTCGCGTTCATGCATTTGCCAGTGGCCTGGTTTCGGCCGTGGCCCATTCGCCAAAATTTGAAATCAACCAATGGAGCGCCGAAGCCGAACTCCTTTCAGAAGATCCGCTGCGCGGCAACGTGATGGTGCAGGTCAATCCGCAGGGCTTGCGCCTGGTGGACGACGTTCGAGAGAGCGACCGTCGCGAAATCTTCCGCATCATGCATTCACAGGTTCTCGAAACGCAGATGTTTCCGGAGATCGTATTCGAGGGCGAGTGGAAGGCGACCCGCAAGGTGAACGACAGTCAGTATGATGCGCGGGTCGAGGGCAGTCTGCGCTTGCACGGCGTCACCAACTCCTTCGGATTCGACGCGTCGATTAATTTGCTGTCCACTGGATTTCGCGCACAAGGCAAGTTCGCCGTCTCTCAGAATGCCTTCGGAATAAAGACGGCTTCAATCGCCGGGCATACGTTATGCCTCCGCGACGAACTGGTCTTCTCATTTTTCGCAGTAGGACGGAGGCGTGACGGCACAGCCCGCTGATTTCGTTCGGAAAATATACGCCAGCATCCGGAGCTCAACGATCGCTACTTAGGAATTGCCAATTCCAATTGACGTATCAGTGTAGCTTTGAGTATTCGGCTTTCGCTTTTTTCAGAAGAGGTAGGTTTGAATCTGCGTCTTTCCAGAGGTTCAGAAAATCCTCATAGCACTGCTTAGCATTCGCCACGTCGCCGGCCCCGGCATACGCTCTTGCCATCTGCAAATGCGCTAACGCCCCGAACGGATGGTTGACGACAATTCCACGGTGGTCCAGAATTTTTTGGAACTCCGCGGCAGCTTCTCTCCATTTGTGGTCGGCGAGGTAGGCCTCTCCTCTTACATAGACCGGCCCGAGCGGAATCCACCGCAGACTTCCAAGTTCATAGCGCGCAGCCGACTGAAGCAGGCTGACGGCGTTCTTTGGATCATTTTTGCCCAACGCAACCTGAGCGCGAATTGTCGGAAGGAAATTGAATTGAACCACGGTGTTGTCCGGATAACGCCTAGCCAAGTCATCGGCTAAGTTTTCAGCAACAGCGTCTGCTCCGGAAAAGGCCAGGACTAATGCAGTCGCATACTCCGTATCTGATCCGCTGGAGATGTGCGCGGAATCGGCATCCCGCCGTGGGGGAGTCGTGTCTCCCATCAGCGACTCCCAGAGAGCCTGATTGGCGGCGAATGTCGCGGCGCGTTCATTCTGTTTCGCTTGTATCGCCGCTTCGGCGGCGCGCCGCGAAATGTCCCGCGCTTGCCTTATGCGTCCTCCGGAGGCGGTCGTTTCGGCCTCCAGTTCAAGTAGATCTCCTTCCACGTTCGGCTTGTCGTCAGCCCATCGAACTTCGTCTTTCATGCCCGAAACGCTACCCTCGAGGAAATCCAACAGATAAAGCCGATTGTGCAGCGCCGGCGGGTCAAGCTGTTTCGCCAGCATCTCATTCGCGGCCGCCCGGGCGTCTTGGATCCGATTGAGCGCAGTATAGTTCTCGATCAGGTTGACGTAATCGATGGCTCTCGATCGGTCGAGCCGAATGGCTTCCTGAATCTCGCTCAAAGCCTTCTCTTGCTGCCCAAGCTCGGAGTAGAGGACCCACAAGCGGAGATGAGTTCCGGAGTATCCCGGGTACATCTGCGCTGACAGTTCATAAACCTGGCGCGCTTTTTCCAAGTCCCCCGCTACGTAGTGATAGTAGGTTGACTCGATGTAGAACTTTTCCGGCTGACTTAGATTGGCCCGCAGCTGGTAAGCCCGGCGTATATACTCTGCTCCCACTTCGGTTTCTCCGAGACTTCGATAAGTGGATCCCATTGCGGCCAGGGCCATGGCAAAGTTCGGATCGAGCTGAATGGCGCTTTGAAAAAACGGCACGGCATCGCTGAAGCGATCGTTGACCACCATCATTTTACGTCCCAGCGTATAAGCCTGCAGGGCCGGCAGCGAGGGAGTCGTGGCGTGTTCGAGCGGTGTGTCGAATTTTGCGATCGTGCTGAGTGACTCGCCCAGTTTTTCACGCACCTTAGCGGCCGCCCGATCCAATGCGGCGAGTATCTTTTCTTTGCTATCGGCCGTTTCCTGTTCCACGGCAAGAACATCCCCCGTGCTACAGCTCACGCCGCGCAAGCCGAGAATGTACTGGCTACCCAGACTCGCAATCGAGCCATTCAGAACCGCGCCACCTCCGGTGCGCTGACAGACTTCCCTCCCGATTTCAGGCGTAAGACGTTGATCCGGTGTCTTGCCCATCAAAAGTAGCGTCTCCTGGATGCGGTCATCGGAAATCAGGCTCAAAAAGGGCGACTGATCCAGCTGGACCGACAGGCCTTGCCGCAGTGTGCCGTCAAAGACCGGATCGCCGGTCGAATTCTCGAAATCGCCAATCACCACCGTGACTTTCTCGGAAAGAACCGGGCGGCGATGCAGCAGAAGCCAGATTGCGCACCCGATCATGAGCGCGACGACGCCCCCTGCCGCAATCCATCCCCATAACCTCGTCTCTCTTTTTTCCACCTCCGTTCCGGGGTTTTGAGCGGCAATGACGCTCACTTCCGGATGCCGCAGCGACCGTACATCCTCGGCAAAGCGGTATCCGCGCCCAGGCACGGTCAGAATGTACTGGTGATCTTGCGGGCTGTCGCCCAGCGCCTTCCGGAGGAGAAAAATGTTGCGGCTCAGGTTGGCCTCTTCCACGAAGCTGTCGGGCCAAACCGCCTTCATTAAATCGTCTTTGGTGACCACCTGCGGGTAGCGACGAACCAACACTAGAAGAATTTGAAAGGCTTTCGGCTGAACCGGGACGGGCTCGCCTGCATGCAGCAATGTTTCCTTTTCCGGATCAATGCGAAAGGGGCCGAACTCGTAGAATTCCTTGAGCTTCTGGCTGTCGGTCGCCGCCATACAAAGTCCCTGCTGGGGAGCGGATTGTAGCACGCTTCCCCAGTCGAAGCGGCCCCGAAGCAAAGTCAAATTCTCATCCAACCTTTGTTTTCTGTCTGTTACCCAAACACCGAGAAAAAATCAGAAATCCTCAGAACCTTGCGAAGGATTTTAATCGGGCTTTCCGGCATGCTGTGCAGGCTTTCGCACCCGGAGCCGCGAGGGACGCGATGGTGAAACAGACAGAACCTGGGCCGAAACCGCCTGGTTTTGGTAAGCACACATTTGAGGAGGAAGCCATGAATAGGAAAGCCGCTCGATGCCTCGGTAATGAAGAAGACCAGATGAAAAGCTCAACACGAATCGACTCTGCCAGGACAGTTCTGCTCCGTTCCGGGTGGGGAACAATGAAGCAATTTGCGATCGCGGCACTGGCTTTCACTGTTGTGACAGCCGCGGCACAGGCGTCTGATCTACACGTAAAGATGACGTTTTCGGGAACCTCTGAAACCAGCCCCACGAACCTGCAGCAACCCAATACCAGCAACGACGGCGACAACTTTGCCGGGAGCGGCACGCTGGGCGCGTTCACAGTAAGGAATCTGCGAGCGATCTCGAATTTGCCCGGGTCTTCCCCCACGTGCTCCGGTGCAACTCAGCTTTTCCTTCCAGAACTCTCGGGAGCTGGCGTGTTTCGCTTCGAGGATGGCAGTCTCCTCGAGGTCAATCTGACACAAGGAGGCGATTGCATTGATCTCGTGACCGGATTGGCCCACTGCACATTGACGTTTCAGATCGTGGGCGGAACCGGCCGTTTCCTGCACGCATCCGGAAACCTTACGATGACGGAAACAGTGAGCACGGTGTTGATCGACGCTCTGGGGAATCCAGCATTTTTCGCCGCGACCGGAACGTTTACGGGCAACATCGCGGGAGTGGCCACGGAAAACAGTCGTGTCGGGGATTGATGATTCGCTGACGCACTGTTGTGCGTGCAAGTCCGCTCTCGATAACACGAAAACAAGACGCGGCGCCCATTCTTCGCAAGAGACTGCGGAAATTGGGCGCCAGTTTTCATTGGGCAAGACGTTCGCGAAAACGCGGGATCGGCTCCTGCTGGAGCTCGGCACGAACGGGTCTTAACCCGCGAATGCGCTACAGCGACTGCCTGAATCGATAGGAGTGGGCCACGAAAGCTGGCGACCAAACCCAGGGCGCGCCAACGCCCGCCCACAAGAGTGCACTTGATTTTGATGACAGAATGATTTCAGGCTGGAAATACGCGGAGGAGTACCCACTGCCAAGAGCCGATCGTCGCAGTCCTTGGGACGGACGGCTTACTGGATCGAGCTGCCAACCTGCGAGAACACGTTGTTGGCGTTCGAACCGATCAGACGAATCGTGCCGACAACGATCACCAGAATTACAGCGAGCATAACCGCGTATTCGGCGATGTCCTGGCCACTTTCATCTTTCCAAAGCTGCTGCAGATAGTTTGCCACGGGCTCCTCTTTTCTCGATACGCGCTAAACTAAATAAAACAAAACCTTTAGGGTAAAAGCACGCCACGGAAACAGATTCAGGCTAGTGCGTATCCAGATATCCTAGTCGCAGGGTGTATTTCCGCCAATGGCCCAAAAGTGCCACATCCGGCCTCAGGCGAAAACCTGAGATCAGGCGATGCTCTTGAGTGGCAGCGCCTGATTTACCGCAAACAGTGCGAGTTCCAGCCGCGTTGAGACCCCGAGCTTGTCGAAAATATTGCTCAGGTGATGCTTCACGGTGTCTTCGCTGATCTTGAAATACTCCGCGATCTCCTTGTTGGAATATCCCGCCACCACCGCCGACACGATCTCGAGTTCGCGCGGCGTCAGGCCGAATTTCTTCTGGCGGGCTTCGTCGTGCGAAGACTGCATCAGCGTTCGCAGATACTGCACCAGGTTCGAAACGCTCTCGCGTCCCACCCAGTACTCGCCGGCCATCACCGTCTGAATCGCCTTCAAAAGCAATTGCGTCGCGGAATCTTTCAGCACCACGCCGCGTGCGCCTAACTGCAATGCTTCGACAATCTGGCTCTTCTCCGCAGCCGCGGTCAGCAGGATCACGCGCACCGGAGTCGCATTGGCCGGCACACTCAACTCCCGCAACGCTTCGAGGCCCGGATGTTTCGGCATCGAAAGATCGAGCAGCAGAATGTCAGGCTTCAACTGGCGCGCCATTTTCACGGCTTCCGCGCCGTCCGAAGCTTCGCCGAGAACTTTCAGATCTGCTTCGGCTTCGAGCAAGCGCCGCAACCCATCGCGAAAAATCGGATGGTCATCGGCAATTACCAGGCGAACTTGCTGCGTCTTTCTAAAATTCATGCGGTACGCCCCCGTTCCGCGGCACTGTGATTTCCACTCGCGTGCCTTGTCCGGGATTTGATTCTACCGTGAGATCACCTGCGATCAAACGGACCCGTTCCTTAATGATCATAGGGCCTTTCCCGTCCTCATCCATCCGCTCTTGATTGTAACGGCCCGAGAATGGGAATCCTTTTCCGTCATCCTCAACCGTCAAAGTCCACTTCTCCGGGTTCGAACCCAAGCGCACCAGTGCATGGCGCGCTCCGCTATGTTTTCTTACGTTCACCAATCCTTCTTGCACGATCCGCAGGATCTCGCGGCACACGCGTTGCGGCATATCCAGCACCGACAACTCGGTCACAAAGCGCGCGCTGATTCCCGTCTCGCGCTGGAAGCGTTCCACCGTATCGTTCAAGACCCCGAGCAGACGCTGCGCATCGACATCGATCGCTTTCATCTGCTGCATCAGTTCGCGTAACTTTAGCACTTCTTCGCGAAGCAGGCCTTGAATACGGCTCAATTCCCCGCCAATCGGCTTCGCAGCCTCAGCTTGCCGCCGGATCACGTCGACCTGCATCTCGACGGCAATCAGCGACTGCACCGCTCCATCGTGCAACTCGCGCGCGAACCGCGCACGTTCCGCCGCACCCGCCCTGCGCCGCAGTCGGTGCAGAAGATAAACGTTATAAATCGCCGGCCCCACCTGGTGGACGATGTCGAGCAGGAAGCGAAGTTCTTCCTGCTTGTCTCCCCGCCACGTCGGATTGAAGAGGAAGATCCGGCCGCGCCACTCGCTTCCAAAGATGAATCCGATGGTCACCAGTGAATCGAATCCCTGTACGCTCCGCAGTTGTGAGAATGGCGCCGTATCCTCAACCGGAGTTTGATGTCCTTCGGAATCGACGGCGAGCGTCGTCCACTTCTCTCCGTCGACGGCGGCGTAGCAAACCTCTCCCGGAAACGCTCCCAGATAGCTCTTCGAATCGCGCAATCCGGATTCCAGCCAGTGAAATTCCGATGGAACCGTGCCGGTCGACTTCAGCAATTCGCCGACAAACACACGCTCGCTGTGAATCTCCTGGGACACGAGCATCACCCGTGTCGCCCCGTACATCGAGAGCAGTTCGTGAAAAATCTGCTGGATCGTACCCGTCAGGCCCGCTTCCACTCGTATGCGAGACAGAATTCCGGTCACCACAGCCTTCTCGGCTCGCAGATGCTTCTGCCGTTCCGCCAGATAGCCCAGCAGGATTCCCATCACGATCAGGTACACCGACAGCATCAGCAACGGCTCGGGCTCAAACGCCTTGACGTTGATGTGCAGCCCCGTCAACGCGCGCAAGGGCAACGACCCCTGCGGCCATACGTGGAGAACGATGAAGCTCTCAATCCACAGCAGTACGGCCTCGGCAACCGCCGTGCCCATCGTTTCCCACAGGCCCCAGCGATACGCAGCGGCCGCTAAAGCAAAGAAGAAGAAGAGGAAGAACGGAGTTCTCGGACCCTCCGCAAAAACTGAAATCACCGCGGGCCAGAGCACATCCCCGCAATGCACCAGGAACCGGAACGCCGCCGTCGAACGCTCCCGTCTGCGCAGGAGCATCAAAATCAGGATGCCGTTCGCCATATAAAAGACGAACAGCCCATAGGCGGCCCAGGAATGTCCTAGCTCGGTAGGGTCATATCGGATCGCGACCAGGGTCGAAGCTGCCAGAAAGACGCGCGCCGTGGCCAGCCACCGTTCGATCCGGCGGGTTTCCCCTGGATCCGCGGGAATTCTCAGTCTCCAGGACTGACGGTAGCGCTCAACGTGAGGATTCAATGGAGTCGGTCTCCACCGGCGTGGCGGCTAAGCTGCACATTATTGAATAACAGTCGCTTAACAGCAAGTGAGACTACCAGACGGCAACTGGCACACGGGAAATGTCTTGCTTCCAACTTTGCGAATAGGTTACTACAGTAACCGCGGTCTCGGCTCGAACGTGACTAAAATGTCCCAGAGGAAGTGTGTCTTTAAGCAACAAATCCCGGTTATGGCTGGCCGCAACCTTCGTCACGGTGGCCGTGATGGTCTTGACCGCCCTTGTGCTGCCCCGTTCGTTCCGTCTTACCGCGTTCAGTGACATCATCCAGGCTCTGCTGCTGCTGTCGGGGGCGCTCGCGTTCATCCCGCTCGCGGTGCAATCCCGGGGACGAGTTCGCCTCTTCTGGTCGCTCATCACGCTGGGCACCGTGCTCTGGTTTTCGTACCAGATGCTATGGACCATCTACGAAGTCGTGTTGCGCCGCGATGTGCCCGACCTCTGCACCTGGGATGTCGTGCTGTTCCTGCACATCGTGCCATTCATGGCCGCTTTGGCCTTGCGTCCTCACATGGCGCGCGACGAATACGCAGCCCGCATCGGACAGCTTGACTTCGCCCTGTTACTCGTCTGGTGGTTCTATCAGTACGTACTCATCGTGATGCCGTGGCAATATGTGATCCCCGACGTAGCCGCGTACAACCGCAATCTGAATGCTGTTTACCTTGCTGAGAAACTTGCATTGCTCACTGGCTTGGTCGCCTGCTGGATCACCAGTAAAACGCAGTGGAAGCAGATCTACGCTGGCCTTTTTGCCATGACACTTTGCTATTCCGTCAGTTCGACGCTGGCGAACTGGGCCATCGGCCGCGAGGTTTATTACACCGGCAGTCTTTACGACATACCTCTCGTCGTCTCGATGGCATCGCTTACCTGGATCGGTCTTCGCACCAGAGTCGATAAAGCCGATGCCACCACCGCGAGCGCTCCGACAATTTACGGAGTCTGGGTCGCGCGTTTCAGCATGATCGCCGTGTTTTCGCTGCCGGCGTTTGCCGCATGGTCCATGTCCGACGTGGAGGTGCCCGCACGCATCCGCGTCTTCCGCCTCACCTTGACTCTTCTGGCCGCATTTCTGATGGGGATCATGGTTTTCATGCGCCAGCGCATTCTTGATCGCGAACTGATTCGACTTCTCGATCATTCGCGCGAATCGTTCGACCACCTGAAACGCCTGCAGGCGCAGATTTTGCAATCGGAAAAACTGGCTTCGATCACGCAGTTGGTCGGAGGCGCTGCGCACGAACTCAACAATCCGATCACCGCCATGCTCGGATATTCCGACTTGTTGTTGAATACGAAACTGAGCGAAGACCAGCAGCCTTTGGCCGCAAAGATTGGTCAATACGTTCGCCGAACCAAGTCGCTCGTCGCCAGCCTGATCAGCTTCGCCCGCCAGACGCCCGCTCCGCGATCTTCCCTCGACCTGAACACGCTCGCCCGAACCGCTCTGAAACTTACGCAAACGCAGTGGGAGACGCTGAAGATCGAAGTCCGCACGCAGTTCGATCCCAGCCCTGCCAAAAGTGCTGGGAGATCCCAACCAGTTGCTGCAGGTCTGCCTGCAACTGGTGTCCAACAGCCTGCATGTATTGGGCGGGCGCGGAGGCCGCTGGCTGAGCATAAGTTCCGAGAAACGCGGCGACCAGTGTATGTTGCGGATTTCAACCGATCCTGTCAGCGCGGCTCCCGCCGAAGCGACGCAAGCGAATCCTGCCGACTCCGAAGAAGGACTTGCGTTGAGTGCCTGCCAGGGAATTTTGCAGGAGCACCGCGGCATGCTCATCTGCGAGCGCCACGAAAACGGATCTTTGTTATTGCAGGTGGAATTGCCGGCGGAAGCTTCTGCCGCCTTCCCGCAGCAAGGACTCTACAGTGCCGGTGCTGTGGCAATCTCAACCGTTCGCTTAAGCTGCCCGCACGCCGCGTAGATGTCGCGCCCGCGCGGACGCCTCACAAATGCCGGGATCCCCGCATTGCGCAACGTGGCCTGAAACTCAGCGACCTTCGCCGGATCCGGCGTCGTGAAGTCGATCCCCGGCCCCGGATTCAGCGCAATCAGGTTCACCTTGCAGCGCAATCCGCGCAACAATTCCGCCACTTCCCTCGCATGAACTGGTTCATCGTTCACGCCACCAAGCAGGACATATTCAAATGTGATCCACTCGCGCGTGCGCAACGGATACGCCTTCGCCGCCGCAATCAGCAGCTCCAGATTCCATTTTTTGTTCAGAGGCATGATGCGCGTGCGCAACTCGTCATTCGGCGCATTCAAAGAAATCGCCAGCTTCGGACGGATCGTTTCTTCTCCGAAGTCATGGATGCGCGGCACAATCCCCGCCGTCGAAACGGTCATCCGCCGCTCTGCAATTCCGACTTCTTGCACTAGCAGGCGCGCCGCCTTCACGAAATTTTCGTAGTTGAGGAATGGTTCGCCCATTCCCATGAAGACAAGATTGATGCGGTCTTCGGGCGGAGATACTTGCTGATCCTTGAGCACCGCGCAGACCTGGCCCACGATCTCGCCCGCCGTCAGATTGCGCTTCACGCCAAGCTGTGCCGTTAGACAAAACTGGCAATCGACCGCGCATCCGACCTGGCTCGAAATACAGATGGTCGAGCGCCCTTGATTTTGTCCCTGCATCGGACGGCGGTTTGGTTTCGCCCCGGACTTCGCGTCGTCTTTCTTCAATTAGGATCTGCGATTCCGCCACTTCCCCGGCTTCGCTCCCATCGCCCGCTTCCCCGCCGTCGCCTTCCGGCATCCAGACGGTTTCGACACTTTGCCCATCGGCACAGTCAATCAGAGTATCGCACCGTGCCGTCCTGCGATTCGAACCGCTTTTCAATCGTGGGCAGACCGATTGCAACGCCGCTTTCCGACAGTCTGGACCGCAGAGCCTGGGACAAGGTCGAAATCTGATCGATGGAATCCACCCGCTGCCGGTAAACAGCCTCGGAAATCTGCTTCGCACGGTATGCGGACTCCCCCATACTCTCCATCAGCGATCGCAGTTCCGTCTGATCGAGCCCCAAGAGCGCCGTTTTGGCTGAATTCGTCATACCTTCCACTGCAGTTCCGATAGTAGACCTATCTTCTTATTGTGCGCCAAAGCGACCGACGCCGGCATTGTCAACCCTATTCAAACTGCTGATTCTAAATGACTAAAGTATTCTCGCACACCCTCTGGCGCTATGTCAGAATAGATAAGGTTCCGCATTCGACAGTCTTTATATTCTCCCAGATACAGGCAACAGGAAGCGAAGTGGCAATGGTAAAGGAAGTCCGCAACATCCGTCGTCAGACCCTGCCCAATGGTCTGACCATCATTACAGAACAGATGCAGCATATTCGCTCCGCCTCGATCGGCGTGTGGCTGCAAACCGGTTCGCGCGATGAAGCTCCCGAGTGGAATGGCATCTCGCATTTCATCGAGCACATGGTTTTTAAAGGGACGAAGCACCGCACGGCCGAGGAAATCGCCCGCCAAGTCGACTCTTTCGGCGGCAACATGGACGCGTTCACCGCCAAGGAATGTATCTGTTTCAACGTCAAGGTCCTCGACGAACACATTCCCACGGCGCTCGACATTCTCAGCGATCTGGTTCTGAATCCCGTATTCGACGCCGCCGACATTACCCGCGAACGCGGCGTGATTATGGAAGAAATCAAGATGGACGAAGATAATCCCGACTACCTCGTCCACGAGATCTTCACCCAGAATTTCTGGAAAGACCATCCGCTCGGCAAGCCGATCCTCGGCACCAAGGAAACAGTAAAGCGCTTTGAGCGCGATCCCATCCTCGACGCGTATGCGCATCGCTTCGCGCCCGGCAACATCATCGTTTCGGCCGCCGGCAACCTCGATCACGACCGCTTTGTCGAACTGGTCACCGGACATTTCCAGCACATGAAGCCGATGAGCAACGGCTTTCATTCGTCGGCGCCCAAGATCGTTTCGCGCATTACGCTGCGCAACAAGAAGGCTCTCGAGCAGGTGCAGCTCTGCATCGGAGTGCCCGCTCATCCCATCGCGCACGAGAAGCGCCATGCCGGATACATTCTCAACACGCTTCTCGGCGGCGGCATGAGTTCGCGCCTGTTCCAGAACATCCGGGAGCGCCAGGGATTGGCGTATTCGATCTATAGCGACCTCAATCCGTATCGCGACACCGGATGCCTCGCTGTTTATGCGGGCACTTCGCTGGCTTCGGCAGCGAAGGTAGTGCAATCGGTAGTCAGCGAGTTCCGCAAAATGAAGGCCGACATCGTGCCCGATGAAGAATTGCGGCGCGCCAAAGCGCAGCTCAAGGGCAGCCTCATGTTATCGCTCGAATCGAGCACGTCGCGCATGTCGAACCTCGCGCGGCAGGAAATGTATTTCGACCGCTTCTACGATCTGGACGAACTGATCGCGAAGATCGAAGCCGTCACCGCCGAGGACGTGCAACTGCTTGCCAACGAATTCTTCAAGACGGAATCCGTAGCGGTAACGGCGCTTGGAAACCTGAACGGCCTGAAACTGACGCGCGATCAGCTTGCCTGCTAAGGGCCTGTAACAAAACTCCCGTAGCATCAGAGTGATTGGTGTCCAGATTTGTGATGGGGTGTCCCCGATTGGACAGCGCGGACCGACGCCCGCGCAGTAAGTTGTTCGTAATGTGGCGCTTGGTAATGGCACACGTGGTGCTAAACCCTCACTGAGGGTAAGAACATGTCATTCGTTCGCGATCTGAGAGTTGCCGCGCATTCGTTGATTCGAACTCCAGGACTGGCGATCGCCGTGGTCCTTACTCTGTCGCTCGGCATCGGCGCGAACGCTGCCATTTTCACTCTCGTGCGCGGAGTCCTGCTCAAGCCGCTGGTCAACCGCGACGAGGACCGGCTGGTCTACATGCGACAGAGCGCCCCCGGCCTCCGCGACGAAAACGTCGCGTTTTCCGTACCCGAGATACAGGATTTGCGCGCCGGCATGAAGACCCTGAGCGCGTTTGGCGATTTCTCAGCCATGGGCTTTACCATGATCGGCCTCGGCGAGCCTCGATCCATTCGCGGTGGCGTCGTCGGCGGCAATTATTTCGACGTCATGGGCCTTCACCCCGTGCTCGGCCGCCTCATCGGACCTCAAGACGACGGCGCTCAAGCAGCCGGCGTCGTTGTTCTTACGTACCGTTTCTGGGCGAACGATCTTCACAAGGACCCTTCGGTGATCGGCAAGACCATTCGCCTCGGCAGCATTGGGGATCGGTCTGCCACCGTGATCGGGGTGCTCGAACCATGCGTCCCGTATCCCGAAGATACCGAGATCATCTCCAACCTGGTGACCAGTCCGCACCACCTCTCGGCCACGATGGTTACCGGACGCGTCCATCGCATGACGGAGATTTTTGGCCGTCTCGCTCCCGGCGCCACTGTAGATCAGGCGCGCACCGAATTGCGAACCGTCTACGCCGCGATGAAAAAGGATCACCCCGAAGCCTATCCCGCGAATGCGGACTATCGCGTTGACGCAAAGCTCTTCCGGGAACAGATCACCTCCGGCGCGCGCACCGTTCTTCTTGTTCTTCTGGCTGCCGCCGCGCTCGTCTTCATCATCGCCTGTTCCAACGTCGCCAACTTGATTCTCGCCCGGACAGTTCGGCGCGAAGGCGAACTCGCAGTCCGTGCCGCCCTCGGCGCAAGCGCGGGCGCGCTGCGGCGCATGCTCTTGGCCGAAAGCCTTCTGCTCTGCGGAGCTGGCGCCGTGGTCGGTGTACTGAGCGCGCGTCCGCTCGTGACCGTGTTGGCCCGCTACGCTTCACGCTTTTCGGTGCGTGCGCTTGATCTGAGGGTCGATTCGAGTTTGCTCTGGGTGGGAGCAGCGCTGGCCATTCTGGCCGCGGTCATCCTGGCGTTTGTCCCGCGCTTACCATCCGCCGAAACCTCCAGCGGACTCGGCTCATCGAGCGGTAGCGTCCGCATCACCAGCAGCACGAACCGCCGGCAGCGGATCTTTGCGGTGACACAAATCGCGGCGTCCTTCGTGCTACTGGCAGGCTCGAGCATGTTGATCACGACACTGATTCAGTTACAGAAGACGCAGACCGGTCTCGACACGCGCCACGTCCTCGCGATCGATGTTCCACTGATGTCCCACGGAAAAACCGATGCGCAAGTGGTCGATTTCTACAAGGAGTCTATCCGTCGCATTGACGCGCTGCCGGGTGTGAGCAAGACCGGGTTCGGGATAAGCGTCCCGTGGCGCGATAGCTGGTACAGACGTGATGCTCCAATTCTCGGCCGACGGTCATGCTCACGTCCCGGCGAAGATCCGCGCGCGCAGTTCCGCGTCGTCTCTCCCGGATTCTTCGCGGCGCTGGGCGTTCCCATCCTCAGTGGACGCGATTTCAACGATCTCGACCAGAAAACAAACGAGCCCGTCGCCATCATCAGTGAAACTCTGGCGCGGCGGATGTTCCCTAATGGGGATGCCCTCAACCGGCACGTCTATTGGACCGATCCGGTACTGCAATTCGCCCTTCCCGGGTTCATCACCGCACCGCTCCGCATCGTCGGGGTCACCGCCGATATTGACGATCAACACGTGGTCCCGGAACCCACCCTCACGATCTATAGCGCCTTTGAACAGGCTCCATTGTTTGGCGGCCGCCTGTTCATCCACACTTCAACCAATCCTTACACGCTGGTCGGGCCGGTAACCCGGATTATTCGCGGGATGTCCGCCGAGCAGCCGATTGAACACGCTGCCACTCTCGAAGATGTCCGCGCCGAAGTTCTGACGCCCGACCGTTTGAACTCGGTCGTATTTGGTGTATTCGCGGCCGTAGCCCTGGCGATTGCCGTGGTGGGCGTTGCCGGCGTCCTGGCGTTTTCGGTCAGCGCGCGGACGCGCGAATTCGGCATCCGCCTGGCGCTCGGCTCGCAACCGAAGAGCCTGCTGAGAGGTGTGATCGCCGAAGGAACCGTGATGGCTGGGGCAGGCGTCCTCGCAGGTGTGGTGTTCGGCTTTCTGCTGGGGCGTTTGGCGGGCAGTTATTTTTCTGACGTGAAGATGCCGGGCGTGTTCCCGGTGTTTGTGTCGGCCATGGTCCTGATGACGGTCGCGGTTGTCGCGTCAGTGCTGCCCGCGGCACGCGCGGCTCGCGTCGACATTATGCAAGCGTTGCGGTCCGAGTAAACGTGGCTTGATGGAGATGCAGTCAGGGGCAAATACCCAATATCTGAACTCGGCCATGGAACCGCCGAGAACACGAATAACAGGCGATTCCCGGCAAAGACAGCATGGGAAATCAAGATCTGTATTGCGCGTCAAAGCAGTTAGCGAAATATGTAAGCACACACGGCGTACGTACATCCATTGCATGCAACCATCCGCCCTCGTAAAAGCTATCCTGAACCAACCTTAAAATACCCTTTGCCGAGGCGGAAACGACCCCTTCCTGCGACGATTGCTTGAGCGGACGGGGAAATCTCCGTCCAGAACAAAATCGACGCTCTAAGAGGCCTGTAATTGCGATTGACGAACTTTCAATGAGTTAGCGGAAGGAAGTCGCAGTAAATGGTAAGCCCCGCCCTCTCTAGTCATTGGAGCGACAAGAGACAGCGGGGCTGGAATAGAAGAGGATCGAACTAGCTCTGGGTTTCTTCTTCCTTCTTCTCGATGTGTTCTTTGATGGCTCCGACGCCTTCAAATCCGGCAATGGCTGCCGCGCCTTCGCTCAAGATGGATGCGCCCGGGTCCATTTTCTTCAGTCCTTCGACTGCGGCCACGGCGCCTGCGATTTTTTCAGCTTCGTCCAAAAGTCCCATGATTGATCTCCTTCACGTGCACAAATAAACTCCTCGTTTCCAAGGGGTGCCAAGCATACCACGCAAGCAGCCGTACCTTGAACTCCCGAGGCCGGAAAATGGCGGCCCTATCGAGAGTTCACGCTTGCATACACAACCCCAATTGCGAAACGATCGCTGGCCGTGGAAATCGAAATCATTTGATCTCAAATGTGCGTTCCACCGGGCCGGACCCGGCTTCAGGCTTGCCAATATCGTAAGATTCGCCAGAACCCGTGACTTCGAACTTCGATGATGCGTTGAAAGGCTCCGATGGCAGTCACGTGAGCCTCCATCGCGCGAAATCCATTTTCATGGATGCGCTTGCGAAGATCGCTCATCTTGAACTGTGTTGCCGGGATCCAGCACGATTTCGAGCAGTCCCGTCTTCAGCGTGACATCGACGGACTTCACCCCAGCCAACCGTTGAACGGATGCGGCGACTCCACGGGCACAAAGGCCGCAGTCCAGCCCGTACACTCTCAACTGGATTTTCAGATATTCGGCGTGCAGGGGTTGAACCCCAAGCAGCAGAGATGCCAAGGCAAGGGCTGGCAGCATTTTGCTTCGCGTGATCGTCATTTCCGCCTTCCCAGAAAATAGTAGCTCACCCCAAACATGGCTCTCACATCTTCTCTCCGCTGCGTGCCGTTCGGCTGGTCGAAAAGGGCAAACAAAACCCCACCTTGAAAGGCAACGCTGCGATAGGTGCAGAGAAAGGATGGGCCGGAGAAGGCCGCAGTTCCGCCCGAGTTTCGCAAGAGAATTCCATTGCTGGAAACAGGAGGAACGTAAACCAGCGCGTCATGAGTATGACCGCCGAGGCCGCCGCTGCCGGCGCCTACCGCAGGCCGGATGCCGCGTCTCGCCAAGCCAACGGTCTCGCCTGTCGTCTCCCAGAAGAAGCGCACGTCAGGCTTCGGATAATCTTTGTTCAGAAATCCGGGTCTCCATCCAATAGCGAGACTGCTGAGCAATGTGCTGCTTTGGCGGTCATTTACGCCACTCTCCCAATGCCCATAGCGTTGATAGCCGACGCCAGCCCAAATGTCGTAACTGCGTGCGACACGACCCGCCGCCAATGCTACGTACATCCCCGGCTCTCTCAGCAGTGGCGGACCGTCGATCCGCGGTGCATGCTGCGTCAGGTCGGACGCGCCGGCATAGAGAGTGGCTTCGTTTCGCGTTCCGACAGAAGGAGACGCATGATAAAACCGCCAGCCCAAAAGTAGTTCAGCTTCGGGATTGCCCGGCATCATCGCCATGAATCGACCCGTGGGATGGTCCCCATGATCGACGTGAAAGGGAGACGAGAAAGAGATTTGAAGGTTTGGACGAATGCCGTAGCTGAATCGTGGTCCGAACATGATCGTGTCGGATCGCCACATGAACGCTGTTTCGACGCTGGCATCGCCTGCTCCCAGCGTGGCCGTCGAAAATGCGAACGCCGGGCTATGCCCGTCAGCCCAGGAAGAGAGCGAGACCAAAGGCAAGAAGAAAAAGAGTAAGCGTAAAAAGGGCTGTACGGTGCTTCACGATTCAATCTTCCATCGGCCGGACGAGCGCCAAGTTGGAACATTGTACGGTTCGCGTGCCGCAGGTAACAAGAATCGATGGCTCTCGGTATTGGCTCAACGTAGAGGTTCTGATGGAGCCTTCGCTCTTCGATTGCGTCATCCTCAGCGTAGTCAATCTTCAGTATGGCTCGTCAGTTAAATCTCTTTTTCTCGCCCGTTATCCGTTGTAAGTATGGGCGCTGACTAAATGCAGTAGGCAATTTTGTGCACTGAAATAAGTGCAGACCCGACTGGAAAGATGGGGTAGAATCCATCGAGTTTTTTCGACTTCGGGGGTAGTTGTGGAAGACGTTCCGATATCTCCGCTTCGCTTGTCTGCTCACCCTGTTCTTAGCCGGTTCGATGTGTTTCGGGCAAACCTATTCCGTTCTGTATAACTTTGACGGAGCACCAGGAAATGGCATCGGCCCATCCGGCGCGCTGGTCGAGGACGCGAACGGAAACCTGTACGGCACCACCCAAGTAGGCGGTGCGAACAGTGTCGGCGCGATCTTCAAGCTGACTCCCGCCGGCGACGAATCTATTCTGTATAGCTTCGCGTTGCCGCCCAACGCCATGCTTCCTCTCTATGGCGTGATTCGCGACAGCTCTGGAAATCTTTATGGCTCGACTCCCGCGGGCGGGAAGTTTGGAGCGAATAACGCTGACGGTACGGTTTTCAAGTTGACCGGAGCGGGTGCCGAACGCGTACTCCACAACTTTGGAAGCGGGAAGGATGGTGTCAATCCCGAAGGAGCATTGGTTCGCGATGCTCAAGGCAATTTGTACGGAACTACATTCAGCGGCGGCGCCTCCAATACGGGAACGATTTTCGAGATCACTCCGGCCGGACGCGAAATGATTCTTCATAACTTCACGCCGGCGCAGGGCAGTCCGGAAGGCGTGCTTCTGCGCGATGCCCATGGAAATCTTTTTGGCACTACGCTCGAAGGGGGGACCAACGGTTTTGGCACCGTTTACGAACTGAGCGCAGCCGGAAAGTTCAGCGTTCTTTATAACTTTTGCAGCCAATTGCACTGTGCGGACGGCAGTTCGCCCACTGCTGGTGTCATCGAAGATTCTGCCGGCAATCTCTACGGGACAACGGAAACCGGGGGCGCCAACTTGCAGGGGACCGTTTTCGAACTGACCAAGGCGGGCAAAGAAACGGTGCTGCACAGTTTTGGACTGGCCGGAGGCGATGGTTACTTTCCCATGGCCGGACTGGTTCGGGACAACGCCGGAAACTTATACGGCACGACATTTGTCGGCGGGGCCAACCATGCTGGCACAATTTTTGAAATCGATGCGGCCGGCAATGAAACCCTGCTGCACAGCTTTTGCGCCGATGCGAACTGCACTGATGGATCTTCGCCGAGCCTCGGCGGGCTCCTGCGGGATGCGGCGGGAAACCTTTACGGCACCGCGGGGCAAGGAGCGTTTCAGGCTGGACTGGTTTTCAAGCTGGCGCCGTGAAAGCGTCTTTGAGGCGCGCGGTCAGTTTCTAAGCTGGTTGGTGTTATCTGTAAGTTGCCTCCAGTCGATATGACTGCTACCGATCTATTCTTTTCGCTCTGAGCAGAACCGCAGTCCCCCGCGCCGTCGCTCCTCGGAATGAATGCGTCATTCCGAAGGACCGCGTTTTCACCAGCGGGCCGAGGAATCTGGCGTGAATCGCATCCGCTCCGCGCGAGATCCTTCGCTCCGCCTGAAAAGCGGCTCCGCTCAGGATGACGCCGCTTTCTTGGTTACAACCGCAACTTGACCCGAACCGGCAGCCCAATGGTACTCGACTAAAGAGTGCACGAAGTTGTTTTGTCATTCCGACCGCAGGGAGGAATCTGCTGTTCCCCGCCATCTGCAGCGCTCCATCAGAACAGCACGCTCCTCGTCGCCGTCGCTCGTCGGAATGGATGCGTCATTCTGAAGGACCGCGTTTTCACCAGCGGGCCGAGGAATCTGGCGTGAATCGCATCCGCACCGCGCGAGATCCTTCGCTCCGCCTGAAAGGCGGCTCCGCTCAGGATGACGCCGCCTTTTTGGTTACAACCGCAACTTGACCCGACCGCAGCCCAATGGTGCTCGACAAAGAATGCACGAAGTTGTTTTGTCATTCCGACCGCAGGGAGGAATCTGCTGTTCCCATCTGCAGCGCTCCATCAGAACAGCACGCTCCTCCTCGCCGTCGCTCCTCGGAATGAATGCGTCATTCCGAAGGACCGCGTTTTCACCAGCGGGCCGAGGAATCTGGCGTGAATCGCATCCGCTCCGCGCGAGATCCTTCGCTCCGCCTGAAAAGCGGCTCCGCTCAGGATGACGCCGCCTTTTTGGTTACAACCGCAACTTGACCCGACCGCAGTCCAATGGTGCTCGACAAAGAATGCACAAAGTTGTTTTGTCATTCCGACCGCAGGGAGGAATCTGCTGTTCCCCGCCATCTGCAGCGCCCCATCAGAACAGCAGTCCCCCTCGCCGTCGCTCCTCGGAATGGATGCGTCATTCTGAAGGACCGCGTTTTCACCAGCGGGCCGAGGAATCTGGCGTGAATCGCATCCGCACCGCGCCAGATCCTTCGCTCCGCCTGAAAGGCGGCTCCGCTCAGGATGACGCCGCCTTTTTGGTTACAACCGCAACTTGACCCGACCGCAGCCCAATGTGCTCGACAAAGAATGCACGAAGTTGTTTTGTCATTCCGACCGCAGCGAGGAATCTGCTGTTCCCCGCCATCTGGAGCGCTCCATCAGAACAGCACGCTCCTCGTCGCCGTCGCTCCTCGGAATGAATGCGTCATTCCGAAGGACCGCGTTTTCACCAGCGGGCCGAGGAATCTGGCGTGAATCGCATCCACACCGCGCGAGATCCTTTGCTCCGCCTGAAAAGCGGCTCCGCTCAGGATGACGCCGCCTTTTTGCTCGGCTTGCCACAGATCGCTGCTCGATTAGTTGACGAAATCAGGCTCTGTACAAAAGCTGCTTGCCCCATGGGATACTTGCGGAACAATACGTTCAACGCGAGGAGATGGATCCGATGACAGACTGGTTCGCCCGCCCTGTCCTGCAAGTGAGCGACCTTGAGGCTTCGCTCCGTTTTTACGTGGACCGGCTCGGCTTCACGAGCCCGTGGCGCTACGACGACGACGGCAGAGGACGCATTGCTCAGGTAGACAGGCAGGGTTGCGCGCTCATCCTGGCCGACGGGCATTTTTTTAGCCGGAACCGTTCCGGCTCGTTCGGGCCGGAGAAGATCGGCAAGGGGGTGATATTCATTTCCCTGAACGTCGAGCCACCGACGCACGAGGCTTCGGTCGCCGCGCTGGACGCGCTGCGCGCGGAACTCGAGGCGAAAGGCGCTACGGTCAAAGACGGTTCGTGGGGCTACCGGCTTCTGGTGGTCGACGATCCGGACGGCAATCAGCTCTTGTTCAACTATCCGCATGATCCGGCCGCCGAAAAGAAGGATTAATCAGAATCGTCCGGCGGCCACTTTGCGATCGCCCGAGACGTTCTGAACAGTTTGACGCAAATGGAACGAAGCCATTTATGAAGATGTCGCGCAAACGAATCACGCTTGCGATCGCTGCGTTGTTTCTTGCTCAAGTCGTGGGCAACGTCAGTGGCCAGGACGCGCAGAAGCCACAAAAAAAGCGGCTCCCAAAACCGCCAGCCGACAACAGCGACATCGTACTCCCGTTGTTCGCTTTGGAAATAAAGACGCAAAAAGCAGTTGCCAAGATTGGCGAGAAACTCGAGGTCGAGGTCATTCTGACCAACACCGATTCCGCGGACATTTTCTATACCAGTCCTCAGCGGGATTTTGAGCTGGAACTCCGCGATGAAATGGGAAGGAAGGTCGCCCGAACGCCAACGGGCGCGGATCTGAGAGACGGCAGTTCATTCGCCGCCAAGCTGCATCCGGGGGAGTCAATCCGTCGCCTTGCACGGTTGGACAGGGAATTTGAACTGGGCAAACCGGGAAACTATTTCGCGCAGGCGACACGAGGCATCTCGGAAACGAACGAAAGGAAATCGAACATAATTACGGTCACGATCATTCCGTGAAAAAACCGGTCCAATGATTGAAATTCTGAGCTAAAGTCGTTCGGCTTGCCGTGCGGTTAACGCACGCCAACCTTGCCACCGGCACTTGCCTTCTCGATCGGGACTACAATGGCGCGGTGCTCGACGTTGACTGGAGGGCTTCCATGGCCGGGTCTCCAACCAGGGTGTTGCTTTCGATTCTGCTGCTTGCGTCGTTCGGTTCGATAGCGGCGGCACAAACTTCCGGAACGCCCGCCGCAAACGACGGGACCAACGCCGCGAAACCCGCAACCGCTCCGCAACCAGCCGGCACTCCCAGCAACGAGAGCGAGATTTCAACTCACGATAGCGAGACGGATTTCAAGGTAAGCGTAAATCTTGTCATGGTGCGCGTCGTAGTTCGCGATGCCAACGGCAACGCAGTCGCGAGTTTGAAAAAAGAAGACTTCCGGCTTCTGGATGGCGGAAAGCCGCAAACGATTTCTACGTTCGCGATCGAGACTCCGGAGTCGCGCGTCGTCGCGCCCGCAACCAGCGAAGTTCCGAAGGTAGAATCCTCTCCAGCCACGGAATCGGCGAGCGTCACACCGGCGAGTCCTGCGATCGCGATCCCACAACGATTCCTGGCGCTCGTGCTCGACGACGTTCACTTTCAGACAAGAGATGCGTTGGCCGTCCGCGATGCAATTACGCGGATCACGTCAGCGATCTCGCCCTCCGATCGCGTCGCCGTTTATACAACGTCGGGTGAAGTGTCGCAGGAATTTACCGATGATCAGGAAACGATCCGCAAGACTTTGCTCGGTATCGTGCCGCGTGAAGGGTCGGGAAAGGATATTCAAGAATGCAACGACATGAGCTATTACGAAGCAGACTTGATTGTGAACCGGCAGGATACGCAGGCGCTGGCAGCAGCCACATTGCAGGCGAAAATCAACTGCGGACTGGGTAGCCAGGACGTGATGGTCACGGCGAGGCGGATCCTTACGAAAGAAGATTCCGACACGCGCGATGCATATCACAATCTGGACTCCGTCATCCGGCACATGTCGAACATGCCGGGACAACGCGTGATCGTACTTGTGTCGCCGGGGTTCGTGATGGGGCAGGATGTGCAGCCGGAGACATGGAACGTGATCGATCGCGCGGTGCGATCGGGCATTGTGATCAACACGATCGATGCCAGGGGTTTGTACACCGCCGACGGCCTGCCAGATATTGCCGCGCGACCGCAAATACCGCCGGACAAGAAGGACTCGCAAGTCGACTTCCAGGGACTGGAAGGGACCTACCGGGTGCAGGCGCAACTCGAGCAAGGCATGGTGCTGCAGGGAGCGGCAGCAACGACGGGAGGTACGTACTTTCATAACCGGAACGATCTTGATGCAGGAATTCGCCGGGCGCTCGCCGCGCCGTCGGCGTCGTACCTGCTGGGATTCTCGCCGTCAAACCTCAACCGGGACGGCCGGTTCCATTCACTGAAGGTGTCCCTGACCAACGGACAGAAGCTGCAGATTCAGGCGCGGAACGGATATTTCGCGCCGAAGCTCATCACCGACCCGGAGGAAATGGCGAAGCAGGAAGTGCGGGAACAGATCTTTGCGCAAGATGAAATCTTAAGCATCCCGGTTCAGATCACGACGCAATTTTTCAAAGTCGATGCCGCAAACGCGCGCCTGACCGTGTTAACGCATCTCGATCTCAAAGGAGTTCATTTCCGAAAAGCGGATGGACGTAACGACAACAACCTCACGATTGCCACCGTAGTGTTTGACCGTAATGGACAATTCGTGAAAGGCGAAATGAAAGAGATCGCGTTCAAGCTGAAAGATGCAACGTACGAGCGCATGCATCAGTCGGGATTCACGATCAAGATGGCGTTCGATGTGAAGCCCGGAACTTATATCGTGCGATCGGTCGTACGAGGGTCTGAAGGGCCCCAGTTAACGGCGCGCAATGGGACGGCGGTGATTCCGGACTAGGTGGTCAACAGCGATCGATCGGACGACTGGCACTGTTGCGAGTGGCGGCGGGCGCAAAGAGGGCCGCGTACAGCGCACAGATTCGATACGATGAATGTGTGTCAGACATTTTCATCAGGCCAGCGCAGCCATCGGATTGCGACCAAATAGCACGCTTTTGTGAGGCGCTCTGGCCCGAATCTTCCGCTGAACAACACGCCCGCGAACTCACGCAGATTCTGGAAGGCAATGCTCCGCTGACGATGCCGATCATCATACTGGTCGCCGCGGGCAGAGACGGCAAGCTGGTTGGTTTTCTTGAAGTCGACCTACGCTCGCACGCAGATGGATGCAACCCCGTCCGCCCAGTTGGCTATGTCGAAGGTTGGTACGTTGCGGAAAGTCACCGCCTTCAAGGGATTGGGAGAAAGCTTTTCGCGGCGGCGGAAGCGTGGGCTCGGAGCCACGGATGCGTTGAAATGGCTTCGGATACCTGGATCGACAACGAGGGCTCCCAACGCGCGCACGAGGCTATGGGATATGAGGTTGTCGATCGCTGTGTGCACTACCGGAAGACGCTTTGAGATTGTGTGGATGATTGCGATCGCGAACCAGAAACGTTAGTCGGTCTAACGATCCGTGCAGGCTTGACTCGGCAATAGTTATTCGTGCCTGATCCCAGCCCCGAACATGGCGAGACCGTGCGGATCATTCTGGATAAATAAACCGGGGCCGTACATTTCGGAGTTCGCAGGAGCCATAAGTTGCTTGCGGACGCCTTCTTCTATGAGCACGAGCCCTTCGGAAGTTTCGACGATGCAGCCGCCGCCTGCGGTGGCCATGTTGATCTGAAGTCCCGGTTTGCCGGAGTTCCATCGCCAGACTTCGTTTCCGTCGCGCACGTTGAATGCGATCAACAGGCTTCCTCGCGTGGCGAATCCCAGGCCCTGCTCCCCTAAAACCATTTCGTCGTGTAACGAGCCCGAATATTGTGGCAATGAAAACTTGTAGGCTAACTCGCCTTCTTCTGTAACCCGGTAGACGAATTCCCTGGGAGCATCTTTGGCCGTCTGCGTTGCGTAAGTTGCGGTCGCGCGAATCGAGAACAGGATTCCGCCGAATCCGTCAGGAATGATGTCGCCAGTGGGCGAAGTGACAGTAAAAGGAGCCGAAAGGGGCAGGTGGTGCTGCGCGGGCTCGTCGACAAGGATCTCCCGGTGCGAACCTTCCGGCTGAATACGCCAGACCACGAGCCGATCATTTCGGGAGAAAGCGACTTTCTGCGGATCAACCACAGATCCGGCAACACACTTCTCGGTTGCCAACGTCCATCGCTTCTGGTTGAACGCCACGTAAGCGTCACCATCAGTGTTTACAAAGGTGCCACTCGTGTCCGCGTGTAAGGCGTGATCGACAGAGGCGCCGGGGGTACAGAGGATTCTGCCGCCAGATTTCTGCAGATTGACTTCACGTTCAAAGGAGGCCGGGACGGTCAGCTTGAACTTCTCAACTCCGGTGGAAGCGTCCCAGCCGCTGATGGTGGCCGAAGAGCCGTCAACCGATTCGTTGACCAAGTGAAGAATATTCATGGCGTTGACCGCATACCCTTTGCGAATACCGTCGAACTTGTGGCGCCAGCGAAGCTTGCCTTCCTTTCCAACGATGTAGACGGTGTAAGAATCGCGGCGGGTCACAGTTAAGATAGCGCCGCCCAAATTTTCGCCGCAAATGAGTTCGATTGTGCCCTCGGGCTTCGGCAGGGTCCAGACCCACAACTGCTGTCCGTGGGTTGGTCAGGGCGCGAATCGAAGCACCCTTCTCTGTCTGGTCCAGCGTGTAAATGTCGGGCGCGTTCGCGACGGGGACGGATTGCAAGGCGCCCAGTTCACGTCCAGTAGACGGCACGACCCAACGCAGGCCTGTCAGGTACATTCCAGGAGCGAGGTCCAGGATTTTGACCTGTTCAGTAAGCGTTTTTCCTTCATGCATCGCCTGCACCTGCACGACTCCGGCAGCTTTGGAACGAAGAAAAGCGTGGCCTTCGTCTTCCTTGACTTCCGCAAGTTCAGGACTGTCGACCGACCAGCCGGAGGCGGAAAGCTCATTGCCTTCTGCATCGAGGATCTGCAGGGGTTGCACCTCACCAACTGCGAGACTGATCAACATCGGAGAAATGTGCCATCCAAGATTGTCTTGCGCGGGGAGTGGGAGAGCCGTCGCCAAAGCCAGAACGGAGACGAGAGCGACGCTGGTGCTGCGCGGAAAAAAGTGGAAAAACACCTTTAACGGTAGAACGCCGCGCCAAAGGGGGACAAATTACGTTTGTAACGAATGAATCAAGCATGACGTAGTTCATGCTTCGCGATGAGGATGATCTGCTCGTTTACTTCGCAATTCAGAACAAGATCGATGGCAAGTACGCGCCCGCAGGTTCGTTGTACAGGCCGATGGTCATGAGCGTCATCGTCTGGGTGACGCGCAGACCGTTCTCGAGGCACCAGGTGAAGAGCCCGGCATTGCGAGTCGGGACAAGAATCCCTGGCCCTTGAAACGCGGAAGCCGCCGAGAGCAGCGCCTGCACGTCTTGATTGTTCTCTCCTACGGCGTGACCGGAGAAGGCGATAGCGGAGGCATAGGCCTTCACCTGGCCGTCTCGTTCTGCAACCACGGCGGTTCCCTGCTGGATCGAATCGCCAACGTCGCCACCACGGTCGTGTCCGTGAACTCGAATACAAAGATGATTGCAGGCTGCGAGGTCGCTCGTGGTTGCGAGGCGGACGTGATAGCCGGGCGGTGTTTTCTGAATCGCCGGCCCCTGCATACATGCCAGGGGTTCGCGCACGACAAACCCGAGTTTGGCGTAAAGCGAAAGCGAACGAGTGTGGTACGCAGCCTGCACCAGGCGAAGGCCGGCGAACTTCTTCTCGGCGGCCCTGGCCATCACGGCTTGCATGAGTTGGCGGCCTGCGTTTCGATTCTGGACGCGCGGGTCGATCGTAATCGGTCCCACACCCGCAATCGTTGATCGCTCGTCCAGACAATTGCTTCCGATCAGTTTTCCATCCTGCTCCGCGACTACGCAGAAAAACGATGGGTGCGAAAACATTGCCGAGAGGACGCCGATCGACGCTTCCGGCACCGGAAAGTCGGGCGGAAAATTGTGATGAGTGGCAAGCGCGGTGAATGCGTCGAAACAGATTTTTCCGCAAGCCCCGGCGTCGGCGGGGGTCGCTCGACGAATCAATAGGGACTGTTGGTCGGTTGTCGGCGCGGCCGGCTTTCCCATCGTGCTCTCTTTCTCTCTTCGAAACGCTGCGCCATGTTAGGCAGGGCGCGAAGGTAAGTCAACTTGGCGGCAGTTGCGGCGCCACACTGCTGTTCACACTCCACGCAAGATCCTTCGCTGCGCCTGAAAGGCGGCTCCGCTCAGGATGACGCCCACTACAAGTGAACAGTCGGGGCTGTTGGATCTGAATCAGAATGAGTTTCCGGGCACGAGCGCAGGCGGTGCAGTGATCACCTTACAACTTCTGTGCCATTTCTTCGTGATCCGAACCGACATAAGCTTTTGCGCCACGGAGGGTTTGTTATGCAGTCCGACTTATCGCCCAAGGCAGCCCGGCCCGAGACTACAGAACAACGCAGAACGATGTATTCGACGGCCGCAGTCGCGGCTGGAGTGAGCCTGCTGGCTTTAACGCCGCCGGCGGAGGCTAAGGTCGTCATTACGACGCACATCAATATTCCGATAAACGGAAACGTTTTGATTGATCTCAATCACGACGGAATTGCCGACCTCAGTTTTGTTAGAGATGCCTATCCGGCCCTTGGCGCATTTTTCACATATATATCCGCAAGAGCGCTGCATGGAGGGGGTGTGGTTCAACAGACTCCAACCGGGTTCGCGTCGATCTTTTTGCGAAGCGCGAAGATTGGACCGTCCGATCACTTCGCTCCGTACGGATTATTGGCGAGGAGAGGCGGGGAAGCTTACTCTCCAGTTTCGACGTCCGGCCTTTGGGGCGGAGGTCAACCCAATCGATTCCTTGGCGTGAAGTTCTTGATCAAGGGCACGACCCACTATGGTTGGGTTCGGATTACGGTCAAAAATTCAAAGAACGTATCGATTCCCCTCACCGGCACAATCACGGAGTACGGCTACGAGACGATCGCCAACAAAGCAGTTCTGGCGGGATTGCCCTCGAACGCGATCAGTACGACGGAAGAGTCCGCGGGAATCGGGAAAGCACCCGGCGCATCGCTGGGAATGCTTGCTCTGGGAGCGGACGGACTCGCAGCCTGGCGGCGCCAGGAAGGTGATTCGGACGTGGGTCCATACAGGAACTGAAGCCTGCTGATTGTTGCATCTGGCTCGCAGCGCTGAAGCGCCTCTCTTCCACCTACTCTCGGCGGCGGTGCAGGGCGGTTGCCCACCGCCGACCGGGTGCGACATCGACGCTCCGACAAAGTGAAATCGTCGTAACTTTCCTCCTGGGTGGACATCTCATCTTTGGCCGCGGGTGAGGCCTGCAGCGCGGACCAACACTTATCCAAGGAGACAACATGAAGAAGATTCTTAGCACTTTGACGCTGGCGTGTGCCCTGACGGCTTCGATGGCCGCTTTCGCGCAGGATCAGGCGAAGCAGGACGATATGAAGAAGGACGACGCCCAGCACGACACGATGAAAAACGACAGCATGAAGAACGACCAGCATGAAGAGCGACAAGAAGAGCAAGAAGGCCAAGAAAGATCAGATGAAGAAGGATGAAATGAAGCAGGACAACATGAAGCACGACGACATGAAGAAGGATGACGGCAAGAAAGACGAAATGAAGAACAACTAAGAGATCGGGAAGGGTGCGGCGCGGGCGATCAGCTCGCGCCATTTTTATTTTTCCTGGCCTTACTGTCCGGCACTGAATTCCTCGACGATCGCCATCCAAGTAAGCGCCGGCTTCGAGTTCCAGCGATGTGCGGCCGATCCAGTTCCGGCCGACCGATGTGGTCTCCAAATATTTCCGCATGCAGCGAACGCACGGAACGTAGCCCTCATGCATCGCTTCTTTCGCCGTCAAAGTCCGCTCTCTGTCTTTGTCATGGATGAACGGGCAACCTTGCACGTGAAAGTCCTTGGCATCCGCGGAAACGACCACGAGGAGATCGGGGGGAACTCCGTGGGCGGGTTGCGCGTGTTCAGACATCATGGGGTGCGGAACACTCAGCGAGTTTGCGACCCGGAATCCTCCGGCAATCAAAACCAGAGCTGCAACCGGAACCAGCCAAGCGGACCAGGTGGACCATCCACTGCCGCGAACCCTCGCACCTTGCACCAACCTTCGTTCCAGCCGGCGTCCGAAACCTGTGGGAACTTCGATCATGCGTTCGTCGCCGTACAGGTGGATTACATTGCGCATGCCCTCAAGCACCGACTTGCATTTCGCGCAGGTTCGGAAATGCTCATCCATCGCCGCACGCAGGCCGATGTCGACGTCGCCCTCCAGATAATTCGAGATTTCATGCCACACTTGTTCGCATTTGACTACCATGGCTTGCTTCCCTTCTCGAAGGGCAGACGGCTGAACCAGCCGCGTTCCCACCCTCCGGCAAGCAGATCGCGCAACATCAGTCGCGCGCGCAACAGCCGCGTCTTCACGGACGCGACAGAAATTCCCAGAGCCTCGGCGGTTTCCTGGATGTTCAGCTGTTCGACGTCGCGGAGCACGAACACCTCGCGATATTTGCGATCGAGCGTTCCCAAGGCCTCTGCCAGTTTCTGGCGCACTTCCTTGCGCTCCAACGCTTCGGACGGAATCTCGCGCCAGTCGGCGAAATCCTGCGGAGCGTAGTCGCTTTCTTCGTCCCGTCGATCGTCAATGCCTTGCATGACTACGGTTCGCTCCCTTCGTCGCCGCATCAGCGCTTCATTGACCGTGATCTGGATCAGCCAGGTACTGAACCGGGCTTCGGCGCGGAATTGACGAATGTTGGCGAGCGCTTTCAGCATCGCTTCCTGCGCCACATCCTCCGCATCGCTTTCGTTCCGCAAAATAGCCAGCGCAGCCGCGTAAACACGGCGCTCATACGGACGCACCAGTTCATAGAACAACTCGTTTTGGCCGCGCTGCACCCGCGCGATCAGGTCCTGCTCGCGTGTCGTCTCCGCCCCCGGGTTGTTCAAGACCACATTCGGTTCGGCCATCTCACCCCGACCGCAAAGTCAGTATTCCGGGTCTTTTTTCCATCCCGTCAGCATGGAAACGAAATTGTTCCAGCCGTGCAGCGCCACCATCACCAGATGTCCGAAAACGAAGGCCAGAATCGCCCACATCAGTGAGGAAGTGCCACAAGCGCGCCCAGTGGAATCCCCCCATGAGCCACGCGAGCCATGAAAACTGTACCGGCTTCCAGATGGCAAAACCCGTCAGCACAGTAAGTATTCCCAGTCCGATGGCAGTCGTGTAGGCATGCTTCTGCAGCGGGTTGTAGGCTTCGCGCACTTCCGGCTTCGGACCGAAAAAGAAGTAGTGACGCACCATCGGCCAAACCCCAGGAATGTCGCGCGGCGTAAACAGCACCTGCCGGTAGTTGCCGCTGAAAATCTGGTACGCGAGATAGATCACGCCGGTCGCGATGTAAATCCACATGAACGTCAGGTGCCATTGCAGCGCGCCGCCGAGCCAGCCGCCGATCGCGAAGGCTTTTGGCCAGTTCAGCAAATCTTTTTGCGGGATCTTCGCTCCGAAGCTGGGAAAGGCACGAAAGATCTGCAAGCCGCTGCCGACCATGACGAACAGCGAGATCGCATTCAGCCAATGGCAGATGCGCACGGGCAATGGATGCTCGTACACCGCGCGTCCGACCACTTCGGTCTCGTCACCTTTCGAGCGGACGATATCGACAACCGTGCTGCTCATGCCATTCCTCTCTCACAGCCCATAAAACGAAGAGTAGCCCTGATCTTCCCAGTAGCCGACTTTTTCGAGAACGTTGGTGACTTTCAGATCGGTGAGATATTTTGCCTGCTTGTATCCGACCTTGGTGGGAATGCTAAGACGCAGCGGCGCGCCATGTTTTCGCGTGAGCGGCTGGTCATACATTTCGTAACAGAGCAAGGTTTGCGGATGGAGGGCAGTCGCCATATCGAGCGATTCGTAGTAGTCGTCGGCACACGCTACCGTGATGTAGCGGGCGGAAGTGTCGGCGCCGATCATCGCGAGAAAATCAGAAAGGCGCGCGCCTCCGAACCGGCCGATGACGTCCCAACCCTCGACGCAAATGTGGCGGGTATTTTGACGGAAGCGCGGCAGCGACTGAATCTGACCAAGCTTGTAATCGCCGGGCTTCTCGACGGCGCCGCCGACGGTCAGGCTCCAATTTTCAAAAATCACTCCGGGATCTTCGACGTCGTAGCCATTGATGGGAAATTTCTCGAAGGGTGTCAGTTCCCCATCAAGAAAAGTGGGAGCGAGGTGTCCGCGGCGGAAGAGGCGGGCCGAAGCCCAGTCGCTGAAGCCCAATCCTTTCTTAAGGAGACCTTCCTGGAAGCTGGGTATCGCGAAGGCGCCCAACAGGAGGACAGGAGCGACTTTCAGCAGTTCCCGGCGCGAAACCTGCGCGAGTTTTCTCTGCTCCATAGCCGGCCGAACGGGCGCGGGACGGGCGATTTCGGGTTCTGCGGCCGGGGCTGCAGGGGCCTTTGTTTGGGGCCCGGACGGGTC
Source organism: uncultured Acidobacteriota bacterium (assembly GCA_963771765.1). Lineage (GTDB taxonomy): Bacteria > Acidobacteriota > Terriglobia > Terriglobales > Acidobacteriaceae > Sulfotelmatobacter. The sequence goes on from CAVYUY010000033.1 coordinate 175,552, forward strand.
CGCAGAGCGGGTTTCGGCGCGATCCGGTGCGGGTTCGCTGGCCTTATCCGGCTTGTTGTCATCAGGTTCCATGGCTATCGGCATCTCGACTCGTTCAAACGATGGGATTCAGGAGGTCCCAGAAAGTTACGTAAAGATACCACTGTCTTCCCAAAAGCGGCTCGAGGGGCCACTTCCGTAACTTGAAGCGGCACGGATTTCATGGAAATTTGCACCATTTCAGGGCATACTATCTCGTCGTTTCGGGCTGTCCCAGAGTCTTTTCGCATGTTCGAACCCAAAACCTATGTAGAGAGGGCGGTGCACCGCCTGCTTCCATCTTCGGCGGACCCGGCCGCGCAGGAACCGAAGCAGCGGCGGTTGATGGCGACAGCACTGAGCTTGCTGTTGCTGGCGCTGGTCTTCGTCCTTTATCACGATCGGGATTTCTGGTTTCCGGACGGGCAAGAAGCTGACGACCAATCGGATCAGGCTGTGCAGGCGATGAACAAGCCGACGGAGGCGCCACCGGCACCGTCGCGACGAAATAGTCACAAGAAATCGCAGGGCGGCAAGGCGCAGGTGAATGCTTCGGCCGAATCCGCAACGGATGCGCCGCCAATTGTGGCAACGGCCACTCGAACTGTATTGCCGCCGCTGGAAGTCGAAGTTGTGGCGGGAGATTCGCACCGAAGGTTAAAGCCCTCCTCCAACGCGGTTGAAGTCGAAGTGCAGCAGGATGCGCCGGAACAGACGGCCGATAACACGCCACCTGCGATGGCGGAGGAGACTGCGGCCAAGGTGACCGACAACGCAGCCGAGCGCGTTGAGATGTCAGCCGAAACGGCGGACGCGGTGAGTGCTCCGGCCAAGCCGGGATATCCGATGCTGGCGCGTCAGATGAAAGTGCAGGGATCGGTAATCCTGCTGGCAATGGTGAGCCGCGAAGGCAAGATCCAGGATTTGCGGGTACTGAGTGGACCTCCGATTCTGGCGGGGGCCGCGCGCGAGGCTGTGAAGCAGTGGCATTTCAAGCCGCACTTCGAAGGTCAGGACGCGGTGGAGACCGTTGCCAAGGTGACGGTGAATTTCACGATCTCGACGAACTAGGGTGTGTGGTGCTTCCCGGCGAACAGCAGATTCCTCGCTTCGCTCGGAATGACAAAAAACTTTTTGGGGCGAAACGAACTGCAGATTTAGGGCAAAAATAACGAGCGTCCCGAAACTCTTTCGAGTTCGAGACGCCCGGGCAGCCCTCCCCCAGAACTGCTCACCAACGAAAATAGAATGTGTGCAACGTCCTGCCTATGGCACTTCCGGGCCATATCTACCCATAAAGTGCCACATCTCGTATCCGCTTCACATATATGGAGTTGGGTGGTGTTCTGGGACGAATGACGGATTTCTGATTTTCAAGTCCCTGTGAATATCGCCGATAAGTGGTGTAGCCGCAAATAGCTCCGGCGCACCGCCATGTGCAGTTTCGACGACACCGAAATCTATCGCAGCATCCTCGAGAGCCTGACGACCGGACTTGTCGTCGTCGACATGCAAAAGAAGGTCGTGCTCTGGAGTGAAGGCGCAGAGCGAATAACCGGGCATGCGCGGCATGAAATGATCGGCCACTCGTGCGTTTCCGAGTCTCTCTTGCACTGCGACCAACCAGGCTGCGAATTCTGCAGCGAAGAGTGTCCGGTCGCGGTCGCGATGAAGACGTCACATCCGGTACTCTCCACGGGATTTCTGCATCACAGGGCCGGATACGAAGTTCCGGTAGCCATCCGCGCGGTTCCGGTTCGCAACCAGCATGGATCGATTATCGGCGCGGTGGAAACTTTCGAGAAACTGCAACACGCTGCGAATCGCGATCGCGGTGAAACCAGGAATCAGCTCACGGATTGTGTCGATCCAATCACCGGAGTTGCGAGCCGCGCGATGATGGTGTCGCATCTGCGCCAAGCGCTGGCTTCCTGCGTGGAAGCGCAAATTCCGTTTGGAATTCTCTTTTTCGCGTCGAAGATTTGCCGCGCTTTCGCGCCAGCCTCGGGCCAGAAGCGGCGTCTTCCCTGTTGCGCGTGGTGGCCCGCACGGTGGAAAGCTCGGTGTGGGCAACGGATTTCGTCGGGCGCTGGAGCGACGATCAATTTCTCGTCATTCTGAACGGTTGCGGCGAAGACTCGATCGCGGTGATCCGGGAGCGGTCGCGCCGCACGTTGGCGAACGAAAGCATCGAGTGGTGGGGAGAGCGCCGCTCGCTGCCGGTTTCGATCGGACAGGCGATGGTTGAGCCGGGAGACACGGTCGAATCCGTGATCGAGCGCGCTCAGAAATCGCTCGAAGCTTCGTCGGCGTGGCGCACACGCGTCCCTGCACCGGGCAGTCCCCCGTCTTCCGGGAGCTAGAATGTTCGCGATTATTGGGATTGTCGTTGTATTTCGGCTGCATCGTCGCCGGTTACCTGATGGAGCACGGCAACCTGAAGGTGCTCATTCAGCCCGCCGAGCTGATCATCATTGGCGGCGCCGCCATCGGCACAGTTCTCGTCGCCAATCCTCTGCACATCATCAAGAAAATCGTTGCCGGAGTTGGCGGGAGTATTTGGAGGATCGAAATTCGGCAAGCAGGCGTATATCGACACGCTGAAGATGATGTACGACCTGCTGAACAAGGCGCGCAAAGACGGCTTGATGGCGCTTGAAGCCGATGTGGAGGAGCCGCAGAAAAGCGCGGTGTTCGCAAAGAATCCGGCATTCCTCAAGAATCATCATGTGTGCGATTTTGTTTGCGATTCGCTTCGCATGGCGATTACGGGAATCGACGCCTTCGATCTCGACCAGATGCTCGATCTTGATCTCGAAGTCCATCACAACGACGCCACCGCTCCGACAACGGCGTTGAGCACGATGGCGGATTCCCTTCCCGGTCTTGGGATCGTCGCCGCCGTGCTTGGGGTCGTCATCACGATGGGTGCATTGGGCGGGCCTCCGGAAGAAATCGGACACAAAGTCGCCGCTGCTCTGGTCGGCACATTTCTTGGAATTCTGTTGTGTTACGGATTAGTGGGACCGCTCGCGGCCAACATGACGAAGGCTGCCGAAGAAGAGCACGCATTTCTCTACGTGATGCGCGTGCTGATGGTTTCGTTCCTGAAAGGCACCGCTCCGATCATGGCGGTGGAAGTGGCGCGGCGCGCGGTTCCCGGGCATGTGCGGCCGTCGTTTAAGGAGTTGGAGCAAGCTTGCCGTCACGGAGGCGCGGCAGCCGCCGCCACTGCGGGGTCGTAAGGATTCGTCACGCGCATTATGGACAAGACGCGCCCGATCATCATTCTCAAGAAAAAAGGCGGCCACGGCGGTCATCATGGCGGCGCCTGGAAAGTTGCTTACGCCGATTTTGTTACAGCGATGATGGCACTGTTCATCGTGCTGTGGTTGCTGAACTCGAGCAAGCAGGTGCAGGAAGCGGTGGGTGGATATTTCAAGGATCCGACAGGAACCTCGAAGAAAGTCGGATCCAACATGGTGGGTGCGGGAGAAAACTTCGTCCTCACCCGCGACAACATGCCCCAGCTCAAAGAGCAATTGCAGCAGGCGATGAAGCAGATGTCGGATTTCGAGAGACTCAAGAATCACATCGAAATGACGGTGACCACCGAAGGCCTGCGCATCGAACTTTCGGAATCGGCGACCGGAACATTCTTCGAGAGCGGCAGCGCCAAGCTCAATAGCGATGGATCGGGGCTTCTGGGGACGCTCGCACAGGAACTTGGCAAACTTCCCAATAAGCTTTCCATCGAAGGCCACACCGACTCACGGCCTTACGCGCCATCGGCTTCCTACGGCAACTGGGAACTCTCTGCCGACCGGGCGAATGCAGCGCGCCGGGTCATGCAGGCCAATGGGATTCGCGCCGACCAGATAAGCCAAGTACGCGGGTTTGCGGATCAGCGCTTGCGCAAAGCCGAGACTCCCCTCGATCCCGCAAATCGGCGTATCTCGCTGATCGTGCAATACATCCTGCAGAATCGCGACGAGGATGGCTCGAAGTCTTCGGCGCGGGGTGACGAAAAAGCGGGCGAGAAGGAAGCGACGCCGGCCGCCGAAAAGTCGGAGGCCAAACCCTAGTTCGCGGCGCCCACAACAGCTCCAAATCCAATGTTTGACCCATGGAAATTCCTGTGCCACACTGCTTCGGACTTTTATGTCTCGTCCCCGCGTCATGGCGATGCGTTCCTGCGCCGGCTTACTCTCGCTCTTCCTTTTTGTACTCTGCGCGGCTTCAAATATCTTCGCGCAGCGCGCGGGATTGAACGATCCGCAGCATCTTCAAGATTTTTCGGTTTCCTACGCCAGCGCCCCCGGAACGGGTGTTGTGATCTTCAAGGTCTTTAGCGAGCGGACCAGCGTCCATCTCGACCGACAGGCGGTGGTGAAGCTCGTCAATCAAAGTAACCAGGCCGCGACGTGGACCACAACGGACGACACGGCAGAAGGAGTTTTCACTAACATCCCTTTTGGCAGCTATGACGCTGAGGTGAGCGCAGTGGGATATCTCAGCGTCCACAAAGAACTGCCAGTGATGAACACTCTGCGTCCTTCGCAGATCGATATCGTCTTGAAGCACGATCCCGCGGCGATCAAACTCGATCTTTCGGACACAGTCATGTCCCCGAAAGCACGAAAGCAAGCAAAGCACGCCGTGTCTCTTCTGAAGTCGAATAATCTCATCGGCGCGCAGAAGCAGTTGGAGCAGGCCATTGAAGTCGCACCCGGAAGTCCGGACCTGAATTTTCTTCTCGGTTATCTTTTTTTTCAAAAGAAAGATTTCACGGTGGCGGGAACGTATCTGGACAGGGCTACCAATCTGAGCCCGCGCAACGCACAGGCTCTGACGTTGCTCGGACGAGCCAATCTGGAGCGCCAGGATTATCCCGCGGCGCGGTCGGCGCTGGAGCGCGCCGTTCTGGCCGACTCCGACAATTGGATACCGCACGATCTGCTGGCGGATACGTATCTTCGTGAGAAGAGCTATGACAGAGCGCGCGACGAGGCAGAGACGGCGATCAGCAAGGGAAAGAGCGAGGCCAGCCCGGCGCAGCTCGTGCTCGGCGAAGCGCTCGTTGGACTTGGCCGTGATCAGGAAGCTGTTCGCGCCCTCAATGTATTTCTTCAGGACTCGCCCCGGCATCCGATGGCCGGGCAGGTCCATTCACTGATAGCGGAAATCGGCGACAAAAACCTGAACGCATCGGCCGGGGCAGCCCCTGTTCTGGAAACGGTGCGCATTCCGGGAGTCGATCCCCTGGCTGCGATTCCTGCACCGGGGCTCACGATGAAGTCTTGGCAACCACCGGGAGTGGACGACGTTACTCCGTCCATCGTTACGTCAGTCGAGTGTCCGGCTGCGCAAGTGGTGGAAGAATCCGGCAAGCGCGTGCAGGAACTGGCGGACGATGTCGCGCGCTTTGCCGCCGTCGAAGACTTATTTCATCAGGCTCTCGACAACTACGGCATTCCGGTACGCACGGAAAACCGGAAGTACAACTACGTCGCATCCATCTCGGAGCCACAACCGGGATTCCTTGCCGTGGATGAATATCGAGCGGACAAATCTTCGCTGGCGGGATATCCCGATCAGATCGCTAGCACTGGATTCGCTGCGCTGGCGTTGGTTTTCCATCCGCACATGCGCGATAACTTTGAAATGAGCTGCGAAGGGCTCGGAGACTGGCGCGGGCAAGCGACATGGCTGGTGCACTTCAAACAGCGCGACGACCGTCCCAACCGCATGCACAGTTATAAGGTGGGGAACCAAATCCATGCTGTGGGACTTAAGGGACGTGCTTGGATCAGCGCCGACAAATTTCAGATTGTGCGGATCGAAGCGGAGATGATGAACCCGATGCCCGCCATTCAACTGCTCAGCGAACATCAGGTAGTGGAGTACGGGCCGGTGCCGTTTCCCGAAGAAAAATACAACGCTCTGGCTGCCCAAGAGCGCGGAGATTTATTTCGACTTCCGCAAGCACCGCTACTACCGCCGGCACAGCTTCGATCACTACATGCTGTATTCGGTGGATTCGGAAGAGAAGCGGAAAGAGCCCAAGGTCAAGCCAGAGAGCGGTGCGGCCGAAGAAAAGAACCCTTCGTAGAGCAGTTCAACTTCGCTCCGCAGGATTCCTTCGCTTCGGCCGCGCGCGCTAGAAGCTGATTTTGAGAATCTGACCGTTGTTGCCCACAAACCATCCAGCGTGCGGATCGGCAAAGCCAACAGCCCAGTTTCCATTCACACCCGGAATGCGATACCAGGTTTCGCCTTCATCGGGAGTCCATGCGGCTGCGCCAGAATCAAAGTTCGGCGCGGTTTCCGAGGTGATGACGACGGTGCGATCGAAGGAGTGATCGGCCTGCTCAACGTGATTAAGCGTCATTCCGTTTGCGTAAGCCAGGCAGAAAATCGTTCCGCCGATCGGAGGCTTCTTGGTGAGCGCCCACGATTGTCCGCCATCACTCGAAGTCGCAACCTGGATCCGATAGTTTACGTTCAAATCGCCGCCGCCGACGATGCCATGCGTCGCATCGCGGAAAGCCACTGACAATCCGCCCGCCGTCGGCGAACTGATGAGAGGAGTGTCATACGCATTCCAGGTATCGCCGCCGTCGGTTGTGGCAAGGATGCGCGAAGTGGTTGAACCGCCGGTCGTGATCCAGGCGTTTTCTTCGCCCTGAGTTGTGACGCAGGTGCCACTCGACGAGAACGACGCTTCTCCGGGTAGCGCAGGCGGCATTTTGCTTTCGATCGACCACCATTTCTTGCCGCTTTGCGTGCGAAGTTCGGGGAAGAATCCGTCAACCGAGTCACTGTGCGCGAGGCCGCGATTCGGCTGCCAGAAGGCGAAGCAGTCGTAGAAGGCATTCGTTGTTTCGTTGGTGAACTGAACGTGCCAGGTCGCGCCGCCATCGCCGGTTTTGTAGATGCGGAAGTCGGTCGTGTTGTCACCGATGGAAAGCAGATACGCGACGTTCTCGCTGACGCCCTGCACATCGCGGAATTGAAGAGTTTCGGCGCCGGGCACGACGCCGGACCGCCACGTATTGCCGCCGTCCGTCGTGACGACGAAAGTTCCGCCCGTTCCCGCGGCCCACACTACGCGCGAATTCACCGGGCTAACCGCGATCAAAAGCTGCGTGGTGCCGCTGCTTTGCGCGGTGATCTTTGGCTGATGGACTGGAGCTTGCGCGAAGGAAATCACGGAACATGCGGCGACTGCGAACAGCAGGAGAGAATGCTTCAACATAAGGTGTCCCTCGAATGGGGATTCGTGGCGCGGGGAGAAGTATAGGAACGTGGCGAAGGGCCTGTCAAACACGGGGTTCGGAGCGCTGGCTATCGGGCTCGCGCAAACCAACACAAGATTCTTCGCGGCCAAGAAGCGCCGCTCTGAATGACAACGCCATTTGGAAGGTGACAACGCGCGCTGTCGTTGAAATAACTTTACAATTCGCCGCGCGTCGACGCGGGAAAGCGGGCTGTATAATCCCCGATTGATTTTCTCGAGGAGCGTGTATGAAGAGGTTTGCGCGAGGCGCTTGTTCTCTGGTTGTCACCCTGTCGTTTGTTTTTGCAGCATCGGGGCAGGAAAAGCAGGAAAAAGTTGATCTGGAAACGATCTCTCGCATTCGTTACGAGGGATTCCACAATTCGCAGGTCATGAGTATTGCGACGGGGCTGATGGATTCGATCGGCGAGCGGCTGACCGGGTCTCCGAATATGAAACGCGCGAATGAGTGGACGCGCGACAAGCTGACCGAACTGGGGCTTACCAACGCGCATCTCGAAGCTTGGGGACCCTTCGGCCGTGGGTGGGCTAATCAGTATGTCAATGTGCGAATGACGTCGCCAGACGTTGTGCCGCTCATCGTTTACCCGAAGGCTTGGACTCCGGGAACCAACGGCGTGGTCACGGGAAAATGTGTTCGCGCCACGATCGACGACAAGAAGGATTTCGACAAGTACCGCGGCAAACTGGCGGGAATGATCGTGATTCTTGGTTCAGATGCCGAGGTGAAGCCGATCATAGAGTCTCCTTACAAGCGCTATTCGGATGACGATCTCGCGAAGCTGGGCGACTACGAGATTCCTGGCGAGCGCCCGCCATTCCGCATGGCCGAAATCCTGCGCCGACGGCAATTGATGAAGGACATCAACCAGTTCTTCGCCGACGAGAAAGTGCTGGCCGTGATCGACCACAGCCGCGGCACTGCAGGCGGTGGCACGGTGTTCGTGCAATCCGGCGGATCGTACAAGCCTGGCGAAACCACGACAGTTCCACAATTGACCATGGCGTCGGAACACTGGAGCCGCATCGCCCGACTGCTGGATCAGAAGAAAGATGTGACGCTTGAGTTAAACGTGACAAACAGTTTCTACGACGACGATCCGATGCAGTACGACACCATCGCAGAAATTCCGGGTACCGACAAGAAAGATGAAGTGGTGATGCTCGGAGCGCATCTCGATTCATGGCATGCGGGACGGGCGCCACCGACAACGGCGCGGGCAGCGTCGTGATGATGGAAGCGGTTCGGATCCTGAAGGCTCTGGACATCAAGCCGCGCCGAACGATTCGCATTGGTTTGTGGAGCGGCGAAGAAGAAGGATTGCTTGGATCGCAAGGGTATGTCGAGCAGCATTTTGGATCGCGCCCGCCATCGAACGATCCCAACCTGAAGGGCGTACCGTCATTGTTGCGGCGCGACGCCGGGCCCATCACGGTGAAACCCGAGCAAGCGAAGGTCTCGGCATATTTCAATGTGGATAACGGATCAGGCAAGATTCGTGGCGTTTATCTGCAGGAAAACGAAGCCGTCGCTCCGATCTTCGACGCATGGATGAAGCCGTTCAAAGATCTCGGGATGAACACGCTCACGATGCGGAACACAGGGGGCACCGACCATCTATCGTTCGACGCGGTCGGCATCCCTGGATTTCAATTCATTCAAGATCCGATCGAGTACGAGACGCGGACCCACCACTCAAACATGGACGTCTACGATCGGCTGCAATCGGACGATCTCAAGCAGATTTCGGTGATCGTCGCGAGCTTCGTCTACGACGCGGCGATGCGCGATCAAATGTTGCCACGCAAGCCGATTGAAAAGCCGCTGCCGAAAGAGCCCGAGAAGAAACCGGAATAACGCGCACGCCCCCCCGAACTGCCGAGTCCCGATCAGAACCGGAAGCTGATTCCGATCGATGGCTCGGCAGTTTGCGTTACCGCGTTTGCGGTCAACGCGCCAAAGCTAAAGTCGGGTGGAGCATAGACAAGTCCACGATATTCCGCTCGAAGCGCGACACGCTTGGTGATGGAGTAGTTCATACCCAGTCCGTACAAGAAAGCGCCTTTCGACTGGGACTGGGCGTTCGACAGCGAATTGAATTGGTCGCCGGAGGGAGCGAAGAGCATGATTCCGCCTCCCATAAGGAAATACGGCGTTACGCGCGAGTGGGCACGCGACGGCAGATTAACGACAAAGGCGGCAGTAAATTGATGAATGTCGGACTGGATGCGAAACGCCTCGGACGACACCTGATATTTTTGCGTGTCGAGGCTGTATCCATAAGATGCTTCCGCGGAGACCCAGTGACTCAGATGGTAACGATAGGTGGAGATCAAGCCACCACTTTCGGTGGCGCTGTAGGCTGTTCCGTTTCCGCTCACACTGCTGGCGAAAAACCCGGCGCCCTGCAGGCTGAATTCCGACCGAGCCTCTTGCGCGGTGGCGGCAAACGATAGAAGAAAGATAACACTCACCGCCGGGACGATTGCTCTCCGCATGGACCAGGCTCCCTTGCTCTCGGGGCACACAGATGCCTTCACTCACGGCATCGACCGCGTGACCTGAGAAACCATTGTTTTAAAGATGCTGGGATGCGATGAGAATTCGGCGGCGTTGCATTTTTCAATTCAAAGTTTCGTCAAGTGTTGGTAAAGATTCTTGATCGAGCGAGTCCAAGTAAGCCCCGTCTTGAACTGCGAACTGTGACACACTAGCGACGAAGCTTTTGGGAGGTGATCGGGCGATGTTTACTTTTAAGGCGATTGGCTATGTTCGTAGTCCTTACAAAGAGACTCAGGAAATTCCCAAGGGATTGGGCGCCAAACACGATGTGGAAGGAATTCTCGAAGTCCTGCCGGAGTTTGAACCTGGGCTTCGCGACATTGAAGGTTTTTCACACCTGATCGTCTTGTGGGTCTTCGATCGTGTAAAAGGTTACGAGTTGCTGGCTTCGCCACCTTCCGACAACCGCGTTCATGGCGTGTTCGCGACGCGGTCTCCGATGCGACCGAATCCGATCGGACTCACCACGGTCGAACTTCTACGGCGAGAAAGCCGGATGCTGCATATAAAGGGAATCGACATGCTCGACGGCACGCCGATCATAGATATCAAGCCCTATCTCACGAGCATTCCCGCCGAGAATCTGCGACGGGGATGGCTGGCTGAAGCGGAAGCGCGACGCGAAAAAGCGTAAAGTCTAAAAAAGCTTTCAACCAATGATCCTTCGCTAGTAGCGAACCTTATCGGACTTTTGCCGCCAGGCTTCAAAGGCAGCAAGAGCGCGGTCGCGCATCATGGGTATCATCGGTATGGATCGCTTGTCCAAAGTGTGGGCAATCTCGCGGTAGATGAAAGAATCATCGAATCCGAACTTCGACGCATCGGATGCAAGATTCCCAAAGTAGATTTTCTGCAACCGCGACCAATAGATCGCTCCTAAACACATCGGGCACGGCTCGCAGGACGAGTAAATCTCGCAATCGTTCAACTCAAACACTCCCAATTTTTCACACGCATTGCGGATCGCGACGACCTCGGCGTGCGCGGTGGGATCGTTTGTGGCGGTGACACGGTTCACGCCTTCGGCCACAACGCTGTCTTTCCTGACGATCACCGCAGCAAACGGGCCGCCTCGTCCGGAAACAACGTTTTCGAGCGAAAGCTCGATAGCACGGGCCATGAAGGGGTTTTCGGGACTCTCGTTTAAATCTGCCGACATGGTTTTCGAAACGGGCTGTGCAGATCGGAGTATACCGCGATCGCAGCAGCACTCTTCCTGCCGCCAGGCGCATTGGCCGGCGCTCAAGGCCGGCGGTCACGTGGAAGAGGTGACGCTTTCGGCAGGTCTTAAAAAATGTAACCGCCGCCTGATTCCTCGAATTCGAGATCTAATCGCGGCTGCGGTGCTTTCCACCCAAACGTCTTACGGGAATTCCGCATCTCAACCGAGCACTCAATTTTGCTTCAGGAATGGACTGTTATGACTGCTGCCGACGTGCTGGTTGAATCACTCATGGATTGGGGGGTAGATGTTATTTTCGGCATTCCGGGCGACGGCATCAACGGAATCATGGAGGCGTTGCGTACGCGACAGGACAAGATTCGATTTATTCAAGTCCGCCATGAAGAAGCAGCAGCCTTCATGGCATGCGGCTACGCGAAGTTCACCGGCAAGCTGGGAGTGTGTCTGGCAACGTCGGGACCAGGAGGAATTCACCTGCTCAATGGACTCTATGACGCCAAACTCGACGGCGCCCCAGTGCTGGCCATAACCGGTCTGCAGTTTCACGACCTCATCGGCACATACACCCAGCAGGATGTGGCGCTCGACAAATTGTTTATCGATGTCGCGGTCTTCAACGAGCGAATCATGGGGCCAGGGCACGTGGAAAGCATCGCCGATCTGGCGTGTCGAACTGCACTTGCGTATCGCAGTGTGGCGCACATCGCATTCCCCGTGGATTTTCAGGAGCAGGAAGTAAAGAACCGCCAACGCTCGAGCCGCAACGTGCCTCATCACAGTTCGGATGTGCGGGCACGCAGCGCGCGGCTGGCGGATCGAGTGGATCTAGAGCGTGCCGCTGACATCCTGAATCACGGCAAGAAGATCGCGATCCTGGCAGGACGAGGAGCTCTGAATGCAACGGATGAACTTGAGCAGGTCGCCGAAATGCTGGCCGCGCCCATCATCAAGGCTTTGCTTGGTAAGGCTGCAGTGCCCGACGACAGCCCTTACACGACGGGCGGAATCGGGTTGCTTGGGACCAAGCCTTCACAAGAGGCGATGGAAGATTGCGACACGCTCCTCATTGTCGGGAGTTCGTTTCCATATATCGAGTTCATGCCGAAGCCGGGGCAAGCGAAGGGCGTGCAGATAGAACTCGATCCCAAGCGTATTGGGCTCAGGTTCCCGGTGGAAGTAGGGCTAGTGGGAGACAGCAAGAACACACTGCTTGACTTGATGCCGCTGCTGCACCGGAAAGAAGACAGGCGATTTCTGAACGCAGCGCAGGCGGGAATGAAGGACTGGCGCGAAACGATGGAGAAGCGTTCCACGCGCGAGGACAAGCCAATGAAGCCGCAAGTGGTCGCGCGCGAACTGGGGAATCGTTTGCGCAGCGATGCGATCGTCAGTTGCGACAGTGGGACGATCGCGACATGGTGGGCTCGACACATTCCGGCAAAGCGCGGCCAGATGCATACGCTATCGGGAAATCTCGCGACGATGGCTCCGGGACTTCCCTACGCGATGGCGGCGCAAATTGCATTTCCCGAGCGGCAGTGTGTCGCATTCGTCGGAGATGGCGGATTTTCAATGCTCATGGCCGACTTTGTTACCGCGGTGAAGTACAAGCTGCCAGTGAAGATCGTCATCATCAAGAACAACACGCTCGGGCAAATCAAATGGGAGCAGATGGTTTTTCTGGGAAATCCCGAGTACGCCGTGGACTTGTATCCCATCGATTTCGCTGCGGTCGCGCACGCATGCGGCGGTCTGGGCTTCACCGTGGAAGATCCGGCGGATTGCGGCCGCGTGATGGAAGAGTTTCTGAATTGTCCGGGACCAGCAGTCCTGCAGGCCGTGGTGGATCCGTTTGAGCCGCCACTACCGGCGAAGGTGAAGGCGGAGCAGGCAGTTCATTTTGCCGAATCGTTGGCGCGAGGCGAACCGAACCGGAAGAAGATCGCGCTGACTGCGCTTTCGGATAAGGTACGGGAACTAATCTAGGAATTCCCGTGCTGCTAGTTTGAGGTCTCGGTGAATGAAGCGGCCACGGGATGTCCCAAGCCATAGGGACCTTCGGCCGTAACGGTCACGGTCTCCGCGGATGACGGTAGCGTGAGGGTCACAGACGCGACGCCCACGCTGTTGGTGACGGCCACAACCTTCGGCCCGCTTGTGGTGCCGTTGGATAGCGAACCAGAGCTGGCACTGAAGAAGATGGGCGCCCCTGAAGCGCTTCCACCGGATTGTCCTGCATTTAATGTCACGGTCAGCGCTTTCGGGAGAACCGTGCTCGGAACTCCTGTCTGCCCATTGCCGGATGAGTTCGCCAAAGTTGCCGGCGGGTTGCCCACGAGGATCCACCCGCCTTGCGATTGAGTCACCGAGCCGTCAGTTGCAGTCACAGTGAAATGACAGAAGCCCGGAGTGACGCCTGCGGAGACAGTGATCGCTCCGGGCTGGCTTGGAGTGATCGTGGCGGTCGTAAGAGTGAGGGAACCTCCGGAGCAAGAGTTCGCGCCTTCAAAGCTGTCGAACACTGCTGACGTAAGAGTGACGTTGGCAGAACCGCTGACGATCCGGGGCTGCAGAGTCGCCGTGCCACCCGCCGGAACCATCGTGGAATCGGGATTCAGATCCCACTCGGACGAAGGCTTGCTGACTACGCTGCCGGTAACAACGAGCAGCGTCGCCGTGTACGGCGCGAATGTTTGATTGGCCGACCAGGGTTTCGACGAGGACGCGACGATCGTTGTCGGGGAACTCTGCGAGAGCGAATAGGTCGTGAAGGTTGACGGTGTAAATCCGCTGGTGGCGAACTGCACCTGCACGGAGTTTCCGGGGTCTTTATTCAGCACAAGAATCGTGAGCGAAGTGCCCACCGAGTTCAATGCCGCGTAGGTGCTGAAGAGATCCGGATCGGCGTTGTGAGTTGCCGACACCGACGTGGTCCCGAAACCGTGATGCGCTCCGTCATAATTCGTGAATAATTTCAGCGCCTGGTAGTTCGGGTTCGCTGCCACAGGGGCGGTCCAGCGCGATGCCAGAGATACACGTTCGCGGCCGAGCAAACCGTAGGCGTCGGCGTCACCGAGAGCGGTCGAGAAGTCGGCTTCGCCCGCGAAAGCCGCACTCCATTCGGTCATGGCAAGTGGCGTTCCTGGATAGATCGAGTTGGCCACGGCACGCATGCGGGGAATGCGGAATGGAATGGTTTTGTTCGGCTGAATCTGCGTGGCCCACGGCTGATTGATGGATCCCGACGGGCTCACATAAGTGGGATCCCAATAATCGCGATAGATGCTCACTGCCAGCGCCTGCTTCTGCGCTTTCGTGTAGCTGGATGTGTCGGGACCGTCGGGATACGCGTGAATATCGAATATGTCGAGAGAACGAGATCCGGCAATCTGGTCCTGCCAGTAGACTTCGTTCAACCACCAGGGCAGAAAATCGATGCCCGCGTGAGCGGCCTTGTCGTTGTTGTTCGCGCCATTCCAGTAGAACCACCAGCAGCAACTGACGGGGCCAAGGCGAATGGCCTGCGGATCCCACTGTTTGAGGTTTCGCGCCTGAGTCAGATAGGTGGTGGACAACTCGTCGTAGCCGGACGGGTTGGGATGAATGTCGCGATGGGTTCCGCCCCAGATATCGATTTCGTTATCCATGTCGTAAAAGTGACAGGATGTGATCGACGAATAGGGAATCGAACAAGTTCCGCTACCGAATGCAGCGGCGAGCGCAGCCGCCCAATCGCTGCGGTATTCACAGGTTGTTCCGGAAGGACAAGTCACGGTGTGATCGTCGAGCAGCGGGAAATATGCATCATTCGGATCATTGCCCGTGATGTTCGTGCTGCAATCGGACCTGACGCCGTTCCCCGCGTCGTTGTTGTAGGGATCGGAGCCGCACTGCGAACCGTACTTCGCTGCCGAGAAACTCCAGTGAAAGTTGTTCGTGCCACCCTGCTGCTGCGACGTCTCGGCGCTCTGCGCGACCCACGGCAACATCACCATGGTCATGAGAGGAGCACTACCCGCCGACTTCACGTCTTTGATGTATTGGGCCGAGTCGCTGTCCCCAATTTCCGAGTAGTTGAAGTCCTCGAAGTACCAGTCGTTGTCGGCGTTGTCGGTACCAAGGTTCCAGTTGTACGTCGAGGTCGCATTACCGCCCCACCGAACCAGACTCAATCCGCTGTCGGTGATTGCCGCCGCGTTCGCCGGATACGAACCGCCGTAGACGTAGGGGCTAATCGTATGACGATTTTCAAGGACGTTGATCGTCGCCTGAATGCCCGATCCCGAACCAGATCCGGCTGGCGTGGCCGAGACAGAGTTGGAGTTCCCACTTTCTCCGGCGGCGTCCAAGGCGGACACGACGTAGAAATAGGTGGTCCCGTTCGTCACACTCGCATCGGTATCGTTGGTAGCGCTGGTGTTCGCGACCTGGGTGAACGGCCCGGAAGAAACTGTCGCTCGCTTCACGTTGTAGCTCGTAGCTCCAGCACTGGCATTCCATGTGAGACTCACCTGCTGATTCCCGGCAACTGCGGCTAGTCCCATTGGAACGGCCGGAACCGTCCCGGTCGATGAAGCGGGAGTCGCAGATGCTTGACTCGAATTGCCGCTTTCGCCGAAGGAGTTCACGGCCGAGACAACGTAGTAGTAGGTTGTTCCGTTCGTCAGGCTGGTGTCGATATCGCTGGCAACTGTCGTGGTTCCGAGTTGTGCGTAGGGTCCGCCGGTGGTGGTTGAGCGCTTGACGTTGTAGCTCGTCGCTCCGCTGCTTGCAGTCCATGTGAGACTGATTTGCTGATTTCCAGCCGCCGCGGCCAGTTTGGTTGGCGCGGGAGGCGCGCTGCCCTTCTGGCCGCCTCCACCTCCGCTGCCCGTTCCGGAGGAACTCACGCCTCCGCAACTCAGCGACACGAGAGAGGCCAAGAGCATCACGATGGGGAGGGCCGAGCAACGCTTTGCCATAAGAATAAGGTTATCGAAGGAGAGCCATTTTGAAGCCAATCGATCGTGCTAGAGCGTTGACGAAAAAGAACATACCTGGAGTGGGCCGATGGACAGGTCTGACCGGAGCTGCGTAAAGCTCTGACTCGGACCTTCAATGCTGATTCGGATACATCGCTAGCGTTTCAGCAGGCAACTCGAGAAAACGGCCGACGAATCCTACAGGTTGAAGGTCGTTACTCTCATAGGCAGTGGCGCAAGTTGAATTGCCGATTGAGTCTTCTCGTCGATGGCGCGATCCCCTCGACGGGCTCAGGGTTGGCTCTGAGCGCAGCCGCTCTTCGACAGGAGCGAGGGTGCGAGTGTGCGCTTCGCTAGTGCCCTGTCTTGCCAAGCCAGATCGCTCGGCCCGCTGGTAAAAACGCGGGCCCTTCGGGATGACGCCTCGTGATTCAAACAGTTCAGAGTGAGCCGCTACCTCTCATGGCGCAAATTGACACGCTGGCTCATGCCTTTTAAGATGTTTTTTCGCCCCACGCTATTCCAGTGTGGTTCGGCCCCAACGGTTGAGTATTCTCACTGTTGACACACACTTGCTTATGATTTCAGTCAAAGAACTGACAAAGCGATACCCACGCACCACCGCCGTCGATCATGTTTCTTTCGAAGTAGAAAAGGGACAGATCGTCGGATTTCTCGGGCCCAACGGCGCCGGAAAGACAACGACCATGCGCATGCTGACCTGCTTTCTGCCTCCGTCGGCGGGAAAGGCCCAGGTCGCCGGATTCGACGTCCTCGAGCAGCCGCACGAGGTAAAAAAGCGAATTGGCTATCTGCCGGAGACTCCGCCCATCTATCCGGAGATGGAGACGGGCGAGTATCTGAGCTTCGTCGGCAAGTTGAAAGGGCTTTCCGGAGCGAAGTTGCAGAAGCGCGTTGACTACGTCTGCGAGCGCTGCGCCGTCGCCGATGTCCGAAAGAAACTTCTCGGGAAATTGTCGAAGGGCTACCGGCAACGGGTGGGGCTGGCCCAAGCGATCATTCACAATCCTGACGTGCTCATTCTCGACGAGCCGACGGCCGGACTCGATCCCAAGCAGATTAACGAAACACGCGATCTGATCAAGGATCTCGCGGGCGAACACACCATCATTCTGAGTACGCACATCCTGCCCGAGGTTGAGCAGACGTGCCAGCAGGTCGTCATTATTAACAAGGGAAAGCTGGTGGCAACGGACTCCGTGCGCAATCTGCAGGCACGCGCTCGAGGGGCCGAATCGGTTCTGCTTGAAGTGGCCGGCCGGAGCGGCGGACTGGAGATTTCAGCGGTGCAGCACAAGCTGGAGCAGGTCTCCGGCGTGAGCCGCGCGGCGTGCAAACAGCAAATCGACAGCCGCGCCGTATTCGAGGTCGAAAGCGAGAAGGGACGGCTCGTACGCGGAGATCTGGCGCGTGCGATCGTCGAATCGGGTTGGGATTTGAATGAGCTTCGTCCATCTGCGATGAGTCTCGAGGAGGTCTTCCTGCAACTTACCGGAAGCACACAATCTGCGGAAGAACCCACGGCAAAGGAGGCCCAATCGTGAGAAACGCGTGGATCATTTGCCGCAAAGAGTTGGGCAGCTACTTTTCATCGCCGGTTGCCTATCTTTTATTGACGATGTTCGGATTGATCTGCGGATTCTTCTTCTGGAATTTTCTCGCCATTTTCGTGGTGGAAAGCATGGAAGGGCAGATGCGCGGCCAGATGATGCCAATGAATCTGAACGAGCAAATCATCCGGCCGCTTCTATCGAACGCCGCTGTGATCGGGTTGTTCTTCATCCCCATGATCACGATGCGCCTGTTCGCGGAAGAGAAACGCACGGGAACGATCGAACTGCTGGCGACCTCGCCCATCCGCGACCTGGAAATCATTGTTGGAAAATGGCTGGCGGCGTTGATCCTGTACGCCTGCCTTCTGCTGTTCACCGCCATTAACTTTGCGTTCCTGTTCAAGTACGGAAATCCGGACTGGAAGCCGATGGTGGTGGGATATCTCGGATTGCTTCTGCAAGCTGGCGGACTGCTTGCTATCGGCACATTTATTTCGTCGCTCACGAAAAATCAGATCATTGCTGGGGCTGCGACCTTCGGCATCGAACTGCTGCTGTGGGTTTGCGGGTGGGTCGCGGGATACGAGACAGCAACCTGGGCGCGAGTCCTGGCGTACATGTCGGTGACCACGCATTTCGAATCGTTCGGCCGCGGGGTTCTCGATTCCAAGGACGCGATCTACTACATCACCTTGATATTCCTGGGACTCTTTTTCACGGCTCGATCCCTCGAATCTCTGCGATGGAGGTCCTAGATGGCCGATCAATGGCTTAAGGCGAGACAGACCAAATACGTCGCATATGCGGCCACCTATATTCTTGTCATCCTCGCGGTCGTGGTCGTGGCCAACGTGCTGGGCGACCGTTACTACAAGTCGTATGACGCGACCTCCAGCAAGCGGTATAGCCTCTCGGAACAGACAGCGAAGATCGTCAAAGGACTGAAGCAGGACGCGACTATCACCTACTTTAACCAGAGCACGCGATTCGCAGATGGCAAGGATTTGCTGGACCAATATGCAAATCTCTCGCGCAAGGTTCATGTCGATTACATCGATCCAGACAAGAATCCCCAAGCCGCGCGGGAAGCGGGGATCCGCAACTTCGGTACCGCGATCGTGCAAGTTGGAGCGAAGAAGGAAGAAGCGAAGAGCATGACGGAAGAAGGCATCACCGGAGCCTTCATCCGCGATCTGAAAAACGCGACCCGGACGGTTTGTTTCGTCGCTGGCAGCGGCGAACATCAACTCGACAATACCGACCGGGAAGGTCTTTCGAACTTCAAAGATCTTCTGACCAAAGACAACTATGAAAGCCAGAGCGTCGATTTGCTGCAGAAGGCCGAAGTGCCTGAAAGCTGCACGGCGCTGGTTGTGAGCGGCCCGACGCGAAATTACGAGCAGCCCGAAGTCGATGCGATCAAGAAGTATGTGGAAGGGGGCGGACGCGCATTGCTCATGCTCGATCCGCCGTTGAAAATCGGACGCTCTGACATTGCAAGCAACGATGCGCTGATGAATGTCCTCCAAGGCTGGGGAGTTACGCTCGACAAAGATCTGATCATCGACATGAATCCTTTGGGGCAGATCGTGGGACTGGGCCACGAAGTGGCGCTGGTGACGAACTACGAGTCGCAGCCGATCGTCGATGGGATGAAGGGGACTGCCACAGGATTCCCTCTGGCGCGCTCGCTGGAAATCAGAGGGACGGACAAGAGCAGCGTGCAAAAGCTTTTCGAAACATCGGGCAACAGCCTGGCTACCACGAACTTGGGTTCCGCGGCAGTGAATGTGAACGATCCTAAGAATAAAAAAGGACCCCTCACCCTCGCTGCAGCCGGCAGTTACATGACCGGGAAAGAGAATTCGCAGGGACGGTTCGTGGTGGTCGGAAGCTCGTCGTGGGCCGTGAATGGGTTCATCAACTTCAACGGCAACAGCGACCTCGCCATGAACACGATCAACTGGCTTTCGTCGGACGAAGACCTGATTTCGATCCGCCCGAAGGCGCCCGAGGACAGGCGTATCACGATGACGCGAGGACAGCTAAGCTGGGTGCGCGCTACCAGCCAGTTCATGCTGCCGATGATCGTGGTAATCGCCGGTGTCTTGGTGTGGCTGAAGAGGAGATAGCGTAGGATTTCTTCTCGTGCGCCGACTCCTAAGTGGAAGGGTCGGCGGGATGGTTGCTGGCCCTTATGAAATTTCGCGGATTGATCGTCGCAATCGTCGTCCTGCTGGCCCTAGGTGGCACGCTGTATTGGTCGGAACATCGAAAGCCGGCCGAGGGTGCACCGAAGGGAACCGACGCAGCACCTTCGATCCTGAAGCTGGACGAAGCTTCGATCACCCGCGTTGAGGTGAAAAAAACTGACTCGGAACCCATCGTTCTGACGAAGAGTAGTTCGGGGGCCTGGCAAATCTCCGAGCCTCGTCCCTACAACGCAGATCAGAACAATGTTTCCAGCACGCTCTCTTCCCTGTCGTCCCTGACATCGGAACGAGTTGTCGAGGACAAGGCTTCCGATCTGAAGCAGTTCGGCCTGGCGCCGCCCGCGGTCGAAGTCGATCTCTTTGAGAAAGACAACAAGTCCCAGAAACTTCTACTCGGCGACGATACCCCCACCGGGAGCGCCGTCTATACGATGCTGGCGGGCGACCCCCGCGTCTTCACCATCGCGAGCTACAACCGCAACACGATCGCGAAGAGCTTAAATGAGTTTCGCGATAAGCGTCTGCTGCCCGTAAGCCCCGATCAGATCAGCCGGTTGGAAATCATCCGAAAGAATCAGACGGTTGAATTTGGACGTAATAAAGAAGATTGGCAGATCCTGCAGCCCAGACCGTTGCGGGCTGATTCAACGAAGGTCGGAGACCTTCTCCAGAAGCTGACGGATGCCCGGATGGATCTCAACAAGGGCGACGGCGAGTCGAAGGAAGCGGCGTCAGCGTTCAACGCAGCGACTCCTGTCGCGACGGCAAAGATTACCGATCCGAGCGGCGAGAAGGAACTGGAAATCCGCAAGAGCAAGGATGATTACCTGGCAAAGTCTAGCGTGGTGGATGGGGCGTACAAAGTGAACGCGGACCTTGCCCACGCTCTCGATAAAGGGGTAGACGATTTCCGCAGCTTGAAAGTATACGATTTCTCATTCGCCGACCCGGAAAAAGTGGAGATTCACTCGGGCTCAAAAACTTACATCTTGAACCGAACCGGCAATGACTGGTTCTCGAATGGAAAGAAGATGGACGTGGACAGCGTAGGTCCGCTGCTCTCAGACTTACGTGACTTGTCGGCTGACAGTTTTGTCGACACTGGATTCGCTTCTCCGACGACGGAAATCACCGTCACATCCAACGACGGGAAGCGGGTCGAAAAGGTGTCCATCTCGAAGGCTAACGGGGCGTACATTGCGAAGCGCGAAAACGAATCGACCCTCTATCACTTGCCTGCGGCAAACGTCGATGCGATTTTGAAAGCGGCAGACGAGGTCAAGCCTGCCGCCAGCAAGTGATCGCCGCGATAGCTACATCCGCGGGCTAGTTCGAATCCATCGCACATCGAAACCCTAATGCGCCGGAGCGATCCATACCAGGCGCCATCAAGAGAAGTTTGCCGTGTTCGCTTAACTTATAAGCCTGCGGAAAATACCAGATTGATCCTTGCGGCTGATAGTAACTTCCTCCTCGAACGATCGCAGCCCGCGTATGCTCATCTGTAAATTCTTCCGTCCACTGCCACACATTGCCAACCAGATCCATCACACCGAATGGACTCGCGCCGCGCGGATGAGCAGCGACGTCGTCCGGGCCGCGCATGGAACGCGACTTATCCGGAGCGGGGACAGCGTTGGCATCCCAATCGTTACCCCACGGATAAAGTCGACGATCCGAGCCTTGCGCTGCATACTGCCATTCCCACTCGTGAGGTAAACGCTTACCGGCCCATGAGGCATAACTTCGCGCGTCTTCGAGAGACACCCAGGTTACTGGCTTGTTCTCCCAACCTTCGGGATAACTACCATTCTTCCAATCGCACAGAAAGTTCAAGTCGTCCTTCGGATGATAGTGAGTTGCGTCGACAAACCTTTTGAATTCGAGATTCGTTACGGGGTACTTATCGATATAGAAAGGTTGCACCTGCATCGGATGCGAATGAAATCGCCGCGGCGAGTCATCCCACGGATATTGCACATCGAGTCCGACTTCGTTCAGGCCCTCAATCTCGATCCCGGAAACTTCAAACTGGAAATTTCCCGCTGGAACTCTGACCATCCCATTTGGGGCGGACGCCGTTGGCTTTGTCGCTCAATCGCCACGATTTGCTGCGGCAAGAATTTCCATTCGTGCGAATAACTGGCAAGCGCGGAGGCGCTCATCGATTTCATTTTCGCCATCAGCGAATTCATCTGGTCCGTCAAGGTCGCCCTTCGTGGCGAGTACGGCGCCATAGCCACTCGCTTCGATGGGAAAAACCAGAACGTGTTTTCCCGCTCCGCGATCTTCTGGCTTGAGCTCGACTCCGTGGTATAGGTCAAAGTAGTGCATTCCTGGAGCGGCATCCACTTCCATCTGATCACCCTGAACGTCGTATTCATTGCGATTCACGATCGTCCAGAGATTTTGGCTGTCGCGCGGCCAGCGACTGGCATAAACCCCGTAGTGCAGCATCGGCGCCATGGGCTCCCAGTCTTTGCTGACCAGAAACGGAGCGACACCACGCTCAATCGTAGCGACTCGTCTCGTCGCCTCGGCGTCTCGAGGAGTGATGCCATTCCAGATGCCCCAGATGTTTTCCCAGCTCTCCCATCCGACTCCGTTGAAAAACGCAAATTGCAGATCGCTCGTTTTATCGCGGTTCCAACGGTCCGAAATATTGACCATGTGGCGAGTCTCGAGCCATTTGTATTTATCGACCAAGGGCGTAAATGGAAACTGATATTGGCCCCACGTCAGCAGGTTCCAGGCGAGAGCTTCGTCGGACGGCCCGCCCTCCGGCTCGAATACGAGCGGGTATCCGCTTTTCTCTGCGGCTAAAGGAAAGGCGAGAGGCACGCCATCTTGCGTGTCGCCGTTAATTCCGTCGGCGCCGACCGCCGCCATCAGCGATGCGATCTCGTCCGGCCATGAACGGTCCGGAGCTCGAGTGCCCTGATCCCACATCATCATGGGGAAAAATACGCGCACGCCGCGGCGATGGAAATCGGCGATCATCTGGCGCACGCCCGCGACACCGCCCGGCATACTCCGAATCAGATCGTGCTGATTTCGGCTGTCGATCCCCATGTTCGGATAGGTCGGCCAAATCAGGATTGAATCGATGCCGCCGTAACGTTGCAAAAGATCGTCAAGATAGCGATCGACCGTATACTTGCCGGCGACGGGATCATAGAAGTAGCGTTCGTGGACCATCATTTGGGGCTGAATGAAACTGGATTGCGTCCACTGGAACTCCGGCTCGTCGTATCGCGAACCGTCATAGCCGACGCGAATACGGCGCTCGTCGCGCCAATGGCGGATATCAGCCAGCCAGCTATCATGCTCAGTCGCGCCGCAGAGTTTCGAACCAGGAAACCAGAGATCCTTCACGGCTACGGTGAGGCATCCCGGAACAGGAAGTTGCTGATCGTTGGGCTGAAAGTTCGTATCCTGAGCGGCCAAGGCCGCTGCGGCGAATGACAACCACATCACAATCCAAGCACTGGCTCTCACGCAGGCTCCTTGCTGCAAATGTCAGCGAGCAATGTATTGTAAGGGATGGTTTGTTCGACACATCAGGCATTCCCTTATTGACAGGGTAATCAACGCATTCTAGGTTAGGCGCAATCAGCGACGGGGTCCATTGGGATATCTGTTCGCTGCTTCCCCTGAGGTGTTAACGCGTTGCGCGATTGCGAAAGCCGCAGTCGCGGTGCGGACAACGTAGCATCGTTGTTCATCGGCATGCCGATAGGTGTGTCCGTAGACCGTTTTCACCAGGAGGTGGGGCGTGCCTTGTAGTGGTGCTATCCCCCTGTTTATTCCGCAACTCGTCCGGAGTATCAACTTCCCAAATCAGCTCGTATCAGTCTCCTCGAAGTCGATTTTCAAAAATTCGATTGTAACTCCGGTTTCCAATCACGCTTGTGACCAAGGTCCTGACACGGCAATGAACCCGGGTGCAGTCGCGGATCGACGTCGAAGGTCGCGCGGTTCTCATGTCAATCAATTTCAATTCTTGACCATGCGTTTTCGCGTACGTGCGTTTTCTCCCACGATCCACCACACATTCAGTATCTCGACGTCTGATACAGATCGTCGTTGTTGTTTTACGGAAAACCATTCGAAAACTTGCGGCCTCATAAGTAGTGGCACATTGGGGACCCAGTTCTGCGGCTACGAGGATATGGCTTGCATTAGTCAAGCGGAAGGGCGGCTATCGCGTGCGTACAGAATCTGAGGCGATTGACTTAGTGGATGGAAGACGAACAAAATCCGCGCAGTTATCTGGCCTGGCACTGATCGAGAACCTTTACTTTCGAGCGGGACAAGAAGCTGCTCAAGGACAACTGCAGAGACTTCTAGGAGGCGACCAATCGGCCCGCTCCTTCGCTCTTTGCGATACCGGCCAGCCAGCAGTCGGTACTAACACTGTTCCGAGCGACGACATTTCCTACGAAACCTTCAGCCCACCGGTGTCGTGGAATGCTGTCTATTCGGTGCAGAAAATCCGCCTTGGACCGAAAGTCAAAAGCGATTTCCTCTTTCACCCGGGCGAAGAGATTCTGATTCCGACCTCTGGAGAAGTTGCGTATCACTTCTTCTGGAGTCCGGGAGCGAGCCCGCCAGAGAGATTTCTATTGAATCCTCCCGCGACTACGGGGCAGATAATTAGGATCAATCCGCAGATTCCACACCACGCCTGGAGCGCAAAGGGGGAAGCAACGGCGTGGCTGATTCTGCGTCACACGATGAATTCGCCGGTGGCCCTCGTCATGAATCAAGATTCTTCAGCCCTCAGCGCGGGAAATGGAGAATCGGCTGCCGCGCGCGGTGCAAGATCAGCGGCAAACATTCGCGCCGTCCGAAGAAGAAGAGTAACGGCGAGCAATTTGCGCAAACCGGGGGCCTACGCGATGATTGCGTGGGGCATCTCGGAATTGATTCGCGACTCTCGGCTCAAAGCCGGGCTGACGCCAACGGACCTGGCTCGGCAGATCGGCATCGATCCTTCGTCTATTTCGCGGCTGGAAGAGGCCAAGGCAAACGTCTCGATCGAAATGCTCGCTAAGGTTTGTGGCGCTTTGCGCATCGGTATGGCTGAGTGCATGGAGTCCGGCAGTTGGATCTACGAGCGCGATCATCTCGACGCAAAGCAATGGGATGATGGGCGCATCGTCCATCCTCCGAAGGGTTCCCACTTTTTGCACTTCTCTGTCCTTAACCTTGCAAAGGGCGAGCACCGCAGCGTGTCCACAGGGATGGGATTGGAATCGAGTCCGCTAACGAGCTGGATCGTTCTGTCCGGCCGACTGATGGCGGATCTTCCCGAAAACATGGGAAGCAAGTCGCTGATACTGGACGCATCGAACGTTCTTCACTTCCGAAAATATGGAGAAGTCGCGCTTCACGCGTTG
This sequence comes from uncultured Acidobacteriota bacterium, assembly GCA_963771765.1. Classification (GTDB taxonomy): domain Bacteria; phylum Acidobacteriota; class Terriglobia; order Terriglobales; family Acidobacteriaceae; genus Sulfotelmatobacter. Next base: position 200,766 of record CAVYUY010000033.1, read on the forward strand.
CAGGATTCCACAATTGCGCAAGTGATTTACTCCCCCATTTGTGAGTGCAACAGCCGAGGCCTGTCTTAGCAGAAGATAGTTACCCAGAGTAGTTTTACTAATTCGGCGCTCAGGTTTTCGAACGAACCCCTCTAGCGTTGTATTCCTCGCACGCGACCCACCACCAGAGTTCTCGCCGCTCAACTAGCGACATCGACCGAGCAGAATAAACCAAGGATTTATCTATAAAGTTGTAAAACGAGCACGCAATGGAATTTATGCATCGCGCATGATTCATGTTTGAAGCTTTAATCGCGCATCATCAAGCGAAATGGCGCTTGAGAGTTATTGGCCTTTCTTTGTCTGTTTGTGACCTACCGCAGGGCGTTCGTTCTATTTAACAATCACTCTCGTGTGATGCCGATCACATCAGGCATCCGCAAAATGTGATAGCCGAGTGCTCCCCCGCAACTTGGCAGTCCACCCACGACAAGTTGGTTAGAGGAGAAGCTATGTTGGCAAAAGCGGGAAAAGTGTGTCTGCTGAGTGTGGCAATCGTTCTGAGCAGTTTGCTGATCGCGTGCGGTGGAGACAGCCATAACTCGGGCTCTTCCGCTCCAACACTTTCAAAGTTGACCATCGGCCCATCGTCAGTTGCGTTGCCGAACGGCACAACACAGCAACTGACGGCGACTGCCGTATACAGCGATGGCACATCCAAGATTGTCACCAGCCAGGTGGCGTGGTCCGTCACGCCGGCCAGCACCGGCAAAGTGAGCAGCGCCGGATTACTGACCGCGATGGTACAGGGCACAGCGACGGTTAACGCCACGATGAGCTCGGTCACCGGTCATCTCGGCATCACGGTGAAACCGCCAGCTCTGACAGCAATCGCAATCACACCCGCATCGCTCTCCATTCCAATGGGAGCCTCGCAGCAACTCACAGCAACCGCAACGTACACCGACGGAACGACGGGCAACATTAGTAGCTCTGTGACTTGGAGTGCAACCCCGACGAGTGTAGTTGCGGTCGGCGCATCCGGATTAGTACAGAGCGTATCGAAGGGCAGCTTCAGCGTCACAGCGACAAGCGGCAGCATCACCGGAATGTTGAACGCCAGCGTGGGCAATGCCGTCGCTCAATCCGTTCAAGTATTACCCACCTCGGCCGGCATTCCGAAGGGCGCAACCCAGAACTACAGTGCGACCGCCATCTTTACCGATGGGAGCAAGCAGGATGTAACGGCTTCGGCCACATGGCAGTCTTCGAACACGGGCGTCGCGACGGTAAGCAGCACGGGCACAGCGACATCGAGTTCTCAAGGAGCAGCGGAAATTACCGCTTCTTATTTGACCTTCTCCGCGACGTCGGCGTTGACGGTCAGTGCGGCTTCGATCAAAACCATTCAAGTGAGCCCTGGAGCCGCCAGTCTGGCCAAGGGGACAAACCTCCAGTTGTCAGCGAGCGCAGTACTCACTGACGGCAGCACGCAGGATGTCACCAACTCAGTGACTTGGTCCTCCAGCGCCTCAACTGTTTGCTCAGTCAGCGCTGGTGCCATGGCCACCGCCGTTAATACCGGAGGCTGCATGGCCACTGCAACATCCGGAAGCGTTTCCGGATCGGCGACGTTGACCGTAACCGCTGCCACCCTCAACGGAATCACGCTCACTCCGCCCAACCCATCTGTCAGTTCGGGCGGCAGCGTGCAGCTGAAGGCCACAGGTAACTTCAGCGACGGCTCGACGCAAGATATGACGAGTTCGGTCACCTTTACGAGCTCGAAACCGCTGGTAGCGCTCGCGCTTCCGACTGGACTTCTGCAAGGCCTGAAGCCTGGGACATCGACAGTGACCGCGACCTCGGGATCGGTCACGGGCTCGACCGCTGTCACGGTAACCGCGGCCACCCTGCAATCGCTGACGATCGGCACGGGTTCGCTCTCGCTGGCGGCTGGCATCTCAGTACAGCTCAGCGCGATCGGCTCTTACAGCGACGGTAGCACGCAGGATCTTTCGACGACTGTCGCCTGGTCTTCGTCGGCAACCGGCATAGTCGCAGTGAACGCCTCCGGAAATGTCACCGGCCTGCTAAGCGGAAGCGCTAACGTCACGGCCACTCTCGGCTCTGTCATTGGCACAGCCAACGTGACGGTAACTCCGGCAACGATCGTGTCGATCACCGTCAATCCTCTCGCGGTCACGATCGCGGCGGGACAATCGCAGGGATTTACTGCGACTGCGACTCTCACCGACGGTTCGACCACAGATGTTACCGCTTCAGTGCACTGGAGCATTTCAGATCCCACTCTTGCCACCATCAGCAACGCGCTGGGCAATCCGGGCGTGCTCGCCGCACTCATTCCGGGAACCGCTACGGTTTCCGCCAGCCTCGGTTCCGTCACCGGAACCGGGACGCTTTACGTGAATGCAGCTTCGCTCGTCGGCATCACAGTTGGACCTTCGGGGCTGTCTCTGGCTCTTGGAGTTCCGGCGCAGTTGACGGCGACCGGCACCTACAGCGACGGCAGCACGCAAGACATTACGGCGGCAGTTTCATGGTCAAGCTCCAATGGCCAGTTGCTAACGGTCTCCGCCGGTGGGCTGGTGACGCCTCTCTCAATCGGCAACGCGAATGTGTCCGCGTCAATGAACAGCCAGACGGGAAGCGTTGCGGTCGGCATCACCGCTGCAATTCTTAACTCGATCCACGTTTCGGTCACTGGCAGTTCACTCGCTCTCGGCTTATCGCAACAGTTGACTGCGACGGGATCGTACAGCGATGGATCGACGCAGGACATCACTGCAGTCGTTCACTGGAGTTCGTCGAACATCGGAATCGCAACCATCAGCGGAGCAGGACTTGTCCTCGCTGTCGGCGGCGGAACGGCAAACATCACGGCGACGCTTGGATCCGTGACACAAGCGGCACCCATCACAGTAAGCGCCGCCATCCTGGAGAGCATCAACGTAACGTCGTCGCAGAATTCGTTTGCGCTCGGCTTCACGCTGCAACTCAAGGCAACCGGCAACTACAGTGACGGCTCCACTCAAGACCTGACGGGAATCGTAGGCTGGACCTCAAACAATCCGGTCATCGCTCTCGTCAGCGGAACGGGCCTCGTAAGCGGCCTGACGGCAGGTGGAATTACGGCGACTGCGACTCTGCAAGGGGTCAGCGGCAGCCTCGGCGTAACGGTAAACGCGGCTACGTTGGTGTCGATCACGGTTACACCCGGGACGGCAAATCTGCTGTCGATCCTGCTGACGCAGCAGTTCAGCGTCGTCGGCCACTTCAGTGACGGCAGCACGCAAACTCTGAACACGGGTATTCACTGGTCCTGCACCAACGGACTGCTCGCAACCGTCAACTCCACGGGCCTCTTGACTGCACTTGGGCTCGGCAACCTGAATGTAACTGCAACGTACGGTTCGTTGACAGCCACTGCGGCGGTTTCAATTCTTTAACCCCCGAAACCCCTTAAGGGCTGTATGACGCCGTTTACCTCACACTCGACCGGACGCGGCACAGCGAACAACGCTGGTGCCGCGTCCGCGTCGCTACTCAAAGTTTCCGCACTCACAGTCTCGTCAACAGCGATGCCGGGAGCGGAACGAACGATCCTGTCGGACATCACATTTTCTGTCGTGCCAGGTGAAGTTGTTGGTGTGCTCGGCGAATCCGGCGCGGGCAAGAGCACGCTCGCATTGGCGTTGCTGCGAATTCTTCCTCGCGGCTTTCAGATTCGCGGGGGAGAGATTCAGCTGAATTCGCGTTCGGTGCTCGAACTATCGAACAAGGAATTGCGGTCGGTGCGGGGTAATGAAGCATCGATCGTGTATCAGGATTCGTCCGCGCTGAACCCGGTTCTGCGCGTCGATGCCCAGGTCGCCGAGGTGGTTCGGGCCCACAGCGAGTGGAACAAAGCTTGCTGCCTGCGAGAAGCGCACGAAGTTCTAGAACTAGTCGGACTGGGCGAACAACGGCTTTTCTCCGCTTATCCTCATCAACTCAGCGGCGGGCAGAAGCAAAGAGTTGCGATCGCGCAAGCGCTTGTATGTAAGCCGGACCTGCTGATTGCGGATGAACCCACCGCGTCACTCGATGCTTCAACCACTCTCGACATTCTCAACTTGATCGAACAGATTCGCTGCAACTTGAACACCGCGGTGCTCCTGATCAGTCATCAACCCGAAGTCCTCGCTTATTCCACCGATCGTCTAATGGTCCTTTACGCCGGACAGATCGTCGAAGAAGGCCCGACGCGGGACATTTTTGATTCTCCGTTTCATCCGTATACGCGTGAACTGCTCCGTTGCCAGAAGCCAACGCCAAACGCGAATCGAGAAGCCAAGCCGTACTGGACCTTCATTCCGGGAAGTACGATCTCTCCGGAACCGGCAGGCTGTGGCTTTGAGAATCGCTGCCTTCAGCGCAAGGAAATCTGCGGAAGGTGCTTGCCTCACATTACCCATGTCGAAGCAGGACGCGACGTCCGTTGCTTCGAGTACGAAGGGGAGCACGCATGAGCCCGGAATTGTGCCCGCGCCCCTTGGTTCTCGTTCGTGGACTGAGCAAGACCTATACCCAAGGCCGATGGCCTCAGCGCCGATGCCACAAGGCGCTCGACGGCGTAAACCTGATTCTTCGCCCCGGCAAAACGCTTGCATTGGTTGGCGATTCGGGCTCGGGAAAAACCACGCTCGCGATGTGCCTCGCTGCCCTTGAGCGTCCGGACACGGGCGAGATATGGATCGACGACTGCGACCTGGTCTCGGCAAGGGGCGTGCAGTTGTTGAAGATGCGCCCGCAAGTGCAAATCGTGCTGCAAGACTCTGCCGGCGCACTGAGTCCGTACCTCACCGCTGCGGAGATCGTCGAAGAACCCCTTCTCGTACAGGCCCACGCGTCACAAGGTCAACGGCAAACCATGGTGACGGACTTGTTCTCGAAAGTCGGCCTCGCGCAGGAACTGAAATCGCGACGCGCCCGTCAGTTGAGTGGAGGACAACGGCAGCGTCTGGCGATTGCACGAGCGCTGGCTCTGCGTCCGCGGCTGATCATCCTTGACGAGCCCTTCACCGGGCTCGACCTTTCGGCGCGCGGGCAGATTATCAACCTACTGATCGAACTTCAGCTAGAGCTTGGTCTCAGCTATCTCTATGTTTCGCACGAACTCGACGTCGTCAGCCATTTCGCAGACGAGATTGCGGTCATGCACGGCGGCCAGATCGTCGAGTGCGGCCCGACGAATTCTGTGCTCGCTCATCCGGCGCACACGTCTACTCAATCGTTGCTCAGCGCCTCCGCGACACTCGCAGCGGGTCGACCTCGTCCGAAAGGGGCTTCCGCATGCGCTACCTGCTAGTCCGGGTTGGACAATCCATTTTGCTATTGGCCGGAGTGTCGCTGCTTTCGTTCGCTTTCCTGCAACTCGCACCCGGTAATTTCTTTTCCGAGATGCGGCTTAACCCACAAATCTCAGACGATACAGTGCAGAATTTGCGCAAAGAGTTCGCGCTCGATAAGCCCTTGCTCCTTCGTTATGGGCGGTGGCTTCAGTCCGCGGTTCACGGCGAACTCGGATTCTCTTTCGCCTACAACAGCCCGGTAGCTCCGTTGCTGCTGGCGCGCGCCAGCAATACCTTGCTCCTCACATCGATTGCAATGTGCCTTGCCTGGTGCATTGCGATCCCACTGGGCATCGCCAATGCCGCTTGGCCTGAAGGATTGCTGGCCCGGGGCTGTTCACTGGGAAGTGCATTTTTTCTCGCGACGCCTGAGCTCTTGCTGGCGCTCGTTCTTCTAATGCTTGCCGTGCGCAGCGGGTGGATCCGAAATCTGGGGTTGGGGTCCTCGCTCACAAATGTCTCATCCGGTGCCCAGACCGCGCGTAGCGTAGCTAGCCGACTTCTGATGCCGACGATTGTGCTGGTACTGACGAGTGTTCCTGTCCTTCTGCAGCACACGACATCGGCGATCCGCGAGGCGCTTGCGAGCCCCTTCATCTCGGCCGCGCGAGCGCGCGGGATCGGAACACCGCGAATCCTCTTTCATCACGCGTTCCGTGCAGCTTTAAATCCGCTCGTAACACTCTTTGGGGCATCGTTGGCTTCCCTGCTGAGTGCGTCTTTATTGGTTGAAGTCGTCATGGGATGGCCAGGAATTGGACCTTTGCTACTTGAAGCGATCTTGAATCGCGACATCTATGTGGTGATCGGCGGAGTGATGCTGTCGGCTTTTTTCCTGGTCGCTGGAATGTTCGTTGCCGACATGCTGCTGTTCGCTGTCGATCCCCGCATCCGCGCAGAGGGAGTTTCATGACTGCCCTGCGACCATCAAGTGTTCCGCTGGCCTGCCTCGCGATTGTTCATCTCGCGGTGCTGCTCGCTGGATTCATTGCGCCGTACGACTATGCTGCTCAGGATCGCGAGCTCCCGTACGCGCCTCCGGCGCGAATTCACTTTTTTGATGCCCAGGGGCAATTTCATCTACGTCCGTTCGTCTATGCGCGAGAGGAACGGGTTGGAGAGTTCCGTGTGTATCAGGAACGAATTAGCCAACGCTATCCAGTCCACTTCTTCGTACATGGGGCGGCTTTCCGGCTGGCAGGAATTCTTAGAACTGACAGGCATGCGTTTGGAGTCGACAGCCCTGCTCACATTTCGTTGATGGGCACCGATGGGTACGGACGCGACGTCTTTTCCCGTGTGGTGTACGGTGGGCAGATTTCGTTGTTGGCCGGTGTCCTTGCAACAGGCCTGTCGCTTCTGAGCGGCGCGGGTCTCGGAACGCTTGCTGGTTTCTACGGAGGATGGATCGACGCGGCGATCATGCGTCTTGCGGAGTTATTTCTGGCTCTGCCCTGGCTCTATCTGCTGTTCGCAGTACGCGCTTTTCTGCCGCTGCACATCAGTCCTCAAGAAGCGTTTCTGCTAGTGATCGCGGTGATTGGTGTTGTTGGATGGGCGAGACCCGCGCGCCTGGTGCGTGGAGTAGTTCTGAGCGCGCGCGAGCGCGGATACGTTCTCGCGAGCCGAGGCTTCGGAGCATCCGATTTTCATATCTTGCGGCATCATATTTTTCCACAGACCTCCGGTGTGATTCTCACGCAAGCGGCACTCCTGATTCCGCAATACATTCTCGCGGAAGTGACCCTTTCGTTCTTAGGCCTGGGCGTTGGAGAACCCGTGCCAAGTTGGGGCAGCATGCTCGCGAGCCTGCAGCAGTATCACGTGCTCGCATCGTGCTGGTGGATGTTCTTTCCTGGCCTCGTTCTCATCCCGGTCTTCATGAGCTACAGCCGTTTGTCCCATGTGCTTCAGGAGAGATATTTGTCATGAACACCTTCCAACAAGGACTTCGCGCGCGCATGCGCCGTCGAGCGCGGCTATTCGCGGCCGTTTTCACATTCGTGCTGGCATTGCAGTTTTCATTTGCGGCAAACCCCGCGGGTACGAGTGAAGAATTTCTGACAACGTCGGGCGAGACGGGCCATCCCGGCGGCCAACTCGTGGTATCCCTGCGATCTGAACCGAAAACGCTGAATCCGGTCACATCCATCGACGTTTCTTCTCGTGAAGTTATTTCGCAATTCACCGCCGACCTGATTCACATCGATCGCGTTACACAACAAATCGTACCGTCATTGGCAAAATCCTGGAAGGTTTCCGCTGATGGCAAACGCTTCACGATGCAGCTTCGCCGCGGGATTCATTTTTCAGACGGCGTCGCGTTCGATGCCGAAGACGTCATCTTTAGCTTCAAGGCCTACCTCGACGAGAAATCGAACTCTCCGCAACGCGATCTACTGACAGTCGGCGGCAAACCGATCCGCGTAACAAAGGATGGTCCGTACTCCGTCACGTTTGAACTCGCGCAACCGTACGCGTCGGCCGAGCGCCTGTTCGATAGCATTGCCATTCTTCCGCGGCACCTGCTCGAAAAACCGTTTCAGGAGGGAAAGCTCGCACAGTCCTGGACGCTCAACACTTCACCCGATCAGATCGCGGGCCTCGGTCCCTTCCGGGTCAAGCGGTATGTGCCCGGACAGCATTTGATTCTCGAGCGCAATCCGTACTACTGGAAAAACGATCGGCACGGAAGCCGGCTTCCCTATCTCAACGGTCTGAGTTTTGTATTTGTGAACAACGAAGACGCCGAGGTCCTACGGTTCGAGGCGGGCGAGACCGACGTATTGAATCGCATGGGCGCCGACAATTACGGATTGCTTGAGCACGAAGGCAGCCGTGCATTCGAACTGCAGGATCTCGGTCCCAGCCTCGAATACAACTTCCTCTTATTCAATTTGAATTCACAGATTCCGAGCAACGCAGGCGAGTTGGTCCGCAAGCAAGCCTGGTTCCGCGATACAGCATTTCGTCAGGCAATCTCGGCTGCGATTGACCGCGACGCCATGGCCCACATCATCTACCACGGCCGGGCGACTGCGCTTTCGACGCACGTGTCGCCCGGAAATCGGTTGTGGCTCGACTCCAAGATTCCGCAACCGAGCCGTTCCGTCGCCCATGCACGTGAGCTGCTAAAGAGCGCAGGATTTTCGTGGCGCGGCGACGGCACCCTCATCGATCAGAGTGGCGCCGCTGTGGAGTTTTCGATCTTGTCGAGCGCTTCGAACGCTCAGCGGACGCAGATGGCCACGATGATCCAGCAAGACCTTCAGGAGATCGGCATCCGCGTGCAAGTCGTTCCGCTCGAATTTCATGCGGTACTCGATCGAGTTTTTCAGAACCACGACTACGAAGCAGCGGTCATGGCCCTCGGTACGGGGGATGTCGATCCAAACGCGCAGATGAACGTTTGGCTCTCGAACGGCGACGACCACCTGTGGAACCTCGGCGCGAAACAACCTGCAACGCCGTGGGAAGCGGAGATCGATCGGCTGATGACAGCAGCAAGTCTCAACCATTCAGTTCGCCCAACGGAAGAAGCTTTACGACCGCGTGCAAGAAATCGAGGCGCAACAACTTCCCATCATTTGCCTCATCACGCCCCACCTGTTAGTGGGAGCAAAAGTCGGGATCGGGAACTTCAAACCGGTCCTGCTGGATCCACACACTCTATGGAACTCCGAGGAGTTATTCCTTCTCGGCGACCAAAGGCAGGCTAAACGATGAGTCTCGGCGCAGCTACTGGACTGGTAAAGATAAAAAGCAATGTCTCGGATGAGGCACTCGTCGATCAGTGCCTGCGTGGGCATGACAACGCCTGGAACACGCTGATCTCCAAATACAAGAATCTCATCTATTCGATTCCGATTCGCAGCGGCTTCACGCAAGAAGAAGCGGCAGACATCTTTCAGGCTGTTTGCCTCGACTTGTTCTGCGAACTGTCATCACTCCGCGAACCGCAAGCTCTCGCAGCATGGATCATTCGTGTAACCCGCAACAAGTGCTATCACAAGCGTCGCGAGAATGACCGTTACATTGCGAATGACGATGCGCAACTCGAAGCTGCGGCGATCAACAGCGACATTCCGGAAGATTTTCTTCACGAGGTCGAGAAAGAGCAGCACGTGCGCAATGCGCTCGATGATTTGAGCCCTCGTTGCCGTCACCTCGTCGAAAAGCTCTTCTTTGAATGGCCCGCGCGTCCTTACCAGGAAGTCGCGCGCGAACTGGGACTGGCGGTTGGCTCCATCGGAATCATTCGCAGACGCTGCCTCAATTGCTTGCGAGGCCGATTGGAAGAGTTGGGGGTCCGTTGACGGCCAGTGCACCGGCTCCCCTCGATAACGCTGCCGTTCTTCGCAAGGAACTCAGCGATGCGGTGGCATGTCTTGCCGGGCATCGCGCGCGCGCACAGTTCCTGGCGGAGCGCCCGGAATTGGTCCGTCCCGAAGTCGTCGTTCTTCTTTCCGATTGGATTCCCAAACTCATTCGCACCGACGCCGCAAGAGCCCGGGCAATTGCAGATCTGACACATCTGATCGCACGAAAGCTCAATGACGCTGAAAGCCTCGCGTTGGCACTGCGCGCGAAGGCCAATCTCTTTCACGTTTCAGGAAGAAACAAAGCGGCGGTTCGGTGTCACGAGCGTGCGCGCTCGCTGTTCGCGAACGCCGGCAACCGGACGCAGGTTGCCCGCACACTAAGCGGAGCAATCCAGCCCCTCATTCTCTTGGGGCAATATGACCGCGCTTATGCGGCCGCGCAAGAGGCAAGCACCATCTTCCGGGAGGACGGCAACGAATGGCGCCTCGCCCGGGTTGAGCTGAATACCGGAAACATATTCGACCGGCAGGATCGTTTCACTGAAGCGCTCGAGTGTTATGTGCGGGCCTACCGGCATCTCTGGTCCCATCGCGACCAGGATCCCGACGCAGTCGCGGTTGTCCTTCACAACATGGCCGGATGCTACGTCTGCCTGAATGATTTCCATCTGGCGGTCCGCACGTACGAAGAGGCGCGCTCCTTTGCCGCCCAGCACGCGATGCCGGCGCTTGTGGCGCAAGCGGACTATAACATTGCGACGCTCCATTACCTGCGTGGAGAGTACAGCCGTTCGATCGCGCTATTGCGTGTTGCTCGAGAAGCATGCGAGAAGAGCGGTGACCATTATCACTTCGCTCTTTGCCACCTGAATCTCTCAGAAATCTATCTCGAAATGAATATGGGATCCGAGGCGGAGGAGGCTGGCGTTGTTGCCCAAGGAGCGTTTCGACGGCTCGGCATGCGCTACGAAGAAGGAAAGTCCTCCGCTAACCTTGCTATCGCCCTTAGCCAGCAAGGAAAGATCGACGAGGCATTGGCGCACTTCGAGCACGCTCGCGTCCTCTTTGTCGGAGAGAGGAATCAAGTATGGAGTTCGCTGCTTGATCTCTACCAGGCCATTGCACTCTACAAGCAAAATCTCGATGAGGACGCGAGACGCCTTGCCACTTCCGCGCTCAGCTTCTTTCGTAAGGGAGTACATCTTGGGAAAGCTGTTCTTTGTCATTTGCTGCTGTCCCGTCTAGCGATTCGCGCCGGTGACCTGCGTTCAGCACTGAAGCATTGCTATCGCGCTCTCGTTCGCTTGCGCTCCATCGAGTCCCCTGCGCTGAGCTGCCAGACCCATGGATTGATTGCGCAGGTTCTTCAATCAGTCGGGTCATTCCGACCGCGCTTTTGAGCACTATCGGCTCGCTAAAGAGTTTCTCGAGCAGCTTCGCAGCGGCATCCGCAACGATGAACTGAAAATCTCGTTCATGCGCGATCGCGTTGAGATTTACGAAGGATTGGTGGATCTCTGTCTTGCGGGAGGTCAGGAGAATGTCCGCGAGGCTATCGGCTACATCGAACAGGCTAAATCCCGAAGCCTTTTCGATCTGGTCACGTCGGTGCGGCAGCCCTCTTCGGGGCCGGTGAGGGAAACGCCCGCAGCTTGCCGCATCCGTGAGCTTCGACAGGAACTCAACTGGTACCAGCATCGCGTGGAAATCGAGCAGTTACGCGATCGCGAAGGGTCCGGACCCCAACTCGCTCAGCTTCGCGCGGAAGCGTGGCAGCGCGAGCGCGAGATGTTGCGTCTTTTGCGCGAACAGCCGGCATCGGAAACGGACATGCCCTCGCAGTATGCCGGCGGCCACATGAGCATCGAAAACATTCAGTCCGCATTGCATCCGGACGCGACGATTGTCGAATACTTCCAGGTACGTGATCAATTGATCGTATGCCTGATCAGCCGTACTGACCTCGAAGTGGTTCCACTCGGGGCAATTGGCCAGGTCGAGAACTTGCTCAGCCGCCTGCGCTTCCAGATGGCAAAACCTCGTCTCGGAGTCGACTACGTTCGAGCCTTTGAAGGAGCACTGCTGGAGACGATCAACAATTGCCTGCACGAGTTTTACACGCAGTTGATGGAGCCGATTCGCTCACGACTTAAGACTTCGCACCTCATCATCGTGCCGCATGGAGCGCTTCATCATTTGCCATTTCACGCTCTGTTCGACGGAGCGAAATATCTCATTGACGATTTCACGATTTCATACGCACCGAGCGCGAGCATTTATACCTTCTGCCATTCTCGCTCTGCAAATACAGATGGCTCGGCATTGATCCTCGGCGTTCCCGATCCAGCTATCCCGGAAGTAGAAGCCGAAGCTTCCACTGTTGCGGCCATTCTTCCGAATTCCACGCTCGTGGTGGGAGGCGATGCAACGACCGCGCTTCTGGCCGCTAAAGGGCAGAAAAGCCGATTCATTCACATCGCAACGCACGGATATTTTCGCCAGGATCAGCCCATGTTTTCGGGCATTCGTCTGGCCGATTCGTGCCTCAGTTTGTATGACCTCTATCAATTGAAGCTGCCGGTGGAACTCGCAACGCTGAGCGGGTGCTCGACTGGTTTGAACGTGGTGTCAGGCGGAGACGAAATTCTCGGGCTTGCACGCGGATTGATTTGCGCTGGCGCTCAATCCGCACTGCTGAGTTTGTGGGATGTGCAAGATCAAAGTACCGCCGAATTCATGAGCTCTTTTTATAGGCGAATGGGAGAGAGCGAGAACAAAGCGCAAGCTGTGCGGGACGCAGCACTCGAGTTACGGAAGTCACTCGCGCACCCTTACTACTGGGCGCCGTTCGTACTCGTGGGCAAAAACTTTCGGAACTAAAGACGGATCGAATTGTCCTCGGTACCTGTATTTTTCTGCGGGGGAGGCACTCTTTATACGCAGGAAAACTCCAGGTTCCTTCCAGGGTAGTGGTTTGTGCACGATTTGTTTATCGGGTGGGGGAGGAGCTATGCAACATTTTTCGTTGATGGAATGGGCTGACTTTGCTCGTGAGGTATCGCCTGCAGAAAAGCGCGAGCCGATGCAGCGACACTTGGATTCCGGCTGTGAGGAATGTCAGAAAACGGCCGAGATTTGGAGCACTGTCATGGAGTTCGCCAAGCGCGAGCAACTGAACGATCCACCGGCGTCTGCCTTGAGGATCGTCCAGGCGTATGTCGCCCTGATGCAGCAGTCCTCCTCTCGTCCCGAGAGTATTGAGATCGCGAAGCTGGCGTTTGACAGCTTCCAACGCGAACTCGCCGGCGAACGCGGCACGGTGACCCAGATGCCGCGACAGCTCTTGTTTAAATGCGGGACCTTCTGCGTCGATGTTCGGCTCGAGCCCAAGCCCGGCTCCAACTACGTCGTGTTAGTGGGCCAGGTGATCGATGCAAAGAAGCCATTGAAGGGTTTCGATCATGTTCCGGTCTCGCTCCTGAGTCACGGCGACAAGGTTTCAGAGACCATGACCAACCAGTTTGGAGAATTTCATTTCGGATTTCAGTCCGTGCAGCACATGCAATTATTTTTTGGAATGCAGCAGAAAGCGCTGGTCGTCCCTCTCCCCCAGGGACAAACCGAAGCTGCTTAGCGCGTGGCGAGCCCTTAAATAAGGCTTGGTTCGAGGCAAGACAAGGGGGATCAATATGAAACGCAAATGGATCGTGTTGATTGTTCTCGCGTTGATGTTTTCGATTGCGTCGGCGACGGCACAGGCGCAAACGCAGAGGCTTATCGTCCGCGACAAGCTCGGGCTCTCTGGGCTCCATGCCAGCTGCCTGCTTCTCGGATGCTCAGTGCTCAACAGCCTAGGTGACCCTCTCGGCCAGGTCTTCGTCGTGACCGTCAACAGCTTGAACCTCGGGAAGATACTCGCGTTGCTGCCTTTGCAGCTTGGAATTCTCAGCGTCGAGGTGGATCAACTGTTATCCCTGACGAGTCCAATCCTCGGCCCAATTCCGCAGGAATTGGATGATTCATTCCCGGTGAAGTATTACAGCGGGTATGTCTGGCATGGCTACCTTACCCAAACCGGAAATCAGATTATTCGTACTTCCCAAACCCAGAGCGCGTTCCACGTGTCTGGTGCGGGAACGGTCGCTGTCATCGACACCGGAATCGATACGCATCATCCGGCTTTCGTCGGAGTGCTGGTACCTGGATACGACTTCACCCGCAACGTCACAGGGGCCGACGAAACAGGCGACCTGGATCATTCCACCGCCGCCGTACTCGATGGCGGACAGGAGACGCCGGCCTATGTGAACCCGTCGGTGGCCGCGGTTTTGAGCAAGTCTGCTGCGTCGGCGCTCAGCAATCCAAACTATTCATCATTCGGTCACGGGACGATGACGGCGGGGCTCGTCCACCTGGTGGCTCCCACAGCAAAGCTTCTGCCGCTGAAAGCATTCGGCTCGAACGGTTCGGGATATGTTTCGAACGTAGCTCGAGCGATTTATTACGCGACCAGCAATCACGCCAACGTGATCAGTATGAGCTTTAGCTTCGCGACTGCGTCTCCGACTTTAACGAACGCCATTGCGGCGGCGAACACTGCCGGTGTCATTTGTGTCGCGGCAGCGGGTAACAGCGGTAAGGAAGTTTCCGTGTATCCCGCGTCGCTGGCGCAGGTCATGGGAGTCGCTTCCACGTCCAACACCGACGTGCAATCGAGCTTCTCCAACTATGGACCGCAGGTCGTTTGGGTCGCGGCTCCTGGCCAGGACGTGATGAGCACGTATCCCGGAGCGACATACGCTTCGAGCTCTGGAACCAGCTTCAGCACACCGCTGGTTGCCGGGACCGCGGCTCTCTTGGTCAGTGTCAATCCGACGGTGAAGGAAGCGACCGCCGCGAGCGCGATCGCTCACGCCAAGTGGCTGTCGACAAACTTAAACAATGGGCGCCTGGATACCTATCAGGCAGTGAACGCGTGGATCAATTCGACTAAGGCACGCGCCCGGCTTTCGTCATTTCCTCAGTAAGAGGCGATGAACAACCGCAGTAGCAATTGGAGTCGATATCGGTGGTACATCAACCTCCGGCGCAGTCTGCCGGAGTTGGAGACAAGCAACAATGGCAGATGAACTGGCAGTCCAAGTTGCACCGAGTCCGGCGAAACACAAAGACCGCGGCACTCTGCTGCAGTCGCAGAGAACCGAGTTGGTCGGTCAGCTTGCCGGCGCGATGGCAAACCAATTCAACAACATCATGATGGCGGTCACCAGCTACGCCGAACTTGAGTTGAAGAACGCCACGCCCCAGCAGAAGCGCAGCCTCGAACAAATCCTGGTGAACTCTGCCCGAGCCACTTCTTTAATCCAGAAGCTGCTGGCGTTCACCAGCAAGCACTCGCCTTCGCCGGCGAATCTTTCTCTCAACACCGCCGTGGATGACATTTGCCGCCTGCTGCAGCCGCTCATGGGCGATGGCATCAACGTCTCCACTAAGCTCGATCCCGCCGTGGGGAATATCCTCGCGGACTCGATCGAAATCGAGCAACTTGTGCTCAGTCTCGGCATGAACGCGCGCGAGGCACTGGCACAAGGTGGCAACCTTCAGATTTCCACCGAGCTTCTCTATCTCGAACCGAATGCAGGAGACGAGATCGAGAAGGCCGGTCAGTACGCCATGCTGTGCATGCACTACACGCCCGTGAGCAACAAGACAGCCCCGGAGACTCCGAGTCTCGGTAGTCAGGACATTCGCATCACGCAAGCGATCGCGGCTGTTCGCAACATCGTGAGGGAGGGTCGCGGTCATCTTCGCGTTTCCAACCGGCCCGGACATGGTACGACGTTCCGCGTGTACTTCCCTTCGTTGTCGGCTGAGTCCGTGGCACAAAAGAAAGAGGTGGTACAAGCGAATGCAGCACCATCAACCAAGACTGTTCTGATCGTCGAAGACGACGATGCAGTTCGCAATCCAGCCGCCGAATTTCTAAAGATGGAAGGTTTCAAGGTGTTGCAAGCGCGCACGGGGCCGGAAGCATTGCGGATCGTACAGGAAAGCCGGTCGCAACTTGATTTGCTGGTTACCGACATCGTGATGGCCGGCATGCATGGCAACAAGGTCGCTGAGGAGTTGCACAAAACTCACCCTGGACTCAAGGTGCTCTTCATGTCTGGCGATGTGAACGAAGCGGCGAAGGCGACAAAGAATTCTGCGACGCACGCCCAGAACATGTTGCAGAAGCCATTTCGCTTGAACAAGCTGAACGACAAGATTCGCGAACTTCTCGGGGAGTGATATGCGGCCCCTCGAGCAACTCGTCCGGCGCCTAGACGTGCAATTCGCAGCTGTCGCGCCGTCCATTCGCATCACTGCCTTCGCCCCCCCGAAGCCCCGTGCCGGAGTTCGTGAGGATGATGAAAGCACAATCTTCGGCGACTAAGATCCGAAAGTTGGAGCAGGCGCTCAAGGAGAGCGAAGCACGCCGGCAAGCGGTGCTCGAATCTGCCCTCGACTGCTTCATCTGCACCGACGTTCGCGGAAAGATCACCGATTTCAATTCGGCCGCCGAGCGCACGTTCCGTATCACCCGGACATCTGCCCTCGGCAAGGATCTCGTCGACGTCATATTTCCCGCGGAAATGCGAGACAAACATCGCCGTGACCTCTTCTCCGAACCGGCGCCCGAAGGCATTGATGTGCTCGGCAATCGTCTCGAAACCCGCGCCGTCCGCGCCACGGGATCGGAGTTCCCTGCCGAAGTCACTGTCACCTGCATCACCGTCAATAAGAAGTCCACGTTTCATGTAGCCGTCCGCGACGTGACAGCCCGCAAGAAAGCCGAAGAGACGATGGTGCGTCTGGCCGCCATTGTTGAATCCTCCCAAGATGCCATCATCGGATTCGATTTTGAAGGCTGCATCACGAACTGGAATCGCGGCGCACAGCGCATGAGCGGCTACACCGACGAAGAGGCAATGGGCAAGAGCATGCTCTTCTTAATGCCCGAGAATCGGTTGTTCGATTACACGCGCTGCATCGCCGATTTGAAAGCCAGCCGCAGCCTGGAGAATTTCGAGACGATCTGGGTTGCGAAAGACGGTCGTCGACTTGACGTCTCTTTGACCGCATCATCGATTCTGAACGCCGATGGGGAAATGGTCGGCGGCTCAATCATCGCGCATGACATTACCGCTCGCAAGCTCGCGGAAGAATCTTTGCGCCAGGCCAACGAGTCGAGCGTCTATGGCTCCCCAATTCCGGTTGTTGCCGCCGATATGAATGGCAATGTGACTATGTGGAATGGCGCGGCAGAGAAGGCTTTTGGATGGACCGAGAGCGAGGTCAGGGGCAGGCCAAACCCGATCATCCCGGCGGAACAAACCGAGTCTGCGAGCTTGCTTTATCGCCGTATGTTGAAGGGCGAAACGCTCACAAATATTGAAGTCCGCCGACAAAAGCGCGATGGTACGTCGATCGACGTCAGTCTTTCTGGCACTCCGATTTGCGATGAAAACGGCAAAGCACGCGGCGTTATCGCATTTCTCACCGATATTACCGAGCGGAAGCGCGCCGAGCTTGCGCTGCGCGAAGCGGAAGAGAGATATCGCGGCATCTTCGAGAATGCCGTTGAAGGCATTTACCAGGCGACGCCGGAAGGAAAGTTCGTTGCCGCCAACCCGGCGCTCGCCCGCATGTTGGGCTTCGAATCCGCAGCCGAATTCATGGAGGTTTTCTCCGACAAGAGAATGGTTGAGTACGTCGACCCCGAAAAGCAAATCGAGTTTCGGTCTCGCATGGCGGGAGAGGGCCGGGTACGCAGCTTTCAATACCAGCTTCGGCGCAACGATGGAACGCTCTTGTGGGTCTCGGAAAATGCACACGCTGTCCGAAACGAAGCCGGGAAGGTTCTTTATGAAGGCACGGTCGAAGACATCACGCGGCACCGCGAGCTGGAAGAGCAACTGCGGCAGATGCAGAAGATCGAAGCGATCGGACGCCTTGCCGGTGGCGTGGCCCACGACTTCAACAACATCCTGATGGCGATCAGCAGCTATGCAGAACTCATGTGCCGCAAGCTTCCTGAGAGCGATGCAAGCCGCCGGTACGTCGACGAGATCGTGCGAGCCACCGATCGGGGTTCGTCGCTGACGCAAGGCTTGCTTGCCTTCAGCCGCAAGCAGGTTCTGTCGCCGCAGATCGTTGATCTCAACGCCTTGGTCGCGGATCAGATCAATATGCTCGAACGTCTGCTGGGCGAAACAATCGTTCTGAAGTTTCAGCCGGGCGCCGGTCTTGGGCGCACCAAGGTCGACCCCGGACAGGTGCAGCAGGTAGTGATGAACCTGGTGATCAACGCTCGCGATGCAATGGCCGAAGGCGGCGAGGTCTTGATCGAAACATCCAATGCCGAACTCGATCCGACGGACGCGGATGGAAATCCGATGCAGTCCCACGACTACGTCATGCTGTCGGTTACCGATACCGGATGCGGCATTGACGCGGCGACGAAGCCTCACATCTTTGAGCCCTTTTTCACCACCAAGGAACAGGGTAAAGGCACGGGATTGGGGCTCGCGACGGTGTTCGGGATTGTGAAACAAAGCAGTGGCCAGATTTTTCTACAAAGCGAGCCGGGCATGGGGACAACCTTCAAGGTTTACTTCCCTCGGGTCGAGCAACCGAAAGAAAACGCCAGCGCCGAGCATCAGAACGCTCCGGTTGCCGGACACGAAACAATTTTGCTGGTCGAAGATCAGGCCGCCATTCGCGAATCGGCGGCGGAATACCTGGTGGAGAACGGATACACGGTCTTGCAGGCAGAGAACGGCGTCGAAGCTCTCAAGATCGTGTCTGAACACACCGGGATGGTTCATCTGCTGCTCACGGACGTTGTCATGCCGAAGATGAGCGGCAAGGAGCTTTCTGAGAAGTTCTCGGCAGTGTATCCCGAGGCAAGAGTTGTTTTCATGTCGGGATACTCCAACAACGTGCTCTCGAATCATCAAGCGGTTGATTGCAAACATATGTTGCTTCAGAAACCGTTTCGGCTGTCGATGCTCGGCCAGAGCATACGTGATGCTCTCAACGCAGAGTCCAACCAGGAAAGGGTCAACGGGTAGTCCTCTCGCAGACGTGGAGTGAGCAGAAAGATATCGGGCCGACTATGAAAGCATTTGTTTACGGATCTTCGCGCTGCCGCTCATCGATCGCAAATTTGTGCAGGCGGCCCTCATGTTGAAGAGTAAAGTCCTACTGGTCGACGACGACGTCTCAATCCGAGCCGCGTTGTCCGAATTCCTTCAGTCAACCGATTACGAGATCACCGAAGTCGGAAGTTGCGAAGCCGCGCAAGAAGCGTTTCGAACGTTCCGGCCCGATGCCGCGATCATGGACTACTCCCTTCCGGACGGGACCGCCCTCGATCTGTTGCCGACGCTCAAGGCTCTGTATCCATCTGTGCCTTTGATCCTGTTGACAGGACAAGGCAGCATCGAACTCGCAGTTCGTGCAGTAAAAGAAGGTGCGGAACAATTTCTCACCAAGCCCGTTCAGCTTTCAACCGTCGCGGTCGTGCTGGAGAGGGCGTTGACGAACCAACGCAACTTGCAGAAGCAGCTCGCAGGCACGAGCCGCGAAAGCCGGAAAAAGACGGATCCTTTTCAAGGGACCAGTCCAGCCTCGCGAGAACTTTCAGAACAGGCGCAGCGCGTTGCAAAGAGCGATTATTCCGTCCTCATCACTGGAGAAACTGGAACTGGCAAAGGTGTGCTTGCGCGATGGCTCCATGACAACAGCGCGCGCGCCGAAGAAGCGTTTGTCGATCTTAACTGCGCGGGGTTCCCTCGCGATTTGCTGGAGTCCGAACTTTTCGGATACGAGCAGGGCGCTTTCACGGGCGCAGTCAAAGCGAAAGCTGGACTCTTTGAATTTGCGCATCGCGGAACCGTATTTCTCGATGAAATCGGCGACATGGATCTTCAGCTTCAGCCAAAGCTTTTGAAGGTTCTGGAAGAGAGGCGCTTCCGCCGCCTGGGAAACACCCGCGAGCGCCAATCCAACGTGAGACTCGTCGCCGCCACTCACCAGGATCTGAAGAATCTGGTGAGGACCGGCAGGTTCCGCAGCGATCTATATTTCAGAATCGGCACCATCATCATCCGGATGCCCGCACTGCGCGAGCGCACGCTCGACATTCCGGATCTGGCGGCCGGCTTTCTCGAGCAGGCCAGCATTGAAGTGGGGCGTCCGAAGATCACGCTTTCGGACGAAGCTGTTTTTACGCTTCAGCGTTACGATTGGCCGGGAAACATCCGGGAGTTGAAGAACGTCATCGAGCGTGCCGCCCTGTTGACTCGCACCGACATCATCAGCACCCGTGATTTGCATCTCGATCACGATCAAATGACGCAAGGTAAGGGACTCAACTCGCAACTCACTCTGCGAGAGCTTGAACGAACACACATTCAACACATCCTCTCGGAAGAAAAAGGCAATATGGGACGCACTGCCACCCGGCTGGGCATCGCTCGCAGTTCGCTCTATAGCAAGCTGAAGACTTTGGGGATCGCTTCCAATCTGGCGGACGCAAACTAAATCCGCGGTCTTAGGCAGGTTGCGCGTTTGGCCTACGACGAGGCCGGTGGTCCGAACCAAGTTGTCAGCGCCTCGATGAGTCCCGACTGATTTCCTTCACCGACCCAAGCTACGTATCCGTCGGGCCGAATCAAAACAGTGGCGGGAGCCGGGACGATTCCGATCACGGGAAGCTCCCACGCTCCATGATATTTCGCATCGATTAACTGAACGCGATCTGTCCATCCATTGATGTCGAACCCGCCAGCTTGCCCGAGGTTCAGCAGCACCGGGCGAGCGTGGTGCAGCAGAGTGAAGACCCTTAACGTGCCGTTGGCGGTGACCAGATCGAGATCGGGCATGCGTCGACCGAGCAGCGGGTGACCTTCGCCGAGGTCGTAGTGAATATCCAGCCCCGATGTTTCCCCCGCTAATTTTCTGCGAACCTCGTTCAACGTGAGAAGTTCAGAGAGCGTTTCTCCCAGAGCCTTCGTGCGGTCATCCGTTCGCTGAAGAGCCACATGCGCCATGGTGTAGCGCAGCACGCGGGCGCCCACAGGATGGCGCTCGGCATGATAGGTATCGAGCAGACTTTCCGAAGAGATTTGCCTGACTACCTGAGCCAGCTTCCATCCGAGATTCACAGCATCCTGCACGCCGATATTGAGGCCTTGTCCACCCATCGGCGGATGCACATGTGCGGCGTCGCCCGCCAATAGAACCCTCCTGTCGCGATATGCAGCGGCCTGGCGAGTCATATCGGTGAACCTGGAGATTGAGGTCGGACTGTGGACCCCGTAATCGGTCCCGTACACGGCGATCAGCGCCTCGCGGACATCACTCAACGTCGGTTCACCGTCAATCTTTAATCGCGGTTCGGTCAGCACGACCCGCATCGCCCGGCCATCCTGCAACCTGGCGATTGCATGCGTGCCGGTAGAATCCTCACGGACACCCCACGCCGGTTCGTCGGTTATTGGAGCTTCGGCGATGAGCCAACTCTTCGTCGGATCCCACCCGGCGAAGTCGATTCCTGCTCCTTTGCGGACAACGCTGCGTCCTCCATCACAGCCAACGAGATATTGCGCATCCAGCGACGTGCCGTCGGACAACGCGACTTTGACACTCGATGCGCTTTGCGAGAAGCCCGTCACCTCGCGTCCGCGATAGATTCGCACTTCAAGCTCGTCTGCCCAGCCTGCAAGGGTTCGCTCAATCTGTTGTTGCCACAAGCTGAGGTAGTAACTATGCCGACTGGGAAAGTCGCTAATGTCCACACGCGTCGAGCGGAAACTCAAAACCACCCGAAGCACCTGTCCCTGCGAGAGGAATCGTTCGGCGATGCCGCGCTGATCGAAGATCTCGATCGTGCGCGAGTGCAAACCGCCGGCGCGCGATCCAACGAGATCCTGGCCGGTGCGACGCTCGACGATGGCAACATCGACTCCCGCCAGCGCCAACTCGGCTGCCAACATCAGGCCTGTCGGACCTCCGCCGGCAATCACCACTTCGTGCTCGGTCATCATCGTAGGCCGATCGTTGTCGCTTCAAGAAGAGTTTGTCCGCTTGCAACGGACGAGGAAGGAAAAAGTGAGCACCCACGCCTTGACACTCTCAAACTATAGCGTATCGGAAAGATGAAGTAGGTCAGCGCTTCAGATATGCGTTTGTTTTTGGAAAAATAAAAAGGGCGCACCAAGAGATGGTGCGCCCAAGTGGGGACTACGCTGCCAGACTACTAGTTGTTGCAGCTCTGCCGAATCTGCAGGAAGCCGAGATTGATTGGTCCGCTGATTCGATATCCGTTTGACAGCGTCAGGGTGAAGTTCCACGTCTGAGTGCCCGTCTGTAGAACATCCAACGTGTAGGTTACGGTCTGCAGTCCGTTCAGCAACGCTGTACCTTGCAGAACGCGTTCGACGGAACTCGTGACGGTGTAAGTCGTGAGAGTCGTGCCGGTGAGGTTGATGAGCGAGTTGGCGTCGTTGTACACGAAGCCGCCCCAGTTTTTGCCGTTGTTCAAGCCGAGAGCCAGAACAAAATACGCTTCGGCTTGCAACGAGTTCAGAATCGATCCGCCGCCGGTCAGGAAATCATAATTGCCGGTGCAAACTGGCGTGCCTGTGCAGCTGTTGGAGCATCCAGTGCAAGGTCCGATCGCGGCATACGAACGTCCAAGTTGAACGTCCACAAGGCCGGCGATGCTGATGTGCAGTGCGATCACGTTGATCGAACCAGCACTCTGCGTGATCTGGTTCAGCGTAACGGTACCTAACGGAATTGCAATGGTCTGATTCGGTGCTCCCGAAACTATGATCTTCTCCCCATTGATCACCAGGTTGGCGATCTGCGAAGAGCCGGACGCAACCGGAGGCTGCGTCGCCGATCCAACTACATACGCGCGCGACTGAATCAAATCAGCGGTGATGCCGATTCCGGTGGTAAGAAGGTTCAAGCCGGCCAAGGTCGTCGATGCGTCAGTGTGGTCGCCCACGCCGATCACCTGGGATTGAGCAACAACGCCGCTCAGCACGAGCGGAATATTCACCGTCGCGAGGGTCGTCTGCAACGCGCCACCCTTCGGGGGCAGCGCGCCGGTGTCTCCGATTGTTGTTTTCAGGCCCAATACTGTTGCACTGGCTACGGTCGCTTCACCGCGGAACTGCTCCGCTGTGCCTGCCCAGCAGAGGGTTCCGATTGTCAGTGACAGAATCGGCAGTACCCTACTCATCATTTTTAGAATTTTCACGTCGTTTTGACTCCTTTGAATTTTTGCTAGCCACAGCCCTCACCTTCCATTGCACGCGCGCGCCCTTCCCCAATGGATTGAGGACACAAGGGTTATGGGTGTGAAGGGAGCGCTGCAAGGGACCGATTCCATCCACAGGCGTCGAAAACCGGACAATCAATTTCGATCTTCTTTCTTATGGCCTCTAG
Organism: uncultured Acidobacteriota bacterium; assembly: GCA_963771765.1. GTDB lineage: Bacteria > Acidobacteriota > Terriglobia > Terriglobales > Acidobacteriaceae > Sulfotelmatobacter. Next base: position 223,987 of record CAVYUY010000033.1, read on the forward strand.
ACGGCGCTTAGGGTGGCTCGACCAAGTGCCACCCCAATCTCGAAAATCTCGGAGCCCTCCAACTGTTGCGTTTCCGGCATCCGCGTCGGAAACAAAACAGTAAAAACACAGAACATGGCAATAACTTCATTCTTGTCAATAACTTACATCTGGCCACCTATTTGCTTTAGTAAAGGCACGCACCACCAAGCAGACTTAAGCGAGCCGGAGAAAACGAAATGCAATCGATGCACTACAACGAAGCCCAAGCCAGAGTGGAGCGCTATTACGAACGTCGACGCGCTGCTGCCCTTGAAGCGAAGCCGGCAATGCAGTGGGACTATCAAAAGCTTGTGTATTTCGCTTTGACGATGGTTGGAGGCAGTGTGGTCTGGGCGTTCATCGTCGGCGCGATTCGCTACACCGTGAAGTAAGTCAGATTCAGGAAGTCAGTAAGCCAGGAATCAGAGCAGAAGGAGCCGAAACAAAATGATCGATCGTAGAATCGACCACACAACCCGCAAACGCGTTTCTCAGATGTCTGCTGAGGAAATGCGCCGCATCCTTCTGATCTCGGAAAAGACTGGTTTACCCAATCGTCGCGCATTTGATGAAGCAGGACAGAGCACTTTCGTGGCGATGGCTGACGTGAATGGTCTGAAGGCTCTAAACGATCGCTACGGATACGCGGCCGGCGACACACTCATCCGCAAATTTGCCGAAATCCTTGCTGAAGTCGGCCTGGATTGCTACCACGAGAAGGGCGACGAGTTTCTGTGCCGCGGCGAATCGTTCGCGGAGTTAGACCACAAGCTATCGACCGCGCAGGATCTCATGCGTCGCGTTCCTTCGTAGTGTGCGGCCTCGACGGCAACATGACACAGTTCAGCGGAGCGGATTTCTCATTCGGGATCGGCCAGGATCAGGACGAAGCGGAGGAAGCATTGAAGCGCGAGAAACGCCGCAAAGGTTGCAGCCGCACGACGCTTCCCTCTTATGTTCAGCGCGCCCGTGAGATTTGCCACGAGGGCTACGAGATATTTGTGACCGACGCGCCGCTGGCCAGCCAGAACCCGGTAGTAGGACTTGGCCTGATCTCTTCCGCGAGGAGCTCGACCATGCAATCCACTTATCGCTCACCAGCCGCCCTTGTGGATGAGAAGCGCACAACTGCGGCGGCACTCGCCACATTGATCTTGCTCATCCTTATGCGTATGCGCTTCCCTGACACTCCGCTACTTTTAGAGGAAGAGTAGCGGAGAAGCGCAGAAAAGCCCGCCACGTAGCAAGCCGCGGCGGGCTCGATTTTTCCGACCGGGGCCGCTATTTGCCCTGCAGCTGCTGTAGGTCGGAGAGCACTTCCTCGCTGTGGTTCTGCGGATTTACCTTCAGGTAAACCTTCCGTATGACTCCCGTTGGATCGATCAGAAACGTATTGCGGGCCGCGAGAGTCATTCCGTTGTATTCCATGACCGAGCCGTATTTCTCGACAACTGAGTGATTGGAGTCGGCGAGCAGTTTGAAGTTCAGTCCTTCTTTGGTGCAAAAGCTCTTATGTGAATCCACGTTGTCGACGCTGACTCCGACGATTACAGCGTCTTTCTGAGTGTACTTGTCGAGGTCGCGCTGAAAGTTGTGGGCCTCGACGGTGCAGCCCGAAGTGAAATCTTTGGGATAGAAATAGAGGACGACCCACTTTCCTTTGAACTGGTCGAGGGATACTTGCGCGCCCTCCTGGCTCGGCAGGCTGAACGCGGGCGCCGGATTTCCCGCGGTTGGCGGCTGTGGCGGGTCCGCAGCGACGGCACACAGACCGAACATGGCTACAGTCAGCAAAAGCAAGGCAAAAGACTTCATAAAGCTCCCTTCATTTTGTCAGCGATGTACGCCTTCAATGATATCCCCGAAGACGTAGACTGTTGGCAAGCCGGCGGCAATCAAACTTACGGGATGCGCACCGGCCAATTGCGCGTAGCCACTGTCGCGTGTTTCGTAAACGCTACGACTCCCGGAAAACCGCTTGCCTTCCCCCTTTCTGATCTATTGCTAACGTCGAAGGACAAACGGGCCAGCGCTGATCTGTCGAGTGCAGAGGGCTGGGCCCTAGCCAATCGGAATCCAAGTAACGATCCCGCTGGGATGTGCTCTGCCCTTCCTTAACCTGCTGACCATGAAGGAGAGTTATGTCTGCTGCGAAGAATCGTGTTCCCCTTGCCGGTAGTGAGCGCGCGCCGCTCGAAGGTGCGCGGGAGGTAGGTCCAGCCGATCCAAAGGAGATAGTGGACGTCACGATCCGGTTGCGTTCGCGCGCCGGAAAGAATTCCGTCAACATGGCCGATTTCAGCAAGCCGGTCACGGAGCGATCCATTCTCAGCCGCGGTGAATTCGAACAACGCCACGGCGCGGATCCGAAGAGCATCGCTCTGGTGGAATCATTCGCCCGAGCGCACAAGCTGACGGTGAAAGAGAAAAGCGCGGCGCGCCGCACGGTGATTCTTGTCTGGACCTGTATCGGCCATGAACCAGGCGTTTGGGGTTGCAGCTGAAAGAGTATGAACATCCCGGTGGCACATATCGCGGGCGCACCGGTGCGGTCCATATTCCTGCGGAATTGCAGGACATGGTCGAAGGAGTTTTTGGGCTGGACAACCGTCCTCAGGCGAAGCCGCATTTTCGTCGGCGGCATCGACAAAGCGGGACCCGTGCCGCCGCCGCGCAAGACCTTTCCTACACGCCGCTCCAAGTAGCGTCCCTTTACGGATTTCCTACTGAATGTGGACGGATCCGGAGAGTGCATCGCGCTGATTGAATTGGGTGGGGGATTCGATCCCACGGATCTCAGCAATTACTGGAATCAACTCAAACTGACGAAGACGCCTGAGCGTGTCGGCAGTTTCGGTGGGCAACGGCAGCAACAATCCTACGGGTGATCCAATGGTCCGGATGGCGAGGTGATGCTGGACATCGAAGTATCGGGTCGATCGCACCGGGCACAAAGATTGTCGCGTATTTCGCCGAGAACACGGATGCCGGATTTTTGAATGCGATCACCACTGCGGCGCACGACAGCACGAATAATCCTTCAGTGATTTCCATCAGCTGGGGTGGACCCGAATCTTCCTGGACGCAACAGGCCATGAAGTCGATGGATTCGGCATTTCAGTCTGCGGCTGCGATGGGAGTGACAGTTTGCGTGGCATCCGGAGACGATGGATCGACCGACGGCGTAACCGATGGCTTGAATCACGTGGACTTTCCGGCATCGAGTCCGAACGTGCTGGCTTGCGGCGGCACACGATTTGGTCGCATCGGGCACATACGATCACTAGCGAAACCGTGTGGAACGAACTTGCAAATAGCGAAGGCGCGACTGGAGGCGGCATCAGCGATGTGTTTCCCGCTTCCCTCCTATCAGAACAACGCTGGGGTTCCCACCGTCCGCGAATCCTAATCGCCACGTCGGCCGCGGCGTTCCCGATGTTGCGGGAGATGCGGATCCGACCACCGGCTACGTCACGCTCGTCGACGGGCAGTCCGGTGTGATTGGTGGAACCAGCGCTGTCGCTCCGCTCTGGGCTGGCTTGATTGCTCTCATCAATCAGAGCATCGGAAAGCCCGTGGGCTTTGTGAATCCGTTGCTGTATCAGAGCGCGAGTCAGACATCGGATTGGAACGACATTACGTCGGGCAACAACGGAGCATACAAAGCCAAGGCAGGATGGGACGCTTGCACCGGTCTCGGATCTCCGATCGGGACCGAAATCGCGGCAGCACTCGGCGCACCCGCGGCCTCAGCCATGAAAAGTGGTACCTAATTTGTTCGGTCCGTGGGGAGTTGCGCTGCCCATGCCGGCTCCCCACATTCACTGAACGCTTCTGACACCGCGCTGCACATCCGCTCCAACATCTCCCCGACGTTCGACCAAGATGGCAAGATTCGCCGTGGCAAAGGTTGCGTTTCAAATCCAATTCCTCATAGTCCAATCAACAATCGTCCGCGGATTCATATTAATGGGCCGATTAAACGCACCTTAACGAACCGCTGAATCGTTCAATCCGAGCATTTGATCGACGCCTACCCACCGTCCGTCCCTGCCCTCGGTGCATTCGCAAAACCTCACTCCCAGCGGCGGCTCACTTGCCATACCGAAGCCGCAGACACCGGCGGAAATTTGTCGGTGCGGCCTAGGAGGGCTGGCGATGAAGGAAGCTGTTGGTTTTATTCGGTTGAGCTGTCGAGCGTTGTTGTGTTTCGTGATCGCTACGGGACTGCTTCTGCTTGGGCTCGCTCCCGTCAGTGCGCAATCCACCGTCGGAACAGGCAGCATTCAAGGCGTCGTGAATGATCCCACGGGTGCCGTCGTGAGTGGCGCGAGCGTGACAATCACAAACATCGCCACCAACCTCGTCATTAAGTTGACTTCCAATTCTTCGGGCGCATACAGCTCCGGCGCGCTCACGCCCGGCCGATACAAGGTTCAGGTTTCCGCAAAGGGCTTCAATAGCGTCAGCGAAGTTGTCGAAGTGCTCATTGGAAACACTTCCACCGTCAACGCCGCACTGCGGGTTGGCGAAGAAAGCCAGGTCATCGAGGTACAAGCCAGCGCCGCCGAAGTAAACACCGAACAGGCCTCTGTGCAGGGCGTTCTGACTCGCGAACAGATTGAGAATCTGCCGGTGAACGGTCGAAACTTCCTCGATCTCGCTCAGCTCGAACCGGGCGTGCAGATTCAGGACGGCACGAATTTCGATCCCACCAAAGTCGGATACTCCTCAATTTCGTTTGGTGGACGTTTCGGACGCAGCGCGCGCATCGAGGTCGATGGCGTCGACGTCAGCGACGAAACCGTCGGAACCACCACCCAAGACATTCCCGCCAGCGCCATCGCCGAATTCCAGATCAGCCAGTCCAAGCTGGATCTTTCGAACGATCTGACCTCATCCGGCGCGGTCAACGTGACCACGCAATCAGGGACGAATTCCTATCACGGACAGGCCTTCGGATATTTTCGCGACCACAGCGCGGTTGCAGCCGCGCTTCCTACGCCGGAAGGACTACCGAATCCTGCCTATCAGCGCAACCAGTACGGCGGCGCCCTTGGCGGTCGCATCATCAAAGACAAGCTGTTCTTCTTCGCCGATGGTGAGCGAACTCTCAATAATCTGCAATCGCCGGTCTCATTGCCCGCCCCGTTCACTTCGGATTCCGGATTCTTCAACGCTCCATTCCGCGAAACTGAACTGCTCGGCAAACTTGATTATCAGCTGACGAAAAGCGTCAAGATGTTCTATCGCTACGACTATTTCGCCAACCTGAGCGACGCCACCTATTTCGCTTCGAGCTTTCAGGTTTACAGCAACAAAGACAATTCCCGTTCGCACGTGCTCGGCATCGACTTCAATAGCGGCAGTTTCACCCACAGCATCCGGTTCGAATACTTGAAGTTCCAGAACCAGATTCAGAATGGGGACGCCGGACAGCCGTTCTCGAGTTCGGGCTTGACGGTATTCAACGGCCCGTTCGCCGGAGGCCCGAACTACCTGGCTCCGCAATCGACGCCTCAGAGCGATCACGAATACAAGTACGACGGCAGCAAGTCCGTTCGCAATCACCTCTTGCGTTTCGGCGCAACCTACAACCACATTCATGGCGGCGGCTTTGCGGCATTCTTCAGCGTTGCCCCGGTGGTCTTCTCGGCTCCGAACTTGCTCGATGCAAATTGCAATGCCGTGAGTGCGGCTTGCCCCGCGGGACCGGACGGCACTGCGGCATCGAATCCTCTGAACTACGACGTATCGGCGATCACTCTCGGCAACGGCATCGGCTTCGCGACCTCTCAGCCCGCTTTCGGCTTTCCTGCCGGCGGCTTGGGTCCTGACAATCGCATCGCCTTCTATGTTGGAGACAGCTGGAAAGTTCAATCAAACCTCAACATCGAAGTCGGACTGCGCTACGTTCGCGACACCGGACGGAACGATTCAGACTTGCCCGGAATTCCGGCGCTCAACGGCGTGGTCCCCGATTTCCCGAATCTTGGCGCCCAGATCCGTCAGCCCAACCGCAACTTCGCTCCTCAGATCGGCGTCGCATGGGATCCAACCCACAACGGCAAAACTGTGATCCGAGCCGGAGCTGGCTTGTACTACGAAAACACGATCTGGAACAACGTTCTGTTCGATCGCCCTACACGCGAGGCGACAGGAGCGTTCCTGCAGGTTGGAGCCGGATGCAACGGCCCCGGTGCTCCGGCCGCACCGCTCCCGATCCCCGGCGGATCGATTGCCGATTCCGGATGGAGTTTGCGGCAATGGCACAACTCCCATCACGATCGGCGCAGCTGCCAACAACATCATCAACCTGCTGCACACCTACCAATCGTCGTATCCATTCACTCCGACTCTTGCGAACGGCGGCTACATCGGCAACCTGCTGAACCTGGGCTTAGGAATCGGCACCAACACCGCTCCTGGCACTTTCGCTCCGGATTTCCAGACTCCTCGCTCCTTCCAGATGAACGTCGGATTCCAGCGGGAAATTCGTCGTGGCACCGTGTTGAGCGCCGACTACGTTCGCAACGTAGAAACGCGTTCACTCCTCGGCGTCGACCTGAATCACAGCGGAGACACCCGCTACTTCAATCTCAACGGAGCACAGGCCGCAATCGCCAGCACATTGGCGGCTTGCGGAGCGTCCTCAGTCGCCGGAGCAGTGGCAGCCGGCGGTTGCTTGCCCCTCGAACCAGCGAACCTCGGAGCGCAGATGTCGGACTTTGCGAAACGAGGACTCACCGCTTCCTACGAACTGGGAATCGGCGGGACCACCGTGACTGGACAACCAGGAACCGGCGGATGCCCCTCAGTCGGCTGCGCCTTCTCCGGCTTGAATGCTCGGAGCCGCGAACATGAACTTCCTTTTGCCCATCGGAAGGTCTGTCTACAACGCTCTCGACCTGAAGCTGGTCCAAAACATTTCAAATCCTCTCAAGGGAATAAAGAACGTCAACTTGCAGGTGGCATATAGCCTGTCGAAGTTTGTGAACCCCGGCGGTGCCAATCCCAATCCGCAGCCTGCGAACTTCCAGCAGGGTTCGGATCAGGACTTTGTCATTGGCGCGGCCGACAACGCGAACCCACTGCGATTCATGGGACCGTCCACTCTCGATCGCACCCATCAACTCTCCTTCGGCGGAAGCTTCGACCTGCCGTGGGGATTCCAGACCGGAATCATCGGCCACTTCTATAGCCCGCTTTCGACACCGCTCGTGGTGCCGAACTCCGGACTCGGAGATGGCGAAATCTTCCGCACCGACTTCACAGGGGATGGAAGCGTTCAGGATTACGTACCCGGAACCAAGAATGGATCGTTCATGCGCGGTATCAGCATCGGCGATCTGCACCAACGTCGTAAGCAACTACAACCAGAACTCCGCTGGCCAGGCAACGCCTGCCGGACAGACACTAATTGCCAACGGATTGTTCACGCTGTCACAACTCCAGGCCATGAACGGCGTTGCTCCTGCTATTGCCCGCGCCCATCAACGGCTCCGTAGGCCTGGCTTGGTTGAAGGATTTCGATTTCTCGCTCAAATGGAGATACAAAATCAAGGAATACGTCACCATCGAGCCCGGGATCAGCTTCTTCAATATCTTCAACTTCGCTAACTTCGATCTTCCCCCGAATGTCCTGAGCCCGTATCTCACGGGGGCTCCGGGCAACATCGGAGGCACCAATTACCTCGGAACGCAGAATGTCCGGGTTGGAGCCGGAACCGGCGTCTACGGACTGGGTGCGCCGCGTGCCACCGAGTTCAGCTTGAAGATTAGCTTCTGATTTTTGAGCGGGCAGCTCAAAGGGGTCGCTGGCTTCGGCTGGCGACCTCATTTTTTTGGCGCAGATTGTCGGCGATTTGAAGAGCTCGATGCGGGTGGTCACAAACTAATGGCTGAGATTACTCGGTATACGGACTCGCATCCACCAGATCGCAGAAGTTCTTCGGATGAAACTCTTCCACATGGCGTTCCCCGATATCACGCATAAAACCTCGTCCCGCGCCCTGCAGGATGCTTCCTGACAACATCGGTGCACGTCCGTGATAAATGCGCCCTTGAAACCGAGCCGAGGAAATGCTTTCAGAATCGCGTCGATATCACTCTTTGTTGATTTGAGAAGAATCCGCGCCCAGCACATCGGCTCCGGCTCCCTCGCCGATCAGCGCAATCTCCGGCTGCTTGAAGTGCCCGATCGCGGACGCATGCATGGCGATTCCGTCCCAAACAGTTTCAATCCTTGTGCTTCGGATATGCATTGGTTTCAAGAAAATGCTCTCGCCGCTTCCGCGCCTTGAAGCTCGAAAGGCAGATCTCCCTGAAAACGCTCGGTTAATCCCAAATCATGTAACGTGCAGGCAAGGAAAAGCAGTTCCTCGTCAAAGCGCTGTCCTAAAGCGCGACCTGTGAGGGAGGCGAATAGATAAGTGCGCATCGTGTGATTGAACAGGTAGGCAGGCGACGATTCGCGAGCGAGATCAACGGCCTTACGCGCGATAGACGGAATCGACCAGCCGGACGCCGGCCACCTTCGCTGGCAGATCGACTCGTCGCCGCATTCCCGTCGGACGGCGCGCTGGGTGCCGAGAATGTCGTGCGTGCCGTAATCGCTGGGCAACACTGACGCCAATCCCAACACAGCCGATGCCCTCCAATACCTGCCTTCGATTTAGGTCCAAAGCCTCAGCCTCCTCAATTCGACCGCAGAAGAGTTCGCCCTTCGGCCAGACAACACTGCGTCGACGATGTTGCGTCGAAATCTGCCGCTCGGCACGGAGAACAATCGCTGGTTGCGGTCAGTTGCTCCACGCGAGCAACTGTCGATCAAAGTCAAAGCTGAGCCGCTTCGGGCGGAGAAGGGCGATACCGACGAGACCATCGAAATCGCGCATCGACATTTTGTTCCGAGGACACGATTGAGGCCCGTGTAGGTCCCACATCGTCGGTGCCAAATAGTCGCTTTCTCAAGGACCACCGTTCCATACGACGCCACTCCCGAAATGTTGCGCTCGGCGGTGCTCACTGCGGTCCAATCGTAGTCGAGGTTGTGCAGAGCATTCCGGAACAACACAAGGTGAGACGTGCCTGTATCAAGCAGCAGACGCAACTGCCGATTCCCCGTCTTAAGCTGGATCGCGATGAACTGCGGACCCGCCGTGAACGAAGCAGAGTGCCGCTCTTCCGAAGGATGAAAGAGGATTCGTCGTTTCTTGAAGTCAATAGTGAAGCTCGTTGCTCCGATGACGTCGAGCCCGATGATGGCATCGATATGCGCGCCTACACTTTTTCCGATCTTCGAGAAATCTGCGACCATCACCGGCAGATTTCGCCGATAGATCGGTCCAACTTCCAGGCTCGGAATGGTCACGCTCTTCGCGTCCAATATTCTTATTGAAGAGCGACAGTCCACGCGGAACACCTTGCAGCCCCAGTTTCTCCGCGATGCTTTCGTCAATCATGCTAGGACTGCTTCCCGTGTCAACGAGCAGCTTCCGATGATCGAGATCGCCGATGCGACCGTCGACCACGACGAGGTAGCCTTCATAAAGGTTGAACGCTATATCCTGCGCTCGCTCTTTCGGGCGGCGTGGTCGTCAGATCGCCACCATAAGCCGGCACGCCCAGCATGCATTGCAGCACGACCGGAATTATCCAACACGCGCGACGTTTTCGCCGGCCTGCGGTCCGACGGATACATCGGCTGCCCGCCTGATCGTCGTTGAGGTTTCCCCTGCCCCACGCCGACAAGACGGAGCGCATCCACCATTGATTGCAATCAGTGGGATGTATGGCTGATTTGACGGGACAAATGCCGCAAAAACTAGAATGGATCGAAATTCACTTGACGGAGCAAGAACGTCAGAGGGACGCAAGCGAATGCATGGCTCAAGAATTTCGTTCAATCACGCGTTGCAGCAAGGCACGGTATCCCCGGCTGCAGGAGAGTTCCTTTCCGTTCTTCAAAACGACCACGTACTCCCCGCTGTTCACCGGAATTAATTCTTTGATCTTTCGCACATTCACTATGGTTGACCGGTGAATGCGGATAAACTCTGTCGGGTTCAGCCGCTCGGAGGTGCGAGAAATCGTCTCGCGAAGCAGGTACGACTCTTTGCCCACATTCAGCCGCACATAGTTCGCAGCTGCTTCGACCCAGTCGATCTCTTCGAGGTCCAGGAAAATTACTCGTCCCTTGGCCTTGATGACCAGTCTGTCCTGTCCATCCTCAGCCGTGGCGGGCGTCCCGGATTTCAGCCGAGAGAGCAACTCCATTAACCGGTGCGTCATCTCGCGGTTTTCCGATTTCATCAAGTCGAGCCGGGCCCGCGAAATCGCCTGGTGGAGTCGCTCCTGGTCGAACGGTTTCAACAGATAATCCAGCGCGTGCGCCTCAAAAGCTCGGATCGCGTATTGATCGTAGGCAGAAGTGAAGATTACAAGCGGCATCTCTTGCTCAGGAATCTCGCTGAGCACCTGGAAGCCGTCAAGGTCCGGCATCTGTATGTCGAGCAGAAGCAGATCAGGATGAAAGCAATTGATCGCCGATACCGTCTGCCGGCCGTCCTGACACTCGGCGACCACCGTTACGCTCGGTTCAGGCTCGAGCAACATGCGCATCTTCTGACGCGCAAGGCGCTCATCATCGGCAATCACAACGCGTACTTGTTTGCCGGCTGCTACTTCCCCTGTCGTTGCTGGAGCAGAATCAGGATACATAGTCACAATTCACCGTTTGTCTACGCGTTGTTAAATAGACGTGTACATCCGCGAATCGTTTCGCTACGAAAAATAAAATCTGCACTTCAATTCGTGCATCCATCCCAGTCGAACATGCTTCTATCCCCTATGTCTGGTATGTACATCGAAACCTGTCGATAATCGTTCCTGTCGCTATGGCATCCACAAACTATTCGCACGGTTCTACACAAGCTTCGGTCTCGGAAGTAGTTCGGGCCGTTATTCAGGAGTTGCGCGAGCTTCGCACTCGCTATCGGGAAGTCAACACGCGAATTCGCCATCTCAGAATCACAGTTGACACACTGCAACAACTTGATGGAAACGTTTCGTCTGTTTCGTCGGACGTCGAACACTTGCCGCCTGCTGTTGACGACCCCACAGCGGTTCATCCCTACGCGACAGATTTTGGCTTCGACGCTTTGGGGCACGCAGCCCTCGGCAAAGAGAATTCGGAACTGCGCCGAGCATGCCGCATCGCTTTGCTCGAGACCAATGAGCCCGCTTCGGACGCCGAGATTTACGCCCGCATCGTTCGACGCGGCTCGTATTCGTTCCCTGGTGCGGATTCGGCGGCTCGCGCTATCGCAGAAGAGTTGCATGCCATGCTCGTGCAAGGCGAACTACGGCGTGTTGGAAATCTTGCGACGCAAGCGTGGCAACGCATTGACGACAACAATCAATAACATCGCGCCTGGTGTTTGTTGGTAGAAACCCCAGACGCAGCGTACCGCCGCTTTTGTCCTTAGACGCGCCGATTGCGCATCCCGTTGCCCATCCTGAAACTTCTACATTCCCACCCGTTACCTATGGGACGACTGCCCGTCCAATAGGGATGGAATCTTGCCGCCGCTGGCTCAGAAGCATGGTTCAATAGCTGTTCGCTGCGGACTGTCGCGAGGCTCCTAACAGATGAAGCTCAACTGCGAGGGATGTGGAGTTCCTCTGTCGCCCGATAAAGAAGCGTATGTGTGTTCCTACGAATGCACGTTTTGTCTGACGTGTTTCTACCGGCAGAAAAATTGCCCGCATTGTGGAGGAGAATTGGTCCGCCGTCCGCGACGAAATCCGCTCTCGAGCGGCAAGAATGCGCGCCCGCTCCCATCTTCGCGCCAAATCCCAGGAGGCTGGCTCCTGTGGATCATCAGTTTTTGTGTCTGGGGATTCATTTCGCTGGCGGGCACGTTCACGGTGTGGCAACTGTATCGCTCAACCGACGACCCAATGCGGTTCACGACCACTCTTGGCCTGGAGTTGAGCCAAGTCCTCACCTACTTTCCGCTCACTCCTCTGGTCTTCGTGTTCGCGATTCGATTTCCGATACGGGCGTGTAACTGGAAGCGGCGCATCCCGCTCTATTTCGTGGCCGGGCTGCTTTTCTGCCTCGGACATATCACTCTGCGCGGACTCACTCCGTTCGGCATTTATGAGCCCAAGTACCACGACTGGACCTCCGTCGTGTGGGATTCCCACCTGCATGCCTTCTTCATCCGGTGGTCTGCATTTCGAAAACTGTTCTTCAACAATGTTGTCGACGATATCACCGGCACGTTTGTTCCGATCATCTTGATCGCTCACGCCATCTCGTATTACCGCAAATTTCGCGATCGTGAGATTCGCGCCACCCAGCTCGAAGGTCAGCTGGCGAAGGCACATCTGCAGTCCCTCAAGAGCCAGTTGCAACCACATTTTCTGTTTAACACCATGCATTCGATCTCGGCCCTCATGCTCACCGATGTTCAAGCCGCCGACCGCATGATCGCCCGGCTCGCCGACCTGCTGCGCATGAATCTCGAATCGGCAGGCACCCAGATCACCACCCTCAATCACGAGCTGGAATTCGTGCACTGCTACCTGGAAATCGAGCAAGTGCGATTTGAGGAGAGACTTTCCCTGAAATTTGAAATCGCGCCCGAAACACTCGACGCCCAAGTTCCCATTCTCCTGCTCCAGCCTTTGGTGGACAACGCCGTAAAGCACGGCATCTCACGCCTTGTGGCTAACGGGGAGATCCGGATTTCTGCATATCGCCACAACGGCGACTTAAAGCTTGAGGTCCGTGACAACGGCCCTGGGCTCGTCGATTCCGGCAACGATCGAGGATCTCGCATCGGGCTTCGCGTCACCCGTGAGCGCCTCGAAACTCTGTATGGCGAGAATCAGAGTGTCGAACTCGCTTGCCCGCCGGAAGGAGGAGTCTCGGTGCTCGTCACCATCCCGTTCCAGCGCTCTCCTGAGAAACTCGATAGCTCCTCCGTGCAAACGGACGGTGGAATTTCCGTTGCGCTGCAGGAATCCGCCTGAGTTTCACGCTCGCGTCGAAACACTCCACAATCAATCCGGCACCGATGCTCTGTGTGCAGCAACTATCAGGCACAGGATGTGGGACTTAATATGTCGGGCGCCCCTGTTACGGCTTTTGGTAGAAAACAAGCGCGGCTGTGACGCTCACCTCGATTTTCGCCTGCGTCGAAAGGCTCTACTGGTCGCCTCCAGCAAACTGCTCGTCACCGTTCTGCTAGACACTAGTCCCACAACCCTCAGCCGTTCACTTCTTGGCGCTCTGAATGCTCGATCGCGTGTGGGTAGAACTGTGGGCGCGGGACCTTGTCCTTCTTGCGCAGTCACGGCACGTAACAAAGGAGACAGTGCATGCGAAGCATTTCCGGTCCGGTAGTGACTCGTTTTTCGTTAATCGTCTTTTCGGCTTTCCTCCTCACTCTGTCTTCCTTCCTGTCGGCGCAGGATCTTGCCTCCCTTACCGGCGTTGTAACCGACACAACCGGAGCCGTTGTTCCAGACGTAACCGTGAAGCTCACCGACACAAAAACCAACACAACCTACGAGACAAAGACCAATTCGGTCGGCTCTTACACGTTTCTAAAGGTGCTGCCGGGGACCGGTTATCGCCTCACTTTCACCAGAGAAGGGTTCTCCCAGCAGAACATCGACAATGTTTACGTTGGCGTCGATAGCATGCACACGCAGAATGCCCAGCTGAAAATCGGCAATACTACCGAATCCGTCGAAGTAAATGGCTTGGGATCGCAGGTCTCGCTGAATACGACGGACACTTCTGTCGCCGCGTCGCTCGACATGTTGATGGTCCACGAGCTGCCAATGGCGCTCCGCGACAACCCGCTCGGCTTGCTCACCTATTCCCCGGGCTACACGTTCTCGACGGGTGGAAGCGACAATACGCTGGGGAGCCGCGACGGGGCCGTTACCGGAGCACGTGGCGATCAGAGCAATTACACCCTCGACGGCCTCGATACCAATGACTTCGGAACCGGGCAAGCCGGCGCAATGACCGCAAATGCTCCCGTGGATTCCGTTCAGGAAATGCGAATTGAGACCGCGAATCCGCTCTCCGCAGAAGGACGCGGCAGCGGTGCAATGGTGCAGCTCACCACCAAGAGTGGCACGAACAAATTTCACGGTTCGGCATATGAATACAACTGGACCTCCGCCACGGAGGCCAATGATTTCTTCAACAATCGACAAAACCCCGTTCTGCCCAAACCGTCGCTTACTCGAAACCAGTTCGGCGCCAGTCTGGGTGGCCCCATCAAGAAAGACAAATTGTTTTTCTTCTTTAACTACGAAGGCAGGCGCGATGCCGTATCCGATGCGGTCGATGCCATCGTCCCGCTCGATTCCTTCCGCGCCGGAAATGTCGCCTATATCAACAGCGGCGCCGGTTGCTCCAGCGCGAGCCGCATTAACACCCAGCCCCAGTGCATCAGCACATGGTCGGGTTCCAATACCACACTCGATCCAGCAGGCGTTGGTCCCGATCAGGATCTTCTGAGCTTGGTGAATGCACGGTATCCGCACGCCAACGACCTCACCAGCGGGGACGGCATCAACACCGGTGGATTTCGATGGAATGCTCCTGCTCACTTGGCTTCAAACGACTACGTCACCCGCATCGACTACAACCTCAACAGCAAGATGAAACTCTTTAGCCGCGTGAGTATCTACCGAAAGACGCAGGGAGACGACGCTAACTTCGCCTCAGCTGAACTGTTTCCCGGAGACCCGGTTACCCACGAAATCATCGATCATAGCTACGCGTTCGTGATCGGGCACACCTGGACGATCAGCAACACAAAAGTGAATCAGTTCAACTACGGAGAGACTCGATCGATCCTTGGCTTTCCGAGTCCTTTCAATCCTCCCGGAATCACGCAGTACGGCTCTTTCATGCCGTCGCCGTCCGGAATTCCGCAACTCACCTCGCCATATTACGGAGCGGCCAGCCAAAACCGCACGATCCCGATCCCCGTCTATCGCGACGATTTCAACTACGTCCGTGGCAAACACAACATTCAGATCGGCGGCACCTTCAAGCCAATCAAGACGAGCAACAACTTGTTGGACGATTTCAACACCGTAACCATCGGATTGGGATCTCCGGTTAACAGCCTAACTGGACCGCCTCTGCTTCTTAACGATCCGGTTGCCAGCGCCGCGTGGAGCTATGCTTACGCGTTCGCTCTGGGCCGTGTCTCTACCGTCAGCAGCGTCTACAACAACTCGCACAATTTGCAGCCCCTTCCTCAGGGTACCGGACACACTCGGGACTATCGCTACTACGAAACTGAAACCTACCTCCAGGACACCTGGCGTGCTCGCAGCGACTTGACGTTCACCTACGGTTTACGTTGGCAGTATTACTCCGTTCCTTACGAAGTCAACGGATTCCAGACCGTGCCCGACATTAACTTCGCGAGCATGTATGACCAACGGGCCGCAGCCGGAGCCGCCGGGATCAGCGGGGATGCCGCCGCTCCCATTGTTCAATACAATTTCGGAGGAAAAGCAAATCACGCACCGGGCTACTACCACCCCGACTGGCACGATTTCGCTCCCAGGTTCAGCGTTGCTTACAATCCGTCGGCAACCGATGGATTCTTTGGACATATTTTCGGGAATCGCAAGACGGTCATTCGAGCGGGCGCGGGGATCATTTTCGACCACACGCTTCTCAATGCCATCAACTTCTTCAACGATCAATCTTCGTTCGTGTTCGGCCAGAGTGTTGGTACGGTCTATCAGAACGGATTGGCGTCTGATCCACGATTCTCGGCGAGCGGTTTGCCGCCACTGAACCCGCCACAACCCTCTTCGGTTCCAATCACTCCCTATCTCAATCCCCCAGGATCGCTGTTTCCCTTTCAAGGCCTGATCGGAAATCAAAACGAGTTGGCCATCGATCAGAACTACAAGACTCCGTACTCGGAAACGGTGAGCTTCGGTGTGCAACGCGAATTGCCAGGGAACTTCCTCTTCGAAACGACCTACTTCCTCCGCATGGGACATCGCCTGCTTTCACGGAGCGATGCAGGACAGGTCGTAGATTTCCGCGATCCCGCTTCCGGTCAGTCTCTGGTACAGCAATTTACGAATCTCTCGCTGCAGTCCAGAAACGGCCAACCGATCACCGACTCCGCGTTTTTCAACAACATCATGACCCCAACCATCGAGGCGAATTACGGGACGGACTGCCCTGGATTCGGTGCCTTCTTTGCACTCACGGTCTCCAATTGCGCAGACCTGGTGAATCAACTTTTCGCTCCCCTTCCATTCCGGGGTGACATGGCCGACACCTTCGCTGGACTCTATGCCGGAGCGGGTGCACCGATGATCCCGTCAAACATCGGACTTGATCCTCAATTCAGCAGCCAGCTGTATTTTGGGAATAAGAGCTACTCGAATTACAACGGCCTCCTGAGCAGCCTGCACAAGCGGATGTCGCACGGCCTGCAGTTCGATGTGAATTACACCTACTCTCATTCCATCGATAACAGTTCCACCGTCGCGAATAATGCAGAAGGGACCAGCGATACGGGTGGGTACGGCGGATTTCTGTGCGACGCCATCAACCTAAGATCTTGCCGCGGCAACTCTGACTTCGACATCACTCACCTCATCAGCGCCGACGGCCTCTGGGATCTTCCTATCGGACGTGGCCGCTGGCTTGCTCACGGCGCTTCGGGTTGGCTCAACCAAATCATCGGCGGATGGCAAGTCGCATTTCTCAACACCTGGCACACCGGCTTTGCCTTCACCACCGTTACGGAGGCCTTCCCTGTCAGCTTCAATGCCAACAGTCCAGCCGTCTTTACCGGAACGGCGGCGGACATCAAAACCCGGGTCCACAATGATCCTGTTACCGGCCAGATCCAGCTCTTCGACAACCCGACTGCCGCTCTGAACGCTTTCACCGGACCGATCGGTTTACAAGGGCCGACCCGCAACAATCTAAGGGGACCGCGCTACTCCGACACAGACCTCTCGCTCAACAAGCATTTCGTTCTCAAGGAGAACTACGGGCTGGAGTTCCGCGCGGAAGCCTACAACGTCTTTAACCATGTCAACTTCTCGCTGCCCACCGGCAGCGTTGCCGATATCAACGCTCCCAATTTCGGAGCCATCACCAGCGACGTCGCACCGCGGGTCATGCAATTCTCTCTGCGGTTCGACTTCTAACAACAGGTGTCATTCCGACCGATGGGAGGAATCTGTCGGCGGCGGGCCGCGAAACGCGGCAAGCCGCAAACAGGTTCCTCACGGCCCGCTGGCAACAACGGGGGCTCTTCGGGATGACGCCTCCTGAATTCAGATTTCAAACTGAGCCACTCCCCGCCGCAGTCCCCTCATTCTCCTAACAATGATGGGCTCGGATGACGAAACAGCGTCGCTCCGCCTAAACTACCTGCACGGTGTAGCCCCTACTGTGCGACCCACCGAGCTCCGAACACGGCGCACAGATTTATTCCGGCGGCGCCTGCAACATCCTTGGAGGACAAATGGCACCGGCCTACCCTCGTAAAGCTCGTTACTGGCTGCATTTCCTCTGGATCGCGATCATATCCGTTCCGCTCTGCGCCCAGACTTCAGCCCCGGTCATCGAAACCGACCACGGACCAAACGCATCAGAGCAGCAGGCCAAACACTACGTCGTTCTCGTCTCGCTCGATGGCTTCCGCTATGATTACGCGCAACGCTACGGCGCGAAGAATCTGCTAGCTCTCGCCTCCGACGGTGCCACCGCCCCCGACGGAATGATTCCTTCGTACACTTCCCTCACCTTCCCGAATCACCTCGCGATCGTCACCGGACTTTACCCGGAGCATCACGGGATCGTTGCTATGAGTTTCTACGATCCGAAGCGCAAGCAGCGCTATGCCTACAACGATCCCGCCGCGAACACCGATGGCTCGTGGTATGGGGGAGTTCCTCTCTGGTCGCTTGCGGAGCAGCAAGGTATGCGGAGTGCCTGCTTTTTCTGGCCGGGATCAGAAGCGGAAATTGCCGGACAGCGCCCGTCCTACTACCTGCACTTCGACGATCACTTCCCCGACGAAGCTCGCATCCAGCAAGTAAGCGACTGGTTGCGCCTGCCTCCGGCTCGCCGCCCTCACTTCATCACTCTCTACTACTCCAACGTCGATCACGCCGGCCATCAATTCGGACCTGACAGCCAGCAAACCATCGACGCCGTCCATCGCGTCGACGAGCTGATCGGCACTCTTCGCGCCAAGCTCAAAGAACTTTCCCTTCCCATCGATCTGTTCGTTGTCTCCGATCACGGCATGGACAATGTTCAAGGAGATTGGATCAACCTAGACCACTTCACCGATCTGTCCGCATTTCACACCGAAGGAATGTTTCTGTATTCCGAAGACGAGGCCGCGATTCAAAAGGCCTACGAGCATCTGAAGGGTGCCAGTGACAAGTTCGCCGTCTATCGGCACCGCGACGTTCCCAAGCATCTCCATTTCGACGACAACGAGCGCATCGGCGACCCGGTCATCATCCCGGCGGGACCTTATGCAATTCGCGCTCACGCCGCCGATCCTTCCGACACGGTGCCAAAGGTGAAGGGCGTTCACGGATACGATCCGCAAAGCCTCAAGACCATGCGGGCTATTTTCTATGCCGCAGGTCCAGACATTCGCCCGCACACCGTCGTTCCGCCGTTTGAGAACGTGAACATATATCCGCTGATCACGAAAATCCTGGGCCTCAAAGAAGCCCCGAACGATGGGGATCCCAAGGTCTTGGACCACATCCTGAATTCTTCGAAATCCAAAAAGTCCCAGCACGGTAATTAGTACGTCCACCGGTCGACTGAGGTGCGCGATGAAACGATCCTCCCTGCTTCCCACACTGTTCTCGCTCGTGTTCCTTCCCTTTCTTCTCACCGCACCAACTGTTGCCGGCGATCATGTGATCGCGGTCCACGAACCCCATCCCAACCTCGGTCAGTGGAAGACCCACCTGATCGCGTATCACAACTGTCAGGAGAATCGTGGATGCTACGCCGCTGATCTCAACCGGCAGTCTGATCGTGCTATCGCGTATTTGCAGCGGCGCACGGCAAAAGCAAAGCCCGGCGAAAAGCTGGCTCTGGTCCTCGACATTGATGAGACCGCGCTCTCTAATTGGGACGAGGAAATTCAAGACGACTTCGGCTACATCGCCAAGGACTGGAATGATTGGGTCAACAAGAAAGCCGCACCCGCCATTGCGGGCACACTTCGCCTCTACAAAGAAGCGGTTAGGGAGGGGGTTTCAGTCTTCTTTATTACAGGACGGCCCACCGCGCAAGCAGACGCAACGTCGGAAAATCTGAAATCCGCTGGATACGATCACTGGGCAGGATTGGCACTTCGCGGAGCGCACGCGCCAACCGAAACGGTTGCGGATTACAAGTCGGCAGAGCGCCGAAAAATTGTGGAAGCCGGTTACCGCATTATCTTAAATGTCGGAGACCAGACGAGCGATCTGACTGGAAGTCCCCAGGCAGATCGCTCGATCAAGTTGCCGAACCCGTTTTACTACATTCCTTAGTGAGCCTTAGAAACTGAAACGCGCTCCCAGGGTGACGACTCGAGCGGCCAAAGCCGAGCCGGCCTGTCCAAAATTCGCATTGGCAATGTTGTTCGAGATGGTGGTCGGATCAAAGTTCAGGTTGTTGAAGACGTTGTAGGCATCCATGCGGAATTCGAACCTGGCGTTTTCCCCGAGGAAGCGGGAATTCGGTAGTCCGAAGCCTTTGGCCAGGGTCAAATCGACATCTTTGTACTTGGGCCCGTTCAGCGAGTTCCGCTGCACGCCTGGCGCCTGCGGGCCTACGCTTCCAAAGTCGGTGCCGCTGTACACGCCGTACGTCGGTGTCGAGAAGTAAGCGTTGCCGCCGTTCGGATAGTTCGAGCCCGTCTTGAACTGATCGTTGCTCGTGCTGGTTCCGGCGCCACCGAGATATGCGGCTGGCAGAAGGGTCGAGTAACCGCATGTTCCGCAGTACAAGCTTCCGCCGACCACGCTGACTTGCGGACTCCATGGGAACCCGGAGTGCAGGTTAAAGATGCCGCTCAGAGACCATCCACCGGCAATCTTCTCGATCCAACCCCGGTTGCCATGGAAAAACACCGGCTGCCACATGCCGTACAGCTTGAACGCCTGGCCGACGTTGAAATCCGAACGTCCATAGTTCAAGCCAGGGTTATATGGATAGATTGGTTCCTGGTACGGCCGAGAGCTGTCATCCAGGCTCTTCGACCAGGTGTACTGCACGTCGAGCATGAACTGGTTCGCGAAATCATGCTTCACTTCTGTCAGCAAGGCGTTGTAGTTTCCGCTGCCCAGAACGCTCCAGTAGTCACCGCCCCCGATTTGCGGGTTCAGAGGGTACCCAAACGCCGCCGGAGCCGCGTTCGGGTTCTGATGGAAGAAAATGTTCTTCGAAACGCTGCCCTGATAACCGACCGATGCCACGATTTTGTGTCCAAGATCGTACTGCGTATCCAGCGAGTAGTGATGCACTCGCAGCGTCGGCAGTGTGTTCGGGAAGATGGAAACATTGACGTTTCCCGTTGTCGGCAGGCCGTTCGCTCCGAATTGCACCAACGTGTTCGGGTTTTCCGGATATCCCGTGAACGAGTGTACGTCCGAAGATGGCGCGTAGATGATTCCGGGATTCGGAGATGTCGGCGTGGACATGCTCAAAGTCGGAAACACAATCAACCCTGGATTGGCGTTGATGTTTGCCGAGATCGCGATTTCCTCTTGGCTATAATTCAGGCCATATCCGCCGCGAACCACCAGCTTGTCGTGAAGTGCGCTGGGACTCCAGGCAAATCCGAGCTCGGGCCCAATGTTGTCCTTCTCCGGATTCCAGGAATTTCCCCTGCGCACCGTCAGGCCCGTAAGATAGCTGGCTCCTGCGCCGGGAGTCGCCCGGAACATATTTCCTTCCTTGGAATACAGCGGCCCAAAGTAGGAGTAGCGGACTCCCAGATTCAGCGTCAGATTTCTGGTGACTTTCAGGTCGTCTTGAAAGAAGACGCCCCAGATATTTTCGCGATCGTCCTGGCGCTGGGTTGTCGGGAATCCGGTTAACGGGTTAAATCCACCGCTTTCGATGTGCGGCGCGTCGTTCAGGAAGTCCCATATATTGAAGAAATTGTAACTGGGCACTCCGCAACCGACGCAATCGTTCAGGTAGAACAGACGCGTGACTTCGCCGCCGAACTTCAGCGTGTGACGCCCGTATATCTTGGTTGCGACGTCTTTGTAACTGTACGTCCACTGGTTCAGGATGCTGCCCACATTCGGCCCGAAGGAATTGATTGGCGTAGCGCCGCCCAAACTCCCCTCTTGATCGATGCTGTCGGTAGGCAGCCCCACCGGTGATTGCGGATTGGTGCTGATTTCGTTCCAACGCCATCCCGCAGCGTTAACTCGCAGTTCGTTCAAGAATGAGGGAGTAAATGTATGGTTCCAGATCGCCGAGAAGGCGTCATTGATCTGTGAGTGATGGAAGAAGTTGTACTGGCGCGCCGGGCCATTCAGGAAACTCGAAGTCTGAGGCACCCAGTAGATCGCGAAGCCGAGGCGGTCCTTCGTGCTGAGATTCGCATCGAGCCGGCCGTTATATTGCGCCTTCGTGAAGGTGCTCGTGCTGGCCGTAATGTAATTCGCTATGTCGGCAACGCCGTCCAGGCCCCCACCTACTCCCGGCTGACTCGCGGGATCAGACCATGTCAGATCCTGGGTTCCCAAAGGCCCTTGGATTGGCGAGCCGATGTCCAGGCCCTTTCCGGCAATGGTCCGGCAGTTGACCCCTTCAGTGAAACCCGCGCTATGGCAGTTCGCGCTGGTGTTGATTCCCTGATTGACAACTCCCGATCCCGGAAATGTGAGATATGACGCGGCAAGGCTTCCTGCGGGCGCCAAAGCATCGAAGTCCGGTGTGTCGTACCATCCGTTGGCAATGTTCACTTGTCCCTGAGGACTGCGGACCGTCTCGTAGTTGAAGAATGCGAAAATCTTGTTCTTCCAGATCGGACCGCCAATGCTTCCACCAAACTGATCAAAGAAGTTTGTATCCCGTAAAACGCTGTTACCTTCGCCGTTGAAGCGCTGGTACGCATTCAATCCCGGACGGTGCGCGGTGAAGAACGCGCTGCCGTGAAAGTTATTGCTGCCGCCCTTGGAAGTGATCTGAATCTGAGCACCGCTGAAACGTCCGTTTTCTGCGTCGTAGCTGTTGGAAAGAACCTTGACGTTATCAACCGAATCTTCCGACGGCGTGATAACCGTCGACCCGCCCCACACCGCGCTGGTCGTGCTGATGCCGTCAATCGAGATGCCATTGTTTTGCGTTTGACCACCATTAGCGATGATCTGCGCGCCGTTTTCCGTCTTGAAGATCCCGTCCTCGCCGCCTGACGCCGATCCGCCGCTCTCCGTGCCCGGAATATTGAACGAGCCTCCGCCATTTCCCTGCGCGTTATCGCCGAACGACCCCGGAGCTAATTGCGCCAACTTCAAAACGTCGCGTCCGAACGATGGCAGGTGCTGAATCTGGTTATCTGTCACCACGCCATTGACGGAAGCCGTTTCGGTGTCGAGCAACGGCGCTGCATCGGCGTTAACGGTAATCGTCTGGGATGCCGCCCCAACCGAAAGCAGAACATTCAGCGCGTTCGCCTGCTCTGGAATGAGTGTGACGTTGTCGATCACCTTCTTGTCGAAGCCTTCCTTTTCTACTACCAGCTGAAAACGAGCAGCGGCCAGCGCATTGAAATTGAAAACTCCCGCGTCGTTACTGGTCCTGACCTGCTTTTCGCCGGTCGCGGGATTCGTCAACGTCAGCGTCGCCCCGGGAATCACCGCACCCGAAGCGTCGCTCACCACTCCCTGAATCGAAGTCCGATACTGTGCGTGTGCGAAAGTGACGGAGAAAGCCATGCAGAAAACCAGGGCTAAGAAGCGCAACGAAGTGGAACGGCTCATAAAGGCCCCCTGTTTCGTGAAGAAGATATGTTGGGTTAGAGGAACTCAACAAAACTCTACAAAAGCGATTTAGTAACACTTCCCATCGACGACAGTCAAGCGGATTGCGCACGCGGGCGCTCGCTGAATTCAGCCATAACGATTTTCTCGCAGTGTCTGGGCGATCTGTTTCCACAAGAAAGTGCCGACGAGCATTCAAAACGGAAAAATTAAAACAAATCGGAGTTATGTGATCGCTCTCACTGCGCGTGCGCTCGGATTATGCGCAGCGATCAGATGTCAAAACTTCCCGGCACGACGCAACTTTTCTCGATTATTCTTTTGGTTCTTCCCTGATGCCATGTCGCTGCAGGAAAAGTCCGACCGCACTATTGACATCACTCTCAAAAGCCGTATTTTATTCGTTGACGATTTTCGCTCACTAATCCGATTTAATAGACGTCCCATCAGCTTGATACAGTCGAATGACCGGCTAACTATCCGGAAGAAGGCCCATGAGAAATCTCCGCCGCCCCTACTGACCTCCGTCATGCTCCTTCTTATTCCGTGCGCCTGCCTCGCGCAATTCACCGGAGCTAGCACCGATTACTACCGACACATAATCTTCGACAACAGCTTGACGCCGGACGCCTACTTCTAC
This sequence comes from uncultured Acidobacteriota bacterium, assembly GCA_963771765.1. GTDB lineage: Bacteria > Acidobacteriota > Terriglobia > Terriglobales > Acidobacteriaceae > Sulfotelmatobacter. The sequence goes on from CAVYUY010000033.1 coordinate 247,700, forward strand.
AGCAAAGGCATGGCCAACGGGTCCAGCTTTCTCGAACTCAAAGATGAGCGCTTGCCCGTTGAGACCAAAACGTTTCTGACTCCGCCTTCGGCTCTGCGGCTGCAATGGCAGTCGCAGCCCAACGGTGGATGGGAAGCAGAGATTCATGTCGTTGGCTTTCGCAACCGTTTGCCCGAAATCGAAGGACACAATCTTTATTTCTGGTGTTTCGCCCCGCAGGCCATCGCGGCCGACGATCTCCCGAGATCGTCCTCTCCGACCGCGGTTCAGGCGTCGAAGCGTTCCCTCCGGCGTTCACCAAGCCTCTGCCCATGGGAAAGTTCTCCGGCAACATTCCCGCAGGACGCTGGATTCAGGTTCGCATCCCGCTTTCCAGCTTCGATACCGCCTCGGTATATGAGTTCCGGCCGTCGTCCATCCAGAACATCGTCTTTCATCAAGGTCGAGCCGACGGCGTTCGCCACACTTTGCTGATCGACGAGGTCCGCGTGGATGACGATCCTTCCCCCGCAAACGCCACACCCATCCAAGCCCCCGAGGACGTCCAAGCCAAGGGTTACGACCGCCACATAGAAATCCAATGGCGTCCCGTAGACACACCCTCTGTTGGGCGCTACGTGATTTACCGTTCGCTCGACGGAAAAGATTTTCAGCCGATCGGCATTCAGCTTCCCGGCACCAATCGATATTCAGATTTTCTTGGCAAGAGTGGCGTCACCGCCTATTACAAGGTCGCCACTTCCGATCGTCTCTACAAAGAATCTCCCCTTTCGAAATCTGCGACGGCCTCAACGCGCGAATTCAGCGACGACGAACTTCTGACGATGGTGCAGGAAGCCTGCTTCCACTACTACTGGGATGGAGCCGATCCCCACTCCGGAATGTCGCGCGAAAATATTCCCGGAGATGATCGCATCGTCGCGACCGGCGCCAGCGGCATGGGCATCTCCGCCCTCATCGTTGGCGTCGATCGCGGATTCATTACACGCGCCCAGGGCGTCGAGCGCCTCACGAAAATCGTCAACTTCCTCGAACACGCACAGCGATACCACGGTGCATGGTCCCACTTCATGAACGGCAACACCGGGCTCACCATGCCCGTGTTCGGCGTCTTCGAAAATGGCGGGGATTTAGTCGAAACATCGTTCCTGATGGAAGGATTGCTCGCAGCACGCCAGTACTTTCACGGCGACACCCCATCCGAGCAGGATCTCTATCGCCGCATTTCAAAACTTTGGAGCGAGGTTGAGTGGGACTGGTACCGCGGCCCTCAACCCGGCGATTTCATCTATTGGCACTGGTCTGAGGAATGGGCTTGGCAGATTCAGCATCCGTTGATCGGGTTTAACGAGGTGATGATCACTTATCTGCTGGCAATGTCGTCTCCGACACACTCCGTTCCTCCCGAGATGTACTACTCGGGCTGGGCATCGCAGACGGAACGCGCCAAGAACTACCGCGCCGGGATGGTCCGGCATGGCCGATGGAGATCATTACGCGAACGGCCACACCTATTACGGAATCAAACTCGATGTGGGCGTCGGTACGGGCGGCCCACTCTTCTTCACCGACTACTCGTACATGGGATTCGACCCGCATACCTTGCATGACCGTTTCACATCCTCATACTTCGATAACAACCGCAACATAGCGCTGATCAACCGCGCCTACTGCATCGCCAATCCGAAGAAATTTCCTGGATACGGCCCCAATGCCTGGGGCCTCACCGCCAGCGACGGTCCCGAAGGATATGTGCCTCATTCTCCGGATGCCGAAAACGATCGCGGAACCCTGACTCCGACAGGCGCGCTCGCGGCATTCCCCTATACTCCCGAAGCCTCGATGAGCGCGCTGAAACACTATTACCGCGATCTCGGCGCTCAAATGTGGGATATCTACGGGCCGCGCGATGCATTCAACCCCGGCCAGAACTGGATCTCACCCATCTACATGGGATTGAACCAGGCTCCGATCACGGTCATGATCGAGAACTACCGCACAGGATTGGTGTGGCGAAACTTCATGGCGAATCCCGAGATCGGCAAAATGCTCGCCAACCTCGACGCCGTCACGAAAAAGTAATGTTGGGGAAAGACTACCGATGCGGCAAACGTTCCGCCAGGAAAAACGCTTCCTTCATTTCCCGCCGGCGCTGTGCTTGAATGCCGCGTCGAAAAGAAGCGGACCGGCGTCATCGAGTTCGGAAGAAATATCTTGGGTCACGGAATGGGCAGTGCCGCTACCCGCGCTCCCCCAGTACGTCCCAGGCCTCTCGATATCGTTCCCACATCGGTCGCCTGCTCATAACATCGGGATACAGCCGCAAGCTCCTTGCCCTCCCTACCTTTTCAATCGGAATCAAATACCAGGCATCCGCCGGCTGCACGTGCGCCGCGATGACATCAATATCTTTTTTCGTATACCGCTTCTTCCCGTGCCCCCGCGACGAATGCACGGGCTGCACCTCATATCCACGAAGATGCAACCTCCCCGTCCCCTTCACTTGCACGCGATACGCCCGACCATTCTTCCCCCAGACTACGAAGTCGTACCGCTCGCTGTCCCCCATGGCAACGCCAGATGGAAACCTTTCATTTCCGCCTTCAACAAGAACGCCGCCTGCGAAATCTCTCCCAGCCGTTTCGGATTCCCTCGGAGCCGCTCCCAATACTTCTCCTGCGGATCCGCCACCGCAAAGATCCACGGGATCACGCACCCTTGCGTCCCGCTTTCCTGACACGCGCCAGCGACGGCCTGGCTCTCTCGCGGAGACTTCCTTTCATCATCCTCTGTTCCGAGAACATCTCTGTGATCTAACGCTGCGAGCATCCACACAACCATTTGTCACCCCGAGCGAAGCAGAATCATTCGGGATAGCGAATACTTCTGCGCAGTCGAGGGACCTTGCGCCCGCCGCAGCCTTCTCGACCTCCGTCATCCTCAATGCCCACTCCACCCTGCTCCCCGATTTGTTCTCCACCAACTTCACAAACACTCCTCCCCATCCGCGCTCGTCTTGGCACGGCAATGCATCCCAACCTGATTTTCAGGCAGATATTCAAAAATAAAGAGAATGCAGATCAAGAAGCAGTGATCTCACGCTACACCACAACGTGACTGAAAATACGCCGCGACGAAGCGCGCTGCCCGCTACCGCCCAGCGTCATCCCGAGCGGAGCCGCTTTTCAGGCGGAGCGAGGGATCTCGCGTGAACCATCACACTCGCGAAGGTCGCTACGGAGTTCCCCCACCCCCAGCCGCGGAGCAGCGACAGAATGAAGCCCCGGACGCAAGTCTGGGGTAAGTCCGCGAAAGAAGGATCTAAGTCCCGGAGGGACGACAGACGCCCCCTCCGCCCCGACTCCGCGACCTACCCCTCAACGCACTGTCATCCTGAGCGAAGCAGGCCGGTGACCGAAGCGATCCGGCCTGCGCAGTCGAAGGACCCCGCGTCTCCAAAGATCAAGACGCAGTTTCAGGGAGTTTCCCCGAGAACAAGAGGAAAGAGTTTTCTCACTTGAGGCAAAGCGCAGGTAGAGCGGATGCTCCCTTCAACAAGCTGAGGTCACGCTCTGTCGGTTGCTTTAAGCCCGTACCGTAACATCGAAATTTCTCCACTGACCAGTCCCAACCGCGGAGCGGCGACAGAATGCAGCCCCGGACGTAGGTCCGGGGTCAGTCAGGCAAAAGAAGGAACAAGTCCCGGAGGGACGACAGACGACCGCTCGGCCCCGACTCGGCGTCCCGCCCCTCAACGGATTGTCATCCTGAGCAAGCAGGCCGGTGAGCGAAGCGACCGGCATGCGCAGTCGAAGGATCCTGCGTGTCCAAAAGTTCGAGGCGCAGCTTCAGGGAGTTCTCCCGAGAGCGACAGAAAAAGATTCCTTCAACATACATATGGGCCAAAGATCGTGCAGAGCGGACGCTCCCTTCAACAAGCTGAGGTCACGCTCTGTCGATTCGCTTTGACTCATGCCGTACGTCCAAATTTATCCACCAACCATCCCAGTCGCGGAGCGGCGACAGAATAAAGCCGCGGACGCAAGTCCGGGGCAGGTCTGCCAAATCCGGGACAGAGATTAAGAACTGCCGGAGGAGCGCGCCGCGCTCCGTTTCGGGGATTCTTGCTTAGGTTCTTCAATCGTCTAGTCACCACGTGGATCGTGGTGAGGTAGTGGTAAAACATCCAACTTAGCCAAACGGGGTCGTATTGTGTCTTTTGATCGTCATTGTTGTGACAAATTCCAAACGCGTTTGCGATGTGGGAACAAATCGCTCTCGTCTTTTGCCGTGATGACCTTGTTGAGCTGGTTTCGCAGAGGTTCGAGAACGTCCGCAAGCATCCTCACCGCATTGCGACGATCGTGATTGCTAGCATCTCGTTTCCGAAAAAGGTCGATGGCCGCCAAGACCCTGTCGTGGTCGGTCGGTTTGATCGTGGAGGGAAGCGGCGCAACTACCAATTTATCGAGGCCCATCTCGGGCAGATTGCCTGACCTCTCCTGAAAGAGACAGTTCGAACCCACCGCCATAGTCCGCGAGCACCTCGTTGACTTCCTCGCGGAATTCCCTCCTTCCCGCCAATTTGTCGTAGCTTGCATAATGCCACCCGCAATCATTCCACGAGTGGTTGTGGCCGTCTTGAGGCTTAGAGACGAGGTCATATAGGAGTTCCAGTCCAGTCAAAAATGTCATCTTCGCCATAATATTCCGCATCGATCGGGTACATATTCTGCTTGCGAAGCCGTCGGAATACGAAAATGTCTATGTCTTCACCTGCCGATCCAGGGGTATACCCAGCGTCCGTGCAATGCGTGCCGAAAGCCTCATCGAAATACTGCTTAGTTGCGAACGTCTTGTAGATCGCGGAAAACAACTTTCGGAACAGCAGTAGGTCTACGGTTGGGTCTTGGGTCTTCCCTTTCCGTGCCGAGTAATACTTCCGCGTCGCCATGCCCTAATCGTAAGACAATAGCGTTCTCTTCGCCAGATTAGGCATTCGATAGTCGCGGTTCGTTCTGCAGAATCTCTGAGGTCACACCATCGGCCGTGGTAGCTTTGGAGTCGCGATCGTGGTGCCAAAAAGTGCCCAGAAACTAAACTGGAGCTGAATGGCACATAATCACCGACCATCGATCAAGTCTTGGTAACAACCCTAGTCGATCTTAGGCCGACCTCAACAAATTGCAGGTCATCCCGAAAGCTCATGAAGGCGCTTCAAAATCTGCTCAACTCTGCAGGCGTCCCGGCGGGAGAGTGGTGCGGTAGCCCATGACAGGAAAGGCCGTCGTGTCTGGCCCTACGCAAGGAACCTACGGCTTCACCCCCACCTGCCAGAACAAAAACGAATAGATATCCGTAAACTCCTCAATCTGCTTCGCCACCGGTTTTCCCGCGCCATGCCCCGCCTTGCTCTCGATCCTCAACAAGATCGGACGCGTTTTGCTCGCGCCATTTCTCGCCTCCGCCTGCATCAGCGCCGCCATCTTCTTCGCGTGCATCGGGTCAACTCGGGTGTCCGTATCCGCCGTCATGAACAAGACGGCCGGATACTCCGCCCCCGACTTGACGTGGTGATACGGCGAATAAGCGTAGAGCCACTTGAACTGCTCCGGATTTTCCGAACTTCCATACTCCGGAATCCAAAGCTTCGCGATTTGAAAATCCTGATAGTGCAGCATGTCGAGCAGCGGCACCTGGCACACCACGGCGCGAAACAGGTCAGGACGCTGCGTCATCATCGCGCCCATCAGCAGGCCGCCGTTCGATCCACCCTGAATCGCGAGATGATTTTTGTCCGTGTATTTTTCCGAGATCAGGTGCTCGGCCGCGGCAATCATATCGTCGAACACGTTCTGTTTCTTATCGAGCATCCCGGCGCGGTGCCAGTCTTCGCCGAACTCGGCGCCGCCTCGCAGGTTCGCCACTGCGAATATGCCGCCGTGCTCCATCCACAGGTACGCCGAACGGCTGAACGTAGGCGTCAGACTTACATTGAATCCGCCGTACGCCGTAAGCAGCGTTGGATTCTTACCGGTCTTCGTCAATCCTTTCTTGTGCACGACGAACATCGGCACTCGCGTGCCGTCTTTCGACTGGAACCACTCCTGCGCCACTTCGTAGGCCGAAGGATCAATCGATGGCGCTTCAACTTTGGTCCACAGCGACGTCGACCCGTCTTTCAAATCGTAACGATAAATCGCCGGCGCGAACGTGAACGACTGGAATCCATAAAATATTTCGTCGTGATTCCATTTCCCGCTGGTTCCAAATACTGTGCCAATCGCGGGCAGCGTCAGATCGCTTAATTTCTTTCCCTCAAGATCGAAAACTTTCAGTTGCGACGAAGCGTTCTGCTCGTACTGCGCGAAAAGCTTTCCCCCAAAAACTGCGGCGCCCTGCAACACGGCGTCAGACTGCGGAATGATTTCCTTCCATGCTTCACGATCGAAGTTGCCCGCGTCGGTGACAAATACCCGATAGCGCGGAGCATCTTCGTTGGTGGTGATATAAACCTTGCCGTCATAAACGTCGGCGCTGTACAGAAAATTCTTACCCGTGGTTAGCCGGCTCGTGGGACGCTCGGACTTCAAATCCTGCAGATACAACTCGGACTTGGTCCACCCTTGCGAGACGCTGATTAGCAGCCAGCGATCGTCGTTGGAAAGTGACACGCTCGGCCAGTCTTCGGCGTCGCGACCCTCGCCAAAGACCGGATCGTCCGTCTCTGGATCGGTGCCGAGCAGGTGAAAGAAGACGTGGCGGTTGTACATCTCCTGTCCCGGCGGAACCTCTCCTTTCTTCGGATAGCGCGTGTAATAGAAACCGGAATTGTCGTGCAGCCACGCAATCGAAGCCGCGCGCGTGCGCTCGATCGTGTCGGGAAGAATCGTTCCCGTTTTCGTCTCGATGACGCGCAGCGTGCTGACTTCCGATCCGCCGGCGGATGTGCCATAGGCAACATACTTCCCGCCCTCGCTTGGCTGAAACCAGTCGAGCGCGACGGTGCCGTCGGCGGCAAGCTGGTTCGCGTCGACCAGTACACGATCGGGGCCATCGATTCCATCGCGGACGTAAAGCACAGGCTGGTTCTGCATCCCTTCGCGCTTCGTATAGAAATAATGTTTGCCCGCGATCGCAGGTGGATTGACGGTGCCGATCGACAGCAACTCCGACAACCGCTTGTGGATCGCATCACGTCCCGGCAGAGGATCGAGAATCGCGCGGGTATACGACATCTCCTCAGATACCCATTTCTGCGTTGCAGGCAAATCTGATTTCTCGAGCCAACGGTAGCTGTCGATGACCTTGGTGCCATGAAACAGGTCGACCAGCGGCTTCGGTTCCGCGATTGGAGGATGGTCTGGAATGTTGCCCGCAGAGGATTTCGCATCGCCGGCAATCACGGCAGCCGCCACAAAAACCAAAGAGGAAAAGGAGAAAAGAAGCAGCAGCAATCGCCCTCCGGCCATACGCACCTCAAGGATTTCAGCGTACCAGAAACGATCGCGGCAGAACTGTTTTCACCGCGCATTGAAGATGCTATGATGATGTTGAATCAGGCGGGCCGTCGCGCTTGCCGTTACACTCCTCAGTAGCTCAATGGCAGAGCATTCGGCTGTTAACCGAAGGGTTGTAGGTTCGAGTCCTACCTGAGGAGCCATTCTAAAATCTACCCCGTCATTGGTTTACGCGGCCTTCTGAGATTCAATCGAAGCAACGTTTGTAGCCCAACGTAGCCCAACTGGGAATCCCAACCCTACGCGGTCGGCCCATTCGCGCCGCCATTCTTCATCGTGCTGCAAACCGGCTGCGTACAAATCGGTCACGGTGCGCCGTGCGTGCCCTAGCCAGAATCCAGTCAAATCTTCAGGCACGCGTGCACGCCGCAACGTTTGAGCGCGGAATCGCCGGAAGGCATGAAACCCAACCTGCTTGCCGGTATCGTGCAACGCCCGCAGCACGTTGCGCTGTGCCAGCGGGCGATTGCTCTTTCGCGTGGCGAACAGATACCCGGATTTGTCAGCCACGTATTCACGCAGAAGTGCGGCTAGAGGTTCCGGAATATCAATCACGCGAATGGCAGCAGGGGTTTTCGGCTCCTGCTCCTGCCCACGCCAGATTGAACGCTTTACAAACAACATGCGGCAATCAGGCGAGAAGTCGGTTTGCTTCAACGCAAGAGCTTCACCGATACGCAAGCCAGTGCCTGCAAGGAGCGCAAACAGCGGTGCGTATCGTGGGCTAGAGTTAGCAAGGATGGTGACAACCTCGGCTTCAGTTACTGTGGGCCGTGGTTGCTTTTCCTTCTGCACAATGGGCATCCCTACGAAGTCGTGATTCCATTTGCGTGGATAGATTTCGTCGCCGTTTGAATCCACAGCCGAAGCGACAACCATCTTCACCACCTGCGAATATGTCACGATTGTTTTCGCAGCTAGGCCGCCCTCTGCCATCTTTTCAATCAGCAGCTTAAGAGCGGCGTTGGAGACATCCGCCAACGGCAGTTCACCGATGGCTGGAATAATCCATTTGTTCATCGCGACACGCCAACCAACTATCGTGGCGGGCTTGACCGGCTTGCGTCGTCGCGTAGGCAAAGAAGCTATCCACTTTTCTGCCTGATGGCGGAACGTAAGTGCCGGTGCGTTGTTTGCCATGAAGGACGCTTTATCGTTCACGCCCTCCCGTTCGATGTAATCGCGCAGTTTTCGCCGGGCAAGGCTACGCGTGGGGCAGATGCCCAGCGAAACCGTGCTGCGTTTCCTGCATTGGGGCGTGTCAATCCAGAATCGGCCATAGGCCGGTGCTGCTGGATTCCACGCGGTTGTTTGTTTGTGTTGAAACACGCTTCCACTTTGTCCTGTGCGGCGGGTCAATGAAGGACCCCGTTTCCGCCTTATTGCCGTTGCGGATGAAAGGGTATTAGGAGTTTCGGATTGGAGCAACTCAAGGGCTGGCATCCACAGGCCAGCGGAGTGTGACAGGGCGCACGGGATTCTAAAGGGTTCAGAATTCCACTAACAATGTCTATGTTGATGATTTCAGGAAGAAATTCTAAGATGCGAATTCCCAACGATGTAAGAAAAACCCAAGGTGCGTAACAGTTTGCTGGCATATTGGCGGCAGCAACACCTGCCGCCTTCCATACGGGAACGAAGCGGCTGGCACCGCAACCAGCCGCTTTACTTTTCTTCTTCAATAGCCCGCCTTCTGATTCTTTCTTGCATGGCTGCGAAATTTCCTGATGATTCGACTGATTGAGGAACCTCGTGGCGGATTCCGCTGCCTATACTCTTTTGTTTTCGTCCAGTGAGGTAAACCCCGGAGCGGTAATCCACCGCTCACCTTCACGCCGAAGAATTTTTCGAATTGATGGCGTTCACCGCGCGCGCCTTCGCGACTCAGGCCGAAGATGCCTGCATGCACCCAGTTGTAGTCAGAATCCCTCAGCTTCTGGCGCATCAAGAATTCGCCTAGCGTGCGTTTCATTGTCCCGCGTGGCCGTCCGCCAGCTTCGCCATTTGTCCGGGCTGCCTTGACCTTGCGCGGGCTGGTGCTGCTACCACCTTTTAACCCGCCGCGCTGCCTATCCGAGAAAGTCAAGGGCATGAAATTAGTATCCGCCAGATTGGGTTAGTTTACAAACATATTGCTTCTGATTGTTGCAAGTGAATGACGACACGGCGTTTGGTGGTAGAACGACGGCGTCGGAACACTTTGATGCCCGTGGCTTCAAAATCTGGATTTAGAAAAGGATGTTGTAACACCGCATTGATTCTTTGCGGGCCGCGCACCAGCGCGGTTGAAAAAGTATGGAATCAAGAAAATCTAAGGCAGACAAACTTCTCGAACTTCTGTTGGTAGCCGGTCCAGCGGGCATCCTGAACAGTACCCTTGCCACAAATCCTGATGTGGGGTGGACCTTCAATGCCCTACTTCATATCCTGCGCCAACAAGGCCACCAAATCGAACGGACGCGAGTTGGAACTGCTGGCCGAGTGTATCGAATCGCTTTACTGAAAGCCGCACCAGCGCCGGAGCCGCGCCCAATAATGGCACTGCTGGCCGCGCAAGAAGGTGGGCGTGGTTGATACAACCAAAGAACTTTACGAGGCTGAAGCATCAGACAGCATCTGCCTGAACACCTTGCCTTATGCAATCCGGCAGCGCCTTTCCGAATTTACCGGCGGGGAGTTGAAGGCGTTCCTGTGTTTGTTATCGCACGCCAATCGAAAAGAGATGCGGGTATGGGCCGGAATGAAACTTCTAATTCGGGAAACTGGTTTGAGCGAAAACGGTTTAGATAATGCGATAGCCGGTTTGAAGAAAAAAGGCTGGATAAAGCGCTTCCAGACAGTTAATTCGAAAACTGGCCAGCGCATGACTGCCAGTACCTTTTGCAAATGGCCGCCGCCGGTGCCGGGCACGATGTGGGCAAGGGTCGTCGAGAGGAAGAATCGCCGTGGCTAACCATCGGGCATCCAGTGGTACGCCAGTGGTAAACCCAGACCCCAAAAATTGGGGTAATGAGACCAGACCCCCAAAAAATGGGGTGCGGGTTGTAGCCCCAAAAATTGGGGTACGGCCAGACCCCAAAAAATGGGGTGCTTAAGTGTTCCAGTTAAAAGCAAGTGTCTAAGAGGAAGAAGGTCTGGAAGTGCCCACGGCACTTCCAGAGAAGAGAAAGCCAAGCAATGCAACGGGGCTTGCTTGCTTGCTTGCTTGCTTTTAACCCTTGGGGCTGCCGCGCCCCCAAACCCCGCTCGCAACCAAAGGGGGAAACATCTCGTTGGGATGAATGAGGAGCATATCTATGGCTGAAACCACCACCATCAACTGGCGTGCAATCGTTAGGGAAAAGTGGCGCGGTGCTGAAATCTTCGGCACGGGGCCTTATGCCTGCGTCGTCCGATGCGAAAGCCCCACCGCCGTCCATCTGTTTGAAACAAGCGCCGAAGCAGAAACGCGCCGCGCGGCATTTTGTGAAGGTGGTTTTTGTAGCGGCAAACACAACGTTGGCAGCCTTCTGCCATTCGTACCTGCACCGCCAACACCAAAGCGGCTGAGAAACCAAGGTCTATTCGAAAGGGAGTAAACATGCCTTGCACCAAAGACGCGTTTTTATCAGAACAGGAAGCTAACGAAAAATTGGCGCAGGTAAAGGCCGCGCACAAGCGCCACGGCCACGGCGGAAAATCGTGGAAGCGTTTGATTTCGTACCAGTGCGGGAAATGCCGCCTATGGCACCATGGGCGCGATAACACAGAGCGACTCCAAAAACTGCGCGAAATAACCAACAGCCAGCCGGTGAAGAAATTCCCAGCACTGGCGACCTGTTGCGGAAAGCGAAGCGAATCCAGAAGCAGATGGACGGCGAAAGGCTCCACTGGGCATTTCAGTTGGGCCAAGCTATCCAGCGCGACAACCAGCGCGATATTCAAGCGGCACTTGATGCGATTGGATGGAACGAAAAACCGGAATGAAAATGATAGGAGAAAACAACCTGTGCACACTTTAATCTGTCAGCACGTGTTCCAAGGGGCCGTGCCGGAACTTGTAATCATCGAAGACTCCGAATTCGCCGTAGCCAGTTGCTTTGCGTGCGCGGATAAAGCGGACCAAATGTCACCGGAAGAATCCGGTTCGCTTTTTGCACCTGCCCATCGCGGCGACCGTGCTATCCCCAACAAGGAACTTTTTAGCATTGGAGACCACTTCCCGAACGATGGCATTTTTCAGCTTCTAGATGGCAAATACGAAAGGCAGCCAGACTTGCCGCTTGAAGGTGAGGCCTAAATGGCATTTCTGCCGGACCAGTGCTGCCACGCTTGCCGCGCCCGGTGCTTGCCCGGTAAGGACCATTGCGCCCAGCATCCGCCGAAGGCACAGGTGCAAAAAGCGGCGCAATCAATCTACGACCGCACGCGCTTCCAATCGGAGGACCGCAAAGTTCTACAAACAGCGCTCCGTGGCAGCAGTGTTCCAAAAACGTCCGTATCTGAGAACCCCATCTGCCGAAGTGGATGGATCGGCAGACAGTGTCGGCGGAAATCTAACGCTGGGGAACATCACATCATCGACCCGCGCGATAACCCGGAACTGAAATTATCGTGGGGCAATCTAGTAGCACTTTGCAAGAATGCCACGCTGGCGGCGAACGCGGTTCCAAGAAGGCAGAAAAATACGCCACACCATGGGTGCGATGGAAAGCGTCTACAAGCACGCTGGCCACGATGGCGGATTTCCCCAGTGGCACCGCCTGTATCAGAAACCGGCGGTAGCGGCGATTGAAGCCGCGCCTGCCAGAGTGCTTCCCTGCGAAGGCCGGACAACGTTTCTAGGCAACGCCGCGCTGGATGCCGCGCTGGCCGCTGAAGATTGAAGCCACCTACTGAATCTTGGCTTTGTCAGTTTTCGACGCTGGTATCAATCGAAAATCGCCCAGTTGCTCCACGTCGTTAATCAAGCGAAATACGTCGACGCACTTTTGCCCTGAAGAAATTACGACGACTTCACTAAGTAACGCGAGGGTGGCAGTTTCCAATCTTTCGTACGCCAATAAGAAGGGTATGCTTCGTTGTTCCAACCGTAGCAATCAGATTCGCCTTCAATTCTTACAGCAACATCCAAAATTTCTTCTTCGCCGGGATACACGTCAATTCGAGATTCCATGCTTAGTCGCGATGTATCGACTATCGAATAAACCGGCTCGTCGGATTGCAGGCTATAAATCATGGTGGCCGTTGGCTCTGGCGTCCTCGTCCATCTGGCGGCTCATTGCGCGGCCTGGAGGCCTTCACCGTCCTAACATGATTTGAAACGTGATTTCGCCGCGACACTGCAAGGCGGCAGACCGCTGCATCGATCGAAGCAAAGGGGCAGCGTATCGTTTATCAAACGGACGCGGAGGTGACGCGCCTTGGTAGGGCCAGCAGGACCGAAAGGGCCTGCCGCATCAAGTGGCGGTTCTTCAATCGCCAACGATAGGGAGGGACGGCGTCCATACTCAACCAAGATGGTGATTAGGATGCCTATAAGCCGACCGATGATGATGCTCATTGCTTCCATGTTCGCGCCAGCGATCTCTAGGCACCGCGCGATTCTTTGACCGGTGCAAAGCTACGCCGGAAAAACGAGCAGATCAGCCCCGACCCCGGTAAAGAAACCGGCCATGACAAAAACCCAACGTCAATAAACCAATGCACACCAGGGCAGATAGAACGTGTGCCAACCAGCCTGTCGCTCAGTCTCAGCCCCGACAACTTCCTTGGTGGCCCGAATCCCTGTGCTGCATCTGTCTGCGCCAGCAGGCCACGAATCGGCAGCGCGCCCGTTACATCGTGGTGGCCTGTTGATGCGAAGCGTGCATAGCCACGCACCCGCCAGCACCAAACCCGACCGGGCCAACGTGCTGGCGGCCCCTATCAAAACCCATCGAATTCCAGTGAAAACGCCCGTATGCTCCCTTTCCTTTCAGCGATGGTTTTAAGCGCCTCATGTTTCTGCGCGTGCATTGAACGTAACGGTGGTCTTTGGTGCTAAGTGCTGTGTCGTTAGCATCGTCGTTGTCTTCAACAGTATGGCGTTATTACTTGGCTTTTGGCGTGCAATTACTTTGTTATCAGAACACGGGGGGCCTCGATAAAAAATCAAAACGATTTCGACAACCAATGTCAGCGTAAATACGTAGCGCGCGGAATGGATTTTTAAATTCGAAGGTGTTTTCCGGCCCGGCGCTTTGAAAAAATGGGAATGTGCGCCGAATGTCGTTCGCAATCGTCTAGAAAAACGTCTGAACGAAACAAGGCGTGACAATCGCTCGAAAGTCTGCCCAAAGAACTGTTAACAACTTCCTGAACGTGTTCCTGCCTGCTTCGGCCCGTCGAAATGCCTAGTAATACCGCGCTGCAACTTCGAAGGTGAAACCTCAGAACGTAGCGGGAGGAAAAATGTTTGTCCGTATCTGCCACGGCCCGAAATTCGGCCACGCCTGCCACATCGAGCGCAATCAAACCACACAACTTTGCTGACCTGGCCTGATTGAATTGGTGCCAGTATCCGCACCGCCACCCGCGCCGTCAACGGAGCCACGCTTCTACGTCGCTCCATCCAATACCACTGGAAATTTCGGCCTTCACGTGCAAAAGCCTTCTCGGCGAAATCGTGAGCATCTACAGGGCTTCATCGAAGGACGCTGCTGAAAAAGCTTTGGGTGCTGGTCGATGCCCCCGCCGTTTGGAATGACTTCGCAGCAAAAACGGGTGCGGGTCAGGACACAGAATGGCTGGGCGAACAACTGCGCCAACAGGTGCTGGCTGGGAAACCCTGATAACACCCGGCTGATTGTGTGCGAGGTAACTTTATGACTTTTGAAATCGAAACGCGAACGCAGGCCACGGAAGTGCGCACCGCTGACGACGGCAAGTTTGAATTGGTGGGCAGGGCTGTGGCGTATTTTGTGCCGACGAAAATCAACGGACCCGGTGGAGGCTTTCTCGAACAGGTGGCACCGAGTGCCTTTACTACCGCGCTGAAAGCCAAGGCCGATGTGCGATGCACCTTCAACCACTCGCCCAATCAGGTACTCGGCAGAACGAAATCTGGCACGTGTGTACTCACGCAATCAGATGCGGGCCTTACCTTCCGCTGCGTCTTGGACAAGACGAATTCGCTGCACCGCGATGTTTACTCTGCGGTAAAACGTGGAGACATTTCGGAATGCAGCTTTGCCTTCATGCTTCAGGAAGATGGCAGCGGCGATGAATGGACCACCTCAAAAGACGAAAAAGGAAACCCTGTCCCGTTGCGTACTTTGAAAAACGTGCAGCTTCTGGACGTTTCAGCCGTGACTTATCCGGCCTACAGCGAAGGGAACAAATGTTTCCGCTCGCACAGCGCCAGCGAATGGCCAGCGCCACGCGGCACCGGCGAAGCGAAAGCTTACGCCGCCCACCGAAGAAGAATTGGCCCAGATGAACGGGCTCACCTTGGCGCAATTCCGCAAGCGCGCCGATTACCAGCGCGTAATGCGCGCACAAGCGCTTGGCCGCAAATCGCAGCAACAGAGCGATGCTGATAAGCGCGCCAAGACTGAAGCGCTTGGGAAAAGAAATCGCTGCCGATGATGAACAGGAAAAGCGCGACGAAGAACTGCGCGAACGGATGAATGCCGCTGCCGGAAAGACGTGCAGGTAGCCATGGCCAGCAAACTCAGTTTCGTTTCTTTCAAGAATCTGCCGGAGCTGGGTGTGCCCGGCCACTTGTACCTTGTGCGCGATTCGCCACGCGGTACGGAATTGCTTTTGGCATCACGCACCGGCCAACTGTGTCCGGTTACTGAATTCTTTCACATCCAGATTGCTGAAGCTACCGGCAAAGATGGCCGCGATGGTGTGGATGGAAAAGATGGAGCACCCGGAAAAGATGGTGCTGATGGGAAGCCCGGCGATAAGGGCGAACCCGGCGATGTGCTGTATGTGGGTCCGGTGGAAATCGCCGCCGCCATGCAGAAATTGCGCGACCAGAAAGCGCACGTGATTGCTTCGCTGCGAAACAAAATCGCAACCGTTGGAAATCATCCGGCGGGCAAGCTTGCCCAAATTCATTTGCGCGATGTGCAGCGCAAATTGGAGGAAAACTAATGACCGATTTAGCCCTAGAGAACTGGCAGCCAAGAAAGTGCACGAGGCTGTTGCGAAAAATCCCAAAGAACCGAAGCGCGTACTTTCTGCTTTGCTACATGCCGTGGTGGCCGCGCTGGCGAAGGAAAACTAACCATCATGGTTGAAACTTCACGCAAACCTTTGACCCCAGACCAACTTGAGACTTTCCGGCCCAAGCAAGCCGCGCCCGTGTTGCCGCAGCTTGACCTAAACCAGAAACTTGCGAATTGGGGCGTACCCAAGCCCGCAGCCGCGCGTATCGCGGAAGAATTCGCCGCGCTGACTGCGCGCATCGAAGCGCTGGAATCAGCCCAGCACATCAACCCGGCATTGGCCGGTGTTGAAAAACGAAATTGCCCGGCGTAAGCCGTGGCAGGGGCAGCAGCCTGCGCGTAGAACCTGACCCGCAGGTTTGCTGCTAACAAAAGATTGGCCATGCGCTGGCCAAACGATGCTGCGCAGCGCAGCGAGCTGTCCGTTCGCCTTTGCCGCAGCCGTAAGCCATCGGGTTGACTCCCCGCTGGTGCAACCACACAACGGCGCGTTCAGTGGTAGGGCATGGGCGGCTCGTGGATTTCAAATTCAGAAACACAGGGGCATTTTCTAACAATGCGAGATTTAAATTCACTACCGCAGGGCACGTGGGTGCGATTTTCTGGGCTTCCGGTTGATGTCACCGAAGAAGTGCTGGCGGATTTTCTCTATGAACGGAACATAGACGTGGATGCTTCACGCATCAGCGTGCAAGCCTTCCCACAACAATGCCAACGCCATTGTCAGTGTGCCGCGTGAAACCGTGGTCAATCTTGTTAACTGGGCCGTTGGTGGCGATAAGCTAAACGGCCATGCGATGCGCGCCGAACATATCAAGCGTGGGACCCGCTGCTAGATAACACCCCGTTGCCCCATTATGGCCACCGCCCCTTCACAGCATCCGGTCACGATTCTCCCACCCGGTCCCATCAATCACGCCCTGCATTTTGATTTGGAAATGGGCCGAAAACCCGCTTACGCGGTTGGTATACGTTTTGCCGCACATGGGGAAGTTGATAGCACGGGGCTTGATTGGGCAGATGCTTGCCGAATGGGCTACGTCGGCAGAAAACTGAACGCTGGCAGATGCGGTGAAACTCCAAGGTGGGCGCTCAACGATGATTCATTGCGCAAGGTGCTTGTGCGCTACGTTGAAAAGCGTGCCGGCTTCAAGAAAGTGCAGCCCGGCAGTGAAGCGCAACGCTTGCAGCGCTCGCAAGAAAAGCTGATAGCGCGCCGTGTGTCCGCTGAAAATGTGCTCACGAATCTGGCGCGCGAATATGCGGCTCTAAAAGTAAGCGACGCAGACTATGGTGGCCGCTTGCGAGAATTGGCAATCGAAATCGAGAATTTGGATACCACAATTCTAGTAAACGAAAAAATGGCAGGATTGGCACTTCGTGTTGTGCATCTGTACTATCGGCAGGGCTTGGATTCTCCCCAAGTGGCGCACGAGGTTGGCCTAAAGCCTCCGCACATTCGCCAAATACTCTCAAGGCTTCGGAATGTGGCGGCATCGCTTGGCTTCCATTCAACCATTCAGCGAAGTTGGAAGGGCGGAAGGCGGCGGGCAGAATCTGTACTCGCGCCGAAGGCAGCGGAACCGCAAGCGCCACGCGCACAAAAACTTTGCGCGAAATGCGGCGCTGCTTGTCCAAAAGGGTCGCGCCTGAATTGCAGCAGGGAGTGTTGGCCATCGCAACCAGCCAAGCCCCAAAAGAATTACATGCGGCACTGGCAGGCAGAAATCCCGGCCCCAGTTCGGCTTGGACGCCGGTCGCGGTACGAGGAAATAATTCGAGCGGAAACCTTCAGATGCGCTGTGGCAAAATCCATCGCCGCGTATCCTCACAGAACGCAGTGCAGCGCTGGGCACGATTTGGTGAACCCGGAAGCGGGACACATCCATGTTGGCGACCTGATGCGCACTGGCCGCCGCACCTGCCGCACCTGCTGGAAGGCAGACCAAGCGGCTTATGTGAAGCGCCTAACATCCGGCTGATGTGTCATGAGCTGGGGTCTTCAAGTTTCGCGCCGTTCCCCAACGCTGAATACTGGGCGGCTGCGCAACCGCGTTTCAATCGTGAGCGTTTCACCCACGCAGGATTCCACCGGCGGCACCAACCTATCCGTGGATGTGCTGTACGCGAACGTATGGGCCAGCATCGAAGCACAAAGCGGTAGCGATACACCCGGCGCTGGCAGCGCTGGCGTTTCCCGCGTGACGCATCAGGTGGTGATTCGATATCTGCCGGGCATCGTGGCGAAGATGCAGGTGCAGTTCAATGGCCGCCAGTTTCAGATTGAAGCGGTGCAAAACCCGGATGAGCGAACCAAAATCCTGATTCTTCAATGCGTGGAAATCAACGACAGCCAGCAGCAATCCATCGGGTAAACTCCACACACGCGTTTGGAAATCCTGCCACGAAAACCCCGGCATGCCGGATTCTTTCTCAATCGTCAGCGCCATGTCCGCGAAATGGTTTTCGGTGGTGCCACAGGGCCACACCAGCCTAGAACACACGCGAGTCGAAGCGACAGGTGGCAAGAAAAGCCCCAGCCGATAGCCGGGGCCGAAGTTTCGAGTTTGTTTTCCACCTTCATCAGGGTTTATACCCAAGATCCTTGATAGACGAAAATTTTAAGTGGTCGGGATTGTTAATCTTGACCGGTGCAAGGTTTGGGATATTCTGACCGTCGTACCGATGGTTTGCTCCACCAATGTACACGGTTAGAAAGTTGATTTTGTAATCGCCAGCGGCGATAGCCCCCGGTATTTGAACTTCTGCGCTGTAGTGAGTGTCATCAACCTTCTTCACGCTGCCGGTGCAGTTGAATACGACTACGAAATTCTCCTGACCGGGCTTTGGGGACCCATCCAGATTGAAACCGCAACCGACGCCATCAATCTTGGGCATGGATTCCTGAAACGTAACGAACAGTGTGAAGGTGTTATCTGGCCCTAAGCCAGCGCTTGCAGACATTGGGGATTGCGCCAACGACAGTTGCCCAAATGCGCACACTACTGCCGCAAGCGCCAGAACACTCGCTTTGATTTTGCTCATTTCTGTCTCCTTCGTAATCGTCATGGTGCATTGAAGTTGACAGCGCGGGCAGCGGCGGCTTATAAAACTTGTTCGCTAAATCAAGCGCACCGATGCTCGGCTGCGTTTCGATTTACTAAAGGCTGTGCGAGCTACAACTCGCACGGCCCTTTCCTTTCTGGGGGCAAAGATACACTGACCCCAATGAAGGCAAGATTGATAAACAGCGTTTTGCGGAAAGGAAATACCAGAGGCTATCCGGGGACTGGCCTTTGGCGATGACCCCCGCGCGGAAGACTCGGCAAGTACATAGGGACGCCGAAGCTTCTTAAACGCTGACCCAAGTTTATCTCATCAATCGAGATAAACATAAGGGGTACTAAGTGTCAGCCTGTGGAAATCTCGCGCACCCTTATTTGGACAGAAAAAAGCCCCAGCCAAATGGCCGGGGCTGAAAGCGCTCACAATCTTCACTTAGCCACCAACTTTCTGGCCTTCGCCAGTTTCGCTTCGTATGCGGCCTGCTGCTTCTTCCAGCAGGTGCGGCAGGTACGCAAGCCCAGCCTGAGCAAATCGCCCACATGAATGTGGCGGCGCTTCGGGTCCACAAGGTTGTGGCCGTGCTTGCAGGCTTTGCGTTCTGGATTGGCTTTGATGGATTTCGCCAGCGCCTTCTTGAAGGCCGCTGTTTTGATTGCTTCTTCGTACGGCATCGCTTTCCGCATTTCGTTTCCCCCGTGGCCGGTAGTTCCGGTACGAGCCAATAATCGCGGAGAACCTTTGCTTGGAGCTACTCCCCTCTCGTAACCGATAAGTAATCGGCTTTCAACTTTTGCGTCCTAAACAGCCAATCAATGAGAACATTGTGCGACATGCCACACCCTGATGATGATTGGGTTCCACCGGCGGCGACGGTGTGGTGGTTTTGTGGATTGCGGAATATTGAGCTTCCCGCAGCCGAGTTGCGATTGACTGACGACTTTTCCCTAATGAAGCCTAATGACCTGATTCTTTCCGCAAGAAGCAAACTTCAGTTGAATGAACATGAGTTCGGTGAAGCGGCTAGGGTCAGTGCTTATCTAGTCTTGAGGAAAACGCAGCCCCTGATTCAATCCGAACAACGTGATGAGAGTTTGGTGGATTTTCAGAATGGGCTGATGGCTCTCCAAATAATTAAGCCGGTGCAAACGTTAGGCTTTACTTTTCAAGGCTGCACCTTACGGGTTCCCACGTTCAGCTTGGAGCGAATAATTTGTCGCTCTCCGATGGATGCGGGTGCGTGGGCGCGAATGCGAATGTTCGATGCGGACCTTCTTCGCAACGTGCCCGATATGATTGCGCGGGTGTTCAAAGTAATGCGTGGAACGAATACAGAGGAAAAGAATTCCATCATCTTTCTTCAGCTCGCGCTGGAACAAAACCATCCCCTCATTGCTGGATTGCTATGCGTTATGGGTATGGAAGCGAGATTCGATAGCGCTAACAGGGACGACTTCAAGAAAAAGCTGTGCAACTGCCTAGGCGCGTCAACACGGGTATTCCCCGATTGGAATTCTCCGACATTTCCACAGCCTAAATACACCGTCGAAGAAATAGCAATCCCGCTTTACGTGCTACGAAACAAGTTGGCCCATGGCGTCGACCTGCGAAAGGCAAGTCTTGACAAACACACACCTGTGGACCTTATGAAGAAGGTGGAGCTAATTCCCGAACTGGAAACGCGCTCGCACGCTCTTCTACTGAGCGAAGCCGCCTGTTATCTGCTATGTCAGGTCCTGCAAAGCTGTATATAAGAGATACGGCTGCCAAGGAGCTGGTAAAATCCTCCTTAAATGTGGCAACACTTCATCGCGCTGCCGCTCGTAGCTCGGATAATCGGGCTAATTGGTGCAGCGGGGTTGGCAACTTGGGTCTGGCTGAAACGCAAAGGTATCGGCACACTAGGAGACACGGTAGGCGAATGGTTTTGGAGATATATTCGAAGGAAAGTTCACTCGGGCGCTCCGCAAGTTGACCTGCGTTTGGTGGTAGGCATTCCCGCGCGTTGCGAATGGTACATTGGCGCGGTTGGGCCTACACCAGTGTTGAGTATCGAACTACCGATGACTTTTGCGCACAACGAGGCCGGGCTGTCGATTCACATTATTCGTGCCTACTTGGAGGGCACGCAGGAAGCGGCATCCACAATCCCAATCATTGTTGACGGCCCCTATTGCCCGGAAGAAAGAATTCACATGATGTTGACGCCCATCGTAGCGGAGCCGGGAAAGAATCTCAGGAAGCGTGTTGTCTTTGTTGACCAGTTCAATGAGAAACACGTGACTGATAAAATCAGCTCTGTTCCGCATCGCACACCGCCAGAAGCGCGCGGCCCCCAACCCTTCAATTGTTTCTTCTGCCGTCAGGCGATTCAGCCAACTGAACTTGCGCAAGAGTCATACCCACTAGCACACACTAAATGTATCTGGAAATAATCCCACCACAGCTAAAGCGCATACATCCCTTCCGCATCGTGGCAGAAAATAATCTGACGAAAGTAACGTTGGCAACCATCCAGCTCACCCCGCACAATGGGCGCTGTGTGGGCGATCATGGCAAGTCCGGAACTGGAGAAATCAACCGCTGAAATAGCGGGATACGTGCAAGGCCGCATGGATACGATAAAGGACCTCGCTGAGGTTTGCGACCGCTTGGTTAATGAAGACCCGGCGGTGCGGGCTGCCGTCGTGCGAATCTTTGACCACTTCGTAAAACTCGCGAAGGCTGACGTGGATTTGGTGCGGAAGGAATACGCGAAATTCAACAACCGGGTTGCTAAAGCGAAGGCTGGGAAGTAGCAATGATGGCAAAGCAAGCAGTCAGAAACCGCAAAGCGAAGGCCCTGCGCGAATTAGCGGCAATGGCTGACAGCACGGTCGATGCGTCAGCCTCCCTGGAAGAAATCGGAAGATGGCCCTACCTATCGGGGAATCGCAAAAGAACTCAGGCGGCTTGCAACCGAAGTCGAGAAGGAATAGGCCCTGATTATGAACCGGGAAACGGTAAACGTAGTGGTTGCCTATAACGGCGAAACGTTTGACTTGCCTACACACCTTCAGAAGATTGAAGTGGGCTGGGATGGTGCCAAACCTTGTTGGGGGCGATTCTGCTCGCTCTCATTATTATTTCGATGTTTCGGCGCTGACAATTCGGTCGATTAAAGGGCGCGCTCAGTGCGCGCCGGAAGCTGGCGAGGTAAACCATGCACGTATTCGTTGTAAGAAACGACACCAGTTCGGGGGAAGTGCAGCCTTTAATTTCAAAAACAGAAATGCCTTCGCGTTACACTTGACACTTCATACGGCTCGCCAATGGTCTGGGTTTTCTTGTCGTTCAGATGGCGAACGCGAGCGACATGGGGGCTGTGATTATTTCTCTTCGCCCAGTCGATTGCTTCTTTTTGCGTTCCAAAGCTGGCAAACTCATGGTTCGCGTGGTCTTCGACAACATAGTCATCGATTCGCGTTCCTTCGAGCCTACCTTTAGGGCGTGCTTCGATATATACGACTGCCATCGTTCCATCCTTTCTGGCAGTTCTTCAAACAAGGTGGAATAACTGCCGCCCATATTCTACTCCGGTAGTAGAATCCTGCGCATGGCCCAGAAACCATTCCTCATGACGACAATCCGAAAGGTTATAGTTTCGGTGGTGCTTCTTCACCGTATTGGCAGGCGTAGGGTTATGCCAAGCCAAGGGACCACCAAGGGTTCTTCTTCTCCAGATGCCACCCGTGTTTGGCACAGGCAAGTCATCAAGGATGAAATATTAGGAGAGCGGACCGCTTTCTTCTTCTACCATCGATGGAAGATACAAGGGTGTACCTGCTTGTTGTGTGCCGACAAAACGAACACCTTCTAGGAATGGCAAGCCTCCAATTTCCTTTCGCGTTGTACGGTGCGCCTAAATCAGAATTAACCTACAAAACGGTCACCGGCGAAACGCAAAAAGCGGAATTCGGCACAACCGATGCAGGGGATGCTTTGGTTGTATCTCGTGTGGATGCCTTCAAACCGTTAATTGGCGCAGTGATAAGGGTGGAAGACCAATCGGGGAACCTTCGTACCTATCACATGCCTGCCGCCGGGACCGAACCGTTTGACAGCGGCTGTAAGCCTTGATGCCACCGCAATGGTCCAGCGTTTCAGCCTGTCGCCGAACCTGCGGTAAGCGATGATGGCGTCGGAGTGTGGCCCATGTAGCCCAACTAAGGGCAGATTTCAGAATGTGCTCGCCCATAAGCAACGGACAAATAAGGCTTTAGGTTTTTACCCTGCACGGCTGTTAACCGAAGGGTTGTAGGTTCGAATCCTACCTGAGGAGCCATTCTTTTGCCCGTGTAACTTTGCCAATTTCCATCTTCAACCGACACCGTTGCGGGTGTCCACTGGCAGGTCAGTTTATCTGGCGCGAGCCCACCACCAGGCTCGATGGAAGCTGGATGGACGCATTCAACATGAAATCCGATCCTAAGTCGGAAACGACTTAACTCCATCTGCAACCCTCTGAACCTGCGAGTCGAAGTTTGGCTCGGACACGGTGTCGATCAGATCGACGCATACGGCGTTGCGGTCGCAAGTAAGCGAACCCGCCAACCGGCCGGACAATTGATTTTCTCGGGCGCCGCGGTTCAACGCTTCTGGTATGGGTGGAAGATGTAGTCCTTCGCTTTCACAGGCGTATGGCACGCGTATCCGCAGTCCGAGGGGCTCTTGGCATCGGCCGAGAACTTATCAGACGCGGGGTCGTAGTTGAACACCGCGTATCCCCATCCGCCGCTCTTCGGAAATCTCTTGCTGTCTTTTTCCATCACGAAAGCCTGGGAAAAGACGTCTGGCACTTCGACGACGAAAGGGGCCTCAGTGCTCTTCTTGTGTTTCCACTGAAGCTTCACAATCATGGAGCCATCAGGGAACGACTGGCCGTTGCCTGGAACGCCGGCTTTGAACGCCCCGATCATGGTGGGGTTGGCGACGATTACCTTGAGTATTTCGTCGGTCCGGGCGGAAGAGACGTCAGCCCAGTCCTCGTATCCTCTGAAGTCGGAGAACGCGATTCCACTCGGCGATTTCAGTGAGTACTTATCTTTGTCCTGTCCTTGCGCGAAAAGGGCCACTGTGCCGAGGACGGCAAGTCCGGCCAAGGCGATTGGAACGACGGTAAAGCCGGCGGGACGTCCCCCGGCAGTGCGTGTTTTCATCTTCTGGTCTTGTCGCGGCGCAGATTTCGTCCAAAGGTAAGGCATCGTGCGTTCTCCTTCACTAGCAAGTTTTCTAAGACCGGTAAAAGTGCATCCCGAACGGCTGCAATTAGGCCAGACGCAGGCCCGCAAAACAATTAGACGATGGTATCGGTGTGCGAGTGGAAGTATGTCCACCATCGATCGTCAGGACAAAGTGGAGGGAAAAAAGCCGTGAGACATCAGGCATGAAGACCCTGCAGTCGATACGAAAGTATTGGCGATACCATCGTCCAATTGCGCGGCCAGGGTTGTTCTGGCCTAATCGCGACAACTGGTTTAACGAGGCGATAGAAATGAAACTCTTGTAAATGTGCCGGACTCTTTTGATCGCAACAGGGAAGGTAATTGTTGTCGGCTTCGATCAACCCGTGTCAGAACAATAAGTGCGATTAACAAGTACGGAGGAAAATCTGATGGCAATTATGGGGGCACCTGCCGAACTCAGACAGACGAGCGGAGCTACGAAACTCGCGCAGATTCGCCTGACCCGGCGGTCGCCCGCCTATTGGCGGGTCACGATCGACAACCCGCCGATCAACGTCATGGGTCCGGAAATGGTCAAGCAGTTCCAGGAAGTCATCAACGCCCTTGAGGCCGACGAGCAGGTCAATGTCGTGGTCTTCGACAGCGCCGTCGACGACTACTTCCTGAACCATTCGGATTTCACGGCCAAGATTGAAGACCTGACCTCGCTGCCGGAGGGCACCACGGGCTTGCCCCCCTGGCCGGACTTTCTTGCGCGTCTGACCCGCTTGCCGGTTGTGTCCATCGCCCTCATCCGCGGCCGCGCGACCGGAAACGGAAGCGAGATCGCGCTGGCCTGCGACATGAGCTTTGCCAGCCGCGAGAAGACCATCATTTCGCAATGGGAGGTGGGAGTGGGGATGGTCGCCGGCGGAGGCCCCATGGCTCGGCTTCCAAGACTCATCGGTCGAAACCGCGCACTCGAAGTGCTCTTGAGCTCGGAAGACATCAGTGCGGACCAAGCCGAGGCTTATGGTTACATTAATCGCGCCCTACCCGATGCCGAGCTAGATGTGTTCGTAGAGGCGCTCGCGACGCGGATTGCAAAGTTCGACAAATGGGCGATCGCTCAGACCAAGCGCCTCGTCAACACCACCCTGCCGCCGGATGTCGAACTCGGCGCCGGGTGGGATGCGTGCGTTGCTTCGCTCGGGCGACCTGCCGCACAAAATGGAATCAAGGCGCTGATAGCGCAAGGATTCCACAAACCGGGGGATGTCGAAAATCGGCTCGGGTACTATCTGGGTCAACTTTCACGCTAGTCCAGAATGCGCAGAATGCGGAGCTGTGGCCAAGGCTACGCAATCCATTTATCGCCGATAGCCGTCAGGGGGAACTATGGACCACAATGAGGAAATCCGGAGATTTGAACATCTGATGCTCAAGCAAGCTGACCAGGCCCAGGAGGCGGCGATCGAACTTGAGGCGTTGGCTTTGATGCTCCCCCACGGGAAGTCTCAGGAACTGGCGCGCGTGCAGGCGAAGGCGAGTCACATGCAAGCCAAAAACTTTCGCGAGCTGGCGCAGAAAGTCAAAGAAAAATAGTCTTCGAACGTCCGGCGCATTTCACGACGAGGTAAATTCATCGCGACCGAACAGAAGTGGTCACGGAGCCCAACTTAGTATCGTCCGATTTGGAGATAAATATGAAAGCAGTTGTGGTTCACCAATATGGCGGCCCTGAAGTACTCAAGTTCGAAGAATATCCTGACCCGGTTCCGGGCCCGGGCGAAGTACTGGTGCGGGTCGCCGCCGCGAGCGTCAACCCTATCGATTACAAACGCCGTGCCGGATTAACCAAAGATTTCTATCCGATGGCGTTCCCCGGACTCATCGGAGTCGATGTCGCAGGCACTGTGGTCAAGATTGGACCGGCGGTAGACAGCTTTTCTGTCGGCGACCAGGTATTCGCGATGGCCGACAATACTTATGCGGAACTTTGCGTGGTGAAGGCTGCGGCTCTCGCGAAAGTTCCCAAAGGACTCGATCTGATCCAGGCCGCGGCGTTGCCGCTGGCGACGACGACCGGCAACCAGCTTCTTTCCGCAACTGAAGTCAAGATCGGCCAGACCGTTCTGGTTGTTGGTGCGGCCGGAAATGTTGGGCGTTCTGCGGTATTCACCGCGAAGTCGCGCGGGGCGACGGTAATCGCTGGTGTTTTGAAGCGGCAGATCGATGGCGCGGAATCGGTTGGCGCGGACCAGTTCGTCGCCACTGACGACGAAGCCGCGCTTGCGAAGCTTCCCTCGCTCGACGCTGTGGCGGACACGGTCGGCGGAAGAACCGCCGCAAAGTTGATTGCCAAGGTCAAGGCCGGAGGAGTCTACGCATCGGTTGTCGATCTACCGGCGAACGCCGCCGAATACCCCTCCGTAAAGGTGGTGCATGTGTTTTCTAAATTCGACCGGAAAACGCTTGAGTTCATGGCCGAGGCCGTGCGCGATGGCAAGCTGGTAATCCCGATTAGCTTGAAATTGCCGCTTAGTAAAGCGGCTGAGGCGCAAGCAACGGCAGAGAAGGGCAGCGACGGAAAAATATTGTTGGTAGCGTAACAGGATTTTGCCAACGGAAGACTACCGTATTCGTAATGAGGACTGTATCGAGTTTGGAGACCGTCATGAGCAGCGTAGAAGTCGCGCAGAAGAGCTACGAGATGCCCCCGCGCGAGGGGATCAGCGTCGCACATTTTCTCACCGTCGCCGACGTCGAGCGGTCGGCTCGCTATTACGAAAAGATCTTCGGCGCTCGCATTCTGAGTATGGGTGATGGCAATGCACCTCCGTATCTTCAGCTTGCGAATATCTGGATGATTCTGAACGTCGGCGGCGGCCCGACCCCCGATAAGCCGACGGTAACGCTCAGCGTCCCCGATCCGAATCACATCAACAGCTTTATGAATTTCCGTGTCGCCGATATTCAAGCCTGCTACGAACTATGGAAAAGTCGCGGCGCCGAATTCATCACCCCGCCGATTCCCAAGTACGGCGAGATTCGCTGCTACATCCGCGATCCTGACGGCTACATCATCGAGGTCGGACAGAGCACTACCCTCACCTACGGTTAAACTCTCGCGGCTGGGATGCGGATTTACACGATCATCGGTGTTCGCACAGCTCGACGATGAACTCGCCTCCCGCGTGACAAACGAGGATCAAGGAGAACAAAAATGAACACGGAAAAAGTCTCCGCGGAGTTCAACCAGAATCGCCGCCGATTTGTTGGCATTGCGGCGATGGCGGCTGCTGCCGCTCAGTTTGGAGTACTTGGTTCGGCGAGCGCCGAAACCTCGAGCAAGCCGGGAACGAGCGCATCGTCGGGCGCAGTTTTCGGTCCACTGAAGCAGATCGATGCCGGCCTTCTCAATGTGGGTTATGCGGAGGCGGGCCCTGCCAATGGCCCTGCTGTCATTCTTATCCACGGTTGGCCCTACGACATTTATAGCTTCGTAGATGCCGCTCCTTTGCTGGCTGCTGCGGGCTACCGAGTAATCGTCCCGTATCTGCGCGGCCACGGCACGACGCGCTTTCTTTCAGACGAGACGTTCCGGAACGGCCAGCAAGGAGCGGTCGCCGTCGACATCATCGCCTTGATGGATGCGCTCAAGATCAAGCAGGCCATCCAAGCCGGTTTTGATTGGGGAGCCAGGACGGCCTGTATCATGGCGGCGCTCTGGCCAGAACGCTGCAAGGCCCTGGTTTCCGTGAGTGGTTATGCGATCCCTAACCAAGCGGCCAACAAGGCGCCGTTGCCGCCCGAGGCTGAGCGCCAATGGTGGTACCAGTATTATTTCGCAACTGAACGTGGCCGGGTTGGCTATGACAAATACCGGCACGACTTTGCCAAGCTCATTTGGCAGATCGCTTCTCCCAAGTGGAATTTCAATGACGCCACGTTCGATCGTAGTGCGGCGGCTTTCGACAATCCCGATCATGTCAGCATCGTGATCCACAATTATCGTTGGCGCCTCGGACTGGCTGATGGCGAGCGGAAATATGACGAACTGGAAAAGAAACTTGCGGAAAGTCCGGTTATTACTGTGCCGACGATCACCCTAGAAGGCGATGCCAACGGCGCTCCGCATTTTCCGGATGACGCTCCCTACCGCAAAAAGTTTTCGGGGAAATATGCATACCGGGTCATCCAGGGAGGCATCGGTCATAATCTCCCGCAAGAAGCTCCACAGGCCTTTGCCAAAGCGGTGATTGACGTCGACGCTCTTTGATCGGAACAGACACACGCTCTGACATCGAAAGGAGCACTAAATGGACGGCACAAATGTCGCGTCGAACACCCTCAATGTGAACGTCTTTACTGCTCCGGGAAAAGCTATGGTCGGCGAACGGCCCAAGCCCTTTGGCGAAGCGCTCGGTTTTGACCCGATCACCTCGACCTTGATATTCGGCGACTACGACGCCGTCCTCGTCGACGCCATGGGGACAGTGGCCGAGGCCGATGCCCTCGCCGACTGGATCGCTCTACACAACCGCAACCTCGAAACCATCTATATAACGCATGCCCATTTTGATCACTTCTACGGTCTAAGCATTCTTCTCGACCGTTTCCCTGGAGCTCGCGCCATAGCAACGCCCAAAACGGTGAAGGCCATGCAACCGTCTTTCACTCCCGTAGTCGAACGTTTAGCCCGCGGCATGTTCCCCGGACAAGTGCCCACGAAACTAGTTCCCCCTGAGCCGTACGCGCACGACACGTTCACGCTCGAAGGCCACGAATTGAGCATCCTGGAGCAGGGTCGCACCGACAGTCCCGATTCAACATCTTTATACGTTCCATCGATCGGCCTGATCGTCGCTGGCGACGTTGTGTACAACCAATGCCGCATGTACGTCGGCGACACCACCCCCGAGAGCCGAAAGAATTGGATTGCAGCGCTGGACCGTTTAGCAGCGCTGAACCCCACGATGGTTGTCGCCGGTCATAAGAAGCCGGGCGCGCCCGACTCTCCGGCGGCGATCCAGGACACAAAGCGTTATCTCGAGGACTTCGATCGGCTGCAGAAAACCGCCGCGTCCGACCAGGCGCTGTTCGATCAGATGACGGAGCTATATCCGCATTGGGTAGCCAATCAGTCGTGGTTGATGTTCGGATTCCCGAAGCCATGACCTTCATCGACCGCTAAAGCTCTGGGACAGCGGGAACGTTCTCCGCAGGAACCTCGGGGGCGAACCTCGGGGATAAGGAAACTCGGAAAATCTTCGGATGTTAATTCAATTATCAAAGGAGTCTGTATGCCTACTATCACTACCAAGGACGGCGTTGAGATCTTTTACAAGGACTGGGGTTCGGGGCAGCCGATCGTGTTCAGCCATGGCTGGCCGCTTTCGGCGGATGACTGGGATAACCAGATGATGTTCTTTCTGGGCAAGGGGTATCGCGTGATCGCGCATGACCGGCGTGGGCATGGGCGCTCGACGCAGGTGGCCGATGGGCACGATATGGACCATTATGCGGATGACCTGGCGGCGCTTACGGCGCATCTGGATTTGAAAAATGCGATCCATGTTGGGCACTCGACCGGCGGCGGTGAGGTAGTGCACTATCTCGCCCGGCGTGGGCAACAGGACGTGTACAAGGCTGCGATTATCAGCGCGGTGCCGCCGCTGATGGTGAAGACGGCTGCCAATCCGGAGGGCCTGCCGAAGTCAGTGTTTGACGATCTGCAGGCGCAGCTTGCGGCGAACCGGTCGAAGTTCTATCGCGACCTGCCGGAGGGGCCTTTCTATGGATTTAACCGGCCGGGGGTGAAACCCGTTGAGGCCACCATTGCAAATTGGTGGCGGCAGGGGATGATGGGCGGCGCCAAGGCGCACTATGACGGGATTGTGGCCTTCTCACAGACAGACTTTACGGAGGACCTGAAGAAGATCACGATTCCGGTGCTGGTGATGCATAGCGAGGACGACCAGATCGTTCCGTATGTGGCGGCGGGGCCGAAGTCGGCAAAGCTGCTGAAGAATGGGACGCTGATTACGTATAAGGATTTTCCGCATGGCATGCCCACGACGCATGCGGAGAAGATCAACGCCGACCTGCTGGCATTCCTCAAGAGCTGAATCTCCAGGCAAGAAGAATTGGGGAAGGCAATCTGTCGGTCCCCAGTTTCAGCTCCCAATTTCGCGAGAACAGACTCAATTTCAAAAGGAGAACAAAATGATAACTAAAGGAAAAGTCCTGGTACTAGTCTCAAGCGGTCGCGGCTTGCCCTTGAAAGATGGCAAGGTGTACACCGGTGCTGGCTACTACCTCAACGAGCTGACGGTTCCGGTTCGCGCCCTGATGAAGGAGGGCTACGAAATCACTTTCGCCAACCCAAAAGGCAACACGCCGCAGTTGGATGTCCATTCAGCTGTGGCCGATTTCTTCGGCGGGAGCGAGGCCAAGCTTCAGGATTATCTAAAATTCCGAGACACCCTGACTGGCCTCAAAAATCCAACGCGCATCTCGGATGTCATAGCATTGGGTCTGGATCAATATGACGCTGTCTTCGTCCCCGGCGGCCATGGTCCAATGATCGATCTTCTTGATGATCCCGACGCTGGCACCGTGATGAGACACTTTCACGAAACATCCAAGCCTACGGCTGTGCTCTGCCATGGCCCCATTTCACTTCTTTCGGCTCTTCCGAATTCGACGGAGGTCGTTGTCGCGCTTTCGGCGGGCGACGCCGCTGGAGCGCGGGCAAAGGCTCAGGGTTGGATCTATGCGGGGTATAAGATGACGATTTTTTCGACAGCGGAAGAGCAGCAGCGTGAGCCGCTTGAGATTGGTGGCAAGGTGCTGTTCTACCCAGACTTCGCTTTAACTACGGCGGGCGGTGACGTCAGTGTGGTCGCTCCATGGCAGAGCTACGTCCTTCAGGATCGCGAGTTGATATCAGGTCAGAACCCGTTCTCTGATGAAGCGCTTCTGAAAGTTCTTCTACCGGCACTCGATGGGAGGAGAAAATCGGTTTCGGCGGCGTAAGAACGAAGACGCAGATGGTCTATTCTCCTGACCTCGTTTTCTCGTTCGCATTTTGTACGAAAGAGTGGGCGGTGAGGACCTCAAATTCACGGAAAGCAAAAAGGGCCGAGAGCATGGTGCCAGCGTCCCCACCCTGCAGACTAAGCAAGGATGTTGCTTCCCCGTCGTGGCCCGATTTGGCCAGGAACGAAGGGTCATCGACCCGCCCCCTCTGTTTACCTCCGGAAGTCCGGTACGCGGTCTTCTTTATCAGGCCGCCCTGGATCGGGAAGGTTCAATCGATTACTGGCTCGCCGGCAAGTTATGAGCTGATCGAGCGCGTAATAGAGCTCGATCATGTCCCATCCGAGTCATAGATCAGAATCGACTGTGACTTCATCCGTTCTGCTAAGTCTCGATACGAATGCAGAAAGCAGTTCACAGTGCGACGCGATTCACGCTAAGCCGCGCTGTTGCGTACTGGCTACGGGTGCCCGATCTGCAGTACGATCTTGCCGGACTTGTGTGGTGCGCCCGCAAGCATGCGTTGTGCCTGGCGCGCCTCCGAAAGCGGCAGGATTGAGCCAACGCGCGCCGTGATCCTACCTGCGTCAAATAATTTTGTGAGTGTTTGCAGGCGCGAGGTGGTCACCTCAGCGTAGAAGAAAATGGCTTGTGCTGGGAGCGGCTGCGTGGAGACCGAGGTGACGAGTTTGCCTCCGCGTTTTAGCGCAGCGATGCAGCGTTGCAACGTACTGCCTCCGACCGTGTCGAGGATCGCATCCACTTGCGGCAGCTTCTGCTCGAATGCGGGCTTGCTCGAGTCGATGATGGATTTCACGCCCAATGATCGGAGCAAATCCTCGTCGTCGAGGTGGGCTATGGCAACGACTTTGATTCCGGCATCCACGGCCATTTGTACGACGTACGCCCCGACGTTCCCCGCGGCTCCGACGACGATTACCGTTTGTCCGCGCATCGCCTGTGCATACTGGAACAGCATTTGCCAGGCGGTCACCGCAATGACGGGAGCCGATGCCGCTTCTACGTGATTCAGCGATGGTGGTTTGCGGCCGACCATCCCGTACCTGGCCACGGCGAACTCGGCCTGTGCTCCACAGAACTGAGGATTCGTGACGCCGTACACTTCGTCGCCCGACGCAAAGCCCGTAACGCCGGAGCCGACCTTCTCGACGACACCGGAGAAGTCCGAACCGAGAGTAATCGGAGGTTGCGGGCTAACCTTGCTCTTGCCCTCACGGATGATGGCATCCCAGGGAGCGACGCCCGCGGCCATCACGCGCACCAGAACTTCGCTTGGGCCCGGCGACGGCATGGGCACATCCTCGACCACCACGACGTCAGGCGGCCCGAAGCTGTGAATTCTGGCTGCCTTCACGGCAGATTCCTCCTACCTTGAAGATGCTCAAAAGCCTATTCATCCTAAGCTGAAGACGAACGCGAAAGCACTCTACACAAAACAGCTAGCTTAGAAGTAGGGGCCGCACTGACCGCCCGTGTAGCACGGTGCGAAAATCTCACTTTGGGTGAAGCGCCAAATTAACCGCCTCGAGCAGAGCCGTATCGCTGAATGGCTTGAACAGGCATGCCACGGCGCCCTGTTCAATCAGCCGCTGGCGAACGATCATATCTCTATCAGCCGTAATGAAGATGATCGGGATCTTTTGCCGCCTTCGTATCAGTTCTTGTTGAAGTTCAGGCCCGGTCATCCCAGGCATAGCAACATCAACGAGCAGGCATCTGGTCTGGTCGATGCAATCAGACGCGAGGAACTCTTCAGCCGATGAGAACGCGCGGGCCGCAAAACCGAACTGCTTCAACAGGTCAGGTAACGACTCACGGACGGATTCGTCGTCGTCAACTAAGGAGATAAGTGTGCTTTCGATGGCGCTCCTTTGGAAGCAGAACTCCCCCAGAACAGTGCTCCTCTTCAAGAGAGGGCGTCCATTGTCCTTTGGTATTGGTTTGCAGCGATCTGGGGAATGGCGTGGCCTTCACGCCGCGCGGGACTCGCCGCGGCGGGCGCCTGGAGGTTGTGGATGCCGTCGGCGTGTGCCAGACCCTCTCGACTTCGGGGAATGGCGAACGAAAATGCGGCTCCTGGACCGTCGTTCAGAGTTCCCCACAGACGGCCGTAATGCCTCTCGATAATGGAGCGGCTGACGGCAAGCCCGATTCCCATGCCGTCGCGCTTGGTCGTGTAGAACGCGTCGAACAGACGGTCTGCCGCTTGAGGATCAAAACCGATTCCGGCATCTTGCACCGTCAGACGCACCCGATCCCCCTCGTCCCGCTCGGTTCTGATCAAGAGTCGTCTCGGACGATCTTCGACTGTGCTCATGGCATCTGAGCCATTCCTCAGCAGGTTCAGTATGACCTGCTGAAGCTGGACACGATCACCTGTGATCAGCGGAAGGTCGTCGGCAAGTTCGGGGCACAGCAATACCCGATGCTTCTGAAGTTCCACTATGGATAGGGCGATCACCTCCAGGACAATCTCATTCAAGTTCACAGATTCGATCGTGGGTTCTTTCTTGCTAAAGAGCGCGCGCAACCGGGTGATTACGTCGGCCATACGGTTGCCGTCGCGAATCGTTCGCCGGGCGGTTTCGCGAGCACTCTCGACTTGGGGAGGGTTAGCCGCCAGCATCCGCAAACACGCGCTGGCGTTCGTGATGATGCCGGACAGCGGCTGGTTGACTTCGTGGGCGATTGACGCGGTCAGCGCTCCGAGGCTCAACACCCTGGCCACATTTGCGAGTTCCGATTGAGCCTTATCGCGTGCTTCTTCCGCAAGCATGCGGGCCGTTACATCCTGAACGGAGGCCACGTACTCCGGCTGACCATCCTGATCCCGGGTCGCATGAGCGACGGCATGCAGGTACTTGATGGAGTGGTCTGGCATCAGCAATCGATACCGCCATTCAAAGTGGCGGCCGCCCTCTCGTGCCTGATCCACCATTTTCATCTTCTCGATCAAAGTGACGTCTTCCGGATGCACGCGGCTATGAATCAGTTCAAGCGTGACGGGCACGCCGATCTCAAATTCGTAGATGCGATATAGCTCCGCTGACCACGTGATTTCGTCTGTCGCTGGCCGCCAGGAATAACTGCCGACTTGACCAAGACGCTGACCCTCCGAGAGGAATGCCTCGCTGCGCAGCAATTTCTCTTCAGCGCGCTTCCTGTCGTCGATATCGGTCGAAGTACCAACAAATTTGATGACCGTTCCCTCTGCGTTGCGCAAGACCACCGCTCGATTGAGATGCCAACGATAGGTCCCGTCCCGAGCGCGGAGAAACCTGCTTTCCATTGCAAAGCTTTGTCCCGAGCGTACTCCCTGCCAGAAGCTCCTCGATGCTATTTCCCGATCGTCAGGGTGGACAGAGGTCATCCAAGCCTCGGGCTGCGAGCGGAGGAACTCGAGGGTCTGGCCGACGTATTCAAGCCAAACTTGATTGACAAAATCCAGGGTTCCATCAGGCTTGAGCGTCCAGGCTGCTACGGGAATATGCTCCAGCATTCCAACTTGGAGTTGCAGCTCTTCATTCGCTGCGGCAAGTTCGGCCGTTCGCTGCGCGACCTGTTGATCGAGTTTGTCAGCGATATGCTTCTGCTGGATCCGGAGCTGAGCCTCCTGCAGCCCGATGGAAGCCTGACTCGCCGCTACACTCAGAAGAAGTGCCTCCGTCTGCCGCGGAAAATCCGTTCGCTGTGCTGCTGCTACGATCATTCCCAGTTCGCCTTGAACCCCCAGCGGCAGAGGCACGATCGAGACGTCTCCGTCTCCCATAACGTTCCGAAGCAGTGGAGGCCATTTCCGTGAGTTGTCTGCGAACGACTGGCTGAGTGCCTCGCAGATCGCGCGCGTCGAGGGTATGGGTCCTCGCGGTTCGGCGAGCCGGACGATCTCTACCGGCGCTTCGCCGATCGGATTGTTCAGCCGTACGGAGATGATGTCCAGGCTGAGCATGCGCATGAGCGCGTCGAGCAAGGTATGAAGAATTTGAGATGGATCACTGGCAGTCCAGATCGCAGGAAGAGCAAGCAGGCTGACAAGATCGTTGATGCACCGTTGAAGGCGCTTGATCTCTCCGGCGGTTTGTTCGTATTGGACGTCCATATCAGGCAGCCGTGGAGGATAAGGAAGTCCGCATGGCCCGACGTTCACGAAGCTCGGGCAGAAACTCCTCTGGAGGCACAAAGAACGGATTTCGTTGCAGAACGCCGCCGATGATGACCATCGGATGCGTCCGCATAATGTCAACCACCGTGTCGCCGCCGAACTTGCCTAGATGGTAGGTACAGATGACCGCGTCGTCGTGCCGGCGCCAGACGTCATTCACCCGAGATTCGAACTCAACGAGATCGTCAATGTACGAGCGATCTTCGATGGCCCAGTCCATGCGGCAGCAAATACGACTGAGCGGAAAGCCTCCCTTCGCGTTACCGCTCGCCATTTGCTCGAATGCTGCCAGCATCCGATCCTTATCGAAACGGCCTTCCCGAAGATAGGCTTCGGTGTTGATGCGAACCTCGAGCTGTCCCCTCTGCTCGGCAGCGGCCGGGTCGATTCCGACTGCGGCCAGTCGTCGCAGATGGTCATGGCGTTGATCCGGATTCACGACGTGGACCGCCTTGTCGCCACACTCAAAGCCATCCTTAATGAACGGCAGCAACACGCGATATTCCTCATCGGCGTTATTGAAAAATGCGCAGACATGACGCACTTCGCCGAGCTGGGAACCGGCAAGGGAAATCGGTGCAGTTGTCTTCTTCATGCTGTCTCCTCTGACCGGGCTTGCCCGCCGCAAGTTCTAAATCGGGCGAGAGATTACGACGCGAACATCGCGGTTACGCCGCCGCAGCTCCAAGTGCAAGGCCAAGCCTCGTGCCCATTTTCACGAGGTCGGCAAGAGAGCCGGCCATCATCTTTTGCATCACCTTGCCCCGGTGCGCCTTTACGGTGATTTCGCTGATACCGAGTTCCCCACCGACCTGTTTATTGAGCAGCCCTGAAACCACCAACACCATTACCTGTCGCTCGCGCTGGGAAAGCGAGGCGTAACGGTCCCGGAGCACCCGCATCTCCGCGTTCAGGCTAAGAGCAACCCGGCTGCGTTCCAGTGCTGCCCGGATGGCTGTCAACAGCACGTCGTCATTGAATGGCTTCGTCAAGAACTCGACGGCCCCAGCCTTCATGGCCTGGACGGTCATGGGCACGTCGCCGTGGCCCGTGATGAAGATGATCGGCATTTCATTTCGTTCGACAGCGATGCGCTTCTGGAGTTCGAGACCAGTGAGGCCTGGAAGAGAAAAATCGAGTACGAGGCAGCTCGGAACGAGAGGTCGTGGACGGGCGAGGAATTCTTGCGCGGAAGAGAACGTCTCCGGATGCCAGCCCTCGCAGCGGATCAACAATTCCAGCGATTCGCGCACCGAGATGTCATCGTCGACCACGAAGACGATTGGTCTCACGTCCAACCTAGGTCGTCTCAATTCATGGCAAAGCGCGGGCGTCAAACTCATCTTTCACTCCTAAGTTGGCTCTCCGCGTCGGTCCCGGAGAACCCTAAGGTTGAACGAATGATCTGGAGCAGCTTCTCGTCGCCAAAGGGCTTGCCCAGGAAAGCGGCAGCGCCCGCTTGCATGGCTCGTTGACGGGAATCTTGGCTCTCATAAGCAGTAATGAAGATGATGGGAATGCTGCAGCCCGAGGCAGCAAGGTGACTTTGAAGCTGCAGTCCATTCATGCCCGGCATCTGCACGTCAACGATGAGGCACGAGGTATCGTGAAACTGGCCGGACCTTAGAAAAGCTTCGGCGGATTCAAAACCTGCCGCCCTAAAGCCAAAGGACTCGACAAGCAATGTGGTGGTCCTACGAACCGACTCATCGTCGTCAACCACGGAGATCAAATCCTCTGTCACTTCGAACTCCTCACCGAGCTCAAACTACGCGCAGAGGGAGACAGAATCTATTGGGCGTTGGTATTTCTGGGTCCTAAAAAGGATGATGCGGGTAAGCTTTCGCTTACGAGGCTTTTACTGAGAGTCCTTTGAGCTTCTCGATCATTCGGACCAGGTCGACAAGGGATTCTGCCTGCATCTTCTCCATGGCCCGGCTCCGCTGGACCTTCACAGTACTTTCCGCAGTGCCCAGTTCGCCAGCAATTTGTTTATTGAGCATGCCCGACGCAAGCATAGAGATCACCTGCTGCTCGCGAGAAGTCAACAAGTCGAAGCGCTGTTGGAGTTCCGTTACTTCTTTCTCCTGGTCACGTCTGGCATGATCGCGCTCCAGTGCGATGCGAACGGCATCCAGCAGGTCCTGGTCGCGGAACGGCTTGGTGAGGAATTCAACTGCCCCTGCTTTGATTGCGCGAACAGTCATTGGAATGTCGCCGTGGCCAGTGAGAAAGACGATCGGAATATGAATTTTTTTCGCCGCAAGCTCGCGTTGAAAGTCGAGCCCGCTCAATCCGGGCAGTCTGACGTCCAGCACGAGGCAACTGGGCACATCGGATGGCTTTCTATGCAAGAAGCCGTCGGCTGATGCAAAGCTCTCCACCTGCAGCCCCACAGTGCCTAAGAGGAACTTGAGCGAAGAACGTACTGACGGGTCGTCATCGACCACAAAGACGATGGAAGCACCAGTCAAGCAGGACTCCCGCCACTGACGGGCAGCGTAAAGGAAAACACAGCGCCCATGGGAGAATTCGGCATGGCCCAAAGCCGCCCGCCATGGTTTTCAACCAGTGACTGGCTGATGGACAAACCCATACCCATACCGTGCGCTTTGGTTGTAAAGAAGGGAGTGAAGACGCGATCTGCTTCTGACCCGAGGCCGGTGCCTGAGTCGCGTACCGCAACCAGGACGTCTCCAGATTCGTCAACCCGGGACTCCACCCAAAGTGAGCGAGGTTGATCTGTAACCGGGATCATGGCTTCAATGCCATTCATGATCAAGTTCAGTAGAACCTGTTGCATTTGAACCCGATCCGCCAACACCAACGGGAGGGCCTCCGTCAGCTGTCGTTCGAGCCGAACTCGATTCTCATGAAGCTCACGCTCAGCGAGTGCCAGCACCTCTAGAATCACGTCGTTCATGTCCAGGCTGTTTTTTTCGACAGGTTCCTTCTTTATGAAACCGCGGATCCGAGCCACGACGGCGCTCGCTCGACTGCCATCAGCAACAATTTCCTCAAGAGCTCGACGCAGAACCTCAGGTTTGAGATTGCCAGCGGCGAGCAGTCTCAAGCACGCGCTGCTGTTATTGGTGATAGCGGTAAGCGGTTGATTGACTTCGTGTGCGATAGACGCTGCCAGTTCGCCCATGGAGGTCAGCCTGGAAACCCGTGCGAGCTCCGCTTTCGTCACCTGCAAGGCATCTTGGGCACGCTTTCGTTCAATTCCCTGTGCGATTAAGTCCGCACCAGACGCTAAAGTCTCTGTTGTGTCTGACGAGAGCTGTTTTCGAGAGAACATGGCCAGCACGCCTATCGTACGTTCTCCGACGGTCAGTGGGTAGCCGGCGAAGCTCGCCATTCCTTCTTTCTTTGCCCATGCTCTATCACTGATTCTAGGATCATTGAGGACATCATTGGTCAGGTGCGGTTTGCGTCCTTGTGCGATCATCCCGATTTTGAATTGTCCCATCGGAATGCGGCTGTGAAATCCGTCGAGATGTGTGTACATGCCGGCACTCGCTTGTAGTTCCAACATCTTTCCATCGTCACTTAGAGCCCAAATCCTCGCAAATGCTGCATCAAGATGGCGAACAATGGCTTCGCTGCACTTACCCAAGATCGACTTCAAACTTCCTTTCTTGCCGAAAGCCATACTCACGTCAGCACGGACAGCGATCTGGAGGGCGTGCGCTGCTCGCATTTCCTCTGCCTGCTTTCTTTCGCTGATGTCCCGGATAAAGCCGGTAAAAACCTTATGCCCATCTCTTGATAGTTCTCCGAACGAGATTTCCACCGGGAATTCCTGGCCAGTCTTGCGCAGTGCGGTCAGTTCAGTGCCTTGCCAGTTGATGTGCCGCTGGCCGGTTGCCAAATAGCGGCTGAACCCTTTTTCGTGCAATTTCCGTAGGATTTCCGGCATTAGGATGGTCAACGGCTTCCCGATTAACTCAGCCGGGTCATAACCAAAGACTCTAGCGCTCGCGGGATTGGCAAATAGAATTGCACCGCGCTCGTCGATGCTTATCACCGCATCGGGTGCCGTTTCAACCACAAGACGGTAGTTCTCTTCGCTGTAGCGGAGGGTAGACCCCTCGCGTTCATGGTCAGGTTTGTGCATGCTGTTCTTTCAGAAGACATGCGTTGCGAACCTTGCCCCGAGGTTCTTGGTTTACGGCATTCTAAACCGAAAGGGGGACTTGGGCCATGCGGGGGTGACAGTTCCCCCCACAGCCTCGTTGGCAGCGTTACTTGCGAAATCCGTTCCGACCACCGCTGGGGCCTCGAAAGGGCGCAGAGTCGATACCAAGGTATCGCCGATACCATCGTCCAATTGTCCAGCTTCTGAGCATCTGTTCTGATCATCTGCATTGACCGAATTCCATCAAAATGCTCATAAGGAACTCGAGAGGACGATGAGAACACTGGTGCGAGAGCCGTCATCGAAGTCGACGGTTTTGACCGGAATTCCATGCGACACATAGCTAAGTGAGCATTTTTGCAAAGGGCATATCGCATGAAAGCGTTTGCTTATCGGCTATTTGCATTTGCGGCGCTGGCTGGCTTGATCGTCTACATGGCCCATGCTTCTGGACACTCCGATGGAAAGGCTGATCCGGTTTTCGGAATCACAATTCCTCCCGGATACCGCGACTGGAAGCTGATTTCCGTGGCCCACGAAGAAGGCAACCTCAACGATCTTCGTGCCGTCCTCGGCAATGATGTCGCGATCAAGGCATACCGTGCGGGGAAGCTGCCGTTCCCGGATGGCACAATCATCGCGCGCTTAGCCTGGAGTTATGTCGCGTCCGAGGAAAACAACAAAGCCTTTGGCCGTTCCCAATCTTTCGTGGCCGGCTCCCCCACGAACGTTCAGTTCATGGTCAAAGACTCTGGAAAATATGCCGCGACCGGTGGCTGGGGGTTTGCTCAATTCAACCAGGGCAAGCCTGCGGATGCGGCGCTGCTCAAAACCTGCTTCTCCTGCCACGAGCCTGTCAAAGGTCGTGACTTCATCTTCACTCAATATGCACCCTGATTTCGGGAAGGTCCTATGGACAAAGAAAAATCGTTTTCCAATTCGACTTGCGAAGACCAGATCAACCTGGCGGAGCGCGAGCTATCGGCGTTCATCCGTGCGGTGACGGAATTGCTCGGTTCAGAGCAGGCCAGGGTTTCGGCAGAGGACTGGCTCGACGAACTGAAACTACTGCATACCCTGCATCGAGCCACCAGTCGAGATTGGCGAGCAGTCACACTTGCGGCCTCGTCTCGATTGGCAAATCGGGAAACTGCAGATCGAGATCATCAAGCGATCGCAGCATCGACTGGTACAGAAGTTTTGCCAATACTATCGTCCAATTGTTTCGCGGGCTCGCTTTTGCTCTGATGTCGTGGCTCAGACGATCCTTGCGATGAAGGGACATCGATTTCGCCGTGGGAGCAGACACTGATTTCGCTTAGCGGAGCATATTAAATGGAGGAGCCTTTATGACACGATTCTTATTCTTCTTGCTTGCAGTTGTAACGGCCGTCATTGTCGCGTTCCATGGCCCCACTCCCGGCCTCGCGGACGCGCAATCCGCACCGTACGTCACCGAAGTCCCTCAGGGCTACCGCGACTTTCAGTGGATATCCTCGACCCATGAAGCAGGCAACCTCAACAGTTTGGGTGCCGTCTTGGGCAACGAAGTAGCGATCAAAGCGTATCGAGAGGGGAAAGCTTCCGTATCCGGACGGCACGATCATTGCTGCTTTGCATTACCGTTACGTCCCATCGGAGGAAAACAACAAAGTTTTTGGCCAGGCTCAGTCTTTCGTTCCCGGCGCCCCCACGAATATTCAGTTTATGGTCAAGGACTCAACCAAGTACGCCGCAACCGGCGGCTGGGGGTTCGGTCACTTCGCGGGCGGCAAACCTGGCGACGCGGCGTTCATGAAAACCTGCTTCCCCTGCCACGAGAAGGCCAAAACGACCGACCTTGTTTTTACTCATTATGCGCCTTGATTTCTTTGTCAGTGGCGATTTCGGGGAACCTTCGCGATCGCCCGAGAGCCGTTGACGGATTTCGGAGTTGTTGCACGACGTTTCATGCCAGACCAACTCTTGGCGCACGGTTTATAGAGTGGCGACTCTTCCGCTGGTAACGCTCTATCCGTCGAAAGGGCTGCGGAGGATTACGCGCACATGATGAGGGCAAAAGCGTAAATCCGCATCGTTCTGACGATGTGAAAGTTGCCCGGGAATGCAGCACACGAAAACCTGAAACACAGGAGAAGATAATTCATGTCACACCATTATTCCGGTCCGGATCTTAGCTTCCCCCACGGGGACGCCCGCCTCGATCTTACTGACTTGTACGTTTTCCCTAAGCCCGGGGACGCAGGCAAGTCGATCCTGATCATGAACGTACACCCATCTGTAGGTTTCAACCCAGCAGGACCTACAACAGACGACCCCTTCGCGACCGAGGCGGTGTATGAGCTGAAGATCGATACCAACGGCGATTTCGTTGCCGATATCGCATACCGAGTCCGCTTCACGTCAAACAAAGCAGGGGCGCTAACTGCGACCGTGCGCCGGGTTGAAGGCGTGCAGGCCGCCGGTACCGGTGACGACGGTCTGACGATCATAGAGGGAGCACCGGTTTCGATCGCACGCGAAGCACAAATAACCGAAGCCGGGGACTACCGCTTCTTCGCCGGCTGGCGCAGCGATCCTTTTTTCTTCGACACGCTGGGAGCGCTGAACAACCTGCAGTTCACAGGGAACGATTTCTTCACCGACAAGGACGTGTGCAGTATCGTGCTGGAAGTGCCCAACTCTGCCCTGGGTTCCGGAAAGATGGGCCTGTGGCATCGCACCGTGGACGGTGCGACCGGGAAATGGGTCCAGGCGGACCGGGGTGCGCTGGCCTCGCAATCTGTATTCCTTCCCGGCGACCACCAAGCCGAGTATCAGGCCGCGCAGCCGGCGGACGATGCCCGTTTCATCCCTGTCTTCGCGCACTCGCTGGAGCACACGGGTGGCTATACACCCGAGGAAGCAAAGCGTGCAGCAAGGACTCTGCTGCCGGACGTCCTCCCTTTTGATCCCAGCAAGCCCGCGGGCTATCCCACGAATGGCCGGACACTCACCGATGACGCTATCGATGTCTTTCTAGCCCTCCTTACAAATGGAAAGGTGACGCGAGATAACGTAGGGCCGCACAAAGACTTGCTCACATCCTTTCCATACGTCGGGTCGCCCCATAAGATTCGATCCGCAGAACGGGTAGCCGCGTAAGCATGCACCGAGCGAGGTTTAGAATTTCCGCGTTCTTTGCATTCTCGTCACATGCTGCTGACGATTTTTTTTAAACGCTCGCATCCTTGCAACTGCTTGCCCAAGTTCATGAGTCCAAGTCCAGACGAAAGAGCAACAAACCATGATGAATATGATTTTTTATCGCACCGTGCAAATCGATGGGCTGTCAATTTTCTACCGGGAGTGCTGGTCCGAAGAATGCCCCGACGATTCTGCTGCTCCACGGTCTGCCGTCTTCTTCGCGAATGTTCGAGCCTCTATTCTCCCGTCTCTCCGATCGCTATCATCTTGTTGCGCCCGATTACCCGGGCTTCGGTCACAGCGACTGGCCAGACCCGAAGAAATTCGCGTACACCTTCGATCAGATCGCGGAAACCATGAATCATTTCACCGAAGCGCTAGGGCTCTCGCGCTACACGTTCTACATGCAGGATTATGGCGGCCCCGTCGGCTTTCGCATGATCTTGGCTCACCCGGAGCGAGTCGAAGCTCTCATCGTTCAAGATGCGGTCGCGCACAACACGGGCCTGGGCGAGAACTGGAAAACGCGGCGCGCCTTTTGGGCCGATCGCGCAGCCAACGAAAGCGCACTGCGCACCAATCTGCTGTCGCTTGCGACCACGAAGGCCCGCCACGCAGGAAACGACCCTAACGTAGAACGCCACGACCCCGATCTCTGGACCGATGAATTTTATTTTCTAAATCAGCCCGGTCAGGCTGACATTCAAAGCGACCTCTTCTACGACTACCGCACCAACGTTGATTCCTACCCGAAATGGCAAGCATGGATGCGCGAGAACCACCCGCGCCTGCTGGTGATCTGGGGCAAATATGAGTCTTCGTTCGACCCGTCAGAGCCAGAGTCCTATCGCCGCGATGTCCCGAAAGCCGAAGTCCACATCGTCGATGGCGGCCACTTCGCCCTGGACACCGCCGCAGACGAAATCGCCGCATTCGTCCAAGGATTCGTCGGTTCCTCACGGTAGGGCGGTGCTCTTCGGCGAGCAGGGTGAAACCCTCTCGAGAACGACGATGTCCAGGGCATTGGATTCGAGCCTTTAAACCGAAAGGTCGCTTATGTCGGGCAAGAAAACAGCAATCATCACCGGAGCATCTGGAGGTATCGGCGGAGGGTTAGTCGAAGGGTTTCTGGGAGAAGGCTATAACGTCGTCGCAACCTCTCGCAACGCGCATCGAACGTTGACTACTTCCAGTAGCCTGGTTCTCATTGACGGCGATATCGGCAAGCAACAAACTGCGGACGATGTCGTCGACGCGGCCGTCAAAAACTTCGGAACCATTGATGTTTTGGTGAATAACGCCGGCATCTTTTTAAACAAGCCTTTTCTCCAATTTACGACTGGGGACTTCGACGCCTTGGTATCCACCAATCTGCATGGGTTCTTCTACATCACTCAGCGCACCGTAAAAGAGATGCTGAAACAGAAATCGGGATGCGTTGTGAGCATCACTGCGGCGCTTGCCGATCGGCCAATCGCCGGCGAAAATGGGTCGATTTCGATGATCACGAAGGGTGGTTTGAATTCAGCGACCATGAATCTCGCAATCGAGTATGCCAAAGACGGCATTCGCTTTAACGCCGTAGCT
This sequence comes from uncultured Acidobacteriota bacterium, assembly GCA_963771765.1. Classification (GTDB taxonomy): domain Bacteria; phylum Acidobacteriota; class Terriglobia; order Terriglobales; family Acidobacteriaceae; genus Sulfotelmatobacter. The sequence goes on from CAVYUY010000033.1 coordinate 291,826, forward strand.
CCTGGAGTTGTTGATACAGCAATGCCGCGCAATGATCCGAACGACTCGACATCGCAGCCGATATGAAAATGGCGAGCGTAAAGGACATTGTCGATGCCGTGCTTTACTTGGCGCAGTCCGGTCATGTGAGCGGAGAGATTCTCTACGTGGATGGTGCCGCTCCGGCTCGTCGTTGGTAATGAATAATAAAGACTTTAACCAGATACGGGACTTCGACGAGGTACGCATGCCACGATTGCTTTCAGTAAATGTCGGCCTTCCGCGCGACGTGACATGGAACGGCAAAACTGTCCGAACCTCAGTCTGGAAATCTCCGGTTACGGGACGGCGAATGGTGCGCAAGCTCGATATCGATGGTGATGCGCAAGCCGATCTCGCCGGTCACGGCGGGGAGCACCGCGCCGTATTCGTCTACCAGATGGATTCTTACCATTACTGGGAGCGCTTTTTGGGCCGCACAGATTTTACTTTCGGCCAGTTCGGGGAAAACTTCACCGTCGAGGGACTTCCTGATAACGAGGTGTGCATCGGCGATCGATACCGAATTGGTGGCGCTGAATTTGAAGTAACGCAGCCACGCGTGACGTGTTACCGCGTCGGCATTCGTATCAACGAACCTCGCATGCCGGCCCTACTCGTAGCACATCACAGACCAGGATTCTACTTTCGCGTGTTGCAGGAGGGAGAAGTTGGTGCGGGCGATGACATCGTAAAGATTGCTGACGGGCCAGAAAAGATGAGTGTGGCCGACGTTGACGCCCTCCTGTATTTGCCAGGACACTCCAGCGAGCAACTGCAACGCGCGCTGCGGATTCCTGCACTTAGCAAGGGTTGGCAGAGTTCGTTCCAGGCAATGCTCCAACAAGATTTGAGCTCGAAAACTGCGGCAGGGAATCCGGGACTCGCCGATGAGGAACAAGCACCAGCATGGCCCGGCTTTCGACAGATGCGAGTCGCGAATATTCATAAGGAAAGCGATAGCGTAACTTCCTTCATTCTGACGCCCATCGATGGGCGACCTCTTCCCCTCTGCCAGGCAGGTCAATTTGTCGTTTTGCGGTTGCTGGTCGATCCGGGCAAACCGCCGGTTCTTCGCAGCTATTCGTTGTCTGATCTGCCGGCAGCCGACCATTTCCGCATCAGCGTCAAGAGCGAATTGAACGGGATTGGAAGTTCATTTCTGTGCAACCGTGCGCGCGAGGGCGATGTGTTGGATGTGAGTGCACCGCGAGGAAGCTTTACTCTGCGTCCGAGCCAGAGTCCAGTGGTTCTGCTGAGCGCTGGAGTCGGCGCAACCCCCGTGATGTCGATGCTGCACTCACTCGCCGCGGAAAAATCGCAACGAGAGATCTGGTGGATCTATGGAGCGCGCAATCGCGCCGACCATCCATTTGCGGAAGAATCGCGCTTCTTACTGAAACAGCTCTCTCGCGGACGAGGATACATCGTGTACAGCAGGCCCGCTGCAGACCGACCAAGTCGGGGCAGACTTCGATGCTCCCGGGCACATTGACGCAGCTTTGCTGGAGAGAATCGGCGTGCCACAGGGTAGTGACTTCTATCTGTGTGGCCCCTCTTCATTCTTGCAGAATATGCGCGATGGGCTGCGAAACTGGGGTGTGCTCGCCGAAAATGTGCACATGGAAATCTTCGGTTCTCTCGAGGCTATTACCCCGGGCATGGCGCAGGTTGTTCACACTCCTCACCTGCCGCAAGGGCCGCCCGGATCCGGTCCCCCAGTCTCATTCGCGCGCAGCGGAATTACCGCCGCTTGGGATCCGAAATTCGCGAGCTTGCTTGAACTGGCGGAAGCGTGCGACGTTCCGGTCAGATGGTCGTGCCGGACTGGAGTCTGTCATACCTGCATGACTGGTCTGATTGGCGGATCGATTACTTATAACCCTGAGCCGCTGGAGAGGCCCGCTCCCGGGAACGTGCTCGTATGCTGTTCCCAGCCAAACGCGGGTGTCATTCTGGATCTTTAAGAGAAACGATCTTGAGAGAAACGAGAGAAGTCCAATCATGCGTTCTGATATTGTGCCCGGAGGCGTTTTTCCCGACTACGAACTGCCCGATCACGCGGGCACACTGCGCAAGCTCAGCGAACTGCAGGGCGAGGATCCGCTGATCCTCACGCTTGCGCGCGGCCACTATTGCCCAAAGGAACACCAGCAGCATTTGGAACTCGCTGCGTTCTACCCGAAAATCGCAGTGGCGTACACTCAGATCGCTACGATCGCCACCGACGATCACCATACGCTTCAAGAATTCCGTGCGTCAGTCGGAGCCCAGTGGACATTCCTATCGGACACCGAGCGAACGGTCCAGAAGGATCTCGACATCCAGGAGTACACCGATCCCGAACACAATCCGATGATCCCGCATACGCTCGTGCTCAAGCCGGGCCTCGTCATCTACAGCATCTATAACGGCTACTGGTTCTGGGGGCGTCCATCGGTCATGGATCTGTGGCACGATTTGCGCGCCGTGACGAGCGAAATCCGCCCGGACTGGGATCTGAGCACTCCGGGACTCCGCGAGGCATGGAATGCGGGCGACCTCTCGCGTTTCCACGGCTGGAACAAGCGAGCCGGCATGGAAGACGCCTCGATTGTACGGAAGAGATAGCGTGAGTGAGGGAGGTGTTATGGCCAGTAATTACGTTTCCCGGATGGGGCTAGACCGTCGGCGTTGGCTGAAACTGGGTGTCACTTCGGGCTTGGTGGCTTCGCTGCCAGGTGCGTGGCTCGGCGCGCAATCTTCACCGCGAGCCTGCTCTGCTCAAATTCCGCAAAACCGCGAACCGTCCAACGGAGGCTTGTGCCCGTACCCGATTCCGTGGCTCGACAAAAATGGCAACCATAACCAGGCCGCGATGCCGAACGTCGAACTCTCAAGCATCTATCACTTCAAGGGAAAGCTGGCGCGTTGCAGCGGTTTTCACGGAATGGGCACCGATAACAAAGGCAACCGGCTCGCCTGGGGCACTCCCACAACCGACTACAGTTACATGGCAGGTGAATACTGGGCGGCACGCCAGCCGCGCCAGGGCATTTTCGCCCACACGTGACTCACCGTATTCAAGGGGCCGGCGGCCCCTGCGAACCAGATCCATGATTTTCACTCTCCCATATCCCCAGAAGGCCTCTATTGGGTTATGCCTGTGCCATCTAACGGCTTGGCGTTTAGTCCTGACGGCAAAACGGCCACGCTGCAGGTAAGCGATGCGCCCATCATTGACCAGCCGCGTTGGCCCGCGATGGATGCTGAAAGTACCCCGGCCTTCCTGGATTTCAGGTTGGTCTTCACAGCTGCTGACGAGCCGGTCAAGTATGAAGACCCAATGCGGCAGTACCGATTCGAAGGCTTTAAAGCGACTGCACAACTGGAGGCAACGGTGCGCGTACCATTGCTCGATTTCACTTTCAAGACTGACCCCTTGGAAACTTCAAAATCTGACTTCGGCGTCATGGGCACCGAAGTGAACGGACGCTACTATGGAAGCTAACAATAAGGTTCGTTTGATCAATTTCCTCGCAGTGATCGTGCTTGGAAATTAGAGCGTCTTAGTTGATGCGACCTAAACAAAAGGGGCGGCGGGCACGGTCAATTGACAGAGACCGTGTAAAAGAACTTGGGACTTCGAAATTCCTTAGGTTTGTGGCGACCCTTCGCGTAACCGGGAGAGAAGAGGAACTCTAACGAAGCTGCCCCAAGAATTTTGGCGGTCGCATTTCTTCTCCAGGCTTTCACATCGTTAGTTACACGAAAGTCAGGAATGCACGATCATCCGAGTGGGGTCGTGGTTGTCATAACTAAGACCTCCACGCGAACGGCTGAAGGTATCTGCAGTACGAGCTTCGTGGCTCGACGCGCATCACGGCGCCTGGATCGAGACTTCCCTGCCGCTGTATTCGACTGTCTTGTCCGGTTGTGCCACAGCGCCGCCAAAGCCGTGTCCGGAAGATACCCAGATGACGTGGAACTGAACCTTCGCAGGCATCTCAGGATAAGTTCCTTTGCGCTCTCCAATCGTCAACATTCGTGTTGATTCCGACCAGCGCAGCGGAATCACTGAGTAGGCACCTTTTTCATAGTCGTAACTGTCACCCGCATCCTGGTAGAGATCAAATTTGCCGTCTGCCCCGCGGTAGATCCGCAGTTCGATCGGTCCTGCTGGTTTTTCGTCGGCATACTGAATCTCAGGGCCGAGAGGAAGAATCGAACCGGCCCGAACGTATAGAGGAATGCGATCGAGCGGGGCGTTCGCGTCAATCTCACGGCCGCCTTTCTGTGATGCTCCGCTCCAGAAGTCGTACCAAGCCGCCGATTCCGGCAAGTACAGAGTCCTGTGCGATGCATCGGCTGCAAGCACCGGGCTTACCAGAATGGATGGGCCGAACATGAACTGATCCCCAATGTCGCGTGTGTTCGGGTCCATGCGCCAGTCCATTAACAGCGGCCGCTGAATCGTGTAGTCTTCGTCTGTGACTCGCCATGCAAGAGAGTAGATGTATGGCATGAGACGGTAACGGAGCTTGTCGTAGTCGATCAGAATCGGCTCAACTTTGTCGTAGGACCAAATCTCATTCACCGGCCTGTGCCCGTGGGTGCGGAAGATGGGACAGAAAACTCCGTACTCGAACCAGCGCGCGTAAAGCTCCTGGTATTTCGGATCGGCGATGGGATTGTCATGAGGTGGCCAATAACCGCCGATGTCGGTTGTCCAGTACGGGGAGCCGGAGAGCGCGAAATTCAGTCCCGCTGCGACTTGATGCCTCAGACCCCAGTACGAGCCGTAGACGTCACCCGACCATACCGTTGCTCCGACTCGCTGCTGCCCAAGGAATGCTGATCGCGTCAGGAGAAACACGCGCTTGCGATCGTTGGTCGCCTTCCAGTGTTCCTGAATGCCTAGGGTGTGCATAAGTGGAAAGACGTTCGTATACTCGGCGCCGTTGCCGATCGCTATCTGCTTGTTTTGCAGAATCGCGTCTCCCATGTGGGGCCAGTATTCTTCGGGCTCGGCGCTGTCCAACCAAAACGCATCCCAGCCTTGGGCAAACAGTTTGCCCGCCAGGTTATTCCAATAGAAGTCGCGGGCTTTCGGATTCGTAGCGTCGTAAACGTGCGCGTTGGGGACGTCAAGATGTTGCTGAGTCAGGGTCTGGAAGTTCTCAGACTTCGAATCGAATAGGCCCCAGACTGAGAGCATGGCGTGGACATGTTCCTCGTGCAGACGGTTCAGTTCACCAGGAACATCTGGGAAATTGGGATTGAAGATCGGATCACCCTCCGCTTTCCACCAGAACCAGTCCTGCACGATCGTGTCGAGCGGGATGTGTTCTTCACGGTAGCGGTGGGCGATTGAAAGAACTTCGTCCTGCGAGAGGTAGTGGTCCTTGGATTGAAAGAATCCATAGGCCCATTTCGGAAGCATGGGCGTGTGTCCGGTGAGGTCACGGTATTCGTGGATGATCGGGTCCATCTCTGGGCCGAAAATGAAGTAGTAGTCGATCGAGTGTCCGGCGAGCGAACTGAAGTGCAAATCCAGCGGAAAGCGATTGTCCACGTAGGTGAGCGATGCCGTGTTCCACATCACTCCGTAGCCCTTGGTTGACAACAGCAAAGGAATGGCGACGTCGGTGTTGTTCTGCCCGAGTTCGACGGTGGCGCCGCGATAGTTGAACAATCCGCTTTGGTGCTGGCCTAGCCCGTAGAAGCCCTCGGTTGAGTCCGGCGAGAAACGGTCCTTTATATGGAACGTTCGTTCCCCATTCAACTCGACAGGCTCATAGGTGCGCGGAACCGCATTTCCCTCGCGCAGAAGCTCCTCGCCCCGTGTTGTGCTGTACTTCACGTTTCCCCATTTAAGCGAGAGCTCTACTTTCAGAGTATCGGTAGTAAGCACGGCAGCATCGCCTGTTTGCACAACCTGGAACTTGGCACCTGGACAGGACTGCTTCGCATCGAGCATCCATGGCTGGCTCCGAACGGCTTTATCGGGGGACTCTGGCGTAGCCACGAAATGGATGACAGAAGTACCGCAGACAGTAATATGAAGATTCTCTGTCCCAACCGTAGCCGTCATGCCGTCGGGCGCAGGTGCATATTTAACGGGAGGCAGCGCAGGCACATCCCAGAGCTGCGCTTTTGCTTGGGTTGCACTCCCGATACAGAAACATAACGCCGGAAAAAGAACAGTCCAAATACGTGACATCCGAAGGTAACTCGCTCTCATTGTGTGCTCCGCCTCGTTTGCCTGAACATCAAAGTCGTGCCAGAGTGCCGCGATTCGAGCGGCAATTTCATTCCGCAACATCTAGACCATTGGGTTTCAGTCGAATGACGCCGTCATACGTCGCATCGCTAACGATCCCGCGCCGCACCCCGCGTATGGACATGGTTTTCCCTTCGCCAGTTGGTATTCACAAACACGTTCCGTCAGCCTCTGTGTCCCAGTCCTAACTGGTCTTTCCTAATCCAGAGAAACCAGAATCTTTTTGAATCGAGATGGATTCTCGCTCCAGGAACGCAACGCGTCCGGTGCCTCCTCAAGAGGAACGACGGCACTCACCGCCTGATCGGTAGGAAATTTTCCGGTCTGAAGGAGTTCGACCACGGCGCGAAAGTCGTCCGGCTGCGCATTGCGGGAGCCGAGAATATCCAGTTCCTTTTGCACGAATAACCTGGTCTCGTAGCTCACGGGCTCTTTGGCATACCCGATGTAGACGACCCGGCCCGTGAATGCAACTTCTTCGACGGCCGCGCGGAAGGTTGAGGGCGTGCCCACTGCTTCTATCACAATGTCGGGTCCGCGGCCCGCAGTCATTTCCAACAGCCGATCATGCAAGGCTTCCCGCTGGCTATCAATGGTGTACGTTCCGCCGGAAGTTTGCGCCAGTTGGAGCTTCTCGTCATCCACATCAACGCAAATCGTGGTTGCGCCGCGCGCCCTCGAGGCAGCTACCGCGCCAAGCCCCACTCCGCCGCAGCCGAAGACCGCGACCGTATCTTTTGCCGTGACCCGTCCGCGCGCCACCGCATGAAAACCGACGGTGAGTGGTTCAACCAGACACAATTCCTTCAGCGTGAGTTTTGCCGGAAACAACTTCTCTCGTGGCATCACGATGAAATCCGTGAGCGCACCGTCCCGTTGCACGCCGAGAGTTTCGTTGAATTGGCACGCATTGGAACGATCACGGCGGCATGAGGCGCACCGGCCACAGCTTGTGTATGGACAGAGAGCCACGTCCATTCCGGCGCGGAGTCCGCTATCGTGCGTGCTGGTCTGCACAATCGTTGCGGAGACTTCATGTCCCAGAATTCGGGGATAAGAAACGAGTGGATTCAATCCACGAAAAGAGTTCAAATCACTTCCGCAAAGGCCCACCATCCGCACTCTCAGCAGTATTCCACCGTCGGCGACGGCCGGTTCTGCGATCGTCTCAATGGTTGCTTGCCGCGGTTTCTGGAGTACGAGCGCTCTCATGTTCGGACCATGCCAGATCGGTATTGGCTGCGGATCATTCCGGCTCCTCCAGCCTTTCCTCTAGCGGGCAAACTTAACGCTCAGCACGTAGGCGAACGGTTTTCCAGATTGGGCGGGCAGTTGCACGTGCAGTCCGTCGGCGCGCTGCTCAAATGTCAGTTTGACATCGCTTCCGAGCAAGGCGACCGACGCTACCGGCTGGCTGCCAATCGTCGATGCCAGCGAATGAATCACGGCTTCGCCATTCGCAGGCCAGGCGAGTCCAATGGCGTAAAGGATGTCGCCCTTGGTGGTGAAGCGAAAGTCCTCGGCTGTATATTTGTCGGTGTCGGTATCGTGAAACGAGCCAGCCGCAACCTTCGTAGGCCCCTCGCCATAAGTCCTCCACGGGCGAGTGCCATAGATGCCCTCTCCGTTGACGTTGAGCCACTCACCGACGCCCAAAAGTACCCGCTGCACCTCATCGGGAATCGTCCCGTCTGAACGCGGCCCAATGTTCAAGAGCAGGTTGCCGTTCTTGCTCACTATGTCAATCAACTGATGGACAACGAATTCCGCCGACTTGAACGTGTCATCCTTTATGTATCCCCAAGACTTGTTGCTGATGGAAGTATCGGTTTGCCAATGGAGAGGACGAATGTCGCCAAGTTGGCCACGTTCGAGGTCGAGCACACCGGCGTGCTCGTTCATCGCGTAGTCCTTATAGTTGATGACTCCGACGTGGTCGCCATACTTCAAAGAGCTGTTGTAGTAAAACGCGGCAAAGCGCGTGAGATCCGGCCGGATCGAGGCCTGTCCGATCCACCAGTCGAAGTACACGATATCGGGATGATACTTTTCGACAAGTTCCGCGCCCCGCGCGAGCCAATCGTCAGCCCACGCCGATGAAACGTAAGTAAAATCGCCGTCGAGAGGAGTTCCCGGTTTGTTGTTCAACCACGTGTGCGCCGGGCCGTAGAATGCGGCATATTGAGGATCGTTAATGTCCGATGGAATGGTGCGCCCAACCCCGAGGAAGAAATTGTGCTCCACGCGATGCGACGACAACCCGAAGTGCAGACCGGCTGCCCGCACGGCTTTGGCGAGATCGCCCGTCGTGTCACGACGGGGTCCCATCTTTGCAACCGTCCAGTCGCTTAGCCCGCTGTCGTACATCGAAAAGCCGTCGTGATGCTCCGCCACCGGCACCACGTATTTCGCGCCCGCCTTCTTGAACAAGTCGGCCCAGGCGGCAGGATCGAAGTGCTCGGCTTTGAAGTTGGGAATAAAGTCCTTGTACCCAAACTTATCTTGCGGTCCGTAGGTCGAGATATGGTGGGCATATTCCGGCGACCCCGACTGATACATGCTGCGGGGGTACCATTCGTTGCCAAACGCGGGCACCGAATAAACGCCCCAGTGAATGAAAATCCCAAACTTCGCATCCTTGTACCATTCGGGGACTTCGTACTTCTGGAGGGAATCCCAATCGGGACGAAACGGCCCCTCATGGTTCGCACTGTCCACGTCTTTCAGCAGCGCCGCACGTTGTGCATCGTATTTCCCGACCGCCTTCTGCCAAAGTTGATCGATACTTGCCGGATCCTGAGAAGAAGTCGGCGCCGTGGCGCTCTGAGCAGCCACGGAGCAAACCGTACTCAAGGCGAGTACAACGTTTCCGACTTTACGAATTGAACGTGACAAAAGCGAAGGATAGGAGAGCATGGGTATTCCTTTCGTCATCGCGAAGTTAAGACTTCTCAGCCGCGCGGCCGCCAATCGAACCGCGCCCTGCGCTTGCGTGTTGTCGAGATGGCTAGTCGAGGCGGCAGAGTTTGGGCCACGTGAAACCGTATAGAGAGACAAAAACGAAACAGACGAGCGGCACCACAAAACCGGTCCTCATCGAGTGCATATCCGCGATGTGCCCCATGAATGGCGGGGCAATCGCCCCACCGACGATGGACATCACGATCAGCGATGAGCCGAACTTCGTATGCTCTCCCAGACCACGGATACCGAGAGCAAAGATTGTCGGGAAGCCCACAGACATAAAGAAGAACGAAGTGAACATCGCATACAATCCGAGTTTGCCGCCGCCCATAGTTACAGCAACCAGCGCCACGTTGATGATCGAATAGATCGCGAGAACCCGGTCCGGCTTGGACTGGCTGATCACCGCGCTGCCGCACATGCGCCCGACCATGAACAGAACGAACCCGATGGCACCCAGCCATCGCGAGGCCTGCATGCGGGTCACTCCCGGATCATTTTCCAGAATGTAGTTCACGCAGAAACTGAAGATTCCGGTTTGCGCCGCGACATAGAGAAACTGGGTGGCCACGCCCAACGTGAAATGCTTGCGCCGGAATAAGTCCCAGTTCCTCGAGACGACCAGGAACGATGCCACATACGCTACCAGGAGCAGACCGTATTTCGTTGGCTGCAACAAGGCCGGAGTCATTTGTAACAAGGTCCACACCAATCCCAAAATCGGGGCGATGAAAAAGTACAACACTGCACAAACCGCCGCCAGCACAACGCCGATGCCTGTCAAGCGGGCACTCGATAGTCTGAGGTGCCGATCATCCGTGGCCGATGGAAGGCTTTCATCCTCGACATGCAAGTCAGGAACGGGCGACATCACAAATATGACCAGCAGGACAACAACAAAAATACCGATTCCCACGTAGGGTGTGGTTAGTCCGGCGTTCGCGTTGGTCCCGTCGGCGCCGGAAAAGACAAAGTACCCGCCCACGATCGGCCCGAGTATCCAACCGACGCCGTTGGTCGTTTGTGCGATGTTGAGGCGCGTCGGGCCGCTTTCTGGTGCGCCCAAAACTGTCGCGTATGGATTCGCGATCGTCTCGAGGCAAGTCATACCCGCCGCAATTACGAACAACCCCAGCAAAAATGCCCAGTATGTCCCGATGTTGACCGCCGGAATGAACCAGAAGGCACCCACCGCGATCAGCGTCAACCCAACGAGAATGCCACCTTTGTACCCGAATCTCTTCGCGATCAAACCGGCGGGGATCGCCATCAGAAAGTAGGCGAGGTAGTTGGCGGCCTGCACCAGACCCGACTGCTCCTTGTTGATGCGCAGGGTGTCCTGGAAGTGCTTGTTAAGGATGTCGATCATCCCGTTGCAGAAGCCCCATAGAAGGAACAGCGTCGTGATTAGGACGAAAGTGACGGCAAGGTTCCTGCCATCGGGTGTGTGAAACAAGCCTCTGCCCGCCAGGGAAGCGCCATCCGTCGACGACTTCGATTCCGTATTCATCGAGTTCACTTTCTAGGCGCTCTCCAAAATAATGTTCGCGTATTGGATCATGTCGCCAGTGCGGATCAAACCGATCGCCCGCGGCACTCGCCGTTTGAATTGCACGTGAGGCTCGTACTGCAATTCAATTCCGTGCAGCGCCTGGGTAAATGCCGAACGGGTCTTGATGCTATTGCTCTTGGTGAATTCCCTGGCCATCCAGGCTCTGCCAGCGACGAAGTTGAGCCGGATTGCCTGCAGTACTTGCAAGACGGTAGGCAGGTCATCGACGAGCGAAATGTCGATGGTCTCGATTTCGGGCCAGAAGGGAAAACCCCGGTCGGCGATCACCAGCGTGTTGGTGTGGCGCACGCGGCTGATCAGGGAGTTGATTTGCGGGTTCAATATTCCGGCTTTAATCATGCCAAACACTCAGAAACGAATCTAAAATCCACGCAGGTCTGTGCTGGTACGTTTCGGCAACCCCGGCGCTGGCCTCCGCTTGAGCACAAGATAGTCGATCCCGTGTGTCGCGCAGTAAGCTCGCTTGCCGCCAACATCGCCATCTTCGTTCACCGCGTAGACGTCTGGCTTCAATCTGCGGATTTCCGGATCCGCGTCCAGCCACCCGTCGCCGCTCGAAATCAGTGCCTGTTTTACGTACTTGATGCAACCGACCATATAGCGACGCTCCATCTGCGGCAAGAGCGGATGCCCTTTTCCCTTGAGTAGCTGGATGTTGGCATCGTGACCTACGATCGCGTAAACGTCCCCGTAGGAATTGACCTCTTCGAAGAATCGCACGTGGCCGGAGTGCAGCCAGTCGTAGCAGCCCGTCACAACAAGTTTCTTCCGCTCCGATCCACATGGCACCGGTGGCGCCTCCGGGAAACCGCTCAAACTTTCAGGCGCGAAGTTGTGGTAGACGATGTTGCGCTCTCGCGCATACTTCTCACGGGCAGAATTTGCCGTAGGCTGGTAGTCTGCCCAAACATCGACGCGCAGAGTCTCTGGGAGGGCGTCGTAATCAAGCGCTGGATCCGCTTCCATCACGTTGCTGACATAACGCACGGCACCGAGGAAATACCTCCTTTCCGCAAGCGCAAACTTCGGCGGTCGACCGTTGACTTGTAGCAGTACCAAGTCCGGCCAAAGCAGAACCGTGAGTTCTCCAAGCCGGGCGGCCTCTTCGAGAAAACGAATGTCGCGCGACGTGACATCGTCGAACCCGCCGCTGGCTACGACCTGTACTGTCATCTTGATCCGGAGTGGTTTGTCGATCCGGTGCGAACGACAACCTTAAGAGCTCCCGGGACCGCCTCTTTTGAAACAACAATCAGGTATCCGCCGCCGCACCCTGAAAACATTGCGCCGGGGAAGCAACGTTGGTAGATCCGCAGAATTGCCTTCAAGTCGATCTTGATCAAGGGATGGGCGACGACGTGGGGTAACAACTTCTCCCAACATCGCATGGTCTCGTTGAGGGATGCGCCGAGCGCATCCACATCCATCCTCCTAATTGCCTCGAAGCAATCCAGGCCGCTACGCCCAAGGCGCGTCACCCATTTCCGTTCCAGGTGTTTTACGCCGAGCGGGTTGTAGCCGTGCGGCCTCGGCTCGATTGGCAAAAGGTGCAGTACTTTCTCCAGCCAACGAGCGTGTCTGAGCGATGTGAGCGACTCAATCTGTGTCGGGAATATGCCGCCGTTCGCAGCGTAATCGTAGTCCAGCCGATTGACGCCGGGATAAATCAATCCGATCATATCCTGCGAGCCGCTGGGTTCGGCCTTGCCTTTGTTCTCTGCTTCGTAGAGCTCGCGCGCAAGCTCGTCCCATGGGCGCTTCGGTATCTTCCCGCCCCACAAACGATCGGCGATCACCCGCGTGCCGCTGGCCAGACCCGAGCGATCCATGGGACGAAAATTTGGCTCGATTTGAACGACTACCATGGCGCCCGGCGGTTTGGGATTCAATCGCGATACAAATGGCTGATCGATCCAGCCGCCCGCAAGTTGGAGCCGGTTAGGAAGGGAGCCAAACGCCGATCGAAGGGATGCGGATGATTTCATCATTCGCTAGCCAATGCCGACGCGTTCTCCCGCTTTGCGCCGATCGTATTGATCCCTGATCCAGTGGTACGTGATCGCAAGCCCCTCATCCAGCGGCGTGTCGGGCTCCCAGGCCAGGACTTTCTTGATAAAAGTATTGTCTGAGTTGCGGCCCGCGACGCCCCGGGGAGCTTCGAGATCATAGCTGCGATTCAACGTCTTTCCCGCAATCTTCTCCACCTTGCTGACCAATGTGTCGATGCTGACGAGTTCGCTGGAGCCAAGATTAATCGGAGTTGCTATCAATTCGTCGCAGTGCGTGATCTTGTCGATACCCTGGACGCAATCGTCGACGTACATGAAGCTCCGCGTCTGCTTGCCGTCACCCCAAATCGAGATCTGGAAGTCGTTGGAGTCGATCGCTTCGATCATCTTGCGGCAAATTGCCGCAGGCGCCTTTTCGCGCCCGCCATCCCACGTGCCGTGTGGCCCATAGACATTGTGAAATCGGGCGATGAAGGTCTTCATGCCGCGTTCGTGCCAGTATTCCTCGCAGACCATTTCGGAGAACAGTTTCTCCCACCCATAGCCGCGTTCCGCCATCGCGGGATAAGCATCGGACTCTTTTAAAGCCCGGACGTTCGGGTCTTTTTGCAGCAGGGTGTTGTAGGCACAGGCTGAACTGGAGAAAAAATACCGCTGCGCGCCCGCCTTGTATGCCGCGTCGATCATGTGAGTGTTGATCAGAACAGAGCGCAGACATTCGACGCGAAAACGTTCGATGAAGCCCATACCCCCCATGTCCGCCGCAAGGTTGTAGACTTCTTTCGCCCCCTCGCAAATGCGACTGCAACTCGCCTCAGTGCTTACGTCGAGACACAGACTCTCTACTTCGGGAACGCGCAAGTACCAGTCATAGAGCGGTTTCTTGTCTACAGCTCGAATATTGGCGAAGCCCTTCTTTTTGAAATACAGAACCAGATTGCCGGCGATGAAACCACCGGCGCCCGTGATCACGATCAGATCCTCTTTCTTCCTCGGCGAATCTGCGGTAATCACTCGTTTCGTGTTTTGCAAAGTTGTCATGTCGTATGCCTCACGATGGCTTTGAAGCGCCTGTATTACACCTTAAACTCTGCTCCAACGCCAGCCTTGAGCATTTCATCCACAGACGATAATCGGTAAAGTAATCGATGTCAACGAGTGATGTGAATGAGGCAAACCGGCTGAAGCAGCGATCCCCTGCGGTCACCTTGGAGGCCTTCTGTATACTGCCGGGGTATGACCACGCGGATGAAGGACATCGCGAGAGATCTCGGCGTATCTGTAGTCACGATCTCAAAAGTTTTGCGCAATCATCCCGATGTCGGAGACGAAACCCGAGAACGGGTTCTCGCCCGCGTGAAGGAACTGGACTATCGGCCGAATCTGGCGGCTCGCAGCCTTGTTACTGGGCGCACATATCTGGTCGGTTTGGTGGTCCCAGACCTGCTTCATCCGTTCTTCGCCGAGATTGCCAATTCCATATCCGAGGCCTTGCGAGCGTGTGGCTACTATTTAATCGTTTCGTCCTCTGAGGAAGATCCGGACCTTGAGGAGCAGGAGATCGAACAACTCCTGGCGCGCCGCCTCGATACGCTGATCATTGCTACTTGTCGACCGACTGTTGACCTCTTCTTCCGGATTGAAAGGCAAAGAACGCCGTATGTCTTGATCGATCGCACGCTGCCGGGCCTTTCGGCGAATTTCGTTGGTGTAGATGATGAGGCGGTCGGACTGCTCGCAACGAAGCACCTGATCGACGTGGGATGCAAGAGAATTGCGCACATCCGCGGCCCGGAAACCAGCCCTGCGATTCGCAGGCTGGAAGGCTACAAACGGGCTTTGGCGCAAGCTGGCTTGAGAATCAAAGATGATTGCGTCATCAGTGAGCACAAGGGGGATGTGGAAACCAAACAACGCGGCGCCGAAGCGATGCGCCAACTCCTACATCTTGAGGACAGGCCCGATGGGGTCTTCTGTTTCAATGATCCGCTGGCTATGGGCGCGATGAACTACGCGCTGGACCACGGATTTCGAATTCCTGAGGACGTCGCCGTCATCGGTTGCGGGAACCTTCACTATGACGACTCGCTCCGCGTTCCACTTTCGAGTATCGATCAGCACAGCCGCCGCATCGGGGCGGAAGCAGCCCGCATCGCTTTAGGGATTCTCGACTCCAAAGTGCCGCCGCCCCCCGAGAGCGTTGTGCTGCAACCGGAATTAATCACCCGGCGATCGACGCAGCGTGGCGCGACTCAGCGCCTGCCAAGGAAAACCAACGTACGCGGTTAGTGTCCCAGCCAGAACGAACTCGCTCGCCTTCAGTGCTGACTACATTCTGTCCAGAATTCGTCCTTGACAATACCCAAGGGATTTGACAGTCTCGCTACAGTTATCGATAACTAACCTCAGTTATCTCAATGAATCGACGCACGTTTGTTGTGTCCGGTGGAGTGGCTGCATTCGGCGCCTTCGCGCCGCGTCTTTTCAGTCTCGATTCTCCGTCCAGCACTGCTCTTCCCTTCCAGTGGCAGACATCGGATCTTGTGTTTTCGTTCGACGTGCGAGATGGGAAGTTGCGGCAAGGTCGCTTCCTTCCGGTCGGAACTTCGCCAGAAGTTGTTCCTACCCTAGGTGTGGAAGTTGCACTCCAATGCAGTGGGGAGAATTCTCCCGATCAGGGCATGAAATCGGGAATGGGGCAGCCAGGCGCCAGGCTACGGTTCGCGGGCAAACGCGAGGAATCCACTCCAACCGGCAAGCGCCTGACATGTATGCATAATGACCCGGTTTTGCGACTGAATGTGGAATCTGTATATGAATCCTTCGATGGACTCCCGGTGGTTCGCCGCTACACACGGATCACGAATGCCGGAACGGCCGCGGTGGGCATAGAGTTTCTGAGTTCGGCAATGCTTCACGGACTGGCCGATCCACAGAACTTCGATCGCGAACTGCGCATCCACACCGCGGTGAACAGCTGGATGGCCGAGGGGCAATGGCACACTCTCCGTCCGTCGGAGATGGGATTCGTGGAAAATGAACGCACAAGCTGGTCGCAAGCGCAGGCTGGCAGCGTCGGCAGTTGGTCCACAGAGCGGTACCTGCCGATGGCGATGGCAGAAAATACGAAGCTGGGCCTGACGTGGTTTTGGCAGACTGAACACAATGGATCGTGGTATTGGGAAATCTCCAACGCATCGGCCCGCGACAATTATGCAGATGATGTCTACGCCTACCTCGGCGGCCCGGATGACCTGCATTCTGCGGCCTGGAAGAATCTGAAGCCTGGAGAAACTTACGAGACAATTCCAGTAGCGATCGGATGCGTGCGTGGGCAGTTTGGCGATGCGGTCGCGGCTTTGACCCGCTATCGGCGTGCGGCCTGTGCCAAACCGCATAAGGCCAACTCTCGATGCCCGGTGATTTTTAACGACTACATGAATTGCCTCTGGGGCGATCCCACCGAAGAGAAGGAATTGCCGCTGATTGCCGCTGCCGCGAAAGCAGGCTGCGAATATTTCGTTATCGATGCCGGATGGTACGCAGATATCAAAGAGGACTGGAGTCAAACCATTGGCTCATGGCTGCCGACTTCCAGCCGCTGGCCGCACGGGCTCAAGTTCGTGCTCGATCAGATTAGAAAAAATGGGATGATTCCGGGTCTCTGGCTTGAACCGGAGGTTGCCGGAGCAAAATCCGGGCTGGCCCAAAAGCCAGACAACTGGTTCTTTGTGCGCCATGGCAAGAGAGTGCTGAAGAACTCTCGATACTTGCTCGACTTCCGTAACCCGGAAGTGCGGACATATCTCGATCAGGTGATTGCGAGATTGGTGAACGAATACGGCGTTGGCTACATCAAGATGGACTACAACGTCGATTCGCTGCAAGGAACTGAGCTCAACGCAGACAGCTTCGGACAAGGCTTGCTTGAACACAATCGTGCGCACCTTGCTTGGCTGGACAGCATTCTGACCCGCTACCCGGACCTGATCGTTGAAAACTGCGGCAGTGGGGGCGGGCGCATGGATTATGCGATGCTCAGCCGCCTCCAGATCCAGTCGATGACTGACCAGGAAGATTATCTAAAGCTGCCTGCAATTCTAGTCGGTGCGTCAGCAGCCGTTTTGCCGGAGCAACTCGCAATCTGGTCTTATCCATTGGCCAATGCAGACGCCGATCAAGCCAGCTTCAACATGGTCACGGCGATGATGTGCCGCATTCATCAAAGCGGGCGTCTCGATTCGCTTTCCGCAGAGGGATGGAAACAGGTAGCCGAAAGTATCCGGATTTATAAGGAGCTCCGCAGGAACATCCTCGATGCCGTTCCTTTTTATCCGCTTGGATTGTCTGATGTCACCAACTCCAAAACGCCGATTGCCTTGGGAATGCAATCTTCGGCTCAGACTCTGCTGGGAGTTTGGCGAGTGGATGGTCCGGCAACAACGAAAATACCTTGGGATCACGGCGATGCCAAAGTTGTGTACCCCACTGGTCTTGGTATCAAGATCACGACTGGTGATGGAGCTCTGCAGGTTGAGTTCCCGCGAACACGGATGGCTTGCTTGATCTCGGCCTGAATGCTTGTGTCGCACACTTGAGCATTCAGGCACGTATTGGCGCAGATCTGGCTCGTGAGTAGCGCGGATGGCGCTCGGAATCTGCCCCGCAGCGCGAAGATTCACGATCATATCCTCTACCGTGAATACCGACCGAACTCGGAACTTGACATTCGTAGTCGGCTGAGTCAAATAGACGATGCCCGACAAATGGCGGCAGCTCCCACGCCTGTCCTGCAAAAGGAGTCACTGTGAAAAACAAGTTGCTGTTTGCTTTCCTGTTTCTGCCGCTGCTTGCCAGCGCACAGACCTACACTTATTCCACGTTAGTTAACTTTCCTTCTCAGGCGAAAAGGGGACCTAATGATCCCTACGGCAGCCTCATCATCGACGCCGCGGGCATTCTCTACGGAACCACCATCTAGGGGGCGCGAAGGGACCTTCTTATGGCGGCGGCACGGTGTTCAAAGTCACGCCCAAGGGAACACTATCTGTCATGCACAGCTTCGACGGAACCGATGGCGAACAGCCTTGGACAAATGTGGTTCGTGATGCGGAGGGGAATTTGTATGGCACGACCTTTTACGGGGGTGCATACGGGATGGGCACGGTCTTCAAACTTACGCCGGGCGGGCAGGAGACAGTCCTGCATGACTTCGCGGGAGGAGCGGATGGAAATAACCCCCTGAACGCTGTCACACTCGATGCCACAGGAAATTTATACGGGTATACGTTTTGTACCGGAGACAATTGCGGGAGCGTCAATAGTATTTACAAAATCTCGAAACAAGGCGTGTTTTCAGTCGTATTCAATTTCAATACGGCGGGGGGCCTGTACGGAAGCAATCCAGTCGGCAGCCTGATAGTTGGCAGGGATGGGAACTTCTATGGCGCAACCAAAGACGGCGGTTCAACCACGTTGCTCGTGGCCGGGGTCATATTCAAACTCACCCCTTCTGGTGTGCTGAGCGTTCTTCATGTGTTTCCTTACAACAGCTCGACCGATCTTGAATATCCCGGCGGCAAGTTGACCCAGGATGCTGATGGCAACATGTTCGGCGGAGCCGCTTTTGGTCTTGATGCCAGTGGAATATTTAAGATAACCACATTAGGAGAAGAGTCAGTCCTCACTTTCTGTTGCTCTGGAAGTGCGTCGATGGTGCGAGACCCGGAAGGAAATCTTTATGGCATCCTCGGGTTCACGAGCACCAGTAATGACTATTCGATTTACAAGGTCACGCCGTCAGGCGAAGTTGCGACGCTGTACACCTTCCCCAATGGCGTCTATTCCTCTGGCGGTTTGGCAATCGACAAAGCGGGCAATCTTTACGGAACCACGGGCCAAGGGGGAACGAATGGTACAGGTACAGTCTTTAAGCTGACTAAAGCAGATTGATAGGAAAATAAAACTCCATCTCGCGCCGAACACTAGGGAAACGAGGGACAATTTGCCGGGTTCTTCGCTCAGAATTGTTGGTTCATTTGGAATCGGGTTCTGGGTCGACAAAGCGCAACGATGGCAATACCTCCCCAAAAAAGCCGATGACCAAGCGACAAAAGAAGCTCAGAATGCCAACTCGGACCGTGCAGTCCGACGTCGCCGTCATCAACGCGGAATCAAAAACTCGGTCTCGTTCATTACCGTGGAAGCTCCCCGATGGTCATTAGCTTGCGACAGAGATCGGCATGCTCAGCGTGACGCGCGTACCTTGTCCGGGCTGGCTCGATATGTGGACGTCGCCGCCGTGCAGCAGCATGATGCTCTGAACGATGGCAAGGCCAAGGCCGGTGCCGCCGGATGTTTGTGTACGAGAAGTGTCGACGCGGAAGAACCGATCAAAGACGCGCGGCAGCGCTTCCGCGGGAATGCCGACGCCACTGTCGGAGACTTCAATCCGGATCGTCGTAGGATCAGAATTGGTTTGCAGTGACACCCTTCCTCCGCGAGGCGTGTGGGCCACCGCGTTTGACACCAAGTTGCTCACCGCCCTTTGCATCAACGCTCGATCCAGATTCGCAGTAACAGGTTCGGCAGAGGATATAGTGGAGAGGGATATGCCCGCGTCAGCCGCCGAAGCTTCGTAGTATTCCTGCACGCCGCCGAGTAATTCGGTCACGTCTACGCGCTCGCGACGCACGTGCTCCAAAGGGTTTTCCGCCCGCGCGAGGAAAAGCAGATCGCCGATCAACTTCGAGAGACGCACGGCCTCTTCCAGGCATGATTCCAGCACTTCCCTGTATTCGTCGACGGACCGCGCACGGGCGAGGGCAACTTCGGCCTCACCTCGAATATTGTTCACAGGTGTTCGCAAGTCGTGCGCAATGTCGGCGGAGAATCTGGAGATTCGCTCGAAGGAGTTTTCGAGCCGATCGAGCATCTGATTGAAAGTAGCAGCCAGCGATGCCAGTTCAACCGGATATCCCTCAGCAAGAATCCGCTCGCGCAAGTTCGTCGAGCTAATGTGACGCGCGGTCGTTGCCATCTCTTCTACCGGCCGGATGCCACGCCGCGCGATCTGATAGCCGGCCAAAGGAAAGACGGCGGTCATGCCGAGCAGGATTACCAGGAAGCGGTGACGAAATAGAGCGAGCAATTCTTCTTCCTGCGAAACATCGATCGCGACCTCAACGTTGTCATTTCTTAGGCCCGTTCCTACCGGCAAGATCGCGCTTGTCACGGAATACATTTGTCCGGTACGGCCCTTGATCTGAAGAGTATGGCCCGGGTGGCTTTCTGTCTGAGCCGTGAGTTGCGGCAGATCCAAGAGCTCTGCCATGCCGGGAGTAGTCAGCAGCGAAGCATGGCGTTCGTCCGACAGGCGAATATAAAATTGTTGATATCGCCGGGCAGCCGATTCGAGTTCAATTTCTTCGCGCAGCGCGTCCCAGTCATCCGGGCGTTCTCGTAGCATGGTTCCCAGGACGTGCAGCTTGTCGGCCAAAAACAAATCGGTGCTTTTGTCCAGTTCCGTAACTAGAACGAGATAGAGGCCGGCACTCGCCAAGACGACGAGACCGAGGCCTGCGAGCGCATACCAGGCAGTCAGGCGAAAGGCGAGAGTTCCACCGAACCGCAAAGTTGTTGCGAACCTATCCCGCAGATTCCAAGACATAGCCGGCGCCCCGGATGGTGTGGATCAACTTAAGAGGGAATGGATCATCTAACTTGCTACGCAGGCGCCGCACGTTAACATCGACAACGTTTGTATCGCTGTCGAAATTCATGTCCCACACGGCCTCGGCGATCAGGGTACGAGAGAGCACTTCTCCGGCCCGCCGCGCCAAGAGCGACAGAAGCATGAACTCTTTGGAGGTCAGCTCCAGGCGTTGCCCGCCGCGGGTGACGCGCTGACGCAGCAGATCGATCTCCAGATCTGCGAGCTGAATGTTTGCTTGGGTTCGAACCGGCCCTCGCCGAAGCAACGAACGGACTCTTGCCAGCAGTTCGGAAAACGCAAAGGGCTTGATGACGTAGTCGTCGGCCCCTAACTCGAAGCCCCGCACCCTCTCGTGAATGGCGTCGCGAGCTGTCAGGAACATGACGAGTGCGCTTTGCCCCGACTGGCGCAATCGAGCCAAGACTTGCCAGCCGTCCAGACCGGGAAGCATCACATCCAGAATGATGAGATCGAATTCGACTTCTTGCGCCAGATGTAAGCCCTCGGAACCATCAAGGGCCACATCCACAACAAAACCTGCCTCAGTGAGGCCCTTTTTCAGAAACTTGGCGGTCTTTATTTCGTCTTCAACAACCAGAACCCGCATGAACCTACTCCGATTTTTTCGTAACCGCTAGAGAACGTAGAATTGAAGTCAACCCATGGGCCGTGCGAAGCTCACGATAGGCGCAGGCTCGCAAGGCGATGGGGTATGCGTCCTCTCCTGATGTCTGAAAGATAGTGGCAGTTTGTGAACCGCAGGTTAGACGAATGTGAACCGTCGGTGAAAAATGGCAAGTCGCGGTGCGGCGCGCTTTTTGACCGAGATTTACTGAAACTTCATTTGACTTTCACGGAGGCGTAACAGCACCGGCCTAACGTTACGAATTTGTAATCGCGGGAAGCGATCTCAGATCAGGGGAGTTTCAAATGCGACGCCACAGAACTTGGAACTTCGAACTCAAGCGCTGGAACCTCAAACACACCACCCGCTGCTCGCCTTTTGTGGTGGGCCTTTTTCTGTGCGTGACATCATTTTCTTTTGCGCAAATTGATCGCGCGGGTCTGAGCGGTACCGTCACGGACCCTTCGGGCGGCGTTTTGCCTCAGGCGGAGGTAACGGCTGTCGAGGTTGCCACAGGTCTCCAACGAAAAGCAACTTCGTCTCCTACCGGAACCTACGACATTCCAGAGTTGCCGGTTGGGATTTACACCATCACCTTCGAGCGCCGGGGATTCACGACTCTCACGTTTCTCGACGTCGAAGAAGTCGTGGGTCGCACGCGGACGCTGAACGCTGTGCTGCAGGTTTCCGGGGGGGAACAGAGGATCGAGGTTTCGGCGAGTTCCGAGCAGATCGACGAAAACTCGGATGCCCTGGGCGCGCGTATCGAGCAGGAGCAGGCTCGGGAGTTGCCGCTCAACGGACGTAACTGGGCGACGCTCACGGCACTCGTACCCGGTGCGGTCGACACCGGCGGTAGCAACCAAAGGTCCGTGCGGTTCGCGGGTCGCGGCCGCGATGACGACAATTTCACCTACGACGGCATCGACGCCACAAACATCGTGAACCAGCCGCAGCAGCCCTACGTCCGACTCTCCATTCCGCTGGACACAATCGGTGAATTCCGAGTCGATTCGATGCTTGCCACAGCCGAGGCCGGAAGTACCGGCGGCCCGCAGCTGGCGGTCACGTCGCCTTCGGGTACGAATCAACTACACGGCGATGTATTTGAATTCTTTCGTAACAATGTTTTCGATGCCACGCAGCCAGTGCCGTTTCCTCCCCGCCCGCGGCAACCGCTGCATCTGAACCAGTTTGGAGGTTCGCTGGGCGGTCCAATTGTGCGCGACAAGACATTTTTCTTCGTCGCCTATGAAGGCTACCGGCAACGCTGGGGGTTTCCTTTGCAGGGCTTTGTCCCGAGCGAAGCCTTTCGCGCACAGGTTGCGGCTGATTCTCCAGTACTGGGTCCGATTCTCAATGCCTATCCGCACAGCGATCTGATCAACGCGAATGATCCAAACAGTGCGGTGTTTGCGAGCGAAGGCACGCAGGTAGTAAATGAGAACTCGGGGATGATTCGGCTGGACCAGCGGTTCTCGCAGAAGACGACGGCCTTCGTCCGCTTCAATATCGACCGTGCGGTGAATACCCAGCCCTTGGCCAGTTCTGGCCAATACCTCGAAGACCAACAGCAGCTGACATCAGCTCCCATCAATGGCGGCATCGAACTGCTACACCTTTTCTCTCCCAATCTCATCAACGAGGCGAAGTTCGGATTTAATCGCGGCACCGCGATCACGACCGACATTAATCACACCGGAATCCCCTACACGGTTTCGGTTTCGGGCTTCACCACGCTCAACAATAACCGCATCAGCAAAGGGATAGGCAACTCATTTTCCGAAATTGACAATCTGACCTGGATCAAGGGAAGTCACACACTGAAGGCGGGAGTAGAAATTCGGCGCATTCAACTGAACCAGGGAAACACCGAAGCCGGCGCGATCTCGTATTCAGCGGTCGGAACCCTCAGCGCGGAACAGGCCTTTGATCAGAACGAAGTCAGCAAAGCTACGTTGAATGGAGCGTTACCGATCAACGGATTGCGTAAGACTGCATTCTTTGGCTATCTCCAGGACGAAATCAAGGCATCGCCGAACCTCACGCTGAACGTTGGCGCGCGGTACAGCTTCTTCAATATTTTCCACGAGGTGCAGGGGCGTGCAAATCCGTTTGATTTCGCGACTTGCGGTCCTCAAGGCTTCTGCGGAGTGGGCGCAAGCTTTGGCCAGCCTAACTACGGAGATATCGATCCGCGTATCGCGATTGCATGGGCGCCAACCAAGAGCGGTCACACGGTCGTCCGCACGGGTTTCGGCATCTATCATGAAGACGGACAACTTGACGATCAGAACCTGCCCATCAGTAACGAAGTATTCGCATATACCCTGCTGAACAAGAACATTCCAACACTGAGTTTTCCAATCGACCCATTTCTTCAGGGGACGACAGGCATCGTCTCCCCGCGTGACGACGACCGCCGCCGCAAGGACACGTATGTAACGCAATGGGGACTTTCGGTACAGCAAGAACTTCCTGCAGATTTCGTTGGCACGGTGTCTTATGTCGGAAGCAAAGGCACGCACCTGCTGACGTTGTCGGAAGTAAACGTCTTCGATCCTGTTACCGGGTTGCAACCGCATCCGGACTTCGGCATCGTGAGCTGGCGCGGCAACAAAGACAACAGTAATTACCACGGTCTCTCAATCGCAGTGAAGCGCTCGTTTTCGCGAGGATTTTTGCTCTCCGCTAACTACATGTGGTCCCATGAAATCGATGACGGCTCAAACGGGAGCGGCGATGGCGATTCGCTGGTGCCCCAGAACGTGGCGTGTCAAGCCTGCGAGCGCGCTGACGGCATCTGGGATGTGCGCCACGTTTTCAACGCGAATGCGATATACGAACTTCCGTTCGGAGTGGGCAAGACATTCCTCAATGAGGCCGGGATAGCACGCGGCGTTCTTGGTGGATGGCAAATCACGTCGACTTTATCGGCTCGCACCGGATTTCCCGTGAACGTTTCGATCGACCGGTCATCCTCCGACACACCGGACGGAAACACGAGTGGCCAACGACCAGACCGCGTGCCGGGAGTTTCTCTGACTCCCCCGGGAGGATCGACCATCGCGCAATGGCTCAATCCTGCCGCCTTCGCGGTGCCTGCCTCTAAGACTTGGGGAGATTTATCCCGCGATGCGGTAAGGGGCCCGGGCGCCTGGCAAATGGATCTGGGCCTCGGCAAGCGAGTCAACTTGACCGAGCGCACGAACCTCCAATTCCGTGCCGAATTCTTCAACATCTTTAATCACCCGCAGTACGGCTTGCCGCAGGCGGACTTCACAGCTTCTGGTTTCGGCGTGATCAGCCAGACGGTGAATACGACGACTCCAGTCAGCCCCGTGGGATCGGGAACACCGCGCCAGATTCAGTTTGCATTGAAGCTGGCTTTCTAAGGCTTCGCGCCGGTTTGCACTATGCCCCAACTTCAAAACACAGCGGCGCGCCAGGTCGCGCCTTTGCTCGCGATGGCCACCGCGTCTCTTCGTCTCGGGAAACCAGCCGAAGCGATCGCACCGCTGCGTGAAGCGGCCTTGATCGAACCATTCAACGCCATCATCCAACACGATCTCGGTCTCGCCTGCCTTGAGATTGGTATCACCCCCGAGGCGATCGAGGCGCTACAACGCGCAGTCGCGATCAATCCTCGATATGCCGACGCACATTTCCGGATGGGAATCGCTTTGGAGAAGATCGGCAACCTTGGAGGTGCAATCACGGCATACCACCGCGCCACGCAATTGAATTCATCACTGACTGAAGCGTGGTTCCGGGCAGGTGCTCTCGTTTACGAACTTGGACATCGCGAGGAGGCAATTGGGTGTTTCCGGCGCGCGTCGGCAACTGGGGGCAAGACCAGCTTCGGACGATTGGGCAAGGCACGGGCACTTCTGACCGAGGATCGCAATCAGGAAGCCGAGCAGGTTCTTCGGCAGACCTTGGCTCTCGATCCCCAGAATGCCATGACCCACGATCTTTTGGGCAACCTGCTGTCTGAGTTCGGTCGTTTTGACGAAGCACGTTCATGCTTCCAGCGCGCGATTGCGATCGCGCCGACGCTGGCTGGCAGCTATTACGAACTGGTCCGGTGTCGTCCGGTCACAAGAGATGACGATGATCTGCTCCAGGAAATGAAAGCTGCGCTGGATACGCCGGGACTCGAATCAGCGCAACGCTTGCGGCTTCACCTCGCGATTGGGAAGGCGGCGGATGATCTTGGCGATTATGCT